>OY781159.1:0-1564485 GCA_963676765.1 Acholeplasmataceae bacterium
ATTCATCACCATTGGTTTGATCTGTGATGTCATCATCATAGTTAAAACTAATCAGTGTACCATCATAATCATATGTAAAAAGTATACCATAGGTACCATTTGTTTCATAGATGACCTTATCATCAATTAACTCATATCGAATGGTTTCAACTGTTACTTGTGAATCAATATCTTCGGTGATGGTCTTTCTTGTCCGATATCCCTGATCATTATACCGATATCCAATCGTAACACTGTCGCCCTGATCTAAAGGAATATAAATGCTTGTTAATTCTTTGCCTGACCAGGAAAGAATTGCTGCTGCGCTGGATATGTCATCTTTATATTGGAAGTCTGTAATTGATGTTGGATTTCTCTGATTGTCATATACAATTGTACTATTCTTTGTCAAACCTTCTTTTACAACCGTATAACTTTCTAGTTGATCCAACCACTCATCATCGTAAACGTAAGGTACATATGCTTCTGGTGTGTTTGGACCACCAGACGGTGTCCCTACGGTAATCACAATACCAAAATGGAGTTCATATATACCAAACTTATCTCTACCGACACCTTCTAGTAAGTAATACCCCGCTTGACTTGTATCGATGGTTGACCAATCAATAGTAGTACTCATTGGTACGGGTACTGGATTTGGAGGAAGTATGAAATCCCGTAAATTATAAGTATAAGTTAATGAAAGTGAGTCTCCGACATCAATCGTTTTATCACAATTTACAACCACATAAATATATTCGGTTCCATAATTATTACTATGTGCTGTTGTAGGTGTGAGTTCAATATAATCCAATTCACCATATCTAATTTTTGAAGGTATATAAAATATTCTGTGGTCTAATGTAGGACTGTGTTCTTTTCTTTATTTATTACACCACTACATCCAATAACCTTCTAATGATTATACCCAAAATAAAAGGTGTCAGTTATAATAACTGACACCCTTTGTATCATATCTAACTATTCAATTTTTTGCCAGTACCCATCAATTACCTTATTGGAATAATATATATTTCTAACTAAAACGCCATTACTTAAAATAGCATCGTCATTAACAACATTATCTTCTTCAACAGTGATTGATGAAAAGTCAATCAAGTTCGTTGCATTTACCTCGTTTATCACATCAACTAAATATATACCGTAAACATTAACGATAGAACCAGCTTTTTCAGGAACCCCAGTATCAAAGTAAATTCCGAATTCTGATAATGTTTCTACATTAGATAAATAATCTGCAACACTGATATACAGTGTAGTCCTTCCATGTGGAACAAAAAACCAGTTTCCCCATTTTTTATCTACGCCATATGGGCTTCCTGGAATCAAAACATCGTCAGGTCCCATAAACTGTATGCCATTAACGCCCATATGCATGACAGCAAGGATATCACTTCCGCCAGTGTAAGCAACCTCCAAATCAACTGCAAGATATGCCTTGTTTACTGTCGTTTCAGTTAATTCAATCACAATGTCAGCATTTGTAGCCCAAGGCGAATCTGTCTCTACATTCAAATAATACCCATTAACTGTATAAATATCTTCAATGACAAATTCATATGTTTCAAGCTCAACAGTTGAACCAACACTAACACTTGAATCGATGCTTTTTACTAGCAGATTTTCTTCACCTAAGGCATTAATTTCATCAACTAAATAAACACCCCAAAGATTAATGACTGCACCTCTGCCAGAAACGCCTGTATCAAAGTATAATCCTAAAAAGTTTAATACCTCAACATCATTTAGGTATTCATTTACATCAATATATAATGTTGTTCTTCCCTCAGGCAAAAAGAACCAGTTCCCCCATTGTTTAACAACATTTATTGGATTTCCAGGAATCAATACACCATCGGCACCAGTAAACTGAGACCCATTTACACCAAAATGCAAAACTACTTCAGGGCTGTTAATGGATTGAATGACTTCAATATCAATTGCTAAGAATGCTTTATCAACTGCAGTTTCTATTAAATCAACTTCGGTTTTAGCCTCAGAAACCCATGGAGATTCTGTCGTGATTGCTAGTACTTCAGTCGATTCAAATTCATAAAGTGCTTTAACTACTAGATTCTCTTCAACTTCGTCAAAATTGGTGTCCCATCCGACAAATACATAATGATCTCTATGAGGATCTACCGGTGCAATTGCAGGTGTCCCCCATGCTATGTTGTTTTGTTCTTCAATCAACGTGTCATCCCAGTCAACAAATGTGACACTAAATGTTTTGATTTCACGATACGCTGTCAATGTCATATCACTTGTAATTGGATTTGAAAAATCAAATGCCTCATCATTCAATCGCCATTCAATAAAGTTGTATTGTTCATAAACAGGATCATTTGGCATATTTGTTATTGTACTATTTTCACTCACAATAATAGAGGATGTTACACCATAATTATCAAATGTTACTGTAAATGTATCTGTAGCATATTTTGCGTAAAGCAAAGTATTCCCTGTAATTTTGATTGTTGTAAACAAATCAGCTTCCTCTGCTGACAATCCCCATCCCACAAAAGTGTATCCCAGTTTTTCCGTGCTGGGTAATTCAAATTGTAACAATGTTTGATCATAAACAACATCAAAATTCGTGACCGGTGTTCCTCCGTCCACTTCAAAAGAAATTACATAAGGATTTGGCTCATATGTTGCCATCACAATTAAGTTATCCACTACATTATTATAATCTTTATCCCATGAAGTAAAAGTGTATCCCGGTTTTTCCGGTGTATCTGGACTGATAGCACTTTCGCCATATGACACAGTTTGTGTAGACAAAACTATATCATCCCAATTCTTAAATACGACTTCAAAAGTCTTGACGTTGAATACTGCGACTAACGTCAAATCATCGGTAATTGCAGTTTGAAAGTCAAATAACTCATCGGTGCCTTCAACATACCAACCCACAAAATCAAATCCTTCGAGTTGTGGATTTTCAGGCTCAGAAGCGTATCTCCCCTCTTCCACTTGATATGTGTCAATGATTTCATCGTTAACTTTAAATTCTACATTGAACAGATTCACTAATTCGTGATTTTCCATTATTGATAAGGATGTGCCAACATTAGTTATATCATTTTCAGATAAATTTTCATTAAATGATAAATAATTATTGGACTCAATATGATCAATTGTATCTGTTAAATAAATACCATATAAAGCCATTTCAACACCACGTTCAACATCACCTGTATCAAAATATATGCCAATACTATTTATTGATGTAACACCTGATAAATAATCTGAAACCTTAATATAGATTTGGTTTCTGCCACTCTCAGGAAATAATAAGAACCAATTCCCCCATTTTTTCTCAACATCGTCTGGATGACCTGGTATCCAGACACCATCAGGTCCCTCAAAAGCTGTACCATTGACGCCCAATTTCATAATTGCGCAATCGTTATTTATAGCTTGAATCACTTCTACATCAAATACCAAATATGCTTTATCAACATCAAAATCCAAGCCATTCACTTCCACTTTTGCTCCATTTACCCATGGAGAATCAGTTGCAATATTTAAATAGTTTACAGTTTTATTGTAATATGTTGCGGTTACATCTAAATCCGATGTAATGTTTGAATAGTCTTGATCCCATGAATCAAAAGTATACCCTTCTCTGACTGGATTTTCAGGAGCAGCTGCAGAAGACCCATAGTCAACTTGCTGTGTATCAATCACACTTCCATCCCAGTCAACAAATGTGACATTAAATGTTTTGATTTCACGATACGCTGTCAATGTCATATCACTTGTAATTGGATTCGAAAAATCAAATGCCTCATCATTCAATCGCCATTCAATAAAGTTGTATTGTTCATAGACAGGATCATTTGGCTGATTTGTTATCGTACTATTTTCACTCACAATAATAGAGGATGTTACACCATAATTATCAAATGTTACCGTGAATGTATTCACAACATATGTTGCAGTTACATCTAAATCTGATGTAATGTTTGAATAGTCTTGATCCCATGAATCAAAAGTATACCCTTCTCTGACTGGATTTTCAGGAGCAGTTGCAGAAGACCCATAGTCAACTTGTTGTGAACTGATAACACTTCCATCCCAGTCAACAAATATGACATTAAATGTTTTGATTTCACGATACGCTGTCAATGTCATATCACTTGTAATTGGATTTGAAAAATCAAATGCCTCATCATTCAATCGCCATTCAATAAAGTTGTATTGTTCATAAACAGGATCATTTGGCTGATTTGTTATTGTACTATTTTCACTCACAATAATAGAGGATGTTACACCATAATTATCAAATGTTACCGTAAATGTATTTACAACATATTTTGCATAAAGCAAAGTATTCCCTGTAATTTTGATTGCTGTAAACAAATCAGCTTCCTCTGCTGACAATCCCCATCCTAGAAAAGTGTATCCCAGTTTTTCCGTGCTGGGTAGTTCGGATTGTGACAATGTTTGATCATAAACAACGTCAAAATTCGTGACCGGCGTCCCTCCGTCCACTTCAAAGGAAATTACATAAGGATTTGGTTCATATGTTGCAGTTACATCTAAATCCGATGTAATGTTTGAATAGTCTTGATCCCATGAATCAAAAGTATACCCTTCTCTGACTGGATTTTCAGGAGCAGCTGCAGAAGACCCATAGTCAACTTGCTGTGAATCAATCACACTTCCATCCCAGTCAACAAATGTGACACTAAATGTTTTGATTTCACGATACGCTGTCAATGTCATATCACTTGTAATTGGATTTGAAAAATCAAATGCCTCATCATTCAATCGCCATTCAATAAAGTTGTATTGTTCATAAACAGGATCATTTGGCTGATTTGTTATCGTACTATTTTCACTCACAATAATAGAAGATGTTACACCATAATTATCAAATGTTACCGTAAATGTATTTACAACATATTTTGCATAAAGCAAAACATTCCCTGTAATTTTGATTGTTGTAAACAAATCATCTTCCTCTGCTGACAATCCCCATCCTAAAAAAGTGTATCCTGATTTTTCCGCGCTAGGTAGTTCGGATTGTGACAATGTTTGATCATAAACAACGTCAAAATTCGTGACCGGCGTTCCTCCGTCCACTTCAAAAGAAATTACATAAGGATTTGGCTCATATGTTGCAGTTACATCTAAATCCGATGTAATGTTTGAATAGTCTTGATCCCATGAATCAAAAGTATACCCTTCTCTGACTGGATTTTCAGGAGCAGCTGCAGAAGACCCATAGTCAACTTGCTGTGAATCAATCACACTTCCATCCCAGTCAACAAATGTGACACTAAATGTTTTGATTTCACGATACGCTGTCAATGTCATATCACTTGTAATTGGATTTGAAAAATCAAATGCCTCATCATTCAATCGCCATTCAATAAAGTTGTATTGTTCATAAACAGGATCATTTGGCTGATTTGTTATTGTACTATTTTCACTCACAATAATAGAGGATGTTACACCATAATTATCAAATGTTACCGTAAATGTATTTACAACATATTTTGCATAAAGCAAAACATTCCCTGTAATTTTGATTGTTGTAAACAAATCATCTTCCTCTGCTGACAATCCCCATCCTAGAAAAGTGTATCCTGATTTTTCCGCGCTAGGTAGTTCGGATTGTGACAATGTTTGATCATAAACAACGTCAAAATTCGTGACCGGCGTTCCTCCGTCCACTTCAAAAGAAATTACATAAGGATTTGGCTCATATGTTGCCATCACAATTAAGTTATCCACTACATTATTATAATCTTTATCCCATGAATCAAAAGTATACCCTTCTCTGACTGGATTTTCAGGAGCAGCTGCAGAAGACTCATAGTCAACTTGTTGTGAACTGATAACACTTCCATCCCAGTCAACAAATGTGACACTAAATGTTTTGATTTCACGATACGCTGTCAATGTCATATCACTTGTAATTGGATTCGAAAAATCAAATGCCTCATCATTCAATCGCCATTCAATAAAGTTGTATTGTTCATAAACAGGATCATTTGGAATATTTGTTATTGTATCGTTCTGACTCACAATAATAGAGGATGTTACACCATAATTATCAAATGTTACCGTAAATATATCTGTAGCATATTTTGCATAAAGCAAAGTATTCCCTGTAATTTTGATTGTTGTAAACAAATCATCTTCCTCTGCTGACAATCCCCATCCTAGAAAAGTGTATCCCAGTTTTTCCGTGCTGGGTAGTTCGGATTGTGACAATGTTTGATCATAAACAACGTCAAAATTCGTGACCGGCGTTCCTCCGTCCACTTCAAAAGAAATTACATAAGGATTTGGCTCATATGTTGCAGTTACATCTAAATCCGATGTAATGTTTGAATAGTCTTGATCCCATGAATCAAAAGTATACCCTTCTCTGACTGGATTTTCAGGAGCAGCTGCAGAAGACCCATAGTCAACTTGCTGTGAATCAATCACACTTCCATCCCAGTCAACAAATGTGACACTAAATGTTTTGATTTCACGATACGCTGTTAATGTCATATCACTTGTAATTGGATTCGAAAAATCAAATGCCTCATCATTCAATCGCCATTCAATAAAGTTGTATTGTTCATAAACAGGATCATTTGGCTGATTTGTTATTGTACTATTTTCACTCACAATAATAGAGGATGTTACACCATAATTATCAAATGTTACTGTAAATGTATTTACAACATATTTTGCATAAAGCAAAACATTCCCTGTAATTTTGATTGTTGTAAACAAATCATCTTCCTCTGCTGACAATCCCCATCCTAGAAAAGTGTATCCTGATTTTTCCGCGCTAGGTAGTTCGGATTGTGACAATGTTTGATCATAAACAACGTCAAAATTCGTGACCGGCGTTCCTCCGTCCACTTCAAAAGAAATTACATAAGGATTTGGCTCATATGTTGCCATCACAATTAAGTTATCCACTACATTATTATAATCTTTATCCCATGAATCAAAAGTATACCCTTCTCTGACTGGATTTTCAGGAGCAGCTGCAGAAGACCCATAGTCAACTTGCTGTGAATCAATCACACTTCCATCCCAGTCAACAAATGTGACACTAAATGTTTTGATTTCACGATACGCTGTCAATGTCATATCACTTGTAATTGGATTTGAAAAATCAAATGCCTCATCATTCAATCGCCATTCAATAAAGTTGTATTGTTCATAAACAGGATCATTTGGCTGATTTGTTATTGTACTATTTTCACTCACAATAATAGAGGATGTTACACCATAATTATCAAATGTTACTGTAAATGTATTTACAACATATTTTGCATAAAGCAAAACATTCCCTGTAATTTTGATTGTTGTAAACAAATCATCTTCCTCTGCTGACAATCCCCATCCTAAAAAAGTGTATCCTGATTTTTCCGCGCTAGGTAGTTCGGATTGTGACAATGTTTGATCATAAACAACGTCAAAATTCGTGACCGGCGTTCCTCCGTCCACTTCAAAAGAAATTACATAAGGATTTGGCTCATATGTTGCGGTTACATCTAAATCCGATGTAATGTTTGAATAGTCTTGATCCCATGAAGTAAAAGTGTATCCCAGTTTTTCCGGTGTATCTGGACTGATAGCACTTTCGCCATATGACACAGTTTGTGTAGACAAAACTGTATCATCCCAATTCTTAAATGTGACATTAAATGTTTTGATTTCACGATACGCTGTCAATGTCATATCACTTGTAATTGGATTCGAAAAATCAAATGCCTCATCATTCAATCGCCATTCAATAAAGTTGTATTGTTCATAAACAGGATCATTTGGCTGATTTGTTATTGTACTATTTTCACTCACAATAATAGAGGATGTTACACCATAATTATCAAATGTTACCGTAAATGTATTTACAACATATTTTGCATAAAGCAAAGTATTCCCTGTAATTTTGATTGTTGTAAACAAATCATCTTCCTCTGCTGACAATCCCCATCCTAGAAAAGTGTATCCTGATTTTTCCGCGCTAGGTAGTTCGGATTGTGACAATGTTTGATCATAAACAACGTCAAAATTCGTGACCGGTGTTCCTCCGTCCACTTCAAAGGAAATTACATAAGGATTTGGTTCATATGTTGCAGTTACATCTAAATCCGTTGTAATGTTTGAATAGTCTTTATCCCATGAATCAAAAGTGTATCCCAGTTTTTCCGGTGTATCTGGACTGATAGCACTTTCGCCATATGATACAGTTTGTGTAGACAAAACTGTATCATCCCAATTCTTAAATATGACTTCAAAAGTCTTGACGTTGAATACTGCGACTAACGTCAAATCCTCGGTAATTGCAGTTTGAAAGTCAAATAGCTCATCGGTGCCTTCAACATACCAACCCACAAAATCAAATCCTTCGAGTTGTGGATTTTCAGGCTCAGAAGCGTATTTACCCTCTTCCACTTGATATGTGTCAATGATTTCATCGTTAACTTTAAATTCTACATTAAACGGATTCACTAATTCGTGATTTTCCATTATTGATAAGGATGTGCCAACATTAGTTATATCATTTTCAGATAAATTTTTATTAAATGATAAATAATTGTTGGATTCAATATGATCAATTGTATCTGTTAAATAGATACCATATAAAGCCATTTCAACACCACGTTCAGCAACACCTGTATCAAAATATATGCCAATACTATTTATTGATGTAACACCTGATAAATAATCTGAAACCTTAATATAGATTTGGTTTCTGCCACTCTCAGGAAATAATAAGAACCAATTCCCCCATTTTTTCTCAACATCGTCTGGATCACCTGGTATCCAGACACCATCAGGTCCCTCAAAAGCTGTACCATTGACGCCCAATTTCATAATTGCGCAATCGTTATTTATAGCTTGAATCACTTCTACATCAAATACCAAATATGCTTTATCAACATCAAAATCCAAGCCATTCACTTCCACTTTTGCTCCATTTACCCATGGAGATTCTGTCGTGATTGCTAGTACTTTAGTCGATTCAAATTCATAAAGTGCTTTAACTACTAGATTCTCTTCAACTTCGTCAAAATCGGTGTCCCATCCGACAAATACATAATCATCTCTATGAGGATCTACCGGTGCAATTGCAGGTGTCCCCCATGCTATGTTGTTTTGTTCTTCAATCAACGTGTCATCCCAGTCAACAAATGTGACATTAAATGTTTTGATTTCACGATACGCTGTCAATGTCATATCACTTGTAATTGGATTCGAAAAATCAAATGCCTCATCATTCAATCGCCATTCAATAAAGTTGTATTGTTCATAAACAGGATCATTTGGAATATTTGTTATTGTGTCATTCTGACTCACAACAATAGAAGATGTTACACCATAATTATCAAATGTTACCATAAATATATCTGTAGCATATTTTGCGTAAAGCAAAGTATTCCCTGTAATTTTGATTGTTGTAAACAAATCATCTTCCTCTGCTGACAATCCCCATCCTAAAAAAGTGTATCCTGATTTTTCCGCGCTAGGTAGTTCGGATTGTGACAATGTTTGATCATAAACAACGTCAAAATTCGTGACCGGCGTCCCTCCGTCCACTTCAAAGGAAATTACATAAGGATTTGGTTCATATGTTGCAGTTACATCTAAATCCGTTGTAATGTTTGAATAGTCTTTATCCCATGAATCAAAAGTGTATCCCAGTTTTTCCGGTGTATCTGGACTGATAGCACTTTCGCCATATGATACAGTTTGTGTAGACAAAACTGTATCATCCCAATTCTTAAATATGACTTCAAAAGTCTTGACGTTGAATACTGCGACTAACGTCAAATCCTCGGTAATTGCAGTTTGAAAGTCAAATAGCTCATCGGTGCCTTCAACATACCAACCCACAAAATCAAATCCTTCGAGTTGTGGATTTTCAGGCTCAGAAGCGTATTTACCCTCTTCCACTTGATATGTGTCAATGATTTCATCGTTAACTTTAAATTCTACATTAAACGGATTCACTAATTCGTGATTTTCCATTATTGATAAGGATGTGCCAACATTAGTTATATCATTTTCAGATAAATTTTTATTAAATGATAAATAATTGTTGGATTCAATATGATCAATTGTATCTGTTAAATAGATACCATATAAAGCCATTTCAACACCACGTTCAGCAACACCTGTATCAAAATATATGCCAATACTATTTATTGATGTAACACCTGATAAATAATCTGAAACCTTAATATAGATTTGGTTTCTGCCACTCTCAGGAAATAATAAGAACCAATTCCCCCATTTTTTCTCAACATCGTCTGGATCACCTGGTATCCAGACACCATCAGGTCCCTCAAAAGCTGTACCATTGACGCCCAATTTCATAATTGCGCAATCGTTATTTATAGCTTGAATCACTTCTACATCAAATACCAAATATGCTTTATCAACATCAAAATCCAAGCCATTCACTTCCACTTTTGCTCCATTTACCCATGGAGATTCTGTCGTGATTGCTAGTACTTTAGTCGATTCAAATTCATAAAGTGCTTTAACTACTAGATTCTCTTCAACTTCGTCAAAATCGGTGTCCCATCCGACAAATACATAATCATCTCTATGAGGATCTACCGGTGCAATTGCAGGTGTCCCCCATGCTATGTTGTTTTGTTCTTCAATCAACGTGTCATCCCAGTCAACAAATGTGACATTAAATGTTTTGATTTCACGATACGCTGTCAATGTCATATCACTTGTAATTGGATTCGAAAAATCAAATGCCTCATCATTCAATCGCCATTCAATAAAGTTGTATTGTTCATAAACAGGATCATTTGGAATATTTGTTATTGTGTCATTCTGACTCACAACAATAGAAGATGTTACACCATAATTATCAAATGTTACCATAAATATATCTGTAGCATATTTTGCGTAAAGCAAAGTATTCCCTGTAATTTTGATTGTTGTAAACAAATCATCTTCCTCTGCTGACAATCCCCATCCTAAAAAAGTGTATCCTGATTTTTCCGCGCTAGGTAGTTCGGATTGTGACAATGTTTGATCATAAACAACGTCAAAATTCGTGACCGGCGTCCCTCCGTCCACTTCAAAGGAAATTACATAAGGATTTGGTTCATATGTTGCAGTTACATCTAAATCCGTTGTAATGTTTGAATAGTCTTTATCCCATGAATCAAAAGTGTATCCCAGTTTTTCCGGTGTATCTGGACTGATAGCACTTTCGCCATATGATACAGTTTGTGTAGACAAAACTGTATCATCCCAATTCTTAAATATGACTTCAAAAGTCTTGACGTTGAATACTGCGACTAACGTCAAATCCTCGGTAATTGCAGTTTGAAAGTCAAATAGCTCATCGGTGCCTTCAACATACCAACCCACAAAATCAAATCCTTCGAGTTGTGGATTTTCAGGCTCAGAAGCGTATTTACCCTCTTCCACTTGATATGTGTCAATGATTTCATCGTTAACTTTAAATTCTACATTAAACGGATTCACTAATTCGTGATTTTCCATTATTGATAAGGATGTGCCAACATTAGTTATATCATTTTCAGATAAATTTTTATTAAATGATAAATAATTGTTGGATTCAATATGATCAATTGTATCTGTTAAATAGATACCATATAAAGCCATTTCAACACCACGTTCAGCAACACCTGTATCAAAATATATGCCAATACTATTTATTGATGTAACACCTGATAAATAATCTGAAACCTTAATATAGATTTGGTTTCTGCCACTCTCAGGAAATAATAAGAACCAATTCCCCCATTTTTTCTCAACATCGTCTGGATCACCTGGTATCCAGACACCATCAGGTCCCTCAAAAGCTGTACCATTGACGCCCAATTTCATAATTGCGCAATCGTTATTTATAGCTTGAATCACTTCTACATCAAATACCAAATATGCTTTATCAACATCAAAATCCAAGCCATTCACTTCCACTTTTGCTCCATTTACCCATGGAGAATCAGTTGCAATATTTAAATAGTTTACAGTTTTATTGTAATATGTTGCGGTTACATCTAAATCCGATGTAATGTTTGAATAGTCTTGATCCCATGAATCAAAAGTATACCCTTCTCTGACTGGATTTTCAGGAGCAGCTGCAGAAGACCCATAGTCAACTTGCTGCGAACTGATAACACTTCCATCCCAATTAATGAATGTTACAGTATATTGATTAATATTCTCTGTGAACTGTGCAACATATTCTTGATTGCCTTCTACAGGACTAATTACTGGATCCCATCCACTAAAAACATAATTATGATTACTATTCCCTGGTTTAACAGGATTTTCAGGGGCAACTGCAGAAGACCCATAATCGACTTGCTGCGAACTGATAACACTTCCATCCCAATTAATGAATGTTACAGTGTATTGATTAATATTCTCTGTGAACTGTGCAACATATTCTTGATCGCTTTCCACGGGACTAATTACTGGATCCCATCCACTAAAAACATAATTATAATTACTATTCCCTGGTTTAAGCGGTATTGAACCATCATAAGTTGGAGTCGTTCCAATCAAGACATCAGTATCTGTTTCAAGAACAACACCATCGAATTTTTTCCATGTCACTGAAAAGGATTTTGTCTCATTCACACATCCAAACAAGACAAACGATGTCAACATAGCAAGTACAACGATTACAAATATTCTTCTCATTTTTTACCATCCTTTATTTTTCCCATTCTTAATAAAGATTCAGATTGTATCGATGCATTCTATAAGTGTATATAACTCTCCAATCCGTACCAGTTAAACTCATTGTATAAATAACATCAATACTCTTCGTATCCATAACATAACCAAATTCATCTCTTACAAAACATGTGTTGTGAACACGCTCATAACCCGTTTCATTAAACCCAATATTTTGCAATGTATTCCAATTCAATTCCTTATTTTTAAAACAGTCTCCAATCGTTTCACTCATATAATCAAAAGTTGCGACAACACGTGTAGAAGATGGTAAATTTATTGGTTCAGTTTGTGTATCAAATGGATGATTATCGCTCAACATATAGAATATTTTTCTTTCCCTATCATAAACCAATTGGGCATTTGTAATAACATCTTGTTGATTATCAAGCGTATATATCCCTTTTGCTGACATCGAATTTTGCCAAAGTCTTACAGGGTTGTTTAGGTCACTGAAATCCCATGATTCTGCAGTTTGCCCATATTTTGATGTAGAACCGCCTGTATAGAATAAGAGAACAGTTCCTGCTTGATCAACACTAATCAATGATGATTGTCCTGATCCCCAAATAAATGTATTAACTCCCGGTTGGTACACATATCCTGGGCTTTCCTCATAAAAATCATATAGTGGACTTACTGTTGTGACTTTTATCCACGGTCCTTCTGGATTTTTTGCAACTGCAAAACCAAATGAATTAGCTGAATTATCTACGGACATACATCCTAAATATGTCATTAGATAATTATACGTTTCGCCATTATAATCAAATGCGCCTTTAATAACATCAGGATCACAAACATTCGACATATCCCACTCCCCGTCTTCACCAGGGTATAAAACAAAAGTTTTCGGGCTCCAATACCAATCATCACCTACTTTAATGCCACGTCTATACGCAATATGATCTCCAGGAAGCCCTGAACCAGGGTTTGAACAATAATATATATGTGCGACTCCATCTTCAATAAATATGGATGGCGCATAATTATATATATTCACAAATTCTTCTTCATCAAAAATTTGAGTTTCATTTTCCTTCACATAACCTTCTGGTATTTTTTTAGGTGTTTCATCTTTTTTTGTTGAAGAACAACCAACTATTGACATGCTTATCACCACCATTAATAATAAAATAATTAATTTGCTTATTATCTTCATATAACAACACCTCGTTTTTTGCGAATAATTAAGAATCCTAAAACTCCTAATATCACTAAACCACTAAAACTTGACCCCAAAACAATCCACAATGTTAAGTTGCTTGTTTGTTCAATTTTGTCAAGTCTAACATAAGTTAAATATAGATTATTTGCTGCTGTTTCAATATCGTTTTGATTATACAGTTCCTGATAATCACGTATATTTATTGCATTAAGCAATTCATCTTGTACATTTTGCCATGATTCATCAGTATATTGACGTCTATCTAAAGATTCTACGATATCAATTACAGTATTTAGTTCTGATAAATCATTTTCAGGTATAAATCCAGGTGTTTCAGATACATCTAGTTTCGACAAAATGAAATTTTCAAGTTGGTTACCTGTTTCATTTATCATAACAATTGTTCCTGATGTAACGTCATCAATATTCAATTCTTGACTACCTAAATCAGATGTTTTTATGATTGAATTCAACTCACCAGTGACTGGATTGACATAAACCATGGAACCAATTGCCAGCGATCTGCCTAACCCATATTCCATGTCTAGACCAATATGCAATTTACATATTTGACCAATCTCAATTTCTGGTGTTGTAGTCAGATTTTCTCCTAAAAAACGGTTAACTTGTATCAAGTTAGTAAATGGAATATAGATTGTTCCCGCAGTATCTTCAGGCAAATATACCGCGTTGTAGAATCCCGCTTGAGTAGATGCAATTGATTCCTGACCAAACTTAAAACCAACCGTAGATTCTGTTGGTCCAGTACCAGGGATATTCGGTGTAAATATATGTCCATTAATGTCCTCAAAGAAAATTTTAAAGTACGTTTCGCCTGACAAAGCATATACTTGCAATGCAATTCCATTATTCTGTGAAGGCACAATAGTATCATTCCCAAAATCAAATGTGACAAATCCATAACCATCTGGGTCATGTGTCGCTATGCCACCTTCACTTTCTGATTTAACATGAATTTTTAAAGCATTTTCCCAATCATCATGGATCTCTGCTGCGTCAAATTCCCATTTTGATTCATTATTATTATAAAATTTCACAGTAGTTCCAACAGCAATTATGCTAGAATCATCTACTATATGTGTCGTTTCATCAAAATTAATGCCATTTAATGTGATCAAATTTTCTGTTTCAATTTGGTCTAATTCATTAGATAAGTATAATCCCCACACATTCATTTTGACTGATCGTCCTGAAACACCAGTGTCAAAATAAATTCCAAACTTATTTAGTGTGTTTGTATCGGTCAAATAGTCATCAACACTTATATATAGTGCAGTTCTTCCTTGTGGAACAAAAAACCAATTTCCCCACATTTTTTGTACATTTGTAGGATTGCCATGAATGCTAACGTCATCAGGTCCTTCAATGACTGTTTCGTTAACACCAAAATGCATAACAGCTTCAGTATTATTGATAGATTCTACGACTTCTATATCAATAACCAAATATGCTTTATCAATATCAACATCATCAAGTTCAATCTCAACTTTTGCACCAGAAACCCAAGGTGAGATCGTCTGTATCTCAATGTTAGAATCTCCCGATGTAGATACTTCTCTGCGATTGATGAAGTCACTATTTGAATCACTGGATGCCGCATATACATTCACTATCAGTGCTCCAATCAATACGAGAAGAAAACATATGACCACTTTTCTCATTTTTTGTCTCCTTCAATCTTTTTAAAGAAATAATCCATGAATAAATCTCTGTTCAATGAGGTAGCAAATTTAACATGACTATTTTTGTTTTTAGTTGATATAGTTTTACCTTTGTTTTCATCATCCAGTGGTATTTCCACATCAAACCCCTCAAATTGTACGTTAGAATTAATGATTGCATCAATTGGTAAACTATCATGCATCACAGGATTTCTATTATTCACACGAAACCAATCCATCATCATAGAGACTAAAAAATCATTGGATTTCCCAGTTATTTTTTGCGCTTTTTTAAACTCGTGATCTGTAAATGTGGTCTTTTGTGTTATATCTACTCCAACAGCAAATATTGGTACGCCAAATTCATATACTATTTTTGCAGCTTCAGGATCAACTAAAATATTCCATTCTTTATACCCGAGTGGTGTCCCTCCCATTGTGTAAATACCTTTAAGTTTTTTGAATGTTTCAGGATTTTTTTGTATCGCTGTGGCTATATTTGTCAAAGGACCAATGGCAACTATATACAAGTCTCCATTGTGCTTTTCTATCATATTAAGCATAAATGATATAGCATCAGTCTCTTCATATTTTATATCTTTAAGCGTACTGTTGTATGATAGCAATTGAACTTGTCCGTCAATTTCTTTTTCATAGTCAAATTTATGAATTTGTTCTTTGATTGGCTGATTTAATCCCGCAAAAATACCGATATCTGCTCTTTCTTCCAATTCAAGCATATGCTTGGCTATTTGAGCACGCTGATGAACATTTTTGTATACAATTGTAACTCCTAATATTTCTAGTTCTTTCAATGACAATGCATATTTTAATGCAAACGCATCATCTATGTCATCGGCTATATCAGTGTCAAAAATAATTCTAATTGGTTTCATAGGCATATCAACTTTAATCAACTTTAATATCGCTTGGTATATCTAGAAGATACTCCCGATTACCATAGATTGTTGTAACAATAAGAGAATGATACGCTGAGTTGGGATCATTAGGTGGCCATGCAAATTCAATATTAAGGGCCTCTTTTGCTTTTTGAAAATATACATTATCGAATGCTAATACTTCATGAGCCCCCATCGAAATTGATTGTGATACAGTCGCATCATAGATAGTTTCTGCTTCTGCTTGCGTTGTAGCACTAATGATACGCGGTGTGTACTGAATCCATAGATTTGTAATATTTCTCGCTTTGTTCACTATTTCCACATAATTTGATGCTGTTGCATCTCTGGTAAATTCAAATGCTCCAATATACCAAGTGTAGTCAATCAATGTTGCTTTCCTGTTGTAGTCAAGATAATCAGTATAACTATTGAGTACCTCTCCGTCTCTTCCCGTCAAACGAGGATACATAGGATTTACTAATGGATTGAAATACCCGAATCCATAGTCTGAAATGTCACCATTTTGAATGTCATTCCATACATTCTCTTTGTATTTAGCCTTTCCATATGTATATGTAACTTCTTTTTCTACGCCATTGACTTCCTTTGTGACTTTATCTCCAGGTTCAATTTCATAATCCCAATCCTCGCCTTGAATGCCATAGAACAATGATTGACCCTCTTCACTCCAAAGATAATCGAATAATTTAATAATTCGATCTGGTCTTTTTGCGTTAGTAGTAATCATTGAAAATAGCCAAGCATTCCCAGCAAGAGATCTCAATTGAGGAGCATCACCATCGGAATTAGTCATAACAATTGGTACATATTCAATACCTGCATTTTCAGCTTGCTCAAAATACATTGAATATTCTTGTGGGGACCCCAAGTAAATGAACGGTAATCCAGTAGCTAAATAATTACCAATAGCCCCAGATCCTGCCGTGAAATTTGATTGACTAATCAAATTATTTCTGTACAGTTCATTTAAAAACATATACGCTTCTTTGTTTAAATCTTGCTCATAAAGGTTCAATAATTGTCCTTCAGAATCTTCTCGTGGAACAGCAAAGTATTCTTGAATCCATTGAATTGCATTTGAGCCGTTTACATTAAAATGATTGAGTAGAAATGTTGGATTTGTATTAGATAATTCAAAATGATTTTTAACCCAAAGGCACATTTCTAAAAATGATTGAGGTGTGGTTGGTTGCGCATTTGGATTCGCTTCCAAGTATGCTTCCAAATAGTCCTTTCTAGCAATCATTGCGCCATTTGGTAGTAAATTTCTACCTTCTTGTTCTTGATAAGCAATCATATCCGATTGCGTATAAAAATGATTTGGTAATCCATAAATATTTCCATCGCTTTGTTCAAAATACGCTTGAACATCATCTTGTAGCCTTGTAATTAACGATGGGGCATATCTAGTTGCCAACTCTTGAATTGGATATGTGTAGCCCTTTTCAGCTAGTTGAACACGAGTTGGGGAGCCAGCTGCTACAGTGACAACATCGGGTAAACGATCACCAGATATCATTGTAGATAATTGCGCACCATCATCTGTAATTGGTGTTATAAAGTTCACTCTAACTCCAGTTTTTTCATATATTCTCTCTTCAACTTTTGTTCCTAGAGTTGCTGCTGTACCAAAATACGATAAATCAACAAACCAATTAATTGTAATAGGATCTTCATCACCGATTTGTAACCATGAATCAGAATCTTGATTAGCATAACCGTAATCAGGATAGACAAATTCTTTGTCATTATCATCTATGCATGAAACGAGTAATACTGCACTTGTAACTAAAAAAACTAGCATCATTATTTTTCTCATATATTTTCTCCTTGTTTTAGGTTTTCTATTCTTTAAGCGCACCAATCATAGATCCTTTTTTGTATGCCTTCTGAATGAGTGGATACATAATCAAGACTGGTATGATCGCTATAATAATTGCTGCATAAGAAATAGTCTGTGGAACTACTCTTTCGTAAATATTTGAAGGGACATTAATCATTTCAGGTGGTAAACTCGATTGCTTAATGATCATCATTAAGTAATATTGTAATGTCCTAAGGCTTGGATCCACAGTATACAACATAGTGTCATAATAAGCATTCCAGTGCCCAACGGCTGTCCAAAGTGAAATGGTAGCAAAAGCCGGTAACGCCAGTGGAAAATAGATTTTAAACATGATTTTGAATTCGGATGCACCATCCATCATTGCTGATTCTCGAAGCCCATTAGGAATTGCTCTGAAAAA
Organism: Acholeplasmataceae bacterium; assembly: GCA_963676765.1. GTDB lineage: Bacteria > Bacillota_I > Bacilli_A > Acholeplasmatales > Acholeplasmataceae > WOFB19. The sequence goes on from OY781159.1 coordinate 18,728, forward strand.
TGCTGAGAAAACCAACATATTAAATACCGAATACATTCCTGGAACAATATATGCTGCAAAAGAATCATACATTCCTAAATTAACAATTAAGAGAAAGAAAGGGATTAATCCTCCTCCAAAGAACATAGTGACAATATTGATCCAATAAAAAAACTTTTTATATCTTAACTCTTTCAAATGCATGGCATAAGCGACTATAGCAGTGAATAATACACTTGTCACAGTGCCAATTGTAGTCCTTAAGACTGTCATCCATATAGCGGGTAATAATCTACTGTCAGATAAGATAAATATATAGTTGTCAAGTGACCATTTTCTAGGAAAAATCCAAACACCACCGCTTAAGTAATCGGTGCCTAGATTAAAGGAACCAACAAGTACATACCAAAACGGGAAAAGTGTAATTAACATAAATAACACAAATCCAGCATAAATAAAATAATCTATTGGATACATTTTGTTTTTCCAAGAAGTATTTCTTTTTTTCATTAGTATAATCCCCTTCCTGCAAACTTCTTAGCTATAGCGTTTGCCCCAACTAGCAACATAAGAGAGATTATAGATTGAATAAGTCCTAGAGCTGTAGCAAACGAATATCTTTGATAAGCAATACCATATTTATATGAATAAGTTGCCAGCACTTCTCCGCTAGAAAGATTTATGGCATTTTGGAATACATAAAATTGTTCAAAATTATTACCAAGCAAACCGCCAATTGATAAGAGAAAAAATATAAGAATCGTTGGTGTAATTGCTGGAAGTGTTATTTTAAACATAACTTGCCAGCGATTCGCACCATCTATCGTTGCAGCTTCATACATCTCTTGATTGATACCCGCAATTGCTGCAGTATAGATAATTGACCCCCAACCTGTTCCTTTGATTAATGATGTAGTAATTATGATTGCCCAAAAGTACTGAGGGCCTCCAAGGTTAACTGGATCACTAGCAGATGATAATCCAAGCCACTCAAGTATTGGATTGATAATTCCAGTATTCACATCCGTCAGTGAGATAAAAATACCTCCAAAAATCATCCACGAAATAAATGTGGGAAATATCGCTACACTTTGTACAATTGTTCTAAATTTCTTGTTTTTTATCTCATTTAAAAATAGTGCAAATAGTACGGGTGCTGGAAAATTAATCAGCAACATAAGTAAATTCAAAGAGATAGTGTTTACAAAAACATCCTTAAAACTATAGTCACTAAATACATACCCGAAATTTTTAAATCCTATCCACTCACCACGAGTAATCACCTGAAGGATGTTTAATTTCATATCGCCATCTTTGAATGCCAATACCAAACCAAACATAGGTATATACGCAAAAATTACTAAAAAAGACACACCTATTGATGCATAAATTATCAGTTCAATTTCATTGCGTCTAATTTTTCTTTTTCTTTTTGGTGGAACTCTTTGTATTGAGGGTTTAATTGTATCTTGCATTGCGAATATATTTGCTCCTTAGATCGACTGATGGTTTAAAATGAATTTTTCAATTTCTTCTTTTTTAGGAATACTTGGTTGTGCACCATATTTCATCACAGATAAAGCTGAAGCAGCATTCGCATACAGAAGAGCATTTTCAAGTGGACATTGAGTCGCTATTTTTGCAACCAATGTGCCCACAAATGTATCACCTGCAGCTGTTGTATCAACACTCTTGACGCGATAAGCAGGTATGACATTCGATTTTGTCATAACGCCTAACGATCCCATAGTAATGATAACATGTTTTACTCCTTGCTTTTCAAGGTTTCTTACTGCTGTTTGTAAATCAAGTGAATCTGACAATTGTTGTGCTTCAATCTCATTTATTATTAGGTAATCAATCATCTTATAGTGTGATGGTTTAATGTGATGAGCTGGGGCAGCATTTAATACAAGAATCATATTTTTACTTTTCGCTATTTCTATAGCATATTCAACCATATCAATGGGTATTTCCATTTGTAAAAGTAGTATATCTCCATCACACGCGCTTTTCAGTCCATTGCGAATATTAGCATACGTTATGTCGTGATTTGCACCCGGAGTAACTATAATTCTATTATTATCGTTTTCTAAAATAATGATTGCGGATCCCGTTGATCCAGGAACAGTGCTGATATGTGTCGTGTTTATATTCATTTGTCCGAATTTTTCAATGATTTGTTGTCCATACATATCATCTCCAACACAACCAATAAAAAAGGGATTCATACCTTGTCTAGCACAGGCCACTGCCTGATTAGCTCCTTTGCCTCCAAATGAAATGAAAAAATTAGATCCATTCACGGTTTCTCCAGTAATAGGAATTTTGTTCACAGTCGTTGTAAAATCAACGTTTATGCTGCCTATAATATAAATTGTTTTCATACAACCTCGCATCTTGATAAAACGTTTTACCTAATAGTTGATTTTATTATATATCAAGTTGTTTATTTTGTAAAGCGTTTACAGAAAAAAAACACATTTTGGAGAAAATGTGCTGATAACTTCTACTTATGTAATTCATTAAAATCTATTAATCCACTTTAATTACTGGGGTTAATGTAACAGTCTGATATGCTATAGGTGTATTCATGGCCTCTATTAGTATTGTTGTAGCCGTTTCTCCTAATTGATTTACATCTTGTTCAACCGAGGGTAAGTGGACATCAAACATTTTTGAAAGTTCAAGATTGTCATATCCTATAATCAGTATTTGATTTGGAACACTAATGTTAAACTCTTTTGCCTTTTTAACTATACCATATGCAGCCATATCATTACACGCAACTACTGCTTCGAGTGATTCATTGCACAATATTTGATCGGCCAAAAGATAACCAGATTTAAATTTATATTCACCTTCATACACATTGGATATATTGAATTCTATATTAAATTCATTTAGTGCTTCTTTATATCCCTCGAATCTTGCTTTGCTGTTGTTAGATTGATTCTTCACCATAATACACGCAATATTTTTTTTTCCTTCATCAATAGCATATTTTGTGGCTAAATATCCACCCAGCTTATTATCAAAAGATACTTTGTGACATTGAATACCATCTATAATTCTATCAACTAAAACATATGGAACAGAGATGTTTTGCATGACAGATTTGATTTCACTGAGATGTGAATATGACTCATTTGAGATAGTTAGCAAAAGTCCATCAGCACCTCTACTGATAAAATTGTTGATGATTTCAACATCGTTTTCGAATTTATCGTCTGAATTTGAAATCATAATTGTATATCCTTGCATTTTCAATTTTCTATCCACGATCTTTACAAATTCGCTAAAAAAAGGATTTTCAATATCCGGAATCATAACACCAATTGTTTTTGTTTTTTTCATAACTAGATTTCTTGCAGTAAAATTGGGTGCATATTTAAGTTTTTTCGCGGCATCATGTATTTTCTTTTTTGTTGATTCAGGAATTCTATTTGGCCTGTTGTTTAGTACAAGAGATACAGTAGTAATAGAAACTCCAGCTTCTTTTGCTATATCTTTTATTGTTGGTTTCATCTTTTCAAGAAGATCCTACTCTTTCTTAAGTCATCATTGATATTTTAACATCAAAAACATAAACACACAAGACACTTATTTTTTTGTAATCTATAAAAAATCCCCTTTTCGTGAACATCTACAAACATTTCTTGTAGCGTCCGCTCAAAAGAGGATTCGTTATTGAAAATTATTTAAATGATATCATTTGTTGCTATGTCTAGTAGTTGTATTCTTCTTCAGGTTCTTCTTTAAATGTATTCGAACGATCAAAGTTGAATGATTTTTGCTTTAAGATACCTGTACCAGCAGGGATTAAACCACCGATAATGACGTTTTCTTTAAGACCATGTAATTCATCCACTTTACCTTTAATAGCTGCGTCTGTAAGAATTCTTGTTGTTTCTTGGAATGATGCAGCTGATAAGAATGAATCAGATCTCAATGATGCACGTGTAATACCTAAAAGAATTGGACGTCCAACCGCAGGTCTCTTGCGCGCAAGGAATGCCTTCTTGTTTTCACGTTTGAATTCAGATACAGAAACTTCAGTACCAGGTAATAAGTCCGTATCACCTTCTGTAACGACTGTAATACGACGTAACATCTGTCTGATAATAAGTTCGATATGTTTATCTGAAATTTCAACCCCTTGTGCACGATATACCTTTTGAACTTCTTCTAAAATATATGTTTCAGCAGCTTCTGCTGATAATACTCTTAGTAATTCTTTTGGATTAATCGAACCAAGTGTTAAACGTTGACCAGCTTTCACTGTTGCGTTCTTGCGAACGAGTGATTCAACGTTTGGATCAATCGTGTATTTGTATTCCTTGTCTTTGGCATCGACAATCGTAACGATTGAAGAACCACCACGTTGACGTTCAATAGCTTTAACTTTACCATCAACTTCTGACAATACAGCTTTACCTTTCGGGTTACGTGCTTCAAATAACTCTTGAATACGTGGAAGCCCTTGGGTGATATCTGATGCGGAAGCAACCCCACCAGTGTGGAATGTACGCATCGTTAACTGTGTACCAGGTTCACCAATGGATTGTGCAGCAACTACACCAACAGCTTCCCCAACTTCAACAGGTGTATTTGTAGCTAAGTTTCTACCATAACATTTCGCACAAACACCATTGTCTGAGTTACATGTTAAGTTTGAACGAATCTCAACTTCTTTAACACCCGCAGCAATAATCTCAGCACCGATTTCATCAGTAACTAAACTATTACGTTTAAGGATAACTTCTTTTGTCTTTGGATGCACAACATCTTTTGATGTATAACGACCAATAATACGATCATATAATGGGACGATTTCTTTTGTTTCGTCTTCTAAGATTGATTTCATCAAGACACCGCGTTCAGTACCACAATCATCCTCAACGACAATAACGTCTTGGCTGACGTCAACTAAACGTCTTGTTAAGTATCCTGATTCGGCTGTCTTAAGGGCTGTATCGGTAGAACCTTTACGCGCACCATGCGTTGAAATAAAGAACTCAGACACGGTTAACCCTTCTCTAAACGATGCTTGGACAGGGACTTCAATAATATCACCACGAGGGTTATTCATAAGTCCACGCATACCAGCTAATTGTGAGAAGTTTGAGGCGTTACCACGAGCCCCAGAGTCAGACATCATATAGATATTGTTATCTGGGTCAAATTCGCTCATTAAACCAACCTGAATATCATCACGTGCGACTTGCCATTCTTTAATAACTAAGTCTTTACGTTCTTGATCTGTTAACCAACCTTCATCATACCAAGATTCAACTTTTGCGATTTCTTCATTCGCTTTATCAATACGTTCATGCTTTTTAGAATAAACGTTAATATCAGCAAACGATACAGTAATACCCGCAACAGTTGAATACTTGAAGCCTAAGTCTTTTAATCTGTCTAGCATCTTAGATGTTTCTGAAATATGCAATTGTTTAAAAACTTGAGCAATGATTTGTGATAAGAATTTCTTTTTAAATGGACCAGGAACTGGTGCACTTTCTAAGAATTTCTTAGGATCCGTACCTTTTGGCATAAAGTATTTATCTGGTGTTGTATTTTCTAAGTTATCGGCAGTAGGTTCATTCAAGTAAGGAAATGATTCCGGTAGAATACGGTTGAAAATAAGTTTACCAAATGTTGTTAATAAGTACTTGTTCTTTTGTGCTTCAGTGAATGCTTGATCAATTGAATTAGGATCAATGAAGATACGTGTGTGAAGGCCAATTTCTTTGTGTTCAAAAGCCATTTCGGCTTCTGAGAAATCAAAGAAGAAATGTCCTTCATTTCTGTGTTTATACGCATGTTCTTCTTGTTTTTCTTTTGCCTTATAACCACCAAATGGACGATGCGCTTTTTCTTCAATCGTTAAGTAATAGTTACCAAGTACCATATCCTGAGATGGTGTAACAACAGGTTTACCATCTTTCGGGTTAAGAATGTTGTTAGAAGCTAGCATTAATAATCTCGCTTCTGCTTGTGCTTCATTTGATAGTGGAACGTGAACAGCCATTTGGTCACCATCGAAATCAGCGTTAAACGCTGGTGTTACAAGTGGGTGGAGGCGGATCGCTTTACCATCAATCAATTTAGGTTCAAAGGCTTGAATACCAAGTCTGTGAAGTGTAGGCGCACGGTTAAGTAACACTGGGTGTTCTCTAACAACCTTTTCAAGTGCTGCCCATACATCATCATCCATGCGGTCATATTTAGAGTTAGCATTCTTCTTAGAGTTTGAGTCTAAGCCAAGTTGTTTTTGTAATTCTCTTAAGACGAATGGTTTAAATAAAATGATTGCCATTTCACGTGGAATACCACATTGATACATTTCAAGGTCAGGACCAACAATAATAACTGAACGACCAGAATAGTCGACACGTTTACCAAGCAAGTTTTGTCTGAAACGACCTTGTTTACCACGTAACATATCAGATAATGATTTTAAGTGTCTGTTACGTTCTACTGCTGCTTTCTTACCGCGTTTTGCGTTATCGAATAATGCATCAACAGCTTCTTGTAACATACGTTTTTCATTCTTCGTAATAAGTCTTGGTGCCATTTGTTCTTTTTGTTTCTTAAGACGGTTGTTACGGTTAAGAATACGACGATATAAGTCATTTAAGTCAGTTGTTGCAAAACGTCCACCATCTAAGGCAACCATTGGTCTTAGATCCGGTGGAATAACTGGAATAACATCCATAACCATCCATTCAGGTTTATTATCTGAATTATTGAATGATTCAACAACTTCCAAACGCTTAATAATACGATCGCGTTTTTGTTTTGAAGCAGTCTTTAGTTTACGACGAAGAATGCGAACCTCTTTATCAAGATCTAATTCTTGTAATAATTTCTTAACAGCTTCGGCACCGGTTAACGCTGTGAATTTACCCCAGTACTCTTCTGATAACATACTAAAGTCTTGTTCTGATAAAATTTGTTTTTTCTGAAGTGGTGCTTGACCAGGATCAGTCACGATATATGACGCATGGTATACAACTTCTTCTAATGCTTTCGCTTTAATACCTAAAAGGATAGCTAGGCGTGAAGGTGAGTTTTTTAAGTACCATGTGTGAACAACAGGTGCTTCAAGTTCAATGTGACCCATACGTTCACGACGAACTTTAGATTCTGTAATTTCAATACCACACTTTTGACAAATTTGGCCTTTGTTACCAGACTGTTTTTTACCACAAGCACATTGATAGTCACGTGTTGGACCGAAAATGCGTTCACAGAATAATCCACCTGGTTCAGGTTTAGATGTACGGTAGTTAATCGTTTCATGTGTTAAAACTTCACCATAACTCCATTGTCTAATTTCTTCAGGAGAAGCAAGACGAATTTTGAAGTGCGAGAAAGTTCTTGAACCATATCCTTTACGAATTGGTTGAACATGACGATGAATACGTTCTGATAAATCCATATCAAGAGCACTTTCAGGTTCTATGAACCCTTCGACTGAAACTGGTGTTTCACCAGTGTGAACATGTTCTTTTAATGCATCAAAACCATAAAACGCTAATAAGTCATTAATTTCTTGACGAAGCAATTCATCGCCTTCGAATAAATGATATAGTGTGTGACGATCAAATTCGATAAATGCAAGCAAATCTTTAATACTAGCTGTTCTTAAAATAGAGATTGTTTCATCACTTAAATTCAAGTTTTCTAGACTTCTAGGTAATGAATAACGTCTTAAAACAGTTTTAATTTCATCAAATGAATCGCCTAGTAACATTTTTAATTCTTTTAAGTTAAATGTATTGAAATCTTCGAGTTGTTCAATACCGGAGAGTTTTAAATGATTTAATGCTTCTTCAGAAAGTTTTAATGATTCAACGTGTAATGTTAATTTTTCTTTAGCCATTAGCGAAACCCTCCTTTCGTAAATCTCGATGGGTTGTTGTTAACAAGTGATTTTTCCGCTTCATTTTCACCAGTCGTTGCGTCGATCAATTCAACGTGAAGACCTAATGCTTGGAACTCTCTCGTTAACACCCTGAATGATTCAGGAATACCCGCTTGTGGAATTGGTTTACCATGCGTAATCGCACTATAAACTTTATTTCTACCGAGCATATCATCAGATTTAACAGTTAACATTTCTTGTAAGGTATGTGCTGCACCATAAGCATAGAGTGCCCATACTTCCATTTCCCCGAAACGCTGTCCACCGTTTTGGGCTTTACCACCCATCGGTTGTTGGGTAACTAATGTATATGGACCAACCGCACGAGCATGAAGTTTGTCGTCAACCATGTGTGACAATTTAATCATGTACATGACACCAACTGAGATTCTATTCTCATAGGCTTCACCTGTACGACCATCATAAAGTCTTGTCTTACCATCTGGTTCAAGGCCAGCTTCACTCATAATTGATAATAAATCTTCATCATTAACACCATCAAATACTGGTGTAGCAATTTTAATACCTAATTGTTTAGCAGCCATTCCTAAATGAATTTCTAGGATCTGACCGATGTTCATACGTGATGGCACCCCAAGTGGGTTTAACATAATGTCAATTGGTGTTCCATCCTCCATGTATGGCATGTCTTCGCGTGGAAGGATTTTCGAAATAACCCCTTTATTACCGTGACGACCAGCCATTTTGTCACCTTCAGAAATCTTACGTTTCTTAGCAACATAAACACGGATAAATTCGTTAACGCCTGATTGTAATTGGTCACCATTCTTCTTAGAGAAGTATTGAACCGATTGCACGACGCCACCGCCACCGTGTGGCACACGCATTGATGAATCGCGATATTCTCTTGATTTTTCACCAATAACAGCGTGGATAAGTTTTTCAGATGGTGTTGGTTCAAACACACCTTTAGGTGTAATTTTACCAACTAAAATATCATTTTCTTTCACTTCAGAACCAGGAATGATAATACCGCGTTCATCAAGATTCTTAACAGCATCATACCCAGCATTTGGAACTTCACGTGTGATTTCTTCACGGCCAGAACCGCTCTTTAACTCACGTGTTTCGACTTCGTATTCATCAATATGAATTGATGTATAAACGTCTTCTTTCACTAAGTCTTCACACATGATCACGGCATCTTCATAGTTATACCCTTCCCATGTCATGAAGGCAACAGTAACGTTTCTACCAAGTGCAAGTTCACCTTTACTTGTTGAGGGACCATCCGCTAAGATATCCCCTTCATCAACGAATTCACCTGATTTAACAATCGGTCTTTGTAAGACGTTTGTATCTTGGTTAGAACGCATAAAGTTTGTTAATTCATAAGTGACTGTATCACCCATACCATAATCTCTTAACATCTTCGCACTTTCAAATGAGAAGCCTGTCTTTGGATCATATAAAACATTGTTACCAACAACAACGCGTTCTGTTGGTTCAGGTGTAACTTCTACTTTTTTACCATCAGCATAAGTGACATACCCTGCTGTATGAGATACCACAACAGAACCAGAGTCTTTCGCAGCACGGTATTCAATACCAGTACCAACGATTGGTGAGTCTGCTTTAAGTAGTGGTACAGCTTGTCGTTGCATGTTCGCACCCATCAATGCACGTGACGCATCATCGTGCTCTAAGAATGGGATGGTTGATGTAGCAACTGATACAATCTGTTTCGGACTAACGTCCATAAATGTAACTTCATCTAAATCAAACATCGATGTTTCACCACGGTGACGACCAATCACTTTTTCTTCTATGATTGAACCATCTTCTGCTAAGTGAGTTGCTGCAGACGCGATGACTTCATGATATTCTTCATCCGCTGTTAAATATTTAAATTGTTGTGTAACAACAGGTTTACCACTTGAACGATCAACAATTAAGTATGGTGTTTGAATGAAACCATATTGGTCCACTTTACCGTATGTAGCAAGCGAACTAATCAATCCAATGGATGGACCTTCAGGTGTTTCAATTGGACAAATACGACCATAGTGCGAGTTATGTACGTCACGGACTTCAACGCCGGCACGATCTCTTGCAAGACCACCAGTACCTAAAGCAGATACACGACGTTTTTGTGTTAACTCAGCAAGTGGGTTAATTTGATCCATGAATTGTGATAACTGTGAACTACCAAAGAATGTTTTTATCGCACCAGCAAGTGGTGTCATATTGATGATGTTTGATGGCGTCGCATCAGCGAACGTCGTCGTTGACATCTTATCTTTAATGTTCTTTTCAGCTCTTGCTAAACCAATTCTGAATTGATTTTTTAAGAGTTCACCAATTAATCTTAAACGACGGTTACCTAAATGGTCAATGTCATCTGTAGTTCCTAAGCCTTCGTATAAGTTTAAGTAGTAAGAGATAGATGCAACTATATCAGATAATGTGATATGTTCACGTGCTTCTCTTTGGTCATTACCAAGTGCTCTTACTGTGTAAATCTTATCTGTTTCAGGATCTTTAACTGTGACATCAATCGCTTCAACGATAACACCAGAACGTTCTCTTTCTTTCTCATGAAGGTCTCTACCATCAAAGAAATACTTGATTACTTTCTCATCTAATGAATTTCTATTACGTCTTAAGATGTTATAAGTTTCATCTGTAATTTCTGTGTTCTTCGTAACTAGAATTTCACCAGTCTTTAAGTTAACAATGTTTTCTTTTGAGAATAACGCATCGCCACCATCTGGTAAATAAGTTGCTAAAATTTCAGCTGGCGGTTCATTTTGAAGTGAATCTTCTTTTGAAATAATTTCCACACGAAGTGCATCACGATGATCTTTTAATGTTTCAATAACTGCTTCTGTTATTTTTGTCTTCGCAGGAACAATCACATCACCAGTTGTTGGATCAACGATATCATTTGCAGTATAAGTGCCTTCAATACGAGAAAGTACATCTAATTTCTTGTTAAATTTATAACGTCCAACGGCCGCTAAGTCATAACGACGTCTTTCGAATAAACGCATTCTAACGAATTCACGTGCTGCATCAGCAGGCACTTTTTCGCCTTGTCTTAATTTTGAATAAAGATCGATGATTGCTTCATCAGAATTTTTTGAATCGTCTTTATCAAAGGTAGAATCAATATAACTTGATTTACCAAAAATTTCATAAATATCTTTTTTCTTTTGAATACCTAAAGCACGCATAAGTGTTGTAAGCGGCACTTTTTTACTGCGGTCAAGTTTTGCATAGACAATACGTTTAGAACCAAGTTCATATTCTAACCAAGCCCCACGAGTTGGGATGATTTGTGATGAATACTTGATTTGATTCATCTTCTTGTCCATTTCGCTCATGTAATAAGCGCCAGATGAACGAATAATCTGGGATACAACAACACGTTCAGCACCGTTAATGACAAAAGTCCCCGACGGTGTCATAAAGGGGATTTCACTCATTAAGATGACGTTCTCTCTAACTTCTCCAGTAATCGCGTTTTCGAGTTTAACTTTTGCTGAAAGTTGTTTCGCATAGTTAACATCTCTTAACTTCGATTCATTGATACCGAATTTGGGTTCGGTCAGGTAGTGTTCTTCAAAATATAACTTTAAATCACCGTTGTGTCCTTCAATTGGTGAAATATCTTGCAATAAACCTTTAATCCCCTCATCGATAAACCATTGGAATGATTTGGTTTGTATTTCAATAAGGTTCGGTAAGTCGATATCATAGCGCATTCTTGAATAATTTCTACGCTCTGCTTTCTTACCGTATTTCACATTCCGATATCCCATGTTCCACACTCCTATCATTTCTAGAAAATCACGTCACATAATCAATAAAATTATATATATAAACCATTATTATGCATTTTAATATATTAACATAAATTATGCAACAAGTCAACCACTTCTCACTTTTTCGCCAAAAGAATCCAATATCCTTTGACTTTAGCGACAATTTCACAGTTACCAAACAAAGACTCTAATTTTTTCACAGACGACGGTGCGCCTTGTTTTTTTTGTATGACGACATATAAAGAACCACTTTTCTCTAAGTGGTCATATGCCCCTTCGTAGATGTTAAACACCGTATCTTTACCCGCTCTAATTGGTGGGTTAGTGACAATCAAATCAAATGTATCATGAATCATCTCAAACGCATCACTTTTTAATGTTTTTGCATTTGTGATATTGTTTGATATGATATTTTTTTCGGCAAGTTCTAAAGCTCGTTCATTTACATCAACCATTGTGACATCTGCCTGCTGATTAAATGCTGCCATAAATAGTCCTATCGGACCATAACCACACCCTACATCAAGGGCTTTATGAACGTTTTTTAATGTGATATTATCAAGTAAAACTTGCGTTCCAAAATCAAGATAATTGCGACTAAAAACACCACGATCAGTCGTTAAGGATAAACGTACATCTCGCAAGTCTATTTCAATCGTTTGATACTTATGATCAAGGTTCTTATCAGTCGTAAAATAGTGGCTCATATAAGATCCCCCAATAACAGCGAAAAAACCCAAGAGAAAATCTTGGGTTATCTACGCAAATTTAAGTCGCTTATTTAACTTCAACCGTAGCTCCAGCATCCTGAAGTTGTGTTTTAAGTTCTTCCGCTTCTTCTTTACTGACTTTTTCTTTAATAACTGCGTCAGCTGTTTCAGTTAACTTCTTAGCATCTGCAAGACCTAAGCCTGTAACAGCACGTACGATCTTAATAACTGCGATCTTGTTTGTACCGAAAGTCTTAAGTATTACATCGAATTCTGTTTGTTCGTCAGCTGCTGCTGCTGCGCCAGCTGCTGGAGCTGCTGCAACTGCAGTTGGATCGATACCAAATTCTTCTTTTAATCCGTCTACTAATTCTTTGATTTCAAGTAATGTCATCTCTTTTAAAGATGCTACAAATTCTGCTTTTGTAAGTTTTGCCATGATATGGTTCCTCCTAAATTATTTACGCTTCTTCACTAATCATGTGAAGGCCAACCGTTAGTTCCCTAATCGGTGTTAATAATCCACCTGCTAACATTGTCAACATCGTTTCGTACGATGGTAATGTAGCCAATTCATTGATTACATCTAATGATGCAACCTTTCCTTCAACAACGCCAGCTTGAATGACAACTGCTTTATTGTCCTTAGCAAATTCGTAAACGACTTTTGCTGGGGCAACAACATCTTCAAAACTCATCGCGATAGCTTTCGCACCTACTAGTGAATCTGCGAATGCATCATATCCAGCCGCGATTGAGGCACGACGTGAGATGTTGTTTTTATAAATTGCCATTTCACAGTTAGCTTCTCTTAGTTCAGTTCTAAGTTTTGTAAAAGCTTCAACTGTTAATCCTGGGTAATCAAAGGCAACGACCGTTTTCGCACGACTAAGCTTTTCAGTTAAAGTGTCGACTTGTTCGGCTTTACGTTTAATACTTTCTTTTTGCATCGTATGCCTCCTCAAATAAAATCTCTCTCATGCCAAAAGACAAAAGAGAGAGAAATTAGATTTCAACCTCGGTAGGAAATTAAGCTCTCGCACCTACTGTCTTTGGCATCTTAAATTTTTTAATTTGTTATGCTTGGAAATTCTTTAATGAATCTTCGTCAACGCGAACACCAGGTGCCATACTTGATGTCACTGTAATGTTCTTAATGTAAGTTCCTTTTACTGTAGCTGGCTTAATTTGAGCTAAGCGACTATAAAGGGCTACAAGGTTTTCCGCTAATTTCTTAGCATCAAATGATACACGTCCGATTGGTGCGTGAATATTACCAACCTTGTCAACACGGTATTCAATCTTACCGTTTTTAATTTCATGGACTGCTTTTTCAACGTCCATTGTTACCGTTCCAGTTTTAGGGTTTGGCATTAAACCTTTAGGTCCTAATACACGACCTAATTTACCAAGTTGTGACATCATATTAGGTGTCGCAACGATGACATCAAAATCAAACCAACCGCCTGCGATTTTGTCGATAATATCTTTATCGCCTACAAAATCAGCACCGGCATCAGTCGCTTGTTTTGCTTGCTCACCTTGAGCAATAACAACAACGCGGCTTGTTTTCCCAGTTCCGTGAGGTAATACGAGCGCTCCACGTAAATTCTGTTCCGCTTGTCTTGGATCAAGATTAAGACGGAAAGCAGCTTCTACAGTTGCGTCGAATTTCACGAATGATGTCTTCTTAACTAGTTCAACGGCTTCGTTTACTGCATAGCGATTTAATTTATCAATTAATTTCGCCGCTTCAACGTATTTCTTTCCTCGTTTCATATGTTTCCTCCAAAATGTGGTCTAGCGGGATATCCTCCCACAATTTAGACAGTTAAGATCTAAATTATTCTGTTACTACAATACCCATATTACGCGCTGTTCCTTCAACAATCTTTGCTGCTGCTTCAACAGTAAATGCGTTTAAATCGGGCATCTTTCTTTCTGCGATCTCATTAATTTGCGCTTTTGTTAAAGTTGCGACTTTATTTTTAAGTGGGTTATCTGAACCTTTTTTAATATTAGCCGCTTTCTTTAATAGATCGCTCACTGGTGGCATCTTCGTAACAAATGAGAATGTACGGTCATCATATACTGAGATAACAACTGGTACAACGAATCCCATTTGATCCTTAGTTGCTTCATTAAATTGAGAACAAAATGCTTGAATGTTAACTTGCGCTTGACCAAGTGCTGGACCAACTGGTGGCGCTGGGTTAGCTTTACCCGCTTGAATCTGCAATTTAAGAACACGAACTACTTTTTTTGCCATGCACACAACCTCCTTCTTTTACATAAGTATGTGGTATGAATTACTTCTTCCACTATGGTGTGCGTTCACACGCGAATATATTCTATCATTATGATATGTATAAGTCAACGAAAAAAGCGTATTATCTTTTAAAATATGCTATTTTGTTTTAATTCGTTCGAATAGTGTCAAATACATACCTATAATCCGATTGGGAAATCACATAGTTTGGCAACTCACAAAGAAGCGAAGATGTGTAAATTGAATTATTCTTCATGTAAAACATGCAATCCGTTTCATCAGCGGTCTCATTATAGCGCATAAGACACCAAATTTCGTTATGGGTTAACCATTTAATATCATACTCTCTTATTTCAATAAAATACGTATACTGACCAACAGTAGCACGGTTTTCAGCACTCACATAAGGCGTTAATACATCATCTTCTTTATCATTATCAATGAACGTTAATGTCTCCAAATCAAACACGTAAATATGATAGTTATGTATAGATCCACCTAAGCCTAGAAACGACGATTGGTAATAAGATGTACCAATTTCCAAATAATGATCATACAATGAAATGTGATCTGTAAAGTCTTCATTTTCTTTAAACGTGTAAATAGCTTCATGACTACCTGATTCATCGAATCGATATAATACATTTGATGTTCTATGGTCAACTTTTTCGTTGTTGAAATCCACTAAATCTATGTCATATGTGATAAAAAATTCTTTGTTGATCACATATACACCTTCATCCATTTTTTCTGCTTTAATCGTAATCAAACTTTCCGTATCAAATATATATCGATAACATGCGTTTGGTTCATCAGGTATAGCTTCACGTGGTGATGAATCAATCGGATATTCATAATATAAATCAACATACGTTTCATGAACATCCATCCTATAATACGTAAAATCATTATCAATTCTAATTGGCATAATCTTTTGCCATGCTAGATCATCATCTCGTTTTGTATAAATGCCATCATCTGCTACTCTTGTCATATGATTTTGACTAAACTCATACGATGCATATACACCTGCATCGTCATCAATCATTTCGCCATTTAGTGCTATTTTGTATCCTTCATTTCGGTCATACCAGATACTTGTTGGTGGAGAAACAATGAAATAATCATTGCGTATTGCATGTATTTTATACGTTAGATTTGAATTTTTTATACCTTCGATGATTGTGATCACTTTAACAACTTGACTGTCGTATGCATACGTAATAACCGCTAAATTAGATTTATCAAACTTTAATAATAGATACATTAAATGATCAGTGTGTACAATATGTTGAACATTGAAGCCCTCTTGTGTTTCATTTGGTTCATAATAATATGTCACATCTTCATGTGTGATATGATCAACAATAGGAGCATATTCATCACCACTTGTTGATATCCGGTTATTTTCAATATATAAATAATTATCGTCTGAATTGCCAAATGTAGTCGGCACTACATCTTCGAACGTTATTTCTCTACATCCCTGAAGAACAAATAATAATGAAAACAATACAACAATTAATATTTTTTTCATTTTGCCTCCCCCTTCAATTTATTTTTGTATATTATAACATAAAAAAACATGATACAAATCATGGCTTATATCATTATCCTCTAACTTTCGCACCAAATGGGAATAAAGCGAGTTGTGCTAACTTAAACCATTGTAATCCAAAGGGAATACCAATAATTGTAATGCAATATATAACGCCTAAACCGAGATAGAATAAACACATTTCCCAACCAAAGAAAATAACCCATAACACATTGAGAATTAAGTGTTTCTCAATGTTTGTATTGACTGTCGCTCCAAAAGGTGTCGCAACCAACCCAGCAAACTTAAACATTTGCATACCAAGTGGAATACCAATAATTGTTATACAAAACAATAATCCCGCAATTAACCAACCAAGTGCAGCAATCCAACCCCCAAAAATGAACCAAATGATATTACCAAGTAGTTTCATAAAGCCTCCATGTGTTGTTTTCTTTTATTTTAGCATAATCACAATATATTACTCGACTTTTGTATATCTAACTTCAAACAGTACAAAAGGAAATTGACCATTAATGTATAACCAATACTCTCTAGATTCTAAAGTTACTAGTTGTGACATATTATCTTCATCTAAAAATAAGTTGATGATATTTGCTCCACCTTCATCAAAGTAATAGACAACTAAATGTGGATTTCCTACGAAATATGGAAAATTAATTTCGAATAAGTACGTCCCCTCTTCTTCAACATTCATATGTATCCGTTGATCCATATCGTAAGTTCCATAAATTTCAAAAGATGATGTTAATTCCGGATATTCTCCCTCATAATTGTGGATATCATATACAATATTTTTTTCTATGCGCATTATTCCTATATTATCATCTTCACTTAAATTTCTGATGAACAATTTATCATAATAGTGCATGACAAAGCAATAATATGTTTCCTCGTTATACATTATTTCATTAATATCTCCATGAAGACCGCTAGCTGGGCTATGACCATTTCGACTTATCAACACTTCTGTTTCATCATTTAGTCCAGTAAGCATAATTGTATAAGCCCATGCACTATCGTCAATTTCAAATAACTCATAATCATTATAATCACTCAAATTATATTCAAAAGATGTCATGTTACTGATATCTATAGGTTCCCGCGTTTCATGATCTGGATTTGGATTAACAACAAAAGAAAATTGTCTTGGAGCAGTTCTATCCCACAAAGTTAGTTTGCAATAATAATAACCCGATTTCGAAATATGAATGCCACTATCAATGCCAAAAACACCATAAACTGAGAGGCGATTTTCAAAATCTGATGAATCATACATTCCTTCCATTCTTACATCATTATCTCTTTCGAAAAGATAATCACCTTCTTCTAGATATATTTTACAGTAGAAATCAGGATAAACTCTATCTGGATACCTAGGAATTCTTACAACCTCATCAACGCTAATCGTTTTAGGATTTTCAACCATGGTATTATCCATACATACAAATTTATTTATGTTATGAACTTTAATGGGATCTTCGTTGCCAATCATTTTCGTTTTTATTTTAACATTCATATCAGTATCATATTCATGATACAAAAAGTCAACTTCTATCGATATTTCTATACCTTCATTTAAATCAATTTCAATTGTTGTTTCACCTAACATTATATCCCTAAGGATTTCTGCATCATCACCAGCAATTAATTCACCGTAATCTTCAAATAATTCAATATTTAGCAATTCATCAAAGCCTAAATTTGCTTGATAAACGTGGTCTAGTATTAACTCAAAATCAAGATTAGTAAATTCACCATAATCAACCATTTCTTCAGACATTAGGCCTAATTCATCCAGCAATGAAGGATCTGCTTTATATGAACCATATAATTCATCACTATCATAAGCACCATATAAATTAGATATCTGATAATCATGATTATCGTCTTCGAAAATGATAAAACTATCCCATCCATCCTCAATATATACATATAAAGGTTCACTTCCAATTTCATAAAATAAGGATTGTGTAGTTGTCCTACCACCAGCCGCTACCGCTATATCTTGATTAACACTAATAGCTTTTTCACTCGATAGAGATAAGAGTTGCATGACAAAATCATTTTGGAAACTCTCATTCTTCACTTCTATATCGCCACAACCAAAAAGCATAAAAAGTAAAGTCATTGTTGAAAATAAATATGTAATCTTTCTCATCAAATCCCCCGATATGTATAATTTAATAAGATTATAACATATTTCGTATATAAAAAAAGAACCCTTTTACAGGTTCCTTAAAAGGCACACTCGCCTTCATCTGAACAAGTTTCACCCTCGCCCATGGTTTGAAGTGGGTTTTCTTCAGCCCAAATTTGTCTTAAAGCTTGTAAAAAATAATCTGTTTGTTGTGCCCCTGATACACCATATTTTCTATTAATGACGAAGAATGGTACACCTTGAACACCGATTGTCCTACCTTCAGTGATTTGGTTTTGTACTGTATCACCATATTTCGATGATTCTAGGACTTCTTTCACTTCTTTTTCATCTAGACCGACAGATGTTACAAGTGTGACTAAAGTATCAAAATCAGCCAAATTTAAGCCGTCTGTGAAGTATGCTTTCATCAAGACTGATGTCAATTTATCTTCTATACCTTTTTCACTAGCTAACTTAGCAAGACGATGTGCATCAAATGTATTTGTCATTTGAAGCTTATCGTAATGATAAGTGAGTCCTGCTTGTTTAGCCATACCTGTTATCATCTTAAACTTTTCTTTCGCATCCGCTTCACTCATGCCATGACTTTTCGCAAACATCACATGCGCTGGAGCATCCGCAACCTTAGGTGCGTTAGGATTTAATTGATAAGCTTTGTATAAGACCTCTACTTGATCTTTGTGTTCAAATTGGGATAATGCTTCTTCAAACCTTGTTTTACCGATGTAACAAAACGGGCAAGCAAAGTCTGACCATATTTCTATTTTCATGATATACCTCCTAATTGGTTCGTTCATATTATAACACTCATGATATTGTTTATCTTGCATAATGCTTAAAATATTAGATTTTTTTAACCATTATATATAAAAGAAAAGCGCATCAGCGCTTATCTTATATTTCTTTAATATCGACTGCATCAACTTCTGTTGGTGTTGAACGTCCGAACACATCAATATTAACCGTGATTTTCTCTTGGTCATTATCAACAAACGTTACTTCACCCTGCATACTCGCAAACGCACCGTTTAAAATTTCAACATGTTTACCAATAAGATGATCGTATGTTGGTTTTTGCATCACACCAATCTTCAATAAGATTTGGTTGATTTCATCCGGTGCAAGTGGTACTGGTTTAGTCCCACCACCTGAAGATCCTAAGAAACCTGTGACACGTGGTGTATTTCTAACCACAAACCATGATTCATCTGTTACCATCATTTCCACAAATACATAACCCGGGAAAATCTGTTTTACTTTTTCTTTTTGTTTACCATCCGCTTTTGTTTCAATAATTGTTTCTTCAGGAACAATCACACGGAAGATGTAATCTGACATGCCCATTGATTCAGCACGACGTTCCAAGTCGAGTTTAACAGCATTTTCATAGCCGGAATACGTTTGGATGATATACCAACGTACCTTTGGGGTCATAGAATATTACCTACCAATAAACGAATAATTAAGAAATCAAACAGGAATAGGAATCCTGTCAAGATAATTAAGAAGAAAACAACGCGTGTAGCATTATCTAGGAATTTCTTCCAACCAGCCCATGAAATCTTTTTAAGTTCAGGGATTGCAGGTAAAAAGAATGGATAAATAACTAAGACAATACCAAATACTGAAATTGCTAGAAGCACCCAGGCAAAGATAAAGAAGTTGTTACCACCAATAATAGGAAATGAATCATCCGGTGGTGTTAACCACGATACACCGACAAGAATTGATACTGCAAGTGCAGCTGAGATAATCGCTAAGACACCTAGCAATAAGTTTTCCCAACGATATTCTTTTGTTAGGACTTCAATCAATTTTCCTGATTGTTGTTCTGATTTTTGTTTAATCGCCATATTATGGCCTCCTATTTACTTTCTTTATGAAGTGTGTGCTCATTACATTTAGGACAATATTTCTTCACTTCTAAACGTTTCGCATGAGTCTGCTTGTTCTTCGTTGTTGTATAATTTCTGCTCAAACATTTTGTGCACACTAATATTACTTTTTCACGCATTAAAAAACCACCTCTGTGGTCATTCGCAAATGTATTTTAACACTATTGAATAACCTAAGTCAACTCTAATCTACATTATAGCATACTTTTATACTTTTCTTTGATCCTGTAGATTGTATTATAAACCTGTTTCTTTGATTTATGTAATTCATCTGCAATTTTATGAATCGCACGCGATTCTACAAAATAAGCTTGGTAAATAAATTTTTCTACATCAGAGCACATCATCAGGAAACAATCAACTGCTTCATCCACATAATATGTTCCTTGTTTAAACGTTGTTTCATCTTTTAGGATATATTTTGGTAACTTCTTCATCAAATAATAAAAATGTCTTTTTAAGATTAGTTCAAAATAACGCATAAACGTTTTATTTTTCGATTCATTAAACGTTTTAACCGCTTTATATAGCATAAGGATGCCTTCTTGATGAAAATCATCATGCTCATCGTGGCTAATATTTAATAAGTGGACTTGTTTCCAAATGAACCTGTCATATTTTTTATATAAGAAATCTAATGCTGTCTGACACTTTTGATACTGGATAAGATAGATTAATTCATAATCATTTATCAAGTGTCTGATACATCATCAAGGCTGCCGCTACGCTTACGTTTAAGGAATTAATTTTACCATGCATCGGAATTTTAACTAAATAGTCACAATTCTTTTTAACGAGTGTTCGCATTCCACTTCCCTCGTTACCCAGAATAATCGCTGTCGATTGTTTTTTTGGTATATCATAAAATGATTTATCCGTATTGCCGTCTGTACCAATAACCCAAATTTGATTTTCTTTTAGTACTTTAATCGTTTGATTAATATTTGATACTAAAACGATTGGCACATGTTCAATCGCTCCTGATGATACTTTCGCAACTGTTGCATTCAACGGTACTTGATTTTTTTTAGCAATAATCACAGCTGTTAGTTGGGTTGCTTCTGCTGTTCTTAATATCGCACCTAAATTATGCGGATCTTCAATACCATCTAAAATAATGAAACGTTTTAAACCTTCAGCTTTTACATACGTATCTAATTCAGCGTATTGATAATCTTCAACATCCGCGACTAACCCTTGATGATTGGCATGTTTTGATAATTGATTTAGTTTTTCCTTATTAACGCGCGTATAGCGAACACCTTTATCCGCTAAAAATTTTAAGAAGTATGCATCATTGAAACGTTCATCTACATAACATGCGTAAAATGTTCGATTAACAAATGCAGCTTCTCTTATTACATTCTTACCATAAACAATCATAATCTATCCCTCCATCAAGAGCATATAATAATATCTATTTATAAATCCAATGTTTTTTTGAACAAAAGAGCGCTCAGCGCTCTTCTTATTATTGCATATCAGCTAATTTATTGATCATCACGCGTACAAACTCTTTAATCCAACGTACAAGATTAGACGTAATATACATGAGTGGATAAGTTGCTTGTAAGAGGACTAACATCAATAATATTTGTGGTACAGATAAACTGTTTGGTGTACCACCAAAGTAATCAAAATAAATAATTGGGGTTAGATTAAGAATATATGGAATCAAGAATACCGTTGCCATAAACGCACCAGCCATTGAGAAGAATAAAATGCGTCTCATCTTATTAAATGGGGTTGCAACTCTATATAAGACCATGAGTGACGTGAATGTTGCAACAATAACAACTAGTGTTGTTGTGACATTATCTGTCATACCAAGAACGCTCTCTAATCCAAATATAATCAAACTATTAATAACGACAACGATTGCACCTGGTAGAGCAGCTTTCATGACGTTAACCAAGAATTTACCTGTCACTTGTTTATTATTTCTTTCAATAGCTATAAACACACCAGGGATGCCAATCATAAAGAATTCAATCATAGATAATTGTAGTGGGCTGATTGGATAATACCCTTGTCTAATAATCGCGATTAAAGCTAACAAGAAACTAAATATTGTTTTTGTTAAGAATAATGTTGATACACGTTGAACGTTATTAATGACACGTCTACCTTCAGCAACCACCTTCGGCATTGAACTGAAGTTAGAATCTAACAACACTAAGTGTGATACATTACGAGCAGCTTCAGAACCCGATGCCATGGCGATTGATGTATCCGCTTCTTTAAGCGCTAAAATGTCATTAACACCATCACCAGTCATAGCAACTGTTTTACCATTATTCTTTAATGCTTCAATTAAAATTTTCTTTTGTTGTGGCGATACACGTCCAAAGACTGTGTATTTTGCTGCGATTCTAACAATCTCTTTGTCCGTCATTTTTTCTAAAGAGATATATTTGTCAGCACCTTCAATGTTAGCACGTTCAGCAATTCTTGAAACAGTGGCTGGATTATCACCAGAAATGACTTTAACATCTACGCCATACTCTTTAAAATAGTTAATCGTTTCAACAGCGTCTGGTCTAATTGTATCTTCAATCATGATTAACGCAATCGGTGTAATCTTACCTTGAATATTATTACCATCTATATCACCAGAAGCTGATGCGACAACAAGCACACGATAACCTTCTTTTGCTTGTTTCTCAACCTCTTGATCAATTTTAGAAAAGCCATCTTTCATGACATATTCAGGTGCACCTAAAATGAACGTACCATATCGATCAAACTGAACAGCACTAAATTTACGTGCACTAGAGAAAGGTATTAAAGCTTTATGACGATATCGCTTCGCTGTGCCAAATCTTTCTTTTAATGCTTGTGATGTTAAATTATCATCTGCTTGTGCATTAAGCATTGCAGGAATTAAATTTTTTAATGTAATCTTACTATCATGTTTATATTCAATAATTGATTTAACTGACATCGTGCCATCTGTGATGGTACCTGTTTTATCCAAACACAATGTATCAACACGTGCCAACATTTCAATACAATACAACTCTTGAACAAGTGTATTGTTTTGCCCAAGTCTAATAACACCAACTGCTAAAGCCATAGATGTTAACAAGAATAGCCCTGCAGGGATCATACCGATCATCGCACCAGCAGTCTTTTCTACAATATTCGTATATTCAGCCCAACCATCTTGTTGGAACATCATATAAAATAATACAGCGCCAATTGGAATAATAAGCGCACCACCAACGCGGATAATAATACGTAGTGAATTCAATAAATCCGATTTTGGCTTGCGATATTTTTTCGCTTGATTCGTTAATTTTTGAATATATATATCTTTACCAACAGCAGTAACTTGTGCATAAGCACTTCCTGAAATCACGAATGATCCAGAATAAAGCGTATCACCAGAACGTTTGATAATTGGATCTGATTCACCAGTTAATAATGATTCATTAACTTCAATCAAACCTTCTCTAATCACCGCATCAGCAGGAATCTGTTTCCCTGAACTCAATCTTAAGATATCATCAATCACAACATCCGTTACACCAATCTCAACTTCATCTTTATCACGGATAACAATTGCTGTAGGCGCAGATAATAATGATAATTGATCAATCATCTTCTTCGCTCTAATTTCTTGGAAGATACCAATTGAAATATTAAACGTAATAACAACAACAAATGAAATCATTTGCATAAATGATACGCCTGAAGCTAACATCCATATTGCAATCCCGTACGTTAGTATATTAAATAATGTCACGACGTTACTAAAAATAATCGCTGGAATACTCTTTGTAGAACCAGAATCACCAATGTTAGCCATACCAGCCATTTGACGTGATTCAACTTCTTCTGTTGATAATCCTTTATCAACATCAGGATTATAACGTTCCACTGTAATATCATCATACGATTTAATCTTTTCATGTGCATGAAGACCTTCATCTGGTTCATCATCAAGCGGTACGTGCAACCCTAAAGGATCGCCTTTCATTTTGACGAGTTCTTCTTTGACAACAGTCTTCGGTCCCTTTTTCTTATCTTCATGAAGCAATTTATCAAGGGATTTTTTATTATTCACTTGATCATCCACTGTCTTTTCCATGTTAAACACCCTTTTCGACGATTTCAATCGCCATACTCACTAGTTCGTTTGCTCTTTGTTTGTTACTTAAATATAAACCACCAATGAGTGCCTCAAACCCTGTTGCATAACTATAGGTTTGGCGGTCTAAGTTTTTCCTACCACTACCACTTGCGTTTCTACCACGCTTGAAATAATCTAATTCGGCTTCTGATAGTAGTGCTTCATCCATCATGACTTTAATAATGTGGGCTTGTGCTTTGCCCGAAGTATATGATACAGCTTCTTTATGAAGTTGATTGACATTTGTTAATTGCTTATGGATTAAATGCTCTCTTATGAGATATTCATAATAAGCATCACCTAAGTAAGCTAATGTTAAGCCATTCACGATTACAGCCAGCCTTGTTCTGTTAATTTAGAACGTAATTGATCAGCTAATCTGAAATTCTTTTCTAATC
Organism: Acholeplasmataceae bacterium; assembly: GCA_963676765.1. Classification (GTDB taxonomy): domain Bacteria; phylum Bacillota_I; class Bacilli_A; order Acholeplasmatales; family Acholeplasmataceae; genus WOFB19. The sequence continues at coordinate 43,557 of OY781159.1, forward strand.
TTGCTGTTTCCCACTCACGATACATCGTAAGTACATCATCTTCTAATTCAAAACGCGGCATAATACCCAATATATCTAATATCCGTTTTACGGTGTTGTAGTAAATTGCTGTACGTTTAGGATCATTTGATTTATTGATTTGCTTTAAGATATCATATACCAATGTCATCACATTTGGTGTATTGAAATCATCGTTCATATAATGCATGAAAGATGTCATGATATCATCATCAACCATATGTGATTTAACACCATCAAGCGATAATGATAAATATGCCTTTTTTAGTGTTCTTTTTATTTTATCATATTCTCTAGAAAACTGAATCATCAACTCTTCAGAATAACCAATTGGTTGACGATAATGATGACTAATTATTAATAAGCGGAAAGCTTTAGCTTCAAAAATTTGTAATAAATCTTTCACTAACACGATATTACCTAATGATTTACTCATCTTTTCGCCACTCATATCAAGTCTTCCAACGTGCATCCAATACTTCGCTAAATGATGATGATCGTGCGCTTCTGTTTGCGCTATTTCATTTTCATGATGCGGGAACTTTAGGTCAGTACCACCACCGTGTATATCAATTTCACGATGGAATATTTCATGATTCATCACAGCACATTCTGTGTGCCACCCAGGGCGTCCGTTCCCCCATGGTGAATCAAAGTTTAAGCCAATCGTTGTTCTTTTCCATAAACTAAAATCTCTTGGATCTTCTTTATCAGCATCCAAACTTACACGAACACCTTGATTTAAAGCATCAGCCTTTTGATTAGATAACACACCATAGTCTTTGATTTTAGACACTCTAAAATAGACACCCGTATCCGTTTGATACGCATATCCTAAATCCATAAGTTCTTGAATATATTCAACCATTTGAACAACATATTCGGTTGCTCTTGGCATATGATCAGGCACTTCTGAACCTAATGCAAGTGTCATATGAATAAATGCTTCTTCATAACGTTTAGCAAGTTCTCTTTCATCCACATGCATATCCATCGCACGGTCGATAATCTTATCATCAACATCCGTGACATTAGACACTAATTTCACATCATAATCAATAGCCTTAAAATAATTCTTTAGAACGTCAAAAAAGATAATGGGTCTAGCATTACCTATATGAATATCACCATATACAGTTGGCCCACAAACATATATTGAGACCCGTTTCTTTTGAACCGGGACAAATATTTCAATTTGATCTGTTAATGAGTTATAAATTTTCAACATATTTAACCCTCACCCTTTCATTTTTATTATAATGCATTAATAGGTGTAAAAACAAGCAATAAACCGATATTCCACTGTTTATTCTCCTTAGATACCAACAATCTTTCGAAGCTTATCTAAAATTTCAACCATTGCCCATGTATCCTGTTTACAATATTCTAGTAAATCATGATAAGAGGTCTTAAAAGTTTGCTTATCCATTTTTGGGAAAAGTGCATATGTTACAAGTGCTTCCGTACCATTACCAACAGCCATACCTTGATAGGATAAGTGACTGAAAATAGGTAATACTTTTTTAATAGAAAACGAACCATTTAATCGATTATCGTAAAAGTTAAATGAACCACTATCATCATCAAAACCTAACGCTTTAAAGAGCTTTTTATTACCCCTTAAGAAATACATTAAGTCGACTAAGCGATCCGCTATATCCAACAACCTTTCGCTATACTCAGGAAATATTTCAGCAAGTTCTTTAATTCTTGTTTTCTCAAATGAGATATTATAAGCCATAACAGATCCACCATCCGGCTTAATCACATCTAACATACCTTCAACAAGCGCTCTTCTTTCATCTTGATGCGTGGTTGCAATAAAACTATAGTTGTCCGTATCTTTATCACAAACACCAGGTTCGCTTTCAACATGTATTGAATACTGGAATAAAGACTGAGCATAAGGTTTTTCACCTTTAAACCGCGGCAGTGGACAAGGAAACGATTCAAAATCTAAATGATAAATCGGATAATTCAACGATAAAATAGCTGCCTTAATCTTTTCATAATCATAATAAGGCTCACCCGTTTCAATCACTTCTCTTTGAATCACATTCTTCGGACGCTTTGATAACCAACTCACAGGGATATCTGTCGCATCCACCATACCTTCATTGATTAAATCGAAACGTTCATGTTTAACCCCTTCCGGATCCGTAAACCCATGGTGGCCATCAATATAAACAAATAAGCTATTCTTTGCTGGTAATTTGTCATAACAAATATCATAAAAGACACATTGTCTAGAATCTTTTCTTTGACAGTGTGGACCTAGGGCAACAGGACTCGCATCATTTCTATCCAAACGTCCCATGACAAGTTCAATATCTGATTCAATAACTGGCATTAACTGTTTTGTTAGTGATGTTACATCCACAAAAACAACCGTATCATCAGGATAAATCGGTTCTCCCTTTTCATCCACCTTACCATCATGTACATATTCACTATTTAAAATACTTAAGTAATACTTTTGTTTCTTATCTGTTTTTACCGCATGTTCCATCACATAACGTTGATATAAAATATCATATATATAACGTCCTTCTTTAGACAAACGATTACTCAATTTTTTTATCTTTTTATAATAATCATCATTCACAGGATAACCAAGATCTTCCTGTAACATTAAAATGCCTTCAGGACTATATCCAAAGACACATAACTTATTCCCATCATCATCTTTAAACATCATGTTTAAGAACTTTCTTGATGTCGTCGCTTTCGTTTCAAATACACGGATCGTTTCTTCATCTTCTAAATAGCCATCTAAGAAACAATAAAACATAAACCCATTTTTCTCAAACTCAAAGCGTTTTTGTCTATACGTATTTAAACTATAAATCGCATGACCATCAAAACGATGGTCAGTCGCTTTACCAGTTATAATTTCGATTTGATTATAATAAGGCAACATGACTTCCATTTGTGGATCTTCTTTGACCAACAAATCCTCATATTCGCCATCATCGTTTTGTTCTGTCATCATATCTAATATATCTTGAGTCTTCGCAACGTTCTCCTCAGACATCAATGTTTCTAAGTCATCATCCTCTGAAAAGGCGACAACAGCTTTCGTTTTTTCACGTCTTATTTCATCTAAAGCAACATAACGATTACAGCGGATATAATTGATAAATCTTGTTTTTGAAATCTGCATAGCATAGCCCCTTTCAGTTACATCAATTATAACATAAAAACAGCACCCTATTTCTCAGATATGGGATGCTGCATTGTATTTAGTTATCATAGTAATGTTTCATGTTTTGTATGTATCCATCAAAGTTATCCATTGATATCAAATCTTTAATACTGTCTATGTTATAACAATAATCAATTGATTCTATAGCAATCAAAATATTCGTTATGGTTTCTATGAATGCTATAGCTTTTTCAATAGTATCTTCCATAGAAGTAGCATATGGATATATATTTCGAAAATATTCTCCTTCGTTATCTTTCATATTAAGCATAATACAAAAATATTTTTATTGATTGACTTTGGTTTTAATGGACATTTTATATTATTGCCTTTCATTTGTATCTTTTTCACATCATTAATAATTAAAAATGGTTCCCAAAATTATTAATGTAAATGATTCTCCATTTATATCTATGTACATCACTGGATTGTTTGCAAAGTATGCCGTAAATTCTTTTAAACTATGTTGATTGATTTAATGATTCTATTTTTTTGCTATTATCATCATAAAAACAAATAATTTTAACATCTTCAAAGAATATAATAGTTAAACCATCACTGTTTCCTAGACGATCAAGTTCTTCAATATATAATAAGTCTTTTTCAAATTTAGAAATAAATCCCGTAATAAATATATCATTAAAATACATTTCAATTGTACATGCCATTCTTTTGTTTAGCAGTAGCTTCATACACGATTCAAAATCAACTAAACCAAATTCATTTAGGTTTTCTTGATTATTTTGTTCCATTAATTTAAGTATTTTCCTTATGTAAATCGTTTTAATAGAAATTAATTGAATGCTGTTAATTCTAATACAGGAATATCCATTAAACTTTCCTTTTTTTGAAACATTTCTTACAATGTAAAAATTTTCATCTTTGGAAATGATAAATCCCAAATCAAATTCATTTAAGTCATTTGGGTTTGTATAAAATTCTACGAGTTCATCTTTATTTATTTTTATATCCATTGTTTTTAACCTCTAAATATATATTTGAATTTCTTTTGTTGGTTCTATGTTCAGCTAAAAGGTAGAAGTCTAAAATACTATTATCAAATGATGTAATTTAACTAATATTGTTAACATAAATAGGTTCACTTATATTAACCATAAGATTGGATTGCATCCCAATTAATGCTCCGTTTTATTGTGGGTATCAAATATAATATCCTCATCATTTGAATCCTTTAATCTATCTATGGTTTCAACCATCAGTTGAGACCCACTTTCAATCCACCATACTAAAGCAATCGTTGCTGCTGCTATTGCTGCTAATTCTAGAATCTGTGTTCCAGTGATGGTGATAACTATACCCAATAAGAGAAACAATCAGAAAACATTGTTGAGCTGCTTCTATATCAGTGTAAAGATTAATTAGTCGGTACATTAGAGAAATGATAAGTACACTTATAAAAAATATAAGAGCTGAACCTATCATGTGGAGAAAAACATTTTTCACACTGAAATCCTAGATTCTTTTATTCTCTACACCTATTATAAAATAATTTATTATCAATCCAAATATTGGAATTATTAGTAAATATTTTAATTTTTCATTCATATATATGATTACCCTCCAAACAATTCATACCAGTCAAATTCTAGTTTCAATTCTTCACCAACTCCAGTTGCAAAGGTTACATGAATACCATTTGAAAAGTCAATCCCAATGGTGTAAATTCTTTGTTGCGATTCACTTACGATACTTGGTTTACTTAATTATGAATAGTCTTCAATCAAATCATCAAAGCCCTCATAATCGTCAAATAAATATACATCCCATGCTATTTGTTCATTCTCACTATTAAAACTAACTACTAAAAGCCGAGAGATAATATCAAAGTCCCCGTTTGAATAAACCAGCATAATACATGTTTCATCATCCAGTTCACCTCTATCACCAAACAATGATTTTTTAAAATCAAGATTTGATAGTTCAATTAGAAAATCATTGATTTCAGTGCTATCAATATTGGATATTTCTTCATACTCAAGTATATCCCACTCTTGAACAACATGAATAATTTTAATTTCATTCACATTACTTGATAGTGTTTCATAATCAAAATTATTCTTTTGAACACATCCTGATAATAATAGTGATGTCATTATTAGCAACAAAAAAATATTAACTTTATTCATTATTAGTCTCCTTATTGTAATGGTAATATCGGATTGGGTATAATAATCCTAAATTTAAAATTAATATATTCCATAGCCTCTTTTTTTTGTTATTGAATAATTATAATTTCGTTTTACACCACCAAGAATATCAGCAGAGTATTCCCAAGGTTGAGAATAATAATCATCCACTTTATTGAAATATCCATTCAATGAAGGAATGACAATTAAAAATATATAAGGTATAGTTACCAATTGTTTTTCTTGTTGATTATGTCCCCACTCGTGTTTAACTACATTAATTCGATATTCATTGTGATTCAAAAGTATAACACCAAATATACCGCAGGATGTATCTGGTAATGAATGTTTTATAACCAAACTCCCTTTATAATAAGAAAAGTAGTTTGATTGCAATACAATAGTTTCATTTTCATTGGATAAACTGAAATTCTCAATATCTTCTAAGAGTCTGAATAATGCATCTAAATAAAATTCAAGATTAAGCATCGCAAACTCCACGCTAGGATCTATGTACATCACTGGAGTCAAGTACATATGAAGCGATAAAGACTTACATCATACTTTAGATGCAACTATATCATTACATATACCCTTTTTCTGTTAGTATACCCAATACACGCTTACTCATATGGATTTTTATATGATCTGCCATATTTTTCTTTCTGCTGTATGTATAAATTTGAGCTTGTAAACTTTTAATAATGATATTCGCATCAATTTGAATAATGCTTTCAATCTTCTTCTTATCAATGACAATGAGTTTAGATATGAGGTTCCGCTTAATGATTTGATCATTGTATACATCAACGTAATCAACCAAATATTTTGCAAATACGTAGATAATTATATGGGTGAAAACATATAGTATAATAAAATATATTCTGACCATCGTTTCATTTGCATATTCGTTTTTTAGTGTGAAATAAACCGATAAAGCAACAAACACGCCATTAAGTATAAGCATACTTATTCCCAAAATCAACTTCCATAGGTTTATATTGGTATGTTTAACATTTTTCTTTATTGGTGTTTGATTGTTTTCGGCATCAACATCTATATTTACGATTGAATTTTTCCAATTCGCTTTTATAATCTTATACATTTTTTCCGTATACTTTGCGGTAATGTTGGAGTCATCCCTAACAATACCATTACATTGATATTTCTCTTCATCATTCACAATGATTAAAAAATATTTATATGATACACCAGTAGATATGAAATATGATTCCAATCTAACTTCTTTCACTTCATCCCATCTATACGCATGTGATAAGCCTAAAATACTTTTCACAGTTATACCTGATTCATCGAACCTTAACCATTGAAAAAATGTTTTACTAATGGGCAAAGTACAGGTTGGAATCCCTAAGTAAACTATAGTGAAAATGTACATGTCGGTGTATTTTGTAGGATTTTCGTATAGCAACGGTAATCCGTAAATCAATAATAGTAAAAAAACATAAAACAAGATGAGCATAATAATGCAAGCAACTAAATAAAACATACTTGGTACTATTGTTTTTTTCATAATATGATACTCCTATTTCCTAATCAGAATAACTTGGCAACCCAGGTAACATTCCAAATGAAGTTGCCATTACTGCAGTAAACACCCAACTAGCAGGATCCTTCATTGATTGTATAAGTTTTTGTAATAAATTTCCGGATAGTTTAGTCCCCATAGCAGAATTTAATGCACTGCCTAATCCGAAGGTTGCTAAACTCACTGCTGCAGTTATTCCACCTGTAATAAATATTTCATTTCGATCTAATTCATTAAAAGTTTTCCCCTCAATTATCATTTGTTGGCTTACATTTGATAGTATACCAGCACCTAATCCGCCAGTTCCTGCAATAAGCAATCCTCCAATACCTGGCATTGCAATAGAAACATCAGCTACGAGTCCAACTAATGCACCCGAAATTAATCCATGTAATGCCGCTGCTCCTGTATCATCGCCATTTAAAATAGCAGAAAAAGTTCCAATTAACAATCCAACTATTCCACCGATGATAGTGTTTACAAACTCTCCACTAGGATCTGTGAACATCACTGGAGTGATGTAGTCAGACATAACCCATTACATCATTTTTGTTAACTTTAATTATACTTTATCTTCAAATCAGTAATTTGCTATTACTTGAGCAAAAACAAAATAAGATCACACTCATGGATACCAGAAAAATATCCAACAACACAGTCTAAGAACCGTTTCGCTTCTTCTTCCGATGGTTCTTTTTTCATCATGTATTGTTTAAAATCATCGACTCTACCTTTTTCTATGATATACCCATGATAATCTTCATTAACTCGAAACGCTTCAATGAACTCAGTAAACTCATCTCTTTCATATGATTCCTGATCAATATAGTAATAATACATGCCAAATCTTCCATTTTCACGTGGGTTTGTTGGCACTTTAAATCCTTTGTGCGCTTTAATGAACTTTTTTTCCCAATCATAGTTTACATCATCACCAGGCAAATTCCACTCTGTAATCAGGGGAATATCATCATTTGCAGTTTTTAATATAATATTAAATACATCTACCATTTTAAATGTTCGTGTATCATAAACAACAGCTTTTTGAAATTGCTTTTCAAATGTTTTTGGTGGTTCGATAAAATTCATATCTATTACATTGATAAATGGGCATGCTCTATCGTCTTTTCTTAGCTTTTCATAAGTCTTCTCAACATCACTAAATAATTCTGGTCTACTTAAATAATCGATAATTTTCATTTTAAAATTCCTGCTTTACATATTTTAGTAAGGTATTTTTGGAATTGCAATTTTTGGGGTCATATTACCGTTCTTGTCTACTCTCCATTTGTTTCCTTTAGAATCTCCGTAGTCCCAATGAGGACCGATTGGTTTAGGATGATTTAAATCTGGATGTAGCCAATTACCCGTCTTTTTGTTTACCCAATTACCAACAAATTTCCCGTCTTTATCAACAACAGGGGTATCTGACCAACCTTCCTTATTCTTCCAACCCCAATCTTCATCAGGAGCTTTCCAAGGATCATCAAAATCCCATCCTTCAGGAAGAGACGGTGAATCAGACGTATCTTCTTCAGTTTTAAAAATATTATTGATGGCTTTAACTGTATTCTCTGATCCACTATCAATCCACCATATCAATGCGGTCACCGATGCTGCTATTGCTGCTAATTCTAGAATCTGTGTTCCAGTGATGGTGATAACTATACCCAATAAGAGAAATGCAAAATTTCCGCTTATGTCCAGATACATCACTGGATTGTTTGCACAGTATGCATAAAACTTTATATCATTTATATTAAAACGTAATCATTTATTTACTGATTATATGTAGATCAACCTTTTCAAGCAATTCTTTTTTTGCTAAATCACTATATGACACCAATATTACATTCGGATTCTTAATCATCTTATATATGGTAATAGGCTTAAAAATTTTTTCTTGTTGTGCATTTGAAAATAATCCTTCTTTTTTATGATGATTAAATAAATTATTTATTTTTATCGTGCTTATCAACACATATAATCCTTCAACATTGGCATATTGACGATATTTATTGAAAATTATACTAATTTGTTCTGTTTTAGCATACACAATATCTGTTTTATAAATTATTTTATTATACTTTTTAAGAGCGCAATGAAAAATTATTCTTCCTTCGTCAATCATAACATATGAGTGTAATAGAACACGCTGATAAATAATATATGTGAATAGTATATTTATACCAATTGCAATGCTTATTAACATTGAAAAATTAACTATACTCAAGTTATCCGTAAGCAATAAATATAAAATATAAGCAATGAAACCCAGGATAGAAAACCAAAGTAATAAAAATATATAAATAATACTTCTTTCGCTTCTATTTATGAGATAATATTTCGTCATTAATTTCACATCCTCTAGATTTTATCTGTGGATATTCTTTTTCTTCTACAATAAAAAATTAATATGCTGCCAGTAATTCTTGATCGATAGTTTCATCTTCTTTTGATTGATTATATACATCGTAAATCATGGACTGTAATATATCTATACCTCCATCAATTGCACCGACAATCGCAGATGAGAATAAATTCTCGACTAAACCTACTGCAGAATTTGATATCGAATTTATTAGCTTTGTTTTTATAGGTGTTTGTTTTATTATCTTCTTCTAATGTATTATCAATATCTAACCACTCATCTCCATCCTGATAATGGACAGCACCATCATATAAAACCACTTCATAACTGCCATCCTGTTTTCTGAAATGTTTTTCATTTTCCGCTCTTCTTGATGTGTCTTCTGCGACAATTGGAATATCTTTCTTATCAATATTGTAATTTCCAATTTTCTCTTTTTCAGTGTCCACTGTTTGCAAACGATCATCAATAACCGTTTCATCATTACTTGCAAATACCTGAAATGGAATCATGCTAAAAACATTGCAATTAACATTATTGTAGCAATCGCTCTTTGCATGCTTAAAATCCTTCTTGTTCTCACAATAATTTCATGTGAATCAAGACCCTTAAACATTCTTTTCATTTTTTTAGCCCCCTAAAATATTTAACTATGAAGTGTTTAAATAGTTACTTATAACTTATCAAAAAAGTCATCAATTGTAAATAGTAATTTAAATGCTAAAAAAACCCACACAATATTTGTATGGGTTTTTTTTATTTAATTTATCAATTATGCAGCAGCAAAATCCTCGTATGTGTCATTTAAGAAATCACTTGAGAAGTAATCTGTCATATCGGCAATCACTCGGTCTGTTACTGCATTAGCAGTACCATTAATAATGACATTTTCAACACCATAAATACCATATACATGCTCAGGTGTTCTTGGTTCATCACCAATCAAACCATCAACTTTGATGTTCGCATCCGTACCAAAATTAACTGTAATTGCATGTTGGACAACCCACACAAGATTGTTATTTACTCTTTGGAGTCCATAATAACCAAACAAACCACCAACATATACTTGCTTATTAACACCTGCATCGGCATCAGCTGATTGGTGTGTAACATCAATGTCTCCAGCAAAGAAGCCATCTGTCACTCTTGTTGATGAATAACCAATTAAACCACCAACATACAATGCATAACTACCACTTTCAAATGCCTCATCTAAACCAATATTCACCATTACATCCATATCTCCGGTTGCTGCTATGTCAGTGATGCTGTCGCTCGTATTAATCGCGTTATTATCACCAATAACACCACCAATCGCAACTTTTAACACGCCTTCATCTTCTAATGCATCAATATCTGTTTCATAATTCAAATCAACATCAGTAACCACTTCGTGGACTTCTGCATCCGGTTGCGCAAAACCAACTGCACCACCAAGACGTACAAGATATCCATTATCATTATCTGAAGTTGTCGTCATTAAGTTAATAGATGAATTTTCAAGTGTTGCACCATCAAGCGATGCTTTTAATTCACCAACAATACCACCAGCAATCACATAACTATCTGAATGTGATGTTAAATACATATGGCTGTTTGTTACTGTAATATCTTCCAATGTTACATTTAATGAAGCTACATACCCAACTAAGAATCCAACACGTGCTGAATTATTCAAGTGTTGTGGTTCTGCCTCTGAACCAATTGTAATATTATCTAATCCAAGATTCGTAATTTCAGCAGATGAACTTGCGTAACCAAATACACCAATATAATTATAGTTATTTGCATCATTTGTTGTGGTTCTAGCAGTATGGATATCAATATTACTTAATGTATACCCTTGACCATCAAATGTACCCGAGAAATAACTTGTACTAAATGGTGAGGTGAAATCAACACCATCAAAATCTAAATCATTGTCTAATACATAATCTGCACCCCGGTATGTATCCATGTCCATAAACGCTTCAACTGTTGAAATATGAATCACACCAATGGTTGTGAAACTATGTTTTTCAACTATGACAACTTCACGTTCAACCGTTATTTCAACTTGAATTGTATATGTTTCTTCTAAACCTAGTGCAGCAAATGTCACCGTTGCTTGATCTAAAGCATGATCCCCTGTACTTTTTGAAAACGATCTAGATGAAATAACATGATCATCTTCATCATATAAACGTGCATAAATCGTTCCTGTGATTTCATCATCAGGATCATCAACTGTTAATTTAACAGTAATACTATTTTGATTAACTTCTTCTTCAGAAAATGCCGCTGTAACAGCCGTATTATTTTCCTTTTCACCATTTTTGTTACATGCTGCTAATGTGAATATACTAACAACTGCAAGTAATACGTACATTAATTTCTTCATGATTATCCTCTCAATCGTTTGATAACATTATCTAATCTATTTAATACACTGTCTTTGCCTAAAAGACATAATGCCACCGGTAAACTTGGTCCGTGCATATCGCCTGTAGACGCAATTCTTAATCCCATCCATAATGCCTTACCTTTTGTTGCTGTATCCTTACCTGATTGTTTAATCGCTTGCTCAATTTCAGTAACTGACATATCGGAATTTTCAAGTATTGCCTTGAATGCCTCAATTAAAGCGAGACTGTCTTGTTCTTTTAAGAAGGCGAATCCTTCATCTGTTAATTTAAATTCAGCATGGAAGAATGCTTTATATAATGAAACTATTTCACCAATATGTGACATACGATCTTGGAATAACTCTGCAAGCATATGCAACCATTCATCAGAAACGATTGTAATATTATTTTTTTCTAAGAATGGTTTAACCATTTGTGCTAAAGCATCCACACTTAACGCTTTAATATATTTACTATTTACAAACGCTAACTTTTCTTTATCGAACATCGATGGTGCTTTTGTTAAACGTTTTGTGTCAAATTGTTCGATAATTTCATCGTGTGATAATATTTCCTTATTCGTTGGTGGAGACCATCCTAATAAAGAAATAAAGTTATACATTGCTTCTGGTAAATAACCCATATCTGCGTATTCTGAAATGAATTGAACAACATCTTTATCACGTTTTGATAATTTCTTCTTTTGTTCATTAACAATAATTGTCATATGACCAAATGTTGGTGGTTCCCAATCAAACGCTTGATAAATCATGATTTGCTTTGGTGTGTTTGTAATATGCTCTTCTCCACGGAAGACATGTGATATAGCCATTAAGTGATCATCAATAACAACCGCGAAGTTATAGGTAGGAATACCATTATCTTTCATAATAATCCAATCTTCAACTTCTTTTGATTCAAATGATAATTCACCACGAACAATGTCACTAAACGTATATGTTTTATTCGCAGGTACTTTAAATCTTATCGCGTATTGATCACTACCTTCACGATAATCTTTATATGCTAACCCAAGTTCTAAAAGTTGGTTGGCGTAATCTCTATATAAATCAAGTCTTTCTAATTGACGGTATGGGCCATATGCACCTGGATTTTCAGGTGATTCATCAAAATCAATGCCTAACCATTTTAAATATTTAAATTGTGACGCTTCTCCACCTTCGACATTTCTTAAGACGTCTGTATCTTCAATACGGACAATAAAATCGCCTTTATGGTGACGAGCGAAGAGATAATTAAATAGCGCCGTTCTCGCGTTTCCAATGTGTAATAAACCCGTTGGACTTGGTGCGTAGCGTACTCTAACTTTTTGCATAAAATGCCTCCTTGCATGCAACTATTATTATACGTGAATTATAAGTAATTCACAATCATATTATGATATTATTCATATTTCAGGGTACCACTGTATCCAATTGACCTTAAATACTTGTGAACTTGTTTTCTTTTAGTAAAAACAACAACCTTATTTGGATAGTCTTTTTCTAGGTTTTCAAACACCGCACGATGTCTTTTCGTCCTGCCATTGAATAGAATCCACATGATAAAACTAAGGCTTAAATGTTCTGTACAATCAGCACATACTGAGTCTCTTGTTTGATTGCGATATTTAAACCAGCGATGAAATGCACCAAACAAGCATTTAAAACGATTGAAATTAAAAATGAAAATTTGATCAGCATCACGAAATCGTTCATTCGCTAGTCTTGTATATGAACCATCAATAATCCATGTTTTTTGCCTCATGAATTTTCTGATATCTATCTCTACAGCTTTACGATCTCTTTCAACCCAATGGGGCTCAAACGATATCCGATCAATATGCAACATAGGTAATTCTAATGTTTCACCAAGTCTTCTTGTAAAAGTTGATTTTCCGGCACTTGCATACCCAACCACTGCAATTTTCATTTTATTGCTCCTTTTTATTTTTAACAATCATATTATAACATACAAAAAAGAAAGGGACCCATAGGGTCCCAATAGATTAACGTTTTGAGAATTGAGAAGCTTTTCTTGCTTTCTTCAAACCAGGTTTCTTTCTTTCCTTCGCACGTGGATCACGTGTGATTAAACCTGCTGGTTTAAGCGTAGAACGTAGGTCTGGGTTTAATTCAAGAAGTGCTCTTGTAATACCTAGACGGATTGCTCCTGCTTGACCGGTTAATCCACCACCATTGACGTTAACACGAATATCATACTTACCTTCCGATTCAGTTAATGTAAGTGGTTGTAATACGTCTAAACGTGTAGCTGCTGATGGAATATACTCTTCGAACGGACGATCGTTTACTAAGAATTCACCTTTACCTGGTGTTAAGATAACACGCGCAACTGAACTCTTTCTACGACCTGTGCCAAAATATTGTGCTTTTTCTTTCGTAGCCATCGATTAAACCTCCAAACTTTCTGGTTGTTGAGCACTGTGTTTGTGCTCAGGACCTGCATAGACGAATAATTTTCTCGCCATTTGTGCGCCAAGCTTTGTATGTGGCAACATACCTTTAACAGCTTTTTCAACCATTCTAGTTGGAAACTTCTTCATTACGTCTTTAGCTGCCGTACTTGAGAGACCGCCATTATAACCTGAGTGGCTATAGTAAAGTTTTTGGTCCCATTTTCTACCTGTCAATTTAATTTTTTCTGCATTGATGATAACAACATAGTCACCACTATCTACATGAGGAGTGTAGGTTGGTTTATGTTTACCTTTTAATACAGATGCAACAACTGTTGCTAGACGACCAAGCGTCTTGTTTTCTGCATCGACGACAAACCATTTTCTTTCAATCGTCTGTGCATTAGCCATGAATGTTTTCATTACATTTCTCCTTATTATTTATAAAATAAGGGCTAAGTGGAATTTCTTTTTAAATATGTACCTATGTCATCATACTATAAATAGTATATAATGTCAATATTTAAACACGAATTATTAAACGATTTTCACGCTTGTTAAATCAGATTCCACAACAACCTTTTCATTAAGTGCGGTTGGTATATTTTTCCCAATATAATCCGCTCTAATTGGTAATTCTCTATGCCCTCTATCTACTAGAATAGCTAATTGAATTTGACTAGGCCTACCATAGTCATTTATCGCATCCATAGCAGCTCTAACTGACCTCCCAGTAAATAGTACATCATCAACTAAAATCACATGTTTATCGTATGCATCTAAATCCAGTTTATCTGTGATATTTACTTCTTTTACATCATCACGATAAGGTGTGATATCTAAACCGAAAAGTGGAATATCAATATCCGCAAATCGTTTGAGAGTATGTTGAATCGCAACAGCAATCGGATACCCCTTCTTTTTTATACCAATTAAGATTAGTTGACTTAAGTCCGCATTTCTTTCAATAATCTCATGTGTCATACGTTTTAATGTGCGAGATATTTGTTCTTGATTCATAATTTCTTTCATTTTTATCACCAAATCTATTCTATCATTATTTTTTATATTTTTATGTTTGTAATTCCAAAAATTCATGATATACTTGATAACAGTAAAGGTCCTTTAAGACATGCCTGTGAGCTTGTCAAGGTAAATCATTAACCATACCTATATCTAGAGGACACCACAGGTGTCCTTTTTTGTAGAAGACCTTTAAAACAAACTTAAAAGGAGCGTTTTTTTATGAATGAACCAAAACTTTTGATTGACATTCAAGAAAAGCCAAAACATGTAGGTAAATGGATTTTATTATCTTTCCAACATGTTTTTGCAATGTTTGGCGCGACCGTCTTAGTCCCACTCTTAACTGGATTAAACGTTGGTGTTGCACTTCTCGCAAGTGGCATTGGTACATTAATTTATATTTTATGTACAAAAGGTAAGGTGCCTGTATATTTAGGATCAAGTTTCGCATATATTGGTGCAATTCAATTAACCGCACTATCAAATGCAAAAGCTTTAGGTGCTATCGCACAAGAAGCTGGATTTGATGCTGTTAGAGAAGCTATTGATGCTGGTACACTTAACTTCTTAGATGCTTATGGTTCTGCATTTATTGGTTTAATGGCAGTTGGTTTAACTTATATTATTGTTTCAATGATTCTCAGGTTTACAGGTAGTGAATGGTTGAAGAAACTTCTTCCACCAATCGTTGTTGGTCCAATGATCATTATCATCGGTCTATCGCTAGCTTCTACAGCTGTTAGTAATATTGGTTTAGATGGTTTAGGTACATGGCAAATGATTGTGGTTGCTGCAATAACCTTCTTAGCAACAGCAATCATCTCTGTTAAAGCAACAGGCTTCCTAAAGATTGTTCCCTTCTTAGTGGCTATTTTAATTGGTTATGTCTTCGCTATGATCTTTGGTCAAGTTGATTATGAAGTATATGCTACATCTACATTCTTCCAATTACCTGATGTATCATTTATTGGTACATATGGCTTTAATGTAAATTGGGGTCAAGTCTTAGCATTCGTACCATTGGCTTTCGTTACGATTTCTGAGCACATTGGTGACCATACAGTATTAGGTGAAATCACAGGACGTGACTTTATTACTGATCCGGGTTTATCAAAGACATTACTAGGTGATGGTATTGCAACATTGGTTGCTGGTGCAATCGGAGGACCTGCAAACACAACTTATGGTGAAAACACCGGTGTTGTTGCTGTAACTAAAGTAGGGTCAGTATGGGTCATAGGTCTAGCAGCTATTTTTGCAATCTGTTTAGCCTTCTTCGGTTGGGTTCAAGCATTTATTACAAGCATTCCAGGGGCAGTCATCGGTGGTATCACATTAATTCTATATGGATTAATTGCTGCAAATGGTGTGAAAGTCTTAATCAAAAACAAAACTGATTTAAGTGATATGAGAAACTTAATTGTTGTATCAACGATGTTAGTTATTGGTTTAGGTGGTGCAATTGTCAACTTAAACTCATTTGCATCGTTAACAGGTATGAGTTTAGCGGTTATCGTAGGTATCGTGTTAAACCAAGCATTGCTGGGTTTAGAGAAAATTCCTTTTGGTAATAAAAGTTAAAACACATAAAAACTAAAGGCCGATTATTCGGCCTTTTTGTTTTGTTCATAACGATTAAATAAATAGTCAACTGTACAATACGGAAATAATGTCATAATCTTTTCTATTTCACCTAACTCAAATTCAACTTCACCATAGATTTTTTGATGTATAACATCTTTGCTAATACATAGTGATTTTGCTAATGCCTCTTCTGATAAAGTTTGCGCATACATCTCAATGATTAAATTAAAATGAACCATATTCTCCCCCTTTATATGAAATATGCGTTTGCATCTATTTTGTTTTATTGTATATGCTTTTGCATACATTGTCAATAAAACGCATAACAGCGCGAATGCTTAAGCCGTAATCAATGATATGATGATTATGAAATGAGGGAGCTTATGGATATATATGATCGCATAGATTATCAATTAAAATCACAACGCAAGACTAGAAAAACACTCTCAAAAGAAACGGGTATTTCATATGCCACAATTTCAAGTCTCTTTCAACGTCGTTCTGCAAAAATGAATATGACCACACTAATAAAAATAGCAGATTTCCTTGGAGTAACAATCGATTACTTAGTGATTGGTGATCGCATCAAAAATGGTTATCCATTATCTGAAGATCCTGATAATGCTTATGGTACAAGTGATACCATCACAAGAGAATTATTAAGACTTATTCACAAACTCTCCATCAAAGGAAAAAACTTACTCTTATCCAAAGCCTATGAATTAGAAGAACATGAAACCAAAAAATAAAGCACCCGAAGGTGCTTTTTTATTAGAACTTATCAAATAAAATATTTTCATCTTGCATTTCATGTTTAGACAATACACGAATACATGCATCAATCATACCAGGTGAACCACATAAATAGGCTTCCGATTCTGTTAAATCATCTGTATGACGATCAACAACATCCGTAATCAGTCCAGTTTCACCTTCCCAGTTATCTTCTGGTTTTGGTTCCGATAATGCTGGTATGTATTCAAAGTTAGGATATGCTTTCGCTAGTGCCTCAAATTCTTCTGTATAATATAGATCACGTTTTGAACGAGCTCCAAAGAAATATTTAACTTTTCTTGGCATACCTTCCGCTTTTAATCTCGCAAGAATTGAACGAATAGGTGCTTTACCAGATCCACCAGCGATACAAATCATGTCACGTTTTGATGTTTCCCTTAAGAAGAAATCACCATAAGGACCGGTCATGATAATCTTATCGCCTTTTTGTAATGCTTTATGGACAAACGTTGTCGCTTTACCTTTTGGTACATATCGAATTAATAATTCAATATTACTTTTATCTTTTGGATCACTCGCGATTGAATACGCACGAACAACTTCAATACCAGGCACTTCTATTTGTACATATTGACCTGGTTTAAAATCAATTGTATCAGGATCCAATAAATGAAATCTTACGAGTTTAATATCATATGTTAAATCCTCAACATATGTTACTTCTGTCTTATATTCTTTTGCGGTTAATAAACCTTTCGGTAAAACGAGTTTCATATTATCATATACTTTAATTTGACAGGATAAATGAACACCATCTTTTGCTTCTTCAGGTGTTACAAAAGCTTCTTCAGTTGGTTTTAATGGTGAGTCATCATTTAATAACTTAACCTTACAAAACCCACAAGTCGCTTTACCACCACAGGCAGATGGGATGAATATTTTTTCTTGTGCTAGTGTATTAAGCACTGTATCATCACCACGCACAGGGATTGTCGTGTCATCGTTAATATGAATCGCTTTTTCTTTATCGCCGCCCATTAGTTTCTCAATAACAATCAATATCACTGAGATAATGAGCATCAGCCCCACAAGTATACTAGGTAATATAATCCATTCCATTAATATAACCTCCTATACCAAACCAGTGAAGCCCATGAAGGCTAATGCTAAAATACCTAACATGAAGAAAACAATTGCTTTCCCACGTAATCCCTTAGGTGGATTAGATACTTTATGCATTTTTTCACGTAATGCAGCTACTAACACGATCGCCAATAACCACCCAACAGATGAACCAAACGCAAATGTTGTTGTTTGAACAAAGTTGTAATCACGATTCACGAAGAAGAGTGATACAGCCAAGACCACACAGTTTACCGTAATAAGCGGTAAGAATATACCAAATGCGTTATATAGTTTTGGAAAAAATCTTTCCAAGAAAATTTCTAAGAATTGAACGGTTGCAGCAATCGTAATAATAAATACGATATAACTAACATAGGTTGTGTTAGTTGCAACCAATAACTGATATATTGGCCAGTTAATCATCGCTGTAATTGTCACAACGAAGATAACTGCAATCCCCATACCTTTCGCATTCTTAACATTTGTTGATATCGCGATCAACGGACACATACCAAGAATGAAGACCAATGCGATATTATTATTTAATATCGATGAAATAAAGAGTTCAAATGCATTCATAGTCAATTACCTCCTTATATTGTCTCTTCAAAATTCTTAGTCCATTGACGAATACCCCAAATGAACATACCAAGAATAAAGAAACCACCTGGTGCCATAGCCATGACAACCCAATTAACCCATGTATCAGGCATAACCTGCATGTTTAACAATGTACCAAAAGCCAATATCTCACGGATAGCAGCGGTAAGTACTAATACAAATGTATAACCCATACCACTAGCAAATCCATCAACGATAGAGTACTTCACAGGATTTTTAACAGCAAATGCTTCTGCTCTACCCATGACAATGCAATTCGTAATAATTAATCCAACATAAGCACCTAAACTTTCAGCTATTGTTGGGAAATATGCTTGCAAGAAAAATTGTACAACAATAACAAATGATGAGATTACGACCATATATGTGATCATTCTCACTTTCGAAGGAATAAAGTTTCTTAAGAGCGAAATGACAAGTGATGATGCCATTACAACAAATGTCACACCTAGGCCCATTGCAATCGCATTTTCAACACTATTTGTAACAGCTAATGCCGAACAAATACCTAAAACTGCAATCGCAATCGGATTATTAATGGAGATACCATCTCTTAAGATGTTATAGGTCTTCGTATATTTCAAGCGAATCCATTTCATTAAGCGTTACCTCCATATCCTTCGGTTTCCCAAACACTAATTGCGTATGTATATGCATCATTTAACATCGCTTCAAATGCATTAGATGTTCTGGTTGCACCAGTGATACTATCAACTTCATTTGGTGCATTAGGTGCATCATCTTTATTAATTTCTAATTGTGGCGTCATTAAAATGCCAACAAACGTTTCTAAGTATTGCGGAGTTGCAACCACACCACCCAAGCCAGGTGTTTCGGCTTGACTTAATACAGCCACACTTTGAATGGTTTCTAAATCAGATTCTAATGTTAATAATCCAGAAATCGTATCCCAGACACCACCACCAGCATATCCAAAGCTTACCGCACCTGTACGCTCATCAACATAAAATGTAATATCATCTGCTGAATCACTTTGATAAGTGATGATTTGTATTTCATCATCAAATACATCGTGAATATTCGCAGTCGTATAATCAATATCAAAACCATCTAAAACAGCTGATTTCAATTTGACATCCGCATTTAATGCAATTCGTTCAGCCGTTAATGATCTAACACCCAATAGTAATGCTGATGTAATCGCACCTAATATAAGGATAAATAAAATGAGTTTAAGATTCCCGTTCATTTAATTCACCCGCCTCTTTCATCTTTTTACCTGAATCAAATATAGCACCAACAGCATTCATTAATATAACTGCAAACACTGTGCCTTCAGGGAATGTTCCAAAGTTTCTAATTAGTACAATTAATAATCCAATACCAATACCGTAAAGTATTTTACCCCACGGTTTAGCTGGTGCAGATACCGGTTCGGTTGCTACAAAAAATGCTACAAATAATACTGATCCAACAAATAATGAATAATAAGGATTAGCAAAATTATCAGGAAAAATGTAATATCCTAACAATGTAACAACAAACACCGTGCCTAAAACACCAAGCGGAATGCGCCAATCAACAACACGCAATGCCATCATCAACACACCCAAAACTAAAATACCAAATCTAAATGTTTCACCAATAGATCCTGATGTATACCCAAAGAATAAATCTCCCCACGTATATGTAAATGTATTACCACTATTTAATAATGATAATGGTGTTTGTGTACCAATCACTTCTGTCACAGGATTTAACCAAGCGGTTGAAATAAATTGTGGAAATGAGATCGTTACAAACAAAATCCCAACAAGTGCGGGATTGAATACTGTTTTACCAGCCCCTCCAAATATACTCTTACCAAAAAAATATCCGAAAAATGAGCCAACCCCTGCAATCCATAACGGTACAGAAGGCGGTAATAACAGTGTGAAAATTAATGGCGTAACAAACCAAAAATAATCAAAAGGTAACTTTCTAACTCTCGAAAATAAAAGCTCTATGACTGCTGCAACTGCGACTGCTACAACAGCAACCAACAGCACATAAAACCCAAATATTACTGCTCCTGCTAATAATAGCACGCCTAAAGCAATGGCGAGAATCGTTAAGTTTTTTGACGTCAATCCAGTATGATACGCATTCGTTTGGTTTTCTGTCATGTATTTCACCATATCTTTCGTATTAATATGACGTATAGTACGCTGTAAGTTCATTCTATCATACACATAAATAGAATATGTATTGATATGTTTTAGTCCTTAAAAAAAAAGTATTTCTAAAGAAATATTACAAAAAAAGCACAGTTTGTACTGTACTTTTGACTATTTTAAGAACTTTTTAATGATATTTAATTTTTGTTTGGAAGATGGTGGATACGTAAAAGGTAAATCAATCTTCCATCCTTTTTTTGTATATCCCTTTAAATGTGAGAACGTAACAAACGATTGATAACCATGATAAGCACCAATACCACTTTGTCCAACACCACCAAATGGTAGATGAGGATTAGCGATATGCATAATCGTATCATTGATAGCACCACCACCAAAACTAAGTGATGAGAAAATTAACATTTGTTCTTCCTTATTGTCGGTAAAAAGATATAGTGCTAGTGGTTTTTCTTTTTCCTTTAAAACACAAATTAATTCAGGAACATTTTCAAATGTTAACACTGGTAATACCGGACCAAATATTTCTGCTTTCATGACATCATCTTCCCATGATGCATCATGAATGATAATCGGCTCAACAATACGTTTTTCCTCATTTTTATTAGCTGCTTTACCGTTTGGGTGTGTCTCAGCTAATTTCACAATCTTTTGAAAATGTTTATCCGTAATCATCGCCCCGTGATTACCATGTGGTTCACTCATCTTTTTCATCTCTTGATGAAGCAACGCTAAAAACTCTTTTTCAACACTTTTCTCAACATAAACATAATCGGGTGCAATACAAGTTTGACCAGCATTAATTAACTTTCCAAACGCAATCCTTTTTGCACTATGTTTTAAATTAGCGTGTTTCGTTACAATCGTTGGACTCTTCCCACCCAATTCTAGTGTTACTGGAATTAAATTTTTCGCAGCAGCTTGATAAACAATTTTACCAACACGTGTGCTACCTGTGAAAAAGATATGATCAAACGGTAGTGCTAATAATTTAGATGTTACTTCAGCATCTCCTGCAATAATTTTTATATACTTATTATCAAATGTTGATGTAAACATATCTATTAATACTTTTTCGGTATGTACCGCTTGTTCACTCGGTTTAATAACTGCGGTATTACCAGCAGCAATCGCGCCAATCAACGGTTCAATTAAAAGTTGTACAGGATAGTTATAAGCACCAATTATAAGCACTGTACCTAATGCTTCAGGTTTGATATAGGATTTCGTAAAAAGTTGATAATAAGGCGTTTTAACACGCTTTGTCTTCATCCATTTTTTTAAATGTCTTAACGTATCATGAATTGATTTTTTAACAAATCCAATTTCTGTCATATAAGCTTCATACGCCGTTTTATTTAAATCCTTCTGAAGTGCATCTAACAAGTCGTTTTCATATGTAACAATGGCATCATACAATTTCTTTAATTGGATTTTACGAAACATATAACTGCTTGTTTCCCCTGTTTTGAAATAGTCTTTAAGTGCATGTATATTCATATCATAACCTCCCTGTCATTACCAATTATTATAGCATAATAAAAAAGGTGAGTTACAAAACTCACCTTATAAGTTAATTACGCATTTAAAGCAATGACCGTATATTTATATAGATATTGAAGGGCTTCAGTTTCTGATAAATCTACATCTTCATTAATGCGTTGCATAATTAACCCGATAGTTAACGCTTTAACAACATGACCTTTTTCTTTGGTTGCTGTTAAATCAGGACGAATGATCTTTTCTTTAACACCCATATGAATGATTTCTAAGTAGCGATCAGCTACTTCTTCTTGAATACGATTTACGATTAGTTTCATCTTGTTTTTAGCAAGCATCTTAATACCTTGCCCCTCACTTAAGATTCCCATCATTAAATCGTTCGCTTCTTGGGCATATACCATTAAGCGTTTAATTAATTCTTTGTATGCTTTTTCAAATGTATCTTCTTTGATTGGAGCTAAAATTCTTTTTGTATAATATTCTGCTAAATACTTATAACTCTCAAAAATCAATTCATCTTTACTTTTGAAATGTTCATAAACTGTGCTTTTTCCGATTTCAGCGATTTCTGCAATTTTTGAAATAGATATGTCTTGGACACTTTCATTATGTTTAATACACGTTGCTAGTGCTTCAATAATCTTATCCTTCGTTGACATTTGCTTCAGCCTCTTTTGCTTCTTCTACCTTAATCTTTTTACGGTTTACTAATGCATAAATAGATGGCACAACTAATAACGTTAAGACGGTTGCATAAATTAAACCACCGATTGCTGTAACTGCCATTGGTTGCAATAACTCAGACCCTTGACCAATGCCAAGCGCCATAATGAATAGTGCTAAAATAGTTGTTAATGCTGTCATAAAGATTGGTCTAATACGTGTTTTACCTGCTTCAACAATTGCTTCTTTAACACCACGACCTTGTTCTCTTAGTTTATTGATATAGTCAATTAATACGATACCGTTATTAACAACAACACCAACTAAGACAATGAGACCCATAATAGATACCATTGATAAATTCATGTTCGTTACAAGTAATGCTAGCATACCACCAGTGAATGCTAATGGTACTGTACCTAAGATAATTAATGGATACAATAGCGATTGGAATTGGATTGCCATAACCATATATACTAAGGCAATCGCGATTAATCCCGCAATGACTAAGTCATTAACAGCGGTTAAGATATCCTCATTTTCACCTTGGAATGAAACATTATAACCACCGCCATAAGCACTGAAATCTTCACTATCTAAATAATCATTGACTGCATCAACTACATCACTAGAAATGAGTGTTACATTGTAACCATCCTCAATTTGACCTGTAACGGTTAAGAAACGGTTAGATCCATCCGTATAAATCGTTGAAAATCCAGTCATCAATTCAATATTTGTTACACTATCATCTGTATTATCATATAGTGGAGCAACAGCTAATGATGCGAGAGTTGGAACTGTAAATGGATCTGAAGGCATCATCGTAATAGCATCATTTTCTACATATAAATATGGATTTAAAACAAACGCTATTGGTGTGCCAGGTGTATAACCAGGTATTGAAGCATTTGGCACGTAAAGGATACCACCATTATCCATATAAGCATCCATTAATACACGTGTATCATCATCAAACAATAACACATTGCTCAAGAATTGTTCATACCCACCAAAGACATCAAATGATATACCACCACTAATAGATGTTTGTGGCACTTCGATATCATAAGGTACACCTTCAATGTTTAATGTTACAGTATCAGTAACTGATACAAGACCTTCTAATGTTGTGAAGAAATACGCAATATTTTCATTAACATCATTTACTGTTAAACCAACCATCATAGCGTTATCTACATCAACAGTTAATTTCACGTTATCCGCACCACGGTCTACACCATTATCAACATCTTCCACGTGTGCTACACCATCTAATACATTTGTAATATCATTAGCAATACTTTCTAATGTTTCTAAATCATATCCTGATACTTTAATACTAATACCAGCAGCACCAGTAATGGATGCTGTTGTATCTTGCGATGCGACATCTACTTCTAATATTTCCGAAGCAGTTAAGCCGTTAACTTCATCAAAATCAACCGCTTCAAATAAATCAATAATCTCTTGTCTATAATATTCTGTGTCATGTGCACGTTCATCCAAAAGGCTCACAGTAATACTAATACCGCTTCCGCCACCTGATATCATGTTTCGCATGGAAACTAAGCCACTAGATCCACCTGATCCGATGGTTGCTGATACAGTTTCAATATCCTCTAAAGCCATAATTTGATCTGTCACATAATCCGTATAATCAGCTTGACCAGCAAATGTTGCTGAACTTTCTGTTGTTACCGTAATATCAATATAACCTTCATCCGATGTTGGTAACATAATAAAACCTTTACTGTACACCAAGAAGAAACTACCAACTAATAGACCAAGAACTGCTATATAAGTAATTGCTTGGTGGTGAATCGTGAAATTCACTGCCTTTTCATAAGCATATTTAATGCTGTGCATGAACTTAGATTCTTTCATTGGTTTTTTATCATCTAGCATTTTTGATGATAACATTGGTACCATTGTTAAACCGATAATTAAGGATGCACCTAATGAATAAGCAATCGTTAACATCATGTTAATAAAGATTTCGTTAATAATACCTTCTAAGAATAAGATAGGTAAGAAAACTGCAACCGTTGTTAATGTTGAAGCTGTAATCGCACCAGCAACTTGTTTGGCACCATAAATGGCTGCCTCTTTTTTCGACTTACCTTCGCCAATCAACCGATATATATTTTCGATAACAACAATCGCGTTATCCACCAGCATCCCAATACCTAAAGCAAGACCACCCATGGATACCATATTTAATGTTACACCGGTAAAGTACATGAGCATAAATGCTGCAATCACACTAATTGGAATAGCTAATCCAACAATTAAGGTTGGTTTAATATCTCTTAGGAATATGAATAAGACAATAATTGCTAGAATTGCCCCAAAGATTAAGTTCTGTAAAACAGAATTAATCGATAATCTAATATATTCTCCTTGGTTTAATAAGATATCATATCCCGCATCAGGATAGTCATCTAAAATGTCGTCTAATCTTGATAAGATGTTATCTGTTACTTCTGTAATACTATAATCAGATTGCGCTTGAAATGAGATGTTAATACCTTGTGTGCCATTTATTTTAGAATAAGATTCGGTATCCGCATTTATATAGGTAATACCATCTTCATTGACAAGATCATTTAAATGAATAACCTCACCACCATCTTCTAAGATTGGTAGATTTTGTACTTCCGTTAAAGAAGAGGGATTATCACCTAAATATAACATTCTGATTTCACCTTGGTCTAATGCAACCCCGACTAAACCAGCAACGTTTTGATCTTCAATCGTTTGAAGTACATCATCAATTGATACATCATATGTAGCAAGTATTGTCTCATCCAAATTGATTTGTAAGATGGTATCAGAGGCACCACTTACAGAAACATCCGCAACACCACTAATAGATGTTAAATCTGTCATGATATCTTCATTAATCCATGCTGTATTAAGAATTAATGCTTCTTCATCTGTAACATCATCAGCATATGTTTGATATAAAGAGACTTGCATCACAGGTAACATATCTGGACTAATTCTTAAAATTCTGGTATTTCCAACACCATCTGGGAACGCAATATTATTCATTGACTCTCTAAGTTCAATAAATGCTGAATCCATATTTGCCCCATCTTCAAATGTGATCATTGAAACTGCGAAATGTTCATAACTCATTGATTGTATTTCAGCATAACTATTAACGGTTGCTGCTGCGGCTTCAATTTGTGATGATACTTCTCTTTCCAATGTTTCAGGGTTTTCACCTTCATAGGTCGTAATAGTTACTAGATAGGGAAGGTTAATATCTGGAAACAGATTAAGTGGTAACCTTGTCACTGCAAATATACCTAATGTAATAACGATTAAGATACCCATTAAAACTGTAATTGGTTTTTTAACACTATAATTACTCATGATTACTCCTTTGTTATTCCGACCGACCGGTCGGTCGTTTTATTCAATTGTAACAAACAAATTAAGCAACGTCAACAAATTTGATGAAATTTTCGTATTTTTTCCATAATCATCTAATTGTTTGGTATTTTTTAAAAACTCATGTAAACTATATGGCGAGGAGTTAAAATATGCAAACTATTACATTTAAAGATATATGGATACGTTTCATGAAACGTCATCCAGTTACATTTGGTTTATTAGCCACAAACTTAGCCATGTTCATTGTTGTACTTTTCAATGGTGGTTATGGTAGCGTGAATTTAGCGGTAACCTTGACCAATAACGGCGCTCTCGTCCCAATACTAGTCAATCAAGGTGATTATTGGCGGATTTTAACATCCATGTTTTTACATGCTGGATTCTTTCATTTCTTTTTAAACAGTTTCTTCCTTTATTATATTGGGGGATTTGTTGAAAGAATGATTGGTAGTATGAAATTTGCTATACTCTATTTCATTAGTGGCATAGGATCTGGTATATTCATTTGGTTGTTTAGTAATCCTTACACACCAACAATTGGTGCAAGTGGTGCATTATATGGTGTAATGGCTGCTTTATTCTTGATGACATATATCAAAGCTTCATGGTTCCACCCAAGAGCAATTCGTTCTATTCGGTTTATGGTCGCTATTAATGTGTTCTTTACGTTCGCATCCGTCATTAGTGATGGTTCCATATCTGTTTGGGGCCATGCTGGTGGTTTCTTGATTGGTTTAGCTGTTATTTATTTCTTATTACCTAATAAGCCTCAAATCAATAATCGAAGTTATCGACCAAGACCACAAAGAGAAACAAGTCATTATGGTAGAACAGTAATTGATGCTGATAATGTATCCGATGACGACATTTACGATAGTCATTATACAAACTAATATAAAAGCGTTCAGTTTAAAACTGAACGCATTTTTTATGGGTTAACATATTTTTTTTAGTTTTCATCAACCATTAGTTCAACTAAATACTTAGAAAACTCACTTGCATCTTCGATTGGTAATCCTTCAGCAAGCAATGCTTGATGGTATAGAATAGATGCATATCGATCGATCACATTATGATCTTTATCATAACGTTTATGGATTGCTTTAAAAAGTGGGTGATTTGGATTAACTTCTAAAATGCGTTCCGCTTTTACTTCACCAGCATTAGGCATTTGCTTAAGAACTTTTTCCATTTCCAAACTCAACCCTTCGCCAGATACTAAACAAACGGGTGAATCTGAAAGTCTTGCAGAAAGCTTAACATCCTTCACTTTTTCTTTTAACGCTTTTTTCATCGCTTTTAATATATCTTTGTTTTCTTTCTCTTGAGCTTTTAAACCTTCTTTTTTATCCTCATCAACAAAATCCGCTTCACCTTGTTGGACAGATTTAAATGGCACTTCATGATAACTACCTAAGACTTGAATCATGAATTCGTCAATTTCATCCGTTAAGAATAAAACTTCATACCCTTTTTCTTTTACTAAATCCATTTGCGGCAAATTCATAATTGCTGCTTTGTTTTTACCAGTTGCATAATAAATCGCTTTTTGTGCTTCTGGTTTACGGTCCACATATTCTTTTAATGTGATGTAATCATCTGATGCGCTTGTCTTAAACATGATGAGATCTTGCAGTTTTTCTTTGTTAACCCCATACATATCATATACACCATACTTCAATGTTAGTCGGTATGCATCATAAAATTGAACATATTTATCGCGATCATTTTTAAGTAATTTTTCAAGTTCAGATTTAATCTTCTTCTCAATGTTAGAAGCAATCCGCTTCACTTGTTGATTTTGTTGTAGCATTTCTCTTGAGATATTCAAACTAATGTCCGCTGAATCTACTAAACCTTTAACAAACTTAAAGTGATCTGGTAATAAGTCTTTATTGCGGTCTTGAATAAATACACTCTTTGAATATAATTGTAAACCTTTTTCATATTTTTCACTGTAGAAGTCATACGGTACTTTTTTAGGAATAAAGAGTAGCGCAGTATATGTTAACAAGCCTTCAACTTTTGTGTGAATGGTCAAGAGTGGATCTTCATAATCGGAAAATTGACGTTTATAAAACTCATTCAACTCTTCTTCTTTAACATCTGATTTGGAACGTTTCCAAATTGGTGTCATTTGATTTAGTGTTTCTGTTTCAATTGTTTCTTTTTTATCATCTGTTTTAACAACATTCATTTTAATCGGATAACGAACATAATCACTATACTTCTTAATTAGACCTTTGATTGTATAGTCATCTAAGAAAGTTGAATAATCTTCTTCGTTTTCTTCATTATCTTCATTTAAATACAATGTAATTTCAGTTCCAATATCCGATTTATCAATCGCGTCTATTTTATAAGATGATTCACCATTAGATGACCAAATAAATCCTGTATCAGCATAAGGTGATTTTGTTTTTACTTCAACTTTATGGGCAACCATAAATGACGAATAGAAACCAACGCCAAATTGACCAATAATGTCAATATCTTCTTTATCTAGTTTTTCTTGAAATGCTTTTGATCCACTTTGAGCAATCGTTCCTAAGTTATCAATGAGTTCTTCTTCTGTGAAACCAATCCCATTATCACGGATTGTCAGTGTTCTTTCTTCTTTATTTGGTTCAATCCAAATTTCATAATCTGACGCTGGGATTGTTGTATCCGTAAGCGACAAAAAGTGACGCTTATCAATCGCATCTGACGCATTAGAAACTAATTCTCTTAAAAAGATTTCTTTTTGTGTATAGATAGAATGCGTCATTAAATGTAGAAGTTTTTGTGACTGTGTTTTAAATTTTTTAGTTTTTGACATAATATCGCCTCCACACTATATTTTATTAATCGTTGAGGTCAGTGTCAAGTGTCTTATCTTTCTTTAAGGCTGTATTAATTTGATTATGATAAACAACGTATCTTGTAAAAACAAATTCTGTAACAAAATTAATAACCATTGTACCCGCTAAAATAATGAATCCATTCCAACCAATACCCTCCAATGCATCACCCCACCATGTTGAAAGTGGTGTGAATACTACATAGTATCCTGCAACTTTCAGCATTGCAATTGGTACGTTAGCAGCAGATTTAAATGTATATTTACGGTTTAATGTAAAATTCCATAATACAGATAGCACTAATGCAGTTAAATATGATAGCCAATAAACAATACCAAGCCATTCATACATGATTGTAAACGTTAAAACTTGAATAACACCAGCAGAAATTGAAAATAATGTAAATGTAATCATCTGCATGACTGTTTCTTTTTGTTTTTTCTGTGTCATATGTGCTCCTTTGAATGATGTGAATTATGGGAAATCATGGTGCGACTAAACAATTCTAGCATAGCAGTTGACTTTTCATTTTAAAGTCATATAATTGGTATGGATACACCCCAAGGGGTGAACGAGTTTTTTTCTCTCCTAATAAAAAGCGCTATGCAGCAAGCGCTTTTTTATTTATCCTTAAAAAGCTGTGCTGGGTTTGTTATTGGTAAAATATAGGGTGGTACATTACCATTTGCAGTTAAGGTAGTAACAAGTGATCTTAAATATGGATATAAAATTGCTGTGCCATTCACTTTGACAACGGATAATGCTGGTTCAGTTTCCCAGTTGTTTACCTGAAATACACCAGAAATTTGGATGTCTAAATAAAATGGGATATCATCATTATAATCATCGAATGATAGAGATAACGTTAAGATAAAACTGTTTTGATCACGTTTTGTTATATCCCTATTAAACCTCGGTTTCACTTGTACTTTATGATTAGGTGTCATTTTAAAAGATTTATTTAAGATAAACGACATTTTATCCACAGAGTACCCAACTAACTTAATTTGAATTTGTTCAGCCATTATATTACTCCTCTAGGCATTCTTACGCCTTTTTTTATGTTCATACATATTTTTATCAGCTCTCATAATCATATCATTAGGATTATTATCTTCTGCTTCATTGTATATAGCAGTCCCCATCGATATCTTTAAACTGAATTTGTGATAACTACTGAATGCTTTAATGTCTCGAACGAGTTTCTTCTCACAACTATGATATAAGTCATCATCAAGCGATTGGATGATACAAGAGAATTCATCTCCACCAATACGATAACAATCACCATATCTACCAAACGCATCAAGGATGATGCGAAATCCTTCTTTTAATGCAAAGTCTCCTTCAATATGTCCATATTGATCATTAATTAATTTTAATCCATCAAAATCAAAAAAGACGAGACGAAGATTTTTTTTCATATCACTATCACTAAAGAGTCGTTCGAAATCTTCTTCATAAGCATGTCTGTTTTTAGATCCCGTTAAACGATCCATATAAGCCAATTTTTCATAGCTTTCAGATAAATAACTTAATTTCAGTCTTGTTTCTATATATACGATATAGTCAATAAATATGATAATTGTTAATAAGGCAAGCACTGCTAAACTATATATTGCTAAATCATCATGATTAAATGTTTGATCATTGATAAACGTAATAAACCCATACAAGAATAAGATACCATAATATCTACTAAACTTTTTCGCAAGCTCGTTATGATTCAACACATCAACAACAATAAAACCTGGCAATGTAATCATTGTCATCAATAACATTATAGATACAAACAATAGGGGTCTTACAAAATCTAGGACACCGATAATTTGTAAAAATGTAATAACAATTGCTTGTGCCCCAAAATAACCGATGATGGCTAATGTTTCTCGTTCAAATTTTTTCGTAACACTATTCTTATAATAAAGTAATAATGGAATAGGCAAAATCATAAATAATGTGAACTGTAATCCTCCAAGTAAATAGAGATTACTTGTTATAAACTGAAGTGCCGTTGATTTAACAATTACCCAAAAACCAAATATGATGGCAAAAAATGCTAAATAGTAACTCCCTCTTGCTCTTGCTTGATCAATGACATGACTAATCGATATCACAACAATCCCCATCACAATAAATAAGACGCCAAAACCTACAATCCAAACATGTTGAAGCACAATTTGTTGATATAGTGGACTTGTTGATTCTGTTGATTCATAAATAGGATATATTAAACCCGCAGTTCTAGCATACGGGGAATGATATGTAATAGATAATAATTGATCTACATCGCTGTCATGTTCAATCGTTATTATATGATGCATATTAATATAAAAACGATAACTGTTCATTTCTTGAGATGACATATAAACAATATCATCATTTAATCTAATAATGACATCCTGATGATCTGTATATAACAATAAGTATAATGGTTGATCCGAAGCATGAATTGTTTTATATATCGTATAGTGTTCACCTGGATCTGCAGCCACTCTTGTTGGGTATTCATAAAGTACAACTTCTTCACCTTGATGCTCAATAAACCATCCTTCACTCAACGGTGCTTTTGGTATAATTAAAGCCACATCATTTGCACTTCGAAAAATAATTGTCATTAAAGCAATTAAAACAACAAAAGCAAAAGCAATGATATAGGCTTTTCTTAATGCTGGTTTATAAAGCATAAGCATGTCACCATCTTTAGTGAAAAATCTTATTATCATTATACACGACTTATCAAGCGATAACAATGTTCAAAAAGCAAATCTCTTATTTACATTTTGCTTGCTTTATTGTAATATAGAAGTATCATAACGCTACGGAGGAACTCTCATGCCAAGAAGAATTACAGATGACTGCATTGCGTGTGGTGCATGTGTACCGGAATGTCCGGTTGAATGCATTTCCGAAGGTGATCCAATCTTTATCATTGATGAAGATATCTGCATCGACTGCGGAGCCTGCCAGGAAGTTTGTCCGACAGACGCAATCATCGAAGTCTAAAGAAATAGAAAAGGGCTTAATTGCCCTTTTCTTTTTTTTATAGTTTCACATGCTTCTTTCGATAATTTGAAATAAAGTATTTTTAAATTATCTTTTTGGTGTACTTCATCATCAAACATTGAGATGACTGAAAAGCCATTTTCTATTCTATTTAGAGAGGTTGGATTTCACTTGATTGACTGCTGGTTATTACCTTTCTATAACTTTAAGAAATATGTAAGTTCTGAAATGTCATAATTAGACAATCCCATTTAAAAACAGGTGATAATCCCATAACAGAACCCTTATCATGAATTTCAATAGTAATTACATAGCTTTAAGAAAAAAACGTTTTTCATTTTTAAACATATAATTCAACTTCAAATTTTAAGTCTCTACTAACAAAAAAATAGGACTGTACATAAATTGTATCGTCCTATTTAATTCGATTTTTATTTCTTTTCTTATGTTGATACATATCTTTATCAGCTAATCTTAAAAAATCTTTTGTGTTCATGTCCAAGGGTTTACTTACTGCTGATCCATAAGACAGTCCAAAATGGTATGGCAAAT
This sequence comes from Acholeplasmataceae bacterium, assembly GCA_963676765.1. Classification (GTDB taxonomy): domain Bacteria; phylum Bacillota_I; class Bacilli_A; order Acholeplasmatales; family Acholeplasmataceae; genus WOFB19. Next base: position 76,848 of record OY781159.1, read on the forward strand.
CTTTATTTAATACTTGTGCTTTATCAAATACGGATTTACTCTTATCTAGATAGACAGCCTCATCATTATCCAGATAAATACATGCAAACTCATCTCCACCAATACGATAACATGTGCCTTTATCTTCAAATGTTTCACTAATAATTTTGAATGCATGTTTAATCGCTTGATCTCCTTCAACATGACCATATGTATCATTAATGTGTTTTAGACTGTCTAGATCAAAGAGAATCAAACGAAATGTTAAGTTTTGTTTATTATTAAAAATAAGATCTAAATCTTGTTCGAAGGATAGTCTATTTTTCCCTTGTGTCACGTGATCAATAAATGCAAGTTTTTCATACAATTCTTTTTCTTTTGAGTTCTTAATCTGTTGGATATTATATTTTGCATAATTAATAAATAACGCAATCATTAAAAAAACCATCCCAATCGATAAATATAATGATGTATTGCGGTAATAACCTAGCATAAAATTAATCAACTCTGCAATACCAAATATAGCTAAAACTACAAATGATTTAAGAAATGTGGATGATGTTTTATTATGATATTTAAACGTTTCTAAAATGAGTACTGTAAGTATCACTATAATACCTACTCCGATTGCTATTTGCGTTGGAATTAATGTTTCGAAGAAACTAGCAATACCGAACAAATAAAAGAGTGATACAATGAGAAATTGGATGATATAAATAACTCTTAATGCAATGAGTGGCCACTTATAATGTTTAATTATATACTTATTTAAATATGTAATCATTGGTTGAGGAAAGAGTGGTAACACTAAATAAGCAAGTGTTCCTATCAGCAGTTGACTACCCGTAAAAAACTGAATCATTTTTGATTCTGCAAACATCCACAGGGATAACAATACTGCAAATAATCCTAAATATACAAACCCACGTTTTTCATGTTTAAATAGTGGGGAATCAAATATCATCATGATGAATCCAATAATAAATATAAGCGATATAAGAATGAATCTTAAACCATATGCTCTAATCAAAGATGCATAAATCATGGCTTCTGTACCATAGGAAATATCATTAACTGTGCCGCCAATATTACCATATGGTGATGAAAGCGTAACAGTCAATATACTGCCATCAGAATGCCCTGGTAGTGACACAATATGCCACATTGAAACAAATGGTCTAGTCAGTGACGTTCCATATGTTCTTTCATAAATAACTTCACCATCTAGTGTAATGGAAATTTCTTGTAGCGATGATCGAAACAAAATATGCTGTGGAGTTGAAAAATTCTCATCCAATGTTGTTGTGATCGTAAAACGTTCATTCTCTTCAATAACTAAATCAGCAGGTAATGATATCATTTCATTATCATGGGACCAATCATTAGACATGGATGTTGGTTGTTCAATGATAAACTCATCTTCTTCTTGATTCATATAAAAGAACATAATAAAAACAATCATAACTATAACAAAAAACATATATGGTCTCATTGCTTTCATTACACCACTTCCCTTTATGCTAATTATAGCATGGCATAAAAATAATTTGTCTAAATAAGCACTCTTGTAAATATATATATAAATCAGTCTATCTCAAAACGAAATAGACTGATTATATCTCATATATTGTTATTAAATCTTTATGCATTATAATACCCTATTAACGTTATCAATGATATTTTCTTATTTGCACTTTCTTTATACCATACAGTAGGTTAATTTTATATACCATTAATGATGATGGTGATGATGACCTACTGGTTCTACTTCTGGTTCACAATTTTTATGTTCACATGGTGTGTATTCTGTTTCAATCGTAATATGATGAAAGTTGTTATGTTTTAAGATATGTTTCATTTCTTTGATTAATTCATCATGTTCCTTTGGTTTAGTATGATCATCTAATAATACATGTAACGACATATAGTTATGTCTACCATCTAATGTCCAGTAATGCATATGATGAACATCAATGATTTTTTCATCAAATAATAATTTTGATTTCATCTTATCATCATCAACACTTTGATTGAAACCTTCTAAAAACACATACCCTATTTCTTTTAAATTTTTGAATACATGATATAAAATAAATAAGCTATACAAAATAGATAATATAGGGTCTAAAATTGGTATTGTCCAAATAGACATAATTCCAGCAACAATTAACAATACTGCCCAACCAATCACATCTTCTAATAAATGGAGTGATATAACGCGTTCATTAATACTATGTCCTTTAGCTGTTTTATATGCAGCAAATCCATTCACTAATAATCCAACAACAGCAAATAGTAAAACGATTGGTGCATTTATCACTTCTGGACTTAATAATCTAGGTATAGCTTCAATTAATACAAAAACAATACCCACAACTAAGAAGGCACTTGTAATAAACCCACCTAATACAGAGAAACGACCATATCCATATGTAAACTTAGCTGTTGGTTTCTTTTTAGAAATATGTTCTAGTATCCACGATACACCTAATGATAAAGAATCTCCTAAATCATGAATAGCATCAGACACTAACGCAACAGAGTTTGTTAAGATACCACCAATTATTTCAAAGATGGTGAAAAATAAATTTAAGAAAAAAGCTAGTTTAATATTAGACATTAATCATGTCTCCTTATACCTAAAAATGTATGTTTATTTTACCATTGTCGACTTACGTTTTCAACATATCCCCCCGCTTGTCATTTTTGACATCCAATAATGAATATAATATAATATTATATACGTAATATTACACATTTAAACTTTGGGGGATAAAAATGTTACTAACCACTTGGATTACACCAGCAATTTTAGCTATTTTAACTGCAGTCTATTATAATCGGAAAACAGCTTATATGGTTGCTACAGATCATTTTTTATTATACACAATATTTGATATTATCAAGACTTATTCGTTTATGATGATATTTCTTAGTTTAACTATTTCAACAAGCATATATCTAGTTGCACTATTTGTAATCATCTTCTTTTTCTCTTCATTTATACACCTTTCAATTAATCATCGTCTAAATGGTGATGAAATAGTGCTTTTTGAAACAACTAAAAATAGTGTCATAATACAGGTAACAACATTTGTGCCATTTTTAGTTTTTATGTATTTATTTAGAACATTCAATTCACAACTTTTCACTATCTTCTTGTCAATTGGTGCATCCATACTTTTATGTTTTTTATCCCTCTTCATAAAAAAAATTATGCATATACTTACAGAATTAATCAAGAAACAATTCCTAACATCGAGCACTTATCTTCAAGTGTTTTACTATTTGATAGCTGCTATCGTATTAGCTGGTGTTATTAGTTTTTATATTGCTAGCGCAAAAGAAAGCATTACTTCCCAAATGCTCAATCGGAGTGAACATATGGAATCGTATCATATGTTTATAACTGATAACACATCGCTTGATTGGTCGAAGATGACTTTAATTGCTTCTCAAACATTATATGAAGAAGATTATTTTACAACTGATCGTATGATTGTTCATTCAGATGCTGGCGATACGACATTAGTTATTCGAAATGTTCTTGAAGAAGGTGATTTACCAACCGAACATTTTCTGTCATTGAGCGCTGATGGTGAAATGTTTAGTGGTGATTATCTAAGATTTTTTGGTCAAAATGATACAATCGTTGTAACAAGTTCAGGTTTATATCATATCAACGATGGCACAATGACTATCATTCCTGAAACATCAAACAAAGAAAGTTATTATGTGAATTTAAACGATCAAGATCGCTTTATTGTCAAAGAAGATCAACAATCATATACCTTATATAATCCTTCGATGCAAGTTGATCAAACGATTACAAATGTGAATTTAAAAGTGATTAGTAATCGCTTGTTTATAGAAACAAGTACTTCTTATGTCTATTATGAAGATAACAATATATCATTTGATCGGATTGATGGTGCGACACCTTACTTCAATATAAGCAACAATAATTTTTATCAAATAACTAAGACTGATAACCTAGCAATAGTGGATATACAGACAAATAACGTGAAAGAACAATTAACGATACCATTATCAGAAAATGATCGTATAACTCCATCTTACGAAGGAACACTATATGCTGATACACAATTTGCATTTAGAAAGAAACATTTAAGATTCTACGATGGCATAGATTTTTATGTATATGAAACAGAGAAAAATCGTTTTGATACGTTCATTGTATATGATGCATATAACTATTTGATTGGTGAAACGTCTGATGGTACTGATATCACAAACTTAGAATTTATTAATCCTGATTCAACACTCATATCAAGTACGACAGTTGACTTTTCTGATAACCATGAGCCTTTGATTACAAATACAAATATAACAGTGATCCGATATAGTTTTTTCATCTTTGTTTTCTTATGTCTGCCTATCACAAATGATGAACAGTATGTTACCATCAGTAGTTTTGAAGAAAAAGTAAAAAAACAATAAGAACAAAGCCTATCACAAACAAGTGATAGGCTTTTATTAAGCTTTATTTTTTTCTATGACTGTATGCATAATATATCCCAAAACGAGGACACCAACCCCAATTAAAGAAGGTATTAAGCTTTCTATGAGTGTTGCTACTAATAACATGACTAAACCTAGAATGGCGAACATTGGTACAAAAGGATATCCCCACACTTGATAACGTGGATACTTATCAACAGGATATGTTTTCCTAAATTTAAATACCGACACAAAGATTAAAGTATTAAAAATTAGTCCTGCGAATACAACAAACGTTAATAATGATTCAACACTAATTGCTGTAACAAGGAATTCTAATCCAACAAGAATACTAGCGAACACCGCTGATAAGATTAAAGCAACATAAGGTGTTTGATATGTTTTATGTTCTTTAGCAATACCTTTAATCAGCAAGCCATCTTCTGCCACCTTTTACGTTAATCATAGCATATTAAAAAGGCAATCATCGATGCAATTGCTTTTATAAGTCTTCATCATGTAATACGGCATCATTTTTCAACAATACAATGATCGTCACGATTACACCAATGAATATCATGCCAAAGATGATGGCATAGAATGAAATACCAATTATGTCAGTCATGATAGGAGATATAATCAATGCTGTCTGCATAACAACTGAAAATAGAAAAAAAGGTATATCCTTCCTGAATTGTTTAAAATCAAATGACCTTGTTAGTAATGGTAAGCCCACTGATGTAATCATAAACCCAATAATTAATACACCATCATATAAGATTGCTGTTAATATAGGATCATATGATGTATCTTTTAAAAACAAAAAATATACAACCAAAGCTAAACATATATATGTTGTAAATCCTACTATATGAATACTTAATCTTACTGGCTTGTGCATACGTTGAATTCCCCCTACATGATCGTCACATTACATGAATTATCCATTCACTTTATTGATCAAAAAATGAATGACGGTATAGATTCGATAACATTTAAAATGTATCTTTTAAAGCTCATTATGTGTTATTTCAACCTTATTATACCAAATGAAAATCCAAATCGTGTTATGAGTTGGGTTTCATCTGTGAGATTATATGGATCGCAGCTAAATAGCCAGTGGATAAAGCAATCGTTATATTATATCCACCAATTGGCCCATGCAAATCTGTCACTTCTCCAATGAAATATAAACCCGGATACGCTTTAACCATCATGGATTTTGGATCTAATGCTTTTGTGCTAATACCACCTTTATTCACATATGCTTTTTCTTTCACTTGAACGCGATCAATGACGACTTCAAATGCTGTGAATGCGTAACAAATCTTCATCAAATCTTTATATTTAATTTCAATTATTTTTTTAGATGTCACTTTTAAATTATCAAGAATCACATGAACAATTCGTTTTGCTGTGTATGCTTCTAGTTCTTTATGTAATTGTTTATGTTTTGCTGCTTGTAGTTTTTCATATAATACTTCTGGTTTTAAATCAATGAATGGAAACTCAATGATTGATTTTTTATTTAATCTGATATCTTCGTCAATAAATTCTGATAAATGCATAATGACTGGACCACTTAATCCAAAATGGGTGAAAAGTAAATCGCCTTGATATGCAATTTTCATACCTTTCACTTTAACTTGTCTTGCACTTAACGAAACACCTTGTAATGCCTTAAAATCATGTTTGATTTGATCAGAATAAACATGTGTTTCAGCAGGTGTGAAATCTATATAATCAATATTTAAAGATTTTGCAAATGTCAAACCATCACCACTACTACCCGTAGATGGAAAACTATTTGATCCAGTAGCAACTACCACATGTTTTCCTATAAACATATCATGTTTAGTTGAAACTTTATAATATTGATCTTCTTTTATAATATCCTTTACACTTTGTTGATACTTGATTTGTTTTTTATCGATATCTTTTAACAATGCTTCTAATACACTTAAACTTTTTTCAGTTTCGGGAAAATACTTGAAATTATTTTCTAAGACTAATGTTAAATCATGTGCCTTAAAAAATGAAATAACATCAAATCCCCCAAACGTCTTTAAAGCTGGATATAAAAACCGTTTATGTTTTAACGTCAATGTGTCGATAAATTCTCTAACTGTTAATCGGTTTGTGACATTGCATCTTTTACCGCCAGTTAATAATAATTTCTTCCCACATTTTTCATTCTTCTCAAGCAATATGAAGTTGATATTAGCTAATGATAGCTGGTTTGCTGCCATTAAACCCGCTGGTCCACCACCAATAATAATCGCATCATATATCATATAAAGCATCCTTTCAAAGGTGATATTTGTCATATTTGTTCGACTTATTATATCACAATAAATTTGCCACTGTTCGAATAATTCGTGCGCATAACCATTGGCTATTGTCTATATAGATTACGACGATGAATAAAACATTATCATATAAAAAAACAGTTCAATGATGAACTGTTTTTTATATTTTTTGTGTTATACACAATAACAATCTATTGACATATCATACTTTATAACCTGAACCTTTACCAATATCTTTACGATAGATGAGTGCACTACATTTGATTTCACGCACCTTATCGTATGCTTTTTGTTTCGCCTCTAAAAATGTTTTCGCATGTCCTTTTACGAATATTACACGTCCACCATTTGTGAAGTATTTATCTTGTTCTTTTTTGACACCCATGTGAAGATACTCATCTTGTGTAATATCAGCATCAATCAAAAATCCCTTTTCATATGCATTCGGATAACCTTGGGTTGCCATAACAACTCCAAGATGAATATCATCATCTATTGCTAATGGTAATATTTGATGATTGAGTAAATGAATGATGGTTTCTAGAAAATCCGATGTTATTTTTGCTAGTATGACTTCTGATTCAGGATCCCCTAGACGTGCATTGAACTCAATAACCTTTGGTCCCTCTTTCGTCAATATTAGTCCCGCATATAAAAACCCTTGATAATACATGCCTTCCTTTAGAAAACCTTTTAATGTTGGTTTTATGATGGTTTCAATAACTTCCTTTTGCATACTTGGCGTAACAAAGGATACCGGAGACACAGCTCCCATACCACCAGTATTAGGTCCCTTATCATTATCGTTTAATCGTTTATAATCTTTAGATACTGGTAAAGGTATGATTTGTTCACCATTAACTAAAGCAATGAATGAAAACTCTTCACCTTCTAAATAATCTTCAATCACAACACTTGCTTCACCATATTTATGATCGTTTAACATGTCATCAAGTGCAGTTACCGCATCATCTATAGTCATAGCAACCACAACACCTTTACCTGCAGCTAGACCATCATACTTAATAACAATCGGTGCCCCTTTATCTAGTACATACTGTTTCGCATTACTAAAATGCGTAAAAGTTTTAAATGAGGCGGTTGGTACATGGTAAGTATCCATTAATTGTTTTGCGAATATTTTTGATGTTTCAATTTGAGCTGCTTGTTTTTCAGGTCCAAAAACAAGCACATCTGTGCCTCTAAATAAATCAACAACACCATCTGCTAAATAAGCTTCACTTCCAGGGATGATTAAATCAATATCATTTTTCTCTACAAATGCTTTAAGTGCATCATGATCGAAAGGATTGAGCGAAACACCAATCGCTTCTTCAGCTAATATTGTATCAGTTGATGTAATATATAATTTATTTAATACTTTAGATGTCTTGATCGCTTTTAAGAGTGCGTGTTCTCTTCCACCGGCACCAAGAATCAATACATTATATGTTTTCATTAATGTTTAAAATGTCTATTACCCGTGAAGACCATCTTTATACCTAAAGCATCACATGCTTTAATAGAATCTTCATCACGAATAGATCCTCCTGGTTGAATGATTTTTGTGACACCGTATTTACTTGCCATTTTAACAACATCATCAAATGGGAAAAATGCATCACTTGATAATGTTAAATCTTTATTAAACCCGTTTGCCTTAGCCTGTTCTAAAGCAATATGCGCAGCACCAACACGATTCATTTGACCAGCACCAACCCCAACAGTTTGATGTTCATATGACACAACAATCGCGTTAGACTTTACGTGTTTCACAACTTTCCAGGCAAACATTAAATGTTTTAAATCATCTGCAGTTGGTTTTAAGGTTGTTACTGTATCTAATTCACTTGGATCTACTAAGTATTGATCTGATGCCTGTAATAATAAACCACCATTAACTTTAACCGTCATGAATTCAGGTTTATTTGGTAATGTAGTATCTAATTTTAAGACGCGTAAATTTTTCTTTTTCTTCAGTGTTTTTAATGCTTCCTCTGTAAATGATGGAGCAATCACAATCTCTAAAAACAATTTATTGAGTTCAATTGCAAGTGCGTCTTCAACAGGTCTATTAAGTGCAACTATTCCCCCAAAAATAGAAATTCTATCACTTTGATACGCTTTTAAATATGCATCTAAGATATTATCAGCTGATCCAATCCCACAAGGATTCATATGTTTTAATGCAACCGCTGTTGGTTCATTAAATTCTTTTAACATATTAATCGCTGCATTGGCATCTTGCATATTATTATATGATAATGGTTTACCATTAAGCATCTCAGCATTTAATAAAGCATAAGGATTATGATGATCACTATATAAAGCAGCTTGTTGATGTGGATTTTCACCATAACGAAGTGATTGTTCAAAGTCATAAGTCATCGTTAAACGTTCAGGAAAATCAATTCCTAAATCCTTTGTTAAGTATTGAGCAATATATGCGTCATATGCCGCTGTTGTGCGAAATACCTTTGCACTAAGTTCTTTTTTTGTCTGTGCAGTTGTATCGCCACTAGCTTTAATTTCTGCAATAACTTTTTCATAATCTAAAACATCAGTTACAACCGTGACAAACTTATAATTTTTAGCTGCACTTCTAAGCATTGATGGACCACCAATATCAATTTGTTCAATCGCTTCATCAAAAGTTGTTCCTTCTTTTTTGATTGTTTCCACAAACGGATATAAGTTCACACAAACCAAATCAATATATGAAATGCCATTTTCTGCAACCTCTTTTTGATGTGTTTCATTATCGCGAAGTGATAACAAACCACCATGAATGAGTGGATGTAATGTTTTAACACGGCCATTTAAGATTTCAGGAAAGTTTGTAACTTCAGTGATTGACTTTGCTGGAATACCTCCTGCAATTAAATGCTTAAGTGTCCCACCTGTTGAAATAATATCAAATCCATTTTCAACCAAGTCTTTTGCAAATTCAACAATACCCGTTTTATCAGATACGCTTATGAGTGCTCTTTTCATTTGTCCATCTCCTCTATAATTTGTTTAATAACTTTTTTATAATAGCGATGTTCAATTTCATGAATCATCGTTTCAACTTCATGTAATGTAATTGGGTATGTGACATCAATTGATTTTTGGAAAATCACTTTTCCTGTATCGACACCTTGATCTACATAATGAATACTTATACCCATAGGTGATACTTGATCATGATGTTGACGAATAATCGCATCCTTACCTCTATATGCCGGCAACAAGGAAGGATGGATATTAATAATTTTTCCTTGATATGCTTTTAATAAGGTTGGTCCAATAATCTTCATATAACCGGCTAAAACAATTAAATCAATCTTCGCTTCTTTCAGTGCCTTGACAATACGTTCTTCAAAAACTTCCTTATTATCAAAATCCTTCAGTCTTAGTCCTAATGTATGCAAACCGCAAGTGTTTGCAATTTCCAATGATTTAGAATGAATCTTATCAGAGAAAAAGAATGCGAGATTAGCATTGATTTCTTGTTTTTGAATCGCTTCATATATGGCTATAAAGTTCGTACCTGTGCCTGAAGCGAACACCGCTATATTTTTCATTAGATGAGCTCCCAATCTTTTGACTCAATAATTTTACCAATAACATATGGTTCTTCACCAAATGCTTTTAATATCGTTAGTGTTTTTTCTAAATCATTTTTATCGATAACAACGACCATACCAATACCCATATTAAAAATATTGTACATATCGTCTTCCTCAATTTGCCCTAATTGTTGCATTACTTTAAAAATTGGTTTTACAGGAACTTTGTTTTTATCAATTGAAAAACTGTATCCTTCTTTTAATGCACGCGGAATATTTTCAATGAAACCTCCACCTGTGATATGTGCTATACCAGTAACATTAACTTCTTTAATTAAAGCCAATATGCTTTTTACATAAATTCTTGTTGGCTCTAATAAAACATCTTGTAATTTAGCATCTAATGCTTCAATATAATCTTCAAGGTTATAATGATAATCTTCAAAAAATATTTTGCGGACAAGACTATAACCATTTGAATGAATACCTGAAGAAGCTAAACCAACAATAAGTTGATCTTTTGTCATGCCCTCATTAGAAATGATCTTTTCCTTTTCCACAACACCAGTCACATACCCCGCTAAGTCATAATGCTTTTTCTGATACATGCCAGGCATTTCAGCCGTTTCTCCACCAACTAATGCAGCCCCTGAAGCAATACAACCCACACTAATACCTTCAACTATTTCTTCAATGACTTTTGGATCAGTATATCCGGATGCAATGTAATCTAAGAAAAACAACGGTTCAGCACCTGTTGTTACAATATCATTGACGCACATAGCAACCAAATCAATACCAATCGTATGGTGTTTATTTGCTTTTTGTGCAATGAGTAGTTTTGTCCCAACACCATCTGTACCAGAAACAAGTACAGGATGTTTATAATTATATTGACCTAAATCAAACAAACTGCCAAAGCTACCTACATCGCTCATAACACCTTTATTAATCGTTTGATGAATATGTTTTTTTATGCGACTGATGGTTTCATAACCACGTTCAACACTCACACCTGAATCTTCATATTTATTTGCCATCTTATCTCCTTAAAACTTACCATCTTTATTTGCATCTTTAATGTTGCCATATATATATGTTGGATATTTACCCGTAAAGCACGAGGTGCACATTTTTTCTCTACCTATTGATTTTTTTAAACCTGCCATTGATAGATAGGCTAGTGAATCTGCACCAATAATTTCTCTCACTTCTTCTTTGGTATGATGTGCTGATATTAACTCATCAAACGTTGAAATATCTACACCATAAAAACATGGATGATTAATTTCTGGTGCTGCAATTCTAAAATGAACTTCTTTTGCCCCAAATTCTCTTAACATCTCAACAATCTTTCGTGATGTCGTACCTCTCACAATAGAGTCATCGACAACAACGACACGACGACCTTCTACAATACCTCTAACAGGAGAAAGTTTCATTTTTACTCCTTTATCACGCATGGCTTGTGATGGTTGAATGAATGTTCTACCAACATACTTATTTTTTATTAAACCCATTTCGGCCGGTATTCCTGACTCTTCAGCATAACCTAATGCTGCAGATGTCGATGAGTCTGGTACCCAAATAACGACATCAGCATCTACATATGATTCTCTAGCTAATTGTCTGCCTGTTTCTTTTCTAGCGGCATGTACGTTAATACCATCGATATTTGAATCGGGTCTTGAAAAATAAATGTATTCCATTGCACACATGTTATGATATTGTTTTTTAGCATAGAAATCAGATGTCATATGATTATCTTTATCAATAATTAAAATTTCACCTGGTTTAATATCTCGAAGGAAAGTTGCACCAATCGTATCAAATGCACATGTTTCAGATGAAACAACAAACCCACCATTAAGTTTTGCTAATGATAAAGGTCTTAAAGAATTCTTATCACGCATAACAAGCAATTTATCATTTTCAATGACTAAAAATGCGAATGCACCTTCTAATTGATTTAACGCATCCTTGATTGCTTTCATACGATCTGGTTGTGTATCTCTTTTAATGAGATGTGCAAATATTTCACTATCGCTTTTTGATTGTAAAATTGACCCACTTCTCTCAAGCGTCATACGTAATTCCTTATAGTTAACGAGATTCCCGTTATGGCATAACCCGAAATCCCCTGTATTATGTTGGAATAAAAAGGGTTGAACATTGGCAAGTCCACCACCACCTGTTGTGGAGTACCTTACATGCCCAATACCAGCACTACCTTTTAATTCTGATAACGTATTATTTTTAAATACGTCTGTTACTAACCCTTCACCTTTGTGATAAGAAAGTTCTTTGCCGTCAGTAACAATCATCCCAGCACCTTCTTGTCCACGATGTTGGAGTGCATGTAAACCATAGTAGATAACTTCACTAGCGTTTTCTACATTGATAACACCAAAAACGCCACATTCTTCATGAAGTTCATCATCGATAAAAATATCTTTCATTTAGTTACCTCCTATTTAATACGGTTAAGAATCTCTATATATGCTTCTTCAATACTTCCTAAGTCTCTTCTAAAACGGTCTTTATCTAATTTTTCTAACGTTTTCATATCCCAAAGACGACATGTGTCTGGACTGATTTCATCAGCAAGCACAATTTCACCTTTACTATTATTGCCAAATTCAATTTTAAAATCGACAAGTTGAATACCATGCTTAGCAAACTCGCCCGATAATATATCATTAATTTTTGTTGTGTATTCATAAATCTTTTCAAGCTCTTCGTAGGAACATAGACCTAAAGCAACCGCATGATGATCATTAATTAATGGATCGTTTAATGCGTCATTCTTATAACAAATTTCAAAAACAGGAAATTCAAGTTTCGTACCTTCATCAAGCTGTAGACGTTTCGCCATTGAACCAGCAACGACATTTCTCACGATAACTTCTAACGGAATAATTTCCACCTTTTGACAAAGTTGACTACGCTCATCAAGAACTTTAATAAAATGTGTTGGAATACCTTTGTTCATGAGCTTACTGAATAAGATTTCTGTAATCTTATTGTTAAGCTTTCCTTTGTTCGTGATGGTCGCTTTTTTCACACCATTAAATGCAGTCGCATCATCCTTATAATATATAATGACTTCGTTTGGATCATCTGTTAAATAAACAACTTTCGCTTTACCTTCATAAAGAAATGTTTTATTCATGATTAGCCTCTTTCTTAAAATACGCAACCGCGTTTTTAAATATATCTTGTGTTTTGATATTTGGAATATTTTGATATAGGTTCTCCGTATAACGTTCTGAATGACCCATCTTACCTAGTATTAAACCATCCTTTGATACAATACCTTCAATTGCGTAACTTGATCCATTTGGATTATATACTGGATCATAGGTTGCTTGTCCTTGTTCATCCACATATTGGAAAGCAATCTGGTGATTATCTTTTAATGTTTCATACATTTTTTGAGACACGACAAATTTACCTTCACCGTGACTAATTGGAATCATGTGTTGTTGATTTAAATCAAATGAACTTAACCATGGTGAACGCACTGTAGATACTTTGGTTGTTACAAGTTTAGAAATATGTCTATTAATCGTGTTTTTAAATAAAATAGGGTCATCTTCATTTAATGCTCTTATTTCACCATATGGTAATAGTCCTGACTTAACCAGTGCTTGGAATCCATTACAAATACCAATCATTAACTTTTTATCTTTTAAGAACTGATGAATGGCGTTTTTCACTTTTTCATTTCTTAATACGTTTGCGATGAACTTACCACTACCATCTGGTTCATCACCGCTGCTAAATCCACCACTTAGCATTAAGATGTGAGATTCATTGATGTATTCAACAAATCGATCAATTGATTGTTCAATATCAGTTTCTGTTAAATTGTTAAAAACGAATATATTCGTGTGTGCACCTGCAAGTTCAAATGATGATGCACTATCATATTCACAATTTGTTCCTGGGAACACTGGTAATAAAACTTCTACTTCCTTAACATCTTTCGGATAATGAAATGATGTCTTTTCCATAGAAATCAGTTTATCTTGTAAATCTCTATCATCTTCATGATATGTTGGATAAACTGATTCAAACGTCTCATGATTCCATCCGTATGCTTCATCAACGGAAACATGTAATTGATTAATCTTAATCAAACCATCATCGGTCGTTTGACCTAAATAAATAGCCTCAGCATGATTAATCTTCATTGCCGTTTCAATAACAATGGACCCATATGAAAAATCATAAATGTTCTCATTCGTTTTTACATCAACACCAATTCCATTACCAAACGTTGATTTAATGAGTGCTTCACTTAATCCACCATAAGTGAGTGCAACTGCACTTTTGATATTGTGTTTTTGATTTAAATCTAAAATCATTTTAAAGTTCTTTTTTAATTGTTCTACATTAATTTCATAACGTTCATTTAAATCATGCTTGAACAAATATAAATGATTCCCTGCTTTTTTAAATTCAGGTGAAATCACACGCTCAATATCCATTGGTGAAACTGCAAATGCAATTAACGTTGGTGGTACATGAATATCATGATACGATCCACTCATTGAATCTTTACCACCAATCGCAGCAAGATGAAATGCTTTTAATGTTTTATATGCGCCTAGCAGACTAGCTAGTGGTTTAGACCACTTTGTTTCGTCACTCATACGTTCAAAATATTCTTGGAATGAGAAACGAATGTTTTGATAGTCTCCACCGGATGCTACAATTTTAGAGATTGCTTCTACAATAGCAAAACTTGAACCGTGATACGGACTCCACGATGAGAGGTATGGATTGAAACCATATGCAAGTGCACTACCAGTTGTCGTATCTTGATCTAAAACAGGTATACGGTGAATGCTTGCTTGCGATTTTGTTTTTTGATATTTACCACCATAAGGCGCTAAAACTGTTGTCTTACCGATGGTAGCATCAAACATTTCTACCATCCCTTTCATATCCGAAACATTTAAATCTTTTAGATGTCTTTTTAAATCTTTATTTGTTTCTTTTAAAGAAGATTTAGGATATGTTTTTTCAATCGGTTTAAACTTAACATTTGTTGACTGTCTTACACCAGATGTATCAATAAAGGCACGGTCTATATCACAAATGATTTGTCCTTGCCAAGTCATTTTCAGGCGTTCCTCTTTTGTGACTTCGGCAACCGCTACTGCTTTAATATTCTCTTCGTGACAATATGCAATAAACAAATCAACATCGTGAGGACTAACAACGACTGCCATTCTTTCCTGACTTTCAGAAATAGCTAATTCAGTACCATTGATACCTAAATATTTCACAGGTACTTTATCTAAATCAATCGATAGCCCAGCTGCTAATTCACCAATGGCAACACTGATACCACCGGCACCAAAATCATTTGATTTTTTAATAAGTGTTGATACTTTTGGATTTCTAAATAAGCGTTGGATTTTTCTTTCTTCTGGTGCATTACCTTTTTGTACTTCTGAAAAGGATGTGACTAACGATTTTTTGTTATGTGATTTTGATGAACCTGTTGCACCACCAATACCATCTCTTCCTGTTTGGCCACCTAATAGAATGATGACATCTCCAGGTACTGGTGATAGACGTTTAACATGTGCTTGTTTCGCTGCAGCAACAACAACACCAACTTCCATTCTTTTAGCAATATAACCCTCATGGAAGATTTCATTCACATAACTGGTTGCCAAACCTATTTGATTACCATACGATGAATAGCCGTGCGCGGCCTTTTTAGAAATTATTTTTTGTGGAAGTTTACCAACAAGTGTATCCTTGATTGGCCTAGTAATATCACCTGCACCAGTGATCCGCATCGCTTGATAAACATAACTACGTCCTGATAAAGGATCTCTTATAGCTCCCCCAATACATGTAGAAGCCCCGCCGAAAGGTTCAATTTCAGTGGGGTGATTGTGTGTTTCGTTTTTGAACATTAACAACCACTTCTCGATACCTTTAGATGTTTTTACATCAATCGTGATACTTGCTGCATTAACTTCTTCTGATACTTCTAAATCGTTAAGGTTTCCTTGTGCGCGTTCAAGTCTTGCATTAATCGTCGCTAGATCCATTAACGTTAGTGGTTTATTTGTTCGATTTAATTTATCTCTTGTGTTGATGTAATCATTGTAGGCTTCTTGAATACCTAGCGATAAATCATCTTTTGAAAAAACGATATCTTTTAAATGCGTTTCAAAAGTTGTATGTCTACAATGATCCGACCAATATGTATCTAAAACTTTAATCTCCGTTAGATACGGATTTCGTTTTTCTTCGTTTTTAAAATATGACTGAATAAAATATAAATCATCTAGAGACATTGCTAGTGATAAATCTTTATATAAGTCTTCTAACTTTTCATTATCGATAAATCCTTCAACTAGACCATCTACCTGTGGTTTATCAATACTGTTTTTCTCTAATAATGTTAAATCTTTTTCTCTTGCTTCAACTTGATTGATTAAATATTTCTTAATGTCCTCTAACGTCTTCTCATCAACTTTTTCATTAAAACAAATGGTTTGAAAACTATAGATTGTTGGCTGTTCATGAGGATTGATTAACTTGATGCTCTGAACTGCTGAATCAGCTCGCTGGTCAAATTGACCAGGTAAAAATTCAATGGATAGTGTATGTTCAATCGTTGGTTGTTCAACGATAAGATCTTTATTCGGTTCGCTAAAAACAGTTGTTAATGCTTGGTCAAATGTTTCTTCACTAATATCGAAGCAATCATAACCAAATAATAATCTTAGATTAGAAAAGTGAATATTAAAATTATCTGCTAATTCGTGCAGTAGCTCAAATCGTTCAATATCAAAGTTTTCTCTTCTTTCAATAAACACTCTTTTTTTCATTGTTGATCTCCAATGATTTTTGTTAGTTTTTCAAAACAATCTTCACCTGTTATAGTGATGTGCCCCATCTTACGATATGGTCTTGATTCTGTTTTGCCATATAGATGAACATATACGTCATTCATATGTTTACATCGATCGACTAAGTTCATATCTTTACCTAAGATATTTAGCATAATGGTTGGCTGTAACAAAAATGGTTCAATCACTTTTTGTCCAGTAACTGCAAGTATATGGTTATCAAATTGACTGACATTACATCCTTCAATTGTGTAATGTCCACTGTTATGTGGTCTAGGTGCATACTCATTAAATAAGACCTCATCACCAACCACAAAGAATTCAACAGCTAATGTCCCAATATAATCCAATGCTTCAATTAATGTCTTTGCATATTGGATGGCCTTATCTTGAATCACTTGATCGATGGATTGATCCACAATTGATAAATGTAAAATACCTTCTTTATGCACATTTTTAGGAATTGGGTAATTTACAATATGCCCAAAACGATCTCTTGTTAAAACAACCGATAACTCATAATCAAACTTAATAATTTCTTCTTTAATAAATTCCAATCTATTGACGTCTTTAATATCAGTTAAATCTTTCTCTTCTTTAATCACATATTGTCCATGACCATCATAACCCATCGTGATTATTTTAATGATAAAAGGAAATTGATATGTTTGTTCATGATCATACATTTCAAATGCAGGTGTTGGGATATCTAAAGACTTTGCAAAGTTCTTCTCAATTAAACGATGTCTCGATAGTTCTAACGCTTTTACTTTTTGCGGAATTTTATCTTCATGTGCTTTAACCCAATCTAAACTGACATTCTCAAATTCATATGTTAATGTATCACACGCATGATATAATTTCATATAACCAGATGGTGCCATAAAACCATCTGTAAATAATGTTTGACTTAAATGTTTAATCGGTGCTTCAAGATTATGATCTAAAGCAAAAACATCATGCTTTAGTTTGATGGCACTTTCTGCCATCATCATCCCTAATTGTCCACCACCAATAATACCAATTCTCATCACTTATAACTCACTATTGTCTAAAACATTTTGTGTTTGCTCATTCATATATCTTCTCACTTTATTCGCTAAACTTTCATCTTTAAGTGCAAGTATTTTGACAGCCAATAAAGCAGCGTTCTTAGCGCCGTTAATCGCCATTGTAGCAACCGGAACACCGGGAGGCATTTGTGCAATTGATAATAAAGAATCCATACCATTTAATGCTTTTGATTTCACTGGCACACCAATGACTGGAAGTTCTGTTAATGAAGCTACCATACCGGGAAGATGTGCTGCACCTCCAGCACCAGCAATGATGACATCCAATCCGTTTTCTTTTGCTGTTTTAGCGTAAGAAACCAGTAATTCAGGTGTACGATGTGCACTGACTACTTTCTTTTCGTAAGATACATGAAATGTATCTAATGTATCACACGCAACTTTCATGACATCCCAATCGCTTGTTGACCCCATAATAATTCCAATTTTCATATTAACCTCCAAAAAAATAAAAATGGGCTTCTTTACGCAACGTAAAGAAACCCACTTGAATGTTCATAGGTATCTCAACGTAGTCCTAACGTTTACGGCATTAGGGTAGAAACTTGCTCACCATATCAGAGCTATTATACGTCTTACGTAATGACTATATCATATAACCCACTTACTCGCAATATAAAAACGGTTTTACGAGACATATTTTTTTCTTTTTTAGAGACATTGTAAAAATATGAACTCACATATCTTTTTTCCTTGTGTTTCGATATTATCCATGTATAATAATAGTGATATGATGAATACTTTAAACTAGTACAGTGATACTGGAAAGGCAAATCATTAAGTTGATATGATTTTTTTGACAAACTAATGCCACCAGTATATGCAGGTGGCTTTTTTTGTGAGGTAAAAATGAAAAGAAAACTCGTTTTAGAAAATCAAACAGTTTTACATGGTGTCGGTTTCGGTTCACCAAAAGAACGCATTTGTGAAATCGTCTTTAATACATCCATGGTCGGTTATCAAGAAATACTAAGTGATCCTTCTTATCATGAGCAATTTGTTGTTATGACATACCCGCTTATTGGTAATTATGGTATTACGAATGAAGATTTTGAATCCTTAGTACCATCATTAGGTGGTTTTATCGTTAGAGAATTTAATCAAATACCAAGTAACTTCCGTGCATCTAAAACATTGGAAGACGTGATGAATGAATATGATATCGTTGGTATTTCAGAAGTTGACACCCGTAAAATAACAAGAATTATTCGAAACGAGGGATCGATGAAAGCACTCATAACAGATGAAGATACCCCCATGGATGAATGTTTATCAAGACTAAAAGGTTATAGTTACCCAAACAATCAAGTGAAAGAAGTCACATGTAAAAGACCGTGGCGCTCTCGTGCTGAACATGCGAAATACAATGTTACGATTGTTGATTGCGGCATGAAATTAAACATCGTAAGATCATTTAATGAAAAAGGCTGTAACGTACATGTCGTTCCATATGGTACAGATAGTCAAACCATTATAAAAGACCAGCCCGATGGTGTCTTTTTCTCTAATGGACCGGGAAATCCTGAAGACGTTACTGCTGCTATTCAAAACGTGAAAGACTTACAAGGTAAAGTGCCTATATTTGGTATTTGTCTAGGTCATCAAGTAATTGCCTTAGCAAATGGTCTTCATACATATAAAATGAAATTTGGTCATCGTGGTGGTAATCACCCTGTCAAAAACTTAAACTCTGGAAAAGTAGAAATCACTTCTCAAAATCATTCTTATGCAGTTGTGAATGATGTGACACTTCATCCCAAATTAACCATCACACATATTAATCTGCTTGACAATACAATTGAAGGTTTAAGACATGAAAACGATGCTGTATTAAGTGTGCAATATCATCCGGAAAGTGCACCTGGCCCACAAGACAGTCACTATCTATTCGATGAATTTATTGATCAAATGAAAAAACATCGAGGTGATGATAATGCCTAAACGCTTAGATATTAAAAAAATATTGGTTATCGGAAGTGGTCCAATCGTTATTGGTCAGGCTGCAGAATTTGATTACGCTGGTACACAAGCATGTCTCGGTCTTAAGGAAGAAGGCTATGAGGTCATTTTAGTGAATAGTAATCCGGCTACAATTATGACTGACAAAAAAATAGCTGATAAAGTTTATATGGAACCATTAGACCTCGAATTCGTTTCGCGTATTATCAGAAAAGAAAGACCTGATGCCCTACTACCAACGCTTGGAGGTCAAACAGGTTTGAACTTAGCAGTTAAACTGGCTCAAAAAGGTGTTTTAGAAGAATGCCAAGTTGAGATTCTTGGTACCGATTTTAAGCATATCGCCCAAGCAGAGGACAGAGATCTATTTAAACAATTATGCCAGCAAATTGGTGAGCCTGTTTTAGAAAGTCATATTGCTACTTCTGTTGAAGAAGGATTAGCAGTTGCAAACCAATTAGGATATCCGGTTATTTTAAGACCAGCATTTACACTAGGTGGTACCGGTGGTGGTTTCGCATATAGTGATGAAGACTTTAAACCATTAATGAAAAATGCATTGTCATTATCACCTGAACATCAAGTCTTAATTGAACGATCAATCAAAGGCTATAAAGAAATAGAGTATGAAGTGATGCGTGATGCAAACGACACAGCAATCGTTATTTGTAATATGGAAAACATCGATCCTGTTGGTATTCATACAGGAGATTCTATGGTTGTCTGTCCTTCACAAACATTAACAAATAAGGAATATCAAATGTTAAGAGACGCAAGTCTTAAAATTATTAGAGCCTTAAAAGTTGAAGGTGGTTGTAATGTTCAATTCGCATTAGACCCTGAATCATTCCAATATTATGTCATTGAAGTTAATCCACGTGTATCAAGATCAAGTGCGCTAGCATCTAAAGCAAGTGGTTATCCAATTGCAAGAGTATCATCTAAAATTGCAGTCGGTTATCATTTAGACGAAATTGATATTGCTAACACAAAAGCTGCTTTTGAACCAACACTTGATTATGTTGTTTCAAAAATAGCACGTTTCCCATTTGATAAGTTCAGCAGTGCTTCTACTGAATTATCCACACAAATGAAAGCAACCGGTGAAGTCATGGGTATCGGTCGTACCTTTGAAGAATCATTCTTAAAATGTATACGGTCATTAGAGATTGGTGTTGAACATATCTTAACGCCAACTTATGAGACATATGAAACAGCTGACTTAGTTAAACAAATAAAAACACCAACTGAAGAACGTATCTTCGTTATCAGTGAATTATTAAAACGAAATTACGCATTAAAGAAAATCGCTCGAAAGAGCCAAATAGATCCATTCTTTATTGAGAAATGGCATAAGATTATTTCATTGGATGAAACAATAAAATCTAATCCTTTTAATGTCTCTGTTTTAAAACAAGCAAAGCGTATAAACATCAGTGATAGTTATATTGCAAAGTGCTGGCAAACATCAGAAGTTTCATTATTTGAGTTTAGAAAAAAACACCATATACTACCTGTTTATAAAATGATTGATACATGTGCTAGCGAATTTGATTCATATGTCCCATACTTCTATTCAACCTATGAAGAAGAAAATGAATCCATTATTACTGACAAAAAGAAAATCGTTGTTTTAGGATCTGGTCCAATTCGTATTGGACAAGGTGTAGAATTTGATTATTCCACTGTACATGCAATATGGGCTATTCATGATGCTGGTTATGAGGCAATCGTCATTAACAATAATCCTGAAACTGTCTCAACTGATTATACAGTGAGTGATAAATTATATTTTGAACCACTTGTCATTGAAGATGTCATGAACATCATTGATTTAGAAAACCCATTAGGAGTTATCGTGACATTAGGTGGTCAAACAGCGATTAACTTAACCAATCAATTACATGCATTAGATGTTCCTATTATTGGCACAGATGCTCTCGGTATTGCTAAAGCTGAGGATAGAGATTTATTTGAAGGTGTATTGGAAAAATTAAAAATTAATCGTCCGCTAGGCTATGCAGTAACCACCATTGAACAAGCAAAACATACAGCAAATAAAATAGGATACCCTGTATTAGTGAGACCTTCTTATGTCTTGGGTGGACGTGGTATGGAGATCGTCTATTCAGAACATGAACTCATTAAATACATCACAGGAGCAATCGCTATTAATAAAAAGTATCCTGTCCTCATTGATAAATATATTACTGGTAAAGAAGCTGAAGTGGATGCTGTTTGTGATGGTGAGAACATCTTTATACCTGGTATCATGGAGCACATTGAAAAAACAGGTGTACACTCTGGTGACTCCATCAGTGTGTATCCTTCATTCTCTTTATCTGAACACATCAAACAAAAAATGGTTGATTGGACAAAAAAACTTGGTTTAGCCATTGGCATCGTAGGTTTATTTAATATTCAATTTATTGTGGATCAACAAGATGAGTTATATATTATTGAAGTAAACCCTAGATCTTCAAGAACTGTACCATTCATTTCAAAAGCAACCGACATTGATTTAGCAGAAATAGCAACTAAAGTAATGCTCGGTATGTCTTTAAAAGATCAAGGCTATGTTGGTCTTCACAAAGAAAGAGATTTACACTTCGTTAAAGCTCCAGTATTTAGCTTTTCTAAAATTATTGGTATGGACTATGTCTTAAGTCCAGAAATGAAATCAACCGGTGAAGCTATCGGATATGATCGGTCATTAAACGTTGCTTTATATAAAGCACTACGCGCAAGTGGTATGAAAGTACAAAACTATGGCACTTTATTCGCAACTATCAGCGATGATCATAAAGATGATGCCCTTAAAGCCATCAAACGTTTCTATGATTTAGGATTCAATATTGAGGCTACTTCTGGTACAGCTACGTATTTAAAGAGTCATGGTATTAGAACACGTATAAAGAAAAAAATATCAGAAAACTCAAATGAGATTCCTGATACATTATCAAAAGGTTATGTAACGTATGTCATTAATATGATTAGTTCTAATAAAACAGCCAGTAAAGATGGTTTCTTAATTCGTAAAGCCGCAATTGAAAATAACATTCCCATGTTAACATCTCTTGATACAATTAACGTATTACTAGATGTTATCGAAGATATGACAATTTCGGTATCAACGATTTAATCCATCCAGTGTGTATTATGTGGATCTTTTTTCCACAAGATCAGTTTATCTAATGCATCATCCGCTATATCATGTTGTTCACGTGCAACATGAATCAATGTGTCATAATCAGATAAAGATTGATATCCAATCTTTATTTTTTTAAATTGGTCATGAGCTGCTTGTAGCTGATAACTAAAGATTGCCACAACTCCTAGTACATGAAGACCCGCTTCCTTCAATGTTTCCACAACTTTAATGGATGAACCACCTGTTGAGATAAGATCTTCCACGACAACCACTTGTTGTCCTTTTATAACTTTACCTTCAATTTGGTTTTGTTTGCCATGTGATTTACTAGATGATCTAACATACCCCATCGGTAATCCTAATCTATCAGCAACCAATGCAGCATGTGCAATACCAGCTGTTGCAGTACCAAAAATCATATCGCATGTTGGATAGCTTTCCTTAATCAATGTTGATAAGCCATCTTCTATCAAAGTTCTCACATGTGGAAAAGATAGCGTTAATCGATTATCACAATAAATAGGTGACTTCATCCCACTTGCCCACGTATAAGGTTCATTCACATTCAGTGATACAGCTTTTATTTCTAATAAGGCTTTTGCTATATCTTTTTTCATGAACAAAACTCCTCCTTTGCGTAACGATAAGCAGCCAAAGGATTATCTGCTTTCGTAATACTTCTACCAACAACAATATAATCACTACCTAATGTTTTAGCCTTCTCTGGTGTAGCAACTCTTACTTGATCCTGATGATCATCAGTTTCAAAACGAATACCTGGTGTTAGGCTTAATAAACCTATTTCCTTCATCATGGGTGCTTCATATGGAGAGCATATCACACCATCTAATCCGGCCTCTTTAATATGCATTGCATATTGTTTTACGGTTTCTTTTAACGATGAAGGAATCCTTAATTCATCATGTAGTGTTTGCTCATCTAGTGAGGTTAGAATAGTAACGCCAAACAGCTTTGTTTTCGCATTTGATTCAACAAGTGCAGCTTTCGCTTTCTTCATCATCTCTATACCACCAGCGACATGGACATTCACAATATCCACATCAAGATTAGCAATCACTTTCATCGCACTGTACACTGTATTTGGAATATCATGAAGTTTTAAATCCAAAAAGATTTTATATCCCTTTTCTTTTAATGCTTTAATAAGTGGTGCTCCTTCTTGATAATAAAGTTGCATGCCAATTTTTAAATATGGTTTTTCGTTTTTCAATGCGTCTAATAATGTATATAGTTCTTCCTTGTTTTTAAAATCACATGCGATAATAACTTCTCTCATTTGTGTGCACTTCCTATCGTATCTTTAATATCTTTAATATGGTATTCATCCATTGTTTTTTCTAAATCATTAATGATGGTCTGGCAAGCATATGGATCAATCAGATTAGCTGTGCCAACTTGAACTGCTGATGCTCCTGCCATCATGAACTCAAGCACGTCGTAAGCATTCATAATCCCACCAATACCAATAATTGGTATATTCACGTGTTGATATACTTGATAAACCATACGTAGTGCAACTGCTTTAATCGCAGGACCACTTAAACCACCTGTTTTATTTGCTAATACAGGTTTTCTTGTTTTTAAATCGATGCGCATACCTAATAATGTGTTAATTAAGCATAAACCGCTAGCACCAGCTTTTTCAACCGCTTTAGCAATCGGTATAATATCTGTGACATTTGGTGATAGTTTTACATAAACAGGTAGATGGGTTGCAGCAACAACTTTCTTTGTAAGTTCGTAGGCGATATCTTTATCTAAGCCAAAACTCATACCACCGTTTTTAACATTGGGACAACTTACGTTCAATTCGATTGCACCAATCATATCATCAGTTGATAATTGTTTAACCGTTTCAACATATTCCTCAATCGTGTCACCTGCTACATTAGCAATCACTTTCTTATGAAATACTTTTTTTAATTTCACAAGTTCTTCTGATAACACTTTTCCCACACCTGGATTTTGTAGACCAATCGCGTTTAACATACCCCCGTACGTTTCAGCTATTCTTGGTGTTGGATTACCAAACCTTGAATGGAGCGTGGTTGCTTTTAAAGCGATACTACCTAAGATGTTAATATCGTAATATTCATGAAACTCATAACCAAATCCATATGTACCAGATGCAGGTATGATTGGATTATCAAGTTCTAATCCAGGAAGACTGACATGTAATCTATTCATTAATCATAACCTCCTTAGATTGTAGTACTGGTCCTTCTCTACATATGCGCTTATAACCATCATTCGTTTTGACCGAACAACCCATGCATGCACCAAATCCACAACCCATTCGTTCTTCGAAAGAAAGCTGACCTTCCGGTTTTTCTTTTAATAATGCCATTAACATTGGTTTTGGTCCGCATGTGTAATAGTAGTCATAGGCAATATCATGCTGATGAATTAAATCAACTGTTGTTCCTTCAAAACCATAACTACCATCCATTGTTGTCACATAAACATGATCTGTTAATGCTTTAAATTCATCTTCATAAAAGACATCTTCTAGTTTATTGAATCCTAAAATGATAGAGAATGTTAACCCTTGTGCTTTTAATGTTTTTGCTAATTGGTAAAGAGGTGGAATACCAATGCCACCTCCAATGAGTAATGCGTGTTCTGATTGCGTATTGATAGTATATCCATTTCCTAATGGTCCAAGTACATCTAATGTTTTTAGCGGTCCAATTTGCGATAAAGCTTTTGTTCCAGCACCAACAACTTTATACAATAAAACCATACGTCCATTGTCGTATGAACATATGCTTAGCGGCCTTCTCAAAAAATATTCATCATTGACTTTTATTTCAACAAACTGACCCGGTTTAACATCTAAAAAGTTTGTTTCTAAAACAAGTTCATATGTATCTTTAGCAATCAAACGATGGTGCAGTACTAATAAATCATTTCTCATGTTATACCTCTTGATATATAATCTTACCAGCAACTATAGTCATAACTGGCCACCCCTTACATATAAAACCATCAAATGGTGAATTCTTACCTTTTGAAAAAAATGCATGTCTGTCAATCTTCTTTTCCATATTTAAATCAACGATGGTGATATCAGCGGTTTCACCTATCGCCAATGTTTGAGGTCCAATATGAAATCTTTCACCTGGCTTATGTGTAAACCAAGATAATATTTGTTCTATGTTTGCTAACTTATGTTTAGTGAAATACGTATAGACAAGTGGAAATGCTGTTTCTAAACCAACAATTCCGTTTGGTGCTTTTTCCATACCTCTCGCTTTTTCTTCTTCACTATGTGGTGCATGATCGGTTGCTACAAAATCAATCGTGCCATCTAACAATCCTTCAATTAATGCTTTGTGATCTTCTTTTGAACGTAATGGAGGATTCATTTTCTCTAACGTTGAATGAACATCCTCTTCAGTTAGCACCAAGTGATGCGGTGTTACTTCTGCAGTCACATCAACACCTCTTCTTTTAGCATCTCTAACAATGGCTACACTTTCTTTTGTTGATATATGACAGACATGATATTTAGCACCTGTTTCTGCTGCAATAGCCGTATCTCTCGCAATATGAATGTATTCAGTTAAATTAGAAATACCTTTCCATCCCATGTCTTTTGCTATTTGACCATCATGGACATAGCCATCAAAAACAAGTGATTCATCCTCGCAATGAGCAACAATCATTTGATCATATTTTTTAACCTCTTTCATCGCACGAAACATGGTTAGACTATCTTGAATACCATAACCATCATTTGAGAAAGCACAAACCTTATTACTTAATGCTTTGAAATCAACTAACTCGGCGTTGTGTTTTTCGCCTTTTGTAATAGCGCTATATAACCTAACATTGACAACAGTCTTTTCATCAATAAGTTTATGAATATCATTAACAACTTTTATATCATCGGGTACAGGATTAGTATTAGGCATCGCGCAAATAGTTGTAAATCCACCTTTGGCTGCTGCTAAAGTACCAGAATAAATGTCTTCTTTATATTCAAAACCTGGTTCACGTAGATGTACATGAACATCTATAAATCCTGAACTTACTATTTTATTTGTACAGTCGATCACTTCATGATTATCCGTTTTAATATTAGTGTCGATTGCTGCAATTTTACTACCTTCAATTAAGATATCTTTTTTTACTAACTGTCCATCAATAAATGCTTGTCCATTTTTTAAAAGTAGTCCCATTCTACACCTCTTCTGTAAAAGCTCTATTTAGTACAGCCATACGTACAAACACACCATTTTCCATTTGTTTAAAGATGCGTGATTTATCACAAATGACAACATCATCAGCAATTTCAACATTTCTGTTGTATGGTGCTGGGTGTAATATAATGGCGTGGTCTTTCATCTGTTTAACTTTGTCTATGGTTAAACCATACTTTATTAAATATGTTTGATTATCGAATTCACTTTTTTCAACATGCCGTTCATGTTGAACTCGTAACAACATTACGATGTCCATTTCTTGTACAGCTTTATCGAATGTAATATACGGTGCACTGTTGTCGTTATATGCCTTTGGACCACTAATATATACTTCCATACCTAAACGATTCATGATATTTATATTTGTATGTGCTACTCTGCTATGCTTTATATCTCCAACTATTGCACATTTTAAGCCTTTAAACGAACCAAATGACTCTTTAATTGTCATTAAATCTAATAAACTCTGTGTCGGATGATGACTTGATCCATCGCCAGCATTTAGTATTGGTATTTTCACATCCTTTAACAATTCAAAATAATGATCATCTCTATGTCTTATAACCAATGCATCAAAACCAATCACTTCAAACGTTTTAACAGTATCATATAATGTTTCGCCTTTTCTTAAACTTGATGTTTCAGCACTAAAATCAGTTATCTTCATGTCCAAATTCATTTCCGCAGCAATAAAACTATAATGTGTTCTCGTAGATGGTTCAAAAAATAAGTTTGCTATCTTTTTGCCTTTTAATGTATTTGTTTTTAAACCATTTTTAAACGCCTCTGCTTCATCTAATATGTTAGTAATATCGGATAAAGATAATGCATCAAGTGTTGTCAAATTTTTCATTTATTCACCTATAAAAAAAATCTCTGGACTTTGTCCAAAGATTGTGCGTAAAAAGTTGAATTTATCATGAGATAAACTTAATCAATTAATGCTGATAGTTGTCAACTATTACTGGCCTCTCTGGACTAGTTTAAAAAGTCACTTACATTCTATATGATAATCATTTAAAAAGCAAGGTAATTAACAAAACAAGCAAAAAAAGTCACCACAAACATAAGATGACCTTTTAACATTTATTTTATATGCCATAAACTACTTAATGTTGATGACTTTTGTCATATCTAAATTTCCTGATTATATAGATTAAAACAGGGATCACATAAATAAATAATAACCAATAGTATTGATCTACATAGTTTCTTCCAATCAGTATAGCAATATGATTCCGTATTTAACAGCTAAAAAGATTATTGCTTTCTTTTTTTCTTTTTTCTTCTCATCTATTGTTTTTTCTATTTCTTCTTGCATAACAAAACTCTGCAGCTCACTTGTTTATGATTCTAAAATATTATTTGATTATTTTATGCAAAAAAAAGCAAGACCTATGATAGTTTCGCTATTTTCGTACGATCAATCAAATAATGACCCCATATTAGTGCATCTATAATTGCGATATAACCCAATGAAAATAGCCAAAAGTACTCGCTTCTTAATATCTGATATCCATAATGTTGGGTAAATGAACTATACCTTAAAACAATACTGTATGAACTTCCATATAAATAGCACACACCTATCCATATAAATTGCGTAACTAAGACGATTACATAAAAATATTTACGCTTGCTATTTTTTATAAATACATACATACAATATAGGAAAATTAAACCAATGGATGATAAAGCAATCAAACTTCCAAGTGAATAAATAAAATCTAATTCCCCCATATTGTGTTTTATCAAATAAGAACGCGTATCAACGATGGACCAAAATCTTAGCACAAATTCTACTATCACATACACACTTAATAAGACGTACCACCATGAAAACTTAACCGACATCAAAATAATCGTTGTTATCATAAGTATTTGAATAAATATCCACATTGGTAAAACTGGTAAAACAGCTAACAATATTACAGCTAATACATTCAAAACAATCAATGTACTAGCTGCCTTGTGTTTTAAAATGAATTTCAAAGACTTTGAAACTATGATACTTATATTATATTTAATGATAGACGGCTTGCTTATATTACCTTTCATTAAATCGTTCATTTGCACGTGATAGATATGTGATATCTTTTCAAGCATATAGATGTCTGGTATGGTTCTATTGTTTTCCCATGAACTAATTGTTTTAGATGAATAAAAAGTTGTTCTGCTAATTCCTGTTGTGTCAATTGGTGTTCAATTCTAATTTGCTTAATCACATCACTTATCATTGATTTCCCCTTAAAAGCGTTTCTATGTATAGATATATTATATCAAATGACTTATACTTATGATGTTTTATCGTTGTCTAGCGTTTGTAGACTTTTGATTTATTGTATAATTTCTTAAATTAGATAAATTTTTTCACATTTAAATATATGCATTCACAATCTCAATCAATAGAATAGCATATTTCATAAAATCGTTCTTCTCTTCGTAATGTGTACAACCGCCAAGCATCAAAACGACTGCACATAAAATAAAAAATCCCTTTTGATTAAAAATTTCCTCATTGAATAAATAAAAAAAATAATGACATCCCTCAATATAAATCGTATAATAAAGCTATATGAACAACTCGTTAAGGCATGATGAAGTTTTTAGGATAGGAAAACTATCATGGCAAAAAATCTTACACGAAAAGAAAAGGGAGAACAAATCAATCGTCGTTTTGAAATCATCAAATCTATGATGAGTTCTTTTATTGTCGGAACAGCAGCTATTGTAGTAGCTGTTATTTTTATACCTAAATCTCCAATAGCAACCATCATTAAGACACATACTTTAATTGATACGGTTAGTTATCAAATTAACGTAACCGATGAAGATAACGCACTTGATTTATCAACGCTTGTTATTGTTTTAGAAAACCAATTTGAATATTATGAACAACCCATCAGTCTCGGCGAAAGTTCAGGATATTTTTATAACTTGAAACAAGATACAGATTATTGGTTAAATATCTATGGATCTAAAGGCTATGGACAAGAGCGACTGGACAGTGCTATTGTAAAAACGAGAAATCACACAGGTGGATTCATTTTAAATGTTGAAACGATACAATCAGATTTTGAAACAACATATACTGTAGACGTCTTAATTAATGATCCTGAAGGTGAATATCAATCTGTTAATCTATATTATGGTTATCATGTAGAATGGGAACCTGATATGCCAATATCTTATACTTCTATCCCCATAACATCTAATAGTGAACAAATTGAATTACACGATGTTGTCACAAATGAAGCTTTTCATATTTATTTAGAAGCTGTGACCAATGATGGTACTGAAACACTTGATGATATTTGGGTAATACCACCATTTGAAACACATAGTTCAATGTATCTTTCTAGAATTAATGATAATGCTATATATGTGATGCTATATAGAGATATGAATGAATCCTTAAACTCGAGATATCACATCAATGCATACATAGGCGATATATTAATAAGCCGTGTCGACGTTGATATAGGTGATGACATTTATGAAATGGAAGTTGGTATAGCAGGATTAGCAACAAATAAAACATACCGCATAGAAGGTGTAGTAACATACATCAACCCTCAAACATTACGGGAAGAGAGCACCGTTATATATGAAGAGGAAGTTACGACACTTGCATCATATGAATTATCAATTGAAATTCTTCCTACGGATGGTTATATAGAAGTAACCATTACTGCAAGTGATCCTAATCACTATTTCCAAATACCTTATTATGAGTTATATGAAGTCACAGATGATCATGATATGTGGTTAAGCGAACAAACATTTATGTTTACACAAAATGGTGATTTAAAAACCTCGAATTTCACCATTGCTATACCAATAAATATAACATATCGATTGGTTATCGGTGTGAGGAATGAAACAGATTATACAATCAAACATATCTTATATGATGAGATATACGAATAGGAGAAAATGAAATGGAAGAACAAAAGAAAGCTAAAAGAATCGATACAAAAACGATCATCGTTTTAATAATTATTGTTTTATTCATTGTTGTCGCAAGTCTTTCTGGATTTTTATTTCCAGGAACCGCTTTTGAAAGCATTATTGATAATTCAATTGGTAAATTTTTTGATATCGTAGGTTTTTTTCAAAATAACTATGTTGTATTCTTAGAAAGTATCGCCATTTTATTATTTGTGTTTATATTGAACTATTTATTAATGTTACTCGTTAAAATAGTCACAAGAAAAGGCAAGAGAGGCGAAACATTAGGTATCCTTTTCGCAAATATTGTGAAATACTTAAGCGTCGCAATCGCACTCTTCTTAATACTTGCTGCATGGGGCGTTCAAACACCAACACTACTTGCTGGTGCTGGTATTGCTGGATTAGCTGTATCTTTTGGTGCACAAGGTATTCTAGAAGATGTGTTCGCAGGTTTATCAATCATATTTGAAAAACAATTTGTTGTTGGTGACATTGTTGAAGTTAATGGTTTTAGAGGTACTGTTTTAGAAATTGGTACAAAAAACACAAGAATCATGGATATCAATGGTAACATCCTCATTATGGCAAACTCTGACATTAGAGAAATTGTTAACTTTTCAAACGAATTATCACTTGCCATTTCCAACGTTTCCATTGAATATGAAGCAGATTTAGAAAAAATAGAAACAATACTAAAAGAGAATTTAGCAGGTATCAAAGATAAAATCCCACAAATCGTAAATGGTCCAGTATATGAAAACGTTGAAGAATTAGCTGATTCTGGTGTCATCATTAGAGTTGTTGCAGGTGTAAAAGAAAAAGATCGTCTCAACGTAAGACGTGCGTTAAATAGAGAACTAAAAATTTTATTTGATAAACATGATATAAATATCCCGTTTCCACAAATTGTTCTACATCAAAAAAATGTGGATAAATAATTAACTAAAATGTATTTTATAAAAACCTATCTCAACGTTGAGATAGGTTTTTATTTGCTATATTGGTGACCCGTATAGGTTCACGTTTTTATCAGTGTTTCATTTCTTATAACCCAACTAGTCTATTCCAATCAGCAATATACATATATACTCTTTGAAATTCCGACGGTAATAACATCCTGTTATGTGCTATAAAATTCCTAGCTTTTTCAAGTTCAAACATTCTTTGTTTGATCCAATGTTGAGAGGGTATTATTGTATCGAAAAGATCCCATTTGCATACTATAATATCTGCCAACATCCCAAAATCGATAAATCCTAATAAACTGTTTTTTTCTCCCTCTAACCATGAATCTTTAATAGCATCGTTTTTTCTTGTTTCAGAAAAATCACGAACCTTTTTTGGAATCTCATTCCACCAGTTTGTACCAAAATTCTCTTCAAATGTACTTCTTATTAAATTTCGTAGTTCGTTTTCAAAACAAAAAAGTACTGAGTATTATCTTGACATTTATAGTGCATCAGATCTAAGACGTATATTAAATGCATCCAGTGCTTCAATCTGTAACTCTTTTTCAGTTTCCAAAATATCTGCACCAACTTGAATTCCTGCTCTTTGAAATACTGATGCATCTGCCTCAAACATCAACTCTCTAAATAAAAACCTCGAATTTCATTTTTACTAATCAATTAAATTTTCCTTTATTGCTCTAAATATCGCATTATAAACTTCGATATCTTTAGATGCTGGCAAGTGAATTTGAATATTATAATTTAAACTTGATAGCAAAGAAGAGGGTTGTTTGTCTTTGCTTTGAATTTTTTCTTCCTTTTTAGGAAAATCTTTTTCATTTTTATTTGGTTGCTTTTATTCATGAATTTGTGTGTTGTTCTTTAGTAACTCAAGGATTCTAATTATTTGTTTTTCAGAGTATTTATTAATAACTATTTGTTCTATTCTATCAGTAAGTGTTATTTCAATGCATTTTAGCTTTTGTTGTCCATATATAATAAACCTCTCATTGCCATATTTATAGGTAAATTTGAGTGTTTCACTACGTGAGTTAGTATGTTCTTTCATCTCAACTATATTTATTGCTTTGATATCAACATATTCAATCACTGTCGCTTTTTGGATTTGACTGGTTTCAATTGCAAAATCTCCACGAACTTTCATATATTTTTCTTTGAAGACTAGTGTTGAAAATGAAAGCATAATTAAACTGAATAATAACCAACTCAGCACAATTGAAAAAATAACAATAATAAATATATCTTCATGAGAAATCAAAACAAAAAATCCTGTAATAATTAAAAGACCAGCAAAAAACACTAGAATTGATCTTAATCCTAACGATATAAATCTCCTTTTGATTATACTTTTCATGATATAACCCCCTTTAACCATGTCTAGTTTAAATTTATTTTATCATATGAAACCATACTATAATGCCATTTGTCATAAAAACACAGAAATTTATATGCATATAAGTTTTTTTTAAAAACTAATTTTTGAAAATTACTATAGATTCTCTTTATTTAATACTGTTTACTGCTTATATACACATAAATTAAATAATCTTTTTACTTTGTGTGGAAAATCTGCAATTTTTGTTTATTTAATGTTTGTTTTAATTTATGTACTTTTTTTGTTTTTGTATATTTTTCTATGAAAAAAGCCCATTTCATGAAAGAAATAGGCTTATGCTTAATATTTTGGTGACCCGTAGTGGTTCACGATTTATCCCGAGTGATACTAGATTTCCTGATATAAAAGTTCATGTTATATCGGTATATTTTGGTGACAACTATGTAACCGTGACTTTAGTTTTTTGTTATTTCTTCTCTAAATTAATTTAATGAATTTCCAATCCTTTTTACGTGCACCAAATATGGTTCTTTTGCCTAAATCGTTTCCTTTTCGATCCATAAGTAGTCCTTCTATTTTTTTGTCATTCAAATACTGATCAGCAGGACTCTGATTAATTTTAACTTGAAATCCACTTTTATTAACTGCTAAAAAAGGCTTTTGTTCATTTGCAAACCATATCTCAATCAATGTTTTATACGGTGATCTTTTTTCATTTAAATCTATATCAGGTAATGCTTTGGATAATATATCTATCTCATTTTCGCTGGATTCCCGTAAATTTTCGTTTCTATGTTTTGATAAATTCTCTAGTAAGATTTCGTTTCTGTATTTTAATAATTTCTCCAATAAATTTGTAGTCATCTTTATTGCGTTGTCTGATTTTGAGTGTGGTGTTTTTATATCTTTGTATTTATCTATTTTTAAATGTCCAAAGCATCTAATTGATGAATCTTCACTAGTTTTTTTATCAAATAATTGTTCGATGAAAAATTTGCACCTTGAACAGTCATCAATAACATTTGCATACAATTCATTATTAGATAATTGCATCTTTAAAGGACAGTTATCAACATAATACTCAAATTCTCTTCTTATTATTGGTTTAATTACTGAGTTTTCATAAATTTTACTATGAAATTCATTACCTTCTTTATGATATATCCAATGTTTTAGTTTTGATTCTTCTAAAATGATTTTCCTTAAATTTTCTTTAGTGATGTCTTGGTGTGTGTTAGACAAATCTATTTCTACTGTTGATATATTGGCAGCTCTTATTTTATTCAACTTGAATTCATCTATACCGTGAGTAACTTTTATTTCAATTAGGATTTTTTCACCATCAATCGAGTTTACTATGACATCAGGAACAAAAGACTCTATTTTTTTCTCCAGATAAACCGTTTCGCATTGATATATTTTTTGATCTACTATTCTGTATTCTAAAGTATCATATTTAGGCAATAATATATTTTTTTCCTCTAATATAATTTCTTTAGCTAGCAAATGCAACGCTGTTTGTACTGCACCAGAACAATCAGTACCAAAATAATGTGCAAAGTGATGAGATTTAACTTTGCCTTTATTTCTAGCAACTAATTTTTCTCCACATGCAGGGCAAAAACAATTACAATTTAATCCATTTTTTACATTATCTACATAAATCAGTTCACCATCGTGTATTGCATATGTTA
This sequence comes from Acholeplasmataceae bacterium, assembly GCA_963676765.1. Taxonomy (GTDB): domain Bacteria; phylum Bacillota_I; class Bacilli_A; order Acholeplasmatales; family Acholeplasmataceae; genus WOFB19. Next base: position 112,399 of record OY781159.1, read on the forward strand.
AATATGAGATGATCATAACCTCCTAGATGATTAAAGACTATGAATAACCAAAAAATATATTATTCATCATTTTCCTTTAGTAACGTTAAAGATATTATTACAATTCCTACGACTAACTCAAAATAACCAGTTGAAAGTACACTAAAAACAAACCCAATCATTCTTAACAATAGATTTACCTGCTCATTGTCCGTTACTGATTGATTTATTTGTTCTTGAATAATTTCATTAGCAACTATTGATATTTGATAAATAATAAATAACCCTAAACTTTCAAAGAAAGCCCATTTTATTTTCTTAATCACTTGTTTCTACCAAAGCGTTGTTAAATAGTTGGATTTTATTGAAAAAATTAATCAGATAATTGCGTTGGTTAATAAGAAAATCATTGTTTTCAGATTGTTCAACGAAATCCATTCTCTTGAAGTATTGATGAATCAAATCGTTTCTTTTGTTTAATATAGTTAATAGATTGTTTAAAGTATCGTCATCGGATATTTTTGCGTCAGATATCATCACCCTAATCTGACTAAGTGTGTAACTACTGAATCCGTCTATATTTAACTCTAAGCATAAATTCCATTCAATATATTGAATTAGTTCAATAACTTCGCCAACTAGCTGATAAATTTCGTTTTTTATATTCATTTTTAATCTCCAAATTATTTAATAATGGTGTTCCATATTTAATTAACATTTTCCTTTGTTGTTGGTATTTCATATTGATCAATCGATAAATCACCAATTACATAATCTAGTTTAATTGTAAAATTTTGATTAACATCGTTTATATCTAGATATTTTCCTTCAGAAAAGATATTAATTTCTTGTATTATATCGTTTTGGTTTGTTATTATACTGATTTCTAAAGCTCCTATTATAAGATTATCTTTATATTGATATGCTTGATATTCAATTGATTCATTAAGTAAATTAAAAAACAAAAATATAGAATCCCCCGATACCCCTAATTTGTATTCTGTTTTATCCTCGTCAACTTCAATAACTATAAATTCTATATTGTTAATAAGTGAGTTATAATCAAAGTTTGTAAAATGAACTTGGAACTGTGAGTTGTAATCGTCAACTAATTCATAATCATTGGTCAAGATGTTAAAGATTTCTAACCAACATTCATTATTTTCATTATTTAACAGTGCTATAGATTGTTTTTTATCAGTAAGATCTGGTTTATAATCAGAATCTAATTCGAAATAATTATTAAAATATTGGATATCGTTTAATTCATTTACTATGTGTGTGCCTCTAAAATCTGTACCGAGTGAAAAATGAAATACACCTTGATCAATTTGATTTCGATAATCAAATGAATAGTTGCTATATGACTCGCTAAAAAAAGTGCTTAGTGAACCACTTAGATACGATGTTTCAATGCTCAGTTGTTCTCCAATAATTACATTATCATGTTGTGGTATTTCAATGGTTACATTCTCAAAAGTTACAAAAGATTGATTGAATTCAAAAGATAATTCCACATCGATAACTTCTAATGAGATTGCGAATTTATAGGTGTTAATATAACCGTTTTCAAGGCTGATTTCACAATCTAAGTTCAAACCTACCGGATTACTTGATCCTGTATCTGAAAATGCTGTTTGTGCTAAATTTGACATTTGATTTGCAAATGCTCCCTTAATACCATTCGAAAATTGTATGCTGTATTTATCTAAATCTTCATAGTAAACAAGTGATGTAATATCGCTTTCGGTTATACTGCTCAAAATATCACCAAATATATCGGTTTCAAATGTATATGTTGAATCAAAATCACCTTGCGTATTTTTAAATGTTAAATTTGCATCATCATCAATTTTATCAACGAATACTGAATCACCAACATTATAAATATATTCTGAAGTATCAAAAAGTAACAACCCAGAACTTTCTCTATAAACAATAAAATTAGAATCAAGGGTTTCATCGCTATTCCATTTTACATTTCCCGAAGTTTCAGCGTCTGCCCAAGGACCAAAAACACCAGCTATTTTATATGCAATTCTTCCTTGAAAAGTATAATTATATTCCATTTGCTTTGAATTATATGTATTTTGTATAGCGTTAATTACTGGCTCTTTGTCCGCTTCTCTTCCAATAAAAAAATTCCCGGTGATTACTGCTATTATTGCTCCAAATATAATTATACCAATCGAAATAATAGCTATCTTTTTTTTAATCTCATTCACTATTTACCCTCCCGATTATATAAATATCTATCATGCTTTTTTCTTAATTTTACCACGCATGTCATAATCATCACGATATTAATCAAAAAATCGTTGAAATTTATACTTGTATAAGTTAATATATTATAATTTTAGAACTTGCTATGTATTTCTTTTGCAATGTATATTTTTAATTTATGTATAAATAAGTTTTGTATTGCTTTTGATATCGTATACTAAATTATATTGTAGGTTATTTTTATATCCTAATCTTTGTTAGCATTTTTGAGTATTAGTATAAAATTTCATAAAAAAGCCTATTTCACAATTGAAATAGGCTTATGCTTGTTATTTTGGTGGCCCGTATTGGTTCACGTTTTTACCCGAAAATTAGAAATGTGTTGATTTTTAGTACGTTCTTAAAATGAATATTTCTATTGTTCTTTATCTGTTAATAGAAGTACATTTGATATAAAATAATTTAATACTAGAAGTTGCAAATATGTATAAGTTCTTCGATGCATACTCTAATTTCATCTTGAATTTGATCAATATCTGATTTTCTTGCAATGAACCTTCTATTATGTGCCGCCAAATCACCTTTTATCTTAATTTTTGAAAACCCTTTTTTTGCATTTCTGCCTATATTCCACAAAGTATTTTCTTTTATAAGCTCTTCGATTAGTGATTCCAAATGAAAATAAGCTCCTTTGTGATTTTTAATTCTATCTGATACTTGGAATTTTTCAAAAATTTCTATTATTAATGTTTCAATTAATCTTCTAAGCAAAACGAATGATGCATTATATAGTCCATAATCGTAACATATAATAGATTCTTTAGCGATTTTTTCTATGTATGTTCTCGTCTTTTCGATTATCTCCACGGGAAATATACTATTTGAAGGTAAATGTTTTTTTGGTTTATTTTCATATAAAGAATCAAAAAAATCATTTGCTTTTTTTGTTAATACATACTTTCCTGGAGCTTTTTTAAGATATTTCTCTTTTTGATGTTTGCTTAAATATTGATTTATATTTGAGTAAGGTACTATATTTAATTTATCGAAGCATTCTCTTACGTCTGAAACCGTGAATGATCCTTGATGCTTTGTTAAAAAATAGGAAAAAAGTTCTAATTGTTCTGCAGAACTTTTTTCATTGAATTCACTTATATTTTCAATAAAACCCGCAAGCTTTTCGATAATTATCATTTGTCTTTAACTATTGGTAAGTCTTGTTCTATAAAATTAATTCCTTTTATATTCGTATTGCATTGATTCTTTGTAAAGTCAATATAACCATATCTAGAACTAGCACAATCTCTTAGGTTCTGGTTCAATACCGCTGGAATCTTTAATCCAAGTTCTCTATAGCATGTAAATACATGATCTGGAGTTACTTCATCCAACTGTAAGACTTGTTTCAAATAATAAATCATTACAGCTGAATTTTGTATATTCCCTTTAGGTTTTTTTTCTTCAAAAAAATCATTAAGGGTTTTTTTATCACTGGGTCTTAAGTTTAAATCTTTTACTAACTGTGGTTGAGCTTGAGAACTCGATTTTTTAGATGAACTGCTTTTTTTAATTTTTGTCTTATTATCTTTTACTTCAATCGGAAGTTGGTCTGTTTGCTCGTTTGAACTTCCATTTTCCTTTTCGACATAATTTCCAATCAAATAATCAAACGCTTTATCATGCAAACTATTTGGTAATTTTTCGATTAATTGTGCTATTTCAGCTATTATTTTTTTTCTTTTTTCAAAATCCATTTTTTACACTCCTCAAATGTGTTCTTTATATATATTATAGCACTTTTCTTTTCTATAAGAATTTTGATATTTATAACCAATATAGTATACGCCTTTTAAATATCTTCGTCCTCTTCAAATTCCTCATCAAATTCATCCAATTCAATTGAAAAATCAGATTTTGATGGCTCTAAATGAATATTTTTATCTCCAAATATAAAATCATAATCAAAACTCGCTGTTACGTTGAAAATACCGCTGCCAAAAAAACTGTCCGAATACTCTCTTGAATAGTACCTAATTCCATTTGCCCGAAAATGAATTTTTAACGCTATTTCAATATTTACTATTCTAATTTCATAATCTATATAAGCAATTATTCTTTCAATTTCCTCGATTTCTTCAATTTCTATATCGAAAGAATCAACACTTCCCATATTCAAATTCACATTATTAATAAAGCAATCATTCAATTCCTCTATATGATAATACTCGAAATTTGTCAAGACATCAATTAATGGGTCATATGTCTCTATATCTTCCAATTTATCAAGTTCTTCTTTAAATTTTAATATTTCTGTAATTGATTTCGGATCTAAACCTTCTGAGTTTGAATACTCTTTAATTAGTTTGTCAAACGAAATCATAGTTAACTTACACTCAGGTACTTCCTCGTTCCATTCTTGTCGTAAAATGGGTTGAATATCAATATTTCTTTCATCCCACCAATCTGCTTTTTTCTCATTTTCAATAAATATTACTTCATTATATGTGTTGAGATTTTCAATCATATAAAACCATATAAAGACATCACCATATTGTTGAAAATTGTGTTTTTTTTCAAGAAATTCCTTTTTTTTCATAACTGTATTTTTACCTTGTTTTTTAAACCAGTACATTTCTTCAATATAATTCTCATGATTAATAAAGATTTTCTCTAAATCTGTTATTCCAGGATATATACCATTTTTAAATCTTATATCTGCTTTTGTTGACCAATCAAGTTTAGTTTTAAGTTTCAATGGCGGCTTGGCATAATCATCTACGAATGACTTAACAACATCATCTTTATCTGTGTAATCAAATTTTAAATTTTTCTCGATTTTTACTATTTCCGCTTCTATATTATTTTGTGCTATCTCAAATGAACTAGTTAACTGACTGAATACATCATCAATATTATGAGTATATCCATCCAATAAATCACTATTTCCAATATTCTCAATTCTATTTTTTATTTTTTTAGTTCTTCAATATTGCTTTTTTTGTATGTTGATATTGGATTTCTTACTCCTGTCAATGCTCTTTCCTTTTGATAGTGTCTATAATATTCATCTGCAACAGTAGGTGCTATAATAATATCATATCCAGTATTTTCAAAGAAATCGATAACGTTCTCGGTTGTTTTTTTTGTAAATTTGTAAAAATCTAACAAAACATTGGTATCAAAAACTAAAGCGATTTTACTATATTGCATATTTTTCTCCTATTTTAATATTTTAAAACACCGTATTTTCCCCAATATAAACGAATTAAATATTTTTCTTAATTTTACCATGCATATCACTTTCATCATGACAAAAAATTTAAAATCATTAAATTTATATGAATATAAGTTGATTTTTTATAGTTGTTTTCAAAGTTTTGTATGGAGTTCTTTGGTTTTATGCATTTTTTGTTTATATACACATAAGTATCTCGCTTTTTTAAGTATCGATGAAAATTTTGCAGTTTCTACTGGTTTAGTGCTTTCTACTATTTTCATATTTGTTTAGTTTTTATATAAATTAGTGTGAAAAAAGCCTATTTCATTTTTGAAATAGGCTTATGCTTATCATTTTGGTGACCCGTACGGGGTTCGAACCCGTGAATGCATGCGTGAAAGGCATGTGAGTTAACCGTTTCTCCAACGGGCCAAAGGTGGCGGAGTAGAAGGGATTTGAACCCTTGCGCCGGTTTCCCAGCCTACACCCTTAGCAGGGGCGCCTCTTCAGCCAACTTGAGTACTACTCCGTCTTTCTATAAAGGTGCTGATTGCGCCTTTATAGAATATCGTAATTTTATATAATTGTCAATGCTTTTATGTGCTTTTATAATTAGTTAGAAATATCTTTTAACATGCTGAGACCGACTTTACCTTTTTGAAGATCAATTTTAATCACATACACCTTCACAATATCCCCAACATTTAATACATCTTTAGGATGTTTAATATAACGATTTGAGATCTTAGAAATATGTAACAATCCATCTTCTTTTAGACCGATATCAATGAATGCGCCGAAGTCTACGACGTTTCTTACAGTTCCCTCTAATTCCATACCTATCTTAAGATCATCAATCTTTAAGATATCACTTCTTAAGAGTGGTTGTGCAAATTGATCACGTGGATCTCTTAGTGGTGCAATAAACGCTTCAATGATATCATTTAACGTATATTCATCCACGTTTAATTCTTTCATCAATTGTTCTCTATCCATATATTGCAAGAATAATTGAACTTCCGGTTTACCAAACATATCCCCAGTGATGTTATATCGTTTCATGATTTCTTTAGCAACGCCATAACTTTCTGGGTGAACAGCTGTCATATCTAACGCTTCATCACCTTCAGGAATACGTAAGAATCCGACTGCTTGTTCAAATGTTTTTTCACCTAATTTAGGAACCTTTAAGATATCCTCACGGTTGTTAAATTTACCAACTTTATTACGGTATTTCACAATGTTTTCGGCACTCGATTTGTTTAAACCAGATACATACATTAATAATGCTTTTGAAGCTGTATTCACATTAACACCAACACTGTTAACTGCTTGTGTTACAACAAAGTTCAAAGATGCTGTTAATTTTTTAGGCGTAACATCATGTTGGTATTGACCGACACCAATGCTTTTAGGATCAATTTTAACTAATTCAGATAATGGATCTTGTAGTCTTCTAGCAATTGATGCGGCAGATCTTTCTTCAACTGAAAAATCAGGAAACTCTTCTCTTGCAAGTTCACTTGCTGAATAGACTGAAGCTCCAGCTTCATTGACAATCACATATTGAACTTTCATTGAAGTTGTCTTTATTAAGTCTACTACGAAACTTTCAGTTTCTCTTGAAGCTGTACCATTACCAATCGCGATAATTTGAATTTTATATTTATGGATTAAACGTAATAAAGTACGTTGTGATTCCATGATTTGTTGTTCTGTGACAGTACCACCTTTGGTTTTTTCATGTGGATAAATTACACCTTTTTCTAAGACTGTACCTACCTCATTAACGACGCTTAATTTACAACCTGTTCTAAAGGCTGGGTCAACACCTAATACGACTTTACCTTTCATCGGTGGTTGAAGTAATAGTTTTTGAAGGTTATCAGCAAATACATCAATTGCTTGTTCTTCGCCTTTTTCAGTTAACTCAGATCTTACTTCTCTTTCAAGCGATGGATAAATCAAGCGTTTTAATGAATCAGCAATCGCATCCTTTATATAAGGCACTGCAGTTGATGATTGATTTTTAATCACTTTCTTTTCGAGATATGATGTCATAATCTCTTTATCTAAATCAATTTTAACTGTAATAACTTTTTCTTTTTCTGCACGGTTAATCGCTAAAATACGGTGTGGTTTCATTTGCCTAACAGGTTCTGTATATTCATAATACATATCATAAACACCACGTTCATCATCTGCATGCTTCTTCTTGCTTGTAACAACTGAACCCATTCTAACCATTTCAGCACGTAAAGCCTTACGATAATTCGCATCATCAGAAATTGTTTCAGCAACAATATACTGTGCACCTTGAATTGCTTCCTTTACGGTCTTAACATCGTCTTTAACGAACTGTTTAGCATACGCTTTAACATCTTCATCTGGAAATGTTAAAAGCCATGTAGCAAGTGGTTCTAAGCCTTTCGCTACCGCTTCTGTTGCTTTCGTCTTTTTCTTTTCTTTAAACGGACGATATAAGTCTTCAACTTCAACAAGTTTTTCAGCTTTTAAAATATCAGCCTTTAATTCATCTGTTAACATGCCTTTTTCATCAATCAAACGAATAACAGCATCTTTTCTCTCTAAAAGATTGTTCTGATACTCCCATGTTTTATGAATCTCATTGATTTGTTCTTCATCTAAGCCGCCTGTGGCTTCCTTACGATACCTTGCGATAAAGGGGATCGTGTTGCCTTCGTTAAGTAAATCTAATACTGCAGTAACCTGCTTTGTAGATATACCTAATCCTTTTCTAATTTCACTAATAATCTGCTCGTTCATATGTTCCTCCATTTATAGCATAAAAGGGCAAGATTGCCCTCTTATTATTGTAAGTTTGAAATCGTTGACAATATCTCGTTAATATCGATAGTTAAACTGAATTCGCTAGCATTAACATCAAATGTTAACAACATATTTTCCGCTTCAGCATCAAGTTCTAAGTGGGTAAAGTTTGAATTTTCAAAAATGCTTGCATTTGCAGTGTTATCTAAATCTAAGAAGAACACCGCACGATAATCTAAATCCGGGCTGTCTTCTAAATCTACTAATGACGGAACACCATCTTCACCTGCATTCGCTTCAACTGCTGCAGCAATTTCTTCATTGATATTACTACTATGATAAAAATAAATATAGAAGTAATCATTTGATTGATATAGTGAATTAATATCTTCATACTGTTCTTGTCTTAACGTATCTGAATCCACATATTGACCAATTTCTTCATAATATCTAGTGAGTGGTCTTAATTCGTCCACTGTAATAACAACATAATCTTCAAACGGATCAGCCGCTCCTCTATCCATATAGTATTGAACAATGAAGATAATCGCGATGACGATTACTGCTAATCCTATAACACTCATCCCAATTTTGAAAAATAATATTTCATTTGGTGAAGCTTCCCTTGGATCCCGGGGTTGTTGTCTTTTCTGTTTGTTTGGTTTATCTTTTGTTTTTGACTTTGGTTGTAATTTTTTAGTTTTAGCCATACAGTCACATCCTATCCATGAAAATTATAGCGGAAATAATGAAAAATTACAATAATATGGGTAAATATGTTACATCATTTCCAAGATAACATACGCAATAGCGTAAGCATCTGTGTGTGCAATAGAGAGGTGGATGTTATATCCATCTAATATTACAGGTTTGTTTTCTATATATGGTTTGCCTTGTAAATCATTTAAAATACTAAAATCTTTGTAATTGGTCTTTCCGTTTCCTTTTGATAGAGCTTTTGACAAAGCTTCTTTAGCTGCAAATCTACCACCAAGAAAAGTGAGTCGTCTATCATCATCATTGATAGACCTATAAAATGCATATTCTTCGTCACTTAAAACACGTTTGATAAAACGATCGCCTTTATTATTCAAACGTGTTAAATCGACGATATCAGTCCCTATACCTTTAATCATGATAGTTTCCTACTCTTCTTAATGTCTAATGCTAATTGTTTAATCTTTTGAATTCGATGATTTAATCCTGATTTACTTATTGTTTCATGATACGCTTCTACATATGCCTCAGAAAGTTCACGTAGACTTACATCAGGATATTGTTTTCTTAGATCCATAATACGTCTAACTTTAGGATCAATTTGATCCTTTTTTGTATAACGATCAATTAATCTTATATCACTCAATTGTTCTCTAGCAGCATCAAGTGTCTTCTTCTCATTCGCAACTTCGCAATTAATGACACGATTAATCGAATTATTAAAATCTCTTTTAATCCGTATATCTTCATATTGAAATAGTGCGTTTTGTGCACCAACAATTCTTAGAAACATACTAATTCCTTCAGCGTCTTTTAAATAAGCGATATAACCATTTCTACGTTTCGTAATTTTCGCATTTAATTCAAAGCTATTCATCAGCCCTTGAATAAAGACAATTTGATTCGGATTATTAGAAAATATCTCTAAATGATATTCAGCTGTTTTCGGATGATTAATTGATCCGCTCGAAAGAAAAGCAGCTCTTAAATAGGCTTTTTTACTATCAAAGGTTTGTGTCACTAACGCTTCGGCCTCTAAATTACTTTCTAACAAACTATGTTCGTTTAATATATCTTCAACTTTTGATTCAATACTAACAATCACCGTTTGTCTTTTTTTTAGTTTTGTTTGTTTCTGCGTGATTAAAGAAATCTCTGCTTGATACAACGTTCTAATTAACTGTAAAAACCGTTTCGCAACGGTTGGATTGTTTGTTTTGAAATCAAGCCTTTTTTTCTTGTTTTCAATATGCAATTCAGTATTCAAGTTAAGAAACGCTGAACATTCAGCAAGTTGTCCTTCTAACTCGACCGGAACTGTAACCAATTCCTCTTTTACAGTTTTAGCAAAACTCATGCTAATCCAATGTTTCTAGATAACGTAAGCAATTTTGAACGGCGATTGCTCCATCAGCCGTTGCAGTAACAACTTGTCTAATTTGTTTAACAATAACATCGCCAGCCGCATAAACACCAGGTATATTGGTTTCCATTTTCTCATTAGCTTCAATATATCCATATTTATTTGTTATTCCTAAGTCTTTTACCATATCAGTAACTGGAATTAACCCAACATATTCAAATACTCCATCAGCTTTAATCACAGTTTCTTTACCATTTTCATCTTTAACAACAACGCCTGTTAAGCCTTTTTCATCTTTCAAGAACTTTGTAACTAATGAAGAATAATGATAATCAACATTTTTTTGTTTTAACAAAATATCTTGTGCTTTTTTATCAGCAGTTAATGTAGGTAAGTTTTGAACAACAGTGACATGTGTTGCTAATGTTGATAGGTAACTTGCTTCTTCAACAGCACTATTACCACCACCAATGACAACGACCTTTCTATCTTTGTATAACGGTCCATCACAAATCGCACACCAGCTAATACCATTTGCTGCTAATTCATCTTCATTTTCAACGCCTAAGCGTCTAGGCACAGTTCCAGAAGCAACAATAACCGCTTTTGTTTCATATGTACCATTAGGTGTCACTAGTTTTTTGATATCACCATCTATTTCAACTTTCGTTACACCATCATAAATAACTTCTATATCTAGGGCATAAGCGTGATCAATCATCATTGTTGCTAATTCAAAACCAGCAACTTTCTTAGCACCTGTATAGTTTTCAATTTCATTTGTATTCACTAATTGTCCACCAGGTGTATCCTTTTCAAACATTGCAACTTTTAAATTTGCACGTTTTGCATAAATGGCTGCAGTAATACCGGCAGGTCCTGCACCAATAATTAATAAATCATAAACCATAATTTTATATCTCCTTACTAAATAATATCTTCTAATTGACTGAGATCATCAACGACGAAATCAGGAAATTCGTTTAACATTTGTCTTAATCGATATGAATAAGCAACCGCACATGATGACATACCTGCGCGTTTAGCCGCTATAATATCATTCTCGTGATCACCAACATACAGTGTATCTTTAGCATCCATATCAAATAATTCTAACGCTTTTAATAATGGTGCTGGGTTTGGTTTGTGTTCTGTAACATCATCATAACCAATCAAACCATCAATAATCGGTGTCAGTTTCGTAATATCCATATGATGTGAAGCAACCACATTTAATTTAGATGTAACAACACCAACTTTACAACCATGCGCTTTGAAATAATTAATTGTTTCATGCGCATTCGGATAAGCAACAAGTTGTTTTTCTAATAAAGCTTCGCTTTGTGTACGATAGTATGTGATGATCTCATCGATTTGCTGATCATCTTGTGTATATTCTCCAAAGGTTTGCCATAATGTCTTACCTAAAAAATTTGATACTCTTTCATCAGTCAATACCACTGTTGGGAAATATTTTTCAAATGTCATGCGAAAGACATCCATAATAATACCCGTTGATTTGATGAGTGTACCATCGAGATCAAACAGTATGAGTTTCATTTGGTTTCACCAATAAATCATAATAATACGGTTGGTCTTTGATCAAGAAATGTTTAAGTACAATCACCAATGCACCACCTAAGAATAACACACCAAAACTTAAAGCAATATTTGTAGGAATGCTTGTCCCAGGAATCATGAGTGAATCTCCATCCATACCCAATGTTCTAAGCGGTTCAATGATAGCTCCTCTACCAAGACCGTACCACATGAGATAAACACCGAATAAGTCACCAACTTTAAACCATCTTTTTCTTCTAGCGATTAACAAAAAGACGAGACCTAAAAAGTTCCAAGCCCCTTCATATAAAAATGTCGGATGATGCATTAACCCATCTGTCATTACCAACTGGTTCTTTATAAAAGCAGGTAATATGTTCGCCATGAATGTTCCATTTTCCAATACTGGACCATAAGCTTCTCTATTCATGAAGTTACCCCAACGACCAGAAATTTGACCAACAAGGAATCCGATAGCAATCACATCTACAATCAACCAAAAATTAACTTTTTTCCATCTTGCTAAAAAGATTAATCCGACAATTGTGATAATGACAGCTCCGTGAATCGCTAAACCACCATTTGTAATATTAATCACATCCATGAATGAATGATAATTAGGATATGGATCAAAAATCACATAATAAAGTCTAGCACCTACAATTGATAAAGGTACACATATCAAAAGACCATCAAATAATATATCGGTACTGAGATTCAAACGTTTGAATTCATAATACGCTAATGTGCCACCAGCAGTAATACCATATAAAATGAAGACTGCATACCATTGAATGGATAAATCAAATCCAAACACAGTAAATGCTAATAACGTCTCTTCATAGAATCCTTGATTCGTCGTTCTTAGTGTTGCAAAAAATATAAGTAATAAAAGCCCAATAAACAAACCACCATATAAGAGAATGGATTGTTTGTGTTTCTGCCAAAAATCAGTCATCTTCTCTGTCCTTTCCGCTTGCTTTTTTCGCAACTGCATCTGCTAAATCCAACGCTGCGTTATGTCCTAAATATTTAAGTTTTTGATTCATTGCTGCACTTTCAATTAACGTTGCAACATTTCTACCAGGTAAGATTGGAATTGTAATTTTCGCAATCTCCGTATTGAAATACTTCACTGTTTCAGTTTCTAAGCCTAATCTATCGTAAGCTTTGCCTTCCTTCCAATGCTCAAGTTCAACTACAAGTCTAACTTTCTTGCTTTCTCTATAAGCAGCAGCCCCAAACATTGTTACGACATCAACAATACCAATACCCCTAATTTCAATATAACGCTCTAATAATTCAGGTGCACTACCCACTAATATACCCGGTGATGATTCAAAAATATCAACACGATCATCTGAAACAAGTATGTGTCCGCGTTTAATAAGTTCTAGCGCTGTTTCACTCTTACCAATGCCACTAGCACCTATAATAAGTGTCCCCATACCGTGAATATCAACCAATACACCATGCAAACTTTGTCTTGGTGCTAGTCTAGCATGCAAATACTCATAAAGTAGACTAGAGATTGGTGTTGTTCTCATTTCTGATTTTAAAATGACAACACCATATTCATTACCAAGCTCAATAAACATTGGTTCAACTTCAACATTAACACTGAAAATCATACATGGAGGTTTGTGTGCTAAAATATCTGCAACCCTTTCACGTCTAATGTCTGGCGGCAATAATTTCATGAATTGATTTTCTTTCGAACCAATTAGAATTACACGATCTTTATCAAAGAAATCTAGAAATCCTGCCATTTCAACACCTGGTCTCGACAGCATTTCAGCCAAAATTTCACGTTCTAATGCTTTCTCACCGGCGAGCACTTTAAGATGAAAGTCTTCAACTAAGTGTTTCACTCTTAATTTCATTTTTTTCCTCCTGTAGAAAGAATATTTTTTGTATATATCCAACGTCTAATATACGTTGATAAGATCATTCTAAATAATGTAAATCCAACCGTAAATATTAATAGCTTTAAAATGTTTTCAAAATGAAAGCCCCCTTGTAACATTACATCAACAAGATATAACATCACAAACGTAACGATAAATGATAATAAACCAAGACTATATAAGATTGCTCTAAAAGCATATCTAAATAGTAGAATTTTAACTAAATTCTCCATTAACGTTAAAGATAATGAAGCAAGTAAAAAACTAATAATGTTGTCCATTGCCACTAATGGTTCATTAACACCAATCGCTATGCCCATAACAACAGCTAAAATTAGCGTGTTAATAGCAAGCGACAAAACTAAATGAACCAAATAATCACGATGTAACATGAATCCAAAATTCATGAACGTTCGTTTTCTTGATTCTTTTTGTTTTAATTCTTCAATTAATTTTTTTAATTCTTCTTCCGTTCTTTTGTTCGGATCTCGATTGTTATTGTTCATGCTAGCCCCTTACCATGATAACATAAAACTTTATTTTTTTAATTTTCTAAAGCTTTTATCAAATATTGGCCAGTATAGCTTTTTGCAACTTTTGCAACTTCTTCAGGTGTTCCGGTTGCGATAATTTCTCCACCTTCATAACCGCCTTCTGGTCCAAGATCGATTATATGATCAGCATTTTTAATGACATCTAAATTATGTTCAATAATAATCATTGTCGCACCTTCATCAACAATCTTGTGAAGGACACGCAATAATCTTTTCACGTCATCCGTATGTAATCCTGTTGTCGGTTCATCTAAAATGTATATGGAACCCGCCGTAATTTTTCTATATAATTCACTAGCCAGTTTAACACGCTGTGCTTCTCCACCAGATAAAGTGGTTGCTGATTGACCCAGTGTAATATAACCTAATCCTACATCATGAATCGTTTTTAGCTTACGATAAATCTTGGGGTGATTCTCAAAAAAACTTAATGCTTCATCAATCGTCATATCAAGTACATCTGCAATATGTTTCCCACGATATTTAATTTGAAGTGTTTCATGATTATATCTATCCCCACCACAAACTTCACATGGCACATATACATCCGGCAAGAAATGCATTGATATTTTCTTCAAACCATCACCACGACATGCTTCACAACGTCCACCCTTAACATTAAACGAGAATCTACTCTTTGTATAACCTCTCGCTTTAGCTTCTGTTGTTTGTGCATATAAAGCGCGTATATCATCAAATACTCCGGTATACGTTGCTGGATTACTTCTTGGTGTTCTACCAATTGGCGATTGTGAAATTTCAATCACGCGATCAATCAAATCACCATCATTAATACTTGAGTGTAATCCTGGTTTTTCTTTTGTTTTATAATGTTTCTGTTGTAATCCTTTTAATAAAATATCATTAACTAATGAAGATTTACCACTACCAGAAACACCTGTAACAACTGTTAATTTACCTAGCGGGAAAGATACTGTAATATCTTTTAAGTTATTCGCTTTTGCGCCAATAACCATAATATCTTTGCCATGACCTTTACGTCTTTTCTCTGGTATATCTACTTTTAACTCACCTTTTAAGTATTTACCCGTGATACTCTTTTCATTTGCCATAACTTCTTCTGGTGTTCCAGAAGCAACCACTTCACCACCAAATTTACCAGCACCTGGACCAATATCTACTAAATAATCACTTGCTAGCATCGTTTCATGATCATGTTCAACAACAACTAAAGTATTTCCTAAATCACGCATTTTCTTTAATGTGTTGATTAAACGCTCATTATCTCTTTGGTGAAGACCAATAGACGGTTCATCTAGCACATATAAAACACCAGTTAGTTTAGAACCGATTTGTGTGGCCAAACGAATACGTTGTGCTTCTCCACCAGATAACGTAGCTGCTTGTCTATGCATAGTTAAGTAGCCTAAGCCTACATCTTTTAAAAACATGAGCCTATTAATTATTTCAGCTAATGCTAGTTTCGCAATTTGACGTTTTTCAACTTCAAGTTCTAAATGCTCTAAGAAATAGATTGTTTCATCAATTGATAGTCTTGTTAATTGATCAATATCTTTACCACCTATCCGCACAGATAATGCGGATGGATTAAGCTTCGCACCATGACATACGGGGCATTCTGATTCTGTCATAAAGTTTTCGATCCAACTTCTAATCCAATCGCTGGTCGTTTCTCTATACCGTCTATTAAGATTAACGATTAAACCTTCATAGTGATTATAGTTTTCATGAAGTCTACCAGATGAAGAACGTAATTTAAAATGAATTTTATCTGGTGATCCATATAAAATGATATCTAATTCTTTTCTAGTTAATTCACGAACTGGTTTATTCAAGTCAATGTTGTAATATGCACAAACCTGTTCAACTTGACTACTTGCTAAATTATCTTGATCGTTATTTTTATATGGTACCAGTCCACCTTCCAATAAACTCTTTTCGGGGTTTAACACAAGGTTTTCTGAAATCTCCATTTTAACACCTAAACCATTACAGTGTGGGCATGCCCCAATTGGCGTGTTAAATGAAAACAATCTTGGCTCTAAATCAGGAATCGTAAAATCAGAATCTGGACATGCGTAGTTTTGGTTGAAATAAAGTGTTTCATCTTTACCAACCTGTACACGTGTTTTACCATTTGCCATACGTGCAGATAATTCTAATGCATCATATAATCTAGAACGTATACCATCTTTCATAATTAATCTATCTACAATGAGCCATATGTCGTGATTTATGTTTTTATCTAATTCAGGAAATTCCTCTAATAATACTTGTTTACCATCAACTAAAGCTCTTGTGAAGCCTTGTTTTAAATACTGGTCAGCAAGTTTTTTATGTGTTCCTTTTTGTCTTTCAACAATTGGAGACATCACTAAAATTCTAGAACCTTCTTCCAAATTCAATACACGAACTGTCATTTCTTCAATCGATTGTTTGGATAGTGGTTCATCAGAATCTGGACAATAAGGTGTCCCAACACGTGCATATAACAATCTCAAATAATCATATATTTCAGTTACTGTACCAACAGTTGATCTAGGATTATGAGAGGTAGTACGTTGATCAATTGATATTGAAGGACTTAATCCTTCAATGCGATCAACATCCGGCTTCTCAAAGTTCCCCAAAAATTGTCTTGCATACGCAGACAAGCTCTCCATATAACGACGTTGTCCTTCTTGATAAAGCGTGTCAAACGCTAAAGAAGATTTCCCACTACCAGATATACCTGTCATGACAATCAATTTATTTTTTGGTATTTCAATATCGAGGTTTTTAAGATTGTTTTCTCTCGCCCCGACGACTTTTATTTTATCTTCCATCTACTGCCCTCAAGAACGCATCTTCATCAAGTATATTAATACCAAGTGCTTCTGCCTTCTTTAATTTAGATCCTGCATCGCTACCCGCAAGCACAAAATCTGTCTTCTTGCTGACGGAACCACTAACTTTACCGCCTAATTTTTCAATCATTTCAGATGCTTCATCACGTGTGAGTTGTTCAAGTTTTCCAGTTAACACAAATGTCTTTCCTGTAAATTCGTGTTCAACAGTTTTCACTTTTTCATACGTCATGTTTAATCCAAAACGTTTCAGTGTTTCAATTAATTGTTGATTATTTTCGTCATGAAAATAATCAACGACGCTTTCTGCAATCATGTCACCAATATCAAATATGTTTATGAGTTCTTCTTTCGTCGCTTTACTTATAGCCTCAAGAGAACCAAATGTTTGAACTAATATTTTAGCGACTTTACCGCCAACATGTTTAATGCCTAACCCAAACAAGAGGCGATCCAATGTTTGTTGCTTGCTATCTTCAATAGCCTTAATCAGTTTCTCAACCTTTTTTTGACCAAAACCTGGAATTGTCATCAAGTCTTCTTTATGATCTTTTAACTCATAGATATCTGCGATACTATTCAAAAATCCTAATTCATGGAACGTTTCAATAACCTTCTCACCGAGTGTATCAATATCCATGGCAACGCGACTTGCAAAGTGTATGAGTTTATTCATATGCTTACCAGGACAATCAGGATTTGTACAATAATAATCTGCTTCACCAGCTTTCCTGATTAAATCTGCATGACATACTGGACATGCATCAATCATTTTAAATGGCTGCTGATGCTTTCTTTTATCTTTAACTGGTTCAATAACTTCTGGAATAATTTCTCCAGCTTTGTGAACTTTTACTGTATCACCAATGCGAATATCCTTCGCTAAAATATAATCTTCATTATGCAGTGTAGCCCTTGCTACAGTGGACCCCGATAAAAATACAGGTTCTAATTCAGCAACTGGTGTAACAACACCTGTTCGCCCAATTTGGAATGTAATATCCTTTAAGATTGTTTCAGCTTCTTCTGGACTAAATTTATATGCTGTTGCCCATTTAGGTGCTTTAGCTGTAAAACCAATTGTCTGATGAAGGTTGAATTCATTAACCTTAATTACAACACCATCAGTGTCGTAAGCCAGTTTTTTTCTAAGATCATCATAAGCTGTGATTGTATTTTCTAAATCATTGATTGTAGCTTGTTTCTTGAAATGCGGATTTACTTTAAATCCTAACTTTTTAAGATAGTTAAGCGCTTCTTCTTGTGTATCAACAAATGTTTCACCATTGACTAGCGTATAGCAAAACATATCTAAATTTCTTTTAGCAACGACTTTCGTGTCCAATTGACGGATCGTCCCTGCAGCAGCATTTCTCGGATTTGCAAACAATGCTTCATGATGTGCTAAGCGTTCTTCATTTGCCTTGTTAAAACTTTTATGCGGCATGAAAATTTCACCACGTACTTCTATATCTATAGATTCCGTTAATGATAGAGGCAGACTTTTAATCGTCTTCACGTTTTCAGTAACATCTTCGCCAACTATGCCATTTCCTCTTGTCGCAGCTTGTACAAATTGCCCATTTACATATTTTAAATTGACAGCTAAACCATCAATCTTCAACTCTGAAACATATGAAAAATCAGGCACAATCTGTTTTACTCTTTTATCAAAAGCACGAAGTTCATCAAAGTTAAAAACATTTGATAAAGACATCATTGGGGTTTGATGTATGACTTTATCAAAGCGGTCTAAAACAATCCCACCAATCTTTTCAGTTGGTGAGTTTGGTAATTTGAATGTAGGATATTTTTCTTCTAAATCAATCAGTTCTTTTAAATATTTATCGTACTGGAAATCAGTAATTGTTGGTTTATCCAACGTATGATAGTCATAATTAGCCTGATTGATTATATCTGTAAGTTCTTTAATTCTTCTTTGATAATCCATAACATCACCTGATATCATTATACCATTATTCATGCAATATTTAAGTTGAAACCCTTATATATTACACGTATTTTTCATTACATGAAATTTAACGGTTTAAACCTTTTAAAAAAATCGACTTTTTGAGATGCCGGGCCTCGTTGTTAAATCGTACAGAAGTAATATATAAATGTCTTTTCGCACGAGTTATACCAACAAAGAAAAGACGTCTTTCTTCTTCTAATTCTTGTTGTGTTTGCGCATGATAAGAAGGTAAGGATCCATTTTCTAATCCAATAATGAAAACAACTGAAAACTCTAACCCTTTTGATTGATGTAAAGTTAACAGATTCAACTTATCTTCAGCCATTTTCTCAGATGACTCACTTCGATACATTATCCCCATTTGATCACAGATTTCACGACATAAAAAGGATCGCTCGTGGCTTCTAAACAACACAGCAATATCTGCAGGATTCACACCATTTTTGCGATGTAATTTCACAAATTCAATGATACTTAATGCCTCTTCTCGTTGATTTTTAAACACTAATATTTTATGTGAACCAACAACATGATTGCTCGTTATTAATGATTTTTTATATGTTCTGTTATTTTGCTTAATAAGGCTATTTGCAAGCATAATGATATTTTTAGTAGAACGATAATTAGATGTTAACTGAAATACAGCTGCATGATAATCTTTAACAAACATATCAATTATTTTTGTTTGTGCACCACGAAATTTATAAATACTTTGATCCGGATCTCCTACACAAAATATGTGAATGTTTTTTACTGCTAATTTTTGAATAATCATATATTGCAATAAATTCGTATCTTGAAATTCATCAATGAAAATATATTTGAAATTTATCTGCTTACTTATTTTATGAAAATAACGATGAAAATCAATCAATAAATCATCAAAATCCTTCATGTTATTTTGTTTTAAACACATTTGATAATCATCATAAACTTTTGGTTTAATATCTTTATAAAAACTATTTTTGTAACGCGTAATTTTTAACTGTTCTTCTTCGCTTATTTGTACTGTTTTATCTATCATTTTATATTTATAATCAATGTTCTCTTTTAATTTACTATAACAAAATTGGTGAAATGTGTGCACTGCAACATTTTCTGAATTGATTCGTTTTTTCATTTCTAATGTAGCCCTTCTCGTAAACGTAATTGCTAATATTTCTTCTGCTTTAATGCCTTCATTCATCAGATGTTTTATACGTTCCACAATAACACGTGTCTTACCTGTGCCAGCACCAGCTAACAAAAAAAGAAAGGGTTCTTTTGTGAAGACCGCTTTCTTTTGAGATTCGTTTAACATCTAATCACCCCATTCATATTACGGGAGTTGATTTACATTTACTACTTTTTAATTTTCTTTATGGATGGATGGCTTTCTAAGATTTGTTTAATTCCGTGTGGCATAGCAAATGCAATAGTTGCGACTTCATCATGTACTTTAATAACGACACCTTTACCAAACACATTATGCTGGACATGATCACCCATACTTAAGATATGACTACCTGTTTGATATGTCATGTTTTCTTCTTTTGGTTTTTCAAGCCTTGATTCATCAATAAATCGAGATGGATAACCAATTCGTTTTTGACCATAAAGTAGTCGTTCATTTGCATGTGTCATATAAATTTTTTCCTTCGCACGCGTAATGCCTACGTACGCGACCCGACGTTCTTCCTCTAAATCGACCGCACTATATTTCGCGTTATCATTTGGAAATATACCTTCTTCCATCACAACCATAAAGACGACTTTAAATTCAAGTCCTTTAACTTGATGATACGTTGAAAGTTTAACATGATCCTCTTCTGCGACATCTTGGTCTTGACCAGAATATAATGCAATTTGATCAAGTTGCTGCTGCAGTTTTTCATAAAATGTCCCTTCGTAGTATAAATCACCACGAACAAAGACTGATTGTAATTCCTTTAAGTTATCAATTCTATTATCTGCTATTTCATTATCTTCTGCTTTAAGCATTGCAACATAACCAGTTCTTTCCATCACAAACGCCATAATTTGTGATAACTCAGTCATGCCAAAAAATGCGTCACTTATATCTTCGATAATCTTTTTAAACTCATTCAACCCACGCATAGCAGTAGGGGACAATTCCACATAATCAATCGCGTCAAATATCGATACACCAAGTTCTCTAGCCTTTTCAACAAGTCGTTGAATCGTCACCTGTCCTACACCGCGTTTTGGTATATTAATGACTCGTTTTACATAAAAGTCCAGATTATGATCAAGTGCAACTCTAATAAACGCTAATGCATCTTTGATTTCTCTTCTTTCGTAGAAAGAGATACCCCCATAAATAATATATGGCATGTTTTCTTTGATCATGGTATCTTCAAACAATCTCGATAAGGCGTTATTTCTGTATAAAACAGCAATATCGTCATAACGATAACCTTGTCTTACAAGTTTGTTAATTTCATTAATCACATAAAATGTTTCTCTGTAATCATTCGGTGCGACATAATAGGTGATACCCATACCTTCGCCAAGATCACTCTCAAGATTTTTAGCACTTGGTCTGTTGAAGTTGTAGGCAATCAGTTTATTTGCTGATTTCAATATCTTAGTTGTTGATCTATAGTTTTTATCTAAAACAATTTTTTCAGCATGAAAGTCGCGTATAAACATCTCACTGTTCATGTAGTTTGCACCTCTGAAACTATATATACTTTGGTCAGGGTCACCAACGACAAAAACATTTTTATGCTTTGAAGCTAGTATTTTCAACAACTTGTATTGAACAATGTCTGTATCTTGGAATTCATCCACTAACACATGTTCAAATTCCGTTTGATAACAATCTCTAATATGTGGATATTCTGTGAATAACTCAAGTGGGTATAATAATAAATCATCAAAATCAACCAATTGATTATCATACAAATATTGTTGATATTTCTTATAAATCTTTTCTTCATTTGTTTGTTCAAACTGCGGTAATCGTTTTGATTTATAAAGTGCAATTAAGTTTTTTAAGTTTTTCACCGAGAATTGTTT
Organism: Acholeplasmataceae bacterium; assembly: GCA_963676765.1. GTDB lineage: Bacteria > Bacillota_I > Bacilli_A > Acholeplasmatales > Acholeplasmataceae > WOFB19. The sequence goes on from OY781159.1 coordinate 134,533, forward strand.
AACATCTAATCCCAATTCTTTGATTGAATCACTGATGATTTTTCTTCCATCTTCTTCATCAATCACATTGAATGTCACTTTATACCCGTAGGGTAATTCAGCGATATGACGTCTTAAAATTTGCAGACCGAAAGCGTGAAATGTATATAGCCATACATTGATGGCATGCGGTCCTGTCATTTCGATGACACGATCTTTCATTTCACGAGCTGCTTTATTTGTGAAAGTTACAGCTAAAATCCGCTTTGCTTGAACACCGTTCATAATTAAATAAGCAATTTTAGCAGTTAACGTTCTTGTTTTACCAGTACCAGCACCAGCAACAACAAAAAGCGGTCCACCAGCATGGACGACCGCCTCTAATTGCGATTCATTTAATGTAGCTAGCCAATTCATGGCATCCCAACTCTCTTATTTCTTGTAACTGCTCTTGAGTGGCACCGTTTCGTTAAACACTATGTGTTTCGGTGTTGAATCTTTATCGGTTGTATAATAACCAATACGCATAAATTGATAATTATCATGTGGCTTTGTTTCTGCTAAAGCTTTTTCAACAAACCCTTGTCTAATCTCAAGAGAATCCCCGTTGAATCTATCCATGAGATCTAAACTTGTATCATCTTGTAGCATTGGTTTATAAATGTTAAACTGCGCAGGTACGCCCTGGGTAGCCTCAACAAAATGGATGGTTCCATTTGGCTTGCGCTCATTAAAGCCCGAGCCACTCTTTGTTGCCTTATCGTATGTTGCAAGCACTTCAATGATATCTCCATCAGCATTATATTTAACATCAACAGCTTTGATGAAGTATGCATAGAACAATCTAACTTCTCCACCTAAATAGAGACGTTTGAATTTTTTATTTGGTTTTTCTAAAGCAAAATCTTCACGATCGATATAAATATGTTTTGAAAACGGAATTTCCCTTTGACCGTATTCAGGATGATCACGATGATAATCTTCAGTGAAATATTCTATTTCCCCTTCGGGGTAATTAGTGATTGTCACTTTAAGTGGATTAATAACAGCCATGACACGATTAGCCTTATCCGCTAAATCATTTCTAACTGATGAATCAAGCATATCAGCATCAACGGTTGAATTTACTTTTGATAATCCTGTAGATAAAATAAATTGACGAATTGCATCAGGTGTGTACCCGCGTCTGCGCATACCAGAGAGCGTAGGCATTCTAGGATCATCCCATCCAATAACTTTCCCTTGTTCTACAAGGGCACGTAAAAATCGTTTAGATAAAACTGTATTTTCAATGTTCAACCGACCAAATTCAATTTGTCTTGGCTGAGCAGGCATGTCCGTTTCTCTTACAAACCAATCATATAACGGTCTGTGATCTTCAAATTCAAGTGAACAAAGTGAATGCGTGATTTCTTCAACAGCATCTTCAAGTGGATGTGCAAAATCATACATCGGATAAATAACCCATTTGTTACCTGTGCGATGATGTTCTGCAAACACAATACGATAAACAACCGGGTCCCTCATGTTCATATTTGGCGATGCCATGTCTATTTTCGCTCTTAAAACACATTCGCCTTCTTTGAACTCACCATTTTTCATTTTTTCAAAAAGTGCTAAATTTTCATCGACTGGTGTTTCACGATATGGAGAATTTGTCCCCGGCGTTGTGACATCTCCTCTTGTACTTGAAATAACTTCGGGTGATTGGAAATCAACATAAGCCAACCCTTTTTTGATTAATATCACTGCACGTTCATACATTTCTTCAAAATAATCAGATGCAAAAAGAATATGCTTAGGATCATAACCTAACCATCTAATGTCACGTTCAATTGATTTAACATAAACATCATCTTCTTTTTCTGGGTTTGTGTCATCATATCGCAAATTGGTGTAACCACCAAAATATTTTGCAAGTTCAAAATTTGTCACGATTGCTCGTGCATGCCCAATGTGCAAGAACCCGTTGGGTTCTGGTGGAAAACGTGTTATGATTTTAGTATGTTTCTTTGATTCAAGATCATTTTCAATAATTGTCTTTATGAAATTAGATTGATTTTCCATAATAACACCTCACAGTTATTGTAACATATTTCAATGTAAATTTAGATATGTATCAACGAGAAAAAATACCCCTTATGGGGTATCTCTTACTTAATCTTCAGTTTTTATGTGTTGCATATTTTTTGCATATTGTTTAATCGCAAATTCAACGGGGTTTATACCTGTATCTTTGATAATTCTTTCGTAAAATTTGTCCTTTTGTGCCCTTGTACTATGTTCTAGATTTAATATTGCCAGTACAAGGTGATGATGGAATAAGTCTTCTTCACCTAACCTTTGATGAGCGAGCGCTTTGTAGTAATGGAAATAATCCAGGAGATAATGCATAAAATAAGCTTCACATTTCTCAATAGCTATTCCACACATCTCAATCACTTCTTTGTATTGCTTGCTACGACCAAAGTTTTTAATCATCCAAAAGTATACTCTAAACTCTGCAGTAACATTACCACCTAAGAAGTGTCCTTTGCTTTGTAATATTTCGTATAGTTTCTTCAAAATTGGTTTACGATCCTTATCACTATGTTCCATCAATAATCCCAACATGTAGATTTCATCATCTGGAAACGCAGATTTTTTCATCACACGTGGATAATCAATCAATTTATAAATTTCATTAATTAAATCGACTTTTTGGATACGTTTTGATTCAAGGTCTAGCAACAGTTTAGAACTTTTAAATAGATTTTCATTGACCGCACTAATAAACACATGATTCTTAAGTTTTTGAAATTCTTTGTATGCTGAATCAGCTTTACCTGATAAAACTAACATAAAGAATTCTAGTGTTGTCTCATTTTCACTGGAATATTCATCATCGAATTGTTCTAAAAGACTAGATATTGGGATATTTAACTTATCAGCGAATCTAGTGATAACTTCGAATGGTATTTCACTCTCGCCACTTCGATAACGGTAGTATTGCCGTTGTGAAATAATACCATCCAAATAGTTTTCTTGTGATATTTTACGGTCATATCTTAAATTTTCCATAAAATTTATCAATTTTAAGCTGTTCATATGATGTTCTCCTCGAAAAGTATGACATATCCGCCGTAGTTTTATATTAATATATATATTATTATATAGGTAAGGAGGGGTGAGCTATGAAAAAGATTTTATCAATTCTCTTTGTCATGATCTTACTCGTAAGTACAGTATTCGTGATCTCAAAAACTTCAAACACAGATGTTATTAATCATTCAAATGACATCACTGTCGATTTCGACGATCCTGATTATCCACCACCAGTCAACGTTAGACTGTTCTAGGATATTCACTGTTTTTAAAACTGTATTAGATTGACAAACCTAATTAAATAAATTCCCAAAACTTGATCTATGGTCTCTGCACAGATTTACGACTAAGGTTAAGTTGAATTCCCTAACACTGCTTTTTTTGCCTGTACAAGGTGCGATTCAAATTTGTCGATCAATAGTTTTTATGAGCGAGCCAACTTTTATGGCGCACTCAGCTTATGGGGTAAAACATAAACTCATCACTGCTATGAAACTTAGTAAATCCCCCCCTCTTTATTTAAAATATTAAACGTGGGAAGAAAACTGCCCATAACATTATCTTACAACATTTTAACCGCATTTAAAAGGTTGTAAAATCACTTTCCTTATTTACATTGGAAAATAGCGCATCCCCCTTTGAAGGGTGCGCTATTTTACGTTATTTTTATTAATTTTTCTTTCAATATTATTAATAAGTAATTGTTTTTTAAGGTAATAAACCTAAGATGTCTTCAAGTGACATGCCTGAATCTTCTAGATCTTGAACTAATTCTGTGTAGAGCTGTTCTTGTTCTTCATCACTTAATTCCTCGATACCCTCTAGCATATCTTCTACTGCTTGTTCCACCTCTTCTGGTGTAGATCCTGTATCTGTTATAGTTGCTAAGAAGTTGTCAATATCCGTACCTAAATCACCATAACCAGTTGCATCAAAATCATCTAAAACAGTCGTTACAGTATCTTGAATATCACTTAATTGGTTTGCATCATCTAGACCAACATATAATCTTAATTTATCACCAACCACTTCAACATCTTCTAGTGACATTCCTGATTGTTGAAGTTCTTGGTCAAAGTCTTCAATAACGATATTTCCATCTTGAATTAAATCATTATCCCCAAGCAATGTTAAGATATTGCCTATATGTTCTTCACTGATTGTTACTTCACCAGCAGTTAATGAATTTAGTGCAATCACTAAGTCAGAACCATCAATCGATGGTGTAGCAGCAATCTTAATAATTGTCTTAAACTCATGTGTTGTATTTTCTGTATCAACAAATGTTAGAGGGATATTAACTGTTAATTCGCCATCTATCATTGATAAATAAGGTATTAAAGCTGTCATCTCATATGTTTCAAATAGCGGCGTTTTCATTAAATAGTAACTACCCAGGTTATTTGGATCTTCAGTAAACGAATCTCTCATCATATATTCCATCATACGATTTAATGTTAATTCTCCAAACGAGATATATGGATTAGAAGTTGTCGTTAATACACTTACTAATAATGTTGAAGCTTTTGCTTCCAATATCGATTGTAAATCCGCCTGATTATTAATCTTTTCAGCTGCTGATAATTCAAATGGATCTGAACCATCATATGCTTTACCTAAAGCTAATGAAGCACTAAATTCGCCTTCAGAAAAACCAACATCTAACATCTCATTCGCATCCAAGAATGCTAATAACGAGTTAACAAGCGCTGATTGTTGTGTATCCGTAATTTGTTCATCGACAAGTGATTGAATATCCATCGTCATTGATCGAGACCCAACATCAAATGTTCCTAATCCGCCTAAATAACCATTAATAATTGCTGAGATGTCTTGTTGCGCAACGGTTTTCACTAACCAGTCAGCAACTGGGAATGCCCAAGCTAAACCTAAGTTACCAATCGTTAATTTATCTAGCGTTAACACCACTTCATCTGTAGAAACATCTAAATTAAAACTTAACAACAATCTTGTTTTATATGTGATGCCTGCAACAAAAATATGTGCACCAGCTTCAATTTCAACAACATCTTCATTAAATCTTACCCATGCACCTTGAAGCCCATAATACTCTGTTTTCTCAACATAAGAATCATTGTCTCCACCAGAACCATCTAAGTAATCTGGATTCATTTCTAAAAAAATCATGTTCTTAACCATCGTGTTCGCTTCTGCTTGTTCTAGTCCAATGCTAATTTCAGAATCGCTATTTGTATTGGTTAAAAATGTGTCTAATTCAGTCGTCACCATTTCAGTTAAATCTGCAGGACCATCTGTTGCATACTCACTTACTGGTATGTCTACACTCTTATACATGAGTGCTAAGATAGTCGCAGGAACAGCAAGAATTATCAAAATAGGTAAAACTATTACTTTGAACAAAAACTTCATTTTCCTCACTCCCTTGTTGCTTTAATCATATAATTTTTATGTTAAAACTACAATAGATACGCTAAATTTTTATATAAAATAAAAAAAGAGTATAAGGCTTAATTAGGCACTATACTCCATATTTAATCTTCTAAACGTTCAAATGAAATTGTGGACTCTCCACCTAATAAATAATTAGGGTTTGGTCCTTCTTTTCGATATTGATAATAAGCGGCTGCACCAATCATAGCTGCATTATCAGTACAATACTTCATATTTGGAATGATAATCTCTTTATCTTTAATTTCATCAAACATACGCGCTCTAAGCCCACTATTAGCAGCAACCCCACCAGCTAAAATAATTTGCTTAACATCAAACGTTTCAGCTGCTCTTTTCGTTTTTTCAATCAACACATCAAGTACACTGTTTTGGAATGATGTACACATGTTATCAATATTAATTTCTTCGCCTCTTTGTGTCGCGTTATGCACAGCATTAATCACTGCGCTTTTAAGACCTGAGAAACTAAAATTAAAGGTATCATTCATATACGGTCTAGGAAGGTTATATGTGTCTTTTCCGACTGCTGCACGTTTATCAACAATAGGGCCACCAGGATATGCTAAACCTAACGTTCTAGCAACTTTATCGTATGCCTCACCAACTGCATCATCTAGTGTTGTTCCAATCATTTTAATGTCCATATGGTCTTTCATATATAACAATTCTGTATGACCACCACTAACTAATAACGCTAGTGCAGGAAACTTCATTTCATGTTCAATTCCTGCTGCATAGATATGTCCAATCAAATGGTTAACTCCGATGATTGGCTTATGATTTGCAAATGCAAAAGCGCTGGCTGCATTTATCCCAACTAAAAGCGATCCGATTAAGCCAGGACCTCTTGTGACAGCAATTAATCCAATATCATCTATACTAACTTTGCTGTCTTTAATAGCTTGATCAAATATTCTTGTCATGTGGATAATATGGTTTCGTGAAGCGATTTCCGGAACAACACCACCATATATTTTATGGATATCAATTTGTGATAAAACAATATGAGATAAAACTTCTTTACCATCTTTTACAACAGCAACACTAGTTTCATCACAACTTGATTCAACTGCTAAAATTATCATTGCTTACACTTCCTTTAAATACACAACCGCATCTTCATTACGATAATATTTCTTTCTAATAAACGCTGATTTAAATCCAAAGTTTTCATACAATTTACGGGCTGATTTATTGCTTTCTCTAACTTCCAACGAAACGGTTTTTACACCAAGTCTCTCAACTTCATCTAATGTTTCTTCTAACAAAGAGGAACCGTAACCATTACCTTGATGATGTTTGCTGACAACAAAATTTAAGATGTCTGCTTTATCATCAATCACGTGGCATCCAATATATCCAATTACTTGGTTATGTAATTCATAGACCATATACATTGCAAACGGATTATTAACAATTTCATTGTATATAAAGTTTGCGCCTAGCGTTGAACGAAGTCCTTGCTTTTCAAGCTTGACTATCGCCATAATATCATCAGTTTTTGCTCGCCTTATCATAGTTATTCTCAGCTTCAGTCTTTCTTAAATAATTAGGTACTAATTCGTGGATATTTTCAACTTTTACCATGTGTTTATAAATATATTCAGGGTTTACTTCATAATGTCTTTCATCGATAAAAACAGTCTTTGCTTTTTTATATTTTGGATCTTTTTTTAACTCATCTAGTAAGATGTATGTATCATCTAATAATACAGCACCATCTTCATGAATATTTGCAAACACATAGCCACGTCTTGCATCAATTAATGCTGCAACCTTACCTTGATAACCACTTGTCATGAAGTAGAGACTACTTACAGTATAGACTGGTATATCTTTTGCATAACCAAGCATTTTAGCAACCATAACAGCGATTCTAATCCCTGTGTACGATCCAGGACCAACGCCTACAATAATTTGATCGACTTCATCTAATGTTAATTTATTTCTTTTAATTGTTTGTTGAACACGATCGACCATATATTTTGCATGATCACGTTTGGCAATACGGATGGAGTGATCCATGAGTGTATCGTTTTTTGCAATACCCACATACATAACAAGCGTTGATACATCAATTAATAACGATTTCATATATATTTCACCGCCCGTTTACACGGAAAACCAACACACGTCAATGTAAACTCACGATGTGTGTCATCTATTTTTTCTATTTTTATTAATAGATGGTCTTTTGGCATAAATTCAGATACCTGAAATGGCCATTCAATAACAACCATGCCACTACCATCAATATATTCTTCTAAATCAAAATCATTACCGACTTCATGCAACCGATAAAGATCCAGATGATAAAAAGAACGCATATTATCTTTTGTTTGATATTTCTTCATAATCGTGAATGTTGGGCTGTTGACAATTTCTTTAATCCCGTAACCCTCGGCAATCCCTTGTGTTAACGTTGTTTTGCCAGATCCCATTTCACCATCTAAAAGAATAACAATATGCGGTTCATCTTTTAATAATAAACCTAACTCAAAACCAATTTGGAATGTTTCGTTAGCTGATGCTGTAAACTTCTTCTTCAAATAAATCCCTACTTTAATAAATTTTCGTAACCTTTTTTACCTAATAACGCAAACATGTTTTTCTTATATGCTTCAACACCCGGTTGATTAAATGGGTTTACACCAATTAAATATGCGGATAATGCACATGCTTTTTCAAAGAAATACACTAAATACCCAAATGTATAACTATCAAGTTTTGGAATGGTTAATACCATGTTCGGAACATCACCATCCGTATGTGCCATCACGGTACCTTTTAAAGCTTGTGCGTTAACATATGATAATTTTTTACCCGCTAAATAATTTAGTTGATCCAAATTACCTTGATCAGAAGGAATTTCAACATCTGCATCTAATTCAGTAACTCTAATTACCGTTTCAAATAAATGTCTTTCACCTTCTTGAATATATTGTCCTAATGAGTGAAGGTCGGTTGAGAATCCAGCAGAAGCAACAAATAACCCTTTGTTATCCTTACCTTCTGATTCACCGTATAATTGTTTCCACCATTCATTAAGGAATAATAATCTTGGTTCATAACCAACAAGCATCTCAATCTTTTTACCCATCGTATAAAGTAAGTATCTTGTTGTTGCGTATAAATACGCTTCATTTTCATTTAAATCGGGATTACTGAAACGTTCCATTGCATCCTCAGCACCTTTAAATATTTCATCAGTATTTGCCCCTGCACAAGCAAGAGGTAATAAACCAACTGGTGTTAAGACACTAAAACGTCCACCGACATCATCGGGAATGACAAACATTTCATAGCCACTTTGTTTAGCTAACGTATGAAGTGCACCACGCGCTTTATCTGTTGTTGCATAAATACGTTCTTTAGCTTCTTCTTTCCCATAACGATCTTCTAACAATTGTTTTAAAACACGGAATGCAATCGCAGGTTCAGTGGTTGTTCCTGATTTTGAAATGACATTTATACTAAATGCTTTATCTTTTAAATAATCAACCAAATGTTTTAAATAGCTTCCTGACATTTGATGACCAGCAAATACGATTTCTAAATCATTCTTTGAAAACGGAACTTTAAGAAATTCAATACCCGCTTTAGCCCCTAAATAAGAACCCCCGATACCGATAACGACTAAGACATCGCTTTGTTTTCTTATTTTTTCACTTGCCTCAAGTACACGTTTATATTCTGCTTTATCATATGCACTCGGTAAATCTAACCAGCCTAAAAAATCATTTCCTGAACCTGTTTTGTCATGAATCATTTTATGAACTTCATTGACCTTTGCTTGTAAACTTTCTGGTTGCAGGCTCAAAAAGTTGCGCACATCATCGAGCGCTATTTGAATATGTCCCATGTTTAAATACCTCTATTTCTTTGTTTTTTCGATCCAAAATGGTAATGCTTTTGAAAGCGAATGGAAACCTTTTTGAATCTTCACCATTTTTTGAATTCTTGGATGTATTGGGTTTGCTTCCTTATAGCTTAATTTAAGACGCTTTTGATCTTCATCGATTTCTAAAATTACGGCTTCTACTATATCTCCAACTTCTAGAATGGCTTCTAGTGATGGTACATATTGATCAGAAACTTCAGAAATATGAATGAGACCAGCATAATCGTCACATGCTACAAAGACACCATACTGTTGAATACCCGTGATCCGACATGAAATATGATCTTTTACATTCATAAATTACCTCGTATAAATTATATCATATTTTCAAGCCTCATCTTTTCTAACACAAATAAAAAAGCGTATCCTTTTTAACAAGAACGCCTTTTTGTTTGTTTTCATCATTCATTATTCGTGCGCGAGATATACACCTAACCCACCAAGACCCACATGAGCGGATACTACTGGTGAAATAATACCTGTAATCTTGACGCTAATTTTATCGCTTAATTGGAATATTATATGTTCTAATTCTTTCGCTTCTACGCTTCGATCAACATAAGCGATACGAACAATGACTTGTTTACCATAAGAAATTAATTTTTTTGTTTCATTTACAAGATAATCCATTGCTCTAGATATACCACGAACTTTGTGTTCAAGATCAAGTACACCTTTTCTAAATCTCAAGATTGGTTTAATACGTAAGATGTTACCTATAAAGGTTGATACCATGCCTAAACGCCCGTTATGGTGAAGGGTTTGTAAATCATTTACAGTAAAAATAAGACTTCCTTTTTCTTTCAATGATTCTAACTTTGCAAGTCCTTCTTTCGCGTGATGACCTTCATCTAAATATTCAACCATCTTTTCTGTTAAGTATGCACCACCGTTGATTGTTGTTTCACTATCCACGACATGTACGTGCGGATTATCAAGGATTGTTGATGCGAGGGTTGCACTATTGAGTGTCCCGCTTAACGTTTTTGATAATGTGATACAAATTACTTCTTCATACTTTTCTAGTTGTTCATTCATTGCTGCAATAAATAATTCTGGTGTTGGTTGACTTGTTTTAATGCTCTGCTTTTTATGAAGTGCTTCAACCACTTTATCTGGATCTAATTTACCATCCTCATATTCTTGATCTGCAATAATGACTTTGAGTGGCACAACACTAATATGATTAGCTTTTGCGTAAGCTTCCGTTATGCCAAACGTTGAGTCGATGATAATACCGACTTTTCTCATATATATTTCACCTCCAAAAGGTTTATATGTTTTATTAAAATAAAAGTGCCTATACCAGACACTTATCGTTAGTCTACCGTTACTACGGCAATGACTCCTGGTACGTTTTCAAGTAGCATTGTTTCAATGCCTTGTTTGAGCGTGACATCAAGCGCAACACATCCGTCACAAGCACCAACCATTTTAACATAAACGATACCATCTTCAACACTAATTATGTCAATATCGCCACCATCACGTTGTAAGTATGGGCGTACTTTGTCAATTAAACTGAGTACTTGGTTTTTCGTTTCATCCATCAGATATCACCTTCCTCTCTTGCATATACAGTATAGCCCAAAACAGTGTGCTATTCAACTGTTTCATCTTTTTGGTTGTCTTGTTTTTTTTCTTTTTTCTTTTTCTTTTTATTGCTCACACGTTTTAAAATGAAATATGCACAGTTAAAATTACAAGATTCGTTTAGATAATCGGGGATACGCGTGAAGCCATTGTTGCTTTTTTCATCCTTGTTAAATCCTCTTAATCTTAACTTTTCAGCAGAAACGTCACCGACGATATATGTATATCTATTAAATGCGACAGGAACGTATCTTTCGAGAAACATTTCTAAATCAAACGCTTCTCTATAATCTTTAACTAATTCAAATTCTCCATATTCTGTTTCAATGATCATCATCATCTCTCCTCAAGCAAGATAACCGCTTCAGCAGCCATCGCTTCTTGTTTACCAATCGCATCTAAACCTTCATAGGTTGTTGCTTTAACACTCACTCTATGCATATCTATATTAAGTAAGTTTGCGATCGATGTTCTTAATGTTTTTATATACGGATTAAGCTTTGGAAGTTCTGCATAAACTGTTGCATCTATGTTTTTAATAAGATAACCTTTATCTTTAATTAACGCATGTGCTTTTTGCAAAATCAGTTTTGAATCTAAATCTTTATATTTAGGATCTGTATCTGGAAAATGTGTTCCCAAATCACCAAGTGCTAATGCGCCTAGCATCGCTTCACTAATAGCATGCAGTAAAACATCCGCATCACTATGACCAAGTAATCCTTTGTTGTGTGATATCTCAATACCACCCAACATTAATGGTCTACCTTCGACTAAACGATGTAAGTCAAAACTGTGACCAATACGCACCCCATTATTACGCTCAACCGATTGTTTGAATATATCAAAATCTTCAGGGTATGTTAGTTTTGGATTTGCATCATGAGATAAAATAACTTCAACCTTTTCATCTGGATAAAATGCTTGATATAGCATCATATCATCATCAAACGTTTCTGTATTTCTGATATATGCGTATCTGATTTTTTCAGTTAAGAACGCCTGTGGAGTTTGCGCTAAAAGATATTCGGCACGATTTTTAGATATCACTTTACGGTCTTCAACTTTTTTTAAAGCAGATGTCACCTGTTCTGCTAGTAAGACAGCATCATGTAGATGAAGTGCTTCTTCAACTTTTTTGATTGTCTCTTGTTTGATCATCGGTCTAGCAGCATCATGAATATATACGTAAGGCGTGATGACTTCCGCTAATCCTAGTCTCACACTCTCGCTTCTCGTTTTACCACCAATAACGACTTTAACCCGATCGTTAACATACGCTTTTACATCTTCTAAATCATTTTTAGAAACAACTAGTATCACCTCATAGCCAAGACTTTGGAATGTCTCAACGCTATAAAGGAAAACAGGTTTATCATTTACTTTAAAAAGAATTTTTGATTCATTTAATTGCGATCTACTACCGTTTCCGGCAGCGACGATTAATGCAGTGTTCATATTACCCTTTCACATACCCATCAATAACTTGGTCAAACTGATTCGTTTGAATATGTCCTATTAGTTGAAACGGATATATTACAGCGACCACTTTTTTAGGACGATTATTTTTTAAGAAACGATCATAGCATCCCATACCATAACCAATACGATGTTTTTTCTCATCTATGGCCAATGCAGGTATTAACATATAATCAATTTGTTCCTTATATATCATACCACTAATTGGTTCATTCACACCAAACGCGCTTTTTTTGAAGCGCATGTTTTTATCATATACATAAAATATTAACGCATCCCCATGAACCCTAGGGAATAAAAAAGTTTTTTCATCTTTCAATAAATCTAAAAGATCAATTTCATGTGTCATTGGATAAAATATCGCTACACTATGAGCTTCTTGGTAATATTTATCGCTTCTTATCTTTGATATAATCTGTTGATCATGTAGTTTCTTTTCATCAACAGATAAAGCTTTTCGCTTTTCAATCATCAATCTTCTTATTTTTTGTTTCACGAACTAATGTCCTTATAAAAACATATGTGCGTATTATATTTAGGTGATTCTGCAATCTTTAATGCTTGAATAGCGGCTTGGTATAGTTGATGTTCTTCTTGCGCATCACCACCGCCAACTGCAATCCCACCAAACACTTCAAGCTCCGTTTGAATAGATCCGTATTGCATTTGTAAATTCAAAAATGTAGGATTTGTTTTTGTGCCACTTTCTAGTACTTCCATCTTTCTAGGGTCTGTTAGTGTAACTGCAAATTCAATTCCTGAGATACGGAATATACCACCGGACTCAGTAACAAAGTTCTGACGCATCTTTTTAATGTACTCTGCCATTAACATGTTTCCAACTTCTCTACCATGAGACTCATTAATATTTGGAATATTTTTAAGTCTAAATACTAAACATTGAAAATATCTATTTGTGTTAAACAATTTATGCATATGAACCATAAAGTCATTATGATCTTTTAAGTTATCTAGTTCATCGATATGTGAAGCCTGGAAATGCTTTGTTTGAATTGGATTTAACGTTCCCATGATGGTTGCTGTTTGCTGATCTTCAAACAAACGAATACCTTTTTCTCTAAACCAATGATATTGATTATTTACCATAATACGATAAGATGCTGAGTACTTACGCTTATTAATGGTTAAATCGCCAAGTATAGCTAAATACTTTTTCAAATCTTCAGCTTCAATTAAACGCCTGAAGTCTGTAAGATCAATGAGATTACCTGGTAAGTTTAAAGATTTAACTAAACTATCTGATGCCCATATCGTGCGTTCATCTAAATCGATATAAAACAATCCTTCTTCTGATAAATCTAATGTTGCGATAAACTTATGTCTAATACTCTCTAATTCATTATTTCTATCACTTAATTCTCTTTCAACCGCCAGCATATTAAAGTCAGTCTTTTTTTCACCAACACATATTCTACCCTTATATTTACCAAGAACAAAGACAGGTTGCATCACTAAATGAAGAATGACTGGATCACCATCATAATTGAGAAATGATAATTCTTCTATTTCTTCATCGCCTTGTTCAGCATGATTTTTATAATCAATATAATAGTTTTCAAGTTGTCTATTATTAATCTCACTATCATTTAGTCTTGTGAAACGAACGGATTTATTTAAAACAGAAAATAACTTCTTACCCATGACATCTTCTTTTTCAAGATTAAGTTCTTGTAAAAGACTAAATGACATATCTTTAATTCTTTCTTTTTTGTCCACAACATAATATGCATTCCAACGACTGTTTTTAATTGATTTAACAAATAATTGATAGTGATTGGTTTTTAGTGTTGCTGTTTTAAATGTTGCATATAAAACTAATAAGAAAACACCATAAACTGCAAAATTAAAATAAATATATATATCTTGATACGTCGCATTATCTCTAATGATTGACTCATAAATCACAAAGACAAAAATCGTGATGGCAACATTCAAAAACGCAAGAACGAGTCGATTCTTTAAAACCTTCTCCGTTTGAATACTTTGCATCACCACGAGAAATAAAGTGAATATAGTTATGATTAATGGATAAATAGGGTGCTGTAATAACATCTAGTCTTCACCTTCCAAAAGCTTGTTCACTTCAAGCATTTACGTAATACATTAATGTGACGATAACCGCAGAAATCAATAACGCTATAATGTATTGCATAAAAGCATGCTTTACTAAAAAGCCAGCCACTTTATCAGCCACTTTACGACTAAACACAAATTGAAATGGGAATACAAATGCTTTAACTATTTTCTTCATGCAATCACCTACTTCATAAACATATTGAGATATTCGCTTAATTTATCACGACTATTCATCTTTAATAAAATACCTTCAATAGCAATCGAGATTCCGCCTGTCTCTTCGGAAACTAGGATGGTTAAACTATCTGTAAGTTCACTAATGCCTAATCCGGCACGATGACGCGAACCCATTGTTTTTTCATATGACTGGTTTTCCGTTAAAACGAAATATGCGCCTGCACATAAAATTTTATCACCACGTATTATAACCGCGCCATCATGAAGCGGTGTCAATGGTGTGAAAATATTAACAAGTAATT
Organism: Acholeplasmataceae bacterium; assembly: GCA_963676765.1. Taxonomy (GTDB): domain Bacteria; phylum Bacillota_I; class Bacilli_A; order Acholeplasmatales; family Acholeplasmataceae; genus WOFB19. The sequence continues at coordinate 149,578 of OY781159.1, forward strand.
CTTTTGAGACTTCACTATTCATCATGATTGCTTTATCCGCATATTGATCAAGCGTGTTATGTTTTTCGATTGTAATTAATGCGCCAGTTCTGTGTTCTGATAAATCCATAACTGCATCAATGATATGTTCTTTTGTATGTTCACTACCCATGATGACTGTCGTGTTTTTCGTATCAGCTTTCCAAATCAAATCAATAGAACGACGAATGTCGGGCGCCATGATGATAATTAGAATGAGTGGTGAATATGCAACAAGATAACCAATAAACTCTTGGCTAACAGGTAAATCAATGGCGGGCATTGAAGCCACATAATATAGACCCAATAACACAAGGAAAATCAAACCAATGGAAAACATCTTACGGTTTGCTATAAGTAGTTTAATGACGACGATTACAATTAAGAATATAAGATATAAATCAAGTAAGAATCGCCAAATCGGTTGTCCAAATACTGCAAGTAATATCGGCATACACACTGTACTCCTTTTGGTTATATTATATCATAGATATGATATCGTGGTTTTTCAATTACGTGCTTAAAATTTGTTTAATTCTAACTGCTAAACCTGTAACTTCAGGAATCGTTATGCTGCATAAAGCTATTCGAATACCAGTTCTCATAGGAATTGTATAAATACCTTTTTCGATTAACTTTTGAAAACTACCCATTGGGTCATCTGTTTTAACGATTGTATAAAATCCACTGCTAAATGGCTGAGTTTCCAAACCTGTATCAGCAGCTTCTTTTTTAAATATAGCACTTCTTTTTGCAACAACGCTCTTTGTTGCTTCTAGCGCTTTTACGAATTTCGTTCTTTCTGCTTTTTTAGCGAAAGCATTGAAGAGTGAGATTGATATTGTTGGCGTAGCTGACCATGAACCCCGTGCCTCATTAACAAACTTTAAGTGGAAGTCATCAATAGTGGTTTTTACTTTACTTAAGCCAATAGCCGCACCTAGTCTTAAGCCATAAACTCCGAAAGTCTTACTACCACTAAAAGCAACCACTACTAAGACATGATCCAAAAGTGTTGTGAGTTTGGAAAGCTTTAAACGAGAATTTTTTTCACTCGTAAACTCCAAATACGCCAAATCATATAAAAATACGATATCATTATTAGGAAAAGCGTTTAATGAAGCGATTATCTCATCCCATTCGACGTTAGATAATGTGTATCCTGTTGGGTTGTGACAAGGATCGTTAATTATAACGATCACACGTTTTTGCATCGCACATAACTCGCCTAATTTTTCTTTGAATGCTTCAACATCAAAATGACCGTTTTTAAATGTGTTGTGTTCAAACATTTCCAATTTCGCACGATCACCAAATCTATCATATTGCCATCTCACATCTGACACAAGCACTTTATCTCCTGGATTTGCATAAACTGCAAATGTGGATGCAATCGCACCACTACCTCCAGGTGTTGCACATGCAGAAATATAAAAATTATCTCTTAGTAACGCTTCAAACTCTTTAAATACCCAACTTATGATATTGTCTTTAAATAGTTGTCCACCATCAACTGTTGGGTAAGGTAGTAATTCTGTATCTGTCATATCATGAATATGATTTAAAACAATTGGCATGCCGCCAACTTTTCTATCCTCATCATAAAACATACCAATGGTTGCGTTTATGACATTGGGATCCCTTTGTTTTTTCGCTTCTGCGTCCTTTGCAAGTTGTAAAATATCAATTTGTGCCATATTGTTCTCCAATCGATTTATCTATATAAATAGTCTTCCAAAAATTTGTCAAATAAATATAGCCAATGTTGTTTTTGTCCTTTGGTAACCATTGTCATATGAATATGTCCTTTGACATAACTTAAACCAATGCGTGGTTTAAATGTTTGTGCACGTTCAAATAATTTTTTACCATCAATTTTTTGATTTGCTTCTTGTGCTAAAATCAACGTTGTTTGATTAACACCTTCAAGTGTCTTTTGTGCATACACCTTTGCAGATAGTTTTTTAAACAACTTTTCATACATATATAATAACAAATCTGCATCTAAAGCGCCATAGCGGTCAGTTAGTTCATCTTTTAAATCTTCAACATCAGAAACGAGATTCAAATCAGCAATGCGTTTATGAATTTCAATTCTAGCACTATCTAGGTTAACATATGCAGGATCCACATGCCTTGGTGCAAATACTTGTTCTACAGTTGTTGGTTTTTCTTTATCTAAAGACTTCCCAGTGACTGCTTCTTCTAATAACTTCATATATAGTTCAATACCAACACTATTAATAAAGCCTGATTGTTCTGCTCCTAATATATCACCAGCACCACGAATTGCTAAATCTCTTAACGCGATTTTATAACCACTGCCTAGTGCTGTGAAATCTTCAATAGCATGTAATCTCTTCTTTGCTTCTTCATTAATGATTTTGGATGGTTCATATAATAAATAAGCATATGCGATACGATCACTTCTACCAACACGACCTCTTATTTGATAGAGTTGTGATAAACCTAAGCGATCAGCATCGTGGATGATTAATGTGTTTGTGTTTGGGATATCAACACCTGTTTCAATAATGGTTGTTGATACTAAAATATCATAACGATGTTCTATAAAATCTGTAAGGGTTGTTTCTAATTGATCACGATTCATTTTACCGTGAGCAAACGTAATACGCGCTTCAGGTACTAATTTATTTAATTTGGCTACCATACCTTCCATACCTCTGACACGATTGAATAAATAGAAGATTTGTCCACCACGTGCAATTTCACGCTCGATTGCTTCTTTAATCAAAGCTTTTTGTCTTTCAACAACATATGTTTGGACAGGATATCTATTTAATGGTGGTGTTTCAATCATTGATAAATCTTTTAATCCCATGAGTGACATTTGTAACGTTCTTGGAATTGGAGTAGCACTTAATGTTAATGTATCAACGTTTTGTTTGATTTCTCTAATTTTCTCTTTGTGTTCAACACCAAAACGTTGTTCCTCATCAATAATTAATAATCCTAAATCCCGATATTTAATATCCTTTGATAGTAATCTATGTGTGCCTATGACAACATCAACATAACCTTTTGCTAGATGATCCACAACTTCTTTCTGTGTTTTTGGGGTGACAAATCTACTCATTAAAGCAACGTTTGCCCCATATTTATCGAATCGCTCTTTGAATGTGTAATAATGTTGTCTCGCTAACACTGTCGTTGGCACCAAGTATAAAACTTGTTTCTGATTAAGCACTGCTTTAAACGCAGCTCTTAATGCCACTTCGGTTTTACCAAATCCAACATCTCCACAAATTAACCGATCCATCGGTTTCATAGATTCCATATCATGTTTAGTTGCGATAACTGCTTTTCTTTGATCTTTCGTCATTTCATAAGCGAAATCGTGTTCAAACGCTTCTTGCATTTCTGTATCTTTAGCAAAAGCATACCCTTCACTTTGATCACGAACTGCGTATAGTTTCACGAGACGATCACTAAGATCTTTAATTCTCTTTCTGACACCCGCTTTTGTTTTATTCCACGTCTTACCACCTAGTTTAGATAGTTTAGGGTGTGAATCTTCATAACTGCTATATTTGAGGACCATATCAATTTGATCCATTGGAACATACAATGCTTCTTCACCTGCATAAATGATATGTAAGTAGTCTCTTTTAGCACCACTTAGTTCCATGGTTTTTAAACCGACGTATTGGCCGATACCATATTCATAATGAACTACAAAGTCACCAACTGTTAAATCATCAACAGTTCTTATTTTAGACGATTGATTTAATACACTGCGATATCTAATCGCTTTTCTCGTACGATAACTAAATAACTGCGCTTCATCAATCACAACTAAACGATCAGCTGAGGATTTAAATGCGCCATATGATGCTTCATTTACCATATAGAATCCTGGTGCATCTTTTAGTGTTTCATGTAAAGGTTCTTTATCTTTAAAAAAAGTCATTAATGATAATTGATAATGATTATTAGTCACACAAAAGACAACGCGATATGTCTTCGCTAATTCCTTAAAATCTTGATAACACAGTTCTAAATTTCCATGATATTCACTTATTTGTTCAACAGCTAAAGATTCACCTTTATCTTCTTGGAAGGCTAGATTAGCAATTTCAATATGTGGCTTTTTAAGTTGCCTATCTAATGATATGCGTGACGGAATATCTAAAAAACTACGACCATTCATCGTTACAGCATATGTATCAAGGTCGCTTTCTATGTGTGCTATATTGATCTGCATTTTAGCAACATCAACCATCACAGTGTGATATTTATCGGTGAAATCAAAAATGGTTGTTTCTTCTTGATTGAAAAAAGGAATGTATAAGTTGAGTCCATCGAGGTTATGTCTCATCTCAATTGATTCAATATCTGTTTCTAATTTATCTTTTTCTCTTTCTGATAACGGTTTGTTGTCAAAAAATCTACGAATGTTTTTGATAGCACGATTTTTCATATCATCCGTGAAGAATAACTCGTGGATAGGTGCTATCTCTACACAGTCAATCGTTTTAAAACTACGCTGTGTATCAACCATAAACTGTTTAATCTCATCCAATTCATCACCAAAAAAATCTAAGCGGTATGGATATTCATGATCAAATGTATAAAAATCAAGAATGTGTCCTCTAACACTAAACTCACCTGGATTCTCAACCGTAAAGGTTCTTTGATAACCACCATAAATGAAGAAGGTTACTAAATCGTTAATATCATATGTCTGATGAGCTTTAATGCTTTTGACACTGTTTCTATAGTCGCTTGGTGTCAATTGTCTTTGCATCACACCTTGCATCGTTGTAACAACAATAAAAGGTTTTCCTGATAATAACTGTTTTAAAGTAAACATTCTTTCGCTCTTAAACTCAGGGCTACCTAAAGCCATCATAGCGGTCAATGTTTGGTCTGCGGGGTAAAATAAAACATCATCAGTGTTATTTAACTGTGATAATTTATCATAATATTTTTGTGCTTCATAAAGATTTGCGAGCACGACAAAAAGCGTGCGCTTATCATCGAGAAAAGATTTCGTGATCATGTACGCATTATATGTGTCGTTTGATTGTTTTAAATAGACTGTTTTATGATTGTTTGTCCATAGCGGATGTTTGTTTACAAAATCAAGCATGATTGCTCCTATATAGAATGAAAACCCAAACCTATGTTTGGGTATTGTATGTCGTCATAATATCTGAATAAGGTTTTCCATTCACAAAGTCGTCGATAATATTTAAACAATGTGCAATTGAAATATCAATCGTGATTGCTTCTTCTTTATTAAATGCACCTAAGACGTATTTATCTAATGGCATAGCATCGTTATTATCAACGCCTATGCGTACTCTTTTATATCGATTAGATTTCAGTAACTGGTTAATGTTTTTTAAACCATTGTGGCCACCATGTCCACCAAATTGTCTAAGTCTTAATCTACCGGTGTCTAAGTTAATATCATCTACAAAAACCAATATATCTGCTAATTCAATATCAAAATATTGTACAACTTTTAAAACGGCTTGTCCCGATAAGTTCATATATGTTGTTGGTTTTATAAGGATGACTTTCTCACCTTTTATAACCGTTTGAGCAATCTCTGATTCAAAACGCATATCAATTTTGGATGCTACATTATGTTGCTTTAAATATTGATCAACCACCATAAATCCAACATTATGTCTTGTCTTATTATATTTCTTGCCAGGATTACCAAGCCCAACAATCAACTTCATTAATTACCCTCTGCATGGTGGATACGATCGAAGATTTGACTGATAGGTTCATCTTTAATGATATGTAGAATTGACAAGCCAAGTAGTGGTCCAATAGATAATTGTTTGATTTTAGGTGCTTTATCTTTAATCTCTTTATCTAAACAAATTGTATCTGTTACAACAATTTGTTTCACTATCGAATTTTGTAACATTTCAACTGCATTACGTGAGAAGACGCCATGCGTTGCAGCAACATATACATCTTGTGCTCCCGCTTCTTTTAAAGCTGCCGCACCTGCGATGATTGTACCACCTGTATCGATGATATCATCAACCATAATCGCATTACGTCCCTTAACATCACCAATGATATTCATAACCTCCGCCTTATTTGGTGTTGGTCTTCTTTTATCGATGATAGCTAATGGTGCACCTAGAATTCTTGCAAATATACGTGCTCTTGTTACACCCCCATGGTCTGGAGAAACAACAACAATGTTATCAATTTTTTTATTACGTTCGAAATAATCTGCTAATAATGGTGTTGCAGGGAAATTATCAATAGGGACATCAAAGAACCCTTGAATTTGAGCGGCATGTAAATCCATACAAATTAGTCTATTAATACCTGCGACACGTAACATGTCAGCAATTAGTTTTGCTGTAATTGGTTGTCTCGATTTAGATTTTCTATCTTGCCTTGAATATCCGTAATACGGCATAATGACTGTAACACTTTTAGCTGATGCTCTTTTTAATGCATCGACTAAGATAAGTAATTCCATTAAGTGTCTATTGGCTGGTGCTGATGTTGATTGAATGACAAAGACGTGATGCCCTCGCACACTCTCCTCAATGTTAACTGTAATTTCCCCATCAGCGAACTCAACAACTTCTGCAGCGCTGATTTCAATACCTGCTGCTTTCGCTATTTCCTCTGCTAATGGTTTGTTTGAACTTAACGCAAATAATTTGATCTTTTTACCGAGAACGATTGACATGATAACACTCCTTTAATTTCTATATACTATTATACATGATTTTACATAATCTAATCGGTCTAACCTCAAAAAAAAGCCTTTTTGCAAACACATGCAAAAAGACTTCTATTTAAATACTTACGTTTGTCAGATTATATGCCTTGTTCACGCCTCTTCAGGTGCATTTAAAAGCTCCTGATATGCACCAACAATTGCATCTTCAATCATCTTACGCATTTCACCGTGAATTGGGTGTGCAATATCTCTAAAAGTGCCATTTGGTGTCTTTTTACTTGGCATTGCAACAAACAATCCATTCTCTCCCTCAATAATGCGAATGTCGTGGACGACGAAACTATCATCGAAAGTGATGGTTGCGACTCCTCTTAAGCGACTTTCACTATGTACAACTTTTACCCTAACATCCGTTATTTTCATTGTGCCCTCCAAGACGTTTGTTATAGTGTAATTATAACACATCGATATGGCTAAGTTAAGGTAATTCAATCAATTGAGGCTGTTTTAATAACATTTCTGTCCAAAATACCTGCAATTTCTTCTAATTTATAAATTTTTTCTGCCTTTTTTATGATGAATAACGTTGAACCGCTTCCTGTCATGTATGCGTTTTTATATTGTTTTTTGAGTGTCATGTATGCGTTTTTTAAGGTTTTATCAAGCATGTATGCGGTTTCTAACAAATCGTTAAAAGTGTGTTCGAAGAACAAGTGATAGTCACCACTTTTATACATAAAAAGCAATGATTCAAAGCTTGTTTTTTTGTTTTTGGGAGTGTAATTTTGAAATGATTCACGAGTGGAAATAGGGTGTTTAGAAATAAATAAAAATACGTCTTCAATCGGTGGTTTTTTTAGAAATTCTATGTGCTCTCCGCGACCAGAAATATATGCTGTTTTATTATATAGACAAAATAGTGTGTCAGAGCCTAATTCAAGTGCTAGTTTTTTTAATTCTTCATCTTTTAGTTGTAGATTCCAAAGTTTATTTAAGCCTCTGATGGTCGCTGAAATATCTGCAGACTCTCCTCCTAAGCCGCTTCCAATGGGAATATGCTTTTCAAGTGTAATAAGCACCCCTTGATTGACATGATATTTGTTTTTAATTAGCCTTGCTGTTTTTAAAATTGCATTATCTTCAATATCGATATCACTTGCTAATTCAATATCCAGATTAGGCTCAAATGTTAAAATATCACATAATGCGAGTGGCATTACTATCATGTTTAAATCATGAAATCCATCACTTCTTTTGCCGACTACTTCTAATGCGAGATTTAATTTAGCATACGCATGTTCAATAATCATATGGCCACACTTTCGCAATTTCAATAAATGTCTTAATATCAATCTGTTCAGCCCTAATATTTGCCTTCAATTGCATACTCTCTAAAAATGTAATGAGTTGGTCTTTTGGTATATCAAACGCTTGATAGAAATTATTCACAAGTGTTTTTCTTTTTTGTTTAAACGCAGCTTTAACGATGCTTAAAAATTTCTTTTCATCCGCTTCAATCAACGGACGGTTTTTATATTTTTCAACTCTTAACACTGCGCTATCCACATTAGGCACTGGATAAAACAATTTTCTATTCACGTGCATCATTTTTGTAGTTTTAGCGAAATATTGCACAATGATAGAAATTGCATTATACGCTTTTGTTCCTGGTTTCGCTAATAATCTATCGCACACTTCTTTTTGAATCATGATAGATGCAGTCTCAATCTGCTTTGCTTCTAATAATTTAAAAAGAATTGGTGTTGTAATATAATATGGCACATTAGCCACAACATGAAATTCACCTTCAGGAATTTCAACTTTCATAAAATCTTCATATCTAATATCAACATGATCATATGCATCAAAACGATCAAGGAAAACTTTAAGGCTTGGGTCAATTTCATATGCTATCAAGCGTTTCGCTTTTAACACTAAAAATTGGGTCAATGCTCCTTGACCCGGCCCAATTTCGATGACTGCTTTATTTTCAATATGTGAATTTGCAACAATCTTTTCAAGCAGATTCTTATCTCTTAAAAAGTTTTGTCCAAATCTTTTCTTAGGTTGATGATTCATGCATGACCTCAATGATTTGTTTCTTGGATACGTTAAACATATCCAGCCTTTTCTTTAAAGTTTTTCCGTTAACATGACCTAAATGTAGTTTTTCTGCAAGTTGTCTTCTTTTTATTTTGCTATCTTTATGTCCAATTAGCTGACAATCATATAAAAAAGCTATTGTAATTTCTGACTTTACTTGATGTGTTGATAATTGCATATGTGATAATGCTTCTATTATATCTTTCTTATGCGCATGCTCAATACCAATCTTCTTTTTGTTTTTACTAAAGGCTACCTTACGTTTCAAAAACACATGATAAACATGCTCTAAATCTTTTGAAACTATCTTTCGAATGCGTTCTCCGGCATAATCAGGATCTGTAAAAACAATCACATCATGTGTCTTATCTAATGTTTTAATCAATTTAAGTGTTTCTTTGTTAATTTCACTACCATTCGTGATGACACAATGAACATCACCCAAAGCCTGTTTTAGTTTTGATGCGTCGTGTTCACCTTCTACGATAAATACTTGTGGTCTCATTTATCTTTACGATAAAAGAATTTATCGTCTTTTCTAACACCAGTTGAGATTAACCCACGAATGATTCTTGACTCTTTCTTCAATGTGGAAATTGATTCATCAGGTAATAAAATATGAATTTGATTTGTTGGTGTTTCTTCACTATATGTTAAGTTCTCAATATTTCTTACTGTTGTAAAATATGGACGCTCAATATCGTTATACCTTTTTTTAAGGTCTTCGATTTCCTCAAAGTGTTCTTCATCATTATCAACATATTTCCAAATATTTCGATTCATAAAGTCATCTGCAAGTTTTCTAAGTATATCATCTTTTATTGTTAAGAAGCTTGCAATTAAACCATTCATATAAAAATCATCTATTTTCATATAATGCTCTAAATCATTTGGATCTCTAATGATTGCTTTCATTGGCTCAATGTCTACACTAAATGTATAATTTTCCATACATAACTCTTTAACTCGTTTATAAATCTTTTCTAAAACAATCTCATAAGCTCTTGAAACTGGATGATAATATACTTGCCAATACATATGATACCGGCTAATTAAATAGTTCTCTATGGCGTGTACGCCGCTCTTTTTAAAAACAATCTTCCCATCTCTAACACGCATTACGCGCATTAAACGATCTAAATCTATATGCCCATACGATACGCCTGTGAAATATGCATCTCTTTCTAGGTAATCAAGACGGTCTACGTCTAGCTGACTAGAAATGAGTTGTTCAATAAGCGGGAATTTACCTTTCTTCAAAATGATACTTGCGATATCATCAGCAAACATCTCATCAACTTCATCTAAAACTGCTCTTAACTCTTTATGTTCAATAATAAGTCTTGCTCCAATATGTTCGTGATTCGTATGAAAGATGTCTTCAAAAGCATGTGAATAAGCACCATGTCCTAAATCGTGCAACAATGCTGCACCCAAAAATAATGCCTGTTCTCGATCATTAAGTGCATTTTGCAATTCAGGTATTGTTAAAAAACGATGTGCAACTTCATACACACCCAAACAATGTGAGAACCTTGAGTGCTCAGCACCATGGAATACCATTTGTACACCACTTAATTGTTTCACTCGTCTAAGCCTTTGGAACACACTTGTATCTATCGCTTTTTTAATAACTTCTAAATCTATATGAATATATCCATAAATCGGATCTTTCATGACTTGTTCTCTTGCGAGTTTTTTCATTCCTTCACCACCATGCAAAAAAGTGCCTTGCAGGCACTTATTCGTTAATTGTGTATGACTTGATGAGTTCGACTTCATCGCCTGTCTTTAGCATAAATGCACTACCGTCATCAGTGTCTAAGTGACAATCTAAACGGAATTTAGGGCTAACGCGGCAAAGCACCTTGTCTAGGATGCCTGGCTTTTCACCATTAATTTTAATGCTAACGAGTTCACGATCTTTGACACCATATACTTTTGCTTCTTCATCTGAGAAGTGAATATGACGATCAGCGATAATTACGCCTTCAGAAAGTTCTACTTGTCCTTTAGGACCTACAAGCGTACATGCGCCTGATCCTTTAACATCACCAGATGATCTTACTGGTGCTTCAAATTTAAAACGAAGTGCATCACTTTTTGAAATTTCAACTTGTGATGCTGGACGAACTGGACCAAGAATACGAACACCTGCAAGTGTTCTTCCTTGTGGGCTAATTAAATCTACTTTCTCATTTGCTGCATACTGTCCTGGCTGGCTTAAATCTTTAAGAACTGTCAATTCAAAACCTTCACCAAAAAGGATTTCAAGATGTTCTTTTGTGACATGTACATGTCTGCCAGAGATTCCTACTGGTATTTTTTTCACTTTAACTTCCTCCTACATACGTTGACATTATAACATTTAGAAGCTATCATTTCAATTAAATTATGGTAGAATGAGGCTAGAAAAGAGGTGTTTTTATGCCAACGATTTTCGAAAAGATAATCGCTAAAGAAATCCCAGCATACATTGTTTATGAAGATGACCTTACAATTGCCTTCTTGGATATATCACAAGCAACCAAAGGACATACACTAATTGTTCCGAAATCAGCCTACCCAAACCTTTATGAAATGCCAGAATCATTGGCTGGTCATATGATGGGCGTAGCTGTTAAAGTTGCGAACGCAATTAAACGTGCGTTTGCGCCTGAAGGATTAAATTTGTTGAGCAATACTGGAGTCATCGCTGGCCAATCCGTATTTCACTTTCACATTCATTTAATTCCTCGTTATGAGAGAAAAGATATTGGTTTGTCTTTTACTGCACATCAGGATGAACTAACAGGTGAAGATTATAAAGAAAGAGCCGAACGTATTAGAGCGGCTCTATCGTAAACTTAACACCATTTTCGACATTTTCAACGGTAACGCCTAAATTGAAGTGTTGTGCTGTTTTTTCAACAATACTTAGACCAAGGCCGAATTGACCTTTGTCGCCTTTTTCATAAGGCTTAAATCGTGTATTAATAAATTTCTCATGAATTGGCTCACCATCATTAAAGAAGGTGAGTTTTTTATTTACAAGTGTAATCTTTATCGTTGTTTTCGCATATCGTAATGCATTTTCAACAATGTTACTAAACATTGTGTAAAAGTTATCTCTTACACCGAAATATGTTGAGTTGTCTAATTTAGTAACAAACTTCAGATCAGTTCTAAATTTTTGGTTATCAACGATATTCATAATAACATCTTTAATCGCTATCGTTTCAAACTCTGAAGGATCTTTCATGTATTCTAATTTATTAAATTCTAAAAGCTGTTTAACTTTATTATTCAATATATCAACTTGTTTAATGATAACTTCTGCTTCTTTAGGGTCTGAAATGCCATCTTTAATCGCTTCTGCATAAGATTGAATCACTGAAATTGGTGTTTTAAAGTCATGTGAAACATTTTGCAGCATTTCTCTTTTTATACTATCGCTCAATTCAATTTCTTGCCGCATCTTCTCTACAGCTCTTGTGAGGTCTGTGATTTCATCATGACCTTCAATTTCAATTGGAACTGCATAATCATTTTTACCCAGATGTCCGACTTCTGTTTCTAATCGTTTAATGCGATCAACGGTTGATCTAGACCAAATCAAGATGATAATGTTTCCGATGAGAATTAAAGAAATGAAACTCAACTGAATCAATAATGTAAACGGACTTGGATTTGCTATTAAATAAGCGTCATCCGTAAACGCAATATAAACAACATTGCTAAATGCACTGTCTCGCTCGACAATGAAGTAATATGTTTTTCCTTCGAATTCTAATGTCTCAAGATTAGATTGACCTGGTACATCACGCCAATGCGCAATATAGTAATTATATAACTGTGTATAGGATATAAAACGGTCAGAAATGATATCGTAATTATTCGATAACGGCAATTGAATCGATCCGTTTCTATAAATTGCATAACCATTAAAATCACTATCTGGAGGAGTGGATGATTTCATTTGTTCAAAGTAAATATTTAATTGATCAATATTTTGTTGATTTCTAGTGCTTCTAACGACCATTGATAAGGCAACAAAAAAGACGAGACCTGTAATAACAGTCACTAACGTAAATATAACATTAACTTGTGTAACTAATTTCCACTTATTCATAGTAAACGATAGCCATAGCCATAAATAGTTTCAATTTTTAATAATGGCATCTTGTGCCGTAAACGTCTTAACAAGTCATCGACAACTCGATCACTACCATAATAGTTGTCGCCCCACACATGCTTTAAGATTTCTTCTCTCTCAAATGCTGAGTTAGGGTTCTTTAAAAAGAATAGTAGTAATTCAAATTCTTTATTCGTTAATTCAATCATTTCACCTTGATATCTAATCTCACGCTTCGTAAGGTTGATATCATAGTCATTATATTGCATCGTCTCGCTTGTTTGTATGTGCGATTGACGCCGTAATACCGCCTTAACCCGTAAGATTAATTCTTTCGGAGAATAAGGTTTAGCTAAATAATCATCACTACCTAACTCTAATCCAATAATCTTATCTAAATCTTGATCTCTTGCCGACGTAAATATAGTGGCAGCCTCTGGTCGATACTTTTTTATTTCCTTAATAATATCATAACCATTGATATCGCCTTCTAGCATAATATCTAGAATCCATAAGTCAACTTTGTCTTCAACATGTTTAATCGCCGTTTCTCCATCAGTAAAAACTCTCACATCATAACCTTCCCTGATGAGATATTTTCTAATGATTTCTGATAGATTCTTTTCATCTTCAACATAGTATATACGCATTATAAAGCCCCCTTTAAAAGAGAAAATAAGCGTGCTCGCACACGCTTATTATAACATAGGAGTATCTAAACAGGAGAAAAATGAAGTACTTGTAGTATAGCAAAACACTGTGTGATGTCAATGTTTTTTTTGTGTGAAATTATGTTATTGAATCACATCAACCTTCATATAAGGTACAAGTGCTTCTGGCACAGTAACCGTGCCATCTTCATTTTGATAGTTCTCTATAATAGCAATCATCGTGCGTCCAATGGCTAAACCAGATCCATTTAATGTGTGAACATATTCGGTTTTAGCATCTTTTGTACGTTTAAATCGAATATTAGCACGTCTTGCTTGAAAGTCTTCATCATTTGAAATAGATGCTATCTCACGATATTTATTTTGGCTTGGTACCCATACTTCGATATCGTATGTTTTGGTTGCTCCAAAGCCAAGATCACCAGTAGATAATTGAACAACACGATACGGTAATCTTAGACGTTGTAATACTGTTTCAGCATCAACCAACATCTTTTCTAACTCATCATAAGATTCTTCTGGTTTTGTAAATTTAATTAATTCAACTTTATGAAACTGGTGTTGTCTTAAAATCCCTCTTGTATCTCTACCTGCTGACCCCGCTTCAGAACGAAACGCTGTTGAATACGCACAATATTTCAACGTTAAATCATCGCCATTTAATATTTCATTACGGTAGAAATTGATTGTAGGTACTTCAGCAGTTGGATTTAAATAATAATCTGCACCATCTAACGCTAATTTAAACGCATCCTCCTTAAATTTAGGAAACTGACCAGTACCATACATTGAATCTCCATTAACGATATAGGGTGGGATAATTTCCTCATATCCTTCATCAATAGCATGTTGATCCATCATGAAATTCATAAGTGAACGCTCTAGTCGTGCCCCCAATCCCTTGTCAAACACAAATCTAGACCCAGTCACTTTAGCAGCTCTTTCAAAATCAAGCATGCCTAATGCTTCTCCTAAATCCACATGATCTTTAATCGGGAAATCAAACTTAGTTGGTTCTCCCCATTTTTTTATTTCTACATTATCTGCTTCGTCTTTACCAATAGGTGTACTGTTGTGCGGTATATTAGGGATGATTGCCATGATGTTTTGAATATCTGTTTCAATTTCCTTAAGTTCTTCATCAAGTACTTTTATTGCATCTCCGATATTAGCTACCTCAATTAATACCTCTGAGGCATCTTTTTTCTCACGCTTTAATTGCCCGATTTTTTTAGATGCTTCATTCCGGTACGCTTTCTTCGCTTCAACATCCATAATAATCACACGTCTTTTGTCCGCTAATGATGCAAGTTCTCTAACATAACTGAAATCACCATTTCTTGTTTCTAATTTTTTAACAACGTCATCCATATGATCAATGACATATTTTAAATCTAACATATTTCTTCCTCCTTAAAAAGAAAACGCCCTTAGACAAATGCTAAGGACGATTATTCGCGGTACCACCTTAGTTCTAGATTTCTCTAGCCCTCAAATCCCGTAACGTGGGCAAACGGACATTATTAGTGTCACTCCGGAGTAGATTCATTAGTCTTGACTGAACGCTTTCACCAACCGCGTTTTCTCTAAACGTCAATATCTAACTATGTTCTCCATCTCGTGTTACTTATATTATAAATTCAAATGTATAAAAAGTAAAGATGTGTAATCTAAACTTTTTTCTTTAACATTTTCAAGATATCCTCTTTTAATGTTTTGTCCTGTAAAGCAAAATCGACAATCGCTTCAATGTAATCAACTTTATTCCCAACGTCATAACGTTTCGCATCTAAATCAAGTGAATAGACTTCTTCTTCCTTCATCATTCTTAAAATAGCATCGGTCAATTGAATTTCATTACCTTTACCACGTTCTTGGTCTTTTAAGTATTTAAAGATCGTTGGCGATAAAACATAACGCCCACCAATTGCACTTCTAGATGGTGCGTCTTTTGGATTTGGTTTCTCAACAACACTTTCTAATGCTTTAAGTCTTCCTGTTTCACCTTTTTTAGGTGCGGTAATACCATATAAGTTCGTATGTGATTGTGGCACTTCCATTGTTCCTAAAATGGAAGCATTCACTTTTTCATGCATATCCATCATTTGTTTGATAGCTGGATACGCATGATTCACATACATATCATCGCCTAATAATACTGCAAATGGTTCATCACCAATAAATGTTGATGCTTGTAAAACTGCGTGTCCCAATCCTAATTGCTCTCTTTGTCTTACAAAGTGAATGTTTGCTCCTTCACCTAAGTGTCTAACAAGTTCATATTCATAATCTTTGCCTCTTGTTTTTAAAATTGTTTCTAATTCGAGGTTGCGGTCAAAGTAATCAACGATTGCATTTTTATTACCAGAAACAATTAAGATAATATCTGTAATACCACTTTCCATTGCTTCTTCTACGATGAATTCTATCGTTGGTCTATCAATAATTGGTAACATCTCTTTTGGTAATGCTTTTGTAATTGGTAAAAATCTTGTACCATATCCCGCAGCTGGGATAACTGCTTTCTTAATCATTCAATTCCTCCGTCTTATCTTTTTTTCTTGTTGATATAAAAAACGTGAATACAAGTCCTAATAACAAGAGCATGCCTGACATGACATATACATACCATGCTTCATTAGTAAAGCCTGTACTTAGTTCTCTGTGTAATGTGATGATAATATTAAGTGGTGAAACGATAACAATACCTAGTACCGCTAAATAGAAGTGCACTTTATATTTGTGAAATAAGAAATGCATAACTTTACCCATGCCTACTAAACCGATAAGTGTCCCTAACACTAATAACAATAAGATGGGTAATTGGCTTATGAGTAAACTAAAGTCTAGCGTTGCTATTGCAATACCCACATCAGATATAATATTTAATAATAAATGGAAAAAGCCAAATGCAAGTAACATCGTAGATCCACTTAATCCGGGAATAATTAACGCAATCGCATATATAATACCAATCAATACTATGACAACATAATATACCCATGAAGTCGGATCAACTTCACTACCTGTAATAAAAATAACCCCTACCATTGAAACAATAGCGACTATGAACACTACAACGTGGTGCCATTTTATTTTAACATGTTGAACTTCTTTCACCAAAACAGGGATGGCTCCTAATATGAATCCGATAAACAAAAATGTAACAGGTATTGGTGCTTCATCAAAGACAAATCTGACAAACACAAATCCAATGATTAATCCTACAACAACACCAACAATATATTGCCATACACTTTTGATTGCTTGAATCGGATGATGTGTAACTTGGTTTAATGCATCAATTAAATCTTGATATATTTTTAAGATGGCAGCAACCATGCTTCCGCTGATACCTGGAAGAATACTTCCGATACCTACCAAACTACCTTTAATGACCTTTAATAGATGACGCATAAACGCTCCTAAGTGACTATCTTTGTTTGCTCTTATTTTAACATATTTTTTGCGATTACATATGCTATAATATGAGTGGTGATAATATGGCTAGATTATTTGAAATCATAAAATACATTGTTTTAGGAATCATCCAAGGTGTTACTGAAATATTTCCTGTTTCCAGTAGTGGACATCTAACATTATTTAGTAATTTTTTCGGTATGAATTTAGATAACCTAACGATCTTTTTGATGATCACTAATACCGGAAGCTTTCTTGCATTATTTATCTACTTTTGGAAAGACATAGTTGCTTTAATTAAAGGGACTTGGTGTTATCTTATCAAACGTCAAGAGACAAGTAAAGAAGACTTTCAGTATGTTTTAAAATTACTGATAGCGGTCGTTCCTATTGGACTCTTTGGATTTTTCTTAAAAGACTACTTGCCAAACGATTTGTTATCAACTGGTTTAGCACTACTCATTACTGGTAGTTTGCTGTATTATGTTTACCGCGTGAAAGACATTCAATGGCGACAGGACATCTCTTGGAAAAACGCACTCATTATGGGGACCTTCCAAATGCTTGCAATCTTCCCTGGTATTTCTAGAAGTGGTATTACAATGTCTGGTGGTTTGGTTCAAAAAATTGAACTTAAAAAAGTTTTGAAGTTTTCGTTTTTAAGTTATATTATCGTTTCTGTTCCTGTGATGATCTTAGGATTTTACGATGCGGCACATGCTGCAGAATCAATTGATCTCGTCGGTTATAGTTTAGCGTTTATGATGAGCTTTGCATTCAGCTTAATCTCAGTTCATATATTATATAAGTTTGTTCATGTGAAGAATTTAATTTACTTTGCCATCTACTGTTTCATCATTGGTGTATTATCAATTGTTCTTTACTTCACTATCTTCTAAAACAAGAATTCTAACAATAAGCACGTATCATATCTAAGGATATCATCGTGCTTTTTTTATATCATGACATGTTAAAACAACGCTTCTTAACATTCATGATTTTACATGTTTTTAAAATCTTTAATACTTGTTTTTTTGAACATTTTTTGAAAGAACTTTTTTCAAAATATCAAAAAGCTTTTCAATCTTTAATTATCAATTGTGTATTTCAAAGCATTATGAATGATTGCTAGGTAATGTCCTTATAGAGCCGTTAATGATGATGCTTTATAATATGTTATCAAACATAGCATATAGCGAAGAAATACGTAAAACTATTCTAATCATGCATTTTCTATATGATCATCTCATCTAATGAAACATAAAAAATTTTCTTTATAATTCTTGAAATCAAACCTATTTCTCTTATATTTCACAATCAATTCCTAGTTATTAGCATTATTGTGCGATTTTCATGTTATTCAAACTTGTTTTTATAATGATTATTAAATATAAAAGTCTCAACATATAGTCGAGACTTTTATAGCTTATTCATTTAATACATCGTTTAGCGTTTTAACCTTATCGTTTGAAGATAATAAATAGTCACTAAATATTTTATATTTTTTCAGATACTCAATATAACTTATATCTAATGCTTCTTGAACTGGAAATGTGAGTTGTGGATTTCTAAGTGAGAAAAAGGCATCATCCGTAACAACGTCCATGATACGATTATCTAATGCAAAGGTCGGTTCTGTTGATAATCCATTAACACCATAATACGCATCGTCACCAACAGGTAAATCAAATAGTTCAATAATCGTTCGATATAGATCCACTTCTGATCTTACTAAATCTTGCTCACCTCTAAGTAGACCTTTTCTAATTTGATAATCTCCGAAGTCAATATATGATTCATTACTTGGTACATATATGAATGCTAATGTTTGTTGCAATATCTGACGCTCTTCTAAGTCACTAATTTCACGATCAAACAACACATCTAAATCCCCGTTTTTTAAACCTGATCCATGATCACTATAAAAGATATATACTGTATCATCAATCGTTTGATCTATACCACCATCACCAACAAAATAGCGTTTAATGGTTTCACTATAATAATTTGCGTAGTTCAAATACTTGAGCGTAATGTCATGAATATATGGAGCATAGTTTTCATAAATATCTGGACTATTACCATCAGGTCCATAATCAAAAGGTGTGTGTCCCATCATTGTAATTGGATAATACATGAATGGTTCATCAGCGGTTTGTCCTTCGCTTGAAATAAAATCTGCTAAATAGTAATCACTTACCCAAGGACTTTCATGTCTTAAACCATTTTCTTCATCATATAAATAACCGACACTTGTATCATAACCATCTTCAATAAAATTTTCTAACGTATAATTCATATCAAAACCATACATATTTGGGTACACATTATCACGATTATAGAATGCTCCATAATCTCCATGAACTGCTGTTCTATCATAACCTTCTATACCAAAATATTTAACAATTGAAGGTAAATCATAATCAATATCTTCAAAATCCCAATAGAGTGTACGATCGCCTTGTACATTCAATCCGGTTAATACTGAAAACTCAGCATCAGAACTAACACCCATACCAACATTATTATAAAAATTATTAAACGTGTAACTTTGACTGAGTAGATTAACTAAAAACGACATATTGTCTCTTGTATACGGATTTTGTAACAAGAAATAATTAAAAGATTCTAGATGTACTAAAACAATATTTTTATCTTTCAAAATACCGTGAAGGCTTGTGCCATTTTTAATACTTGGATCAATATAATCCACATCGGCTTGATTTGTGGTTAGTCGATTTGAATATGTCTGACCATTGAAATAATTCGTGTAACTTGAAACATTTTTATTATACATTTTTAATACATCTAACGCATCTTGATCAGATGATATTTCTAATACTTCTTCAGCGTCAATAATTGTTTCAAATCCTAAGAAACTTTGAATGTAATATGGGTAAACACCATAATTTTGAATCGCATAACTAGAAACAGCAGATTGGATTGGCATGTCTTCTTTTAATTGATAACTGAATGTCATAGATGTCGTTATAGTCATAATGCATATAGCTAATATCTGTATCATTACTTTTTTATACTCAAGTGTAAATCGAAGACCTTTTGCTCTCTTAAAATTTATACTTGTCCATATAGTTAATATCATAAATGGGATTAAGACAACAATACGATAATAAACAATCAACTCTTTGAATGCTTCTACAGCAGTTTGCCCTGCAAATCCACCACTTGGATTATTAAATATATCTAACATGTATACAGCAAACGCTGTTCCATAATAAAGATTAAATACACCTAAAGCAAATATCATCAGGTTTAAGATCAACGTTATCATAGTCAATGCAATCATTCTACCTCTAAGCGATTTAAAAAGTAGCGAGACAATCATAACAATCAAAGTTAATATACCTGCATTCCCGATGATTGCTGTTAACTCACCAATAAAAGTATGTGAAAAAGGCGCAATATATTTATTCAATGCGCTTGTTGTTAGAAAGTATGTATTAAGTATATTTAATGTGATAAATAATAATATGAAAATATTATATGCATAATGTCTGGTTGCTTTTAACATGTTTTAATCCTTTTATTAAATTATAACTCTTTTTTCATGATAGCACATTTTTCAAGTTCTTTAAACACTTGAAACCCTTCACGTTCAAACATTAGTTTATAGCCGTGATAATTCATATAGCAATCTTTATGTTCCGTATCTGGATAAGCCTCTATATATTTATAACCTTCTTTTTGTGCTTGACGCATTGCATGTTTTAATAGTTTTGTAGCAATGCCTTGCTTTCTATGTTTTGGTGAAATCACAAAACATGCAATAGCTTTAATGTCCTTGTCATCTTTAGTTTTCACATCTTCCTCATGAAATAGGCGAACGTATCTTCGTTTAACGTTTTATAAGTTAACATTGTTACACCTCACTATTTGTTGTTCATATTTTACCATATCAATGAAAAAGCATGACTTGATGAGTCATGCTTTATATTTAAGCTTTCGCTGTTTCAACAATTGTAACTGTACCACTTTCACCATCAATTGAAATCATATCTCCAGTTTGAATCTTTCTTGTAGCAAACTCAATGTTCGATACAGTGGGCAGTGCATATTCTCTAGCAACAACTGCACCATGCGATAATGCGCTTCCTACTTCAGTAACTAAACCACCGATGACTGCATAATACGGAGACCATCCGATATCAGTGTATCCAGCAACCATGATTTCACCCGGTTTAAGGCTTTTCGCATCTTCGATAGATTCTATGACTCTTGCCATACCTACAACTCTACCTCTAGATAACGGTGTACCTTGTAATTTTGATCCCATATTTTTTAATTCTTTTAAAATATCTATTGGCTCAGGTCTACCCAAGTATACATGATCAAATTTTAATTGCTCCTGCTCGTTTAATAATCTTCTTCTAATACCACTCTTTTTAACATATAGTGGATTTTTATGGAATATTAAATCTCCAAGTTCACGATGCGTTAAGAAGTAGATTAAATCAGTATCTGGTAATGCTCCTTGTTCTACAAGCATCTCAGCTAATTTACGATACGCTTGTTTAAACTGATTAATAACAAATACCATTCTTGATTTAGAAAACTCTCTGTTTCTACAACCATTTCTAGCCTCTTTAATTAAATACTTAAGTGCACTTCTTTTTAAACCTTTATATGGTTCTAAGATCGAATCAATCGTTTTATCTATTGTTTTACTTTCTTTTTCTTTCTCAATACCTTTTGTCTGAAGAATGGATTGAAGATAACCCATTAAACCAAGTTCATCGTCTTTCCACCCAACATTTCGCAATTCAGATTCACGAATTGATCGATGGCCATGCTTTCTTATAAATTCATCTAAATTATACTTAACTGTTTGAGGTGCCTCTTTCATATAAGCTACTAAAGCTTCTGCATCCATATGAACAACCTCTTGATTGTCTGAAACCATTGCTCTTGCTACTTTACGCAATGATCTTAAAATATCGACACTTTCAATGTCATCTATATCCTCTAAAATACTCGTTAGTTTTGCCTTCACTACATCTTGATCTTCTATATCTTCTGATAATATGTAATACACTGCTGAAGACATAGCGCCAGAATGGGACGATGTCATGTAATGATATGACAATGTTTTATTTAAATATTTTAAATTCTTAGTGATGGATGTATATAATGATTCAATATTTGATTCATCAAATTTAATTTTATTAGGAACTTTTGCGACACGACGTCTTGCTTTGTTTTTAGACATCATGTATTTTGCATAACGTATACCATTAATCAGTTTTTTAACTTTTCCTTTTTCTTTATAATCATCCATTTGTTCGGGTTCTAATACTTTACCACAAATACCGATATCGACATTTTCTTTTTTAGCACCAAAAACAGCTTTTGAAATACGATATAAATAGCGCATATTAAAAAATAGATGACCGTAATAGTGGCTAATTAATAATTCTTCAGGCACTTTTGAAATATCTTTATACATTCCTATCTTCACTAACATTTCTCGAAGACCATAATCAATTGCATAAACAACAGTTGATATTGTTAACGGTGTGATCGCACCAGGTAACATTTCGCCAACATTGTGGTTTGTTATCACATCTTGATCAACTAGGTAATGTGTGTTTAGTTCATCTAGTGTTGGATCATTCAACGTTGTGATTGGTCTTGCTTGTAACCAAATGACTTCACCTTCTTGGTTAATAGCCCATTCTAAATCCATTGGGATTCCCCATGTTTTTTCAGCACTAACCGCACCATGATATAGTGATTTAACTTCTCCCTCACTCAACATACCATCTTGTTTATATATTGGATTCTTTCTACTTAGTTCATAAACAGTGGCTTGCTTTGTTCCTGCAACTAAAGCTTCGCCTAAACCTTCCACTGCTTCGATAACAACGTTTGATGCTTTGTTAAGTGGATTCATCGAGAATGCGACACCAGCAGCTTTTGCATCAACCATTTGTTGTACAATAAGATTCATGTCACTTTGTCCTTGCGTAAAAAAAGAACGATATTTTTGAATGATTGGCTGATTGAGACTTGCTAAACATTTATCAACAGCATCAAAAAAATCGTTTTCGTTATCAATATTTAAAAAGCTTTCGTATTGCCCTGCAGATGAAAAATCAATACCATCTTCTAAAGTTGCTGATGATCTTACAGCAACGTTTGTCAATCCTGATTGTTTCCAAAACGAAACAAGTTCTTTCATATTTTCTTTCGTTTTAACATCAGTTGCAACAAACCCTTTTGCTACCTTAAAATGTGCTTGGTTAAGTTGGAAAAGCCCTTTTGCTTTACCACCAACTATGTTTAATTTATCTTGTGGAATTTGATCAAGCCAATAAATTTTCATGATGAGTTGTTGGCGAAATGCCTTTCCTTCCTTATATTAATTTTCCCAACGTGATTTGTCTTTATTATATCCAAACTCAATAATGCCTCTAGCTGGAAAACCATTTACTTCGAAATTTCCAATTCCCTCACAAATAGTATAGTTACCATTATCAAACGGAAATTGTATTTCTAACTCTTTCGTTACGTCAATGTGAAAAGCATGTCCATTTTCTAATATAATATCATATTTTAATTCTTTTGGTACGTATCCAGTAGGTTTAAATTTATCTAAAGTTGGAAACACTTCAATATTATTTACTTGTCCTTTCTTTTCATAATATCCTGTTTTTAACTCTTTCATATGTGGATAACTTACCATGTTCACATTTAATGATTCTTCATCACCCAAAAGGGCCATCAACCAAATATGTCTATCCATATAATTCCAATCTCTTCTACCAAAAGAATGGTCTCGCATAGCCGTCATTCTTAAATTTGTAGTTTTACTGTCAATATTCAATGTAACATTAACATAACCTTGTTGTTCATAATGACGTTGTTGATTCTCTCTCATGTTTTTTTGAAATGTTTTATCCCATGTTTCGGCAGCTAATGCTTTAGCTATGAGTTTTGGATTAAGGTGGTATGTAAAATCAAAGATATCTGCTGTAGCACTAAAGACCATTTCTATAGAGGCTTTCAAGGCTTTACCTGTCACTTTGGCCACACCATTTTCATCAATTTTTGCAGCATAAATATCTCCTTGATAAGATGCCTCCCATTTTTTAGCAGTCTCAACACATTTGACACTAATTGGTGCGTCATTCTTATTGAATACTTGTTTTTTATTAGTGTAGATGTATGTTTTTGTTTTATATGCAACCCAAACTTCAACCGTACCATCGCCTCTTTCTGCACGACGTAAAAAGACGCTATTACCCTTTAAATCGTGTGCTGAAAAGTAATAACTATTTGTGTCTAGGCGTGACGCATCATCTGGTAATTGATGATGTTCTGCTTGTTCTACGTTAAATGGGTCTTTCCTATTCTTCTTTTTGATTGAATGAACCATAATCGTTTCTTTTAGCCATCTCTTTAAGCCCATAAATTTCCCATCCTTCTTTTCTCAATTATATGTTAAATGCTGGTTGGTTGTAAAGTCCTTGTTGTGTTACCTTTGCAGTCGCTTTATATCTGGTAATAATATCTTTAACGATTAATCTTTCTCCATATGGAGAAGGGTGAATCCCGTCATGACAAATTAATGCCTCTAGATTCCTACCATTTTCTAAAAACACTTTTCTAATATCAATTAACTCAACACACATTTCAATCGAAATTTCCACAACTGCTAAATTATATAATTCATGAAATCGATAAATGTGTTCAATATCTCCTAAAAAATATAAAATATTTTCTTTGTTTTTACCATCAGCAGTAATCCAATTGAAATAGCGTTTAGAATCAATAGTTGGTAATGTCATTAATATAGGTTTAATACCCTTACCTCTAATTTGTTGGATCATCATTCTTAATGTTTCTTTGAAAAGTTCAGGTGTCGTTTTTGGTTCATGTTTTTTTGATCTTTTATCTGCAACTTTTTGCCAATCAAAATCACAATCGTTCCCACCAAATTCAATTAACACCATATTAGCTTCAGGGTTATTTTCTAAATATTTATCTAATCTTTTTTTTCCATCTCTAATGGTAGCACCCATCTTTGCATGGTTATCGATTTCTATATTTAACGTACGTTCTAATTTCTTCCAATCAATTGCTTTTGAAAAAGCATATCTTTGTTTATTCTCATCATAGATGACACCACGTAATACGGAATCACCGAATATAGCAAGTTTTTTGGTCATATAACTTTCCTCCTGTAATTTCTATCTTAATACAAACAACCAAAAATAATGCTCTACGCCTTTGTTTAGACATTATACCAATCGGTATCCTCTCAGTAGAGTTATTTTATACCACTCTACTCACAGTAGATATTGTGTTTTTTTATCCAAAAATGGTAAAATGATACTATGGAAAAAGAAAAAGTGATGCAGGTGGTAGCTGCAAACATTCAACGCTACCGGAAACTTAATCGTTTAACTCAATTAGAACTTGCTAATAAGTTGAATTATTCAGATAAAACAATATCCAAATGGGAACGTGGCGAAGGTATCCCAGATATTTATGTTTTAACTGAATTAGCTGATTTTTTCGGACTTACCGTTAATGATTTGTTAGATGAAAAACCACCTGTCGTTCCAATCAACACAAAACAAAAGAAACATCTTATGATTACACTATCAGCATTTGCGGGTGTGTGGGTAATCGCTGTGATGTTTTATGGAATTGCTTTCATGGCTAATTTTCAAGCATTTGATTTATGGTTAGCTTTCATCGTCGCTTTACCTATTTCAGCCATTGTTTTAATTGTATTCACTGCTGTTTGGGGTGGTTTTAGATATTTAATCTATCCTGTTTCCATGTTAGTTTGGAGTCTCGCACTGACGTTCAGTGTTGTTGTTCAAGTTGAACATAGTTATTTATTTTATATCATTGCAATCCCAGTACAAGTACTCATACTATTTATTTTCTTTGTTATTAGATTTAGAAGAAAAGAAAAATTATACCTCAATAACGGAGAATAGTACCATTTTAAAGATAAAAACCGCTTAAGTAGCGGTTTTTTTGTTATATTTATTTAAATTTATTTTGTTTCAAACAAACTTTCTTTTGTCACTTTTTCATTTTCTTCAGTATCATTTTCATCTGCTTCATCAACTGCTAAAATGACGGTCTCAATTTTTTTCTTTGTCTCATCTACATTTATACTTTCTTGTATAAATTGTTCGTCGTTTTCATGAACCTCAGGTTCATCCTCTTGTCTCGGTACTAAAGCGATTGTTGACACTTTATGATCAGGTCTTAAACGAATGATTTTAACACCTTGTGTAGCACGTTTTGTCTTTGAGATCTGATCAACGTGAGTACGCATAACAACTCCTCTATCTGAAATAACAATCAAGTCATCTTCAGCTGTTACGGAGCGCAATGTTGATAATTTACCGTTTTTATCGGTAATATTAATTGTTTTAACACCTTTACCACCCCTTAATTGGAGACGGTATTCCTCAACATTTGTACGTTTACCATATCCTTTTTCGGTGATCACTAAGATTTCATCTTCTGGTGATTCAACAACTGCTACTCCGACAACATTGTCATCAGCACCGAATGAGATGCCACGAACACCAGCAGCTGTTCTTCCAACTGCTCTAACATCTGATTCTTTGAATCTAATAGCTTTACCGTTAGAAGCCCCGATAATAAGTTCTCTTTCACCATCAGTATGTCTCACGGTTAATAATTCATCGTCATCGTGCAAGTTAATAGCGATAATACCATTCGCTCTAATATTTTTAAATGATGAAACAGGTGTGCGTTTAATTGTCCCTTTCTTTGTAACAAATGTTAAAAATTCATTTTCTACGTCAAAATCCCGAACTGATGTGAAGGATGATAAAGTTTCATCTTTATCAAATTGTAGAAGATTAACAATTGGTAATCCTTTTGCATGACGTGATCCACGTGGAATTTGATATCCTTTAATCTTATAAACACGTCCTTTATTCGTGAAAAATAAGTGAAAATCGTGTGTTGATGTCATACGGATATGTTCAACAAAATCATCTTCGTGAACTTTAATACCTGACATACCAACTCCACCACGATTTTGTGTTTTATAGTTATCTACGTTCATACGTTTGATATAACCGTTGTTTGTTACTGTAACAATAACATCTTCAATAGGGATTAGACTTTCATCTTCAATTGCTAAATCATCAGATAAATTAATTTTGGAAAGACGATCATCACCGTATTTATCACGAATAAATGTTAATTCTTCGCGAATAATACCTATTTTTCTTTCATGTGATCCTAAAATATCATTTAAATCAGCAATTTTAAGTGTTAACTCCATATGTTCTGACTCGATTTTTTCAATTTCAAGACCGGTTAATTTTTGAAGTTGCATCGTAAGAATAGCACGTGCTTGAATTTCGGTTAAATCATATGTTTCAATTAATTGATTTCTAGCTTCTTCAGAAGTAGATGATTTCTTAATGATTTCAATTGCATGATCAATATCATGAAGTGCTTTTAAAAGACCTTCTAAAATATGTTGTCTTGCTTCCGCTTTTTCAAGATCGTATTGTGTTCTTCTTTGAATAACCTCAATTTGGTGTTCCAAATAATTAATTAGAACTTCCTTTAATGTAACTTGTTTAGGTTGTCCCTTAACAAGCGCAATCATATTAATACCAAAACTTGATTGAAGTTGTGTATATTTATATAAATTATTTAAAATAACTTCTGGTTCTACATCACGTCGTAATTCAATGACGATACGCATACCTTTTCTGTTTGATTCATCTCGTAAATCAGTGATACCATCGATAATTTTGTTTTTAACAACATCAGCAATCTTCTCAATCAATGTTGTTTTATTAACTTGATATGGAATGGCAGTAACAATGATGCTACTCTTGTTTTTATAGTTAACAATCTCAGCTTGGGCACGCATTGCAATGATACCTTTACCAGTCTCATACGCTTGACGTAGGCCTGTGAGGCCTAAGATTTGTCCTCCAGTTGGAAAGTCAGGACCTTGGATATAATCCATAAGTTCCATTGTTGTGATAGCTTCATTTTCCATATAAGCGAGCAATCCATCAATAACTTCTCTTAAATTATGAGGTGGAATATTTGTTGCCATACCGACTGCAATACCTGTAGATCCGTTAACTAACAAATTTGGATAACGTGCAGGTAGTACTGCGGGTTCTTGTTCAGAACCATCATAGTTATCAATAAAATCAACAGTATTTTTGTCAATATCAGAAACAAGTTCACCTGCGATTTTTGACATACGTGCTTCTGTATAACGCATCGCAGCTGCACCATCACCATCAACAGAACCAAAGTTACCATGACCATCAATCAATGGCATTCTATAACTAAATGGTTGTGCCATACGAACCATAGCATCATAAATTGAAGCATCACCATGAGGGTGATATTTCCCCATAACTTCACCGACAATACGAGCTGATTTTTTGTGTGGTTTATCAGCTGTCATACCAAGTGAATTCATGCCATATAAAATTCTTCTTTGAACAGGTTTTAAACCATCTCTTACATCAGGTAATGCACGGGAAACAATAACACTCATCGCATAATTCAAAAATGACGTTTTCATTTCCGAGGAAATATTTATCTCTTTAACATTTCCTTCAGTCTTTTTTGTTGTTTGATCGTCCATTTTATTCTCTCCTATGCGTCAATGTTATCCGCGTAAATCGCATTTTCTTGAATAAATGCTTTACGTGGTTCAACTTCTTCACCCATTAACATTGAGAAAATGAGGTCCGCATCCATTGCATCTTTTAGTGATACCTGTAATAATGTTCTTCCTTCGGGGTCCATTGTAGTTTCCCAAAGTTGTTCAGGATTCATTTCACCTAATCCTTTATAACGTTGAACTGATGGGCGTCCACTTATTTGTGATAATGCCTCATTTAATGCCCCATCGCTATATAAATATTGAATACTTCTACCTTGTTGAACTTTATATAATGGTGGTTGTGCAATATAGACATAACCAAGGTCAATAAGTGGTTTCATATAACGGAAGAAGAACGTTAATAATAGTGTTCTAATGTGTGCTCCATCGACGTCAGCATCAGTCATAATAACAACTTTATGATAACGTGCTTTTCCTGCATCAAATTCATCACCAATACCAGTACCTAACGCTTGAATTAATGATAGAATTTCTTTATTTGATAAGATTTTATCTAACCTTGCTTTTTCAACATTTAATACTTTACCACGAAGTGGTAATATTGCTTGATATTCTGATTCTCTGCCTTGTTTAGCGGAACCGCCAGCAGAATCACCTTCGACAATATAAATTTCTGAGATAGAAGGATTCTTACTTCTACAATCAGCTAGTTTAGATGCAAAACCTAATGCATCAAGTGGTGATTTTCTACGAGTTGCTTCACGTGCTTTTTTAGCAGCTAATCTTGCTCTAGATGCGAGAATACATTTTTCAATAATGCGTTTCGCATCCTCAGGATTTTCAAGTAAATAACGCTCTAACCCTTCACCAGTCACTTGGCTTGCAATTTGACGTACTTCAGGATTACCTAATTTTGTTTTTGTTTGTCCTTCAAATTGTGGATCAGGGTGTTTAACAGAAATGATCGCAGTTAATCCTTCACGTGTATCATCACCAAGTAATGAATCATCTTTTTTAAGCATGTTATTTTCGTTTGCATAACGATTTAAAATACGTGATAATGCAAGTTTAAATCCGTCTTCATGCATACCACCTTCGTGTGTATGGATATTATTTGCGAACGAATAAATGTTTGTTGCATAAGAATCATTATATTGCATTGCTATTTCTAACGAAATACCATCAACTTCTTTTTCAATAAATACGATTTCTTGATTAATACGTCCTTTATTCGAATTCAAGAATTTAACATATTCGATAACACCACCTTCATAATGATAAGTGTTCTCAACTGCTTCATCTTTTCTTAAATCAATAATTGAAATACGTATACCTCTATTTAAGAAAGCTAATTCTTGGATTCGATTTCTTAGTGTTTCATAATCGTAATGAGTAGTTTCTGTAAACACATTTGGATCGGCTTTAAATGTGACTATTGTTCCCGTGTGTGAACTTGCACCTATTTCTTCAACTTCAGTCATAGGAAAACCACGCTCATAACGCTGTTGATAATTCTTATTGTTACGATGTATCTCTACAAGATACCATTCTGATAAAGCATTAACAACTGAGGCCCCAACACCATGTAGTCCACCAGAAACTTTATAAGATTTACCATCAAACTTACCACCGGAGTGTAATGTCGTTAAAATTGTCTCAACCGCTGGTCTACCTGTTTTCGGATGTAAATCCACAGGAATCCCACGACCATCATCAGTCACACGGATGATATCTCCTTCTAATATTTCTAAACGGATATTTGTCGCATAACCACCTAAAGCTTCATCAATTGCATTATCAACAATTTCCCAAACTAAATGATGTAGTCCACGCGCTCCTGTACTACCGATGTACATACCAGGACGTTTACGTACAGCTTCTAATCCCTCTAATATTTGAATATTGGATGCATCATAATTCGACATATGTTATCTCCTTCTTAAGCTCAACCATTTGTGCTTGTGCTTGTTTAATTGGTAAAGCACTGTTCATGATGATTTGATCATGCTCAGGCAAGTTTGTTATAAATGTCTTTTGTTTTTGTAAATCTAATTCACTCAAGACATCATCTAATAATAATATTGCTTGTTTATGTGTCTTTTTTTCAATTAATGCTAATAGCCCTAATTTCAACGATATGACGATTAAACGTTGCTCCCCTTGTGATGCATAGCGTTTTGCATCAAAACCGTTAAAATCGGTGTAAAAGTCATCTCTATGTGGACCGGTGAGTGTCGTCTGATATGTAATATCTGCCTTTTGGTTCTTTTCAAGATGCTTTTTAAAACCTTTTTCATCAACATCGGGTCTATACATGAGTGATACTTTGTGTGTACTAAATAATTGATATCTATTTTGAAGTAATGCATTTAAATCGCGTATAAATTCACGTCGTTTTTTAATAAGTTCAATACCAACTTCATATAATTGTTCACCTAAAATATTTAAAAATGTATAATCATCTTGTGGTTGAATCCGCTTTAATAAAGCATTTCTTTGTTTTAATATCTTGCGATATTTGTTTAGTATATGAACATATGATTGGTCAATTTGCATCATTTCCATATCTAGAAATTGTCTTCTATCACTAGGTGAACCGGTGATCAACTGTAAATCTTTTGGTGCGAACATCACAACAGCTATATGTCCAATAAATTCAGATATCTTCCTTTTATCGACACCATCAATGGCAATTCTTTTCCCTTTATTTGATACTGTTATTTCATATTTGTGATCATTTGTTGTTACTTTGACTTGTGCAAATGGTTTATTTGTTTGAATCATTTCTTTTTCATCAGTTGCACGATGTGATTTTGTTGTTGCACAAAAATATATGCTCTCTAGAATACTTGTTTTTCCGCTGCCGTTAGGCCCATGAATATAAACAAGTGGTTGTTCAATATTTAAGTGTAATGATTCATGATTGCGAAAATTACGTAAGTTAACTGTCTTAATCATGTATCATCACATAACGATCATAATCAATTTGAACAATATCTCCAGGATATAGTTTCTTTTTACGTTCTCTACGAATATCCCCGTTCACATAAATATCATTATCTAATAAAAAAAACTTAGCTTGTCCACCTGAAGCTATATAACCATTCGCTTTTAAAAATTGTGTCAGCGTTATATACGCTTCTTGGATTCTAAATTCTTTCATTGAATTTTACCCTCACTTCTCTTATATTATATCATAATATAAGGTAAAAAACCATCAATTTTAATGGCTTTTGTCTATTGTGTATATGTCATCTCATCAAATAAAATAAAAAGCCGATATTTTCGCAATTTCGGCTTTTACTATTTTCCCTTAAGTTTAACTAGATATAATAATGTTCCTTTTTAATTGGTGTAAATATTCGATTTCCGTTTTCATCTTCTTCATGTAAATATACATAATCATCGCCACTTCGATATATGATATCTCCAAGCATACTGTCAACTTGTTCAAGTTCAACTTTATAAGGAATTTTTAAACATTTGTTTTGTGTTCCTTCAGTTCTTACTTGTTTATCTATTTTTACATAGATCTTATCAAGCTCAACATTTTCGCCATCCTTGTTTCTAATGAAAACGTGCGGGTTTTGATTGACATAAATAATATCTCCCGCGACTGCCTGCACTGAGGCTGGATCAGTTCCTTGTGGACACTTAAAGCATTTTTTCATATTTTCCTCCAAATTTTCTAGTTTTTTTGTATTGAAAAACCCGATTTCATAAAGAAACCGAGTTTGTATTCTTTTACTAGTCAATACGCACAGGTAAAATAAGATGTAATAAATCTTGATCTAGGTTGCCTTTAATAACAAATGGTTTTACTTCACCTGCAAATTGAACAACAACTTCACTTGAACTGAACGCACGTAGTGCATCAACAAGATATCTAGAACTAAATGCAATTTTAATAACAGGTCCTTCAACGTCAGAAGATGGGATGATTTCTTCTAATGCATCCCCAATTTCATGATTCGTTGAACTCATTTCTACAACATGATCTGGTCTTAAACTCAATTTAATGATATTGTAATTTGTTTCCCGATCCTTCGGAGATAACAACGATACACGTTCAACAGCTTGAAGTAATTCTTCTTTGTTAAAAGGGATAGTTACCGGGAATTCTGTTGGAATAATGCGTTGTGTATCCGGATAAGTACCTTCAAGAAGTCTTGTTTGAAATAAGATAGAGTTCATCTTAAATAACACTTTATTTGGGTTTATATATAATTCTACATCTTCATTGTAACCATCAAGAATACGGGATAACTCATCTAAACTCTTGTTTGGTATAACGATATCGAATTCCTTACTGTGTGTTCTAATTTTAACGTTTTTTTGTGCAAGGCGATAACTATCAGTTGCAACACAATACATGTGATTATTCTGATATTTGAAGTTAACACCTGTTAAAATCGGACGTTTTTCATTATTTGCAGTCGCAAAATTCGTTTCACGAATAATTGTTTTAAATAACTGACTATCTAATATAATTGGATCATTTAAATCTAAGAAATCAACTTCTGGGTAATCTTCAACATCCATTAATCTTAATTTAAATTCTGAACGATCAGCTTTAATAACTATCAATTTATCTTCAATTAAAGCGAATTCAACACGTTGTGATGATATTTTACGCATAATTTCAATTAGATAGCGACCAGGAATTGCAACTCGCCCTGTTTGAGCGATTGATAATGAACGGTCATCAACAAGCACTTGAATAGCGACATCCGTATTACTTGTTGTTAGAATGATATGATCTTCATGAACTTCAAATTTAACTGCGTAAAGAATTGGAAGTGGCGTTTTACTTGGTAATCCTTTTTGAACGACAAGTAAATGATTTAATAAAATGTCTCTATCAATATTGAAAATCATTGGCAAACTCCTTTATTTCTTTATTTATTATTCTTTAATAATTGTTGTTAGTCAGTGTGGGTTCGTGGATAAACACACTTATTGGCTCTATACTGCTTTCATTATACCATATTTTACACAAATTATACACACTATGATTTTACAGGATGATCGATTTTTTTAGTGATTGTTTCTATTGCTAAACGCATCGATATATCTTTTTGTAAATCGTTTTCAATTTTCTCGCAAGCAGCGAGTACAGTTGAATGATCTCTACCACCAAACAACATACCAATTGTCTTATAAGGAATGTCATATTTAGATTTTATTAAGTACATGGCAACATGTCTTGGCAAGATATATTTTGCATGTCGTCTCTTACCGATTAAATCAGTCACTGTTATGCCATAAAAATCAGATACAATTGATTGAATACGATCATAATTATTTTCATTTAAAGAGTCACTCTTTTTACGTGTTCTAAGGAGTGGTTCTAGAGCTTCTGTAGCAGTCGCAACTGTAACATCTAAATTGTTTGTTAAACAGTAAAATAAAACACGTTTTAAAGCACCTTCTAACTCTCGAATATTTGTAACAAAAGAAGCAGCAATAAACTCCAAAACACCTTCACCTACATCTTCAATATCGCGTGATTCGGAAGCTAATTTACGACGCAAAATTTCAACACGATGTTCAAGATTTGGTGTAGAAATATCAACTGATAATCCAACCCCAAAACGGCTTGTTAAGCGCGACATCATGTTTTTTAACTCGGATGCTGGTTTATCAGAAGTGATAACAATTTGTTTATTTCTATGATACAAATAATCAAATAATTTAAAAAACTCCATTTGGGTTTTTGTTGCACCACCAAGAATTTGAATATCATCAACTAAAAGGACGTCTAAATCACGGTATTTTGAGTTAAAATCATCCATCTTTTCACGCTTTAAAAGATTCGCAAAATCTTCTATAAAACCATCCGCTTTTACATACATAATTTTTTGGGTTAAATCGTTATCTAAAATGAAGTTACCAATAGCTTGCATTAAGTGGGTTTTACCTAACCCAACATCACCAAAAATATAAAGTGGATTAGCAACTGTACCAGGTTGATCAGCAACCTTCATAGACATACGAAAAGCGAAATTATTACTTCTACCAACAACAAAATTATCAAACGTATAAGTAGCATTTAAATTACCAGCACGATATTTAGATTCTAGATTACGTTCAGGACTTACTAAAGTTTCTTCAGGTTCAATATCAGTTTCTGTTACAAACTTAAAACGGACTGGTTCATTATGATATTTAGAAGCTAAATCATTAATCTTATTTAAATAGAAACGATTGATACGATTTTTAATGAATTCACTAGGAACTAATACATAAACATAACCGTTTAGATACTTTTGTGTTTCTTTGAGTGGTTCAAAGACATCTGTAAATGTTTCTTCTGAAAAAATTGTCTCCAAATCATTCAATATTTTTTGCCATAATTGATCATAAACTGCCATATTTATATACCCCTTTGTCATAAGTGGTTTTATGATAACATAAAGAAGTAAAAAAAAGTAAAATAGTTACCCACATTATTTGTGGGAAACTTAGTTATTCACATACTACATTGTGGATAAAATGTGGAACACTTCAATACATAAACACCTTAATTAAGCCATTCTATTGAATTATCCAGTTTTCCACAGTCAAACTTAAAATGTGGAAAGTTATCCACAATAGCGCTGTTGAAAAGTAAAAAAATTTACAATTGAAATGTGAATTAAATTAATCTAAGTAAAATTGTATTTTAGTGTGAATTTAAAACAATTTTAAAATCTTAAAAATATTAATAAAAAATAAGTTATTTTTTCAATTGTTTCTTATTGACAAATGGGTATCGTTTCTATATAATAAAAAAGCATGGTTTCGCATGAAAGGTGGTTTTATTCATGAAAAGAACGTATCAACCTAGTAAATTAAAGCGTAAAAAAACACATGGCTTTAGAGCTAGAATGGCAACCTCAGGTGGTCGTCGCGTTCTCGCGCGTCGCAGATTAAAAGGTCGCGCAGAATTAACAGTATAAAAACTTAATCAAAAAATACCAGGACTACTCGAAAATTTTAAACTTTTTGAGTAGTCTTTTTTTACAAACCTAATGAAGAAAGAATATCGCATTAAAAAAAGTAGCGAAATCGATGCGATCTTTAAAAAGAGGCAAAGTAAAGGTGATCGTTTTTTTGCAATTTATACATTTCAAGACAAAAATGATACACATTTTCGCTTTGCGCTGTCGGTCGGTAAAAAATATGGAAACGCCGTTGAAAGAAATTTAATGAAAAGGCGTATTAGACACATTGTTCAATCATTTAAAGAACAATTTATTTGTATGCGTTTTGTTGTTGTTATCAAACCACAATCAAAAGCATTGTCGTTTGAAGAAATACAAACAAAACTACATGATCTACTAAAAAAATTAAACTTATTGGAGACTAAACATGAAAAATCTTAAGAAAGTGCTATTCACAGTACTTATTCTTGTTGTTGCTTTAGTACTCGTTGGTTGTCAAAGTAGTAATAATCCAGTTTATTCACTAGCTAATAATCCTATTGGAGATAAAGCGGTTTTTGATTTTGATGAAACAAATATCAATTTTCAAGGTGAGGACGGATTATCATATTGGAGTATCACTGAAACAAGTGCAGTAAGTGAAATTCCATACGAAGGATCAAATCCAACGAATTATGAAACAGAAACAACTTCAAATGGTGGAACAATTAGAACATATAAACCAACAGTTTATGCTGGTAATCCTAATGTAACCATCACTTTTAAAATTTACATTTTACCTGAAGACTATGTTTATGATAAAGATGTGGATACAGATATCGCATTTATAGCATACCGTTATTCTAAAGAGAATGCTTTAACAACAATTGGCGAAACATACGATTTTGAAGGAATTAGAGCATACGCGTTTTTAGAAAATGGCGATATTATTGATATTTATGAGGAAGAATATGCAAATAATCCAGAAGATTATTATGCTTTGTTTAGTGATGGCAATTATGATGTATTTAATCCTGGTGATGAAGGTTTCAAAACTTTCCAAGCTATTGAATCATTATCATTTTCTTATGAAGGCAATACATATGCCGTTGATGGATATGTAGCCGGAGAAACAACAGCAGGTAAACCAATCTCATCAAAAGATGCAAATTGGTTTGATTATATCCTTATTATTCCAGTAGCGTTCATTATGCAATTATTTGCTGGTTTAATGGGCAATAACTTCGCATTAGGAATTTTATTCACAACAATTATTATTCGTACACTCGCATGGCCAATTTATGCAAGAACAAATGATATGAGTATGAAGATGAGTCTTGCACAACCGGAAATTAATAAACTCCAAAACAAATATGCACTGAAAAAAGACCCACAATCACAACAAATGATGCAAATGGAAATGATGCAGTTATATAAGAAATATGGTATTGGATTTACAGGATGTTTAATGCCGTTCTTACAAATGCCAATCTTCATTGCAATGTATCGTGTTGTTATGCGTATCCCATTAGTTGGTGGTATGTATGCAGAACAAGTATCAAATACAAAATTCTTAGGCATTGATTTAGCATCTGGTGGTGCAGATGGATTTAATATTATCAGTTTAATTTTAGCTGTTGTTGTAGGAGGAACGATGTTCTTGCTACAAAGGATTGCTCAAAAGAAACCAAGTTATGCGAAAAATACAGGTAGTCAAAATAAGAATCCACAAGCTGAACAGACGCAAAAAACAATGCGCTTCGTTTCATACTTCATGGTACTTATGATGGCAGTGTTTGCTTATCAAAGCAATGCTTTAGCGTTATATTGGGTGTTTGGTAATGCTTATTCAATTGGACAAACAGTATTTAACCATCGTAGAAACGAAAAGAAACACCAAAAACTTGTTGAGAAAGAATTATTGGGGTGATTAGATGTTAAAATGTGTAGAATTTGAAGCAAAGACGCTTCAGGAAGCTGAAAAAATAGCAGTTGATGCATTACGTATTCAACTAGATAAAATAAAAATTTCAGTTATAAAAGAGAAGAAAGGTATTTTAGGGATTGGCGCATCAACATTTTATGAAGCAACACCTAATGTCAATCTTTCAATCGAAGGAAAAGTCTATCTTGAATCAATTTTACAAACAATGGGCATCGAATCAAGAATGGAAGTTAGAACACTAAACGAAGGTGAAGAAATTCACTTCTTAATCGAAAGTGATGAAAATGCACTTTTAATTGGGAGAGAAGGAAGAACGCTTATTAGTCTTCAATATTTATTAAGAAATTATTTATCAACCTTTGTTGATGGACATCAAATCATTTCATTAGATATTGGTAATTACCATGAAAACCGTAAAAGACAGTTAGAGATTTTAGCAACCAAAACTGCTAAAGAAGTTGCGAAAACTAGAATCTCAGTTAAACTTGATCCTATGAATGCGTATGATCGTAGAATTGTTCATACAAAGTTAAGTGATTGGCGTGATGTATACACGGAATCAGAAGGTGAAGGGGACCACAGACGTATTGTTATTAAACCAAAGGACTAAATATAAAAAAACCGCTTAAAAAAGCGGTTTTTATTTAATGTTGTTTTTAGGGGTAATAAAAGGTCTTCTTGCTGTGACTATTTAAAGGTATTATAGCAGTAAACAGCATTTTCTAAAACGGCTAAAAACATGTCATTTTAACTATTGTTATGCTATAATTATTGTATATTAAAGAGGAATTTAAGATGAAAAAAGCACCAAGAAAACACAAAAAAATAGGCAAAATAATCAAACGTATGCTTATACTGTTCCTTTTCTTTTGTTTAGGCGGTATCACATACAGTTTTGGTGTTGCAACGTTTGAAAATATAGCAGTTAATCATTTGATTAACGATTTTAAAGATCGAAGCACATTTGAGTATGAAGAAACCATTATTTATGGTCTTTCAGAACAAACGAGAAGATATTATACAGTTGAACGCACAGAAGATTATGAATTAGCTGACACAAGAAGTGCATTTGAGGATACAAATAGAATGCATTTGGGTAAAGATGGCGACGTTTTTTTAACACAAGAATCCCCATTCCCATATATTCCAGTGTTTCATCAATTTATGAGTTACTATTTTGGTGGTCACGCAGCGTTAAAATCTGAGGAATTAGGGTTTTTACAAGCAACCGGATTCCCGCGTTCTGATCAATCACTATTAGAAATTATGTTTATTAGAGGTGATGAACCTCATGATTATGCGAATATATCTGCACATATTGCTACACAGGATGCTTGGATGAATCCAAATTATCGTGCCGAATCAAATGATGCATATCCTTATTATGGTCAATACTATAGAAAAAAATTTATAGGTGTTCGTGTTAAAAATGTCGATGAAGAAATCATAAATGACACGATTGACTATGCGAATGACCAAGTTGGAAAAGGCATCTATAATTTTTTATTTTTCTTAAATATGCAATATAAATATTATTGTACAGATTATATTTCCAGATCATATCAAGCAGCGATGCTCCCTGAAGATGAGCAAGGATTATATGCAAACGTACTAAATGACGACTGGTTTATTACATCAGTTAATGATATTGTATTATCAGATGACACTTATCTTTTGTTTTATGTAGAAATTATTGATGACGTGTATCATATTTATTATCTTGAAGATGTGTAAGGGGGTTTTATCATGAGTCCATTTGAATATGTTTTATTAGGGTTAGTTGTGGTTGCGATTGGTTTAATGATCTATCAAATCGTTGTTTTTAAACGCGATAATAATCCGCAAGAACCACTTGACACAAGCGATTTAAAGATTTATATGCAAAAAGAATTCGGTGAGTTCAAGGCAAATTTAGAGACACGTTTTGGTGATTACTGTAAATCGAATCAAAAAGACTTAAACGACTTTAAAGATCGCATGATGGCACACATTGAAAAACAGATGTCAACGATCAATGAAAAGGTTGAGGAACGCCTAAGTAAGGGATTTAAAGACACAAATGAAACATTTCATGATGTCATTGAACGACTTTCTAAAATTGATGAAGCACAAAAGAAAATCGAGTCTTTATCTAAAGAAGTTGGCGATTTATCGTTCATTTTAAGTGATAAAAAGTCACGCGGAACATTTGGCGAAGTTCAATTATATACGATCTTAGAATCAGTGATGGGTGTTAATAAAGAACTTTATGAAACACAAAAACAGATCGGCGAACAGAAAGTGATGGTGGATGCGTTAATACATGCACCAAAACCACTTGGGGATATTAGTGTAGACTCTAAATTCCCGCTTGAAAACTATCAACGCATGGTTGATAAAAAATTAAGTGCTACAGAACGATCAATTGCTGAAAAAGAGTTCAAAAGAAATGTTAAAAAACACATTGATGATATCTCGTCTAAATACATTATTGAAGGGGTTACCTCCGATCAAGCGTTCATGTTTATTCCTGCAGAAGCAATCTTTGCTGAAATTGCAGCATATCATGAAGATATTATCATCCATTCACAAAAGAAACGTGTATGGCTTGTGTCACCTACAACACTTATTTCGACGTTAACAACAATTTTAACCATCACGAAAAATATCGAACGTGATAAACAAACAACACTCATCAGAGAACATTTACATGCGTTGGGAATTGAGTTTGAGCGTTATATGGCAAGATGGGATAAATTAGATCGCACAATGTTAGCTGTAACAAAAGACGCCCAAAAAATTAGTGCTTCAAGTAAAAAAATATCAAAACGATTTAAAAATATTTCTGATGCTAAATTCGAGAAACTAGAAGAACCCGAGATTGATGATCAAGAAGACGATGAATAATTGACTTTTAGAGCATGTATTAGGTATAATGAATAAGAAATCAATGATAAGAGAGTAACCTTCAATGAAACGTTAAAAGCGAATCGGTAATGGTGAAAGACCGATAACGAAATGAAGATGAAGAACACTTTGAGAGATAGAAGAAATCTTTAGGGAGAGTAGAACTATTCGTATCCCCTGCGTTAAAGGGTTTGAGGGCTAGAGTAATCTAGAACTAAGGTGGTACCGCGAACACATTCGTCCTTAGCTGTTTTTAAGGGCGAATTTTTTATTTGAAAGGAAGAAAAATATGAAAAAACCAGAAAATATGGCCGTCTTAATTGATTACGATAATTTTAATAATGAATTATATCTTGAATGGCTTTATAAAGCAGTAAAAAAAGAATCAGGAGAGATGAGATTGCTAGTTAATTATGCTTTTTACAGTAATTTAAGTGATACAAAATTGAATCACAAATTACAAAAGTTTGAATTAACACCAATTATGCAAGTTAATCACACTGGTATGAAAAATGCAACCGACATTAAAATGACGATTGAAACGTTAAAATTATTAGAGAATGAACATATTGATACGTTCGTTATCGCATCCAATGATTCAGACTTCTCAGCTGTTGTTGACTACATCAAATATAAAGGTCGTTTCATTATAGGTGTTAGCACAAAAGATGTCTCATATCAATATAAAAGAAGATTTGATCAATTTATTGATTTAAATGCGATGTTTAATGAAAATCACACACAAGAATCTTCGTTTTATGATAAAGACCCAAGGATTAACGAATTATTGACACATATAAAAAAGATTATTGACGCTTCAGATAAAGATTATGTACATCTTTCTGATGTTGGCAATATTTTAAGAGACATTTATAAAAAGAAATTCAATCCAAAGAATTTTGGATACAAAAACGGAAGAACAGCTGAATTTTTCCAAGTAAGATTAAATAAATATATTGAGTGCAAAAAAGATGGATTAGTGGTGCTCATTAAGTTAAAGAAATAAGGAGACCCCCATGGAAACAACAATTAAATCGATATTTAGATCAACAAAACAATACGTGGATCAAGAAGTGACATTGTTTGGGTGGGTTAGAACCAATAGAGCACAAAAAGAATTTGGCTTCATTAACCTCCATGATGGTACATTTTTTTCACCAATTCAAGTCGTATATGAAGATTCTTTAGATACATTCAAAGAAGCACAAAAATTAAGCGTTGGTAGTGCAATTGAAGTAACGGGTATCATAAAATTAACACCAGAAATGAAACAACCATTTGAGTTAAAAGCAACTCACATCACATTATTAGGTGGTGCGGATGAAACATTTCCAATTCAACCGAAGAGACACTCAAGAGAGTTCTTGAGAGAAGTTGCACACCTAAGAATGCGTACGAATCTTTTTCAAGCTGTATTCAGATTAAGAAGTGTTGCTGCATTCGCTATTCATGAGTTTTTTCAAAAAGAAGGGTTTGTCTATGTACATACACCAATCATCACAGGTAATGATGGTGAAGGTGCCGGACAAATGTTTAGTGTATCAACACTACCATTTGATAAAACACCAAGAACTGATACCGGAGAAGTTGATTATAAAAAAGATTTCTTTGGAAGAAAAACTAATTTAACAGTAACAGGACAATTAGAAGCGGAAGCTTACGCACTAGCCTTTAATAAAGTGTATACATTTGGACCAACATTCCGTGCTGAAAACTCAAATACACAAAGACACGCATCTGAATTTTGGATGATTGAACCTGAAATAGCGTTTTGTGATTTAGAGAAAGATATGGAAATTGCTGAAAAGATGGTCAAATACATCATTGAATACGTGTTTGCTCATATGCCAGAAGAAATGGAATTCTTTAACCGTTGGGTTGAAAAAGGCATCAAAGAAAAACTATTAAAAATTGTCAATCAACCATTTGCACGTGTAACACACAAAGAGGCAATTGATATTCTTTTAAATGCTAAAGTCAAGTTTGAAAATAAACCAGCACAAGGAAAAGATATTAACACTGAACACGAGAAGTATTTAACAGAAGTACACTTCAAATCACCTGTCTTTGTTACAGATTGGCCCAAAGATATTAAAGCTTTCTATATGCGCATGAACGCAGATAACAAAACGGTTGCTGCTATGGATTTATTAGTGCCTGGTAGCGGTGAGTTAATCGGTGGTTCGCAGCGTGAAGAGCGACTTGATTTTCTTGAGAAGAGAATGGACGAGATGAATGTACCTAAAGCGGATTTAGATTGGTATTTAGATCTTAGACGTTATGGAGGCTGTGTACATAGTGGCTTTGGTATGGGTTTCGAACGATTACTCATGTATTTATCTGGTGTAGAAAATATCAGGGACGTTATCCCATTCCCAAGAACACCAAAACACGCAGAGTTTTAAAATTATATAAAAAAACACCTTAACATTTCATTAAAGAAGATAAAAACCCTGTTATTTTGGCAAGTTATCTAAAATACAGGTAAAAATCTTTAATTATGTGGTCGCAATTAATTGTAATTTTTACATTAGTATTATATAATACTATTGTTGAGGTGAAGCGGATGTATCGAATTATCTACACAACACTAACTACATACACAGCAATTGAAACTAACTATTTTTTACATACAAAAAATTATAAGCACTAGTGGTGTATACCATAGGTGCTTTTATTTTTATAGAAATGCAAAGGAGTTATACAGATGGAAATACGTTTAGAGAATTTGACAAAAATCTTTACAGACAAAGCAGGTAACGAGACACATGCGGTTGATGATTTAACAGTAGCAATACCGTCAGGGAAGCTTATTGGTCTCTTAGGTCCTTCCGGATGTGGTAAAACAACTACACTTTTCATGATTGCTGGGCTTCACAAACCAACATCAGGAAAGATTTTTTTTGGTGAAGAAGATGTAACAAAGTTGTCCTCAAATAAAAGAGGCATTGGATTAGTGTTCCAAAATTATGCATTATATCCACACATGACGGTAAAACAAAACATCATGTTCCCATTAGAAAATCTGAAAGTCAGTCGAGAAGAAGCACTTGCTAGAGTAAAAGAAATGGCAGCGTTGGTTAGAATTGAAGATCAACTTAATAAAAAGCCAGCTCAATTATCTGGTGGACAACAACAACGTGTTGCTATTGCAAGAGCACTCGTTAAGAAACCACGTGTTCTTTTATTAGATGAACCACTTTCAAACTTAGATGCAAGATTACGTTTACAAACACGTGAAGAAATTAAGAGAATTCAACGTGAAACAGGTATTACTACAATCTTCGTCACACACGACCAAGAAGAAGCGATGAGTATCAGTGATGAAATTGTTGTTATGAAGTTGGGTGAACAACAACAAAAAGATGAACCTCAAGAAGTTTACTTAAAACCGATTAATCGCTTTGTGGCAGAATTCTTAGGAAACCCACCTATTAATATCATTGAAGGTTCCATCAAAGATAACTATCTTTATATTAACGATGTTAAGTTTGCACCTAAAAAAGCAAAAGACGGTGTTTATGATGTTGGTCTAAGACCCGAAGATTTTAGTGTAGCAAAAGATGGCATTAAAGTTGAAAAACCAATCGTTGAAGTTATTGGTAGAGATACAATGATCAGGTTTAATATTGGAGAAACACCTGTACGTGCATTAGTAAGTTCAGATTCTGTTAATGATAAAAATGGGATTGTATTAACAGTTAAAGAACATAAAATTTTATTGTTTGATCAAGAAAGCGGTGAAACAATCAAATGATGGAAACGATTAAATCGTGGATATGGAATACACGATCGTCTTATAATGCGCTGAAACAAAAGATAAGTGATAAACTTAAATTCCGTTTTAAAATTCCGAAATGGATTAGAGCACTCATTTATTTATCTCCAGCACTTATATTATTAGGTGTATTCACATTTTATCCAATTCTAAACGCATTTAGATTAGTTATTTACGAGGGGTATCAACATGTAAGAGATATTGATGGTAATCTTGTTGAA
Organism: Acholeplasmataceae bacterium; assembly: GCA_963676765.1. GTDB lineage: Bacteria > Bacillota_I > Bacilli_A > Acholeplasmatales > Acholeplasmataceae > WOFB19. The sequence goes on from OY781159.1 coordinate 193,959, forward strand.
AGCATTACTGGATATACTGTGTTTGGAAACTTTTTAACTGTTTTAAGAACGGATAACTTCATTGTGCCTTCATCACATACAGGCTCAAGTGTTATTTTAAACACATTAGCAATTGTATTTATTTCAGTACCTATTTCAGTACTTATGTCATTATTTATTTCTGCAACTTTAAACTCTGTACAAAAAGCTAAAGGGTTTTTCCAAACAATTTTCTTCCTACCTTATGTAACAAATACATTGGCGATTGGATTAGTGTTTGCGTATATGTTTACAAGTGGAGATGCAGGATTAGTCAATCAGTTTTTTGGACTGTTTGGTATAGAGTCGGTCTCTTGGATAGAAAGAGGAGCGACCTATTGGCATGCAATGGCAGTCTTAATTGTATTCGGTGTCTGGGATGGCATGGCATTTAAAATTATGGTGTTCTTATCAGGTATGCAAGGTATTGATAAACAATACTATCAAGCTGCAGCTATTGATTCCACCCCTAGATGGCGTGTTTTCCGTCGTATTACTGTACCGTTAATTTCACCAATGATCTTTTACATTATTGTGACATCGTTGATTGGTGCGTTTAAAACGTATACGTCAGTCGTCGCGATATTTGGTGATATCGGTCAGCCTGCGAGTGCAAACTATACATTGAAGACAATTGTATTCTATATTTATGACTATATTTACAGTGGTGAAAACTTATCACTTGCCGCTGCATCATCTATCATCTTGTTCGCTATTATTCTTGTGTTAACACTTGTGCAAATGCAAGTCAGCAAGCGACGCGTACATTATTGATGAGGAGCAATGACAATGACTAAATTACAAGCAAAAAAAGTAAAACAAATAGAATATATCATTCAAGCAATTGATGCGGTATTTATTGTAGTGTTTATCGGATTGTTCATTTACTTGTTTACAAATCTTCAAGTACCGATTGCACCACCTGTTACTGATGACTTATTACAACACACATATCATGTGTTTGGTAGAGATATGAGTGAAGGCGTTATGAATACAGTCATCAGTTTGATTGCGATTGCTTTATTGGTAACGACACCACTATTCTTTGTTAACACGAAAAAAATAATAAATCGAGAATTTTATGAATATAGCAAATGGACGGCTGGAACATTATTTTTCCAAGGTATCATTTCGCTACTTTCATTAAATGTATTCAGTTTTGCACTTAGAATATATACATCAAGAAGAGTATTAAAAGAAACTGAAAACTATGGTTTTATAACAGCATTAAAACATTTCTGGGAATCTTTAAAAAGTCTCTTTAAACCAAAAGAAAGAGAAGAAGAAGACAGTGAGTTAAAGAAAAAGATTAGACGACAAATTATTTCTAAAATATTTGTTACTTTTGGATTATATTTGTTTTTAGCGATTATGGCATTATTTATTTTCATACCATTCTATTGGATGGTATTAACAGCATTAAAAACATATTTTGAAAGTAACTTATCATTAACACCTAGATTTTTCATTTCCTTGTCTGAAATGCAATGGGTTAACTTTAGATATGTATTAGAAGAAGTTAACTTTGGCATATATATCAGAAATACATTGATTGTTGGCTTGGCTTCAACAGCAGGAACATTAGTCACAACAATTCTTGCAGCATTCGCTTTTGCGAGATTAGAATTCAAAGGAAGAGATACAATCTTCTCAATCTTGTTGATGACAATGATGATTCCTGGTGAATTATATATAATTACGAACTTCTTAACAGTTTCGCAAGCTGGAGTAGGATGGATTGGTGGAGCAGCAGGAAATAACCAGTATTTCTTAGCAATGATTATTCCATTCATGACAAGTGTGTTCTATATATTCTTCTTAAGACAAACATTTAAGCAGATACCAGACACACTTTATCAAGCAGCTAAAGTTGATGGTTCTAGTGATTTCAAATATTTAACAAGAGTGATGATTCCAATTGCGGCACCTACGATTATTACAATCACTATTTTGAATGTTATTGGATCATGGAATGCATTTATCTGGCCAAGACTTGTTACAAGTGTTGGTGACGTTCAAGAAGGTTCGATGTATTGGTTGATTTCAGCAGCCTTAAGAGATGCTGACTTTACAACAGGAGGAACAAATGCACGTGTCATGTTTAATATGCAAATTGCAGCAAGTGCAATGGTTACAGTACCACTAATCATTGTATTCCTGTTACTTAGAAAGTATATTATGTCAGGTGTAGGTAGAAGTGGTACAAAAGGTTAGGAACAAACAATTAAGGAGGACTGTATGAAAAAAATTTTCATATTAATTTCGGTGCTAGCCATCGGTATTGGCTTATCAGCTTGTGTTGAGGTCAGAAACACGGCACCAACACTTACTGGCGTTGAAAACGAAATCATCATTCAATTTGGTGATAGTTTTGACCCAGCAACTGGGATTACTGCAGAGGATGCACAAGATGGTGATATCACTGCAAACATTGAGTTTAGTGGATATAATTCTGCTTGGCTACAAGATTCAAGAGGCGGTGTATACGAATATACAGTATACGTTGAAGATAGTGAAGGTGCTTCAGCATCAGAAACCGTTACATTAACAATTGAAGGTTCTGTTGAACAAACAGTATCGTTAGAATATGTGCAACGTGCGCGTACGTACTATATTGGATCGGGCAATTATGACCCACTTCAAGGGGTTCAAGCGATTGACTCAAGAGATGATTCAGATTTAACAGAAGACATTGTCATAGAAGGATTGCCAGCACTTACAAGACCTGGACGTTTCACGTATACATTAAGAGTTGAAAATGAATTAGGAGCAAGTGCTACGACATCAGTTTCATTGACAATTAAAAACGAAGTAGATTATCTACCTGATACACTAACAACAGATGATATAGAAATCACACTTTGGCATTCCAATGGATCTACTATTGAAGGTGCATTAGGCTTATACGCCGAACAGTTTAATGAACTATATCCAAACATTACTGTTAATATCCAAAAAAATGGGGATAACTATGATCAACTAAGACAAAATATCGTCAGTGCCATTAAAGGTGGTACATTACCTAATATCGTGCAAGGTTACCCAGACCATGTTGTTGAATACTTATCAAATAATGTTATTCTAAGTCTTAATCCGTTTATTGACAGTGAAACATGGGGTTATGACGCAACAGATCCTGATAATAGATTTGAAGATATTTTATGGAATTATAGACAAGAAAACAGCGGTTATACAAATGATGGCGAATTCTATTCACTACCATTTAATAAATCAACAGAAGTTATGATTTATAATAAATCAATCGTTGATGATTTGATTGAATCAGGTGCAATCACTGAATTTCCAAATACTTGGCAAGGTTTATTTGAAATCTCTGATGAATTCTTTGCTGTTAAGGACGATTACATTGATGAGTATAGTGCAACGTTAGCATTAACTAATGATGAAATTGAAGCAGCAAAAGAATTGTTTGCTCCATATTCTTATGACTCAGATGAAAATGCGTTCATCACATTGATTCGTCAATGGGGTGGAGAATATACAAGTATTGATAGTGAAAGAAACGGTATGTATGATTTTGATTCAGATGAAGCTGTTGATATGCTTACATACTTCAGCAATCATCGCTCTGAACTTACAATTGCTTCACATTGGCGTGCAGATTATGCATCGGATTTATTTAAAAAAGGACAAACATTTATGACAATCGGTTCAACTGGTGGTGCTTATTACAATACACCAGCATTTGAAAACGGAGCATACTTATTTGATTTTGAAGTAGCACCTATTCCTTATAATGCCGAACTACCTGAAGAAAGAGCTGCAATCCAACAAGGAACCAACTTATCATTAACTAAAGTTGGTACAGATCAAGAAAAACTCGCTTCATGGTTATTCTTGAAGTTCTTAACAAGTAAAGAAACACAACTTGATTTCACAATGAAAACGGGTTATCAACCAATTCGTTCTTCAGTATATGAGACAGCAGCGTATCAAACATTCTTAAGTGGATTCGAACAAGATGGTACAACGCCACTTGAGGGAGAAATGTTGATGCGTTCAAAAGCAGCAAGTGCAGCAATGTTGCAATCTGATTTCTTGTTCTATGACCCAGCGTTTATTGGATCATCTACCATTAGAACAGGTGTTGGTGTCGCGTTTGCGAGGGTCGTTGACCCAAATGAAGATGATACAGTCGCATCAGCATTAGCTTATGCAGTATCAGAAGCTAGACGTATATTAGGATTAACTTAATCCTTTATATAAATAATATTTATATAACAAAAAATAGGAGGATATTCATGAAATTCAAACGTTTGTTTTTAGTAGTTGTAGCAGCATTCATCGCCATGTTCGTCGTGGCATGTACAGATCCTGCTGCAGTTCTAGAAGAAGCTCAAACAGCATTAATTGAAGAGTATGTAGATACAATCAACTCAAGCACATATGTTGTTTCTGACGATCTTACACTTATCACCACAATTGGTGAAGCAACAATTACATGGGAATCAAGCAATACTGATGTATTAGCTAATGATGGTTCTATTACACCTCAAGCAGATGATACAACTGTTACATTAACAGCAACATTATCATATGAGGAAGAAACATTAGATGTACCATTTACAGTTGTTGTAGCAGCAATTCCTGCTGCTGATCAAGTTGCTACTGCAAAAACAGCATTAATTGCTAATTATGCAGCAACAATTGGTGATGATGACTATGAGGTTACAAGTGATCTTAATCTTGTAACAAGTATCGAAGGTGTTTCAGTATCATGGGCAAGTAGCGATGAATCTATTGTTGACACAGACGGAACAGTTGTTCGTCCAAGTTATACAGAAGGTAGTTCAACAGTTACATTAACAGCTACAATCACTAAGGGGTCTACATCAGATACACAAATATTCTACGCATATGTTGTTTCACTTGACCAAACAGATGAAGAAGTTATGGCACCTGTATGGCAAGTTGTAATGGCATTCCCAGAAAATGATGGTATTACTGGTGATGAAACATGGCTAACAGTACAATATGTAAAAGCAACTCAAGCTGATGTTGATGCAGGCAATGCTGATGCAGTTGGCGATAATTTGGAAGACGAAAATGGCGATTACACAGTTGATACTGCTCCATTCTTATCATCATATGAAATTAATGGTGAAGATTATAGTATTAGTTGGTCATCAAATAACACTGATGTATTTGATTTGGTTACATTTACATCAGATAAAGATGGTGACTTCTTAGTTGCTGATGTCACAAGACCAAGTATTGGCGAATCAAATGTTGATATTACACTTACAGCAACAATCATTTATAATGGCACAACATTCACTGATACAATTGAATTTACAGTTTTAGCTTACGAACCATCTTCAACGCTTGCTAGCGTTGCAGATATTCTCGATCAAGATTTAGGTACATATGTAAAACTTGAAGGTGTTACAATCGTTGGTGTTGCATCAAGTGGATTCTTCTTCAGTGATGGCACAACAGTTATGTATGTCTATAATAGTGACTTAGCTGAAACAGTTGAAGTTGGTGAAGTTTATGACATCGAAGGTGTTGCAGATATGTATTATGGCGGACCACAATTATCAGATGATACAGGTCGCCCAGTAACACTTACGGCATCAACTGCTGATCCAGTTTCAGTAACTGGTGATGTAACAACAATTGCAGACTTATTAGACGGACGTGTACAACCATCTGGACAATTCCCAATGGATTACGCATTTGTTTCATTAACAGTTAAAGTTGTAGTTGATGCTTCAGATACATATAGTGGTACAAACTACAACACATTCTTAGTGCCAGTTGACTATGCTGGTGACACTGTTGTTAAAACGGTAAGTAGTGATGGACATGCTATTGAATACTTAACAGATGATATTTTATTAGTATATTACGGTTCAAACAAGGCAGCTGTCGAAGCATTAGATGGTAAAACTATTACACTTAATGCTTTATTATATGGTTATCGTAGTGACCGTTATGTTTGGTACGTATACTTCTTAGAAACATCAGATGACATTACAGTTCATTTATCTGATGCAGAAGCAGTTGCTACCGCGAAAGAAAACTTACCTGGTGAATTCCCAGCAACATTCTATACTGGTGATACACTAAGTTTCCCAACAACATTATATGATACAAATATTACATATGAATCAGATACACCTGCAATCATCAATGTTGATGGTACAGTTAACGTTCCTGAATCAGGACAACAAGATGTAGTTATTACAGCAACAATAACAAAAGGAACTGATCCTGTTGTAACAGATACAGTATCATTTACAATCACAGTTGGTGTTCCTGAAATCTCAACAATCAATGATGTTATTACAACAAATGAAGAAGGAGATATCGTAAAAGTTGCTGGTGTTGTTACATCAGGCGAATACTATGGTAACTTCACAATTCAAGATGCATCAGGTGCAATCCATATTTATGTTGGTAGTAATGCAGCTATGAATACATTCTTCACAAATAACCTAGGTAATGAAATTAGCGTTGTTGGTGAATATGAAGATTATCATGGATTAAGACGTGTTAGAGCAGACGAAGACTTCTTAGTTGTTGAAGATGCAGAAGCAACGATGCCAGACGCTACAGATTTATCAGGCGTTATGCTTGATGATGAATCACTTGATCAATATTTAAGTCACTTAGTTACATTAACAGATATGTACGTAGCGGAAGTTTCTAATGACCAATACGGCAATGTATTTATTGACTTAGTTAGAACTGCTGATGGTGAAGAAATTACATTGAAGTGGGATGAAAGAGTTACACTTTCAACTGAAGCACAAACATTAATTGATTCAATTGAAGCAGGACAAGTCTTATCAATTACAACAGTAGTTGGTATGGATTATGGTATCAAGTTATCATTTACTGATACAACGGATATCACTGTAGAAACATTAAGTGATGCTGAAGCGGTTGCTGCAGCTAAAGCAGCTGTTGAAGGATTCTTCGCAACTCAATACTTTGAAGCAACTACACTTTCACTATTAGAAAACCCAGTAGGTGTTACAGTTGTTTATAGTTCAGAAAGTGCTTACTTTGATGAATCAACAGGTGCAATCACATTACCTGCTACTTATAGAGAAACAGTTACTGTATCAGTTACATATACATTAAATGAAGCAACTGACAGTTCAACAATTGAATTCGTTGTTGGATCATTATCAATCGAAGAAGCTAGAACATACGCAGCAGATGATGAAGTTACAGTTCAAGGTATCATTACTGCTGAAAGTAACGGTTTATTCTTTATTCAAGATAATACAGCAGGTATTACAGTATACAATCACTATTCTGCTGGCGATGACATTACATGGTTCCACGATAACATCGGCAATCTTGTTGAAGTAACTGGAATAATCAGCATATATCATGGACTTATTGAAATAAAAGATGCTACTTATACATTAGTTAGTGATACAGTTGATCCAGTGGATGCTACATCAATTGATGCAGTTGACGCAACTAATGAAGATAACTTCTTACCTTACCAAGGTATGCTTGTATCATTATCACAAATGGTTATTGTTGAATATAATCGAGATACTTATGACAATGTCTCAATGACATTACAAAGATCAAGTGATGGTTTTGCAGTAAACCTTGAATATACAAGTTATCAAGACATTTCAACTGCACAAGCTGACATACTTTATGGTTTAGCAGTTGGTGACGTTGTTGATCTTGAAATTGCACTTGGATGGGATAATGGTATTGAATTAACATTTACTGATGAAACGGTTGTTACTGAAGTTACAGCTACAGATGCGGATTTATTACTTGTAGATTCAGCATTAGTTGAAATTGCTTCTTCAATCACATCAGAAGATCCAATTGCATTGCCAGCAGCTGGTACAAACGGTTCAGCAATTACATGGTCATCTTCACATCCAGCAATCATCAGTGATGCTGGTGTGGTTGATCTACCTGAAGCAGATACTGATGTTACATTAACTGCAACATTCACATTAGGAACTGATGAATTAGTTGTTGAATACGTTATTACAGTTGTTGCACCAGTTGCTCCTGGAACACCTGACTTATTCATTTCTGAATATATAGAAGGTGGAAGTTTCAATAAAGCAATTGAAATCTATAATCCAACTGATGGTGATGTTGAACTATCCGACTATTCATTAGAAATCTACATGAATGGTGCTACAGAAGTAAGCGGCTCATTAAATTTAACGGGAACACTTGCATCTGGTGAAGTTTATGTTGTATATAATTCACAAGCAGGTACAGAAATTACTGCTGCCGGTGATAAAGTAGACAATACTATTGCTAACTTCAATGGTGATGATATCGTTACACTTTCTAAAAATGGCGTGATGATTGATACTGCTGGTCCAGTAGGAAACGCCAACAATAATAATTATGCAGCGAACGTAACACTAGTTAGAGTTGCAACTGTTGTATCTGGTAATACAACTTACACAGATACAGAATGGACTGAGTATTCACAAGATACATTTGATTACATTGGTTCACATACATCAGATGCTCCAGCAACTACGTAATCAATAAGTTATAAAACTAAGAGCACGGCTAAAAACTGTGCTCTTTTTTGTTGCAAATTGAGGTCTCGTTTCGATGAAATAACTTCATATATAGCATATAAAATGCTATAATAAGTATGAAAGTTTAAGATAAGGAGTCACATTATGAAGAAAATAGTATTGGTCGTTTTAGTGGTGTTATCGTTAACACTTATGAGTTGTGTTAATAGTCCTTCATTACCAGAATTTCAAGGCTTAACGGAACAAGAAGTTAGAGAACAATTAACAGACTTAGGTGTGTTATATAATATTGAGTATTTGGAAAGCGATACGGTTTCAACAGGGTATTTTATTTCGTTTGATGCATATGAAACTGGAGAACGCATTGAAGAAGGAGTCACGGTAACAGTTTATATTGCTGACAACGGTTATATGTTACCAGATTTTGAAAATGAAACTGAAACCGATGTTATCAGTACACTTGATGCCTTAGGTGTTGATTATGAAATTTCATATGAATATGTAGCGACTTTATCAGATTATGATTTTAGTAGATATGAAGGTTATACTGCAGGAGATGAAATATCTAAAAATGAAACACTTCACGTATATATTACGTGGAATGGTGCACTATTACCTGATTTAAATGGAATGTATATTGATCAAATGGAAAGCGCATTAGATTATGAATTTATTCAAAATTATGAATTTGAATATGTGCTAAATGAAGATAAGCCGCAAGATATGTTTGCTGGATATGATGGTTATGAAGCGGGAGAGCCTGCAATTGAGGATGGCATAATAACGATTTATGTATATGAAAACACATTAACAACAAATAACACATCATTATTCATATCTAAATATTTAGAAGGTACTAGCAATGATCGTGCGATTGAAATATATAATCCAACAAGTGAAACGATTGATTTATCATCATACCATGTGTCTATTTTCGCAAACGGATCCTATGATGAAACATACCGTATTGAATTAGATGGCATGCTTGCTTCTGGAGATACGTTTATGATTGCCTACAGAGGATCAAATCAAGCATTAGTTGATATGGCAGATTTATCATCAACAAGATTAATTTATGATGGCAATGATACAATCCAATTACGTTACGAAAACGAAACATATATTGATTCAATTTATGAATTAGGTAATCAATTATTCATTATGGAAGATGAATTGTTTGTAAGACAAACGGATACATTAAAAGGATCGAGAGTCTTCGATTTAACAACATGGGACGCATATGTGCCTGATTACTATGAAGCATTTGGAGATGACATGTTCCCGCTAACTAAACCAACATCATTTACAATACGACAAGAGTACTTAAATAATACATTTGGCGGTATTTTAGAAAGTGGAATGATTCAAGTTACACCATCAATTATTAATGATGGCGATACGATAGCTTTCACACCAGGATTTACAGGTGAAAGCCGTGTTCGTTTCTTGGGTGTTGATACACCAGAAACGCATCCTTCAGTCGAACCATGGGGATTGGAAGCAAAAGAATTTACAACAGGTATCGTTAATAATGGTACAATGTTCTATCTCCAAAGCGACCCTATTCTTGGTGTTTCAGATACATATGGTAGAACATTGGCATATATTTGGGTAGATGGCGTTATGCTTAATTATGAACTAGTTAAACATGGTTATTCACACAGTTATTTAAGTTCGGATAGTAGAATTGTATTTGAACATCGCTATTTATATAGATGGTTTCAAGATGCAGAACGTTATGCCATTGAGCATGAATTAGGAATTCATAGTTAATGAAAATTGTAGGTAGAATTCTCTATGCAATGTTAGCAGTATTTGTTTTTTGGTTTGCTATTGACTATGCCAGAGGTAGAATGGAATTTCTATATTTCTCGGAAAAAGGACAAGAAGCATTAGATTTAAATGATGATGCGTTCTTTTATGGGAGCGGTAGAGATTATCATTATCAAAACGAATTATTTAGCGGCACATTCGAATCTTATACGATTACGTTATATGAAGCAGCTGATGCCACAATTGAAGAAGATGTTTTAAATGTTGAAACATATATTTATGGTATTTTACATGACACACAAGAACTACAAGACTTATATCATGTTGATTTTATTGCTGATGATAGTGTGTTGGAAGTTCAGGTTGTTAAGTTTAGAGAATTCTTGAATATTGGCATGATGACAAACGATATAGGTGACCAGTATGGTATCGCAAAAGAAGCGATGTTTACTGCTGATTTTCATACGCTATCAATAAGTGATGCGAATGATAATGAGTTTATGAATATACCATTTGAACTTAATGAATCATCATTTGTTTTAGAGGACGTATTGACTAATTATTATGAAACAAACGAATCTTTACCAGTTGAAGAACTAACCGACCAAGCAATTTATCCTCGTTATGTTCATACATTAGAGCCATATATGCATGTGTTATATATATCGATTGCAGTTTATGTTGTTGCTGTCGGATTAAGTTTTTATATCTTATTCATTTTAAGAAGAAAGCATCTAGGGAAGAAAGAACCATCGATATATTTTAAAAAAGAACAGCAAAAATATATCGATCAAGATAACAAAAAAGAATAATTTGGGAGGCATCACATGAAAGTATTAGTTGTCGGGGGTGCTGGCTATATTGGTAGTCACACAGTCTATGAATTAAAAAGAGCGAACCATGAAGTAATCGTCTTTGATAATTTATCTACAGGGCACAGGGAGTTTGTGCCTAAAGGCGTAACATTTTATAAAGGCGATATTACAAAAAAAACAGATTTAAATCGTGTCTTTGAAAAAGAAACGATTGATGCAGTGATGCATTTTGCTGCAAAGATTGTTGTTCCTGAATCAGTCATTGAACCACTAGCTTATTATCATAACAATGTTGAAGGTGTTCGTGTTTTACTTGAGGTTATGAGAGAACACGATGTGAAACAATTCATTTTCTCATCAACTGCAGCAGTTTATGGGGAAGCAAACGGTATATGTCATGAGGATGATCAACTAGCACCAATTAACCCTTATGGGGAAACAAAGTTAGCTGTTGAGAAAATGGTGAAGTGGGCTGCTAATGCATATGGCATGCGCTATGTCATCTTTAGATATTTCAATGTTGCTGGTGCTGATAAGACGCTAGAAATCGGGTATAAAGTTGATAAACCAACGCATCTTATTCCAATCGCTAATGAAGCAGCACTAGGTATTAGAGATCACCTGGATATATATGGTAATGACTATGAGACAAGAGATGGCACATGCATTAGAGATTATGTGCACGTAACAGATCTTGCGCAAGCACACGTGCTTGGTGTAGCATATTTAGGTAAAGGTGGAGATCCTAAAACAATGAATTTAGGATCTAACCAAGGATTTAGTATTATGGAAGTTGTCAAGACATTAGAAGGTATACATCCAGTTAAATATGGATTTGTTGCTAGACGCGCTGGAGATCCTGCAATATTGATTGCCTCTAACGATCAAGCAAAAGCAGTGTTAGGATGGGAACCTAAACTCACCCTGGCTGACATGATTAAATCAGATTTAGAATTTCATAAAAAGACGTTAACAAATAAATAATTAGCACAGAGAAAGCGAGCAATTAATCGCTTTTTCTATCTAAATATGTTATACTATTCTAATCCGCTGAAAGGGTGATATGATGGGGATTATCAACGATATTAAAACAAAAATTGAAAGTTATGAAACAATTATTTTGCATCGTCATAGCAGACCAGATGGAGATGCTATTGGGAGTCAATATGGGTTGAAATTGTTACTCGAAGAAAACTATCCTAAAAAAACGATTTATGCTGTTGGAGACTGTAACACAATGTGTTATAAAGCAGTCATGGATGATATTGGGAATAAGGCTTACGAAGGCGCTTTAGTAATCATTACGGATGTTGCAGTAAGTAGAATGATAAGTGATGATCGATATACTTTAGCTAACGATAGAATTATTATTGACCATCATCAAAATGAAACAGATGTTGAGAACGTATCTATTTATTATAGAGATACGAGTTTTGCATCTGCTGCAGAGATGATTATAGATATGGCAAAAATCTATGCGTGGAAAATATCTGAAGAAGCAGCAACCTATCTTTATGGTGGTATGGTTACAGATACTGGAAGGTTTATGTATCTAAATAATCCATCTAAAACATTTGAACTCGCTGCTTATATCACATCATTCAAACCTGATGTTCAATCGTTTTATAATCATATTTATACAGAACCATTAACAAAACGAAAAGCGAAACATATATTTGGTAATTTTGAATTAACTGATAACAATGTTGCTTATCGAAAAAATACAGAAGATGTTATTGGACAGTCAGGACTTGATTTTCAGTCTGTCAGTCGCGGCATGGTCAATCAAATGGCCGGTATTAAAGAAGTTCCGATTTGGGTTAGCTTCACAGAAGATGTAGAAAACAACGTTATTGTTGGTGAATTTAGATCACGGGATATAACGATTGTAGATATAGCAAAAGCTTATGGAGGCGGTGGACACAATCATGCTTGCGGTGCAAGTTTTAATGATTGGGAAACAGTCGATAAAGCAATAAAAGACTTTGATGAAAGGGCAAAAGAATATGCAAAAAATACTAAATAAAATTAAAGTGTATGATACGATTATCATTCATGGACATAAACGTCCGGATGGAGATTGTTATGGTGCGCAATTCGGATTAAAAGATATTATTAAACAATCATTTCCAGAGAAAAAAGTTTACGTAGTAGGACAACGTGCTGGTTATGTTGATTATGTTGGACAAATTGATGTCATTGGTGATGATGTTTATGAAGGGGCTTTATCAATTGTTGTTGATACTGCAATTAAAGAACGTATTAGTGAGCCACGTTACACAATGGGAAAAGAAATAATTAAAATTGACCATCACATTCCAATTGAAAACTATGGAGATCTTATTTGGGTAGACACAAGTTTTCCATCATGTGCACAAATGATCACATACTTTTATTATAAATTTAAAAATGAATTAAAGTTATCTAAAGAAGGGGCTATCGCTTTATATACAGGTATTGTTACAGATACAGGTAGATTTAGATATCGCGGTGTTACGAAGTTGACACATCAACTAGCTGGAATCTTATTAGAAAAAGGCGTTGATGTTGAATATATTGATAGTCATTTATCAAAAGAATCATTACCGATGGTTGCTTTAAAAGGCTATGTGTATACACATTATGTAACCGATGGTGGATTCATATTTGTTAAGATGACAAGAGACGTTATTGATAAACATGGGGTATCTGATGAACAAGCTGCATCAGTCGTTAATGCCTTAGGGGGTATTGAAGGATATCCTGTTTGGGCACTGTTCATTGAATATCCAAATGAAATAAGAATTAGATTACGTTCATCTGGACCTACAATTAATGAGCTTGCTAATAAGTATGGTGGTGGTGGTCATGCCAAAGCATCCGGCGCACGTTTGACCAGTTGGAATGAATTGGGTGATTTTGTTAAAGACGTTAATGAAGTGATTACTAAATGGAAACAAACATCTTAATGGATCAATGTGAGGCTGTATTGGTTGAAAAACCAATGATGCCGCTAAAAGACATTGAAAGAAGCTTAATCAAAACATACAAAAAAGATATTTTTGTACCATTTGTTAAGGCGATTAATTTATATAACTTGGTTGAACCAGGCGATAAAATAGCAATTGGTGTATCAGGTGGCAAGGATAGTTTATTACTTGCAAAACTTTTTCAAGAATTAAAAAGACATAATAAAATACCGTTTGAACTTGTCTTTTTATCAATGGATCCTGGATTCCATGAAAGAAATAGAAAAAAACTTGAAGAAAACTGCAAGGCGTTAGGCATTCCATTAGAAATTAGAAATTCTGATGTCTTTGCTGTAGCAGGGAAATTAGCAAGTGAAAATCCATGTTACTTATGTGCAAGAATGAGAAGAGGTTTCTTGTATCATCAAGCATTAGAACTTGGATGCAATAAACTAGCTTTAGCACATCATTTCGATGATGTGATTGAAACGACGTTACTCAATATGTTTTATGAAGGTCAGTTTATGACAATGGTACCAAAAGTGAAAGCAAAAAACTTTGAGGGTATTGAACTCATTAGACCGATGATTCAAGTAAAAGAAAGAGATATTATTAGATGGGTTAAGTACAGTGGTCTGCAAGCAATGAATTGTGGTTGCACAGTTGCTGCTAAAAAGACATCATCTAAAAGAAGAGAAATCAAAGCGTTAATTGGAACGCTTAGAAAAGATAATCCATATGTAGATCAAATGATTTATACAAGTGCAACGAATGTCAATTTAGATGCAATATTGGGTTATCGCACGAAAGATAAAAAAGTAGATTATAACGAAATTTATGAAGAGAGGAGCAAATAAGTATGCAATACATCAATGATTTATCATTAGATTTTAATCAAGTATTGTTTATGATTTTCATTCCAATTTTATTGACCTATGTATTTACAGGGTTTGTTGGGCTAGAACGTCAAAATGTCGGCAAAGCAGCTGGGCTATCATCTCATATATTGGTAGGTATTGGTTCAACGGGTATCGCAATCTTACAGCGCTTAATGTTTCAATATCAATTAGCAGAAGGGTTTAATAATCCAGAAGGACAACGTATTATTGCCCAAGTTGTTACTGGTATCGGTTTTATCGGTGCAGGTGCAATTCTAAAAGATCGTGCACATATTAGAGGTATTACCACAGCAGCAACCCTTTGGTATTCTGCAATGGTTGGTCTTGTGCTAGGTAGCGGGTATTTAGTAGTCGGATCAATTATGGGTATATTTATGGTTGCGCTTATTATGATCCGTGATTTTTCAAGAGGATTTAATCCATTTAAGCCACAATTAGATAAAGAGAAGTTAGAACCAACAATAGATGTCGAAAATGATGAATGATACGATTGCTGCTATTTCTACAGCTTTCGGGACTGCTGGGATTGCCGTTATTCGTATTAGTGGTGATCAAGCAATAGAAAATTTTAACCAAATATTCAAAGGGAAAGATCTTACAAAAGTAAAAAGCCACACCGTTTGGTATGGCCATATTATAGATGAAGATGGTAGTTATCTAGATGAAGTGATGGTTACGGTCTTAAAAGGACCTAGATCTTTTACTGCTGAGAATATGATTGAGGTATCCACACATGGTGGTATTTTAATTGTACAAAAAGTACTTGAACGTATTTTATCACAAGATATTAGGTTAGCTGAACCAGGGGAGTTTAGTGAACGTGCTTATGTAAACGGTAGAATCGATTTAGTTCAGGCTGAATCCATCATGGATTTAATTCATGCTAAAAGTGATCAAGCACTAAAGATTGCCAATCTTGGTGTGCATAAAGAAACGTCAAATATGATTAGACGTCTTCGCGATCGTTTGTTAAAAGTGATTGCACAAATTGAAGTTAACATTGACTATCCCGAATATGACGATGCAATTGTCATGAGCAAAGAAATTGTGAAACCAGAAACGGAAAAATTGCTTGAACTCATGAACGAAATTGTACGTGAATCTAAGAAAAACCAAATGATTAGAGAAGGGGTTAAGACAGCCATTGTCGGGCGTCCAAATGTTGGCAAGAGTAGTTTATTAAATGCTCTCTTAAACGAAGATAAGGCGATTGTTACAGATATTGAAGGAACAACAAGAGATACGATTGAAGCACAGGTCAATATTAGGGGTGTTACGCTTATATTAGTGGATACTGCAGGTATTAGACAAACGTTTGATAAAGTTGAAAAAATAGGGATTGATCGTTCTAAAAAAGCGATTGATGATGCGGAACTCGTATTGTTAGTATTAGACCAAAGTAAGGCCTTAACCGATGAGGATAAACAGCTTTTAGAACTCACACAAGATAAAAAACGATTGGTGATTGGTAATAAAGCAGATCTTCCAAAGTCGCTGCATATAGAATCAATTCCTGTGTCTGCATTAACAAAAGCAGGACTCCAACAATTAGAAGCATCCATTCTTGAAGTTTTATCGCTATCAGATATTGAGTCAAGAAATTATAATTATTTATCTAACGTTAGACATATCATGAAAGTTAAAGAGGCAAAAGAAGCACTTCAAAATGTATTAGTCTCGATTGAAAATGATATGCCAGTTGATGTTTACGCGATTGATTTAACTGCTGCGTGGAAATCATTAGGTGAGATTTTAGGAGAATATTATCAGGATGATTTATTGAATGAATTATTCTCAAAATTCTGCCTTGGCAAATAAGTTACACAACCATGATAAAGCACTAAAAAAATAAAGATTTACATGATATAATAAAGTGAAATAAGAAAGGGAGGATTTTGCACATGGCATATGTAGCATTATATCGGACGTATAGACCGAAATCATTTGAAGAAGTTGCCGGACAAAAAGTGATCATCAAGACATTACAAAATGCCATTGTTCACGACAAAATCCAGCATGCCTACTTATTCTCTGGTCCTAGAGGAACTGGTAAGACATCGATTGCGAAAATATTCGCTAAAGCAGTAAACTGTTTGAGTCCACAACATGGATCACCTTGTAATCAATGTGATGTTTGTGTGGGCATTGATAAAGGGGATATTGCAGATGTCATTGAAATCGATGCTGCATCTAATAACGGTGTCGATGAAATTAGAGATTTAAGGGACAAAGTTAAATACATGCCATCGGTTGGTAAATACAAAGTGTATATTATTGATGAAGTGCATATGTTAACAACTGGGGCATTCAATGCATTATTAAAAACATTAGAAGAACCACCTAAACATGTAATATTTATTTTGGCAACAACCGAGGTTCATAAAGTTCCACCAACAATTTTATCAAGATGTCAACGGTTTGATTTCAAAAACATTGAGATAAAAGATATGGTGGAAAAACTAAATGAAATCATAGAGAAAGAACAAATCGCTATTGATCCTGAAGCAGTTCAAGCAATTGCTGAAAATGCTGAAGGTGGATTGCGTGACGCTATTAGCCTATTGGACCAAGCGATTTCTTATGCTGAAAGTAATATCACTGAGGAAGATGTACATCAAGTCTCAGGATCAGTATCTAAAACAGCATTAACCAAAATCTTACAAGCAATCTCCAGTAAAGAGATTACAAATGCGATTATTATTTTAAAAGATTTGATTGCAGAAGGTAAGGAAATTAGTCGAATCGTTACAGATTTAATTCTAGCTCTGCGTGATATATTATTAGAAAAGACAACATCTGTTGAAATGCCTAAGTATGAGGCTTTAGCAGCAACATTGCCTACAGAAAAGATTTATTTCTATTTAGAAGTTTTAAATGCATTACAACAAGATATGAAATGGACGCATCAAAAACGTGCTTATGTTGAATTGGCATTAATAAAAATGATGGACCACCAAACATTACAAACAATTGATTATGCTGGTGTGATTGAAGGTCTTAAAAATGACATTCAGGCATTGAAGGAGCAAATCGAAAGTGCACCTAAACAAGTTGTCGCTAAAAAGACTAAAAAGAAACTTGTTACAATTAAAGAAGTAGAAGAGATTTTAAATCATGGCGATAAAGCTAAAAAAGATATGTTGTTATCAGCTTGGGATAAATTAAAAAATTACCCAATTGATAATTTAAAGATGTCCGCTTATCTTTTGTTCCAAGGAGAGCTAGAGGCGGTTTCTGATAAGATGCTACTTGTTTATGATGATTTATCTATTTGTAAGAAACTATATGATGAAGAAGTTTCAAAGCAAATTTTGAGAATCATGAATGCAAAAACACATCTGATTGATGGCCACATCGCTATTTTAAAATCTGATTGGATAGTCTTAAAAAAGCTTTATATTGAACAACGTGCAAAAGGTATTAAGAAACCGAAACTTAGTCCATATGATTTAAAATTATATAAAGAACCTGATAAACCTAAAAAAGAGGCGGAGATTATTAATCTCGCAAAAGAATATTTTGGCGATATCGTCACAGTTAAGGAGTAAAGATATGAATCCAAATATGGTAAATAAATTAAAGAAAATTCAAAAACAAATGATGGAAGCACAAGAAAAACTAGAAAGCAAAGAATTCTTCGGACGCGCTAGTGGGGTGACTGTTGTGATGCAAGGGTCACGTCAAGTTATTGATGTGGAAATCAATCCTGAGATTTTAGAAGAAGTAGAGTTATTACAAGATGCAGTACTATTAGCAACAAATGATGCTTTAAAACAAATTGAAAAAGAACAAGAAGAAACAATGGGACAATTCACTGGTGGTATGGGAGGATTTGGTTTTTAATGTATCCGAAAAGTCTACAACGGATTATTGAGGACTTCCAAAAATTACCAGGTATTGGCGAAAAGACAGCTGAGCGTTTAGCACTTCATATTGTGACACAATTTGAAGATGAAGAAGTAGAAGGATTTTCAACACATTTAGCTGAATTAAAAAAGGCTATTCATCCTTGCCCAATATGTGGCATGTTAACAGATTTAAAAACATGCCAAATCTGCCAAGACGATTTAAGGGATAAAGAAACAATTATGGTTGTTGCTGATCCCAAGGATGTGTTTGTCATGGAAAAAATGGCAACCTATCGTGGTAAATATCACGTACTTGGTGGACTCATCGATTTTTCTAGAGGCATTACAGATAAAGAGTTAAACATTGAGGGCCTCGAAAACAGAATGAAACATGTAAAAGAACTTATTCTCGCTACCAATGGTACAGTTGAAGGAGAAATGACAGCAAAATTTATTAAAGCGTTATTTGCTGATCAAGGTGTAGTCATTACGAGACTTGCTTCTGGGTTACCAGTCGGTGCCGATTTAAGATATGCAGATGATTTAACTTTAAGTAAAGCAGTAGAAAATAGAACGAAGTACTAAGGAGGTATGACTATGTGGGAAGCCATTAGTAACTTTTTCACTAATATTTATGGGAGTGTAAATGACTGGATTAGAAGTGTATTCCAATTTGACCAAGTGTTCATGGATTTATACAATCAGTTTATTGTGCCTTTGCCTGAATTAATTAAAATATTAGGGGCTGGCTTGTTGGCGATTATTATCGTATTAGGTGTGATTAGTTTCGTTAAGAAAATGCTGAAATTATTTGTTGTTATAGCTGTAATATTGGCGATTGTTTTCTTAGTAACGCAACTTACATAGAAAAAGACTTGCAAAAAAGTTGTGAATCGTATACAATAGATTACGATTTCTAGGAGGCAAATATGAAAAGTAATTTAAAAGATTTAGCAATGCTTGATGTTGCTGAAGCATTAATAAAAGAGAATGGAAAGCCAATGTCACTTGATGATATCATCAAAAAGATTTGTGAAATTAAGGGCATTGCAGAAGATGACGCTAATAAATTAACACAACTTTATATGGACCTTACACAAAGTGCTAAGTTTGTTTATAGTGGTAATAACGAGTGGGATTTAAAAGAAAGAAATTTAGAGTTATGGGATAAAGATGGTTACGCATTTGTAACAGCTGATGAAATCGAAGCAGCCGAAGAGGAAGAAGAAGATCTCGAATTCACTGAATTTGTCTTTGATGAAAAAGAAGAAGCAGCCGAAGACGACGACGATGAAGACGAAAACGAAGCTGAAGAACAAAGCGAAGAAGAGAAAAGAAAAAAAGCTGAAGAAGAAAAAGAACGTAAGGAAGAAGAAGCATACATCGAAGTTGAATTGGATACCAAATCAACAGACGATGATGATGTCGATGATGCAAGTGGTATTGAATTCGATGAATATGATGAAGATGACTACAATGATATCATGGATGACTATGAAGACATGTATGACGATGATTGATTCATCGATAAGCATCTAAACAGGAGAAAACACCGTTTCCAAATTGGAACGGTGTTTTCATTATATTTATCTTGGAAGTGAGATTAATTAATTATCCATTATAGAACGATGACAGTTAATAGCTGACAATAAAATGTCCTCAGTAGACATTGGGATATATTGTTAAAAAGGATTGAAGAAATTAATCCTATATATCACGCTGTTTATATGGTGAATCCAGGCGTCTTACAAATAGTTTGAGTACTGAATGAAACAAACCTTAACTAATTTTTTAAAAAATCAAGTGTAAATTATTGACAACTGTATATAATCCGTATATACTGTGTATGAACAATATACACAAGGAGAAAACAATGAACACAATTTCATTAAGAAATGTAAACAAATCATATGTTGATTTTCAATTGGATAATATATCATTTGACTTACCCAAAGGTTATATTATGGGATTTGTTGGTGAGAATGGAGCAGGTAAAACAACAACGATTAATGCGATGATTAATATTGTAAAAAGAGATAGTGGCGATGTCTCTATTTTAGGTAAAAATGTAGATGAACATGAACAGTATATTAAAAAACATATTGGTTATGTTTCTGGAGAGGCTTTCTATCCGAAGAAGAAAATTAAGGATGTTACGAGAGTTTATAAAAGATTCTACGATAATTGGGATGATGAAGTTTATCAATCATATCTAGCAAAGTTCAAATTAAATCCTAATAAAAAAATTGAAGAACTATCAAAAGGTATGAGCATGAAGTATTTATTGACATTAGCTTTATCCCATCATGCTAAATTATTAATTCTAGATGAACCAACCACTGGATTAGATCCGGTTGCTAGAGATCAACTATTAGAAGTATTCCAAACGCTTGTTGAAGAAGAAGAAATCAGTATTTTCTATTCAACGCATATCACATCGGATTTAGAAAAATGTGCGGATTATATAGTCTTTATAAAAGAAGGAAAGATTATTGAAAATTGTAGTAAAGACGACCTCATCGACAATTATAGATTGGTCAATGGTTCAAAAGAAAAACTAGTTACTATTAAAGATCAATTAGTATCATATAAGACGACCTCATTTGGCTTCAATGGTTTAATTGAAACAAAGAAAGTTGTTAAAGAAGAAGGTATTAGATATGCGAAACCAAGCATTGATGATATTATTATTTACTTCTCGAATAAAGGAGTATCAAAATGAAAAATTTAGTTTATAAAGAATTGACACTAACAATTAATAAATTTTTCTATGTGTTACCACTAGTATTAGCATTGTTGTTTTTTATTCCAAATTGGTTTTTTACATTAATCCCTATGTATTTCTTTTGGATTGTTGTCTCAAACATTTATTCTTCATATCAATCACAACTAGATGATAAGTTTGTGAATATGTTACCAGTATCTAAAAAGGATATTGTAGGTTCTAAAGTAAGTTCATTTATCATTTTAGAAATGATTCACCTTGGTTTAGGAGCTATATTTGCAGTAGCACACAATTATATTTATGGAATGGCTAATTTTGCACTAGACGCAAATTATGCATTCTTTGGCAGTGTATTTGTTTTATTTGGTATTTTCAACATTATCTTCTTGCCGGGTTATTTCAAAACTGGTTATAAATTTGGAAAACCTGTAATTATAGCAATTATCATAACATTAATCTTAGCTGCACTACTAGAAATATCTGTGATGGCATTCCCAAGTTTCACGCAATTTATGGAAAGTGAAAACTTAGGTTTACAACTTGGACTATTAGCGGGTGGTTTATTTATCTTTATTATGTTATCATATATAGCATATAGCGTGTCAGTTAAACGTTTTATAAAGGTTAATTAAATGAAAAACATCGATATTTCCACACAATCAAACAAACCGATTTATCAACAAATCTATGATCAAATATCGACACAGATTATTTTAAAAGAACTCAAGGCTGAAACACAGCTGCCTTCTATAAGGACTGCAGCTAAAGAATTAAAAGTCAGTATTATTACGATTAAAAAAACATGGGAATTACTTGAACAAAATAAATTCATTTATACGGTACCAGGTAAAGGAGCGTTCATTGCTAAAAGTTCTGATAGCTTCTTAAAAGATAAAAAGAATCAGAAGATTGAATCATTATTAGAAGAAGTTATTGAAGAGTGTAAAAATGTTAGTTTGTCAAAAGAAGATTTAAAAGCTTTAGTAGATATTATTTATTAAAGGTGTTTTTTGGGAAACACCTTTTCTTTTTGATACAATAGAAGAGAAGGAGTTGATGATATGTCTGAATGGTATGAATGGGTTGGGTATGCTGCATCTTTAATTGTCTTAATATCGCTTGTTATGAGTTCTGTCAAAAGACTGCGTTGGATTAATTTAGGTGGCTCTTTGGTGTTTGCTGTTTATGGGATTTTAATTGAAAGTTATCCTGTATCTGTTATGAACTTTGGTATTGTGCTTGTTAATATATATTATCTACATCAAATTTACCATCAAAAAGATGCTTTAAAAATCATTCCAATTAAAAACGATATTTTATATTTAGAAACATTTGTCAATCAATATCTAAACGATATGAAGACTTTTATGTATACAGATGTTGATGTTTTATATCATAATGACTATGTGAAATTCTTTGTTGTTCGGAATACTATACCTGCAGGATTGTTTATTGGGCGTATGAAACAAAAGACGTTAGAAATCTTAATTGACTATACAACACCGGCGTATAGGGATTTTAAAATAGGAACATTCATTTATGAAAAACATCAAAAACAATTTAGAGATTTAGGTGTTGATAAGCTTACGAGTGCAAAAGGCACGAAAAAACATGAAAGCTATTTAAGACGTATGGGATTTATAGATCAAGCAGGAAGTGACTTGTTAGAAAAAGAACTTTAATTTTAATCATTTAGTTATTGCGGCTCATAAATGATTTTGATATAATGGGTAAGAGCACGCTAAAGGCCTCTTCTAATAGAGGCTTTATTTTTTGGAAAAGTGCAAAGGAGGCAGTTATGGCTAAGTATATATTTGTAACAGGAGGCGTTGTTTCAAGTCTCGGGAAAGGCATTACAGCCTCTGCAATCGGACAATTATTGAAGAGCAGGGGTTTATCTGTATTTATGCAGAAATTTGATCCTTACATTAATATTGATCCAGGTACCATGAGTCCATTACAACACGGTGAAGTTTTTGTGACAGATGATGGGGCTGAAACAGATTTAGATTTAGGACACTACGAACGTTTCATTGATGAGAATCTTAACAGACATTCTAATGTTACAACAGGAAAGATTTATGAATCGGTCATTAAAAGAGAAAGACGTGGTGATTACTTAGGAGCGACTGTCCAAGTCATTCCACACATTACCAATCAGATTAAAAAGAAATTGATTGATGTAGCAAGACATAATAATCCTGATGTTGTAATCACTGAAATTGGTGGTACGGTTGGTGATATTGAATCATTACCTTTTTTAGAAGCCATTAGACAGGCGAGAAGAGATTTTGGTTTTCAAAACACATTGTATGTACACAATACACTAGTGCCTTATTTAAAAGCAGCTAACGAGTATAAAACAAAACCAACACAACATAGTGTGAAAGAATTAATGAGTTTAGGTATTCATCCTGATGTGATTGTTTTAAGATCGGAACATGGCATTAGTGAAGAACAAAAAGAAAAAATTGCATTATTTTGTGATGTTGATTTAGAAGCTGTTTTTGAATCTAATGATGTTGATGTGCTTTATGAAGTTATTACAGAAATGAAGAAACAACATATTGATGATTGGATTGCTAATCATTTTGGCTATGAAAACTTACCTGAAGCGAATGTTAAACCGTGGAATGATTTAATTGATCGTATTAGACATCTTGAAGGTAATATTAGAATTGGTTTAGTTGGTAAATATGTTAAACTACACGATGCCTACTTATCGGTATCTGAATCATTACAACATGCAGGTTTCTTTCATAAGAAGAATATTAGTATTGAATGGATTGATGCTGAAGAAGTTGATGAATCAAATATCGCATATGCATTAAGAGATTGTGACGGTGTATTAGTTCCAGGTGGATTTGGGAAACGAGCTACCGAAGGCAAAATCGCAGCAATTAAATATGCTAGAGAAAACAACATACCTTTTTTGGGATTATGTTATGGTATGCAACTTGCGGTGATCGAATATGCTAAGAATGTTTTACATATTGAAGATGCAAATTCGACAGAAATTGACACAAACACAAAAAATCCAGTTATCTCATTACAACGTGGTAGAGCCACTGATGAAGATATGGGTGGGACTTTAAGATTAGGACTTTATGATTGTGAAATCAAAAAAGACACGAAAGCATTTAAAGCATATGAACAAAATCTAATTCAAGAAAGACATCGTCATCGCTATGAATTCAATAACGCATATCTAGAACAATTTGAGAAAAGCGATATGGTTATTTCAGGATTTAATACGAAGTACCAACTAGTGGAAATGGTAGAACTTGCAGACCACCCTTGGTTTGTTGCAGTTCAATTTCATCCAGAGTTCTTATCGAGACCACTTAGACCGCATCCATTGTTTAGGGATTTTATAGGTTCAATTATAGATAAAGAAGAGAATTAAATAGCAACTTAATTCGTTGCTAATAAAAGCTTTTAGGGGTATAATAAAATTGATAATTTTCAAGGAGGAAAACTATGTTAGTATCAGCAAAAGCAATGCTTGAAAAGGCACACAAAGAAGGTTATGGTGTTGCACAAATCAACATTAATAATCTTGAATGGATTAAAGCAGTATTAGAAGTGGTTAAAGAATTAAAATCACCAGTCATTTTAGGTGTATCAGAAGGTGCATCAAAATATATGGGCGGGTATGCTACTGTTGTAGCAATGGTCAAAGCGTTAGATAAACATTACGATATACAACAACCGGTCGCTATACATTTAGACCATGGTACCTATGAAGGTGCATTCAAAGCTTTAGAAGCAGGTTATACATCAATCATGTTTGATGGCTCACACTATCCATTTGAGGAAAACTTAGCAAAGACTAAAGAGGTCGTAGCCGCATGTCACGCTAAAGGCGTATCAGTTGAAGCAGAAGTTGGTTCAATTGGTGGTGAAGAAGATGGTGTAATTGGATTAGGTGAAGTTGCAGATCCTGAAGAATGTAGACAAATCGCAGCTACAGGTGTAGATATGTTTGCAGCAGGTATTGGTAACATTCATGGTGCATATCCAAAAGATTGGCCAGGTCTTCGTTTCGACGTTTTAGAAGACGTTAAAAAAGCAACTGGAAATATCCCACTAGTATTACATGGTGGTACAGGTATTCCAGCTGAAATGGTTAAAAAAGCTATTACATTAGGCGTTTCAAAAGTAAACGTTAATACTGAACTACAATGGGCTTTCGCAGAAGCAACTCGTAAGTACATTGAAGATGGTAAAGATAAAATCGGTAAAGGTTTTGATCCAAGAAAACTATTAGCTCCTGGGACAGAAGCTGCTAAACAAGTTGTAAGAGATAAATTTACAATGTTTGGATCAGTTAATAAAGCTTAATTTATGGCTGCACGAGATGAATCAATTTTTCATGAGTATGCAAATTGGAAAATAGAATTCCACGATTTGATTAAATACTTAAGAGAAAACGACTCGGATCTGATTATTCGATTTAAACATGTATTTGATGTTACAGACTTTTTATATGATAAGTTAATTGATGATCCTTCATTTTCTGAAGAAGAAAACCAAATTTTCGAAACAGGATTTTATTATGTGTTCGATCAAATTGATAAAATAAGCGACTTATTAGAAACTTCTTATGATCAAAAGATTGATGAACTTGAGAAACATGCTAAAGATGTAAACTTGTTATTAAGCTCAATCGATTTTCAAAATGAATTATTAAGTACCGAATCTTATGCACAACAAGATTTGAGTGAGCTTCATCGTTTTGAAGAAAAAATATATGATTATTTAAAACATCAAGAAGAAGTGCCTGAAGACATGTTTAAAAAACTTGATGAAATAAGTTATCGGATATTTCATGAGATGGGTGTAGACTTTTATCCAATCAATGATATATTCTTTGATATTGCAGATGAGTTGGACATATTATAAGACTCTCATTTGAGAGTCTTTTTTATAAATTTATGATAAAATGAAATTAACAAACGGGAGGAAAAATATGAAAAAAATATTTGCAACAGTATTATTGTTAATGGCAAGCTTAATTTTGGTTGCTTGCGAAGAATCGAACAACGCTGATAGTTTTGATGAAAATGATATCGTTGATTTATCAAACGAAGATATGGCAACACTATTAAGTGAAATAGATTGGGAACAAAAAAGCGGTATTATGCTGAGTGTTGACCTTGAATTCGGAATCAATATAGCATTTTTGTTGGGTTTAGATAGAATGCTTACTGCTGAAGCTTATTCTGAAACGTATTTTTATGACAGTGAAACAATTAGTGATGCCGGATTTTATTCTGAAACAGATTTTATATTTTCGATTACAAATGCAGAATCTGAAACAACTGATGGTGAAACGATCATGACATCAGAAGGTGAAGGAACATTTAATGTGTACTTGAATGCCGGATATTTATTTGTAAAACCAGAACTTCAATTATCTAGTGGTGGTACAACAACTTCAATTTCTAGTACAGAAAAACGTAATGAGGCGGTAACACAGGAAATATGGGATGATGTAAGAGCCGGATCAATGATTGAACAGATTCCATTAGTACCATCAATGGATTCCATCAATGAATTTATTGATGAGATGGATGTTGAATCAATGGCTGCATGGATGGATGACTTCCCAGTTATTACAGTTTATCAAAAAAATTCAGTAACGGACATTCATTTTGAAGTAACAAAATCATTTCTTTTAGATCACTTGGAAGACATAGCCATGTATATGTTTGCGGGCATGCTATCATCAGATGAAACAGATGATGCATCAGAAGATGAGATTGCATATTTTGTCTCCATGTTGGAAGACGAGATTAATGATTATGAGACATTATCGATGACAGCTGATATTATTATTGACAATGATGGACTTGTAAGTTGTACGGTTTCTATTGATATTGCTACTGATATTGCTACAATAGAAAACAGTTATGATGAGTTTAACTTTAGCATGGATATGGCATTAAATTTCGATGTTGAAATGCCTGATTTTCCGAATGATTTAGATGATTATACTGCCGTTGATGAGATTGGTAAAAATTGGGATTTAATGGATTTATTGACTAAAATAGTAGGGTAAACGTAAATGTTTACCCTTTTTTTCTATTTTTATCTATTTTTTAAATGCGGGAATAAGATAACGTCTCGAATATTTGGCGTGTTTGTAATTAACATTACAAAGCGGTCAATACCAATACCTAGTCCACCGGTTGGTGGCATGCCATATTCTAATGCTTCAACGAAATCGATATCCATTTCGTTTGCTTCATCATTTCCTAATTCACGTTCTTTTAATTGGTTTTCAAAACGTTCTCTTTGATCGATTGGATCATTTAGTTCTGAGAATGCATTTGCATATTCACTCTTCATAATAAATAATTCGAAACGATCAGTGAAACGCGGGTCATCAACATTCTTTTTAGCAAGCGGACTAATTTCAATCGGATGACCATAAATCATTGTAGGCTGAATAATTGTTGATTCAACGAACGCATCGAAGAACGCTTCGACAATATGACCAAATGCGAAATGCTTTTGGACTTCAATATGATGTTCTTTAGCAATTTTTCTAGCCTCATCTAATGTCATATGTTGCCAGAAGTCAACACCGGTGACTTCTTTAATAGCATCCACCATATGAACTCGCTTCCATGGGCGTTCCATATGAAGTACTTCATCTTGATAGTGAATATCATATGAACCTAAGATTTCTTTTGTTACTGTTGATAAACAACCTTCAACAATATCCATCATATCACTCATATCAGCATATGCAAGATATGCTTCAATTGTTGTGAATTCTGGATTATGTTTCGCATCCATACCCTCATTTCTAAATAAGCGACCGATCTCATAAACTGCTTCTAAGCCACCTACGATTAAACGTTTCAATGGTAGTTCGGTGGCGATTCTTAAATAGAAATCCATATCTAATGCATTATGGTGTGTAACAAATGGCCGTGCTGCTGCACCACCTAATATACTTTGTAAGACTGGTGTTTCAACTTCAACAAACCCTTTTTGGTCAAAGTAGTTTTGAATTGCACGAATAATTTTTGATCTTGTGATTGCGACACGTCTCGCATCTTCATTCACAATTAAGTCAACGTAGCGACGACGTCTTGATTCTTCCTTATCTTGCAAACCATGGAATTTATCAGGCAATGGTCGGAGAGCTTTTGTTAGGTGTGTGTATGTATCAGCTTTAATGGTTAATTCATTTGTTTTAGTTCTAAACACATAACCTTTGATACCAACAATATCACCTAAATCAGATTGTTTAAATATTTCATAAGCATCTTCACCGATGATGTCTTTTCTAACATAAACTTGGATTTGCCCATTACGATCTTGAATATGCATGAATCCAGCTTTACCTTGACGACGTTTTAAAACGATACGTCCAGCAATACTAACAACAGCATGAAGATCTTCTAGTGCATCGTGATCTAGGTCACCATAAGCATTGAATATATCAGTTGTTTGATGTGTACGTTCATATTTTTGACCAAAAGGAGCAATTCCTTTCGCTTCTAGTTCAGCAGCTTTTTCACGACGAACCTGCTGTTGCTCGGTTAAATCTTTAGGATCCATAAATATCCTCCTCGTCTCTTTAATATATTACCATAGAAAAAGCCATAATAGCGTTATGGCTTTCGCTTTTCTTCAATCAATTCATACATTAATTGGTCTTTAATTGGCTTAAGACTTGTTACTTTCAAGGTCGTTGTTTTTTGTCCAAGACGTAATGTCAAGACATCGCCAATCTCAACTGTTTTTGAAGGTTTAGCTACTAAACCGTTAATTTGAACACGATCTTTTGTTGCTGCTTCTTTTGCAATTGTTCGACGTTTAATGATTCTAGCAACTTTTAAATACTTATCAAGCCGCATCTGGGTTTAATTTAACATCAGCTTTTGGCTGTTGTTTATCTTCCCACCATAATAATTTGCCCGTTTCATTAATTTCTTCAATATCTGATTGGCTAAGTGTTTCTACTTGAACTAGATAATGTGAAATCGCATCAAGCAGCTTACGGTGTTCGGAAATAATTGATTTGGCATTTGTATAACATGTGTTGATAATATGTCTAACTTCACTATCAATTTCTAAAGCTACTTGATCAGAGAAGTTCTTTTCTTTCATATAGTCACGACCTAAGAAGACGTTGTTACCACGTGTTTCATATTGAACCGGACCTAAATCAGACATACCATATTCAGTAACCATTGCTCTTGCAATTTGGGTTGCTTGTTGGAAATCGTTATAAGCACCAGTTGTTACTGTATCAAATACAGTTTCTTCAGCAACACGTCCACCAAGTAGGGATGTAATACGAGCTAGCAATGATTCTTTTGTTTCTAAGAATTTTTCTTCAGCAGGTGTCATTAAGTTGTAACCGCCAGCTTGTCCACGCGGGATGATGGTTACTTTTCTCACGACATTAGCACCTTTAAGTTTAAGACCAATAACAGCATGTCCTGCTTCATGATACGCAACTGTTTTCTTTTCGCTAACAGAATATTTTCTACTCTTTTTAGCTGGTCCCATCATGACACGGTCAATTGCTTCATCTAAATCTTTTGCAAGAATAGATGTACGGTTATCACGTGCAGCAAGCAATGCAGCTTCATTAAGTAAGTTTTCAATATCAGCACCACTGAAGCCAGGGATTTTAGTTGCGAATTCATCAAATTTAATAGACGCATCAATTTTTTTATTACGCGCATGAACTTTAAGAATTGCTTCACGTCCTCTAACGTCTGGTAAACTAATGGTAATTTGTCTATCGAAACGGCCAGGTCTTAGTAATGCAGGGTCTAAGACATCAGGGCGGTTAGTTGCTGCCACGATGATGATACCCATGTTAGATGTGAAACCATCCATTTCAACAAGTAATTGGTTCAACGTTTGTTCACGTTCATCATGTCCACCACCAAGTCCAGCACCACGTTGACGTCCAACTGCATCGATTTCATCGATAAAGAGAATACATGGAGAATTTTCTTTTGCCACTTTAAATAAGTCTCTTACACGAGAAGCACCGACACCAACAAACATTTCAACGAAATCAGAACCTGAAATTGAGAAGAATGGGACATTTGCTTCACCAGCAACGGCTCTGGCTAATAATGTTTTACCAGTACCAGGTGAACCGACGAGAAGAACTCCTTTAGGAATTCTCGCTCCCATATCAACATATTTCTTAGGGGTTTTAAGGAAGTCAATTAATTCTTCCATTTCCTGTTTTTCTTCTTCAACACCAGCAACATCCTTAAATGTCACAGTTTTTTCACGATTTAGCTTTGCACGGTTTTTAGCAAAATCGAATGCTCTGTTGTTTTGTGAATTAGCATTTCTGAAAATGAAGAATAAAGCACCAATAATAACAATGGTAGGGACAAGGTAAATTAGGATTGTCCAAATATTAATACCGGATAATGGAATACGAGCTGTCGTACCATTATCTGCAACCTCTGCTAATATCTTTTCAGCATCATCGATACGGATAACAATTTCGAATTGAGCTGCACCATTAAATGGCGAGTTATCCGCAAATTCTTCGTAAATTTGACCTCTTAATACAACAAGATCTAAATTATCTCCGCCCAGCAATTCATATTCCACATGTTGAATTTGATTATTTACAGCAGCTGTTTCAATTTCATTATAAGTGAGATCGGCTGTTTCTCCAGATAGCGCATCACGTAAGAAGATAATGATTGCGATCACAATAATGATTGTGAAGATAATAATTAAATAATCCGGACGTTTTCTAAACTCAGGGCGTTTAGTTGGTTTTTTTGGTTGTTGATTCATTTATACACCTCTAATTATTTTGAATATACTTCCTTTTTAAGAATGCCGACGTAAGGCAAGTTACGATATAGTTCATCATAATCTAAGCCATAGCCGACCACAAATGCGTTTGGAATTGTTTCTCCAATATAGTCTGGGACAAAAGGTACAACTCGTCCATCAGGCTTATCCAACAATGTGACAACCTTAACACTTTTAGCACCACGGTGCATAAAGAGTTTTACGATTGTATCCAGTGTTCTACCAGTATCAACGATATCTTCTACGAGTAATACGTTTCTACCAGTTAGTGAGAAATCTAAATCCATTTTTATTTTGACATCACCAGATGAACTGATACCGCCATGATAACTGCTGACTGACATGTATGCGATCTCTACTGGTAATTCAATCTTTTTAGCAAGATCTGCCAAGAAAGGAACGCACCCTTTTAATAAACCGACCAGAAGTGGTTTTTTGTCTTTATAGTCATTTGTTATTTGATTACCTAAGTTTTCACAAATGGTCTGAATGTCTTTTTCTGATACGAGTATTTCGCTAACATCACGATGCATGGTCATTCTCCTTTAGTGTGAAGTATAGTATATTTTCGTTTCCTAATGTTTCGTTGATGTAATGGTCTTCTACCCAAAGGATTTGACCATCATTGTCTTGCAGTATCCATAACTGATTTCTTGATAGCATTGGTACTTTCTCATCAATCAAAAGCTTTTTAAGCTTTTTATGTCCGTATGTATAGGCGAGTAAATCACCATCTTTTCGGTTACGAAGCCACAAAGGAAACGCTAATTTATTATAACATAATTTTTGTAAATCTTCAGTTTTCACGGATGAATTACCTAAAAATGTGAAAATCGCCATATTCGGTAGTGTATTTACACCATCTTTAACTTCAATTAAATCATTAGATAACGGCTTTAAAACTTGGATATCAGCATAATCATAGTGTTTGACAAAGTAATGTTTTTTATCAATTTTATAAGTCTTGTTTGGCGCATTTTTAAGTAGCATTTCTTTGATTGTTATTATTTTTTCATATGTAACATTCATGTGAAGAGATTCAAGCATATAAGCGATAACGTCCTCTTGAATAGCTACATCTAATGTCTTATATGAAGGAATATGGATTTGTTTTCTTTTTTTGAGATAATCAATCGACGTTTTTCGAATAAATTTAAATGCAGTTGAAACTTGATGATGAAATTGTTTCGTTTGTGTGAGTAAATCATCATTTTCTTGTTTCATTATAGGAACGATTGCATGACGATATCTATTTCTAAGATAAGCATTTCCATCGTTTGATGCATCATTCATATATTGTACGTCATGTTTTTTTGCATAAGCGATTAACCGTTCTTTTGAAACATATAACAATGGCTTAACAAAGGTTATATATTTGTCTATGTGGCAAGGCTGCATACCTGCATAACCAAGGAGGTTGCTGCCACGTGTGAGTTTGATTAATATTGATTCTAATAAATCATCGAGATGATGAGCTGTTAGAATATAAGAAGCTTTCGTTATTTTTGCGACATCGTGTAAATATTGATGTCTTAAGATATGAGCTTGATGATGAAAATTTCCTTGATCAACATTAATCGTGTAATAGTGGTAAGGAATTGCGTATGTTTGGCAATAATGTTCCACAAGTGCAGCTTCTTCAGCAGACTGAGCACGCTGTAAATGATTAAAATGAACGACTTCAATCTGATAATTTTGACGAACGAAAAAATCTAACATTGACATCGAATCAACGCCACCACTTACAGATAAGATTAGCAAATCTTTTTTTGTAATACCACACGTTTGAAGTGTGGCTTTTAATACTTTTTCCATAAGCACCTCTATCTACCATCATTATATCACGCGTTTGAAAAGAAAGGGGTGCATATCAACAGTGTCATGATATAATGATAGCATTAAAAGGAGGCACGACTATGCTCATATTAGCAAGCAGTTCATCAAGACGTGCGAAGTTATTAAAGGATGCAGGGCTAGAATTTATCATTGATCCAAGCCATGTTGAAGAGATTATAAAAGCGGATTTAAAACCCGAAGAGATTGTCGTAGATCTCGCTTTACAAAAAGGAAAAGCTGTTTTTCAAAACCATCTAGAAGACACGGTTATTGCCGCAGATACCATCGTTGTATTTGGTGATCAAATTCTTGGTAAACCAGAAAATGAAGAAGATGCTTATAACATGCTTAAACTTCTTTCCAATGATACGCACTGTGTTTATACAGGTGTAGCCATTTTAAAAGGGGATAAAGAACACGTTTTTTACACGAAAAGTGAAGTTACCATGAAAGCCTTGTCTGATTTAGAAATCCATAACTATATTAAAACAGGTGAACCGATGGATAAAGCTGGAGCTTATGGTATTCAAGGTAACGGGGGAGAATTAGTTGATCATTTTAATGGTGATTTCTTCACGATTGTAGGCTTGCCACTTAAAAATGTATTACAAGTATTACAGGAAATTGAAGCCTGATAAGTCAGGCTTTTTTATTGGGGTTGTGGAGTTAATCGTAAAAAACGTATATAATATACATAGCAATGAGCGTTTAAAGACGCATTCAAAGGAGTGTCAATATGACATTTGAGGATAAAGCAAAACTGCTTGAAGGTAAAAATGTTTTTCAAACAAAAGCATTTGAAAATCTTCCATCGATTACGATGGCGGATGGACCACATGGCATTAGAAAGCAATTAGATTTTAATGACACGTTAGGTGCTAAAGGTAGCATAGAAGCAACATGTTTTCCAACAGAAAGCTTAATGGCATGTAGTTTTGATCGACTATTAATTAAAAAAGCAGCCACACTCATTGGTAAAGAAGCAAGATATTTTGGCATAAATGTTGTGCTTGGCCCAGGTATAAACATTAAAAGAAGCCCACTAGGTGGTCGTAATTTCGAATATTATTCTGAAGACCCTAAATTATCAGGAGAATGTGGGGCCGCTTTTGTGCGTGGTCTTGAAGAGCAAGGTGTTGGCGCAAGTCCAAAACATATTTTTTGTAATAACCAAGAAAAGCACCGGTTTACAATAAATAGTATTGTAGATGAAAGAGCATTACAAGAAATATATTTAGCACCATTTAAACGTGTGATTGCTGAAAATCCTGCACAGTTAATGGCTAGTTATAACCTTGTTAATGGTTACTATACGTCAGAACATCCAATGATTAATAATTTAATTAGAAATAGATGGGGTTATCAAGGATTAATTGTTTCTGATTGGGGTGGCATTAACGATAGAGCAGCATCTATTTTAGCTTCTTGTGATTTGGAAATGCCTAATTCCGGGGGCTATCACACTGATATATTATTACAAAAAGCACAACATGATGTTGATTTAAAAAGACAAATTGATCGTTCTGCTGAACGCGTTCAATTATTAGTGGATAAGTATAAAGATTTAGCACCAGTTAAAATTGATTTTGATAAACACCATGAACAGGCACGTTTGATAGCGAGAGAATCAATGGTTTTACTTAGAAATAGAGAAAGCATATTACCTTTAAGTGAAAAAGAAAATGTTGCAGTTATTTCAGGTTTTATCGATCATATTAGATATCAAGGTGGTGGGGCATCGCATGTTAATCCTACAAAACTACCACAATTAAAGGATATACTTGAAAACTATTCGAAAAATATCAAATATGCAAAAGGTTTCAAATTAGAAACGAAGGCTAATGATCGTAAGTTAATGACAGAGGCTTTAGAGATTGCGAATCAGGCTAAGAAAGTTGTTTACATTATTGGTGTGCCTGAAAAATACGAGTCAGAAGGTTTTGACAAACATGACCTTGATTTACCACAAAATCAAATTGATCTATTCAATGAGATTTATAAATACAACCAAAACATTATCGTAGTTATATTAAGTGGTTCTGGTATGAATGTTAGTTTTGCTGATAGAGCAAGAGGCATGATTGCTGCTTATTTAGGTGGACAAGCATCCAGTCAAGCGATAATGGACATTTTATATGGACGTGTTAATCCATCAGGAAGATTAGCGGAAACGTGGATTGATCATGCAAAAGATTGTAATGTTGAAATCTCTAATGATAATCATGCAATCTATTATGATGAGTCTATTTATGTTGGTTATCGCTATTATGAAACATTCAAACAAAAAGTTAGATTCCCATTTGGCTATGGGTTAAGTTACACACAATTCAGTTACAAGGATTTAATAATAAAGCCGGATAATGAAGATTATTTGGTTAGCGTAACAGTAAGAAATGTAGGTCAAGTCTTTGGTAAAGAAGTTGTACAAATCTACGTTAAAAATAATGAGTCATCTGTTTTTAAAGCAACCAGAGAATTAAAAGCTTTTGAAAAGATAGAATTAAAGCCTGGTGAAGAAAAAACAGTTGAATTTAAATTATT
The DNA here is from genome assembly GCA_963676765.1 of Acholeplasmataceae bacterium. Taxonomy (GTDB): domain Bacteria; phylum Bacillota_I; class Bacilli_A; order Acholeplasmatales; family Acholeplasmataceae; genus WOFB19. The sequence continues at coordinate 229,703 of OY781159.1, forward strand.
AAGAGATGATTTTGCTTATTATGATTGGATTCAAAAGAGATGGAATGTAGAAGAAGGAGATTACAGCATTGAAGTCGCTAAAAATGCTAAAATGATTATTGATAGTGAAGAGATACATGTTTTAGGGCGTGAAGTAAAGCATCCATTGATTAGTTATAATCAATATCACTATAATACGGCAGACTTTATTAAAATATACGGCAGAGCATTACCACCTAAAAAGGTTAAAGCAAAAAGACCATTTACAATTAATAATACCTTAAATGATGTGAGTTCAACATTGATAGGACGTATGATTAGAAGACAGTTCGTAAAACGTTCTAAAGCAGCTACAGCTAATGAAGTAGATCCAACGATGCAAGAAGTGGTCAGACGTGCAATTGTTGAGACACCGCTCAGAATGCATGGTATATTCAGTAATCAAACGTGGTCGCTCCATCAAATTGAAGGTATGATTGATATTATCAATTTAAGATTTATTAGAGGATTTAAAAAATTAGGTAAAAAATAAGGACATCAAACGATGTCCTTTATTTTGCTTTTCTTGATTGTTTGATTTCAATGAGCTCATCTCTTGAGTAATGGTATTTCTTATGGCAGAAATGACAAATAATTTCTGCACCGCCATCTTCTTCAATCATCTCATGAAGTGATTGATCATCGAGTGTTGCTAAAGATCTACTAAATTTATCCTTTGAACAGTGGCATACATAACTAATTGGTTTCTTTTCTAGTATTTGTTCAGTCCCATTTGCTAGTAGATGTGTAATATCTTCCGGTGTTTTACCTGCTTCAATAAGCGAAGAGATTGGTGGAATATTAGCAATAATACCTTCCAATGTTTGAATTGTATGTTCTTCACAATTAGGCATTAATTGTAGGATATAACCTCCTGATGCTAAAACACTTTGATCAGTGTTTACTAAGACACCAACACCAACAGAAGAAGGAACCTGATCTGATAGTGTGAAATAATATGTGAAATCATCACCAATTTCACCGGATTGTAGTTCTGATGATGACGTGAAATACTCACGCATATTTAAATCCTTTGTGACAAACATAAAACCATTACCAACAGCTGCACCTACGTTTAATTTACCGGCCTTTGGACCACTATTATATGTCAAATAAACTTCTGGATTTCCAATTTCACCACGGACCTCTCCGCTTCCGTCTGCTTCCACTGTCATTGGCCCGATTGGGCCATCACCTTTAATTCTAATAGTGATACGTTCACCCTTTTTATACATTAAACCCATCATCGCAGAAACAGTTAAAGTGCGGCCTAAGGCAGCAGTCGCTGTTGGCCAGGTACCATGTATGGTTCTAGCCGCTTCAACTAAGTGAGTTGAAGTTGCTGCATAAATTCTAACTGTGCGATCATAAGCGTAACTAATTAGCGTATAATCCTTCATAATTTCCACCTCATTTTCATTGTAGCATATTTGAATGTTTATTACTTTCATGCTACAATAAATCAGGTGATAACATGCCATTTAAAATTGGAAATTTAGTAATAGAGAACAAAATTATATTAGCACCGATGGCCGGTGTATCAAATAGTTCATTTCGTACATTAGCAAGACGTTATGGTGCAGGCTTAGTTTACGCTGAAATGGTTTCAGATAAAGGTCTTCTACATAAAAATGAAAAAACACTTAATCTATTATATATGACAGATTTTGAGCATCCAATGTCGCAACAAATTTTTGGTGCAAATAAAGAAACAATGGTCGAAGCAGCGTTATATGTAGATCAACATAGCAATTGTGATTTGATTGATATTAATATGGGATGCCCAGTACCTAAGGTTGCTGTTAAAGCACAAGCGGGTGCTTCTTTAATGAAGGATCCAGATGGCATATTTGATATTATAAAAGCAATCGTTGACAAAGTATCTAAACCTGTCACAGTTAAGATAAGAGCGGGTTGGGATGATTCAAGTAAAAATGCAGTTGAGGTTGCTATAAAAGCAGAAGCAGCTGGAGCAAGCGCTATAGCCGTTCATGGTAGAACACGAGCACAAGGCTATAGTGGGTTTGCAGATCTTGATGTTATTAAAGCGGTTAAAGAAGCTGTATCCATTCCTGTGATTGGTAATGGTGATGTCAAAGATGGTCCATCCGCTAAACGCATGTTAGATTATACGGGTTGTGACGCTGTTATGATTGGTAGAGCTGCACTTGGAAATCCGTGGATATTTAGAGAAATTGATACCTATTTAAAAGATGGAACAATATTAGAAAAACCTTCAAATGAGGAAATTAGAGAAATGATGCTAACGCATCTTGATTCTTTAGTTAAATTAAAAGGTGAAAAAATAGCATGTCTCGAAATGAGAAGTCATGGGCCTTGGTATTTGAAAGGTATTCGTAATGCAAGCAATTTAAGAGCAATTCTTTCTAGAACAAGCACACAAGAAGCATTTAATAAAGCTGTCAACGAATTTTTTGACAGTATTTAAGGAAGCGTATCGAAGTGGTTATAACGAGCTGCACTCGAAATGCAGTAGTCCATTAGGGCTCGTGGGTTCGAATCCCACCGCTTCCGCCATTTAGAGGAAATCGGACTTGAGATAGTTTATCTTAAGTTCTTTTTGTTTGTAATGCAAGAAGTGATTGCATGAATATTTCTATAAAATTAGCACAGGATATAGACATTATTCTTGAACATAGCGTCGTAGTGAAAAATATGCTATTCAGCAATAAAACATGATATATATAAATATGAAAAACTAAAAAATTTACATAAAAACGCATACATTTATGTATTATCAGCATAAATTGAATGTGAGTGAAACGTATGGTATAATAGCAACATCGTGAAAATTTAAAACGAAGAATAGTGAGGATTTATGAGTCTAATTGAAGTTAAAAATGTATATAAAGTCTTTGGACCAAAACCAGAAAGAGCAATCCCATTGCTTGAAGAAGGAAAATCTAAAGCAAATATCTTGAAGGAAACTAAGTTGAGCGTTGGTGTAAACAACGTCTCTTTTAATGTTAAGAAGAGTGAATTCTTCGTCATTATGGGACTATCAGGAAGCGGTAAATCAACATTAATCAGATGTTTCAACCGTATTCACAATCCAACATCAGGCGAAATTTTAGTCAATGGAGATAACATTTTAGAGGCAGATCGTGAAGCACTAATTGAATATCGTAGGAAGTTTTTTAGTATGGTATTCCAACATTTCGCATTATTCCCACATAAGAGCGTGAGAGAAAATGTTGAATATGGTTTAAAAGTGCAAAGCGTGGCTGATGATATTAAAAAAGAGAAAGCATATGAAATGTTAGAAATCGTTGGTTTAAAAGGTTATGAAGAAAAAATGCCTAACGAATTATCAGGTGGGATGCAACAACGTGTTGGTCTTGCTAGAGCGTTAGCAAATGATCCGGAAGTTATTCTAATGGATGAAGCGTTTAGTGCGCTTGACCCATTAATTAGAAAAGAAATGCAGGATGAACTTCTGAATTTGCAATCAACACTTCAAAAAACAATTATATTTATCACACATGATTTAGATGAAGCCTTGAAATTAGGCGATCGAATTGCGATCATGAAGGATGGAGAAATTGTGCAAATTGATACACCAGAAGAAATTCTTGAAAATCCAGCAAATGATTATGTGCGTGAATTCGTTCAAGATGTAAATCGCGCAAAAATTATGACAGCTGGACGTGTGATGAGAAAACCTAAATGCGTCATCAAATTAAAAGATGGTCCTGGGGTTGCTATTAGAGCGATGAAAGATGATGATTATGAAAGTGCATTTGTTGTTGATAAAGATCGAAAAGTGCGTGGTTATGTCACTATTAGTGATGCCGCAGCATTAATAAAAAAAGGTGTAAAATCAATTGAATCAATTGTTTTAGATTTACCAACTGTAACAGAAGATGCTGTATTAGATGATCTAATAGCGGACATAATCGATTCTAAACACCCACTTGGTGTTGTTAATGCTAATGGTAAATTAATTGGTGCTGTTTCTAAAACTGCTATTTTAGCAGGTATTTCGGGAGAAGGTGAATAAGATGTTTGAATTTCATATCGGTCCTGGATTTGAGGCAGTTATTGATTGGATTAATGTGACATTTGATGGTGTTTTTGACGTTATTAGTAACATCATTGATGGACTTATGGAAGGTATTGAATGGGTATTACTATTACCGCCTTCACTTGTTTTAATCGCATTAATTGTTATAGGCGTTTATTTCTTGGCAGGTTTAAAACTATCTATATTCACAGGTATAGGATTTGCCATCATTGATATGTTCCAATTATGGGAATTAACAATGGCTACGGCTGCTTTAGTATTTACTTCTGCATTAATTGCTTTACTGATTGGTATTCCACTTGGTATTTTAGCAGCTCGAAGTAATACTGCTAACAAGATTTTAAAACCGTTACTGGACTTTATGCAGACAATGCCTGCATTTGTCTATTTGATTCCGGCGGTATTATTTTTTGGTATGGGCCCTGTTCCTGGTGTAGTTGCTACCATCATATTTGCAATGCCACCCGTTGTAAGGTTAACTAATTTAGGTATTAGACAAGTACCAACAGAAGTTATTGAAGCGGGGAAATCATTTGGATCAACGAAACGCCAAATGTTATTTGAGATTCAATTACCACTAGCATTACCTACAATCATGACTGGTGTTAACCAAACGATTATGTTATCACTATCAATGGTTGTTATCTCATCGATGATCGGTGCTGAAGGCTTAGGTCTGCAAGTGCTTAATGGTATTACACAGTTGAAAATTGGTGAAGGATTTGAGGCTGGACTAGCTGTTGTTATCTTAGCAATGGTACTTGATAGAGTAACACAAGCACTAAGTACACGTAAGAAACAAGCGGAAGTTTAATAGATTGTGGTTTAAAAGTATTTGATGATAACACAAAAATTTTACAACAATTAAAGACCACAATATGAATAATAGATATAAAAAGGAGTGGAAAAAATGAAGAAATTTATAATGATATTTTTACTTGCATTTGTTGCGGTAGTAGCAACTGCATGTACAGAGAACGAAAACGAGATTAAAATAGGTATGGTAAACTGGTCAGATGGTATTGCTATTTCTAATTTAGTAAAGGTCATCGCTGAAGATGAACTTGGATATGAAGTTAAATTAACTACTGCTGATGTTGCACCTGTATTTGCAAGTGTGGCAAGCGGAGATTACGATTACTTTTTAGATGCATGGTTACCTGTAACACATGCTTCATACTTAGAAAAATATGGTGATCAATTTGTTGAATATAGCACAATCTTTGAAGGTGCTTTAGTAGGATTAGTTGTTCCTAGTTATGTTGAAATCGATAGCATTGCTGAATTAAATGCAGTTGCTGCTGATTTCGATGGTAAAATTATTGGTATCGATTCTGGTGCTGGTATTATGGGATTAACTGAAACGGCATTAGAGACATATGACTTATCAAACTTTGAATTATTAACTGGAAGTGGGCCTGTTATGACTGCAGAATTAGCTAATGCGATTGCAAGTGAAGAACCAATCGTTGTTACTGGTTGGCAACCACACTGGAAATTTGGTGAATTTGATCTTAAATTCTTAGAGGATCCAGAAGGTGTCTATGGTGCTGCTGAAACAATTAAATCAATTGCAAGAACTGGTGCTGCTGATGATTTTCCAGCGTTTGCTCAATTCTTATCAAATTTCAGTTTAACGGGTGCACAACTTAATGGTTTAATGTCAGCCATTTACAATAGTGATGATGATGCTATTGATGTTACAAGAACATGGGTAGAAGATAATGCTGATGTTGTTACTGGTTGGTTAGACGGCGTCGAAGTATAAACAAGTAGACATACTTTTGTGTTTTAACTTATTTTCATCAAATATGTATAAATTAGACTGAAAACATCGTCATTCGTGGCGATGTTTTCTTTTGCTAATCATGAAGTTTAGTGTGAAATCATGATATAATAATGAAAAAAGAACAGGTGAACACATGACGTTAAATGAATTACAAAAAACTATCGAAAAATTTGTTGAAGATAGAAAGATAGGCACAACGGTAGAATCACGTATGCTAGATTTATTATCTGAGTCTGGGGAATTAGCAAAAGAAGTTCTTAAAAGTACCGATTATGGCAAAAGAGGTTTTGAGAGAACAGATGATTTTGTAAATGAGTTTGGCGATGTATTTTTTTCACTTGTATGCTTAGCGAATCAAACAGATTTAAATTTAGAACAAGTTATAAGAGAAGCTTTAGTGAAATACGATAAACGGTTTAAAGACCATAAACATATAGGATCGGTCAATAAAAAAGGTAAATAGGAAGGTATGATTTTTCATGAATCGAATACCTAAAAAGATACATTATGTTTGGGTTGGGGGAAAAAAGAAACCTAATCATATATTGGCTTGTATAAAAAGTTGGGAAAAGTATTGCCCTGATTATGAAATCATTGAATGGAATGAGCATAATTTTGATATTGATAAACATCCATTTGTGAAACAGGCTTATGAACAAAAAAATTGGGCATTGATGTCTGATGTCATACGTGTTTGGGCACTTTATCATCAGGGCGGGGTTTATTTTGATACCGATTTAGAATTGGTTACACCCATTGATGAGTTATTAGATAATGAGGCGTTTTTTTGTTATGAATCAGCTTATTGGTTTGGTAGTGCAGTACTTGGAACTGTGAAAGGTCATCAGATATTTAAACGAGTACTGAAAAGATATGAAAAGAAAACACCGATCAAGTTTCATACAAATCCATTAACTGTTCATGCTTTCTCTGCAGTTTTACGTTATGATTATAACTTTAAGCCAAATGGCATAACATGCGCTGTGGATGATAAGATACAAGTGTTGTCTTCGGATTATTTTTTTCCACAGCATTACATGTCTGGAAAACTTAAGATGAGTGATAATACAAAAGGAATTCATCATTATTTTGGATCTTGGCATTCTTCATCGCAAAGCAAAGGGCAAAAGTTTGCAAGTTTGTCTTATCGCATCTTAGGAAAATATATCTTTAGCATATTTGAAAGCATTGTTGGGAATAGTTATTATCGCATCTTAAAAAAGGAATTTAAGGCGATGGATAATAAGGAAGATAAACATGGCGAATGATATTATTGTAGCAAGCAATTTAAAGAAATCATTTGGAGATATTTGTGCCGTTGATGGCATTTCTTTCAGTGTGAAACGTGGTAGTCTTTTCGCATTTTTAGGGTTGAATGGTGCAGGGAAAAGCACAACCATTAATATGTTATGCTCAATAATAAAAAAAGATGCAGGTACCGTAACCATTGATGGCTATGATTTAGATAAAGATACAAAGCATATCAAAAATATAATAGGTATTGTTTTTCAAGGTTCTGTACTAGATTTGAAATTGACGGTTTATCAAAATCTCATGTCTAGAGCAAGCCTTTATAGCATGTCAAAAAGGGATGCACTAAAACGTATAGAGGAACTAACAAAATTATTGGATTTAAAAGATTTATTACAGCGCACTTATGGCAAGTTATCTGGCGGACAAAGAAGAAAAATAGATATTGCTAGAGCTTTAATTCATCGACCTAAAATCTTATTTCTGGATGAACCAACGACAGGTCTAGATCCAAACACAAGAGTTTCAGTGTGGGAAATATTAGAACGTTTGATGGGACAACATGAATTAACCATTTTCTTGACGACACATTATATGGAAGAAGTTATAAAGGCGGATAGAGTTGTTATTATTGATGAAGGAAAAATAATTGCTAATGACACACCTGACCAACTGAAAAACGCATATACAAGCGATATAATACGTGTTATATCAGAAAAAAGTGAAGCGTTAGAAAAGGTATTTCATGATCATAACTTGATTTATCATTACAGAGGACATGCATATCATGTCAATATTGCGAGTCCACTTGCTGGATTATCTTTTATTGAAAAATATAAAGATTTAATTACAGATTTTGAAATACTAAAAGGCAATATGGATCATGTATTCTTGAATGTGACCGGCAAGAAATTGGAGGTTGATGATCATGCATAATGTGACGACCTATCTTTCTAGCTTGTGGCAATTAGTTAAACGTAATATTTTAGTTTATTTAAGAAACGCAACAACCGTTGTTTTTTCGTTGATGGCTCCAATTTTAATTTTGGTGATTTACACGTTATTTATGGGTGATATTCAAATCAGTATGTTAGATAATCAAATCACCATGCCCGTGTTTGTCACTGATGATATGATTAGAAGTATAATAAATGCGTGGATGATTCCTGGGATTGTTGCGATCAGTTGTTTGACGGTTGCGTTAAATGGTATGCTAGTGATGATTGAGGATAAAGAAAGAGGGACGATAAATGATTTTACCGCATCCCCTTTAAAACCTGTTACAAGATTACTTAGTTATGTGATTGCAGCATTTATTTTAACATTTACGTTATGCTTTATTTTTTTAATAATTGGTATAGCATATTTAGCGATTACCACAGGCATATTTTTTGGGGTAGCAGCATTCTTTGAATTATTGTTGATATTGATATTATCAAGTTTATCGGCTGTTTTAGGATTGATGTGTGTTATGTCATTTTTTAAAACAATTATGGGCGTGTCGGCCTTCACAGGTATATTTAGTGCATTGATTGGGTTTTTGATTGGTGCGTATTTGCCTGTTAGTATGTTGCCTGTTGGTATTCAGAATTTAGCGAATCTAATACCAGGATCTTATTCAACAGGATTGTTTAGAAGAATATTTATGGGGACAGTGTTAGATCATTTATCTGGTACATTATCGCCGGCATTTATTGCTGAAATTAAAGATGTTTATGCTTTTGAATTAGTACTCTTTGGACAAACAATAAGTAGAAGTGGGATGTATGTATATTTAACAGGATCGATAGTTGTTTTCTTCTTGTTATATTTATTGATTGATCGAATAAAATCAAAACAGTAAAAAGTAAAAGGCCATTGCTGGCCTTTTTGTTTGATCAATATTGATATTTTTTATAGATGGCAGCTTGTTCTTTTGTTAAGATTACTCGAACGTGGATACCGTCTTCTTGATATTCAGATGAAAGAATGGTTGTTTTGTCTTTTAATTCTGAATAGATGTGACCACGATCAAACGGAATGTTTAAGTTCACGATTTCACTCGATTTAAACAAATGTCCATAAATAGCGTGAACTAAATCTTCGATATGCTCACCTGTATGATTTGATATAAACATGAAATCATCTTTAACAAATGGTATATCGTGCGCTAAATCTTTTTTCGTTAGCACTAAGATGCGTTCTATCTCGTCAGCCTGAAGTTCTTTTAAAACAGATCTTGTCACTTCAACACGCTTTTCATTATAGTGTGCACCATCAACAACGTGAATGAGTAAGTCAGCGTTAATGACTTCACTTAATGTTGACTCAAATGAATTGATTAACTCATGTGGAAGTTTTGCGACAAATCCAACAGTATCAATTAAGATAAATGGTGGATAATTCTTATGTTGTAATCGTTTCGCTTTTGTTGACAATGTAGCAAATAACATGTTTTTCTCAAAAACTTCTTTATCATCGCTTGTCAAATGATGCGATAAACTATTCATGAGTGATGATTTGCCTGCGTTGGTATAACCAACTAAAGCAACAATTGGAATGTTGTTTTTGATGCGTCTTTGTTGAGAGATAGTTTTCTCTTTTTTTATTTTCTCAAGTTGAGTTTTGATCTTATGAATTTCAATCATCAGTTTACGACGATCGAGTTCAAGTTTTGTTTCACCAGGACCTTTTGCATTATATGTACCCCCACCTTGTCTTGAGAGAACATCCCCCATACCTTTAAGTCTCGGCAGCATATAAAGTTTTTGAGCTAATGAAACTTCTAATACAGCTTCCTTTGTTTGTGCTCTTTCCGCAAAGATTGATAATATTAAGAAGCTACGATCAATTACTTGAACATCCAGTGTTTTTTCTAAATTACTTAACTGAGCGGGTGAAAGTGTGTCATCAAATATGACAAGTGTGGCATCGCGAATGGCAATGGTTTTTTTAATCTCTTCAACTTTCCCGCTTCCAATAAAATATTTTGGCGAAATGGTTTTCGCATTTTGTTCAATTTTTTCAATGGTCTCAATGGACAAAGCAAAAGCAAGCTCTTCTAGTTCATCTAGATGGCTTTGTAATTTGCCAGGTACATTTAATCCGACCAGTATGGCCTTATCCATATGATTACCTCGTTTCTATTATTAAATTAGGCGATGAAATCTCTTTTTTTGTTCATGGATATGACCCCTTTCTACCAAATTAACTATAACATGAATAGATTTGATTGGCAATCCTTTCTGTTTGCTTTTAAAGCGTATGTTATCATGGTAAAATAAAATTGAACAATCCGTTAATATGAATCTTAATCAGGAGGCGATCATCGTGGAAATTAAACGTTTGAAAGTTGCGTCGTTTGCCGTTCTTGGATTATTGGGGTCGACCGGCGATGGAGAGAGGTTTGTTCAACACTTATGGAAACATGTCAATGAACGATTTGATGAAATTAAACATCTAGCTTTAAAAGAAAATGGTAGGTACGTTGCCTTTTGGGGTTTGATGAGTGATTTTGAAATGAATTTCATGCCATGGAAAGATTTTCATGAAGGTTATTATTTAGCTGGTGTTGAAGTTGATCAAGCAGTAGATGTACCACAAGGATGGACAAAATGGATATTTCCAAGTTGCGAGTATGTTGTTGTCAAAGTGGATGATGAATATCAAGCATGTATGGCTAAAGGCTTAGACTATTTAAAGGAACATCAATTAAAACTTGAAGCAGCAATTGTTGATTTTATGGATCCAAGAGATGGTGGGCAACCATATATTTATTTTCCAACAAAACGAGTATAAATCATGTATAGAAAGCGGTGGTTCTATGGAAAACATTACTAAGATTGGACAACGTCTAGGGTTGTTAGAAAGTGAATGTATCCCGTATGGCTTTGATAAAGCGAAAGTAGATTTGTCAGTTTTAAAACGATTAAAAAACCACGAAAATGGCAAGTTGATTTTAGTAACTGCAATTAACCCGACAAAAGCGGGTGAAGGTAAAACAACAACTTCTATTGGTTTAGCACAAGGCTTAACAAAGATTGGTAAAAAAGCTGTGCTTGCTTTAAGAGAACCTAGTCTGGGTCCTGTTTTTGGACTAAAAGGTGGAGCGACCGGTGGAGGGTTAGCGTCTATTGTTCCCGTAAATGATATTAATCTTCATTTTACAGGGGACTTACATGCCATAACAGCTGCTAATAATTTACTATCTGCGATGATAGATAATCACATATATCAAGGTAATGAATTAAACATAAAAACGGTTATTTGGAAACGTTGTATGGATATGAATGATCGTGCACTAAGAAAGATAGAAACACCGACTAGACCGGATGGTTTTATTATTACTGCTGCAAGCGAGATTATGGCTATATTAGCATTAGCAAGCGATATAACAGATTTAAAGAAACGTATAAATAGTATCATGATTGGTTATAATGAAGATGGTAAACCATTATATGTCAGTGATATGGGATGTGCGGACGCAATGGTTTTATTATTGAAAGATGCGATTAAGCCAAACCTCGTTCAAACTTTAGATGGTGTACCAGCACTTGTACATGCCGGACCATTCGCAAATATCGCACACGGGTGTAACTCAATTATTGCCACAAAGATGGCAATGAAGTTAGGTGAGTATACGGTCACAGAAGCTGGCTTTGGTGCAGATTTAGGTATGGAAAAGTTTTTGAATATAAAGACACCTTATTTACCAAAACATCCAGACCTCGTCGTTTTAGTAGCAACCCTTAGAGCATTAAAACTTCATGGTGATGCAGAAGATTTTAACGCTAAAGATATAGATGCCTTAAAGCAGGGTATCAAGCATTTAGAAAAGCACATTACAAACATTAAAGGGTTTGGCCTCCATTATGTGATTGCTTTAAATCACTTTAAAGATGATGATAAAGAAGAGTTAGCTTTATTGCTTGATTGGACGAGAGCTCACAATCATCCGGTTGCTTTGGCTGATGGATTTAGTAAAGGTGCTGAAGGTATGGTTGACCTTGCTAAATTAGTAGTCAGTGAAAGTGATAAAGTAAATCAATTCAAACATACTTATGATGCAAATGATTCAACAAAAGAGAAGATTGAAAAAGTAGCCAAACAAATATATGGCGCAGATCGGGTTATATTTTATAAGAAAGCTATAGAACAATTAGAAACATATGAAAAACTTCATTGGCAAATGCCAATATGTATGGCAAAAACACCATTATCATTATCAGGAGATGCTAAATTAAAAGGTGTGCCAAAAGGTTTTGCTTTAGAAATTAAAGCGGTTAAACCATCTATGGGTGCTGGTTTCTTTGTAGCATTGACCAAAGGTATTATGACGATGCCAGGCTTGAATAAAACACCACGTGCACTTGGTATGAAAGTGGATGATGATGGGAATTTAATTGAGGAGTGATGACATGATTTTATTGGATGGTAGACAGACAGCAAATCGTTTGAATGAACAATTAAAGTTACGCATTGAAGATGCACAGCATAGATATGGAAGAAAACCTAAATTAGATGTTATCTTAGTTGGCAATCACCCAGCAAGCCTATCTTATATTAGAGGCAAGGAACGGGCATCTAAAAAGGTTGGTATGTTGTATGAACTACATCATTTAAAAGAAGATGTTACACAAAGAGAACTTGAGCATTTAATCGATCAATTAAATGCTGATGATAAAGTGGATGGCATGATTTTACAACTTCCTATTCCAAAACATTTGGATGAAGTTTCATTAATTGATCGCATTAGTAGAACAAAAGATGCTGATGGTTTTCATGTCATTAATCAAGGTAATATGTACCAAAAGAGAAAAGCAATTCATCCTGCAACACCACAAGGTATTATGATGTTATTAGATGCTTACGACATTAATGTTAAAGGTATGAATGCTGTCGTCATAGGACGTTCTAATATTGTTGGTTTCCCGGTTGCCAGATTATTGATGGATCGGAATGCAACCATTACGGTTTGCCATTCTAAAACGAAACATATAAGTGAGTACACCAAGCAGGCTGATATTATAGTTGCAGCCGTTGGAGTGCCTAAAATGCTTAAAAAAGATATGGTTAAACCTGATGCTATTATAATTGATGTGGGTATTAATCGTGTTGAAGGCAAACTTGTTGGCGATGTCGATTTTGAGAATTTAAAAGACGTTGTTGGCTATATGACGCCAGTTCCCAAAGGTGTTGGTCCAATGACAATATGTGCATTAATGGATAACACATTTACGCTTTATCTTTCACATGTAAAAAAAGCATAATGTTTTCATTGTTTTCACTCTTTACAAACGCCGATTGTACTTGCTATAATGAGGATGTATCAAGTGATCGTATATACTGTCTAATAGGGGTGACGGTGTCTCTACCATAATGCCGAAACATTATGACTACGATGCACGAATTACATGTTATGTAACGTGGAGAAGAGCGAAGCTTTTTACAAAACAGGGGACACAGGACGATAAGTAACATCCGGTGGTACCAAAAAAACATCCACTTTTCGGGTGTTTTTTTATCGGTTTTAAGTTAAAATAGGGTTGTAAACTAACACAAAGGTGAAAAAATATGAACATTTGGCACGATATTAGTAAGGAAAGAATTACACCAGACAGTTTTATTGCGTGTATTGAAATATCTAAAGGCTCAAAGAAGAAGTATGAACTTGATAAAGAAACGGGCATGATTATTCTTGACCGTGTTCTTTTTACATCAACACACTACCCAGCTAATTATGGATTTATTCCAAGAACTTATGCAGATGATAATGACCCATTAGACGTTTTAGTATTATGTCAAGAAGATATTGAACCATTATCTATCGTTAAAGTGTATCCAATTGGTGTGATGAAAATGATTGATTCTGATGAAATTGATGAAAAGATTATTGCAATTCCATTTGGAGACCCATCATTAACACAATATAAAGATATTAAAGAATTACCGAACCACTTATTATCTGAAATGCGTCATTTCTTCGAAGTGTATAAATCACTTGAAGGAAAGAAGACATATATATTGGATGTTGAAGGTCCTAAGGTAGCAAAAAAAATTATTGCTAAAAGCTTAGAAGTCTATGAAGAAAAATTTGGGAAATAGAGGTCAAACCGATGGGAAGAGCGCATGAAGTAAGAAAAGTCGCAATGGCAAAAACTGCTGCAGTTAAATCAAAACTGTATGCGAAATACGGAAAAGAAATTTATATGGCAGCAAAAACTGGTGAACCTGATCCAGACTTAAACCAAGCGTTAAAACGTATTATTGATAAAGCAAAAAAAGATCAAGTGTCTGCTGATGTGATTAAACGTGCTATTGATAAAGCTAAGGGTGGTAGTGGTGAAGACTATACTGCTGCTCGTTACGAAGGTTTTGGTCCAGGAGCGAGTATTATTATTGTTGAATGTTTAACTGATAATGTGAATCGAACGATTGCTGAAGTTAGAAACTGTTTCACAAAGACTGGTGGTAAAATTGGTGTTACAGGATCTGCAACACACATGTTTAACCATCAATCAGTATTTGTATTGCCGGACATCTCTGAAGAAGAAGTACTTGATTTATTAATAGAAAATGATATTGACGTTCAAGATATTGAAGCAGATGATGATGGTGTAACATTAATTGGAGAAGCGACTGACTATAATAATATTAAAACTGCTGTTTTAGATAGCAATCCTGACTTAGATTTTTCAACAGATGAAATTATGTGGCTACCAATGATGGACGTTGAATTAGAAGGCGAAGATAAAGATAAATTTGAAAAATTATTGGATCTTTTAAACGAACTTGATGATGTTCAAGACGTATATCATAACGTTAAATTATAAAGCCTAAAATAGAGGACTGTTAAGCAGTTCTCTCTTCTTTTTATAGGCGTTATAAATAGAATTTTTTGGGGGTTGAAAACGTTATAGATAATCTTTTAATTCAAATCCTATTATGTTATAATAGTGTAGAATTATACGAGGAGGGACTTATGAGTTTAAAATCATTTGATCCTGATATTCAAAACTATATCGAACTTGAAAAGAATAGACAGGAAAATCACATTGAATTAATTGCGTCAGAGAATTTTGTTTCAACTGCTGTTTTAGAGGCACAAGGATCTATCTTAACAAACAAATATGCAGAAGGTTATCCGAATGCTCGTTATTATGGCGGATGTGAGTTTGTTGATTTGGTCGAGGATGCTGCTATTGAAAGATTGAAAGCATTATTTGATGCTAAGTATGCAAATGTTCAGCCCCATTCAGGATCACAAGCAAATATGGCTGCTTTTATGGCGCTATTAAATCCTGGTGATAAGATTCTTGGCATGGGATTAAATGAGGGAGGTCATTTGACACATGGGTTCCATTTGAATTTTTCTGGGAAGATTTATGATAGTTATACATATGGTGTATCACTTGAAACAGAGTGTATTGATTATGATGATGTTTTACGTATTGCAAAAGATGTAAAACCCAATCTTATTATCGCAGGTGCATCTGCTTATTCCAGAATCATTGATTTTGCTAAGTTTAGAGAAATAGCGGATGAAGTTGGCGCTTATCTAATGGTTGATATGGCACATATCGCTGGATTGGTTGCTGCTAAAGTGCATCCATCACCAATACCATATGCAGATATAGTGACATCAACAACACATAAAACGTTACGTGGACCACGTGGCGGTATTATACTTACAAATAATGAAAAAATTGCTAAAAAGATTAATCGTGCAGTGTTTCCTGGTATGCAAGGTGGACCATTAATGCATGTTATAGCTGGTAAGGCAGTTGCTTTTAAAGAAGCTTTAACACCTGAGTTTGTGACATATCAAAAACAAGTTATAAAAAATGCAAAAGCGCTAGCAAAAGCATTTAAAGCGTTAGATTATCCAATTATATCTGGGGGGACAGATAATCATTTGTTAACGGTTAACGTTAAAAAGAAATTTGGTATTACAGGTAAAAAAGCTGAACACTTATTAAATAGTGTAGGTATTACGTGTAATAAAAATACAATTCCTAATGATACGGAAAGACCTGCTTATACGAGTGGTATAAGACTAGGAACACCTGCCGTAACAACAAGAGGATTCAAAGAAGACGAAATGGACATCGTTGCTACTTTGATCGATCGCGCATTAACCCATCGCGATGATAAGGCAGTACTTGAAGAAGTTCATGAAGCAGTATATAAATTAACTGAAAAATTCCCGTTATATAAGGAAGGAGCAAAAGCATGATTGCTAAGACTAGGCATATTCCAGATGGTAAAAAAGAATTGAAGGCCTTGCCAATTGAGCATTTTCTCGATGCGGAATATCTTTACTATCCTGTAACTAGTGCACGTTGTCCTGAGGGAGAAACATGTGTTATCGGTGGTCAATTTGTAAAAGTTGGTGAAGTTATTGGTACACGTAAAGGGACGTTCTTTGAACAACCAATGCACGCAACAGCGAGTGGTGAAGTTAAAGGATATGAAAAACATGTTGATCAAAGTGGTAAACTTGTTGACTGTTTAATTGTTAAAAATGATTTCAAATATGAATTGCATGAATCTATTAAAGATAGAACAGATGCAGAAATTGAGGCATTAACTCGTGAGGATTTTGTTGAAATTACAAAACAAGCGGGGCTTGTAGGTTTAGGGGGAAGTGCATTTCCGTCTTATATTAAACTTCAAACAAAAGATAAAATTGATACAGTAATCGCAAATGGTGTTGAATGTGAACCATACTTGATAGCTGACTATGGTTTAACGATGACGAATCCACTACCTATTTTTGAGGGTTTGATTTATACCATGAAAGCTGTTAATGCGAAACGTGGTATTATCGCAATCAAAAAGAAATATACAGAATTATATGAACGTCTATCATTTTGTGTTAGGCAATATGAAAATTTAGATATTAAAATTGTTAAAGTGGGAAACTATTATCCACAAGGTTGGGAACTTGAAGTAATTAAAAATACGACAGGTATTAAAATCCCTCAAGGAAAACTATTATCTAAATATGGCGTTTTAAATTTTAATGTTTCCACATTAGCAAGCATTTACACCGCAGTAAAACACAGATTACCCGTATTAGAACGTTTGTTCACAATTAGTGGTGATGGTGTTCATAATAAAAGTTTTAGAGCACGTATTGGTACAAATGTTTTAACGTTAATTGAACATGCTGGTGGTTATAAAGATCCTGAAATACCAAAAGTGCTAATTCTTGGTGGTCCAATGATGGGTGTTAACACAACAAACGATAACATCATTATGACGCACACAACAACCAGTTTAATCGTCATGAACGATAAACCCGAAAAAGAAGAACCATGTATTCATTGTGCATCTTGTGTGTATTCATGTCCGGTTGATATTCAACCTACCCAAATTATGAATGCATTTAAATCAAAAGATAAAGATATGATTAAAACACTCGGCGTTAACAAGTGCATCGAATGTGGACTTTGCGCTTATGTATGTCCATCTAAGATTCAATTAACTGACTACATGAGAAAAGCAAAGCAGTTTGCAGGAAAGTAGGAAATAAACATTTATGGAATTTGTAAAGAAAAACAGTCCGTACATCCGTAAGGACACGAGTGCTAACAGAATGATGATAGATGTGCTCATTGCATTAATTCCCGTCACACTGTTTGCGATTTATCGTTTTCAATTTGATGCGGTGATTCGTCTCATTGTTTCACTAGTCGTAATGATTGGTTTAGAAGCAGTTTCGGTTGCATTGATGACAAGAGAAAAAGGAAATACATTCTCTGAAAAAATCAAATCACGTTTTGTTAATTACTCAATCACAAACGTGACTGCCCCTGCAGTCAGCGCAGTGATCTTCGCACTTATCGTACCTTCTCAACTACCGATTTATGCGGTTGTTATTGGTGCAGCATTTGCGATTATTATTGTAAAAATGGTTTTTGGTGGCTTAGGCTCTAACATTTTCAATGTTGCAGCTGGTGGTCGCGTCTTCATTGGTATTGCATTAGCTGGTATGTTTTCTGGCTCATATGTAGGTATTGATGGATTAGCTGGTGCAACGCCGCTTGGCGCATTAGCAAACAATGATTTTGGTTTTTTATTACACAGCTATTCAATCTTTGATTTATTCGTTGGTAACATTCCAGGTTCAATGGGTGAAATTAATGCGATTGCGATTTTATTAGGGCTTGCTTATTTACTCATTAGAAAAGCAGCTGATTGGCGTACTGTCGTGGCTACACTTGGCATGTTCGTGTTATTAACTTTCTTTGTGGGGCTTGCTTCATATCCGGATAATGTTGGTAACTTTATTCTTTATAGTGTATTCTCGGGTGGTTTACTATTTGGTGTCACATTTATGGTAACTGATCCAGTAACATCGCCTGTCACTGGACCAGGACGTTTCTTATACGGTGCCTTAGTAGCATCTGTTGTTGTCTTGATTCGTAATTTCGGTGCATTCCCTGAAGGTGTTGCGTTCGCAATCCTCTTCTCGAATATGTTTGTGCCACTTATTGATTTTGGTAAATGGTCAACGAATAAATGGAGACCATGGTTCATCATTGGTTTATCAGCTTTCGTGATTGCTATGTGTTTTGTAGTATTCTTCGGTGCGGGAGGTAGTTTCTAATGAAAAACTTTTTAGAAAAAAACCCACTCGTTCATTACACGATCGTTTTAACACTCGTAGCGATTGCATGTGGGCTCTTAATTGGCGGTATTAATGCTTGGACAAATCCAATTATTGAGCAAAATGCTTATGATAGAAAAGTTGCTTCTTATCAAGCAGTTATTCCGCAAATGGATGATTTCAATGAACTTGATATTAGTGATGATCCAAGTAACATTGAAGAAAAAGTTGAGGCTTTAAATGTTGATGGTGATGTTATTGGTTATATTATTAACATCAATCAAACAAATGGTTATGGTAATTTACAAATTGTTATGGCAATCAATCCTGATGGCACAATTTTATCAGCTGATTTCTTACAATTAAACCAAACACTAAATCTAGATAATACTCGTGCTAACTTACAAATGTATGTTGGATCTAACATTAATGATCAACATGATTTTGACTTCTTAGCAGGTGCAACCAGAAGTTTAGAAACATTAACAGCTATGATGTTAGATATTCAAGATGCATTTGGTAATATCGATATTGAATCACCTGTTGATGAAAATGCAATTAGACTCGCTAGATATCAAGCGATTGATAGCAATGTCCAATCATTTAATGCATTAGATTTATCAACTGATCCAGCATCGGTATTAGTTAAAGCAGAATTATTAGACAGTAGTGATGCAGTGATTGGTTATGCAATTGAAGCATCAGTGTCAAATAGTTATGGATTATTACATATTGTTGTTGTCACAGATGAAACCGGTGAAATCATCGGAGCTGAGTTTGTTGATTATGGCAATTCAATGTTTGAAAATCAATTAACGGCTGCGTTGAGTAATCTTGTTGGATTAACAATGACTGATGATTTAATAAGTGGTTTTGTAGTTGCGGCTCCAACATCACCAGCATCAGTACCTTCCATGGAAGGTTTATTAACAGATGTGATTGCAGCTTATGGTCATATTGATTTGGAAGGAGCTGGTGCATAATGAGAAAACAAACACTATTCCTTATCATCGGTACAGCCGTAATGATCATTTTAAGTGTTGTGATGATTATCGTTATTAATCATGCAACAATAGATGATCCTTATACAGCATTATTTGGTGAAGAAATCGAACTTCGATATAAAAAAAGTGTTAAAGATTTCCCTGGCGGACCAAACTTTACATATATAGATTATGAAGCGTCGGCTTATAATTTAGATAATGAAAAAGTTGGTGACGTATATAACGTTAAAATTAGAAATGGTTATGCTTTAGATAGCGATGCTCACTATGGAACAATTGAATTACTTGTTGGTATTGATCGTGATGATATGGTCTATGTATCGATCTTAGAACTTGATCAATCAACATGGACTGTCATGGGTATTCAAGCGTATATTGAAGAAACATTTAATGGTATTCCTACTGACGATGTGGAATCAATACCTGAATATGATGCAGCTGTTTCAACTGCAGGTGCCACAGCAACTGATAGTACAGGTACAATTAAAGAAACAGTGATTGATGTCATTAATTATCATTTTGGTATTATTACAGATATTACACCAATTAGACTCGCTAGATATCAAGCGATTGATAGCAATGTCCAATCATTTAATGTATTAGATTTATCAACTGATCCAGCATCGGTATTAGTTAAAGCAGAATTGTTAGACAGTAGTGATGCAGTGATTGGTTATGCAATTGAAGCATCAGTGTCAAATAGTTATGGATTATTACATATTGTTGTTGTCACAGATGAAACCGGTGAAATCATCGGAGCTGAGTTTGTTGATTATGGCAATTCAATGTTTGAAAATCAATTAACGGCTGCGTTAAGTAATCTTGTTGGATTAACAATGACTGATGATTTAACAAGTGGTTTTGTAGTTGCGGCTCCAACATCACCAGCATCAGTACCTTCCATGGAAGGTTTATTAACAGATGTGATTGCAGCTTATGGTCATATTACGAATGGAGGTGCCTAGACAATGACAGAAACGAAAAAAGTACCTGTTAAAAAAGTGAAGAAGAAAGGCGATTCATTGCTGAGTATATTCACAAAAGGGCTATGGAAAGAAAACGGCATCTTTGTTATGGCACTTGGGCTTTGTCCAGCTTTAGCTGTAACAGCAACATTTGAAGGTGCATTTGGTATGGGTATTCTTGTTATGATTGTCTTAACGGCAACAAATATTTCCGTGTCTGCGATTCGCAAATTTGTACCAGACACCGTAAGAATCCCAACTTATGTTATTATTATTGCGACGGAAGTAACTGTATTAAAGATGATGGTTGATGCTTTTGCACCAGACTTAGCTAATGTACTTGGTGTATTTATTGCCCTCATTACGGTTAACTGTATTGTCTTTGGACGTGCGGAGTCATTCGC
This sequence comes from Acholeplasmataceae bacterium, assembly GCA_963676765.1. GTDB lineage: Bacteria > Bacillota_I > Bacilli_A > Acholeplasmatales > Acholeplasmataceae > WOFB19. The sequence goes on from OY781159.1 coordinate 250,772, forward strand.
ATCTAAAAATAATGTCTTAAAGTCAATGCTTGATGGTTTAGGGGTTGCAATTGGTTTTGCATTTGCCTTATCAATGATCGGTTTCTTACGTGAATTTATTGGAACTGGAACAATTAGACTTGGCTATACATTACCATTGGGTTTCCAATATGTATTATTTGGAAACACAGTGCTTCCTGATTACGCATTATCAGTACTTGCTAACCCACCAGGAGCATTCTTGACGATTGGTGTATTACTTGCTATATTTACATGGTATAGACAAGTGAAATTTATTCGTGATGCGAAGAAGAAGCAAAAACAGAAAATGAAATTAAAGATGAAGGAGGCTAAGAAAGCATGAACTACTTACTCTTATTAATCTCCTCAATCTTAATTAACAATATTGTGTTAATGCAATTCTTGGGTTTGTGTAGTTTCTTTGGTGTTTCAACAAAGATGAAATCAGTTGTTGGTATGGGGTTAGCGGTTATTGTCGTTATCACGTTAGCAGCAGCAATCACATGGCCACTTTACTATTATGTTTTAGAATATCTAAATATTCAATATATTGATACGATTGCGTTTATTTTAGTAATCGCATCGCTTGTTCAGTTAACTGAATTAGTTATTAAACGTGTTAGTCACTCATTATATAAAGCGTTAGGTGTGTATCTTCCATTAATCGCAACAAACTGTGCGGTTTTAGGTGTTGCACTTCAAAACGTTGCTGTTGAACAAACATATGCTGTATCTATGGTATATGCAGTTGGTTCAGCAATTGGTTATGCATTCATCATTATTGTGTTTGCTGCTATCAGAATTAAACTTGATTCAGCAAATGTGCCAAAAGCTGTGAAAGGTCTGCCAATTGCGTTTATTACAGCAAGCTTAATGGCATTGGCTTTCATGGGCTTAGGAGGAATGATTTAATGACTTTCGTACAATTTTTAATCTTACTTGCTATCGTTGGTGGTATCATCTTACTTTATGTAGCAACCATGTATTTAAATAAGGCAGTTGCTATTCCTGAAGATTGTAAACATGCTTACGATGAAGCTCAAACATGTGGTGTTTGTGCTTCTAAGGGGTCTTGCACGATCGCTGGTAATGAAGAGAAATTCCAAGATGCGATTGAATTCATGAAGGAGGTAAAATTATAATGGAGTTATTTTACCCTCTCTTGATTTTGGGTGCATTAGGCGCAGTGATGGGCATTGTCCTATCACTTGCAAACCGGTTTTTAACGGTTGAAGAAGACCCAAGAATCGATGCAGTTGAAAAACTATTACCAAATTATAATTGTGGTGCATGTGGCACACCTGGTTGTCGCGCATTTGCTGAAGGTATCGTTAACGGCGAAGTTAAAAAACTTTCACGTTGTAAACCAGGGAAACCTGATAAACATTACAATCCGATTATCGAGTTCTTAAAAGATCATCCTAATGTAGATGGATCGCATATTGATATAAAGATCTAAAGGACATGTAGTTGTCCTTTTCTTTGCAGGCTAGAAAGAAGAGATATCATGAAAAAAATAATATTATTTATGATCGCAATATTCACGCTTGTTCTTGTTTCAGCGTGCACAGAAAATGAATCAGAAATGAAGGATTATACGAAATCCTTTTATGACTATATGGATACGTATATTCGTATAGACTATACAACGGATGATGCAGATTTAGCAGATCAGATTGCTGATGAAGTTGAAGCGATACTTGCTAGATACCATGATTTAACGAATAATTATGGTGAGCCAAATGATGAAACGTTTAGTCCCAATATTTATGAGATTAATGAACGTATTGGGGAAAAGATTGAAATACATGAAGATTTATATGGTGTATTAGAACAAGCGGCATACGTTAAAGAGTTAACACATATCGATGATGATAATCCAGATACTTATGATTATTATTTTGATATTGGCGTAGGTAAAGTTGTTGATATTTGGAAAGCGGAGATTGCCGAAGGTTATGAGGATAACACGATGACCGAAGAAGCTTATCATACTGCAATTGCTGCTTCAGCAGCAATTGATCTTGAATCGAATAGTATTTTATTAACAGAAGAAAATGGACATTATTATATAGAAACAGCCGGTGATGATCTTAAACTTGATTTGGGGGCGATTGCTAAAGGCTATGCGACAGAAGTTATCAATGACTATTTAATTGAGCAAGGGTTAACTTATTTTGTCATTAACTCAGGAACAAGCTCATTTGTTTATGGTCAAAATGATAGCCGTGAATCTGGCGATTTCGTGATTGGATTGAGACATCCATTCGCACCAGATACGCCAACGTTTGGCTTATCTGTTGAAGAGTTATTTGAACAAAACTTTATTTATGGACTTGTTAATGTCCAACAAACAAGTTTAACTACAAGTGGAAATTTTGAGCAATTTGTTTTATATGATGATGTAAGATATCACCATATTGTTTCACCAGTTACAAAACTACCAATGCAGTATTATCATACAATAAGTTTAATTGCTAATGATGCAGGTTTATTAGATGCGTTATCTACAGCATTATTCTCGATGCCTGAAGAGGTGTTAAATAATTGGTTAGATAACCATCAAACTGAATTAGGATTAGAAGTTATCACATTTAATTATGATGAAACGATAACAACCCATTTGATGGAAACTGTTTATCAAGATGCTGAGGATTTAACATGAGAAGTTTAGGTATTAAGCCTAGAGATTTAGTTTTGATTATCGCATTATTGCTGCTATCGGGCGGCCTTTTCCTTTATTTCACTTATGTGACATTTGCTGGTGAATCATCTTATGCATATGTTTTTTATGGATCAAACTCACAACCTATCGTCACAGTTGATTTTGATAGTGCGAAAGCAAAAATCATTTATGAGCAAGAAGTACCAGAAACATATAATATGAGTTATCCATTTGTTGAAGAAGGCACAAACGAAGCGGGTCATGCGGTGATTTGGGTAACGTTATTAGGGGATTATGAGATTGATGATATTAGACAAGAATTAGTTGTTGAATTTGATTTAGATCAAAAATCTATTCAAATTGTTCAAGAAGAAAGTCCACTAAACATTTGTAGTAGGCAGGGTATATCAACAAATGTACCACTTATTTGTCTACCTAATCGTATCCGTGTTGAGTTTGTCGCATCCGATGATACAGACATTGATTACTTGAGTTAGTCTATGAGAAGAAAACGTACAAAAAAGATGGTACTGCTTGCTAACTTTTTAGCAATCGCCATCGTCTTAAACATTGTAGAATCAATGATTAGTGTCATTCCAGTCCCAGGAGCTAAAATTGGATTAGCAAATATTGTAACGCTTATTATCATCTATATATATGGGTATAAGGAAGCCTCGGTTGTTGCTATATTAAGGGTTTTGCTGGTTGCTCTATTAAGTGGTAGAGGTATTGGACCAACTTTTTGGCTAGGGATATCTGGCACGATATTATCGCTTATTGTCATGATTATCATGCATAAGATTAACTTCTTTGGTATTGTTGGTGTCAGTACATTAGGATCATTCTCACATAGCATTGGTCAAATAATAGCAGCCATGTTTGTGTTATCAAGTGGGATTGTTATTGGATACTTACCAATCATGTTATTCATTAGTATTCCAGCAGGTGCTTTCACAGGAGTAATTGCTTATAAATTTGTCTCTATTTGGACAGCAACACACAACGAAAAAACGTAATTTCACTAAAGTCTTGCACAAAGCAAAACTTGATGATATAATGTATTCGCAAAACTTACTATGGCTAACCAATGCCATGGCGGAAGGAGACCAAACGATGAAAAAAGGAATTCATCCAAATTTCAACGTTATTAAGGTTAAATGCTCAACTTGCGGGTTTGAACATGAAGTCGGTACAACTGCTAAAGATTTCAGAATTGATACATGTTCAAATTGCCATCCATTCTACACAGGACAACAAACGTTCATTCAGGCAGCTGGACGTGTTGAACGATTCAACAAGCGTTATGGCATAAATAGCAATCAGCAACAACCACAAAACGAAGAAAATACAGAAGCAGAAGTTCAAGAACAAGAATAACGTGATATATATCACGTTTTTTCTTAAAAAATGATAGGGGTGAAGGGATGTATCATACGTATAATAAAGGTTTTATTGAAGTTGTATGTGGACCAATGTTCGCCGGTAAAACGGAAGAACTTATTCGCCGCATCAAACGACTTGAATATGCGAAACAAAACGTGCTTGTTTTCAAACCAGCTGTTGACGTTCGTTATGAAAAAGATGAGATTGTCTCTCACAACCTTGCTAAAAAACCATCAATCGTTGTATCTTCAAGCAAAGAGATTCTTGCATATGTTCAAGATGCTACGGATGCAGTTGTTATTGATGAAGCACAATTCTTTGATCATGATATCGTTCATATCGCAGAACATTTAGCGGATCGTGGTATTCGCGTCATCGTTGGCGGACTCGATCGTGATTTTAGAGGAGAACCTTTTGGGCCAATGCCATATTTATTAGCATTAGCTGAGTTTGTTACAAAGCTTTCAGCCATTTGTGTGAAGAGTGGTTTACCTGCAACAAGAACACAACGTATTATTAATGGTAAACCAGCTAATTATAGTGATCCGCTTGTGTTAATAGGTGCAACCGAATCCTATGAGCCTAGATCAAGACATTGTCATGAAGTCCCAGGAAAACCTAAAAAAGATTAAGTATATGACAGCTGCCTTAAAAGAGGCACAAAAAGCATTTGATAAAGATGAAGTGCCTGTGGGCGCAGTTGTTGTCTACAAGGATAAGATTATTGCTAGGGGACATAATAAACGTGAGGGTGAACAATTAATTCACGGACACGCTGAATTTCTGGCGATGATGAAAGCAGCAAAGAAATTAGGCAGTTGGCGATTAGAGGATTGTGATGTCTATGTCACAATGGAACCTTGTCCGATGTGTGCGGGCGCGATGATTCAATCACGCGTAAGAAATGTTTATTATGGCGTGAAAGATTATAAATCAGGTGTCGCAGATAGTATCATGGATATGTTCAATTTACCATTCAACCATCATGTACATGTAGAAGGCATGATTATGGCAGAGGAAAGCGAATCCTTATTAAAAAAGTTTTTCAAACAATTAAGACAACAAAAATAAGCCCTATTTGGGCATCATCACTCAATTGTAGCGTGTGAACCTGGTCAGGCCTTGATCGGAGCAGCCATAAGCATTGCTATGATGTGGGTGGTGATGCCTAAGTAGGGCTTTTATATCAAGAGTATTGACCATGAAAGACTATGCTGTTTACAAATATTAAAATTCTTGATATCGTATAAGTAATAAAACGTTTAGTGATAACTTATGGGGTGATGAAAAGTGGGGAAGCATTTTTTTTGGATTATATTATGTCTAGCATTCTTTTTAGTGTCTTGTGAACGTAATGCAAGCATTGATGAAATTGACAACGAAATCGAAGATTTTTTAGCGGGTAGCGAACAATATGAATTGAAGACATCGATTAGTGTAAAGACTATTTTCGAAGGACAAACGATATCTAAAAGTGAAGAGATATCTGTTTATTTACAAGAAGATCCATATTATATGACATATACACAAGATAATATTGTGTATACACAATATGCTTCCGGTGTTGATGTTCATGCGATAACATATGATTCGACAAAACAGGTAGAAGGCAAGTATTTATACGAAGAAACGATAATTGCGTTAGATGAAGTTAATATGGAGTTAATAGACTTACCATCAAAAGATATTGAGGTGAAACGTAGTTCGGGTTCTTATGTGATTGAAGAAAACGTTCTTGATTTATTATCAGAAAGCGATACTGACATTGTGAAATCGCTAGTCACTAGTGTTGGTGCACCTGAAGATATGTTTGATGAAGCAACAGCACGCATGGTGATAAGCATCAATGATGATGAGATTGATTATGTTGTGACGATGGATATTAACATTGAATCAATCGATTTAGAGATGACGATTACGATGGATGTTCATATTATGTATGCAACATTTGAAACCCCTGATATTGAAGACAGAGATTTATTCTATCCATACAAAAGTTTACATCCTTTAGATATTGATATCGATGATCAAATTATGTTTCCAGCTGATACAGTTGGTAGAAATCAGTATCGCACTTATTTAGAACCCGGTAAATATGGTTTCAATTTAATCCAGGGCGATTTTGACACGGGTGATGACGTCAATGTTATCCTTCAACATTCGGAAACACACGATAGACAATTAACATTTGAAGACGTGATTGATCCACATCAATCTAATCAAACATATATTGAAACATTTTATACAATTGAAGAAGCGGGATATTATGATTTGTTTATTGAGTTTCCTTTTTCAAATACACCAATCATAGCGTCACTTGATAAATATGAATATGAGTCTGATGGTATTGAATCATATGATTTGATTATTAGTGAAAGCGGCGAATACACATATGATATAGAAGGATTATATGATTTCTTCTCTGTTTATGTTGACGTGGATGAATACACGCGTGTAAAAATGTCAAATACTAATGGTAGTTTTATATATTATCATGATCTAGATACATTTGATTATCATTATCCATACATGGAAAATCAAGAAATTTCATTATTAAATAACGAACCCTTCACATTTTATTTGTATGATGACGAAAGTGTAAGTGGTACGATTACTATTGATGTTCAAAAGTTTGAAACTACGACACCGGACCATGATGATATACCATCATTGACCACTACTTATGACAAATATTTATTCAATGGACCAAGTTTCCCCACTCAGTATTTAAAATTAGAAATCGCCGAACCGGGATTTTATAAATTCTGTCATGATATTGAATCGGGTCATGATGTTACGAGAGATGGTATTTATACATTAGATGGAGATCTTGTATCAAATGTTGAACATGAGGATATCTTATTTTTACAGGCAAGAATATATTACTATCAATCGGATAGTTCTGATTATAGTGATCGTATTTATCGCGTTCGATATGAAAATGTTACAGATGATATGAATACTTACAATCTTGCTGAAATCAAATTAATTGATCAACTAGCAGGGAATTTAAGTGATCTTAATGCTACATATATTGATATAAATTATCCTAGTGAGAGGATAGTTAATAAGTTCTCGATCACCGAAACAACTGATATTGTGGTCATGAACACTCCATTTGTTACTTTATATAAAGCGGATGGTACAAGATTAAGTTTAGTCGATGATTATGATATCACTTATTTTACGTATCGCCTAGATCCGGGTAGTTATGTATTGGTAATTGGTGGTTTTGATGATTTTTCAGAAGTTTTCTTTCCATATGAATATTGCTTTTTATTTGGTGAACTCACTGTAGAAGGATCGGTAGATGATGATTTAGTTTACCCGGATTATGATGTATTAGCGATGGGAGAAACGGGACAATCAACATATGATTATGAACTTGATGTTGATGGATATATCATTGAAATAACTGCTTTAGATAGATATCAATTCACAACGAATGAACGTATATATATTTATGAAGGAAGAACATTAATTGATATCCTCTATAACAATTGGCGCATTACATTGGAGCCGGGCATATATACTGTCTTGGGCGTACAAAGTGACAGTAGTGATCCTTGGCGTGTATCTTATCACGTATATAATTAATTAAGATATACAAATCAGAGGTGCATGCGGTGCACCTCTTTTTCATTGCAAAAATGTATTATTTCACGATTTAACATAATCATCTATATAACATATAGATAGTGTTATAATAGTAATGATGAAAAATAACGGAGGAATATATTAAATGAAATTAAACCCTAAAGTATTTAGAGCGTTGACTGGTGAACCCGTTGCTGTTCAAGAGATTGATGGCACACGTGTAGAGTTCCATTACATGGATGATACACCGTATTTATCTCAATATGCAGCACGTGGTCGTTTCGCTATTTGGACATCTGAAGGCAAAGACACGTATCGTGTGTTAATTGAAAGTACATATTATGAAACAATGAAACCTTTTTATGAACAAGGTGTGAATAAGATTTGGTTAGGCTTTTTAGAAAAAGTCGGTACAATGAGTAGAAAGACGAACTTAATGTTCTTGATTCCTACAATGGTTGCATATGCAATCGCGGTTACATTGTTCTCTATTTTCTGGCCAGAGCAAATGATGATTTTATTGTTAATTATGCTTGGTGGCGTTATTGTTACGAATATGATTCAAAGTCGTTATATTAACAATAAAGTTAAAGAGGAGAACGGAGCAACTCAATTCGCCATTAAAGCATTCATCGGTGAGGATGAATTTAATGAACTCGTTAAAAAACAAGAAGACTTTTATGCAGCATATTTTAAAACAGAAGAACCCGAAGCTGAAGTTTCAACTGAAGGAGAAGAACCTGAGGTAATTGAAACAACAGTTGAAGAAACAACTGAGGAGAAAAAGGATGACAAATAAAGCGATAGATGCGATTAGATTTTTGGGGGTTGATGCGATTAATAAAGCAAACAGTGGACACCCAGGTATTGTTTTAGGATCTGCACCAATGGCCTATCAATTGTTTACAGAGCATTTAAATATAGATGTTAAACATCCTGATTGGATGAATCGTGATCGCTTCATTTTATCGGCCGGTCATGGGTCTATGCTACTTTATGCAATAAACCATTTGGTTGGCTACAAAGTATCAATGGATGATTTAAAAGACTTTAGACAAATTGGGAAAACACCTGGACACCCTGAGTATGGTCACACGGATGGTGTAGAAACAACATCTGGTCCACTAGGACAAGGGATTAGTAATGCTGTTGGTATGGCATTAGCCGAAACGCATTTAGCAGCTCGTTTTAACAAAGATGATTATCCTATCTTTAATCATTATACATATGTTGTTTGTGGTGATGGGGACCTTCAAGAAGGTGTTGCAATGGAATCAGCAAGTCTTGCTGGTCATTTAGGTTTAGGTAAGCTTATTGTTTTATATGATTCAAATGACATCCAATTGGATGGTCCAACGAAGTGGGCTTTCAGCGATGACACGAAAGGTAAGTTTGAAGCGATGGGTTGGCAACACATCCTTGTGAAGGATGGTAATGATTTAGTTGCACTTCAAAAGGCAATTAAGAAAGCAAAGAGAGAAACTAATAAACCTTCAATTATTGAAGTTAAAACAGTTATTGGGTATGGTACTAACTTAGCAGGAACATCCAAAGTTCATGGTGCTGCGATTGGTGAAGCTGAAGCAGATGTTTTAAGAAAAAACTTGGATTGGGAATTCCCACCATTTGAAATACCAAGTGATATTTATAACCATTACCGTCGTAAGGTCACGTTGCGTGGTCAACGTGTGCACCGCAGATGGAAGAAAATGGTAGCTAGTTATAAAGAAGCTTATCCTGAAGAAGCAGCGTTGTTAAATACATTCTTAGATGGTCATGTCACTGTCAATTTAGATGACTATAAAGACATAATGAATGTTGAAAAGGAAGCGACAAGAGCAACTTCAGGCAAAATGATTAATGCTTTATCTACAAAATATTTAAATTTAGTTGGTGGTTCTGCAGACCTTACAGCTTCTACAAAAGCAAAAGGTGCAGATGGCCATTATGATAAAGATCATCGTTTAGGTAGAAACATTAACTTTGGTGTTAGAGAACATGCGATGGGTGCAATCGCTAATGGAATGGTCTTACATGGTGGATTAAAAGTATTTACGGGTGCGTTCTTCGTATTTAGTGACTACATGAAACCTGCCATTCGTTTGGCTGCAATTATGCAAATTCCTACAATCTTTGTTTTCTCACATGATACAATTGCAGTTGGTGAAGATGGACCAACACATGAACCAGTGGAACAATTAGCAGGCTTACGTGCGATTCCTGGATTAAATGTGATTCGTCCTGCAGATGCAAGAGAAGTTGCTGCTGCATGGAAGGTTGCGTTAGAATCAACATCAACACCTACTGTCATTATTTTGACAAGACAAGGTGTTCAAAACCATGAAACGACAAATTATGAGGGACTTGTTAAAGGTGCTTATGTTGTTTCAAAAGAAGATGCGAAACTTGATGGTGTTTTCTTAGCCGCTGGTTCTGAAGTGGACTTAGCGTTAGAAGCGAAGAAAATACTTGCTAAAGAAGGAAAAGACTTACGTGTTGTCAGTATGCCTTCACACTATTTCTTTGATCAACAAACAAAGAAATATCAAAAAGAAATTTTACCGGGACGTGCGAAAGTCGTTGCTGTTGAAATGGGATCTAGACTATCTTGGTATCGTTACACGAAAAATGTGTATGGTCTTGATCAATTTGGGGTGAGTGCACCACTGAAAGATGTGTTAAACCATTTCCATTTCACACCTGAAGCATTAGCTGATTATGCAAGAAAGGTATTTAAGTAAGAAGTGATTATATGATTTACGATGGTATCATCGTTGGTGCTGGTCATGCTGGCGTAGAAGCTGCGCTTGCTATGGCACGCATGCATAAAAATACAATACTCATTACAGGCAACCTGAATAAGGTTGCTTCTTTGCCTTGTAATCCATCGATTGGGGGGCCTGCAAAGGGGATTGTTGTTCGTGAAATTGATGCACTCGGTGGACAAATGGCGAAGAGTGCTGATAAGGGACAAATCCAAATTAAAATGTTGAATGCATCTAAAGGTCCTGCTGTTAGAGCACTACGTGCACAAATTGATAAACTAGCGTATCCAAAAATTATGTTGGATGTTTTAAAAGAAACTGAAAACTTAACATTGTTGGAAGAACTTGTTGATTGCATGATTATAGAAGATAATGTTGTGAAAGGCGTTATTTTAAAAAATGGTGATAAAGTATATGGTAAAACAGTTGTTTTAACAACGGGAACATATTTAGCAAGTAATATTTTAATAGGAAATGAAAAAACAGAAAGTGGACCTAACGGTGATCCAACAACATTTGGCATTTCAGGTCAGTTGAAAGAACTTGGTTTTGATGTTGTACGATTAAAGACAGGTACACCCCAAAGAATTGCTATTGATTCAATTGACGTATCTAAAATGAAAGTCCAACCTGGCGACGTGATGAAATGGACATTCAGTTATGATAACCACTTTTATGATGAAAATCCACAGAAAAATTGTTATTTAACACATACTACTGAAAAGACACATGATATCATTAATAATCATTTAGATGAATCTGCTATGTATGGTGGCATCGTTGAAGGTGTGGGACCAAGATATTGTCCATCCATTGAAGATAAGGTTGTTAGGTTTGCTGATAAGAACAGACACCAAATCTTTATTGAACCAGAGAGTCTAGCGATTGATGAATTATACGTACAAGGTTTATCAACAAGTATGCCAAGAGATGTTCAAGAAGAAATGATTAGAACAATTCCGGGTTTAGAAAACGTTAAAATAGTAAGGTACGCGTACGCGATAGAGTATGACGCAATCAACCCTATTCAATTAAAAATATCATTAGAAACAAAAAAAGTAGCTAATTTATTTTGTGCTGGTCAGATTAATGGGACAAGCGGCTACGAAGAAGCTGCTGGTCAAGGGTTAATGGCCGGCATTAATGCTGCATTAAAAGTGAGTGGTAAAGATCCATTAGTGTTACAACGTCATGAAGCATACATTGGTGTGTTGATTGATGATCTTGTAACTAAGGGTACAGTTGAACCATATCGTTTGTTAACATCTAGAGCAGAATATCGTTTATTATTAAGACATGATAATGCGGACACAAGATTGACCGAATACGGTCATCAAATTGGTTTAGTAGATGATAAGACCTACGAGCGTTTCCAAACTAAAAAAATGGCAATTGCTGCGTTAAACGACGTTGTTAAATCATTTAGAGTCATGCCGACCGATGAAAATAATCATTATCTTGAATCACGAGGGTCAGCACGTATTTATGAAGCGATGACGATTGCTGATTTATTGAAGCGTCCGGAGATTAACCGTGAAGATGTGATGCATTTTATTGGTGATCAATATCATGAAGATATTTTAGAACAAGTTGAAATTGATATTAAATATGATGGTTATATTAAAAAGGCGATGCGAGAAGCTGAACGGATGTCACGCTTGGAGCATAAATTGATTCCAGCAGATATTGATTATAAGGATATTAGTAATTTATCATCTGAAAGTCGTGAGAAATTGCTTAGAATCAATCCAAGAACAATTGGACAAGCGTCAAGAATATCTGGTGTGAATCCAGCAGATATTTCAGTTTTAGTCGTTTATATTGAAGCGGGGATGAGAAAACGTGTTTCATAAAGATGTGTTAGAGGGGTTAGGTATTGACCTTTCGGAAGAACAACTTGAACAATTTGATCGTTATTATGATGCATTAATTAGTTATAACAAACATACGAACTTAACGAGAATTACTGAACGTGATGAAGTAGATATTAAACATTTCTATGATTCGCTTACATTAGCGAAGACACTTGATTTAAGTCAAGCCACATCGCTTTGTGATATGGGATCTGGAGCTGGGTTTCCGAGTATTCCTTTGAAACTTATCTATCCACATTTAGAAATTACTATTATTGATTCATTAGGTAAGCGAATTGCTTTTTTAAAACAATTAATTGAAACACTTGATCTAAGAGATGTTAATCTTGTTTATGATAGAATAGAAAAACATGCGAAACAACATACTGAAATGTTTGATGTGGTTACGGCTAGAGCTTTGGGAAGATTACCATTGATTTTAGAGATGGGAATTCCAATGTTAAAGGTAAATGGTATGTTTATTGCTTATAAGGGACAAAATTATGAATCAGAATTATTAGATAGTAGAAGAACCTTACATATGCTTGGTTCTAAAATTACTGATGAAATACGCTATGATTTACCTAACGATATGGGTAGTCGTGTACATATCGTTGTGGAAAAGTTGAAACATATTAAAGGTTATCCAAGAAGTTTTGCAGCGATGAAAAAGAAGTCACTATAATAAGGATGGTAAAACATGATCAAACAAGTGACATTAAATAACGGTATGCATATGGATGCAGTTGGTATTGGTGTTTATTTGATTCCATCTAAACAAATCCGAGAGACATTAACTGATGCGTTTGATGCGAAATATCGTTTAATTGATACAGCGAACGTTTACTTTAATGAGGTAGCAGTTGGACAAACGATAAAACAAAGCGGCTTAAAAAGAGAAGATATCTTTTTAACATCTAAAATATGGCCATCTGATTTCAGTGCCAAGAGAGTAGAAAAAGCTATAGATGATACATTAGAACGACTTGGTGTAGATTATCTTGATTTGTTATTGTTACATCGCCCACATGGTGATTATGTGACTGCATGGCAAGCCATGTCAGCGTATGTTAAAGCGGGTAAAATTAAAGCGATTGGATTAAGTAATTTTAATATAAAGGAAACAAAAAAGATTTTAGCGTGTTCTGATATTAAACCTGTGCTAAATCAAGTAGAGTGTCATCCTTATTATCAACAATCAGCATTAAAGTCATTTTTAGATAAGCATGACATTAAATTACAAGCATGGTATCCGATTGGTCATGGTAATAAAAAATTGTTCAATGAATCAATCTTTAGGCGGTTAAGTGAAGCATATGGTAAGTCGATTGTGCAAGTCATCTTGAAATGGCATTTGCAAAACGGTCATATGATTATTCCAAAATCAACGAATCCTGAACACATTAAGGATAATATAAATTTGTTTGATTTCGACTTAACTGATGAAGAAATGAAAGAGATTCGCTTATTGGATCAAAATAAATCCTTGTTTAATAGACCAAAGTGGATAACAAGCATTATGGTTAAATTAGTAAAACCAAACTTCAGTAAACAACATTAGGTGTTGAGGTAATTAAAATGAAAATAGATTTAAATGACATCTTAGTTATGAAGAAGAAGCATGTTTGTGGATCAGATAGATGGATTGTTACACGTGTTGGAGCTGAAGTAAAGATCAAATGTGAGAAATGTGGGCGTGAAGTCATGTTTTTCAAACCAACGCTTGAAAAAAGAATTAAATCCATTGAAAAGGCTGATGCAGCAGCAATAAGCGATTAAATATATATAAATTTAAGCGTCTTAGAGAAAAACTAACAAAAAGTTGAGAAAACTGGTTGCTATTTTTTCCATGTTAAGTTAGAATATATAAGCAAGCCCAAAATGGAGGGGTAGCGAAGTGGCTAAACGCGGTAGACTGTAAATCTATTCCTTAGGGTTCGGCAGTTCGAATCTGCCCCCCTCCACCATTCTATTTATGAACAACCTGTTCAAACAAAATGAATTAATTACTTCAAGTGTATTGACAGGGTTCTTTCATCATGATAGAATATTAAAGCACGCGTGAGAACGCATGTGAAAAAGGTCTTTGAAAACTGAATGATGATGAGCGTATAAAAAGGTTTCCATAAAGGAAACAAAAAAGAGTTTTGGATAACTCAAACAATAAAGAGCTAATAACAAACAAAACATAAATATTATGGAGAGTTTGATCCTGGCTCAGGATGAACGCTGGCGGCGTGCCTAATACATGCAAGTCGAACGCTCTAGTTTACTAGAGAGTGGCGAACGGGTGAGTAACACGTAGGTAATCTGCCCTTAAGACGAGGATAACCATTGGAAACGGTGGCTAAGACTGGATAGGTAGATTGGAGGCATCTCCGATCTATTAAAAGACACTTGTGTATGCTTAAGGAGGAACCTGCGGCGCATTAGCTAGTTGGTAGTGTAGTGGACTACCAAGGCGATGATGCGTAGCCGGACTGAGAGGTTGAACGGCCACATTGGGACTGAGACACGGCCCAAACTCCTACGGGAGGCAGCAGTAGGGAATTTTCGGCAATGGGGGAAACCCTGACCGAGCAACGCCGCGTGAATGACGAAGTACTTCGGTATGTAAAGTTCTTTTATCAAGGAAGAATGACTCGTGGGAAAACGAGTGTGACGGTACTTGATGAATAAGCCCCGGCTAACTATGTGCCAGCAGCCGCGGTAATACATAGGGGGCAAGCGTTATCCGGAATTATTGGGCGTAAAGGGTGCGTAGGCGGCCAGATTAGTCTGAAGTGTAAGTGCAGTGCTTAACGCTGTGATGCTTTAGAAACTGTCTGGCTAGAGTGTGGTAGAGGCAAGTGGAATTCCATGTGTAGCGGTAAAATGCGTAAATATATGGAGGAACACCAGTGGCGAAGGCGGCTTGCTGGGCCACAACTGACGCTGAGGCACGAAAGCGTGGGGAGCAAACAGGATTAGATACCCTGGTAGTCCACGCCGTAAACGATGAGTACTAAGTGTTGGAGAAATTCAGTGCTGTAGTTAACGCAATAAGTACTCCGCCTGAGTAGTACGTGCGCAAGCATGAAACTCAAAGGAATTGACGGGACCCCGCACAAGCGGTGGATCATGTTGTTTAATTCGAAGATACGCGAAGAACCTTACCAGGTCTTGACATCCCTCGCGAAGCTTAAGAGATTAAGTGGAGGTTATCGGGGTGACAGGTGGTGCATGGTTGTCGTCAGCTCGTGTCGTGAGATGTTGGGTTAAGTCCCGCAACGAGCGCAACCCTTATTGCTAGTTACCATCATTAAGTTGGGGACTCTAGCGAGACTGCCAGTGACAAACTGGAGGAAGGTGGGGATGACGTCAAATCATCATGCCCCTTATGACCTGGGCTACAAACGTGATACAATGGCTGGAACAAAGGGCAGCGAAGCAGTGATGTGGAGCGAAACCCATAAAAACAGTCTCAGTTCGGATTGAAGTCTGCAACTCGACTTCATGAAGCCGGAATCGCTAGTAATCGCGAATCAGAACGTCGCGGTGAATACGTTCTCGGGGTTTGTACACACCGCCCGTCAAACCACGAAAGTCGACAATACCCAAAGCCGGTGGCCTAACCATTTATGGAGGGAGCCGTTTAAGGTAGGGTTGATGATTGGGGTTAAGTCGTAACAAGGTATCCCTACGGGAACGTGGGGATGGATCACCTCCTTTCTAAGGAGAAAGGCGAGTCTTAACTGACTCATTACAATCTCATAGTCGTTATCATATGATACCGACTTGCTCATCATATTCAGTTTTCAAGGACCATTTTAATAATGGGCCTATAGCTCAGGTGGTTAGAGCGCACGCCTGATAAGCGTGAGGTCGATGGTTCAAGTCCATTTAGGCCCACCATAATTACATGCAACACCTTTTTTTAATCTATTGACTTGGGGCCTTAGCTCAGATGGGAGAGCGCCTGCTTTGCACGCAGGAGGTCAGGGGTTCGATCCCCCTAGGCTCCACCAATATTAAAGATCTTTGAAAAGTAGATAAAAGCTGTCAAATATTATTTAGAAATAAGTAATAGGCAAACAAAATTGTAAGAAGAAAAAGGTATAGTTACATATACCAAAGTATTGTTATAAAAGACAATACGAATTATTGGTATAAAAAGCAATACCAATTAGGTAAAGGAATAAAGGGCGCACAGTGGATGCCTAGGCACCGAGAGCCGATGAAGGACGCAACTAACGGCGAAACGCCACGGGGAGCGGTAAGTACGCGACGATCCGTGGGAATCCGAATGGGGAAACCCACCATATGGAAGATATGGTATCCATCTTAGGATGGAAGGGAGACGTAGGGAACTGAAATATCTAAGTACCTACAGGAAAAGAAAGTAAAAACGATTCTGCTAGTAGCGACGAGCGAACGCGGAGGAGCCAGTTACCATAACAGTTACAAAACCACATATTAAGAGAACGGCATGGGAAGGCCGACCATAGACGGTGAGAGTCCGGTATCTGAAAATATGAGGACTGGGGTAACAAGAAGTACGGCGGGACACGAGGAATCCTGTCGGAAGAAGGACGTTTCTTTCGGGAAACGTCCGTGTGAGGACCATCTCATAAGGCTAAATACTCCTCGGTGACCGATAGTGAACCAGTACCGTGAGGGAAAGGTGAAAAGAACCCCGGGAGGGGAGTGAAATAGAACCTGAAACTGTGTGCTTACAATTAGTCAGAGCCCGTTAATGGGTGATGGCATGCCTTTTGTAGAATGAACCGGCGAGTTACGATAACGAGCAAGGTTAAGGATTGAGGTCCGGAGCCGAAGCGAAAGCGAGTCTGAATAGGGCGAATAAGTTCGTTGTTGTAGACCCGAAACTGGGTGAGCTAGCCATGAGCAGGTTGAAGTCTAGGTAAGACTAGATGGAGGACCGAACCAGGACACGTTAAAAAGTGTTTGGATGACTTGTGGCTAGGGGTGAAATTCCAATCGAACCCAGAGATAGCTGGTTCTCTCCGAAATAGCTTTAGGGCTAGCGTTCAAGTAGAGTTTATTGAAGGTAGAGCACTGAATGTATGATGGCCGCACCTCGCGGTACTGATTACAATCAAACTCCGAATGTCAGTAAATATATTGAGCAGTCAGACTACGGGTGATAAGGTTCGTGGTCGAAAGGGAAAGAGCCCAGACCGTCAGATAAGGTCCCAAAATTCATGCTAAGTGGAAAAGGAAGTGAAGATGCACAGACAACTAGGAGGTTGGCTTAGAAGCAGCCATCCTTTAAAGAGTGCGTAAAAGCTCACTAGTCGAGTGACTCTGCGCCGAAAATGTACCGGGGCTAAGCATGATACCGAATCTACGGATTTGATATGAAGATATTAAGTGGTAGGAGAGCGTTCTAAGGGCGGAGAAGCATGATCGTAAGGACATGTGGAGCGCTTAGAAGTGAGAATGCCGGTGTAAGTAACGAAAAGACAGGTGAGAATCCTGTCCGTCGAAAACCCAAGGTTTCCAGGGGAAGGTTCGTCCGCCCTGGGTAAGTCGGGTCCTAAGGTGAGGCTGAAGAGCGTAGCCGATGGACAGCAGGTAGAGATTCCTGCACCAGTATATAGACTGATGGAGTGACAGAGGAGGCTAACGTCCGCCCCTAAGTGGATTGGGGACAAGGATCTGAGTCTGAACCGGGAGGCAAATCCCCTGGTTCTTAAGGATGAGGATCGGTAGGTAAAGGATGATGACGTCACACTTTCGAGAAAAGCTTCTAGGGTTAATCTATGTACTGCCCGTACCGTAAACCGACACAGGTGGGTGGGTAGAGAATACTAAGACGCGCGAGAAAACTCTTGTTAAGGAACTCGGCAAAATGACTCCGTAACTTCGGGATAAGGAGGACTTTTAATGAAAAAAAGAAGTCGCAGAGAATAGGCCCAAGCGACTGTTTATCAAAAACACAGGTCTCTGCAAAACCGTAAGGTGACGTATAGGGGCTGACGCCTGCCCGGTGCTGGAAGATTAAGAGGAGATGTTAGGAAACGAAGCATTGAATTGAAGTCCCAGTAAACGGCGGCCGTAACTATAACGGTCCTAAGGTAGCGAAATTCCTTGTCGGGTAAGTTCCGACCCGCACGAAAGGCGTAACGATTTGGGCACTGTCTCAACAAGAGACTCGGTGAAATCAAGCTGCCGGTGAAAACGCCGGCTACCCGCGACAGGACGAAAAGACCCCATGGAGCTTAACTGCAACTTGATATTGAGGTTGGGTGTACGATGTACAGGATAGGTAGGAGGCTAAGAATCTGGAACGCTAGTTTCGGAGGAGCCAACGTTGGGATACTACCCTTCGTGCATCTGATCTCTAACCCGCGGAAGTGGATTCCGGGGAACAGTGTCTGGTAGGCAGTTTGACTGGGGCGGTCGCCTCCCAAAGAGTAACGGAGGCGCCCGAAGGTACCCTCAGAATGGTTGGAAATCATTCGTAGAGTGCAAAAGCATAAGGGTGCTTGACTGCGAGACATACAGGTCGAGCAGGGACGAAAGTCGGGTTTAGTGATCTCTCGGTGCAGTATGGAATGGCCGAGACTCAACGGATAAAAGCTACCCTGGGGATAACAGGCTTATCGCTTCCAAGCGTTCACAGCGACGAAGCGGTTTGGCACCTCGATGTCGGCTCGTCGCATCCTGGAGGTTGGAGAAGCTTCCAAGGGTTGGGCTGTTCGCCCATTAAAGCGGCACGCGAGCTGGGTTCAGAACGTCGTGAGACAGTTCGGTCTCTATCCGTCGTGGGCGTTGGAGATTTGAAGGGAGCTGCCCCTAGTATGAGAAGACCGGGGTGGACGTACCAATGGTGCACCAGTTGGCCTGCCAGGGCCACAGCTGGGTAGCTACGTACGGAAGGGATAAACGCTGAAAGCATCTAAGCGTGAAGCCCCCCCAAAGATGAGATCTCCCAAATTAAGTAAGACCCCTTATAGACGATGAGGTTGATAGGCTGGGTGTGGACGTGTGGTGACACATGAAGCTGACCAGTACTAATAGGTCGAGGACTTTACCTAATCATTTCTAGAGAAATGATGCACGTAGGCTTTCTGCAAAGGAAGCCAGTGCTGAATACTTAAGAAATAACTTACAATTGTAATCGCAATAAAACACAGCTTTTATCTAGTTTTGAAGGATTGTCTGGTGGCGATGGCGAAGTGGACACACCTGTTCCCATCCCGAACACAGCAGTTAAGCGCTTCTGCGCCGACGATAGCACTAAGGTGCGAAAATAGGACGCTGCCAGGCATTTCTTTATTTCAAATGGGAGTTTAGCTCAGTTGGGAGAGCATCTGCCTTACAAGCAGAGGGTCAGCGGTTCGAGCCCGTTAACTCCCACCATTTGATTTGCCGAAATAGCTCAATCGGTAGAGCAACTGACTTGTAATCAGTAGGTTGCGGGTTCAATTCCTGTTTTCGGCACCACTTAGACCCGTTAGCTCAGTCGGTAGAGCACTTGACTTTTAATCAAGGTGTCGAAGGTTCGATTCCTTCACGGGTCACCACTTTTATGCCCGGATGGTGAAATTGGTAGACACGAAGGACTTAAAATCCTTTGAGTGATGAGCTCGTGTCGGTTCAAGTCCGACTCCGGGTACCACCATGTAATCTTAGCTCTTGGTAGAGCGCTTGCGCAGCAAGAGGTAGAGGTTCAATTCCTTTAGATTTCGCCAGGATGCACTGCATCCCCTAGTAATATGTATATTCGAATGGCGGTGTAGCTCAGCTGGTTTAGAGCGTACGGCTCATACCCGTAAGGTCGAGGGTTCAAGTCCCCCCGCCGCTACCAACTAGGGACCCGTAGCTCAGTTGGTTAGAGCAGCCGGCTCATAACCGGGAGGTCGTAGGTTCGAATCCTACCGGGTCCACCATTCAGATTTTTTAATTCAATAATTCTTATGTTATAATAGTTGGAGGAATACCCAAGTCTGGCTGAAGGGACTGGTCTTGAAAACCAGCAGGCTGTAAAAGGCGCGGGGGTTCGAATCCCTCTTCCTCCGCCATGAAATTCCTTTTAATTAAGTTAATATATATCCAGTAATATCGCGGGATAGAGCAGTCCGGTAGCTCGTCAGGCTCATAACCTGAAGGTCGGGGGTTCAAATCCCTCTCCCGCAACCAAAAAATATATGGTCCGGTGGTGTAGGGGTTAACATGCCTGCCTGTCACGCAGGAGATCGCGGGTTCAATTCCCGTCCGGACCGCCATAGTTGGCTCTGTAGCTCAGTCGGTAGAGCAAAGGACTGAAAATCCTTGTGTCGGCAGTTCAATTCTGCCCGGAGCCACCATAGAGACCTTAAATAAGCCATTTATAGTGGCTTTTTCTTTTGAAGAATCATCAAAAGTCCTTTTGTCGACAATACCTTGTCTAATTTTTATGAATAATATATAATTAAATAAAAAGTGGGGATTATCTATGACACCAGAAATGGAAAAACTTTATACTAGTCTTAGTACGATTAAAGTTAAAAATGTTACACAAGCTTATGATTATTTAGGTAACGAAGTAAATGGTCTTGATATGGATCATAAACTGTCGTTTGAGATGACACTAGAAGCTTTGAAAAATATCAATAAAGAGTATAAATTACTAAAAAAATATTATAAAGGTAAAATTGATATAAATCTTGAAAGTGTTTATACTAAGTATCCGGAAGATTCAGAAGAATATTTCTTTTTAAAGTGCTTAATTAGATTGACTGAATATAATGTCACGAGATAGAGTGTTTGACATTTGTATGTAAAGCGACTGAAAATCCATTATTTAGAGGAGCAAAATGAATATTTTAACAAAAGAAATATACCAACTTATGCAAATGGTTGGATTATACACAAGTAAAGAACAAATAGCAGAAATCAAGAAATCTGATTGTGCATCAGCAGAATACATAGCGGAATTAGTATCAAATTGGAAACCATATCCTAACTTCAATATCGATAAAGAAAAAGTTGACTCTGCTTTTGAAAACTATCATCTACATGATGAACTGATAACAAATGGGAAACTTTCTTCATTGAGAAGTTTGTTTGATTTACACGATGCACGAATACTATCAATTTTCAAAGACGAGTCAAATGTTAATATCAAAATTGATTCTTTAGGAGCATATGGCAACATTTCTGAAATCAACTTTATTGATTGTATATCTGAATTTGATAAAGAATGGGAAAATGCAATGATTATATATGTAGAATTATATGAACAGACTAATAGTATAAAGTTCTGCATGTTAATATATGATTCTAAAAAGCAAATACAAGAGATTGATTTCATAGCGAAAGACGTAATATTAAAATAGTTGGTGCGTGAAAAGACTGAAAATCCTTGTGTCGGCAGTTCAATTTTGCTTGGAACCACCATGGAGACCTTAAATAAGCCATTTGTGATGGCTTTTTCTTTTGATAAATTATTAAGTGTCTCTAAATTGACTAAGCAGCGTGCGAACTAGTTTGACTAGATGATATAATTAAGATAAACAAAAGGAGACTATATAATGAATAATGATGAAGATACAAAAACTTATAACAAGCAAGAATTAGACGAAACAAAGGTTAAATTTAGAAAAGCATGGAATAAAGTTATTCTCATAAGCATTGTAATTGTATCAACGTTAAATCCAACAATCATTATTTCGGGTGTAATTTTTGAACAAATACTGTTTATTGTTGTAGGTGTTTTATCATGTGCATATGGAATATTTGTAATTATTTACTTCGGTTATAAGATAAATCGTATTCTAAAGTTAAATGATGAAGAAATCACTAAAGAAAAATTATTTCAAAAGTTTATGAATTCAAAGGCAAATAATAATTGATTCTTTAGTGTTTTTAACTACGATATTGGAAATTATTAATCGCAGAATTTATTGGTGTTTTTTATGTTAAAATAGCATTAAAGGAGATAATTATATGAAACCAACAAATAGGAACACTATTAGACTATTCTTATTTTCCTATTATTTTTAGGAATCTTTGTATTTGTAATTTCCTATAATCGCGAATCTAGTGATAATAATTATAGATTTGATTTTAGCAATATGCAAAACCCAGAACATTCATTTATAGTAATGATCATATCAACGATATTTATCATTTTCACATTCACAATTAAGAGACAGAAATCAAGCCATTAAGTATTTCGGTACTATTCTTATGTTGAAATAAACTATATTTCATCTATTCAAAAAATGTGTGGAGGTACTATGAAGAAAATATATTTGCTTGCAATAATCAGTTTATTGTTTGTATTAAATGGATGTGTTAAAGATAGGAGTTTATTTGAGGAAGTTTATAATATAAATATAAGTGATGTATCTGAAGAGGATCTTTTATTAATTGATCAAGGAACGTATTCTAAATCATTTATTTTAACTAGTATAAATGATGTAACAAATTGGATAGAAGAAAACGATGATGAAGCATCTAATACACTTGTTGAGGATTTGAGCAATTATGAAGATAATTATTTCGAGGACAATCTATTAGTTGTTGCATATGTTACGTACAGAGCATATAGCAGCGATTTTTGTATAAAAAAACAAGAGTTACAGGATAACATCCTAAAGATCGAGATTCAATATTACATTCCTTGGTATGCTTTTGGCGATTCATGGCCAGAAGTGTATGCTCTTATGATCGAACTACCTAAGGGCGAAACAGAGGATATATCAGTTGAGGTTATTTATGTGGAGAGATAACAATACTTTTGATATGTATGAAATGACTGAAAATCCTTGTGTCGATAGTTTAATTCTGCCCGGAGTCACCATGAAGACCTTAAATGAGCCATTTATAGTGGCTTTTTCTTTTGTAAAATGAGAGCTTATCCAATATGACGACTGCATCTTGCTCAACATTAATAAACAATGATATAATTAAGAAAAACGTTTATGGGGCAATTTTAAATGAAGAACAAAGATATTCTAAAGAGTTTTCTTATATATCCAATAATCGCATTTTTGTTTTCTATTGCGATGTATGCTATGGTTTATTTTATTGTTCTTCCGATTATTGAAAACCTGGAACTATTTAATAATTCATTTAACCTAACAATATGGCTTCTTTTTGATTTAGTACAAATTTCAACTTTAGTTGCTTTTATGTTACATGTTTCAAGGATTAAGAAAGCAAAACAAACAGCACAAACAAAAGTTATTATTATTGAGAAGAAAAAGCTCCTTGGCGTCGATGGGAATTTCTTTTATGGTGTTGAAGATGATAATAAAGAAGTCAAAAGGGATTTTTATTTAAATATTTACCCATTTACTAAAACAAGAATAGGAAATAAATACGGTATAATTTATTACAAAAAGAATGATTATTATAAAGGTTATATAGTTGAAGATGAAAAACTATTCAAAAGACTTTTTTGTGTATTTACTATTATATTCTTTGTTTTCTCAACTGTCATATCTTTACTATTGTAAATCAATAGTGCATGATACGACTGAAAATCCTTGTGTCGGCAGTTCAATTTGCTTGGAACCACCATGGAGACCTTAAATAAGCCATTGAAAGTGGCTTTTTCTTTAGTTTTTTATATAAACAAGTTAGAATGAAAAATATCGTATTTACTTGTTAATATGATAATGATAGAATATACATAATAAAACTAAAATTTATCGGAGGGTATTATGGGAGCTTGGGGGATTGGAAATTTTGAAAATGATTTAGGATTAGACTATCTATTTGAGGTAGAAGATAATTTGAATATTGATTATTTGATAGGCACTATCAAATCAGGTTTAAAGGAGGATTACCTAGATTCAGATATGGCATCTGAAGCCTTAATAGCCATTGAACTAATTGCAGCCTCAAAAGGAAATCCTAGCAACGATTATGAAGTTGAAGATAATATACGTAAATTTGTTGAGAAGGATTTGAAAAGTCAAATAAAAAAAGAACACCTAGTATTATGTGAAATGATGATTGACAAGGTTCTGGATAAAGAAAATTCTGAATTATATGAACTTTGGAGAGAAAGCGATGATTATTTTGCCGATTGGTTTGATGCAATTCAGGATCTGAAGATTAGATTAAAATAAATTAATTGGTACATATATATATACGCATAAAACGACTGAAAATCCTTGTGTCGGCAGTTCAATTCTGCCCGGAGCCACCATGAAGACCTTAAATAAGACATTTATAGTGGCTTTTTCTTTAGTTTTCTAAGGCTCTAGTATCATGGTGGTATAATTAAGAAAACAATAATAGGTGTATTCATGAAAATTAAGAGAAGATATAAACTATTAATTATTGCTATATCTTTATTCATAGTTGATTTTGGTTTAACATTTTATTTTTTAAATTATACATCTTTTGCAGAAGAAGGCAATCCTTTATTTCAGTTGGATGGTGGTTACATAAGCTTGATAGTCAACTTCATATATATAATTTCTGTTTTCATTATTGGAGTCATTGTTGAGAACTATCAATCAATTAATCTAGAGGCACATAATACTCTTGATTACATAAATAAACTTTATAAGACAGATAGAACTGATTTTATTGTTATATCTCTAATGACTGCCTTTGTATACGCAACTTTCACATCGAGACTTGTGGCCATAATGGATTGGATTGTTTATGGGATTTATCAAACTGATTTTCATATTACAACATATGCCATTATAAGATCAGCAATGCCTCTAGGTAGATATGACATTAGTGTTGCACTTGTATCATTTGTTTTATATGTATTGATATGGTTTAAATTTGAATATAGGAAATCAAAGAAGGTATACTAAATTGATTTATTACATAAACAACTGAAAATCTTTGTATTGGCAGTTCAATGCTTGCTGGAGTTACCATTGATAAAATATAAAAAAGTCCTTGTTTCACAAGACCATGATGAAAATTTGACGTCTCCAATAAATATAGTCATGTTATAATGAAACTAAATTCTACATGTTTGGGGTTATTATTATGACGAATTTTGAGAATATAAAGGAATACTACATTTTCATGATGAATTACTGCGAATATAGATGTCTAATACATCGTTCTAAATCAATCAAATTATAATGATTGATTATAAAGACATTCAAATACAATAAGAATTTTACTATGCATATTGTATAAAAAAGAATCATTTAAAAATGAGGGGTTATGTTATAATAATAAAAATTTTGGGTAAATTGATGAAGTATGTGTTTATATTTGTTAAAGAAAAATCCAAAAGAATCATGGGAGGAAACGATGAAAAATAGAATAACTGCAGCATTGTTGGCCATATTACTAGGTGGCTTAGGTATT
The DNA here is from genome assembly GCA_963676765.1 of Acholeplasmataceae bacterium. Classification (GTDB taxonomy): domain Bacteria; phylum Bacillota_I; class Bacilli_A; order Acholeplasmatales; family Acholeplasmataceae; genus WOFB19. The sequence continues at coordinate 276,322 of OY781159.1, forward strand.
CATAAATTTTATTTAGACAAAAGTGGTACAGGTATTTTATACATCTTATTTTGTTGGACAGGTATTCCGTCTATCATTGGATTAGTAGAAGGCATTTTTTATTTAACGCAATCAGATGAAGAGTTTAGAGTGCAACAAGGTCTTTCAAGTGTTGTAAATACAAGCGGTACGTTTGGTGGTAGTTCAGTTAGCGCTGCTGATGAACTTCGTAAGTATAAAGATTTATATGATGAAGGTATTATTACCAGAGAAGAATTTGAGAAGAAAAAAAGAGAATTGCTTTAATTAAAGCCAGCAATGGCTTTTTTATTGTGTATTTGATGGGGTTATATGATTTGGGTTTGTTATAATCAAATTGAGGTGAGCGAAATGCCATATAGTTTATATATAATAATTGGCTATGTATTCTATGTTTTGTCAATAGTTGTTCACGTGTTAGTCATTCAAAAAAAGATTTCTTATAAGTTGATCAATGGTGGCAGAAGTGAATCTTATGAAGCACAAAGAAAAATATCAATTGTTAGTGTTGGCGTTTTAGTCATAGGTTTATCCGTGTTAATTTCATATCATGTATGGCCAGAGATTGTTGCTAGCGTTGCAGGTATGATTGTGATGGGTATGCTATCAATTTATTGGTTATTAGGTTTATTCATGCAGTTTATGGGGACATTATTTGAGAAAAAATTTATGGTACCAATTGTGATATTAGGTATATTTTCACATGTGATGATATTTGTACAGTATTTTGTATAATATATGACTTTGTGAAAGTATGGGGTTAGTTTAAATCATTTTTATTTGGGCAATCATTTTGTTAAAATCTAACTAATATCATGTTAGGAGAAAGCAATATGTATGAATATAAAGTGATCAAAGAAGTATATAATTATTCAGAGCAACCCCATGATTATGAACGATTTGAAGAGAGACTGAATGAACTTGCTAAAGAGGGATGGCGTGTTGTAACATCTCATGCAGTAAGCGATAGTTTTACACACTTAACCTGTTTCGCCACATTAGAACGAAAAAAACAATGATATAAAAAGAGCGTTCATTTGCATGTGAATGTTCTTTTTTTGTAAGTTATTATCACATTTTGCATTTATTTATTATAAAGAATATAATCAAATTATCTTAGAATCGGAGGGGTTATATGAAACATTTAAAAGTATATTTGATTGTATTAATGCTTTTAATCGTTGGTTTTACTTCGCCGAGTATATATGCAGACATGGGTCCAAAACCAACGACAGATGTAGAGATTATTGGGTTAGATCAACCATATGATTTCGACTTGTTAAAGGTGTATGATAAAGAGGTCGAAGTTTTAGATGATGATGCGCTAGACACAGCACTATCTTATTATTATAAAGATACAATTTCATCTAGCTTAAATGGCTATCAGGATGATGATGGTTACGCATCTTATTCACTATATACGAATATCCCTAGAAGGATTGAACAAAAAAGTGAACATGTTTATCATTGTGGATACTTTGCACCACCAGATGTCTTCAAGGTTGTTGTTGTAACAACAAATGGGTGTATGTATATATCGCCAGTTATTAGAAAGCAGACGTTGGATGCATATATTACATTTGATATGAGTGAATCAGTAGTTGATGCTAACCAAGAAGAAAACCAAGGCACATTACCGATATTACAAATACATGAACTTGATCAAAACACGATTTATCAGGTAGTGCCTGCTGGTCAAGCCGTAAGAGAAATTATATCAACCGTTCTATTTACGATTGTCATAGAAGGATTAGTGTTATTCGCTTTTGGTTATCGGAAAATATCATCATTTATGACCATGCTTTATGTAAACTTAGCTACACAAGCTGTGCTTTATGTGGGTATTATTCTCGGCTATTTATATTGGACTACATTAGGGTGGATAATTATTTTACTGATTGGTGAAGCACTAGTGTTTGCTTTAGAGTTGTTTATTTTCCGTAAGTATTTAATAGAACAGACGAAAAAAAAGGCAATCATATATACCATAGCAGCAAACCTTGTAAGCTTAGGTATTGGATTGCTCAGTGTCACATATGTGTTTAGTTTAATATTTTAGTCCATATTTCATTAATTAACACGTCATTTGACGTGTTTTTTATTGCTTTTCATATGAATTATGTTATCATGATATTAACCAAATAATTTGAACTTCAAAATAAAAATAAGGGAGTATAGTTATGAGCAAAATAGGTATTATCGTATGCGGAAATTCTGGTGTGGATTATATGAAGTTGAATTATCCAGTGAAGCTAATTCGCTCAACATTAAATCTTGATGGTAAAGAATATGAAGATTATGTAGATATTCAAGCAAAAGAATTTTATGAAGTCTTAGAGAATAATCCAGATGTTGATATTTCAACATCACAAACCTCTACAGGTAAAATTGCACACACTTATGAGGAAATGAAAGCTGAAGGATACACAGATGTTATTGTTGTTGTTATTTCAGCTAAACTTAGTGGTACATATCAAGGAGCATTATTAGCAAAAGATATGGTAGAAGGATTAAATGTTTTTGTCCTTGACTCAAGAAGTGTATCTTATGGTGAAGCGTATTTAGTAGAAGAAGCAATTCGCATGATCAATGAAGGCAAGGCTGTCATTGATATATATGATGAACTAGAGCATATTAGAGATCATATTTATCTTTATGTATTGGTGGATACGCTTAAATTTTTAGTCAAAAATGGGAGATTATCAGCAACCTCCGGCTTCTTAGGTACATTGTTAAAAATTAAACCGCTGTTACACGTTCAGAAAGATGGTAGTTTAGTACCATTTGAAAAAATTAGAACAACAAAAAAAGCTAGACAACGTCTCTTAGAAATTATCGAAAGTGATATTGAAGGAAAAAATGTTATAATATTTATAGCATATACAAATAATAAAGACGATGCTGAAGCGTTTAAACAAGATATTCAATCGAAAAGACCAGATGTTTCGGTACGTATTGTACCACTCACACCTGTCGTTGGTGCACATGCTGGTCCGGGCACTTTAGGCATCGGTTATATTGTTTTACAATAATTGGGAGGTTTTTCGATGGTAGACCCGAAACAGGTCATTAATGAATTGCTCGTTGATGTCTTTAATCATATTTTAAGCATTGAGGCAGACACACTTAAAAAGCGTGGGATAAAGTTATCTATGACAGAAGTGCATGTTTTAGAAGCGATAAGAAATTCAGAAGTACCTATTATGGGGAACATCGCTAAAAAACTGAGAGTTACGTTGGGGACGCTTACTACATCTGTTAATGTACTTGTTAGAAAAGAATATGTTTATCGTTACAGAGACGATAAAGACAGAAGAAAGGTTTATTTAAAATTAAACCAGAGCGCAATAGATGTGTTAAATATTCATGATCAATTTCACGATGAAATGATCGATTCTTTATTTAAAGATCTTGAACTTGAAAAAGATGAAGTTTTGATGAAATCATTAGAAAACATTAGTAATTATTTTAAGAATAGATATTAATTTGAAGGCGTACACTACGCCTTTTTGTTTGATTGACGATATTTATTTTTTGGGGGTATCATGTTATAATAGTTTCGGTCATTAAGACATTGGAGGCACATTATGAGCAAGTATGTATATGGCATTGATGTTGGTGGAACAGCAATTAAAATTGGGTTATTTAGCTACCAAATGAACCACATAGAAAAAATAGAATTAGATACGCCTAAAAAAGATCATGATACGGCGATTTTTGATACAATTTTTAAAGGTCTTACAACACTAAATAGGAAACACAATATAACATTTGATGATATTTATGGCGTTGGTGTAGCGGTACCCTGCCCAATAAAAAACGGTTACGTCGAGCGGTGTCCAAATTTATCGTGGTATAAAATTAATTTAACAGAAAGCTTTAAAAAATGGTTGCCTGAGGGTGTTAAGTTGAGATTTGCTAATGATGCAAATATTGCAGCTTTAGGTGAAAGATCCATGCTCTATGATACATATGAAGATGTTGTCATGGTGACACTCGGAACTGGTGTTGGTGGTGGAGTCATTTTACAAGGTGAAATGATCGAAGGCGCTAGAGGTTCTGGTGGTGAAATTGGGCATATGAAGATTTATGATACAGATGAAGTTTGTGGCTGTGGGTCAACAGGATGTTTAGAACAGATTGCTGGAACAAAAGGCATTTTAACTTACACTAAAAGAATGATTAAAGATAATCCTGATTCATTATTAAACGATAAAGACTTCACAGTTAAAGATGTCTTTGATGCAGCTAAAGCTGGTGATAAGGCAGCGATGTTAACATTTGATCGTGTAACGAATTATTTAGCAAAAGCACTTAGCGTGATTGCTGTTATAATTGAACCAGAAGTATTCATTATTGGTGGTGGTATATCGAAAGCGGGAAACTTCTTGTTAGATGCCATTGAAAAAAAATATAAAACATATGCAAGATTTGATACAGATAAGATCAAATTTGCATTAGCAGTTACAGGTAATAATGCTGGCATTATTGGTGCGGCATTAATGATAAAAGCATCTTAATCTATTATTCGGGGGGATAATTATGAAAGAAGCAGTTAAAAGATCACCGGATAAGCATGTTGTGCATGTTGGTGATCTTTTCTATTTTAAGGTTTGTAGTGATGACCTTAGTCAATTGATGAATGAATGGTTTTTTATTGTGGATGAATTAATGGATAATCGAGTGTTGATTGATGCGTTATATCCATGTGACGAGATTGCTTTGTATGATGTGATGGTAGATTTGAAACTATTATTTCGTCATGATGTATTTTTAAAAGATGTCTACATATTAAAAGCAATAAAAACAGGGTTAGATTCGGTTTTGGAGCGCAATATAAATCCATCTTATGAAGATATGGTGCAAATGTTAATTGAGCAGTTAGTCATTGAAGCGAAACGTATGGTTTTAAAATATGCACTTAAAGAAGTTGATAAAGCGTGTTTTGTGTATTTAAAGTCTTTTGATTTTCATTTACTTTATCATTTGAATCGGTATGTGTATGGCTTTATCATTGAGAATGACTTTAGCGAACGCGATGAAAGATTTGCTAAAATGACAAACATTAAGTTAATGAAAAAAAACGCATCGATGATGTTTCATAAAGATGTACATATACAATCGTTGAAACAGTTGGAAATATATGCACCTGTAGTAGATATGAGAAATTTAGAAGAACTTAAACGTATTGGTTATAAAGGTATTGTTTGGCATACGGCGTATTTATTATTAATGAAAGGATTGATGATTAGCAAAAGAGAAGTAGAACAAATATTAGAAGAAATGGTATCAGTTTTTGGTGATCAAATGATCTATATCATGACACCAAGGTTCAATGATGATGATCAAATGATGTTAGATCCAAAACTTAAAACACAAGTGGAACGATTTTCCTTTTTGCACCATGCAATAAAACCATGGTTATATGGTGTGGTAAAAGTGATCCAAAAAGTAAAACCCCATGTCACGTTTATTGTGTCACACATCAACAGTAAATTAGATTTACCATATTGGCATAAAGAGTTAGACTTATTGGATGCTTTATTGTTTAATGGAAATCATACATATGGCATGACGATTGAAACGGAATCGGCTTTGCAATATTGTGAAGATTTTAGCGATATGCATACAGCAATATTTTTTCTTGACGAATTAGCATTAGAATATGAAGAAGATCTGACAACGCACCACACACAGTTCTTATATGAAGATTTAAAACATGCACATTATATATATCGTGTTAAACAACCAAAAAACCAAATGCTATTTGGAAAAGTATTATCTCATAAGCGTAGTTTAAAGAGGTTTATAAACATGGGATTTAGAGCATTTATGATGCCATATGAAGATTTATGCAGCATTTCATCGGTATTAAGGCATTGGGAAGAGACGAGAGGTATATACGCGAAAAAAAACTCAACATAAAATTTGTGATGTAAATGTTCAAAAAAGTAGTGTTTATTTCATTTTATGTCCTAAAAGGGTTGCAATTACTTGTTATATTGTATATAATAGTAACGCTCGTGCGTATGCAGGAGAAGGCTGTGAAATGGGAGGTTGCCGGCACACGGATAGCCGTTGTCTAAGTAGTCGGGTATTTCCATGGAGCAAGTCTATACATGATTATAGGCGGAAGGAGCTAAAAAGAATGGCAAAAGATGTAATTAAAATTCGTTTAAAGGCTTACGATCACAGATTACTTGATCAAGCTGCTAAGAAGATTGTTGACAGTGCAGTTCGCACTGGTGCTGAGGTCCAAGGACCAATTCCACTACCAACACAAAAAGAAATCTTCACAATTCTTCGTTCACCACATAAGTATAAAGACTCACGTGAACAATTCGAACGTAGAACACACAAGCGCTTAATTCAAATTATTGATCCAAATCCTAAAACGATTAGTGCCTTGATGGATATTGACCTACCATCAGGAATTGACATCGTCTTAAAAAAATAAGACGAAATAGGCAAATAAAACAAGAGAGGTAAGAAAATGGCCAAAGGAATCTTAGGTAGAAAATTGGGCATGACGCAAATCTTCGATGAAGCAGGCGTTTTAGTTCCAGTTACCGTTGTCGATGTGGCTGATAATGTTGTACTTCAACAAAAGACAGTTGAAACTGATGGATATGTTGCAACACAAATCGGCTTTGAAACGAAACGGGAAAAATTAAGTAACAAGCCTGAACAAGGGCACGTGAAAAAAGCTAACACAGCACCTAAGCGCTTCGTTAAAGAACTCCGCTTTAAAGAAGAGCTTGACAATGAGTTATTAAGCATTGCGGTTGGTGGGCCAGTTAGTATCGATTTATTTAAAGCAGGCGAAACCGTTGATGTTCAAGGAACGTCAAAAGGTAAAGGTTATGCAGGTAGTATTAAACGACACAATCAACATCGTGGACCGATGGCGCATGGTTCTAGATACCATCGTGGACCTGGTTCAATGGGACCAGTTAAAGGTAACATGAAGGGTAAAAACCTTCCGGGACAAATGGGTCACGAAACAGTAACAATTCAAAACTTAAAAGTTGTGAATGTTGATGTTGAAAACCAAGTGTTGTTAATCAGCGGAAGCGTTCCGGGTCCTAAAAAAGGGTTCGTAATCGTTAAATCTGCTGTGAAGGGTAATTAGGAGGAACGATCATGCCAAAAACAGTTTTATTAAATCAAGCAGGCAGCAAGGTCGCTGACCTTACATTATCTGATTTCGTATTCGGTATCGAACCACATCAACATGTTCTATACGAAGTTGTAAAAGCACAGCGTGCTGCAATGAGACAAGGAACACATGATGTTAAGAACCGCGGTGAAGTTCGCGGTGGAGGTAGAAAGCCATGGCGTCAAAAGGGTACAGGTCGTGCTCGTCAAGGTTCTACACGTTCACCACAATGGCGTCACGGTGGTGTTGTCTTTGGACCAACACCAAGAAGTTACGCAGTGAAATTAAATCAAAAAGTTAGACAACTTGGATTACGTTCAGCATTATCTTATCAATTTTCAAACGAACAATTAAAAGTTGTTGATGCACTTGAATTAGAAGCACCTAAAACAAAAGCATTCAAAGCAGTCTTAAATGATCTTGGCGTTGAAGGTAAAGTATTAGTTGTTGGGAAAGATTTCTCAAGCAATGTCGTGTTGGCTTCTAGAAACGTGCCATCAGTCAAACTTGTTGATGCTTCACACGTGAGTGTTTATGACCTCTTGAATTGCAACGGCGTTGTTGTAACGAAAGATGCGGTTTCTGCACTCGAGGAGGTATTAGGTAATGACTAAGTACTACGACATTTTAAAAGCTCCAATTATTACGGAGCAAACAACAAAGTTAATCGAAGGTTTTAACAAATACACATTCAAAGTTGCAAAAACTGCGAATAAAGTTGAAATTAAGAAAGCTGTTGAAGAAATTTTCAACGTTGATGTAATTTCTGTTAACACAATTAATATGAAACCTAAGAAAAAACGTGTTGGTAAGTATGAAGGGTACACACAAGCTTATAAAAAAGCTGTTGTACAGTTAGTAGAAGGCCAAAAGATTGACGCCTTCACAATCTAAGTGAACGATTAGAGGAGGTTTAACCGAAATGGCGGTTAAAAAATACAAAGCGACGACAAATGGTCGACGCAACATGAGCGTATTAACCTACGATGAAATTACAACATCAACTCCTGAAAAATCACTACTAGAACCATTTTCTAAATCGGGCGGAAGAAATGCCCAAGGTAAGATTACCGTACGTCACATTGGCGGTGGTCACAAAAGAAAATATCGTGTAATTGATTTTAAGCGAAATAAAGATAATATTGTTGGTAGAGTGGCAACGATCGAATACGATCCAAACCGTACTGCTAACATTGCGTTAATCAACTATGTTGATGGAGAAAAACGCTATATCATCGCACCTGCAGGACTTGCTGTTGGCCAAGAAATTATTTCTGGCGATCGCGTAGATATTAAAGTTGGGAATGCTATGCCACTTATGAACATCCCAGTGGGTACGATTATTCACAATATTGAATTAAGTCCTGGTAAAGGTGGACAAATCGCACGTAGTGCTGGTGCGTCTGCACAAATTCTAGGTCGTGAAGAAAAGTATGTACTAGTTCGTTTGCAATCTGGCGAAGTTAGAAAGATCTTAGGCACATGCCGCGCAACAGTTGGTGTTGTAGGTAATGAAGCTTGGGAACTTGTTAACATCGGTAAAGCAGGTCGTAAACGTCATATGGGCGTTAAGCCAACAGTTAGAGGATCGGTAATGAATCCTAACGATCACCCTCATGGTGGTGGTGAAGGTAGAGCACCGGTTGGTAGAAAGTCACCGATGACACCTTGGGGCAAAAAAGCTCGCGGTGTTAAAACGAGAGACAGCAAAAAAGCTTCGAATGACTTAATCATTCGTCGCCGTACGAAGTAGGAGGAAATGAGATATGGCACGTTCAATTAAAAAAGGACCTTTCTGTGATCTACACTTGCTTAATAAAGTTCGCAAGCAAAATGCAGCGAATGAAAAAAGAGTTATTCAAACATGGTCACGCCGTTCGACAGTCTTCCCTGACTTTATCGGACACACAATTGCTGTTTATAATGGTAAATCGCATGTTCCTGTCTACATTACTGAAGATATGGTTGGTCATAAACTTGGTGAATTTGCACCAACAAGGACTTATCATGGTCACAGTAAAGAAGACAAGAAAGCTAAGAAGAAATAATCGGAGGAGAAATGATGGAAACGAAAGCTACTGCTAAAACCGTTCGCATTGCTCCACGTAAAGCACGCTTGGTCATTGATTTGATCCGTGGTCGTGATGTTAAAGAAGCGCAAGCTGTCTTAATGTTCACACCTCGTGGTGCGTCACCAATTATTTTAAAGGTGTTAAACAGTGCGATTGCGAACGCAGAAAATAATGATAACGCAAACGTTGACAATTTATATGTCAAGGAATGCTATGTAACGGAAGGTGTCCGTTTAAAGAGACTATTGCCACGTGCAAAAGGTCAAGGGGACATCATCAAGAAGAGAACAAGTCACATCACAGTTGTTGTGGCTGAGAGAGAGTAGAGGTGAGAGCATGGGTCAAAAAGTAAATCCAGTCGGCATGCGTGTTGGCGTCATTCGTAATTGGGATTCAAGATGGTATGCGGAAAAAGGCAATGTCCCTGCACTCGTCAAAGAAGATGCAGTTATCCGTAAATACTTAAACAGCTTTTATAAAAAGGCAGCAGTTTCTCACATCGAAATCGAACGCGTAAAAGGTAAAGGCGGTAAAGACCGTGTGAAAATCACACTTCATACTGCTAAACCTGGTATGGTTATTGGTCGTGATGGTGAAACTAAGAAAGTTGCGGTTGCAAAATTAGAAACACTTACAGAAAAAGAAATCGTACTTTCAATTATTGAAGTTACACATCCAGAAAGAATTGCAACATTAGTTGCTCAAAGTATTGCAGAACAATTAGAAAATCGTGCGTCATTTAGACGTGTGCAAAAAATTGCGATTCAACGCGCATTAAAGTCAGGTGCTAAAGGTGTTAAAACATTAGTAGCAGGCCGTCTTGGTGGTGCAGAAATCGCTCGTAGCGAAGGCTATTCAGAAGGACAAGTTCCACTTCACACTTTACGTGCAGATATCGATTATGCAACTGCAGAAGCACGTACAACATACGGTATCTTAGGTATTAAAGTTTGGATTTATAATGGTGAAGTATTGCCTGGGCAAACACGTGAAGAAAACTTAAAGAAACAATTAGAACGCGTACCACGTAACAACAGCCGTCGTGGTAAACGTGGTAGTAACCGCGGTAGAAGAGGAGGCAATAAGTAATTATGTTAATGCCTAAAAGAACAAAGTTCCGTCGTCCTCACCGTGTCAGCTATGAAGGTAAGGCAAAGGGGCGTAACGAAATCTTAAATGGTGACTATGCATTAGTTGCTATGGAAGGTGCATGGATTACAAACCGCCAAATCGAAGCTGCACGTATCGCGATGACAAGACACATGAAAAGATTAGGGAAAGTTTGGATTAATATTTTCCCACACTTGGCAAAAACCAAAAAACCACTTGAAGTGCGTATGGGATCTGGTAAAGGTGCTCCAGACCACTGGGTGGCAGTTGTTAAAGTAGGTAAGATTATGTTTGAAATCAATGGTGTATCTGACGAAGTAGCAAAAGAAGCATTACGCCTAGCATCACATAAGCTTCCTATCAAGACAAAAATTGTCAAAAGAGGTGAGCAAGCATGACGAAAGCTAAAGAATTAAGAAAGGTCAGCACACCTGATCTTGAAAAAAGAATTGACGAGTTGAAGAAAGAGTTATTCAACTTACGCTTTCAGCTTGCAGTAGGACAACTTGAAAATACAGCGCGTATTGGTCAAGTTAAGAAAACGATTGCGCAGATGAAAACAATCATCGGCGAACGTACGGAGTAAGGAGGATACCATGGAACGTAATGCAAGAAAAGTGTTCACAGGTATTGTAACTTCCGATAAAATGGATAAAACAATTTCTGTTGAAGTAACAACTTACAAAAAAGACCGTCTTTACGGTAAACGTGTCAAAGTATCCAAGAAATTCCATGCGCACGATGAAAAAGGTTTAGCAGGAATCGGGGACACGGTTATTATTGAAGAAACGCGTCCACTTTCCAAAACTAAACGTTTCCGTTTAGTTAAAGTCGTTGCTAAAGCCGACTTGGTATAAGGAGGATATAAGCTATGATACAACAGGAAAGCAGATTGATGGTTGCTGATAACACTGGTGCTAAAGAAGTCTTAGTTATTAAGGTTTTAGGTGGTACTGGTCGTCGCTATGCGAATATCGGGGATATCGTCGTCGTCACAGTTAAGAAAGCCACACCTGCGGGTATGGTTAAAAAGAGCGAAGTCCTAAAGGCTGTCGTTGTTAGAACTAAAAAAGGATTACGTCGCGCTGACGGATCTTATATTAAATTTGATGAAAACGCAGCAGTCATCATTCGTGATGACTTGACACCACGCGGAACGAGAATCTTCGGTCCAGTGGCAAGAGAGTTAAGAGAAAAGAACTTCATGAAGATCGTTTCTCTAGCTCCAGAAGTATTATAAGGAGGTCATGTCTATGTACATCAAAGCTGGAGATACAGTTGCAGTGATCGCAGGACGTGATCAATTCGCAGTTGATAAAAAGGGTAAAAAGACAAGAAAGACAGGCCGCGTCTTAAAAGTTTATCCTAGTACAAATCGCGTTATTGTTGAAGGAATTAACATGATGAAGAAACACCAACGTCCAACAAACGCAAATGATAAAGGCGGTATTATTGATAAAGAAGCGCCAATCCATGTTTCAAATGTAGCGCTTATTGATCCAAAGACTGGAGAACCAACAAGAGTTGGATACAAAGAAGTCGATGGTAAAAAGGTTCGCTATGCTAAAAAGTCTGGCGAAGTCTTAGATAAATAAGGAGTTTGATTATGAGCGTAATTCAAGATAAATATGAAAAAGTAGTCAAACCCGAGTTAATTAAAACATTCGATTATTCATCAGTTATGGAAGTTCCTAAAATTGATAAAATAGTCGTTAACATGGGTATTGGCGATGCTGTATTCAATCCAAAAGTTTTGGATGATGCAGTTGTAGAATTGGAACAACTTACTGGACAGAAGCCAGTTATCACTAAAGCAAGCAAATCAATCTCTAACTTCAAGTTAAGAGAAGGTATGCCAATTGGTGCTAAAGTAACGCTTCGTGGCAGTAGAATGTATTACTTCCTTGAAAAGTTAATTAACGTTGCGCTTCCACGCGTGCGTGACTTTAGAGGAATTAGTGCCAATTCATTTGATGGTCGCGGTAACTATACAGTTGGTATCAGAGAACAAATCATTTTCCCTGAAATCAGCCTTGATAAAGTTAAAAAAGTTCGCGGCATGGATATTGTAATTGTTACAACGGCTAAATCAGACCAAGAAGGTAGAGCATTGCTTACTTCACTTGGTATGCCGTTTAAGAAGTAGGAGGCGGATTATGGCAAAAAAATCTAAGATTGTAAAAAATCAAAAAAGAATCGAAATCGCTAATCGCTATCGTGAAAAAATTGCAGAACTAAAAGCTAAGGGTGACTATGAAGCACTTCAAAAGCTTCCAAGAGACGCATCAGCTACACGTATTCGTAATCGCGATTCAATTGACGGACGTCCACACGCCTACATGCGTAAGTTTGGCTTATCTCGCTTGAAGTTCCGTGACTTAGCTCACAAGGGTGAACTTCCAGGCGTGAAAAAAGCAAGCTGGTAATAAAGGAGGAACTAACATGGTTATGACTGATCCAATTGCTGATATGCTAACCCGTATCAGAAATGCTAATAGAATGCGCCATGCAAGTGTTGACATGCCAGCTTCTAGACTTAAATCAGATATTTTAGCTGTTTTAAAGAAAGAAGGATTTATTGTCAACTACAAGACAGAAAAAGATGGAGCATTTAGCAAAATTGTTGTCTCATTAAAGTATACAGACACTAAAGAACGTGTTATTAAAGGATTAAAGCGGATATCGAAACCAGGCCTTCGCATCTACGCTAATGTAGGTGAATTACCAAAAGTGCTTAATGGTTTAGGAATCGCATTAATCTCAACGTCTAAAGGTATCATGACAGATCGTGAAGCACGCTTGGCCCAAGTTGGTGGCGAAGTGTTAGCATACGTCTGGTAATAAAAGGAGGAAATTATGTCACGTATAGGTAACAAAGTGATTCAAGTTCCTGCTGGCGTTACAGTCACGATTAATCAGGATAACAACGTCGTTGTTAAAGGACCAAAAGGTCAACTTGAATTCACATTCAATGAAAATTTGAAGATTGCATTAAATGGTACTGAACTTTCAGTTGAAAGACCTAACGATGAAATCTTTACAAGAAAGATCCATGGTACAACAAGAGCCTTATTAAACAATATGGTTGTTGGTGTTACTGAGGGATTTAAAAAACAATTAGAAATTCGCGGCGTTGGTTACCGTGCACAATTGCAAGGTAATGTCGTTGTTCTTCAAATGGGGTTCTCACATCCAGTGGAACTTCCAATTCCAGAAGGTGTTACGGTAACATTACCTAAAAACACTGATGTGATTATTGAAGGTATCGACAAACAACTAGTCGGTGAGTTTGCAGCAAAAATTAGAAGCGTCAAGAAACCAGAACCTTATCTTGGTAAAGGTATTCGCTATGTTGGTGAATATGTACCTCGTAAGGCCGGTAAGACAGCGAAGTAAGGAGATGAATGATTTATGATTAAAAAACTATCAAAAAATGTCGCACGTCATAAGCGTCATCTTCGTATTCGTAAAACTGTTTCTGGAACAGCAGAACGTCCAAGACTTTCAGTCTATCGTTCAAATACGGCGATCTACACGCAACTCATTGATGACGTGAATCAGACAACATTATTCGCGGCGAATAGCCGTGAAGCAGGCCTTAAGCATTCAAATATTGAATCAGCTAAGGCAGTTGGTAAGCTAATCGCTGAAAAAGCTGTAGCGAAGGGTATCAAACAAGTTGTATTTGATCGTAGTGGTTATTTATACCATGGACGTATTAAAGCACTTGCGGATGCTGCTCGTGAAGCTGGCTTACAATTTTAGGAGGTAAACGACATGGCTAGAAATTATAACCGCAAAAATGAACCACAAGAAAAGCAGTTTGAAGAACGCGTCGTTGCCATTAACCGTGTAACGAAAGTTGTTAAAGGTGGACGTAGATTCCGCTTTGCAGCACTCGTTGTTATTGGTGATGGACAAGGCCGAGTAGGCTTTGGTACCGGTAAGGCATCAGAAGTACCTGCTGCTATTAAAAAAGCGATTGAAGCTGCAAAAGTAAACTTAATTACTGTACCTTCAGTTGGATCAACAATTCCGCATGAAGTAACAGGTGTATTCGGTGCTGGTAAGGTATTCTTAAGACCTGCCTCAGAAGGTACCGGAGTTATTGCTGGTGGCCCGGTTCGTGCTGTATTCGAGCTAGCTGGTATTAACGACATTTTATCTAAGTCAATTGGAACAAGTACACCAATCAATATGATTCGTGCAACATTCGAAGGGCTTAAGTCACTACGCACACCAGAGATGGTTGCTGCATTACGTGGCGTTGATGTATCGGAGCTTTCATAATGAAAAAGTTACAAATTACATTAACAAGAAGCCTTATTGGCAGAAAACCTAATCAAGTAAAAACAGCACATGCATTAGGTTTAAAAAAGATTCATCAAGTCGTTGAAAAAGAACCGAATGACGCAATTATGGGAATGTTAAAAACTATTTCTCATTTAATTGACGTTAAAGAAGTAGCGTAAGGAGGCCCCCATGTTACATGAATTAAAACCTGCAAAGGGTTCAATAAAAAACAGAAAACGCGTGGGAAGAGGTCCTGGTTCTGGTACTGGTAGTACTTCAGGACGTGGGGACAAAGGTCAACTTGCTCGTTCAGGCGGGAGACCTCGTCCTGGATTTGAAGGTGGACAAATTCCATTCTTCCAACGTCTTCCAAAACGTGGTTTCAAAAACTATACACGTAAGGAATACGCAATTGTTAATTTATCAGATCTTGAAAAGTTTAATGACGGCGACGTCGTGACACCAGAATTATTACTATCAGGTAATGTAATTAAAAAATTAAAATCTGGTTTGAAAGTTCTTGCTAACGGTGAACTTACGAAAAAGTTAACTGTTAAAGCTAACGTCTTTTCAAAGGCTGCTGAGGCAGCAATTACAAAAGCCGGTGGAACAGTAGAGGTGATTTAAAGATGTGGTTACGTATAAAAAGAGTTCTAAGCAATAAGGACGTCATGTTACGTCTAGCATTCACTTTGCTCATCCTGTTAGCGGTTAGAATCATCAGTTTTATTACGGTCCCACTCTTTAATACGGCTGCGATTACGAGTTTTATGCAAACAAGCGGAAGCTTTGTTGACATTTTAAATAACTTTAGTGGTCGTTCACTCGAGAATTTCTCCATCATGTCGCTTGGTATTACACCATACATTACAGCATCTATTGTTGTTCAAATGTTACAAATGGTTTTACCTAAGTTCAAAGAATGGAGCGAACAAGGTGAAGTTGGTAAGCAAAACTTAACAAAAGTTACGCGTTATCTAGCTATCGCATTAGCATTCTTCCAAGGTTTCGCATTGATCTTAGGTGTTTCAAACTTTGGTAGTGTTATTATCCCTGGTATTGAAGCAGGGGTTGTCGATGATTATCGTTATCTCTTCTATATCTACATGGCATTAGTCATGGCAGGTGGTACAGCGATTGCGATGTGGTTCTCATCATTAATTACAAAAAAAGGTGTCGGTAATGGTGCATCGATGTTGATTGTTGCTGGTATTGTTACCAGTTTACCAACGATGTGGACAACACTTTGGAGTAAATACATCACAAACAGCACAAGTGGTTGGTCATATGTATTCTTCATTATCATTATCTTGCTTTATGTTGGTATTCTATTGGGTGTTGTTTACATGCAAATTGCAACAAGGAAATTACCAGTGCAATATGCGAATAGACAAGGTAAATCGGATTCTAATATCCCAATGAAGCTTAATGCAGGTGGCGTTATTCCAGTTATCTTTGCACAAACAATCATGAGTATTCCATTAACTATTATTGGTTCAGTGAATGGATCAGGCGGTGTGGCGGATTTCTTTACAGGAGTCTTTAGCTCAAGACAACCGATTGGATTCATCGTTTATGTATTACTCATCGTTATATTCTCATTCTTCTATTCATTCGTACAAGTCAACCCAGAAAAGATTGCGAATAACTTATCTAAGTCAAATGCGTATATCCCTGGTGTAAGACCGGGTATGGATACGCAAGACTACGTTGCAAGCCTATTATTTAAGATTACTGTGATTGGTACATTCTACTTAGTTGTACTAGCAGTATTGCCAATTATCACAACATCAATCTTTAACTTCACTAATGCTGAAGCAAGTGCCGTTACAATAGGTGGTACCAGTTTATTGATTATCGTTGGTGTTGCGATTGAAACAACAAAACAAGTTGAAACAGACGCAAGCCAAACTGAATACGGCAGCATCCTTAATCCATTTAAGTGATGCACCATCGTAGGAGTGAGAAAATGCGCATTATATTAATGGGTCCTCCTGGTGTCGGTAAAGGCACTGAGGCAGCCATCCTAAAAAAGCATTATCAAATTCCGCATATTTCTACAGGAAACATCTTTAGAGAATTGTTTCAACAAGAATCTGAAATCGGAAAGATAGCAAAGTCTTATATTGATCAAGGGTTATTAGTACCTGATGATATCACGAACGAAATTGTTCGTCAAAGACTCTATCGCGATGATGTGAAAGATGGGTTCATGTTTGATGGTTATCCACGTAACATAGAACAAGCAAAAGCATTGGATAATGCACTTGATGAGTTAGATATGAAACTCACAGCTGTGATTAATATCCAAGCTGATGATGAACTAATACTTGATCGCATTAGTGGTCGTCGTGTATGTTCTTCATGTGGCGCTGTCTATCATACAAAAAATAACAAGCCAAAAGTTGATGGTGTATGTGATGTTTGTGGTGGTAAATTAATCCACCGTGAAGATGATAAACCTGAAACAGTTGGTAATAGATTAAAGATTTATTATGAACAAACAGAACCGGTAATCGGTTATTACGAAGAAAAAGGTTTACTCATTTCAGTTGATGGTTCTACAGCAATTGAACATACAAATGAGTTGATCGTAAAAGCGTTAGGTGAGCTAAAGTGATTCAAATTAAATCATCACGAGAAATTGAGCTGATGCGTCAAGCAGGACGTATCTTAGACGAGACACGTCAAATGGTGGCAAAACATGTCAAACCGGGTGTAACGACTTATCAGCTTGATCAGCTTGCTGAAGCACATATTATTAAACTTGGTGGTATACCTTCATTCAAAGGATATCAAGGCTTTCCAGGTACACTTTGTACATCAGTCAATGAAGTAGTTGTACACGGTATACCATCAAAACGGAAAGTTTTAAAAGCCGGGGATATTGTCACATTAGATTTTGGTGTCAATTATAAAGGATATCATGCTGATTCAGCAACCACTTACCCAGTAGGTGAGGTATCCGATGATATCAAACAGTTACTTAAAGTCACAGAAGAAGCGCTTTATGAAGGGTTGAAATTCGCGAAACCTGGTCAACATGTATCAGATATTTCACATGCGATTGAAGCTTATGTAAAGCCTTATGGATATGGGATCGTAGAAGAATTTACAGGTCATGGTATTGGTCGTGAATTACATGAAGACCCATATGTACCAAACTTTGGTGCACCTGGACTAGGTGCGGTATTGAAACCAGGAATGACGTTTTGTGTGGAACCAATGGTTAATCTTGGGACTAAACATGTTCGCATTCTATCAGATAATTGGACAACAATCACAACTGATAAAAAACCAAGTGCTCATTTTGAGCAAATGATTGTTATCACCGAAACGGGATATGATATCCTAACGGCAGCCAAAAAGGAGTGAGGCTATGGCACGTCAAGACTTAATTGAAGTAGAAGCAAAAGTTATTGAAATTCTACCGAATACGAAATTTAAGGTAGAGTTATTACAGAACGGGCATACAGTGATCGCGCATGTGTCCGGTAAAATCCGCATGCATAACATACGCATTTTACCTGGTGATAGAGTGGTAGTAGAATTATCACCATATGACTTAACCCGCGGAAGAATCACGTATCGCCGTAAATGAGGAGGAACATTTTATGAAAGTAAAAGCATCCGTTAAAAAACGTAGCGAAGATGACATTATTGTGAGACGCAAAGGTCGCGTTTATGTTATCAACAAGAAAAACAGAAGACATAACCAGAGACAGGGTTAAGGAGGAATTATGGCTAGAATTGCAGGTATAGATATTCCACGCGAAAAGCGCGTCGTGGTATCGTTAACCTATATATATGGTATTGGATTAACAACATCCAAACAAATATTAAAAGACGCTAATGTCAGTGAAGACACACGCGTTCATGCGCTAACAGAAGATGAGTTATCTCGTATTCGTACAGAAGTATTAAATTACCAAACTGAAGGTGACCTTCGTCGTGAAGTCACTATGAATATTAAGAGACTAATGGAAATTGGTTCATACCGTGGTATGCGCCATCGTAGAAATTTACCAGTACGTGGACAAAACACTAGAAATAATGCACGTACACGTAAAGGCAAGCCAAAGGCTATTGCCGGTAAAAAGAAATAAGGAGGGAATAAATCATGGCTCGTAAAAAAACAACGAAACGTAAAGTTAGAAAGAATATTCCCCTTGGTGTTGCACATATTCACACAACGTTTAATAACACAATCGTTACAATTACTGATACTGACGGAAACGCAGTAGCATGGGCTAGTGCTGGTGCATTAGGCTATAAAGGTAGTCGTAAGTCAACACCATACGCAGCACAAATGTCAGCAGAATCTGCTGCTAAAGCCGCGATGGATAATGGTATGATCAAAGTTGAAGTTTCAGTTAAAGGACCTGGTCCTGGTCGTGAAGCAGCAATTCGTTCGCTTCAGGCAGCTGGTCTTGAAATTACTGCGATTAAGGATGTAACGCCGGTTCCACATAATGGATGCAGACCGCCTAAACGTCCTCGCGGATAAGGCAAAGGAGGGGTAACGAATGAAAGAGTTAAAATTTGAAAAACCGACTGCAGTTGAAGAGTTATCGGTCGATGGTAATAAAGGTCGTTTTGTGATTAAACCACTCGAACGTGGCTATGGTATTACGCTCGGTAACGCGCTTCGTCGTGTCTTGCTTTCGTCGCTTCCCGGCGCAGCAATCGTCAATATTAAAATTGATGAAGTAGAGCATGAATTTGCTACAATTGATGGCGTCTATGAAGACGTTATGGGTATTGTATTAAATCTTAAAAAAGTTATTTTTCAAGTTGAATCTAACGATCCAAACTTTGAACAACAACTTGAATTATATGCATCAGGTGCTGGTCAAGTAACTGCTGCGGACTTTATCCATGTTGATGGTGTTGAAGTTGTAAATCCAGATCAAGTGATTGCTAATTTGGAAGAAAACGGTACATTATCAATGACTGTTACTGTAAGACGTGGTGTTGGCTATGTTAGCGCTGAGAAAAATAAGGCTTACAGCAAAAATGAAAAAAGTGTTATTGCAATTGATTCAATTTATACACCAGTTACACGTGTAAGCTATCATGTTGAAAAAACAAGAGGCGACACTGATGAGTTAACATTAGAAATTGAAACAAATGGTGCAATTGAAGCAAAAGATGCACTTGCGCTTGCAGGTAAAATGTTAATTGACTATTTCCAAGTTATTGTTGAAATTAGTGAATCAGCACAAGATGCGGACTTCATTTATGAAGCTGAAGATGAACCTGTTAACAAGAAACTTGAAATGAAGATTGAACAATTAGATCTTTCAGTCAGACTATTTAATAGTTTGAAGCGTTCTGGTATTTATAC
This sequence comes from Acholeplasmataceae bacterium, assembly GCA_963676765.1. Taxonomy (GTDB): domain Bacteria; phylum Bacillota_I; class Bacilli_A; order Acholeplasmatales; family Acholeplasmataceae; genus WOFB19. The sequence continues at coordinate 296,321 of OY781159.1, forward strand.
CGTCGCACAAATCATCCGTTTAACGGAAGAGGATGTTATGCGCCTTAGAAGTCTTGGACGTAAATCGTTTAAAGAATTAAAGGAAAAACTAGCTGAACATGGCCTCGAATTCGAAAACACGTCAAGCAAAGATCAATTCGCTGACGATGTAGATAAGGAGTAAATCATGGCATATTCTAGATTAAGACGTACAAGTGATCAACGTAAAGCATTATTACGTGACCTTGTTACAGATATCATCATCAATGAACGTATTACAACGACAGAGGCAAAAGCAAAAGAACTTAAAAAACTAGCTGATAGAATGGTATCACTAGCGAAAGATGGTTCTTTAGCAGCTAGACGTCAAGCAGCTGAAACTGTTCGTTTCGAACAAGTAAGCGAATCTCAAAATGCACTTCAAAAGTTGTTCGATGAAATCGGACCACGCTATCAAGATCGTAAAGGTGGCTACACAAGAATTATCAAGACGGTTCCTCGTCGTGGTGATGCAGCTCCAATGGCGATTATTGAATTTGTTTAAAAACAAGCTTCGGCTTGTTTTTTTTCTTGAATAAACATAAAAATAAGTTTACAATAGAATTGCTAGTGAAAAGAGGTTTAGCATGAAAAAAATTCTATCAACAGTGATTACATTTCTACTTACATTTACATTAATCGGCTGTGTAGCTACACAACCTGAAACATATACAATAGAAGATATTGAAAATGATATCGATATTGTTTATGCAACTGGTGACGATGCATCACATATCACACAAAATATATTATTACCACATACTTCATCATTTTATACGAATTCAGTGATTACATGGGAAAGTAGTTTACCTGAAGTGATTAGTAATCGTGGACAAGTTGTTCAAGGTAACTTAGATTATGATGTCATATTAACTTATACAATAAGTTATGCAGGGGAAACATTGATTGGTACTTTTGATGTAACAGTTTTGCAATATATCGCTACAATTGATGATATCGAAGAAGCTTTGCATATTGGTTATGCAGCTGGTGATGATGCAACACATGTTACGAAGGATTTAATCTTACCATCTACTTCCAATCTTTCTCCAGAAGCAACAATAAGTTGGGGTAGTTCTAATCGCGAAATTATTAATTCCAACGGTGAGGTATTTAGAACAACTGAAGATGAATTTATTACATTAACATATACAATCAGCTATCAGAATGAATATCGTTCTGCTTCAATTGGTTTAACAGTATTAGCCGAGAGTACAACGTATACTGTCACATTTAATACCTATGGCAGAGCAGATATTGATGATGTCGTAGTTGTGAGTGGAACTTCAGTTGAAAGACCAACAGATCCAGCAAACGATGGGAAATATAGATTTGTAAACTGGTTCACTGATAGTAGTTTGGATTTCGTTTATGATTTCGACACACCAGTTACAGAAGATTTAATGCTGCATGCGGGTTGGACATATGAAGAAGTATATTACAATGTTTCATTTGAAACCAACGGTGGTACATCAGTTGATGCATTCATGATAACTGAAGGTTCAAGTATTTCTAACTTGCCAACACCAACAAGAGATGGTTACATGTTCATGGGTTGGTATACAGATGAAGCATTAAACATGGCATATCAAACAGGTACACCAGTCACTTCAGATTTAGCACTGTATGCCAGATGGGAAACTGAAGTATATTATACAGTTATATTTGATACAAGTGGTGGTTCTCCAATTGCAAATGCAAGTGTTTTAGGATATACAACTGTCAATCAACCATCATCTCCAACAAAGGAAGGATATACTTTCAGTGGTTGGTATATAGATCAAACATATCAAAACCGATATACGTTTACAGACCCTGTGACAGAAGATTTAACATTGTATGCTCAATGGGATAAGGAAAACAATGGTGGCATATTCTCAACAACCGATCCATATTATCTATCTCTAGATGGACTATCTGGCACAGCATTAGCAGATGCATTATACACATTATTAAATGATACGGGTACTTATTCAACGACAACTTATGGGGATGCAAGGTATTATTTAGAGGAAGCAGATGCTTTAACAGGGAATTCAAGTTACCTCAATTTAATTTATTCAGAAACAAGAAAAAATGGATTATACGCACTATCTGAATGGGATGGTGGTGCCACATGGAATAGAGAACACGTATGGGCTAAATCACTTTTGGGTGATGGTTATGATGTAAACAATTCAGATAGAGGAATTGCTGCTGACTTGCATAATTTAAGAGCAGCAGACACAAATATTAACTCAGAACGAGGTAACCTACTATTCTCAACACTAATGTCAATGGTATCATTTGGTGATGATGGCTATGGTAGATGGTATCCAGGGGATGACTATATTGGAGATGTCGCTAGAATCATCTTTTATATGGATATTCGATGGGGATATGAAACATCGATTTCAAGTATTGGTACATTATCAACCTTTATTGAGTGGGTATCATCAGATCCAGTGGATGCGTTTGAAGAAAATCGAAATGATGTGATTTATGCATATCAACATAATAGAAATCCATTTATTGATTACCCAGAGTTGGTTGATCTAATCTATGGATAATAAAAAAGCCAAAGCTTGTAACTTTGGCTTTTTTTATAGGCAATTCAAAGGGCAATTAAATCTTTTAGATGACTTGATTTAAAATCTGCCTTCGGATTATTAATGGCATCACCAACAGCAAATGCTAACATATTTGCGTTTTTTGCTGCATCAATACCCGCAATAGCATCCTCAATTACAATACATACATCAGGTTTCAATTGTAATTTATCAGCAGCAATCAAGAATACATCGGGCGCAGGTTTACTATGCTCAATATCGTTGCCATCCGCGATGGCATCAAACATATCAATTAAACCGATGTTTTTTAAGATGAGCTTCGCGTTTTTAGAAGAAGATCCGACTGCGATTTTTTTGTTTCTTTCCTTGAGTGTTTTTAAGACATCTATAACATCAGGTAAAATATCATCTTTAGAAATTTCTTGTAGCAATTTTCTATAATAATCGTTTTTATAAGTCGCTAGTGCAATTTTTTCTTCGTTCGTATAAGGCTTTTTAGTATTTTCTAGAATAATTTCAAGCGAAGCCATTCTAGAGATACCACGTAATCTATTGTTTATAGTTTCATCAAAAGGTATATCTTCTTTATCAGCCATTTTCTGCCATGCAAGATAATGGTAGTGATCTGTTGATACAATCACACCATCCAAATCAAATATATAGCCTTGTAACATAAACATCTCCAATCTTTATCTTGTATTGTCTTTTAAGTAATGATCAAAGTCATCAATATTGAAATCGCGTTTTATATATGATGCATATCGTTTGAGTTTCATCTCATCACCTTTAAGTGCTAAAACACAACGGAGTTTGCATAATATTGGATATATTTCATCTTGCTTATTTAATAACTTATAAGCAAGTGCTTGAAACATATAAAAGTCTTCTAGTAAGTATATGGATTGTAAATTCAAACATAATTGAATGCCTTTTTGAGCGTAATCCAAAAGCAGTTTAGGATTACCATAACGCTTTTGATAATCAGCGATACGATATAGGCTTAATAGCATTGAGTTTTTATTATAACCACTAATAAATGGAATCTTGTCGTTAATATAATCAGTTAAGATACTAACGATGCGCTCTTTTTCATCGAATTCATTATATACGAGTAGTGATGATAGAATAATAATCTCAGTTGAAGAAAAAGCTTTATGTTTTAAAATATCAGGATAATTAATGATGCTTTTTATCCTTTCAACTAAAGAGGAGAGTGGAAACATACCAGCATCATAATAATAAACACTCGAAGCATATTTAAATATCAGTAGGTTGTTGCGATTTTTAATGGTAGTTTCATTAAAGGTTTCAAGCATTTTAGTGACTTTTTTAACGTCCTTATTCATAACTGCATTGTGAAATTCATTGGCTAATTGAATCTCTTTAAAAGTTTTTATTCTAAATTCAAACACTAAATATTCTAAATTCAAACCAAGACGTTCAGAAAGTTGCTCAAATAAATATGGTGCAACATCTGATTCGCCACGTAAATAGCGACGATATTGACGCATTGAAACAATCCCATTTGTGAATTCTTCTTGGGTCATATTTTTCATGACGCGTAATTGGTCTAAATATATTGCGAGTGATTGTGAGAAATTCAATTCTGCCATAAATCCTCCGACATAACCATTGTGCTTTGATTATAGTGTTTTTTATTATATCATATTATTAGTAAGGGGGAATAAATGATGAAATATAAAAATGGAATAATGAAAAATGAACCACATAAAAACGATGATGTTCAAGATGATGACATGCAACAACCAGAAATAGCAGAGTTGTCAATTATTGATGATGTTGAATCTAACGAATATCATGATGACTCAACATCATTGTAGCATACTTCAAACAATATGAGAAAAACCGCAATCTTTATTAAGGTTTTCTTTTTATTTATGCAAATTAATGTGGTCAACCTGTCATTTATATGTCGTTATGCTATAATATAAGTAAATATTTTGAAGGAGAAAACATATGAAATTTAGTGAATATAAGTATCAAAGACCAGATCTAGAAAAGTTAAAACAAGATTTTGAAGAAACGATTAAGTTGATTGGTGAAGATGAAAGTCTTGAAACTGAAATTAAGGCAATCCGTCACATGAATGATGTTCAAGATGAAGTTGATTCAATGTTTACACTAGTTTCTATTAGAAACAGTTTAAACACAAAAGATGAATTTTATGAAAAAGAAACGGAATTCCTTGATGAAAATGGACCTGTATTACAACAATTTGGTCATATGATGACACAAAAGATGTTACAGTCAAAACATCGTGCCGGTTTAGAAAAAGAGTTTGGTTCATTGTTATTTAAACAAGCAGAACTACAACAAAAAACGTTTAAACCTGAAATCATTCCTGACCTTCAAAAAGAGAATAAATTATCAACAACATACTCAAAATTGACTGCGGGTGCAGAAATCGAATTTGATGGTGGTACATATAACTTAAGTCAGATGGCACCATTCGCGACTCACAAAGACCGGGATATACGTCATCGTGCACAATTGGCAATTTCTGGATTTTTTAGTGAAAACGAGAAAGAAATTGACCGTATTTATGATGAGATGGTTAAAGTCCGTACTGAGATAGCTAAAAAACTTGGTTATGAAAACTTTGTTCAATTGGGGTATGATAGATTTGGTAGAACGGATTATGATTATAAAGATGTTAAGAAATATCGCGATCAAATTTATGCAGATATCGTTCCACTTGTTACTGAATTGACAGAACGTAAAGCAAACCGTTTAGGTATTGAAAATCCTAAATCATATGATTTAGCTTTATCATTCTTATCGGGTAACCCAACACCAAAAGGCGATCGTGAATGGATGGTTGACCGTGCAACTAAAATGTATCATGAAATGTCAAAGGAAACTGGTGAGTTTTTTGATTTTATGGTAGAACATGAATTATTGGAGTTAGATGCAAAACCTGGAAAATCAGGTGGTGGTTATTGTACATATATTCCAAAGTACCGTTCACCATTTATTTTTGCTAACTTCAATGGTACATCACATGATGCTGATGTCTTAACACATGAAGCTGGACATGCTTTTCAAGTATATTCAAGTCGTGATTTAGATCCTGCATATCGTTGGCCAACAATGGAATCTGCTGAAATCCATTCAATGAGCATGGAATTTCTAGCATGGCCATGGATTGATTCATTTTTTGTAGAAGATACAGAGAAATATAAGTTTAATCATTTGTCTGGATCAGTATCATTTTTACCTTATGGTGTATTAGTGGATGAATTCCAACATGAAGTTTATCTACACCCTGAAATGACACCAGAAGAAAGAAAAGCAACTTGGCGCAGACTTGAAAAGAAATATCGCCCATCATTAGATTATGGGGATGATAGTTTTATGGATAAAGGAACATATTGGTTCCGTCAAGGTCATATATTTGGGGCACCATTCTATTATATTGATTATACACTTGCTCAAGTGTGTGCGTTCCAATTCTGGACAGCAAGCAGAGAAAATCACGCAAAAGCATTTGAAAACTATTTAGCACTATGTAAATTAGGTGGTTCTAAGAGTTTCTTGGGATTGATCGAGGCAGCTAATCTTAAAAATCCATTCGTTGATGGAACTGTCAAATCAATTGTCAAACCGATTAGAGCATATCTTGATAGCGTGGACGATAAAAAATTATAAAGTAAAAAAATCAAACATCCTTGTGTATCAAACATGGGGGTGTTTTTTATAGCAACCAAACGTTGCTTGCTTTGACGTAATATTCACTTTATACTAAAGATGTAAGGAGGGTAGACATGCTCAATTTAAAAATGATCGGTCAACGGATTATCGATATGAGAAAAAAACAGGATATGAATCAAGAAGAACTCGCTGATGCACTGTTTGTAACGCGTCAAGCAGTGAGCAAGTGGGAGATGGGAAAAGGATTGCCAAGTTTAGAACTACTGGTGGCCTTAACAAAACTATTTGATATTTCAATTGATTATTTACTAGATAGTTCAGATGTAGATATTAATGATTATCAAACGATGTTCATGACATATCCAAGAGAATCAGTCATTTACAAATTTCTTCATACAGATCATCCAGACAAGCACATTAAAGATATATTTTATCTCTTGACGCCTAAGGAAAGACAAGTAATGATAGATCAAATATTAAGTCATCAAGTGGGTATTAAAATCCTTTCACTATGGCCATATGCAAGCGTGAAGGAGAGAAAATATATATTGGAAAATGTACTTTCAAAAGGTACCGATGAATTACTTACATCACTATATGCTTTGTTGACGAATGAAGAACGTTTGATGGTTGGCTCAAACAAAGGCTACCATACATATGTTTATCAAAAGCATGTATCCAAAAAGGAGGATAAAAAAAGATGAATTATACGGAGCTATTACCATTTATGGACAAAGAAGAATTAAAGAAGGTTGCTTTTCAAATTATTAATGGCGACATTAAAGGTGTTAAATTGGTTACGTTCTTTCCTTTTTTAGGCAAAGAAACTTTACATGAAATTGTTGATTTGTTGATTGAGAAAAAAGATACGAAATCACTTCAACGTGCATTACCGTTCATGCGTAGAGAAGATGTCAAAAAGATCTATCAAATGGCATTAGATGGCGCTTTACCTGACTTTGATATGCATCGCGTATTACCGTTTTTAGGATCTGAAGATGTGAAAACATTATTCCATGAACTGATAAAAAAGGCAGCTGATAAACCAGCTGAGGATGATGAAGAAGCATAATGACTAAAAAATCCCTTTATAAAGGGATTTTTTTTATTTTAAATATTCATATATAGATTCGGCCACCATCATACCATCATAAACAGCTTTCGCAATTTGAAGTTTACCACCAATGATGTCACCGGCTGCAAATAAGCCAGGAATATTTGTTTTATATTTATCATCAACAACAATGTTTTGTTTTTTCATGATGATACCTAACGTTTGCGCAAACTCTAATGCACTTGGTGTTCCAATCGCAACAAATGCACCATCAAAGTCATAACTATGTTTGGTTGTATGAATAGCTTTCAACTTTGGAGAACCAACAAATGATTTTATTGGTTCTGTGATGACCGGATGCCTAGTGTCAATCTCAAAGTGGTCACCATTTGTAAATATTGTAATATCATCTGTTACGCGTTCTAAATGAGATAGTTCTTGTAACATGTATTTACCAGTACCAATGATAGCTAGTTTCTTTTTACGATAGAAGAAACCATCGCAAGTTGCACACAAACTAACACCTTTTCCAAGTAGTTTTTCAAAACCTGGTTTACGTAAAGCTAAACGTCTCTTACCGGTTGCTAGTAAAACGGCCTTTGCATGATATTCGTTATGTTCTGTCTTTACGGTAAATCCAGATTTACCTTCTAAAAGACCAATCACTGATTCATTAGATAACGTAATACCTAATCGTTTCGCTTGCTTGATACCATTTTGAATAAGTGTTTTTCCACTAATCTCATCGGAGAATCCATAATAGTTATCCACGACTTCTCTACCAGAAGAAAAAGATCCATAATCTTTACCAATGACAAATGGTTCAATACCAGTACGCTTTAAATAGATTGCTGCTGAAATACCTGCGGGGCCATAACCTATAATAATGACCTGCTTCATAATCCGAGACGCTTTTTAAGGTCGTCTTTTGATTTAATACCAACAAATTGATCAACGATTTCGCCATCTTTGAAAATAATTGTTGTTGGAATGCTTAAGATTTCGTAGCTGTCTGCAATCTCTGGTGCACTATCCACTTCAAGCTTTGCGATAATTACTTTGCCATCTAGTTCTTCATCTAATGCTTTTAACACGGGTGTGTATCTTAAGCAAGGAGAACACCATTCTGCCCAGAAGTCTACAAGGACTAATTTGCCACTTTCATTAATTGTTTTTTCAAAATTTTCATTTGTGAGTTCTATAACCATGTTTACACCTCTTTTGTATTCATATATATTATAAGGAAAAATGATCGAAATTGAAAGCCATATACGTTAATTTAGAGGAATGATATAAAAGTGAAATACGCTTTATAGATTGATGGATACATGATATAATAATTCCGTGAACGTAGGTGAATACTAAGATGATCAAAATTAGCGATTTAAGCTTTTCATATACAGGTAAAGAAGATGCCGTTAGCCATGTTGATCTAACTGTTAAACAAGGATCATGGATTTCTATTTTAGGACATAATGGATCAGGAAAATCAACCCTAGCTAAATTAATGGTTGGACTTCTTTCTCCTGCTTCTGGAACGATTGAAATCGATGGTATGTTGTTGACAGAAGAAAACCTCATGGAGATCAGAAAAAAAATTGGGATAGTATTCCAAAATCCAGACAATCAATTTGTCGGTGTCACGGTAAAACATGACATCGCTTTTGGTTTAGAAAATCAATGTTTACCATATGAAGAAATGGCTGAAAAGATTAATCGTTATGCTAAGTTAGTTGGCATGAACGAATTTTTAGATAAGGAACCACATAAACTTTCAGGTGGACAAAAACAAAGGGTTGCTATTGCTGGAGCATTAGCAATGGAACAAGACATCTTAATTTTGGATGAAGCAACATCCATGTTAGATCCTGAAGGTACTGAAGAAATTATCACATTAATTAAGAAGTTAAATAAGGAGTATCATAAGACAATTATCACGATTACGCATGATTTGGATTTTGCGCGTGATGCGGATTATTTAGTAGTTTTAAAAGAAGGCAAAAAACTATTAGAGGGAACACCTGATGTTGTCTTTAAAGAAGAAGCATTATTAGAAAGTTCACATCTTGAATTGCCATTTGGGTTAAAACTATATAACCAAATAATGAAAGATGAACAAGTTGATGAATCTATTGTGGAGGCTGTATGGGCATTCAATTCGAAAAAGTAGGATATGCTTATCGCGGCATTAAGAAAAGTTATGTAGCATTAAAAGATATCACACTTGATATAAAACCTGAGGGTGAGTTTGTTGCTATTGTGGGTCATACAGGATCTGGGAAATCAACACTCGTTCAACATATGAATGCGTTGTTGTTACCAACTGCTGGTACTTTAAAAGTGTTTGGACAAACATTACCACCAAAGAAAAAAGAAAAGATTAACCATTTAAGAAAAGAAGTTGGTTTAGTTTTTCAGTTTCCAGAGTATCAGTTGTTTGAAGATACAATTTTAAAAGATATTATGTTTGGTCCTAAAAATTTTAAAATTAGTGATGAAGAAGCGATAGAGAAAGCAAAGTACGCAGCAAAACTTGTTGATATATCGAGTGATCTATATGAACAGTCACCTTTTCGTATTAGTGGTGGACAAATGCGTCGTGTAGCCGTTGCTGGTATTTTAGCAATGGAACCGAAAGTGCTTGTATTAGATGAACCGACAAGAGGACTTGATCCGAAGGGACGTAAAGATTTAATGCAAGTGTTTATTGATATTCACGAGCAGGAAAACAAGAGTATTGTCTTAATTTCTCATGATATGGATATTGTTGCTAAATATGCAAAGCGTGTGATTGTTTTAGATAAAGCTAAAGTCGTCTTTGATGGTAAAAAAGAAGATTTATTTAGCCATCCTAATTTCCAATCATTTCATTTGGAATTACCAACACCGCTAAGCATTTTAAAACATCTAGAAAAGACGTTAGGTGTACCTTATGTACCACAATACGATTATGACAGTTTGCTTCAATACCTTCGGGAGGTGAAGCGATGAATATTACTATCGGTCAATATATTCCTGGTAATTCGTGGCTTCATAGATTAGATCCTAGATTTAAAGTATTTAGTTTAATTGTCCTAATGGTAGCTACGTTTATTATTCCTATTTCCACAGAAATTACACCGTTAATTATGATTTCTGCATTATTCTTAGGAGCGATCATTTTAACACTTACATCAAGTGTACCATTTGGAAAAGTCATTCGAGGTTTGCGTGGTATTGTTTTCTTATTAACATTTACGTTTGTGCTGCAATTGTTTTATATTCAAGAGGGTGAATCCTTAACTGATGAACCAATCATGATGTATGTATCACTATCAAGTGTAGCTGCAATTATTTTATTTTTAGTGTTCTATAATTGGTCTAAACGTTATATTAAGTTTAGAACAATCTATTTCTTCATTGCGGTTTTCGTGTTTTTCTTACTTCAAGTTATCTTACCTTATGGGATATCATTTAGTTATGAGTTAAACATTACTGAAGGTGGGTTATTAAGATCGACATTCATCTTTGTTAGATTAATTACGATTATCATCATTACGTCATTATTAACATTTACAACGATGACGACAGATTTGAACTTTGCGATTGAATCATTATTAAAACCATTTAAAATTGTGAAAGTTCCGGTGGATATGCTTGCAATGATACTCTCATTAACATTGCGTTATATTCCAACGTTGTTATCTGAAACAGAAAAAATTATGAAAGCACAAGCTTCTAGAGGTGTTGATTTTAAAGAATCGAAACTCAGAGAAAAAGTTGTGCAAGTCGTGTCGTTATTATTACCCGTGTTTGTTATATCGTTTAATCGAGCTGAAGATTTAGCAAATGCTATGGATGTTAGAGGCTATGTCATTGGTGCCAAGCGTACAAAGATTGATCAGTATCAAATTGGGTTTAGTGATATATTTTCGTTAATCATGAGTTTTGTTGTACTAGCTGCTATTATTTATGTAAGGGTGGTTATATGAGGTTTTTAGCAACAGTAAGTTATGATGGCACAGCATATGCAGGTTTTCAAAAACAAGATAATGCGTTAGGTATTCAAACGGTGATTGAGCGAGCATTTCGTTTAATGACACAAACGGAAATAAGCATTCATGCTTCAGGCAGAACAGATAAGGGTGTGCATGCGATTGCACAACGATTCCATTTCGATAGTCATCTTAATTTGGATGAAGCAACGTGGCTGCGTGTTAATGACCGCTTACCTTTAGATATTCATATCTCAAAAATTAGACGTGTCAGTGATAACTTTCATGCGAGGCACAGTGCAAAGTCTAAAAAATATAAGTATATGATTGCAAAAAAGCCAAGTAGTGTGTTTAAGGCCAATTATGAAGTCCATGTGAAGAACTTTCATATTGAACCTGTTAAAAGAGCTTTACCACTACTAGAAGGTACACATAATTTTAAAGGGTTTTGTCAATACGTCAAGGGTAAAAATCCAGTTCGCACAATCTATAGCGCAACCATTAAAGAGACAAAAACACATTATATATTCACATTTCATGCTAATGCATTTTTAAAGTATATGGTACGATCAATGATGGGGACGTTAATTTATATTGGTATTGGTAAGTTAGAACCGAACATTATCACAGAAATACTTGAAACGCAAAATCGTAAACTAGCTGGTAAAACGGCTGAATCAAGAGGTTTATATTTAGCACATGTTTATTACTGATAATGTTATAATTAATGATAAGAGAGGAGTTTGGGATATGTTTATCACATTTGAAGGCGGAGACGGCACAGGAAAAACAACACTAATTGAACGTGTTTATAAAACGTTAAAAGAAACGCATGATGTGATCGTTACGCGTGAACCAGGCGGATCACCGATTGCTGAAATCATTCGCGACGTTGTCCTTAACCCAAAATATAAAGGTATTACAGCACGTACTGAAGCATTGCTAATTGCAGCAGCACGTGCACAACATTTGGATGATAAAATAATACCTGCATTAAATGAAGGTAAAATTGTATTATCAGATCGCTATATAGATAGTTCACTTGCTTATCAAGCATGTGGAAGAGATTTAGGCTTTGATTATGTATTAGCAATCAATCAGTATGCGACGATGCATATGCCTGATTTAACATTTTATATTGACTTAGAGCCGGAAGTCGGTATTAAACGGATTACCAAACGAAAGAAATATGATCGTCTCGATCAAGAAACAATGAGTTATCATCAAAAAGTACGAAAAGGCTACTTGGAAGTTGTGAAACGATATCCTGACCGTATGGTCGTTATTGATGGCACAAAATCAATTGACACCATCGGTGATGAAATCATGGCTCACATTAACGAAAAACTATGAATAATGCACTTCATTTTTTCAAACAAACGATTAAAAAAGATCGGCTCTCACATCTTTATTTAATCAGTGGACCTAAAGGATCTGGTAAAGGTGATTTAGTGAATGAAATTATTTATTCATTATTGACAAAAGATAAAACACCGTCATCACATCTTAAAGTCCAAATCCAACAAAAGACATTAACAAACGTCATGTTCATCGAACCAGATGGACAGATGATTAAGAAAGACCAAATCCTCTCACTCCAAAGAGAGTTTTCTAAAACTGCGTTAGTGAGTGGACCGCGGATTTATGTCATTAAGAATGTTGAAAAGATGAATCATAGTGCTGCAAACTCATTATTAAAGTTTATGGAAGAACCGTTAAGTGAAGGTGTATTTGGGTTTCTCTTAACAGAAAATATTGATCGTATGATTCGTACGATTTTATCTCGGTCTCAAGTTATTCATATGATTAATAGAAACGAAGAAGATTTAGAAAAAGACTTGTTAGCATTAGGTGTGGATGAAAGGATTGCTATTCTTGCACCTTATGTAACAAAAGATATTGATGAAGCTACGTTACTTGCTGATGATCCAAATTTTATCGCAGTCATTGACTTCATTGAAGAAATTGCACTACAGTGGCAAAATAAAGATGTATCTTTCCCGCTTTATTTTGCAACTGAAGGAAGATTTTTATTACAAGATCGAGAGTTTTTCAGGAACTTTTTGGAATTATTATTGTTATATTTTGTTGATTTGATTCATTATCGTGCAAATCTACAAATCGTGTATCAGTTTTTAAAAGAACAAATACAAACCCAAAGTGACCAAATGAAAACATTTGAAATCAATGAGTTGATTACATCGATTCAGGATATTCTGAAACGTCAAGCATATTTTATTAATTTAGAATTAGCCTTGGATCAACTTGCCATTCTACTAGAAAAAAAGAGGTGATGATATGCAGGTAACATTAATTAAGTTTAAGGAAGCCGGCAAAAAGTACTATTTCTCCTATGATGGAGTAGATATAAATCTTAATGACAAAGTTGTTGTTGAAACAGCACGTGGTCTTGAAATAGGCAGTGTATACTTATTTAAAGAAATTGAAGAATCGGATCTAACAAGTGAGTTAAAACCGGTTTTAAGATTAGCGAACAAAGAAGACTTGGAAGATGATCTATATAATCAAGAAGCTGAAGTAAGCGTGATTGAAAAGACGAAACAACTTGTTAAGAAAAACGAATTAGAGATGAAAATTTTAGGTGCGGAATATACATTAGACCGTAAACGCCTATTAATTTACTTTTCTGCTGATGGAAGAATTGATTTCAGACAACTCGTCAGAGATTTATCTGAAGTCTATCATACACGTATTGAATTACGTCAAATTGGACCGAGGGATGCTGCTAAAATGATTGGTGGTATTGGACCATGTGGCTTGATTTTATGTTGTACAAGTTTCATTGGTGAATTTGAAACCGTTTCTATCCGCATGGCTAAAAACCAAAATCTTGCTTTAAACCCACAAAAGATATCTGGGGTTTGCGGTAAATTATTATGCTGTATTCGTTATGAAGATGAAGCTTATACAGAGTTGAAGAAAGTATTACCCGATGTTAGAGAATACGTGCATACAGAAAAAGGTAAAGCCTACGTATTAGACATTAACATTCTTGGACAGAAGATTAAAGTGAAGTATAACGATGAAGAAGGCATTGAATGGATAGGCAAAGATTCGTTTGAAAGGATTAGCCGTGATTCGTAAACTGATTGGATCCAATCGTATCATCGAACAATATCATAAGATTGCTTTTAATTTAGATACTGTCTTATTAGCGAATTTTATACATATTAAAAAAAGTGCTAAGGCTGTTGTTGATATTGGCACCGGTAATGGTGTCTTAATGTTGTATATAGCAGATCAAACAAAAGCCAATATTATTGGTGTGGAGATCCAAGAAGAAAGAGCTGATTTGGCAAAAAAAAATATTACGCTAAATAGCCTTGATAACCGTTTATCTGTGATAACTGATGACATTAAAAATGTTGAACTTAAAGGGGTAGACTATGTCGTCTGTAATCCCCCTTTTTTCAAAGTTGGAGAATTAACAAGAAAGCATGTTGATCCAGCGATTGCGATGGCGAGACATGAAGTGACATTAACATTTGAAGATTTAGCAAAATCTGCTAGTAAGATGTTGAAGCACGGTGGTATATGCTATATCATTCATCGACCAGATCGTATTGGTGAGATTACAGCTATACTAGATCAATATGATTTGACGATTAAAAGAATGCGATTTGTTCATCCATATGTAGATCGACGCGCAAATCATGTGTTAATTGAGGCGAAGAAATATGGAGAACATGGGACGATCTTAGAAAAGCCTTTTATACTCTATAAAGCTAAAAATGAATATACAGATGAACTAAAGGTTTTAATGGAGGATTAATATGCAGGTCAGCTTTAAGGAAAACAAACCAACATTATATATTGTAGCTACACCAATTGGGAATTTATCTGACATGACGTTTCGTGCAGTTGAGATTCTAAAAACAGTTGATATCATTCTTGCTGAAGACACAAGAAACTCTGGGAAACTGTTAAAACATTTCAATATCGATCGTAAACTCATGAGTTACCATGACTATAGTGATGAACAAAAAGAAAGCACAATATTACATTTATTACATGACAAAAAAAACTTAGCACTTATAAGTGATGCAGGCACACCAGGTATCAGTGATCCTGGTTATGGTATTATAACAAAAGCGATTGATCAAGGATATCATGTGGTTGCTATTCCAGGTGCTAGTGCAATCTTAGCAGCACTGGTCTCATCAGGTCTTGTTATGCAGCCTTTTACGTTTATTGGTTTTTTACCACGCAAACAAGCGGAAAGAAGTAATTTGTTAAAAACTTATGAAGATAGAACAGAAACATTAGTTGTATATGAATCACCATTAAGAGTTGCTAAAACGATAAAGGATTTATATGATGTATTAGGTAATCGTGCAGTGGCACTATGTCGTGAGTTAACGAAAACCTTTGAAACAATTATTAGAACAGATTTGGAATCAGCACAACATATTGAACATAATACAAAAGGTGAATATGTTATCGTCATTGGTGGTGCAACACCTGAAACTTTTGATGATCTAGATTATGTAACACATGTTGATATGTTCATTCATAAAGGCTTTACCGAGAAGGATGCGATGAAGGAAGTTGCAAGACTTCATAAGGTTTCTAAATCAATTGTGTATAAAGCGTATAAAATTGATAAATCTTAGTTGCAAATCTGTATTATTATCGCTATAATATAGGTGTTAATCAAGCAATGAAAAAGAGAGTAACTTGAAAGACTGATGATAGAGAGTTCACGGGCGGTGAAAGTGAACCAGTATTCAAGCGAACATGGCTTTTGAGCTTTTTGGTCGATAGGTAGACCAAAACGTATATCTGCGTTAAAGATTTGAGGGCTAGCATGCGAATGCTAGAACTAAGGTGGTACCGCGATTATTCGTCCTTAGCTATTTTTTAGGGACGATTTTATTTTTGTAGGAGGTCTAATATGGACAAGAAACCCTTTTATTTAACAACAGCGATTGCGTATAGTTCTGCAATTCCACACATTGGAAATGTTTACGAGGCGATATTGGCTGACGCAATTTGCCGCTTTAAACGTGAATTAGGTTACGATGTACGTTTTCAAACTGGTACAGATGAACATGGCCAAAAGATTGAAAACAAAGCGCAAGAAAATAATCAAACACCACAGGTGTATGCTGACACGATTTCCAATGAAATCAGAAGAATTTATGATTTGGTTGGTGTAACATATGATAAATTCATTCGAACAACGGATGAAGATCACGTTGAAGCAGTTCAGGCTATCTTTAAGAAACTATATGACCAAGGCGATATTTATTTAGGTAAATATGAAGGTTGGTATTCTGTGATGGAAGAATCATTCATCTTAGAAAAAGATATTGTTGATGGCAAAGGACCTGCTGGTGATAAACCTGTTTGGACATCGGAGGATGCGTATTTCTTTAAGATGTCTAAATATCAGGATCGTTTGATTAAACATATCGAAGAAAACCCAACATTCATTTCACCTGAATCACGTAAAAATGAAATGATTCAAAACTTTTTAAAAGAACCGCTACCTGATCTATCTGTTTCCAGAACATCATTTACATGGGGCGTACCTGTTACATTTGATGATGCTCATGTGATTTATGTTTGGATTGACGCGTTAATAAACTATATTACTGGATTGGGTTATCATCCAGATAAACCAACAACAGATTTATTAAAAACGTATTGGCCAGCGGATGTGCATTTAATTGGGAAAGATATTTTAAGATTCCACACGATTTATTGGCCAATCATTTTAATGGCGTTAGATCTTGAGTTACCAAAACAAATCTTTGGTCATCCATGGGTATTGGTGGATAAAAGTAAAATGTCTAAGTCCGTTGGTAATGTGATGTATACAGACGATTTAGTGAAATACTTTGGTGTGGATGTGATTCGTTATTATGTATTACATGAAATACCTTATGCATCAGACGGCAACATCACCTATGAATTAATTATTGAACGGAATAATTCTGATTTAGCAAATACGATTGGTAATTTAGTTAACCGTACGATTGGTATGGCAAATAAATATCGAAGTGGTGCTGTTAAGAAAGTTGATATGGATGAACCATTTGAATATAATTTAAAAGATAAGGCTCTAAAAACACTGCCGAATATGACAAAATTAATGGATGACTTTAGAGTATCTGATGCGTTAGAAGAAATTGTTGTTTTAGCTAGAGCTGCGAACAAATACATCGATTTAGCAACTCCATGGGTTTTATTTAAAGATCCAAAACGACAAAAAGAACTTGATTATGTGCTATACCAACTATTAGAAACAATACGTTTTGTTGGCATTTTATTAAAACCATTTATTCCAAATACATCAAAGCGTATATTAGAACAAATCGGTGTTTCAGATGATGCATTTGAATCATTGAACACATTCGGTCTATATCCTGACCAAACACTTGGTAAGGGTGAAGTATTATTTGAACGCTATGACGCAAATAAGAAATTAGAGGAGATTTTAAAAGATCGTAATGAATAAGTTATTAGAACGGTTTCAAAATGAAGCCTTCAAATCACGCTTTCTATTAGAAACAAAACGTATATTTTTCGTTGTTGTTTTTACATTCATTTATGGTGTAGGGGTATCTTGGTTTTTAGAAGCCTCAGTTGTGCCACTTTATGCAGGAGGAATTCCTGGTGTAGGTCAGCTGATTAGAGATATTATTGAGATTGTGTTTAAGATTCAACTACCAGAACAGTTTTTGGGTGTCTTTATATTTGTTGCTAATATCCCATTATTATTACTAGGCTGGTTTGGAGTCTCACATCGTTTTACGATTTATAGTTTGATCTCTGTTGTGATTCAAGCATCTGTTTTAAGTTTTATCCCAGTTTTTGATATGGGTTTATCATCAGAAGTGCATGCGTTAGCAAGTGCAGTATTAGGTGGCTTATTAGTCGGTATTGGCGCTGGTGGTGCACTTCGTTTTGGGACATCTACAGGCGGTCTAGATATTATTGCACAGTTCATCTCATTTAAAAAAGGTCATAGTGTTGGATTTATTACGATGGTCATGAATGTCGTGATGGCAATTCTAGGAGGCATCATTATTGGTGGTAGAGCGAATTTAGATGGTGTTATCATATCAGGTGGTGTCATTGCATCCTACACAGTGATACGTATTATTATTTCAACTATTATTACAGATCGTATGCATACTGCTTATCATTATTTATCAGTAAATATTATTACTGTTAATCCAAATGATTTAGTTGATGCGATATTGACTAAACTATATCGTGGTGTCACGTTAATGAAAGTAGAAGGTGCGTATTCACATCATGAAAAAACAATGGTTTATGTTGTTATATCCGCCTATGAACTTCATTCGCTAGTTAACATGGTGAAACGACTTGATGAAACTGCCTTCATAACGACAACACCAGTTAAACAAGTATTTGGAAACTTTAAACGAAAAACAATCGCATAATAAAAAAACATTGCTTTTTCTACAATGTTTTATTTATGATAAGTTAAATGGTTGAGTATTTAAGTTGATGAATTTGGTATTCCTTGGAAATTGATTTATATAAAATAGTAAAGAAAAGTAGACAACGATGTCTACTTTTCTATTTTAATAAGTGCTATTTAGCTTTTGTTTGGTCTTTCTTGAAAAGCACCAAGTGTGCAAATGCAGCTAAGGCACCACCAATGAAAGGACCGACAATATATAACCAGAGGTTAGATAATGCAGAACCACCTTGTAAGATGGCAGGAGCGATTGAACGTGCTGGATTGAAACCTGCACCTGTATAACCAATACCCGCGAAGATGAATGCTGTTAAAGCTAAACCAATAACCACACCAACAAATTTTTCATAGTGCTTATTTGCGGTTACTGCTAAGATGACTGTAACGAATAAGAATGTTAAGATAATTTCAACAAGCAAACCTATGAGTGCAGCAGGAGTTGCTAATGCTGGTGAAAGATTGGTTGCTGCTAAATTAGAGAAATCTCCTAAGAATAAACCAAGAAATAATGATCCTAAGAAAGCACCTAACAATTGGAAGATAACATAAAATGCGAAATCTTTCCAAGATAAATCTTTTCTAATCACCATAGCGAGTGATACTGCTGGATTAAAATGTCCACCAGAGATATGTCCAACTGCAAAAATCATAACCATTACAACAAGACCAGTAGCGAATGCTGTAGCAACAGGATTTACAACGCCAAGTGTTGCAGTTAAGACGGGTGTGCTTGTTCCAATAAAAACAAGCGAAAATGTACCTAGTGCTTCAGCAAGATAAGCACGTAAATTAAATTGTTTCATAGATAATTCTCCTTTGCATTTGTCTATTACTATTATAATTTAAATATAAAAAAAGCGATGTAATATGCACCGCAATAAGTAATTTATGTTGTGTGTAATGAAAAAACATGTTTAATAAAGGGAATGCTATGAATTGGAAGAAACTGATTTGTTTTGATGAGATGAATGATTTCTGTTTCAGTTGCCCATTTAGCATCACACGCTTCATGATCCATAAATGTAATATCATCTATAGATATATTTTTACATGCGATGAAGATATCGTCAAAACCACGCTCAAATGTCATCGTTATATTTGGTAAAACATTTGTGAAATCATGAGTAATACCTAACTCTTCATAAGATTCTCTCGTTGCTGCATCTTGAGATGATTCCTTTGATTGGACTGCACCACCAATCGATATATCCCAAAGACCTCCCCAAGTCTTATGTGCGGAACGTTTTTGGATGAGCATTTGGTTTTGATGATTGAAATAACAAACGTGGATGACAAGATGATAATCGCCTGGTTTTAATGCATCTCCACGAGCTATCGTTTTACCGGTTTGTTGCTTATGCCTATCATATACATCCCAAATCTCTTTTTGCATAACGTTCCTCTCTTAATGCGTATTATAAATTAATTCTATCATACGATTATGTGATAGTTGTTATTACGGTTTAAAAAGCAAGAAGAAATTGCTATAATTAACATAGAGAGAGATAAGGAGATAATAATCATGATTTACACATTTACAGCAAATCCAGCGATTGATTACCACATCTTTTCTGAATCAACAGATAGCGATCATGTCAACCGTGTACGAAAATCGTATTTTGAATTGGGTGGTAAAGGTATCAATGTTTCGAAAGTACTTTGCCAATTAGGTGTACCAACCGTTTGTCTAACTTTTTTTGATGATATGTTTTGGGCCATGTTTAGAACAGCGATTGAAAAATATAAACTTGTAACATTTAGACCAGTTCATATTGATGGTCAAATTAGAGAAAACGTTAAGATTCATAGTGTTAATAATGAACTTTATGAATTTAATAGTGAACCCAAAGGTGTCACAAATGAAAACGTCGAAGAACTTTTATCAGCAACAGATCGGATTACATCAGATGACTACTTGATTGTCAGTGGGAGTGGTCTCCATGAATTTCCAGATTTTTACGATCAACTTGTTAAACGTGTTTCAAAACAAGGACCAAGTGTTATTATTGATACGCCAAGTAAGTACTATGATAAATTCTGGACAATAAAACCAATCTTATTAAAGCCTAATAAACATGAACTTGAATGTTATTTCGATAAAAAGATTAAAGATGAAGAAATCATTGATTATGCGAAAAAACTAATTGAGAAAGGCGCACAACACGTTTTAGTGTCTGATGGTCGATCAGGTTCTTACTTTGTTACGAAGGATAAATCTTATCGTATTGTAGGTGTTGAAAAAGATTATGAGAATACTGTGGGTGCAGGAGACTCCCAAGTAGCAGGATTTATTTCTAATTATGCTATTACGCATGATGGTAGAGAAGCTTATGAAGCAGCTCATGAAGCGGCATTATCATTTTTAGAACAAGATTATAAAAAATCATTTGATTATGAAATCGAGGAACTATCATGAAAATTAATGAATTCATGGATGAACGCTATATCAAATTAAATTTAGAAGCAACCACTAAAGAGGGGATCATCCGTGAGCTTGCTCAAGTATTAGATGACCAAGGTGTTGTCAGTGATTATGAGAAGTTAGTTGATGATATTTTAGTTAGAGAAAGCTTATCTTCAACAGGGATAGGTTTACGCATCGGTTTACCACATGCGAAATCAGCACATATTTTAAAACCATCAATCGCATTTGGTAGATCAAAAAAAGGTGTTGAATTTGAAAGTATGGATCAAGAAAAGGCACATATCTTTTTCATGATTTGCATGCCAGAAGAAGGATTTAATCTACATTTAAAAGTATTAGCGATGCTTTCTAGATCATTAATCGAACCATCATTTAGAGAAGCCTTAGAAACAGCTGAAACAATTGATGAAGTTATGACACTTTTAAATCAGGTGACATAATGAAGATTGTTGCAGTATCAGCATGCCCGTCAGGATTAATGCATACATATATGGCCGCTGAAAGTTTACAAAAAGAAGCTAAAAAGCGTGGTATAAACATAAAGGTTGAAACACATGGAGCTATTGGTGTTGAAAACAAATTAACCGAAACTGAAATTAGAGAAAGTGATGTCGTTATAGTAATGGCAGATATCACCATCGATCAAACACGTTTTGTAGGTAAAAAAATAATTTCTGTGAGTACAGCTTATGGTGTACGACACGCTGATCTTTTACTTAATCAATTGGAGGTTCATGCGTGAAAGATAGCATTTATAAAAGACTAACATTTAGTTTATCATATACATTACCGATTTTGGTCGTTTCTGGCGTCCTCTTTTCAATCGGTTTTTTATTTGATCCACCACTCGGATCATTCTTACTTGATGTAAGTGATTATGCATACTATTTAAGTTATGCAGTACTAGCTGCAGGTATTGCATATGCCATTGCTGATCGTGTCGCCATCATTCCAGCATTACTTGGTGGTTTCATCATCATGAATGGCACCATGGGATTGCTAGGTGCAGCGTTAGTTGGTTTCTTTGCAGGTTACTTAACAAAAGGTATCATGGATTTATTTTCATCTATACCTAGATTGTTAACAGGTATGCTTCCATTGTTTGTTTATCCTGTTGTTGTAACTTTAATGACATTAGGGTTTACCTTTCTTCTAAATACATATGTTGATTATTACGTTTATCACATGTATGAAATCTTATTTTATGATTATCGCTGGTTAGTTATTACTTTTAGCGTCATATTAGCCTCATTTATGGCTTTTGACCTTGGAGGACCAGTTAATAAGATTGCTTATTTAATCGCCATTATGACGCTTGCAGATGGTCTATCATCGACGATAATGGCTGCAGTCATCGCTGGAGGCATGGTTCCACCATTAGTGGTAGCAGTGATACAACTGTTTAATAGAAAAGAAACAGTTGTGAAATGGTGGATGACTGGTATCTTAGGATTATGTTTTATGACGGAAGGTGCTATATCTTATGTTGAACAAGATAAAAAAACGCTTGTTCCAATGATGATGATTGGTAGTGGTGTCGCAGGGGGAATTGTTGGATGGTTCGGTATTTCAACGAAATTGCCACATGGTGGTATACTGGTTGCGTTATTTATGAATAACGGGTATTTATTCCTATTGGCTATCGCTGTTGGGGTTGTTATCACGTTGTTAATAATAGTTGTTTTTTTAAGAAAAATTAATGAAAATATTGAACGTAAAAAAAGTAAAAATACATCTTTACAAGCATAAGTGCCTTTGATATAATTGTAGAGTATTCAATCTATCGTATAATCGACCTAATGTGGTGGTCAAGTTTCTACCGCTCAACCGTAAATCTGAGCGACTACGATATGAAAACACTTTTTTCTGATGTTTTCATAATGTAGAGAAACCACATGTTGTGGTTTTTTTGTTTTTTGATGACATATTTTGGATACAACATACACAGAAAAAAGGAGATTTTTTAAGATGGAAATGATTAAAAAGTTTTTCAAGCTTGAAGAACGTGGTACGACTATTCGTACTGAAGTAATTGGGGGATTAGTAACATTCTTAGCGATGGTTTACATCGTAGGTGTTAATCCAGGTATGTTGAGTGATGGTGCACTTTGGAGTCCATTCTTACCTGGTGGCGTATTCGTTGCTACTGCATTAGCTGCAGGGGGTGCAACAATTTTAATGGGTTTATTTGCTAATTATCCAATCGCACTTGCTTCAGGTATGGGTATTAATGCGATTGTTGCATTTACACTTATTGGTAATCCTGGTTTTGGATTTGGTTATGGATTCTCATGGCAAGAAGCATTAGCAGTAGTCTTGGTATCTGGTATCATTTTCCTTGTTATTTCATTAACACCAATTAGAAAATGGATTATTAATGCTGTACCTCATAGTTTGAAAAAAGCGATTGGTGCCGGTATTGGTTTCTTTATTGCTTTCGTTGGTTTACAAAATGCAGGTATTATCGTTCCTAATGATGCTACTGCTGTTGCATTAGGTGACTTTGCTGATCCTGCTGTGTTATTAGCATTATTTGGTATTGTCTTAGTTGTGGTATTATATTCTGTGCGTCATAAGATTTCTAAATTTGCGTTGATTTTAGCAATGATCGGTACTGCAGTTGTTGGTGTTGTTGCTGGCTTATTAGGTGTTGCTGGCATGCCATCATTTGGTGCATTTGATTATTCACCACTAGCTGATTTTGGTGAAACTGCAACTGGCGTATGGTCTGGTCTTGGAACAATTTGGTCAAATCCTAGTTTATGGATCGCTTTATTCACACTTGTTTATATCGATATTTTTGATACAGCTGGTACATTAATCGCTGTTTCAGGTCCTGCTGGATTATTAAATGAAAAAGGTGAATTAGAAAACGTTGATCGTGCAATGTTAGTTGATGCTGTTGGTACAACTTTCGGTGCTATGGTTGGAACATCAACTGTTACATCTTATATTGAATCAAGTGCTGGTATTGAAGCAGGAGCAAGAACTGGTTTATCTTCAGTTGTTGTTGGTTTGTTATTCTTAGCGACAATCGCTTTATTCCCAGTATTCAATATCTTCATTAACTTCTCAGCATTAACATCTATGGCTTTAGTTTTAGTTGGTGTCCTAATGTTCGTACAAATTAAAGATATTGATTGGGCAGATACACCAGTTATCATTGGTTCATTCTTAACCATTATTGTGATGATGTTAGCTTACTCAATTGGTACTGGTATTGCATTCGGATTTATCTTCTATGTTGTTTCAATGATGGTTCAAAAGAGATTCAAAGAAGTGAATCCTGTAATGTATGTATTAGCTGCTGCATTTGTTGTTTATTTCACAGTTAGTGCAATCTTTTAATTAACACTTAATTTCTCATATAAAAAAGGACGACACCATAACGGTTCGTCCTTTTTCTTTGTTTAAAATTAACCGATTAAAACTGTAACTTTTTTGTTTAATAATACAGTGATTAAATCAATGATCCACAGGATAACAAATCCTAAGAAGAACCAGAGTAAACCAACAATAATTTGGAATACATCTTTTTTGATTAATCCTTTTGGTAAACGGTATAATAATCCGTATACAATACCGTCAATGCCAGGAAGAGCGAAGATGATCTTAATGATCCAAGGCATGCTATCAATAGCTTTAACTAGGTCTTTCATGGAAATCCTCCTACGATTCTTATTTACCTTAAGTATAGCATAAAGACAGTAAAGCGTAAGTGTAAATAACTCAGCAAAAGAGCTAGTAGAAAAAAAATATATATTCATGGTATAATTATCATAACTGCATATGCAGTGAATGAGGATTATATTTTAATAGAAAGATGGAAATATTATGAATGTTGTGCAGAACAATCTAATATCCATTGTTGTTTTGTTTATCCTTTTTTTAGGAGTAATCAAACAGGTTGACGGTAAAGATCCAGTTTATCGATCTTTTTTGTCTTTGATTATTTTAAACTGTGTGATGTTGGTGTTAGAACTTATTGTCTTTTCTTTAAATGGTATTGCAGGCACTTGGATTTATGTGATAATGAACAGTGCTTCATTAATGTACCATTTATTAATACCTGTCATTTTATTTATGACATTTATCTTTTTTGATTTTCATTTTCATAGAACCCCACATAAGCCATTGTGGTATATTATACCTTTTGGTGCACTTTTTATTACGAATTTAGTCTTGGTCTTCATGAGTGTTAGTAATGGGAGTATATTCCAATTAGATGCCCAAAATACATTTTCAAAAGGCACATATTACATTTACTATGAGTTGGCTATTTATGTAATGTTTGTGTTAATCTTTATACATGCAGTATTGCAACGTAAGAAGGTCGATCATAATACATTTGTTGCATTAGCATTATTTACGATGCCGTTAACAGGAACAATGATTCTTGTTGCATTTGCTGATTTTATGTATGTGACTTGGAATGCATTTATGATTTCAATGGTCATTAGTTATTTGTTTATTCAATTAGATATAACCTCAACTGATTATTTAACAGGACTTAAAAATAGAAGAGGTTTTGAATATTTATTATTCAATTTGGATCGTAGTCATGTGAAAAATGAAAAAATTATTGGTATTATATTAGATGTTGATAACTTTAAAACGATTAATGATGTTTATGGTCATCATGTTGGTGATAATGCGCTAAAGACATTAGGCAACATTTTAAAAAGTGCTGTGCGAATGAATGATTTTGTAAGTCGTACAGGCGGTGATGAGTTCGCGATTATTATTCAATCAAGCGATGCAAATGTAGAAAATGTTGTTGTTGAAAGAATTTATAAGAAACTTAATGAGTATAATGAATTAATGCCAAATGGCTTTAAATTACATGTCTCTATTGGTAGTGATGCTTATGATGAGCATAAACATCGTTCAATTTCATCATTCTTTGAATACTTAGACAAAGAAATGTATCGTGATAAAAATGAACAGGGAAGGACGATTTAATCATGAATAACTGACCAGCTTTCAGAGCTGGTTTTTTCTTGTTTATAGTGCTAATTATAATGTTTTATAACATTAGTTGCTTTTTAATTGACTGGCACTTATAATCAAAGACGTAAACCATAAGTAGGTGAAGAAAGATGGCAAAAAGAGTTTATCCTTCAAAAGGACAAGTTGTGACACTAGCAGCATTACCCAAAGGATATATAGCAAAAGTAAAACATATCGCAACTCCAAATCAAAAATTAAGACGTCGTTTAATGGATATGGGGATCACTGAAGGCGTACAAGTTGAAGTGAAAAAAATTGCTCCAATGGGAGACCCAATCGATATTAAACTAAGAGGCTATGAATTATGTCTTCGTAAAGTTGATTTGTCAGCTATAGATGTTGAGGTTGTCAGATGAAAGTAGCATTAGTCGGTAATCAAAACTCAGGTAAAACAACACTTTTTAACTTACTTACTGGATCACATCAAAAGATTGGTAACTGGGCTGGAGTTACGATTGAGAAAAAAGAAGGTAAAATTAGAACGACGGATTGTGATATCATTGATTTGCCAGGATTATATTCTTTAAATCCGTATACACAAGAAGAAGTTATATCTTATGATTATTTATTACATGAAGATGTTGATTTAATATTAAATATTATAGACGCAACTCAATTGGAAAGAAGTCTATATTTAACGACACAGTTATTAGAACTAAATATACCTTTAGTGATTGCGTTAAACATGAAGGATTTAGCAGACACAAGAGGGATTAAGATTGATTATGATTTAATATCAGAGAAATTAAACACAACGATTGTGTCTATTTCTGCTTTAAAGAAAACAGGTATATTAGATCTAATTAATGTCATTAAGAAAAATAAATTTAAAGATAATAAATATTCACATATATACGATCATGATTTTGAAGATGTTTTAAATGAAGTGGTCGCAGAAATTGATGGTAATCATCAACGTTTTGTCGCAATTAAGATGATTGAAGGAGATGAACGATTTGATGACGGGGTCACAGCATCGATTGATCAAAAACGTCAAGCGTTAAAAAAAACATATAATCGTGAACTAGATCAAATCGTTACAGATGAGAGATATCGTTATATCGAGTTATTAAGAGATGATGCCGTTAAGAGTTATAAAACACATCGCTCATGGACAGATCGCATTGATGATATTTTGTTAAATAAATATCTTTCATTACCGATATTTGCAGTCATTATGTTTGGTATTTATTATTTAGCAGCTGGACCTTTTGGTAGTATGACAGTTGACTGGATAAGTGGCCTTATTGAACAGTTTTCAGGTTGGTTGAGCATGAGACTAGATGGTTGGGGTGCATCACCTTGGTCACACAGTTTAGTTATTGATGGTGTGGTTGCTGGTGTTGGTGCAGTGTTAAACTTTGTGCCACAGCTAATTATTCTATTTACATTAATATCCGTTTTAGAAACAACGGGGTATATGGCTAGAATCGCTTTCTTCCTGGATCGTGTATTCCAAAAAGTAGGATTATCTGGGAAATCACTTATTCCATTTATCATTGGTAGTGGATGTAGCGTACCAGCCATCATGTCAGCAAGAACAATTAGTGATGAAACAGAAAAACGGATGACGATTATGTTAACACCGTTTATTCCATGTAGTGCAAAACTACCAATTATTACGTTGTTTGCAGGCTATTTCTTTAGTGATCGGACAGGATTAATAAGTGCATCACTTTATTTCTTCGCAATCACGGTTATTATCTTATCAGCATTTATCATGAAGAAATTTATATTTAAAGGTAAGGTTTCTAATTTTATTATGGAACTACCTAATTATAAAGTGCCACATGTTCGTTATGTATTTAGAGACGTTTATTTGAAAGTTAAAGCATTTATGACACAAGCTGGAACCATCATTTTATTAGCATCTATTGTCATTTGGTTTTTACTAAGTTTCTCGTTAAGTTTTGAATATGGAGTGTCGCCAGATCAAAGTATCTTGAGTTATATTGGTCGTGTATTTAGTTGGATATTTTATCCGTTTTTAGGTGATTTATCTTGGGCAGCTTCTGTATCAGCGATTCAAGGATTGGTCGCGAAAGAACAAGTTGTTTCATCAATGGCGATTATTGCTAATTTTTCCAGTGAAGTAGATACAGGTATATTGATATTTAATAGTCAAGTATTCCAATTTTTCACACCTGCATCTGCATATGCGTTTATGGTCTTTAATTTATTCTCCGCACCATGTTTTGGTTCCATTGGAGCAATGAAAAAAGAACTTGGCTTAACATCATCGATGTTTAAAGCCGTGTTGTTTCAAACAGGTATGGCTTGGGTGCTTGCTACACTCGTCTACCAGATTAGTACATTAATAGGAGTGTTACTATGACATCAGCAGATATTATTATTGTTATCATACTTATTGCAATTGTAAGTTTAATTGTTTTTGTGAAAATAAAAAATCGCAAAGAAACCGCATGTTCAACATGTGCTTATGCCGCTAAATATCATAAGAAAAGAGACAAGTCATGAGACATACGAAACCTAATAAGGGTAAGTCCTGTATTAGGTAAAAAAAATGATGATTAAGTTATGAATTTATCGGTGAGTTAGTCAAAAAAAGACAATTAAAATGTCATTAAACAATATGAACAGGTAAGATAAGTAAAAAGGGAATGCATACGCATTCCCTATTTTTTCGTCGTTGTTTTTGGTTTTACCGTTGTCGATGTTCTACTAGTAGGTGTCGACTTTTTGTTTGCTGCAGGTTTTGCTTCATGAACAACCACTTGAGGAAATGGAATTTCCACTCCATGTTTATCAAGTACTTCTTTAATGAATGAGCGTAGTTGACGTTCAATATTAAAGTGTTGATTTGTTAGTGTACGAGCGATAATTCTAATGTTAACGCTGCTGCCAGCTAATTCAATAACACCTAATATTTGTGGGTCTTCAATGATTTCAGGATAACTTTTTGTGAATTTTGGAAGCTCTTTATTTAGTAGTTCAATTGTTTTTTCTACATCTTCAGCATACGCAATACCAAAATCAACAATGGCGAGTGAAGGGTTTTTAGAATAGTTAATGGTATCGGAAATGGAACCATTTGCCAAAATCTTGACTTCACCTTTCCAGTTTTTGATACGGGTTGTTTTTAAACCGATATCGATCACTTCACCTTTGAAGCCATTTGATTCGATGATATCACCAACATCATAATGTTGTTCAAAGATAATGAATAGACCACTGATTAAGTCGTTGATGAACTTTTGTGCACCAAGACCTATAACTAATCCTAAGATTCCAAGTCCAGCAAGTGCTGGTCCAATATTAACACCCCAGATAGCTAATACGATAATTAAAGCGACTACCCAACCAAGATAACGCATAATACTTAATGTTAATTTAGCTAGTGTGCGACGTCTACGATAGATAGAACCAGGTTTCTTACCAAGATTCTCTAACGTGATTTTTGATATTTTTAAAATAAATAAAGTGATAAAGAACACCAGTACAGTTGAGATAATTCTTACAATACTATTTTCTAGTGTAGTAACAATGTTATCTCCTAAAGTCATAAAATAGTCTTCAATATCTAATTCAAATAACCAAAATATGTATATGATTGTGCCTGCGAATAATGAAAATAAGAAGAAATAGCCAATGATGTATAACCATTTATTCAAATTATTACCATGTTTATTTGTTATTCTTCTTGCAAGAATGAAAATTAGTACTAATAATAATATCGAACCCACAGCAATGAGTATCTTTATGTCTGTATTAAAATCTGGCATTAAAAAATCACTCCTTATATGTTCTATATTTATCATATCATAATCTTATAAAATTATATGATTTACACAAAAAAAGTGGTAGAATAGTGTCGGTTCTAAAAAAGGAGGTCGGCAATGGTTAAAGATCAAACAAAAACGCCGTTTTTGACAAAACTAATTGAATACGCAAATAGCGATGTTGTTTCTCACGATGTGCCTGGTCATAAGATGGGTAATATCGGTAATGATCTGGAGTCAGTGATAGGAAAAGAAACATTCCGCCTGGATGCAAATGCACCAAGGGGATTGGATAATTTAAGTAGGCCGACTGGTGTCATTAAAGAAGCATCCGAATTAATGGCAGATGCTTTCAACGCAGAGCATTGCTATTTTTTAACTGGCGGTACAACGTTAGGTATACTTGCAATGATTATGTCTACTGTACGTGCGAAAGAAAAAATTATTATGCCACGTAATGTGCATAAATCAGCGATTAATGCACTGATTTTAAGTGGGGCAGTACCCATTTTTGTTCAACCAAGTATTGATAGTAAATTAGGGATAGCTAATCACTTAGATATAAAAGCGGTTAAAAAAGCAATCGAAGAACATCCAGATGCAAAAGGGGTATTCGCGATTAATCCCACTTATTTTGGAGCAATCTCAGATTTAAAGGAAATCGTTGAACTCGCACATGCACATGACATGATCGTGATGTGTGATGAAGCGCATGGATCGCATTTAGGATTTTCAACGAAATTACCAATATCGGGAATGGAAGCAGGTGCTGATTTAGCATCATGCTCATTACATAAAACATTAGGATCGTTAACGCAAAGTTCCATTTTATTAGTAAATAGTGAGCGTGTCGATCATTTAAGATTGAGATCAACGATTAATATGATGCAATCAACATCACCTTCAAGTTTATTAATGGCAAGCTTAGATGCAAGTCGCAAGAAATTTTGCACAGAAGGTGAAGAAAGATTATCTAAGTTAATCGATATGGCGAATGACACAAGAAGACGCATTAATGAGATTCCACATTTGAAAGCATTAGATAAAGCGTATTTCTTAAAACAAGGTTCATATGGTTATGATGAAACAAAACTGATTATTAAAGTTTCTGATTTAGGTGTGAACGGATTTGAGGTATATCGTGAATTAGCAGATATTCACCATGTCCAAATGGAATTAGCAGAGACGCATTTAATACTTGCTGTATTATCGATTGGGACATCTCAACATGACTTGGATGCTTTGGTGGACGCACTACAATCAATTAGTGATAAATATAGTGGACAACACTTAGATGTGATTAAACCGAAAGTACGCTACGCTTTCCCTGAAGTATTCACAAGACCGCGTGAAGCATATCATGCACCTAAAAAATATATACCACTGAATGAAGCGGCAGGTGAAATTGCTGGTGAATCAGTGATGATTTATCCACCAGGTATTCCAATTGTAATTCCTGGAGAAGTGATATCAGAGGATATCATTAACGATCTTGATTTCTATAAAAGAAATGGATCAACCATTCTTTCTGATACTGAATCAGGTTTTATGAAAGTTATTGATAAATCAGAATGGATCAAATGGGAGAAAATATATGAAGATGAATAAAGTTGATTTGTCTTTTCAAAGTTGCAAGTCTGAATATATAGATGCGGATGTTGTGATTTACAGTGTACCGATGGATGCGACAACGTCGTTTCGTCCAGGAACAAGATTTGCAGGCAACGCAATTCGCGTTGACTCGTTTGGTGTGGAATGGTATTCACCATATCGAGAAGCTGATTTAAATGATTATGCAACATGTGACATTGGCGATCTTGATTTGCCGATAGGCGCAGTTGAGGATGCACTAAAAATTGTCAAAGATACGACAAGTCAAATATTAAAGGATAATAAAACACCAATGATGGTTGGTGGTGAGCATTTAGTTAGTTTGCCTGTGATTGAAGCGGTGTTTGAGAAGTATCCCGATTTGCACATTATTCATTTAGATGCACACACAGACTTAAGAGAACACTTCTTTGGTAGAGAACTATCACATGCGACATTTATGCGTAAAGTATATGATTTCGTTGGTGATGGTAAGATTTATCAATTTGGCATTCGCAGTGGTGAAAAACCAGAGTTTGATTGGGCAAAAGCCGGTCATGTCACACAACGTAAGTTTGATTTTGATGGTTTAGATCAAGTGGTTAAAACTCTAAAAGATAAACCTGTTTATATTACGATTGACCTTGATGTTTTAGACCCATCCGTATTTCCTGGTACTGGCACACCTGAACCAGGTGGCATGCAATATAAAGATTTACTTTGGGCATTTGACCAATTTGAGACATTAAATCATATCGTTGGTACGGATATTGTAGAACTTTCACCAATGCTAGATCCAAGTGGTGCTTCAACTGCTGTAGCAGCAAAATCACTTAGAGAATTAGTCTTATTATTACATAAAAATAGAGATAAGCAATAATTAGAAAAGTTATACGAAAGTATAGCTTTTTTGTTTAAAAATGTCATAAATCTAACATAATTGCAAGGAAAACGCATCACTTTATATACATTATAAATTATGCTGTTACCATAAGCAAAACTTTTGAATAACCCCATTGTAACAAGTATAATAAGTGTGCAATGAAGGAGGTCATTATGACACTATTTAAAACATATGATCCGCTGAAGAAGAAACAACTTCAAATACTTGACCCTAAAGGGAAAGTGATTAACAAGGATCTTGAACCATCTATTAATAAAAAAGAGTTACTAAATCTTTATGAAACTATGGTTCTTGGTAGAATCGCTGATATCAAAGCACTTCAATACCAACGTCAAGGACGTATGCTCACATACGCACCAAACCGTGGACAAGAAGCTGCTCAGTTAGGTGCGGTTGCTGCAATGGAACCACAGGACTGGTTAGTCCCAGCATTCCGCGAATTAAACGCGATGATATATCGTGGTGTGTCATTAGAAAAACTATATCTATATTGGTATGGTAACGAATGGGGTTCACATTTTGATGAAGATGTACGTGTCTTACCTATCGATATCATTATTGGTTCTCAAGTGAACCACGCAGCTGGTCTTGCTTATGCAAGCAAGATTAAAAAGAAAAACGAGGTTGCAGTTACATTTATCGGGGATGGTGGTACATCGCATGGTGAATTCTACGAAGGTCTAAACTTTGGTGCTGCATTTGATGTACCAATGGTTATTGTCGTTCAAAACAACCAATACGCTATTTCTACACCAAGAAAGAAAGCAACAAAAGCTGAAACATTAGCACAAAAAGCAGTTGCTGCCGGTATTGAAGGTATTCAAGTTGATGGTAATGACATTTTAGCGATGTATGTTGCAACAAAATATGCGATTGATCATGCAAGAGCAGGTAAAGGTCCTGTCTTAATTGAAGCAGTCACATACCGTTTAGGACCACATACCACTTCAGACGATCCTACGATTTATCGGAAAGACGATGAAGTGAAAGAATGGGAAGCAAAAGACCCAATTATCCGTTTTAAGAAATACTTAATGGATAAGAAATATTTAACAGAAGCAAAAGATAAGAAACTAAATGAAGAAAAAGCAGAATTTGTTGGTGAAACGTTTAAGAAAGTTGAACAAAGTGGACCATCTGAATTATTAGATATCTTCCAATACACTTATGCTGAAATGACACCACAATTAAAAGAACAATATGAAGCACATAAGAAATTTTTAGAAGAAGGAGGCAAGTAATCATGGCAGTTATTAATCTATTAAAAGCGATCAATGAAGCACTTGACCTCAAGTTAGCTGATGATGATTCAGTTGTCGTCTTTGGTGAAGACACTGGTTTTGAAGGCGGTGTGTTCCGTGTAACAGCTGGACTTCAAAAGAAATATGGTGAAGATCGTGTATTCGATACACCAATCGCTGAAGCAGCGATTACTGGTAGTGCAATTGGTATGGCTATCAACGGTTTAAAGCCGATTGCTGAAATTCAGTTTGACGGATTCGTATTTCCTGGTTTAACAGAAATCATCACGCATATGGCAAGATACAGAAATCGTTCACGTGGACGTTATGGCTTACCTATTGTTGTAAGATTCCCTGTTGGTGGTGGGATTAGAGCATTAGAACATCACTCTGAATCATTAGAAACAATACTTGGGCATATTCCTGGATTAAAAGTCGTTATACCATCAACACCATATGATGCAAAGGGATTATTAATCTCTGCGATTGAAGATCCAGATCCTGTTATCTTCATGGAGCCTAAACGTATTTATCGTTCAGGTAAACAAGAAGTACCGGAAGATATGTATCGTATACCAATTGGTAAAGCAAGAGTTGCACAAAAAGGTACAGACATCACTGTTGTTGCATGGGGTGCAATGATGCGTGAAGCAGAAAAAGCTATCAAGATGTTAGAAGGAGATGGCATCAGCGTCGAATTAATTGATCTTAGAACCATCAATCCTATTGATGAAGAAACAATTATTGAATCAGTTAAAAAGACCGGACGTTTCTTAGTCGTTCAAGAAGCGGTCAAGACGTATGGTCCTGGCGCTGAGCTCATCTCTTTAGTGAATGAAAAAGCGTTCTTACATTTAGAGGCTGCTCCAGCACGTGTCACAGGTTTTGATATTACAGTCCCACTTGCACGTGGTGAGATGTATCACTTTGTACAACCAGAAAGGATTGCGGCTGAAATTAAGAAAGTCGTAAACTTTTAGGGGGTAATTATATGTATGAATTTAAATTTGCGGATATCGGTGAAGGTATCCATGAAGGTGTTATTCTTGAATGGAAGTTCAAGGAAGGCGACGCCGTATCTGAAGGCGATACGTTAGTAATTGTTGAGACAGATAAGGTTAATGCTGAACTACCTTCTCCTGTAACAGGTAAAGTACATAAGATCAACTTTAAAGAAGGCGACGAAATTAACGTTGGTCAAGTGATTGTCGTTTTAGACGATGGTACTGGTGAAGCACCAGCACCAAAGGAAGAACCTAAAAAAGAAGAAGCACCAAAACCGAAGGCAACGAAAAAGGAAGTAACCGGTGGTTATGAGTTTAAGTTTGCAGATATTGGTGAAGGTATTCACGAAGGTGTTATTCTTGAATGGAAGTTTAAAGAAGGCGACGAAGTTAAAGAAGGCGATACGTTAGTGATCGTTGAAACGGATAAAGTTAATGCTGAACTTCCTGCACCAGTTGATGGTGAAATCACAAAGATTAATTTTAAAGAAGGCGAAACTGTTAATGTGGGTCAAGTTTTAGTTGTCATCGGTGGCGAAGCCGGTGAAACAACTGAAGCATCTGAATCAAAAGCAGCACCTGTTGAAGAAGATGATGAAAAGGCAGCTGGTGTTATTGGTGAAATTGAAGTTAATCATGATGTCATGGCTTCAAGCAATGAACACGAAGAAACTACACCTGAAAAGAAAACAGCTGGACGTGCACTTGCTACACCAGTTGCAAGAAAACTTGCAAAAGATTTAGGCGTTGATATTCAAACAGTTAAAGGTACTGGTGCGAATGGACGTGTCATGAAAGATGATATTAGAAAAGCTGCTGAAGGGGCCTCATCTAAGGCATCAACAACCGTTAGTGCACCTAAAGTTACTGTGTCAACACAAGGTGAAGTTGAACTTGTTAAGATTTCAAGTTTAAGAAAAGCGATTGTGAAAGCAATGACTTTCGCTAAACAAGTCATTCCACACACTGTCTTAATGGATGAAATCGTTGTTGATAAGTTAGTGGACTTAAGAAAACAAGTGAAGACACAAGCTGCAGCACAAGATATTAAATTAACGTATATGGCTTTTATTACAAAAGCTGTTGTCTTAGCACTTCAAAAATATCCTTGGTTTAACGCAAGTTTCGACCAAGAAAATGAGCAAATGGTCTTAAAGAAATTCTATAATATTGGTATGGCAGTTGATACGCCTGATGGCTTAATTGTCCCTAATATTAAAGATGCTAACCAAAAGAGTATTTTAGAACTTGCACGTGATATTCAAGTGCTTGGTGAAAAGACAAGAAATAGAAAAGTTCAAATGACAGATATTCAAAATGCAACATTCAGTATCACTAACTTTGGTGCTGCTGGTGTTGAAGCAGGAACACCAATCATTAACCATCCTGAAGTCGGTATTTTAGGTGTGGGTATGATTAAACAAAAACCAGTCGTTGTAGATGGTGAGATTAAAGTAGGTTACACACTACCATTATCACTAGCTGTAGACCACCGTGTTATTGATGGTGCAGATGCAGGAAGATTCCTTGGTTACATTAAAGAATTACTAAGTGATCCGATCTTGTTACTATTAAATTGAGGTGAATGAAATGGCAACTTATGACGTACTTGTATTAGGTGGCGGTCCTGGCGGTTATGTCGCTGCGATCAAAGCTGCTCAAAACGGATTGAAAACAGCACTTGTTGAAAAAGAAGTCGTTGGTGGGATTTGTTTGAATCATGGATGTATTCCAACAAAAGCTTTATTAAAAAGTGCTAAAGTCTATAAACAATTTAAACATGCTAAAGATTATGGTATTACATTAGATGGTAATGTCGATTTTGATTGGACTAGCATGTTAAAAAGAAAAGATAAAGTTGTTAAGCAATTAACCGGTGGGGTTGCTGGCTTACTTAAAAAGAACGGTGTTGACGTTATCTATGGCTATGGGGAAGTGTTATCTCCAACAAAGGTTAAAGTGAATGATCAAACACTAGAAACAAAAAATTTAATTCTTGCGACAGGTGCATCACCTGTTGTACCCCCAATTCCTGGGTTAAAAGAAGCTTATGAAAAAGGAACTGCAGTGACATCTAGAGAATTATTGCAAATTGAAAAAGCACCTAAAACGTTAGTTATTATTGGCGGTGGTGTCATCGGTGTTGAATTTGCAACAATCTTTAATGCACTTGGTTCAAAAGTAACTATCATTGAAATGCAACCTGCTATTCTACCACCAATGGATGATGCCATTAAGACACAATATACGAAATTATTGAAACGTTCTGGTATTGATATTCTTACAAGCGCAGAAGTGAAAAAGGTAGATGGTGGTAAAGTCACTTATAACCTTGATGGTAAATCACATCAAGTTACAGGTGAAACGGTATTAGTTGCTGTTGGTATGCGTGCAAACAGTAAAGGCTTAGAAAAATTAAACCTTAAGATGAACCGTGCCAATGTTGATACCAACGATAAAACAGAAACAAGCGTTCCACATGTATACGCAATCGGTGATCTAAATGGGAA
Source organism: Acholeplasmataceae bacterium (assembly GCA_963676765.1). GTDB lineage: Bacteria > Bacillota_I > Bacilli_A > Acholeplasmatales > Acholeplasmataceae > WOFB19. The sequence goes on from OY781159.1 coordinate 333,489, forward strand.
GTACATGTTAGCACATGTTGCTTCACATGAAGGTATTGTTGCAGTTGAAAATATTTTAGGTCATAAAAAGACGATGAATTATGATATTATTCCAAATGCTGTTTATGGATCACCCGAGATTGCCATGATTGGTAAGACTGAACGTGAGTTGAAAGAACAAAACATACCTTATAAAGCATCAACATTCCCACTTGTTGGTAATGGTAAATCATTAGCTGATGGTGAAAGTGATGGATTTATTAAGTTATTAGTTAGCGAAAAGTATAAAGAAGTTTTAGGTGCTCATATCCTAGCTTATAATGCAGCAGATTTAATTGCTGAACTTGGCGTAACGATGACATTAGAAGGTACTGCATATGAAATTGCAGATACCATTCACCCACATCCAACATTATCAGAAATAGTAATGGAAGCTGCTGAAGGTGCGATTGGTAAGCCAATCCATATTTAGTGAAAACATTGAACCTGTTGTTGCAGGTTCTTTTTTTATGCTAAAATAACAATAAGGAGGGGGATATGAAATATTTATTGCTATATAATCCGGTCAGTGGGAGGAAACCTTTTAAGGAAAAGCTTCCTATTGTTCGTCACATGTTTGATAAAATGACTCACGAATTAGATATTTATGAGTCACAAAAAGAAAACGACTTATTAGCGAAAGCAAAAGAGGTTGCATCTTTTTATGATGTCTTTTTAGTTGCTGGTGGAGATGGTACAATTAATGAAGTTATTAATGGTGTCATGCAAGTTGAAAAAAGACCAATGATTGGAATATTACCTGGTGGTACTGCTAATGATACAGCTGCCATGTTAGGTATTCCCAAAAGTCTTAAAAAAGCATTAAACATGTATTTAAAGGTAGAACCCGTGATGATTGATATCAATCAAATGAATCAACGTTATTTTATTTATACTGCTGCTAGCGGGGTTTTATCTAAAATCAGTTATGATGTTTCAAGAAGACAAATTAGACAATATGGTTATTTCGCATATGTCTTTGAAGCAATGAAAGATTTAAGTCATGATTATAAGTATCCACTAGAGATTACTTATAATGATCAAACACTCAAACTAGAATGCATGATGGTATTGGGATTGGCGTCAAGAAGAGTGGGTGGTGTTTGGCTTAATCGATTCTCAAAGTCAAAATTAAATGACGGTTTATTCGAAGTGAGGATATTTGTAAGACGCAGAAAATTCAGATTATTTAAATTAATCGCATTCTTCTTAAGAGGTGGCGGAAAGTTGAAAGAAGATTATCATTTGGTATCGAGTGAATTTAACTTCACAACAAGCAATGACGTGAAATGGAATGTTGATGGAGAATATGGGATGAACGGATCTGTTCACATTAAAGTCCATCAAAAGGCATTACCTATTTATGTTCATCCACGTATTAAGAAGCATTCATTTTAGAGGTAGATAATGAATATCGTCATTAAAAAAGTAGTATTAAATGAAGAAATCATGCAAACACTTATCGATTTATCATTCGATTGGGTTGAAGAAAGCATTTGTTATGGCATGGTGCCAAATGAAGCAGATGAGTTTAGCGGTAAAGAAGTATATGTCGGTTACGATAAAGATAAGATAGTTGGATATCTTTTTGGTCATGTTTATCAAACAGAAAAAGCAATTTCAGCTATTGGAAAAGATCAAGACGTATTTGAAGTAGATGAGCTATATGTCGTAGCAGCATATCGATCAAAAGGTATCGGTAAGAAACTCTTCACATTTGCAGAAGATGATTTAAAAGACAAAGTTGATTATGTAACATTAACGACATCTAATATGGATGCGAAAAGGATCCTAAGGTTTTATATTGAAGAGCTAGGGATGAACTTTTGGTCAGCACGCTTTTTTAAAAATATTAATAACAAGGATTCTTAGTTTATAAATGGTAAAGCTTGTGCTATAATATCAATGCGTGCCGAAATAGCTCAGGTGGTAGAGCAGCTGTCTCGTAATCAGCAGGTCGTAGGTTCGAGTCCTATTTTCGGCACCATAAATTAAATTGATAATTTCTTAGAAGTTCATATACATAGTAAAAAAATCAACTAGAAATAGTTGATTTTTGTTTTAATAAAGCCACTGAATGCATGAAAAAATTTATCAGTGCAAAACCTAAATATATTGAAGTTTAATAAGTTGATTATAAGTGTTTCGTTTTACAAAATAAATCATTTTATAGTCCTATATTTTATGATTTCTTGAATATACATATATTTAGTTTTTTCATTGAGTGTTTTTGAGACTTATGAAAATTCATGGATTCAATGCTATAATAAAAATAAATAACAAATTAGGGGGCATTATTTTTATGAGTTATGATTATAAGAAAGGAAAACAAAGCATTATAAATATTTTGAATAGTGATATTGATGTAGAAGAAAGCGATAAAATACCAATGGCAGATGCTGTATGGACTTATGCTAATGGTATACGCGCATGGGTTGGAGCAATATTCATAGATTTAAGAAATTCAACCGAATTTTTTAAAAAATCTAATCCTATCATTGTAGCTAAAGTTATTAGAGCATATACATCTGAAGTTATTCAGATTATGAACATGACAACATTAAACAGAGAAATAGGGATTAGAGGAGATGCCGTATATGGCATATATTCAGTATCTAAACAACAACAAGTAAATGAAGTTTTTAATATTGCTTGTTATTTAAATACTCAGATGAAAATGCTAAATAAATTATTAACTAAAAAAGGATATGCAGCAATCAAAGCAGGAATAGGATATGCTATATCAAAAGATTTAATAATTAAATCTGGTAAAAAAGGGACTGGTATTAATGATCGGGTTTGGATTGGTGAATCTCTTTCCAAAGCAGATGAATTATCCAAAATAACAAATAAGGGTACAAAACCAATAGCCATTTCATCATCGGTTTACTCAAATCTTAGTGAAGAAAACAAGAGACTTTTTACATTCAATCAATCAAAACAAGCACACTATGCAGATGTAGTTATTTCTGATTTTAATAAATGGATAGATGGGGGGATGAAAATATGAACGAGCAATTAGTAAAAGCTTATGATCTGATTAAAGAAGAACAAAGGAATGCAGATACAAAAGCTAATATTTTTGTTGTTTTATTGACTGCCTTTTTATCATTTTTTGGTGAAATAAATTTATCTACATATACACCAGAGCAAATAGAAGGAATACAATTTTTGTATTTGGTTATGATTCTCCCGTTATTATTGTTAGTTGTATCATTAATGCCAATATATAAACATACATATAATAGGTTCAAAAAAAAGAAAGAGTTAATGGATTTTAACATATTTTACTGGAGGTCGGTATCAAATTTAGATGATAGTGATGAATTATATAATAAATATCTCGATACATACATTAAAAATCGAGAACTCAGCATTGATGAAAAACATCTATTAAATCAAATAAAAGTGAATGCCGAAATTTTAGAGAGAAAAACATATTTACATAAAAGAGCCTTTTTTATAATAGGACAGATGATATTACTATTCATGATTTCAGTATTAACGTATTTTATGTTTGCTGATTCATTGATTGCATTTGGAATAATTTTTGCTATTTTTGAAATAATCTACTTGGTAGGTTTGTTCAAAAAACCAAACTGTTTATATAATTTACTGACAAAGATATCAAATAAAATCTGATAATTAAATTCAAAAGAAATAGGTGAGAAAATATGTTAACCGAGTTACTGATCAAAGGATTAAGAGGTTTTGGAAGTTCAAATTTTAAAATACAATTTGTTGTTCCAAATGGAAATTTGGGTAGCGGATTGAACGTATTAGTTGGTCAAAACAATTCAGGAAAATCAACTATATTAGAAGCAATTAAGTATTTTTCTAAAAAAAACGGATCCATTAGTTTCAGCGAGATGAAAAGAAACTCTAAAAATAATTTCCGTATTGAACTTAAATGTACACATACAGATGGCACACAAAATTCAATAAGCACAGTTGCAGATGGAGGATCTGAAGCAATAAGAAATTTCACACAACTTAAGGAGATTTATTACATTCCATCTAGAAGAGCATTCACCAAAAATTTTGGAAAAAGTACAAGTACGTTGGAAAATATCAGAAGAGGTGATGGGTACCTTTACAATAGAACAGATAGAAACAATCAATACGATGAATTCACTCAATTTTTAAATAAAATTGTAGAAGTAAAAGAATTATTCAATTCAGAAATTAATAAAATTCTTGATTTTCCTGATTGGACTATTGATTTAGATGAATCTGGACAATATTATATCAAAATAATAAAGGGAAGCCATATTCACAACTCTGAAGGACTCGGAGAAGGAATGATATCAATAATGACTTTGGTAGGAACATTAATACTTTCAAAGTCAAACAGTATAGTTTTAATTGATGAGCCAGAATTATCTCTTCATCCAGATGTAATCAATAAACTATATAGACTACTACTAAAGTATTCAGAGGATAGACAAATAATAATTACAACTCACTCACCATATTTAATAGATATTGAATCCATTGTTAGTGGAGTAAAAATCTTTAGAATTGTTAACGAAGGAGAAGAGATAAAATCATACACACTAAATAATCAATCTATAGATTTTTTTAAATCAATGATAAAATATTACAAATTTCCACATTCAATAGGTATGGATGCCAAAAATATCTTTTTCAAAAAAGATAAAATTATTATCGTAGAAGGTCAAGAAGATGTTGTAGGATTCACTAAGGTTTTACGTGAAAGACGTAACAAAGAATTGAATTTTTATGGCTGGGGTGCAGGAGGGGCAGGCAACATTGTTAAAGTTATTGAAATGTTAATATTCTTAGGATTTAAAAAAATAGCAGCAATATATGATGGTGATAAATTGGAAGATTATGAAGCAGCCAAATCTGCTTATCCAAATGTGCACTTTGAAATATTAGTTGAAGATGATATAAGAGACAAAGACATCTGCAATATTCACAAACATGGAATTATGAATGAGCGATTCGAATTAAAACAAGAGTATATTCCCTTTTTTGATGATATGTTCAGTAGAATTGAGAGTTTTTTGAACTCGTAATCAAACAACTATGTCAAAGTGAGATTACTCTACAAAAAAATTATTTGTGAATAACTAATTCAAAAAAGTACATGAGTAAATTTCACGTCAAATTTTCGGCACCAGTCATTAATGAAATGACTCCTAAAAGTTGGAGATAAAAATAGTAATAAAATATTTGGGCACGCAATGAAATTGGCGTCGAGAATGATTTTTATTATGAAACTTTGACATATAGAGGAGCTCAAGTTTAACTAAACAATCACTTTAAAAAACCTTTTGATAATTTAATCCATAGTAAACTTGAAGAATTTTTAAAACATTGCAAGAGGATAAGAATTTTATATTTTTGGGGATTTTCTTTTTCCGATGTTGATTTACCATACATTCAACATATTATAAAAAAATACAACATAAGAAAAATATCTATAATATAAATAAAACTCATTTTGGTGGTTATTTTATGAGAAAAACAAAAAATGAATCAATATATAAATACTGTCATTAGAAATTGTAAAATTGGTAATTAATAATAATGAACTTCTTTTAAACGAACCGATTAAATTTAATGATCCATATTATAGTAAACTGTTATTCAGTAACAAAGAATTAAATAGTTTGTTTTTTGATATTTGCTAAAAACTAAGATAATGTTATAATTAATTTAAAGAAGAAAATTTCATACAAAAACATATTTATTTAAGGGGGAGATATTTATGAATAGAATAGTTGATAAAAATTTGAAAGTTGATTTCCATATTCATTCTAAAGCTTCATTCCATAAAGACGGAAAAAAAGTTAATAATAATACAAAAGAAAACATTAATGTATTAATAGAGAAACTTGTTAAAAATAATGTAGACATGGTTAGCATTTCTGATCATGACTTTTTTGATTATGATTTATACTCAAAGCTTAAAGATAAAGAATTTGACGGCACATTTAAAAAAGTTTTGCCAGCCGTTGAATTTTCGGTTAAATTTGATACAAAAGAAAATTTAGAAAACAATACACATGTAGTGTGCATATTTGATGATCAAGATAATGATAAAATAAAAAAAATTAACGAATATTTGTTAGATGATAATAAGAAAATTATTTATGATCAAAATAAAAAATTTAGTGAAGATAGGTTTTTAAAAATCCTTAAACGAATAGATTTAGATGTTGTAATGATAGCTCATCAAAAAGGTTCCATGAGTAGTAAAAATGTTGAAAAAAACGATGTTTCAAAATTAGGAAAATGGAGATTAAATGAATTTTTGAGTAGTGAATTTTTTGATTCGTATGAATTTAAAAATCCTACAAATGGAATTTTCAATAATTTATTTAAGAAAAAAATAAACGATAAGTATGATGTTGTTAGATTTATCACAGGTTCTGATTGTCATGTATGGGATGTTTATCCACAAATGGATATGGAAGATATTGAGACTGATTTTCAACATACATATTTGAAATGTTTGCCTTCATTTAGAGGGATTGCTATGGCATTAACAGATGACTCACGTATAAGTTTAAATGATTATTCTTTTTCAATAGATGATAAAAAATTAGATTATTTGACAATAAATAATAATGGGAATGTTCAAAAAATTCCCCTGTCTAGAGGTCTAAATGTAATTATTGGAGATAATTCAATTGGAAAATCATTACTTTTACACAAACTTACTTCTTATGAACACATCTCTAAACAAGAAATAAAAGTTGGATATGAGAAATATTTATCTGATCATAATATTGAAATTGACACAATTATTCCTTCTAACAGTATATATGAATATGATTTTCAAGGCGCAATTCGAGCAAATTTTGATACTGATAATCCAGGATACAGAAATGAATTTCTAAAATCAAAATACCCAGAAGATATTAGCGCAACACCATATGTTGACTATATAAAAGCAGAACTTGATAATTTATATCAAAAATTAGATAGTAAATTTAGTTTTGATGATGAGTATAATAAATTAATTACTCTTGAACTATTATCGGAGGATGTAAAAAATAAACAACTAAGCGCTATAAAATATAACTTAAAATTAACTTCTATAATCTCGGAGAAACATAAAATTGTTGAAGCAATTAAAGTCGTAATAGCGAAAATAGATTTATTATTAAAAACTCAGTTAAATACAGATGAAACAAAATACATTGAAGATACTAAAATAGAATTAAATAAATTATTAATTAAATATAGTCTAGAACATACCACATTAACAAATAAAAAAAATCTAATAAATACCATTAATACAGGAATTCAAAATTTTAATGAGCATATGAAAGATTATAAAGATTCATTACAGAATAAGGAAGATGCACTCAATGAGAATGCTGATATAATAGCAACAGTGATTGCTCAATTACAGCTATATAAAGCGGATATCTCTGAATATGATTTTACAATTGAGGATAAGGAAATAGAATTAGCAAAAGAAATCTATGGCGAATATTATTTTATTAAGCGATTTACTAATAATAAAACAAAAATCGATAGCAAGTATTATAAAGAAATCATCAATAAAACGCTAATAAAAAATTCAGAAATTGATGTAACTAATATTACAAAGAAAAAACTTTTTGATTTAATACCAAATAAGAACGAGATTGAAAAAAAGCAAGACGGTCTTGAATTATTGAAAAATAGAATGAAAGTAATTATTAATAACGAATTTACAAATAAATCAGTCATTTTGAGTAACGATAAAGACATCACGGATAGTTTATCTCAAGGGTTAAATTCAACTATGTATTTTGATATATTAAGCCATGACATTCGTGAAGGTATATACTTAGTAGATCAACCTGAAGATGACATTTCACAAAGTGGAATTCGGATTTCTATTATTGATGATTTTAAATCGATGAGAAATAAAAGGCAAGTTATATTGGTCACTCATAATCCACAATTTGTTATTAATTTAGATGTAGACAATGTAATTTGTATTGAAAAAACTGAATATAATAATTTATTAATTCATAATGGAGCATTGGAATATAAAGATGAAAAAACGAATATTTTAGAATTAGTACTTAATCATTTAGATGGTGGGTTAGAATCTATTAGAAAGAGATGGAAGAGATATGAAAAAAACATTGAAATTAATTAAGAATGACAAAAATTATGAATTGAAAGAAGATGAAAAAACTCTTTTAATTATAGAAAATAAAAAAATTAAAGGTGAAGATATTTATGAGAAGATTTACAAAGATATCCCATCGAATACCAGGTCTACAGTAACCATAAATGCAGATGAATTAAAGGATAAATCTGGAAAATTTTCTCTTAAAGAAGATAAATTAATATACGAACAAGTAAAAACATTATTTAATAAAATCGACGAAGCTATTTCTATGACAATAAAAATATCAGAGTGATTTAAAAGTAAGTGAGTAAATTTCGGGCCGTATTTTCGGTACCATAAAATAAATTAACAATTTCTTAGAAATTCATATATATAGTGAAAAAGTCAACAAAAAAAGGTTGACTTTTGTTTTATGTTGATTTATGTCTCACTTAAGTAACAACAAAGAAGCCATAGTTATATTAGAATATATTTGTTATAATTAAATTGAATTTGTATTAAGCAATGGAGGGAAGCATGAAAAAAATAATCTTAATTGCGGGGGTTTTGTTTTTACTAACGGCGTGTACATTTGATGACGTACCACTTCATACCGTTATGTTTGAATCAAATGGAGGTTCTGTGGTTGGTCCAATGCATGTTGAAGATGGGTTATCTATCACAAGTCCTGATGAACCGATTAAAGATGGTCATACGTTTTTAGGTTGGTATGAAGATGCTAATCTAACGAGACCTTTTCGTTTTCCAAGTGGCATTTTTGAAGATACAACAATCTATGCCAAATGGATTGTCAATAACTATCATGTGGTTTTTATAGATGGAGATAGTTCAGTCATTAGAAATGATGAAATTGCTTATGGTAGTGATTTAAGTGAATTGACAATACCTGAGGTCACGAATCCAGAAGGGTATACGTTCACTGGATGGGACGTCAGTTTACCAGCGACGATGCCTGCAAATGACATAACACTACAAGCACAATATACAATTAATGATTATGAAATCATCTATAAAGACTATGATGATTCAGTAATTGATACCGATACATATGATTATCTATCTGATATATCAGCTATTGAATCCCCAACGCCATCTAGAGAGGGGTATACATTTAGTGGGTGGGATACCAGTTTACCTGATAACATGCCAGCGAACAATTTAACATTACAGGCACAATATACGATTAATAACTATCAATTAACATTTCTAAATGATGATGAAACAGTTTTAAATAATGCCACATTTGCTTATGGTAGTGATTTATCAAATGTTATAGCACCTGTACCATCTAAAGAAGGGTATACATTTGTAGGTTGGGATATAAACCTATCAGAGACGATGCCTGCAAATGATCTCACACTACAAGCACAATACACAATTAATAGTTATCAGTTAACGTTTATGGATAGTGATGAAACAGTATTAAGCAGTGAAACAGTAAGTTTTGGTAGTGACTTAACCAATGTAAGTGAACCTACACCGACAAAAGAAGGATACACATTTGTTGGATGGGATAACTTAATACCTGATAACATGCCAGCAAGTGATGTAACTTTACGTGCGACATACAACATTCAATTATTTACATTAACTTATGTAGATGATGATGAGACAGTATTATATACACAAAATTTTTATTACAATGCAAGTCTAAGTGATGTGACAGTTTTAGAACCAACAAAAGTTGGCTACACATTTACAGGTTGGGATATGAACTTACCAGAGTCGATGCCAGCAAATGATGTAACGATTACTGCACAATATGATGTGAATCAATATGACGTAACGTTTTATGATGATGATCACACTTTGCTTAAAACACTTCATGTAGCTTATCAAACTGCAATTCCCGCTGATGATGTACCTGAACCTTCAAAAGAGGGTTATACATTTATCGGGTGGCATGCAACATTCCCAAACAGCATGCCAAATCATGCTTTAGAATATCATGCAACTTATGAGATTAATACGTATAACGTTCAATACATAGATCATGATGGCAGCATACTTTATGACAACACATTCGATTATCAAGCGAATTTAACTACTGTAAGTGTTGATGATCCATTCAGATATGGTTATGCATTTGATGGTTGGGATGATGTATTACCTGACAATATGCCTGCAAACGATATAGTGATTCACGCACAATATGTTGCGAATAGTCATGTCATTAGATTTTATGATGATGATCATCAATTGTTGTCAGAAGCAACATATGATTATGCATCGGATTTAACAGGTATTACAGAACCGACACTAAATAAATTGGGATATACGTTTACAGCTTGGGATCAAGTGATACCGTCAACAATGCCTAATGAAGATATTTCTTTTACAGCAACTTATGAAATCATCACTTATGATATCACGTATGAAGTATACGGTGGTATCAATGATGGAAACCCTACAAGTTATACTGTTGAAAGTGAATCAATCGTATTCTCTGATCCTACAAAAGAAGGATATACGTTTAGTGGATGGTATGAAACAGATAATTATAGTGGTTCACAGGTAAATAGCATTATAGCGGGATCTACTGGTGATATTACCGTGCATGCGAAGTGGGATATAATATCCTATGACATCATATACGTGTTAGATGGTGGCGTTAACGGATCAAATCCCGATACATATGATATCACATCAGATACCATGATATTAGCGGATGCTACAAAAGAAGGATATACATTTAATGGATGGTTTGATAATGAAGTTTTCACTGGTGATGAAATTGAAAGTATCGCTAGTGGCTCAACTGGTGATATAACATTATATGCTCATTGGGAAGTGAATGAACATAGTATCACATATGTATTATTTGATACGTATGATCCACTAACAGATATTGCTTTATCTTATGAGGAAACAGTGATTGCTATTGCTGCTGGCCACTTACATACGCTTGCTTTAACTTCTGATGGTCATGTGAGTTCTTGGGGTTTTAATTTATATGGTCAACTGGGTGATACGGATGGTATGGAAAGACATTATCCAAAAGATATAACGGATGCGTTCATATTATTAGAGGATGAGCAAATCATTGCTATTGCTGCCGGATACAATAGTTCAATTGCATTAACCTCACAAGGACGTGTCTTCACGTTTGGTGAAAACACGGATGGACAATTAGGTGATGGAACAACCATGTATAAAAACACACCGACAGACATTACAGCTTATTTCAGTTTATTAGTAGATGAAACAATTACAGCTATATATATGGGTGGCGATAATGCTGCTGCACTCACATCATTAGGTAGAGTTTTTACTTGGGGAGATAACAGTCAAGGACAATTGGGTGATGGAACAACGATTGATAAAAACACACCGACAGATATTACTGCTCAATTATCATTAGCAGTAGATGAAACAGTTCAATCTATGGCTATAGCTAATAAGCATTATATATTGTATACTTCAGATAATCGTGTATTTTCTTGGGGCTATAATAGCTCAGGTCAAGTTGGTAATGGTTCAATCACATCTCAACACACACCACTTGATATCACATCACAATTTAATTTCAGTGAAGGTGAATCAATCGTTGAGATTGCAACTGGTGAACTACACACATCACTTGTGACATCGATGGGTAGACTATTTATGTGGGGTGAAAACATGAATGGACAATTAGGCGATGGAACAACCATTGATAAAAACACACCAACTGATATCACATTAGTATTCATGTATGAACTAGCATTTAATGAAAAGATCAACCATGTTGTATTAACTGAAGGACATACGATGGTTATGACTAGTGAACAGCGTGTATATGCTTGGGGTAAAAATAATTACGGTCAAGTTGGTGATGAGACAAATCTTCAACGAACAGAACCAGTAGAAATTACGACATCATTTGATGTAGAAAGTAATGAGACAATTCAAGCAGTCTTCACAGGCATGAATTATAGTTTTGCTATCACGTCTTCAAGTCATGTATTTGGTTGGGGATATAATGCATATGGTCAATTAGGTAATGGTTCAACGACAACTAAACCTTCGATAACTTCAGTACCATTTAAAGGTGTTTATGAAGTGTTTATAGAAGATGTAGCATACAATGAAGCATTAACAGCATATACGCCAACACGAGTTGGATTCTCACTAGATGCATGGTATACAGATGACATGCAAACAACAACATATATGTTTTCAACAATGCCTGATCAGGACCTCATGTTGTATGGTAGATGGGTAACTGAAGAATAATAAAATATTAACCTAATCTTACGGGTCTTTTTCGTATCTAAATTAAAATAATTATGCTAAATTAATATATATAAAATAAAGTTAATAAAAATTATTTAAAATACAAAGAATTGCTAAAACACTAAAAATTTGTGTTATAATGAACCTATAATGTATATGAAACATAAACATAAGGAGGGGTTTTATATGCCGTCAGGTTCGGGATCTACTGGTGGAAGTGGGGGACATGGTGGAAGTAGGGGAAATGGACCTCTAGGATCTAGAAAAGTTACCAATATGAGTAGTTTGACAAAAGATGAAATCAGCAGAAGACTAGATTTCACAAGAGTTAATATCAAAGCAAATCGATATAATATTCATCAACCACCACACCAATTTCAATTCTTTAAATCAACATTTGTAGTTGGTTCATTAAAACGTCATAAAATGAACATAATAAAAATATGGATTTCTATCATGATACCTATCATAGTTTTTTTTGGGTTTATGATTGCAAGTCGCAATGATTTTATTCATTCAATTGAAATGGATCAAGCATATTATTTTAATATGATTGAAGAAGCAAGCCCAGATCAATATATGATGGCTGATGTCACAAGCTACTTTGAGGGTGATAGTGGGAAGTATTATGTCACGTACAATATATTTAAGAATGGGGATAAACTATGGCGGAATGATGGATACACTTATTCTATATATACGAAAGCAGAAGCGATGGCCGTCTATGTAGCAGGAGAAATTGAAATTGTAGTTGATGAATTACCACTTACTGCTAACACAGATTCAATCAATTCGGATTATATGAGTTACGATATTACAGATGATGGGACTTATATTATTGCAAAGTTCACTAGAAATATTTATCTCATTATTGAAGGGATTGCTGTTATAGCTATTATTGGATTATCAGTTTATTATGCTAGGATGTTGTTTTCACATCATGTATCTCAGTATGAAAAGGAGCAAATGCACAAAAGAAACACCGATCCATATGCTGCTGAAAAAACACAATACTGCTTGTATTGTGGTTCAATCATTTCAAAAGATGACGAGAGATGTCCTTATTGTAATGCAGCAAAATCATATGCGGACTATGTCTGATTGGGTAAGTTAACATCTAAAAAAGAAAGTTACAAAGAGTCGATGCCACATACCATCGGCTGTTCTTTCTTTATGTAATGGTTTGATAAGGTGATGCACTAAACCACTGATATCGCTGTATGGAAGTATAATATTTCTATTTCGGTGATAGCATTTGCTTTGTATAAAACAGTAATTATGAGCATCAAAGTAGTAAATTGTAACATCATCAACTGAATAAGTTATATAAGATAGTTTTTTATATACAGTAAACAATCCGTATCCGTGATTTATATTTTATGCTATAATAAGTAATCAAATACATGTCAAGAGAATGGTATAAAATGGATATCATTATTGTTTAGATAATAACTGATTTATAAAAGGGGTAGGTTATGTTTGAGATTTGGGATAAGGTAAAGATAGCATCCTTAACTATAGAAGAAAAGGAACAGTGGTTCGAGGTATTAAACTATAAATTAGAGGAAGATCGCGGTATTTCACGTTTAGCTCCTGATTTATGTAAGCAACAACAAATTATCAAAGATGATTATGTTAAGTATATTGAAAGTTGTGCTGAAGCTGATAAATTTTACAAGTATTACATCATGAAAGTGAACAAACAGATCGTTGCAGTTTGTAGAATTAACATATATGCGGATAAGTATTTCTTAGAGGGTTTGCAAACACATCATGATTATTATAGACAAGGTTATGCGACAGACTTATTAAACCATATGTTGCATACTTTGAAAGTTGATGAGATTCAGATGATTTATGCTGAAGTTAGAAAGTGGAATGATCCATCTAATCAGTTACATCATAAATTTGGATTTGAATTATATGGTGAAGAAGATAATAATTATTTATATCGTTTGCATGTAAATCAATATATCCAAAAAAAATTATTTGATCAATGGTCCAAATCATATACTAAATCAGTTAAACAATCAGAACAAGAAAACACGTATCCGTTTGCAGGATATAGTGAAGTCAAGTATCAGGTGATTAACAAGGCCATGCAATTTAAAAAGGGTAAAGTATTAGATATGGGTGTTGGTACTGGAGAAATCTCATCACCATTATATGATTTAGGTTTTAATATTACTGGTGTTGATATGTCTAATAAAATGATTAGTACTGCCAAAGAAAAAATGCCTAAGGCGATATTTATTCAAGGTGAGTTTAAAACGGTTGTTTCTAAATTGAAAGAACAATTTGACGCAATTATTATTACTTATGCGATTCATCACTTAACATATGAACAACAAATTGAATTACTAACTAATCTTAAAGATGTATTAACAAATCAGGGCATAATGATCATTGGCGATGTCTCGCAAATGAATCAGCGTGATATGGCAGCATTACGATATAAATATGAAGCGATATGGGATGATGAAGAGTACTATCCTATATATGACATATATAAAAATAGTGTATTAGATTCACTATTTAATATATCCTATGAACAAGTAAATGAAGTTGCAGGCATATATACGTTTAAAGAAAAAAGGTAACACAAAGATTTTAATAAAATTTTTTATCGTATATGAAATATGCTATGATATGTATAAAGATATGACGCAAATGAACGATTGAGGGTGGGTCTATGGATTATTTGTCAAATATCAACGACGCTTTATTGTGCACGTATTTAGCAATCACTTTTTTAATGGTCATTGAATTGAGATATTCAATGAAATTAACAATGATTGTTCTTTTTGGTTATCTTGCAATTTCAGCACCAATTTATTTTTATTTAATTAATGTAGATGTGAACCGAGGTTTAAGTTCAGCATTAGTCTTTAGCATGCCATCTTTAATCATTTGTTTTTTCTTATCAAAATATAAAGGCTTTCGTTTTATATTTACTTTTTGTACTGTTGATTTAACAGGTTTTGTTGTTTTAGTTGTTGCTCGTGGTATCGCTATACCGTTTGCAGATAATGAATGGGTAATTTTTGGTTTCATCAATCTATTATTTGGTGCATTGATATGGGCAGCTTATAAAACTAGATCATCATATTTACGTATTCAAAGAACAATCACAACTGGATGGCGCAATTTTGGAATTGTGGCTATATTATTTTATGTATTAATGTATCTCATGAACTCTTATCCGATACCATTATATGAGAGAAGAGAGTATTTACCAGTTGTTATTATGCTTACTATTACGATGATATTTGTCTATATCGTTATATATCAAGCTGTCATGAAAACAATTAAAATATACGATGAGGAAAAGAATAAACAATTACTAGAAACGAAACTTGCTTTACAAGATAGTCGGTTAGAACTTGAAGAAATGTATGAAAAGATGGCTTATACAGATATACTTACGGGATTAAAGAATAGACTAGCATTTGAAGAAAAGAAAGCACATTTAGAATCGAGTAAAAAAGATATGAAATCATTAGCATGTTTAATGATTGATTTAAACAACTTAAAAGAAACCAATGATAATTATGGACATGTTAATGGAGATGACTTATTAAAGCGCTTTTCAAACATATTAAGAGAAACATTTGACCATTCACATACGATATATAGAGTGGGTGGAGATGAGTTTGTTATGTTGTTTGAAGACATGACATGCAAAGATGTGCATGATAAACTTTTGATGTTAAGAACGAGAATAGAACATATGAATCAAACAAATCCAGTTAAAATAAGTTTTGCAGCAGGTCTTGCTGATAATTGTGATCAAACCACGATGGATATCGATGATTTGGTTTCGTGTGCTGATCGAAAAATGTATCAGAACAAAAAACGCATAAAAGCACAAATGGTGGATGATTAAAAAACAAATTTATACGCATTAAATAAGCATATAAAGCAAATATCAGATGCAAATCAACCATCACAAAATTATTAAAATAAGCATGGAAGGGTCAGATGTTTTTGTTTTCATCAAAATATTGATAAGGTATTTGAAAGTTCATTAAACACGAAATTTAATAGTCTGAGGGCTATTATTTTGAAAAAGTTAGTATAGTTTCTAACTACTTGAAAGTAAAAAGATCTTTTGTCCGAGACTATAAAGTGAATCATTAATACTAATATGGAATATTTGGCAAAACACAAACAATCTCTTATAGTTGATTTGATTTTTTTGATAAATATTATAAAATTTATAAAATATGCTATAATTAAATAAAAGATTTATTTATATATTTAATATATATATATGTTATTAATGATAAATATATAGACCTATTAACAAAGGCTAAAAGGAGCAGTATAAACATTAGCATCATTACATGGACAACCAGATATAAAGTGTTTGTATATTTATATTCTAATTTAACTTTTAAACGATTATTAATAAGAAAGAAACAAACACAAAAATCAATTGAAAAATTGGTTTTTTATTATGTTTACTTATGGCAATATTTGAAGATATTTCTAGTGTACTTTTGATAGGTAACGATAAGTATCGCTCAAAATGTATGTCGGCGTGCTATATTGGACTATAGAGGTGGATGTTGTGAGTATTGGTGAAAGGATTAAAGAGCTTAGACAAAACAGTAACCTGACACAAGAAGAGCTTGCATGCCAGCTATATGTTACTAGGAATGCTATTTCAAAATGGGAAACAGATAGGGGAATTCCAAGTATTGATAACTTGAAGAACCTCTCAACTATTTTTAATGTATCACTTGATAATCTCGTCAATGAAGTAGATCAAACTAATATAGCCATTGACAACATGAAGGTTCCTAATCATGTACGAGATGTAATCAATGGTATTACCATTTTCATCGGTTATAGTTTTAATGGTATTATAATACCTTATTTGCTTATTCGGCTTGATGTATTATCAATTAATTTTTTAAATTGGATTATATTTCCTTTGACTTATATATTCATTGGAGTAATTTCCTTGTTGCGAGGAGCAAAATGGCCATATGTCATTGTTTCTTCAGCTTTGGCTTTGGCACCGATATATATTTTAGATGATATTTTATTACCAACATATGATCTATGTGGATTAGATATTATTTATTTCAACTTATTTATTGTAACTTTTTATTGTATGAAGTTAAGCTTGGATTATGTTTTAAAATATAAGGATCCATTAAAAATTTCGAATTTTTATTTGGTTATTTCAATCATCAATACTGTCTTATTTATTGTAGATGCGACATACTCTATCTTAATTGGTGGATCAAGCGTATCAAGTGGGGGGGAATGGTATGAGGTAATGATGGCTCACATCATAATCTACTGTATACCAATTATATTACCTGTTATATTACGATACTATTTCAAGTATTCCCAAACTGCAATCGATAAAATAAGGAGATAATGAATTGTTTTTATCAAACTAAAATTGAATCTGAATCTTTTCATAAAAGAACACAAAACGTACATGATGTCCAGCACTCATAGAATGAATTATAGTAGTAAAGTAATAAACAATCACAAATAAATGATTGTTTAATATAGCACAAAAGTGCAATTTGAAAGTAAAGCAGAGGTATATGTGAATGAAAAAAAAGAGGATAATTATATTTATCTTAATGATTCTTGTTGTGTTCTTTTTTGTTATGGATACAAGAGTAGAAGTTCAAGCAGATACATACAACCAGTCGCTCATTGCAACTGGATTTGAAAATATTGTTGATGTTCAAGAAGGAGATTTATTACATAATGGACGTCATCAATATGTTGTGCTCGAACAAGATGCGGTATCGGTTGTAACCGATGATGTGGAAGGAACTTATCAACGTAGTGAAATCGATACTTTTTCTTTTGGTATCAAAATGGCTATATTGGATGTGGACCGCAATGGTCTTGATGATATCGTTGTACTTGGTGCGGGATCAACTGCTACATCAGGGTTTTTTAAAATATATTTTAATCAATCAACTTCATCTATCAATTTCTCATTATATGATGTGAGTTTGTCGCTTGGAGATCCAACGGATTTTACTGTTGGTGATTTTAACCAAGATGGTTATGATGATTTTATCATCACTCAAAACTATAGCAATCGTATTTCTATGTTTAAAGCAAACAGTTATCAAGACTACAGTGAAATATATGTCGAAGAATTTATTGAGCATACAACAACGATTGAAGCTGTTGATTTGAATCATGATTATAAGCTTGATTTTATAGTTGGTTGTTCAAATAGCAATCAGTTAAATCTGTATACAAATCAAGGTGATGATTCTTTTATTGATAGTCAAATAACATTACCAGATACACCAGCAAATGCGTACATTAAAGACATAATATATGAAGATATGAATGAAGATTATATCAAAGATGTGAATGTCATCGTTACAGATAGTGCAAATGGGACATATACAGATATTTTATCAATATATACTGATTCAAATGGGTCTATATTTGATATATATAAAGTAGTAAATCATGCGCCATTTATGGTTGATGTTATGCTGGATGATGCGAATAGTGATGGTAACATGGATATCATCGTAGCATCCCAAGATAATGTTGAGTTAATGCTGAAAATAAGAGATGATTATCAATTTAACATAGAAAACAATATTAACCAAGGCGTCCCTTTAGTGGGATCAATTGCACAAACAGATTTTAATGATGATGGAGCAATGGATTTTATTTATAGTTCTTCAGGGAATGCATTATATGTCACTGAAGCCGACTATACCGTTGATGTTGTCTTTGAGTCGTTATATGGTGACTATGTTGATCAGTCTGTGTCAACACTTGTTGAAAATGAAGTGATGTTAGATCAATCTTTGGATTTTTCAGGTAGAACAGATGTTATGGTTGAATATGGTGATGTCGATTATGATGGTGATATTGATTTACTAGTAGGTGAACGAACAGGTACTACTTCAGGACAACTATCATGGTATGAAAATAATCAAGAATCAGGTTATCAACAACATCTCATTTTAGAAGAAGCAATTACAGCTATTAAACTTGATGATATTAATTATGATGGTTGGCTTGATGTTGTGTATGCGACGCCTTATCAATTGAATATGGCTTTTAATAATGATACGCAAACATTTACCTCGTTTAACATAGATTATATTTCACAAATTAATGATATTGATACAGGTGTGATATCACAGTCAATGGTGAAAACGATATTTACTTCATCAGGTGAATCAACGAGTTATGTTGATGCATATACATATCAATCTGGCCAATCATTTGAACATAGTATATTAGCATCAGGTACTGATTTTTTAAGTATTAATACTTTTGATTTAGGCAGTGATGGTGATACTGATGTTGTTATTACATCAACGACCAGTACAGTTGAAGAACTCATTGTCAACAGTAATAATGCTTCATTTAGTACGGCATATGTTGATATGACAGGGCAAACTTATCAACATACATATGCAACTGATATCACTATTGGTGATTTAAATCTTGATGGTTATGAAGATATCATTACAAATGTCACCAATGCATATGAAGGTATTTACTATCACAGTGTCTTAAGTGATGGTACAACACAGCATCAAAATATCTCATCGATGAGTGGTGTTGATATCAAAACGTCAGACTTTAATCATGATGGTGCAGAAGATGTTTTGGTTGCAACCTCAACAGGTGTGACAGTACTTTCCTCTAATGGTGACTTTTCAGCACCTTCTTTTACAGAGATTGAATTGGTTAGTGGTTTAACAGATATAGAAGAGATACAAGTTGTTGATATAGATAACGATAAAGATGATGATTTAATTGTTGTAACTAAAGAAAGTATTCATATCTATAAAAACAGATTAGGTTTTGAAATCACAAATATTGTTGATCCAACATATGTTGAGATGTCATTTGAAGGTTGGTTTTTGCAACCATTTGTGAGTGTAGAAGCTGATTTTGATCAAACATTCAAACATGATATGGTAGTGTATGGTGTTTTCAGTAATCAACAATATGATGTGACTTTTGAATTAAATGGTGGTAGTGAAATCGATGATATATTTTATGATAGTGAATTAAATTTTAAGGAGTATATTGTATCCTCATCTGTAGATGGTTTAACTGATTTGATTAGTGTTGATTTGGATGGTGATAATGACGTTGATGTTATTGCTTCTGCGCTCAATGGTAATCGCCTTTCTTGGTTTGAAAATAACGGATATAATACATTCACTGAGCATGTCATAAACACAAGTATTGGTGGTATTATCGACATTGAATTAATGCGCGACGGGTCATTTTATACCCTTGTAGTAGCAAGTATGACAAAGGGTCTAAAAGTTTTTTACGGTAACGAACCGGAGCTATTTAGTAGCAGTGATTCAGTGACAGAGGACATTAATGTTTCATCAGTATGGGCTGGTGTGAATGATAATAATGTGCCTTCATTAGTATATTATGATGCGACAAACCATGAAATTAATATTTATGATTCAGTAGATGGAAATCTAGTCGTTCCATATATTGGAAATGTAACGGATATTGCAGTGGTTGACATTAATAATGATGATAAAGTCGATATTGTTTTTTCTGATGACATCAATCATCAAATAGGTTGGATTGAAACAGATGGGACAACGCACTTTAATGTGATTGAAACAAGTTACCCAGAAAAAATTGACTTAATGGATATCAATACTGATGGTAATATTGATATTGTATCTTTAAGTTCTAGAAGTGGTACTTTCGAATGGCATGAAAATGATGGAAATGGCATCTTTACAACGCATGTGATTGATACGACAAACGAGAATAATGACATGGTGTTCTTTTACGGGATGGAATATGATACAATCGATATATTTGTCGCTTCTACTGAAGGTATTAAGCGGTACAATCAAGATTATAAAGATAAATCATATGATGTTGAACAAATTGTAAACTCTTCAGAAAACCTATCAGTAATTGACAGAGCTACATCTGGAAGAATTGTTGCAGGTAGTTACAGTGATGAAATAATCTATTTATATGAATACGCTCATATGTATAACTTAAAAGTCGTTGAACCATATGTACCTGTCAGAGAAGGATACACTTTTACTGGTTGGTATATAGATGAAGAACTAACTACTTTGTATAATTTTGATACAATTTTAAGCGCAGATATAACGCTTTATGCTGGTTGGGATGCGTTGACACATACGATTTCATTTGATTCAAAAGGTGGTACAGTAGTTCCTAGTATGCAATTTGAATTTAATGAACTCACATCTGCACCACAAGAACCAACTATGGATAATTATGGTTTTTTAGGATGGTATACAGATGAAGATTTAACAACACCGTATACTTGGGGAACTCCTATGCCTAATCAAGATTTCACACTTTATGCGGCGTGGAGTGAATTTGATTATCATGTGACTTTTGATAGTAATGGCGGTACAACGATTGAAAATGGCGAGATGACGGACGGGATACCATTATTTCAAGAACATTCACTGCCTCTTTTTCAAATACAAGTTACAGACACAGTTCCAGCAGATGTGGATGCTGATGGTTATATGGACTTGGTTAGTTTCACAAATAATCATAACACGATTAACTTATTACATAATAATGGAGATGGTTCATATACAAAATATCTTGTGGATCGATTAGATATATTTCCATCAGACTATCAAGTCGTTAATATCACTAGAAATGATAGACTTGAGATTCTTTTTGTTGAAGACTATCAACTATATTATTATGAGTTTGATGAAGATTTAAATGTCACAAAACATAGTATTCCTACATACGGTGATACTGTTCATTTTTTCGATGTTGTCGATTATGATGGAGATGGTGATCCAGACATCTTGACATGTGATAATAATACAAATACAATTATGCTCATTATCAATGATAACTATATTGGGTTTGAATATTATATAGTAAGTAGCACATTGACTGGAACCCTAGATATTAAAGGTGCAGATATGGATAATGACGGTGATATTGACATTGTTGTTACTTCATTCACAAACAATAAAATTGTATGGTATGAGAACAACCAAACATATTCATTTACGGAACAAACACTAATAAGTTTAGATTCACCAATATTCATGGATATAGCAGATTTTGATGGTGATGGTAGTCTAGATATAGTGGTTATAGAATCATTATTTAGTAGTAAAATTAGGCTTTATATCAATGACGGTAGCATGAATTATACAGCAACTAATCTACCGTTATCTAATACAGGTCTCTACAATTATTTTTGTGATATGGATAATGATGGTGATATGGATATTATGTCATTCACCACTTCAGTTAGTAGTAACCAAATCACATGGCTTGAGCAATTAGATGATCATTCAATCGTAGCACATACGGCTACAGCCATACTTGACAACTTATCAAGTGCACGTCCATATGACTATGATGGCGATGGTGATACAGATATCGTTGCTTCGATAAGTAGCGATGACCTTGTCGTTATATTTGAAAATTATATGCTTACGGATATTCATGTTATTGAACCAACAGCACCTACAAAGGTAGGGTATACATTTGCAGGTTGGTATGAAGATGAAGCATTGACTACTTTATATGATTTTAATACAAACGTAACAGGCAATATCACGCTATATGCTGGTTGGGATGGACTTCCAAATACGATTAGTTTTGAATCCAATGGTGGTACAAATGTTGAGGATTTAGTATTCGATACAGGTGATTTAACTGTAAAACCAGCAGCACCTACAAAAGAAAACCATGTATTTACAGGTTGGTATGAAGATGAAGCATTAACGATACCATTTGTGTGGGGTGAAACGATGCCTTCAAATGATATGACACTATATGCGGACTGGGATTACCAAACATATACAATAACTTTTGATGTTGATGATGGAAGTGCAGTATCTGATGTTGTTACACCCTTTGGTGAGATACCAAATGAACCGGTTGATCCAATAAAAGCGGGATATACATTTGAAGCTTGGTACCTTGATCCAGAGCTTACACAACGATATTTTTGGAATACACCAATGTCAAATGAAGATTTCACACTTTATGCAGATTGGGGCTTACCTTCATATGATGATATATTTAACATCACATACGATGTGAATGGTGATTCAGGATCAATTGATGCTCAAATTTCTGCAATACCATCATTTCTAACACATACATTCACAACAGGTGTTAACCAACAAAATAACGTGGTCGTTGTTGATTTTGATAATGATGGTGATTTAGATGTCGTCATTTCAAGCCTAGACAATGATATATTATGGTATGAAAATGATGGTTTCGGTGCTTTCACAAGTCACCAATTAACAAGTACATATACACTTAAATATTTTGATGTTCTTGATTTAGATGGTGATGGTGACGTTGATATACTAGCGATTGAAAATAGTAATAATCAATTAGTATGGCTTGAAAATACGCAGTCATCAATATTTGTGGATCATGCAATAACAAATTCACTTGATGCATGTGGAATATTCACATTTGCAGATATGGATCATGATCATGATATAGATATCATCGTTTCTTATCCAACGTTAAATAAAGTATCATTATTAATCAATGATGGTAATCAAAACTATAGTAGTTCAGATATTTTAACAAACATTCAGGAACCAAAAGAAATCGAGCTTGCTGATGTCAATCTTGATGGATATATTGATATTTATGTAACGACAACATCTGATCAAGATATTTATCTAATTGTTAATGAAGAATCAGTTGAATATACACCGTATCTTATTATTGAGAATATTGGCAGTAATCCCGAGTCAATGAGAGTTATTGATATGGATAAAGATGGCGATATTGATGTTGTGGTTTCTTTCATGGATGACAATCGCTTAGTTTGGTATGAAAACCAGGGTGATTTTTCATATTTTGAACATACGATTGCTAATGTGGCTTCACCTCAATTCATAGAAGTTTTTGATTACGATCTAGATGGTGATTTAGATGTCGTCACTTCATTAAGAGATTCAGATAATATAAATTATTATGCGAATAATGGGAACCAATCATTTGATTTATATGGTATTAATCAAGAAGTAGATCAAGTTGCTGATATGTCCATTGGAGATGTCAACGGAGATGGTAGTGAAGATATTTTCGTTATTGATTCAAATAATCAGCAAATTGCTTGGTTTGAAGTTAAAACACTAACTGATCCATATTTAGTTGAACCATCAGTTATCCCGATAAAAGAATTTTATACATTTACAGGTTGGTATGAAGATGAAGCATTGACTACTTTATATGATTTTAATAGTGTATTAACAGGTGATTTAACATTATATGCTGGTTGGTCTGCTAACGAATATGATATTTCTTTTGAGGCAAATGGAGGTACAGTAGTTGAAGATGTAAGTTTTGAATATCAGGAAGTTACATATGCCCCAACACCTCCAACAAAAGAATTTTATACATTTACTGGTTGGTATACTGATGAGTCATTAACAACACCGTATGTATGGGATACTGAAATGCCAGCAAATGATTTCACGCTTTATGCTGGTTGGACGCTTACACAATACACGATTTCATTTGAAACGGACGGTGGTAGTGATATTTCATCATATGATATTACCTATGAATATAGCTATAATAAAGAACTTATTGGTAGTGGTATTGACTTGTTACGTCAAAATGAGACAATTGATTTTGATCAAGATGGTGATTTAGATATCATTGCTAAAGGTCAATATGTTTATTGGTTTGAAAATATTGATGGCAAGTTCATCAGTCATAAATTAAATGTAGATGGTAATTTAAGATATATAGATATTTTTGATGTCGATCAAGACGGTTATTTAGATATTGCTGCAATTAAAGATTATAACACTGTTGTATGGTATGAAAATGATGGATCATTCAATTTTACATCACACATACTTGAAACAGGCAGCAGTATTTTTGCCGATATCATCTGTGGTGATATTGATGGCAACGGTGCAACTGATATCATTGTTACAAATACAACAGAAGGCAGTATAACAAAATATTTGAATGATGGCAACCAAAATTTCACGTCTGAAATCATTAAGAGCAATTTGGATTATCCAGATCATTTAGCTATAGGTGATTTTGATTTAGATGGTGATCTTGACTTTACATATGCCGATAGTACTAGCAATTACTTTACGATCTGTTTAAATCAAGGCGACGGGACATACATTGATCAACGTATTTCAATCAATATGAACAATATGTATTGGGTTGAATCTGGAGATATTGACAATGATGGAGACATTGATTTTGTTATCAGTGATTACAGTTCTCATAAAGTGTCTTGGGTGGAAAATACAGGGTCAAGCGAATATGTTGAACACGCATTATATATGAATGGTGAGACTCCATTTATGGTTGATATGTTTGATATTGATGATGATGGTGATCAAGATATAGTCTTGTCAGTCATTGAAGATAAGATTTATATATATAGAAACGATGGTAATCAAAATTTCCAACGTGAATTATTTGCAGATAACATTAGTCGTCCAGAATCATTTTCAATCGGTGATCTAAATGGTGATAATCAAACAGATATCATTATTGCTAGTCGCTATTCAGGGACGCTTTACGCTTTCAAAGCAGGAGATAAAATAAATCCTAGACTCATAACACCTGACGAACCAACTAAGGATCACTATGTCTTCAATGGTTGGTATGAAGATGAAGCATTGACTACTTTATATGATTTTAATAGTGTATTAACAGGTGATTTAACACTCTATGCTGGATGGACAAACAATTTATTTAATATTTCTTTTGTATCCAACGGAGGTACAAATGTTAGTGATATAAGTTTTGATGGAGGAGATTCAACGGTTGAACCATCATCACCAACAAGAGTTGGCTATACATTTGCTGGTTGGTATACAGATGAAGCATTAGCAACAGCGTATGTTTGGGGAAGTGATATGCCTACAAACGATATGACGTTGTATGCAAAATGGACTGCTAATTATTATCAAATCAGATGGTTAGATGGTGATGAAAATGAAATTAGCACAATTGATATGCCATTTGATGCAGATCTAAGTGAAGTTGTAATACCAGCTGCACCGCAAATTGAAGGTCATACCCAAGGATGGGATGTGATACTTCCTGAAACAATGCCAGCATACAATTTAACGATTACAGCGACATATGATATTAACTCATATACCCTAAGATTCGAAGATGCAGACGGCAATGAACTTTATACACAAGATTTTGTATATAGTACTAGTTTAAGTACACTAGTTAGCCCAGAAGCGCCACAAATAGATGGTTACACACAAGACTGGGATCAAGCAATTCCAGCAACGATGCCAGCAAGTGATATGACTATCACAGCGACATATACAGCTAATCCTTATACCATCACATGGATTGATGATCAAAGTCAGGTGATAGAGACACAAACATTTGACTGTGATGCTGATCTATCTGGTGTTATTGCACCAGATGCATCTAAAGAAGGTTATGATTATGTTTGGCATACTACATTACCTGAAACGATGCCAGCAAACAACTTAACTATTAAGGCAGTTTATACGATTAATCAATATACGATTACATGGAAAGATGCTGATGGTAACACTTTAAATACTTTAACTGCTGACTACGGCACAGATTTACTTACTGCTACACATCCGGTCGCACCACAAGTTGATGGTTACACACAAGACTGGGATCAAGCAATTCCAGCAACGATGCCTGCACATGATGTAACGATTACAGTGATATATACTGCAAATCCATATACGATAACATGGGTAGATGCCGAAGGAAATACGTTAGATACGCAAACGTATGACTGTGATGCAGATCTATCGGGGGTTATTGTGCCTGCTGCACCACAAATTGATGGTTACACGCAAGACTGGGATCAAGAAATACCAGCAACGATGCCAGCAAATGATATAACGATTACAGCGACATATACAGCTAATCCATATACGATAACATGGGTAGATGCCGAAGGAAATACGTTAGATACGCAAACGTATGACTGTGATGCAGATCTATCGGGGGTTATTGTGCCTGCTGCACCACAAGTTGATGGTTACACACAAGACTGGGATACAGAAATTCCAGCAACGATGCCAGCACATAATATGACAATCACTGTAGCCTATATAATTAATCAATATACCATCACTTGGTATGATACAGAAGGCAACGTGCTAGATATTCAAACGTATGATTTTGATGCAGACTTATTAGATGTCATTGAACCAAACGCACCACAAGTTGATGGTTACACGCAAGACTGGGATCAAGAAATACCAGCAACAATGCCAGCAAGTGATATGACTATCACAGCGACATATACAGCTAATCCTTATACCATCACATGGATTGATGATCAAAGTCAGGTGATAGAGACACAAACATTTGACTGTGATGCAGATCTATCGGGGGTTATTGTGCCTGCTGCACCACAAATTGATGGTTACACGCAAGACTGGGATCAAGAAATACCAGCAACGATGCCAGCAAATGATATAACGATTACAGCGACATATACAGCTAATCCATATACGATAACATGGGTAGATGCCGAAGGAAATACGTTAGATACGCAAACGTATGACTGTGATGCAGATCTATCGGGGGTTATTGTGCCTGCTGCACCACAAGTTGATGGTTACACACAAGACTGGGATACAGAAATTCCAGCAACGATGCCAGCACATAATATGACAATCACTGTAGCCTATATAATTAATCAATATACCATCACTTGGTATGATACAGAAGGCAACGTGCTAGATATTCAAACGTATGATTTTGATGCAGACTTATTAGATGTCATTGAACCAAACGCACCACAAGTTGATGGATACTCGCAAGACTGGGATCAAGAAATACCAGCAACGATGCCAGCATACAATTTAACGATTACAGCGATATATGATATTAACTCATATACCCTAAGATTCGAAGATGCAGACGGCAATGAACTTTATACACAAGATTTTGTATATAGTACTAGTTTAAGTACACTAGTTAGCCCAGAAGCGCCACAAATAGATGGTTACACACAAGACTGGGATCAAGCAATTCCAGCAACGATGCCAGCAAGTGATATGACTATCACAGCGACATATACAGCTAATCCTTATACCATCACATGGATTGATGATCAAAGTCAGGTGATAGAGACACAAACATTTGACTGTGATGCTGATCTATCTGGTGTTATTGCACCAGATGCATCTAAAGAAGGTTATGATTATGTTTGGCATACTACATTACCTGAAACGATGCCAGCAAACAACTTAACTATTAAGGCAGTTTATACGATTAATCAATATACGATTACATGGAAAGATGCTGATGGTAACACTTTAAATACTTTAACTGCTGACTACGGCACAGATTTACTTACTGCTACACATCCAATAGCACCACAAGTTGATGGTTACACACAAGACTGGGATCAAGCAATTCCAGCAACGATGCCAGCAAGTGATATGACTATCACAGCGACATATACAGCTAATCCTTATACCATCACATGGATTGATGATCAAAGTCAGGTGATAGAGACACAAACATTTGACTGTGATGCTGATCTATCTGGTGTTATTGCACCAGATGCATCTAAAGAAGGTTATGATTATGTTTGGCATACTACATTACCTGAAACGATGCCAGCAAACAACTTAACTATTAAGGCAGTTTATACGATTAATCAATATACGATTACATGGAAAGATGCTGATGGTAACACTTTAAATACTTTAACTGCTGACTACGGCACAGATTTACTTACTGCTACACATCCGGTCGCACCACAAATTGATGGTTACACACAAGACTGGGATCAAGAAATACCAGCAACGATGCCAGCAAGTGATGTAACGATTAATGCAGCATACACTCCGATTGATTATACGATTACTTGGTATGATAACAGTGGAAATGTCCTAACAAGTGAAACGTATGCTTGTGATGCGGATTTAAGTGATGTGGTTGCGCCAGCAACACCAAGTGTTACACATTATCATTTTGATCACTGGGATATCACATTACCAGCAACGATGCCAGCTAATCATTTAGACATTACAGCGGTTTATGCTATTGACCAATATACTATTACTTGGCATGGTTATTATAATTACATTATTGTTGAAACAACTTATGTAGATTATGGCACGGATTTAAGTGATATCGTATATCCAGATGCTCCACATGAAGGTTATACACAAACTTGGGAACCGTTGCCTGAAACAATGCCAGATCACGATATTGATATGAATCCTATTTATAGTAAAAATACGTATTATATCAATTACTACGGGCTGAATAATGAATTGTATGCACAAGTAGCATATTTGTATAATGATTTCATAAAACAAGCTTATGTTGTCTCAGCACCAATTATTGAAGGTTATAGTTTTGGTGGATATGATTATGACAAAGCACTAGATTTTATGCCAGCACACGATCTTAGCATATATGCAATTTATACTGCTAAATCTTATGAGATTGAATGGTATAACAACTATACAGATGAACTCATACGTATTGATACGGTCACGTATGGCACGGATTTATCAACCATTGAATTTCCAGAAATAGCAGCACGTGAAGGTTATATTGTTGATTGGCATGACATATTACCAGAAACGATGCCAGCAGAAGACATTTTTATGACCGTTGATTATGCGCTTGCACAATATGTGTTAACATTCTATGATGCTGAAGGCGATGTTATAACAAGTTATGATGTTAATTATGATACACCACTAACTACTGATGATTTCCCTATCGTACCAAAAATTGATGGCTATACTCAAAGCTGGGATCAAGCAATGCCAGCAACAATGCCAGCGAATGATCTTTCATTCCATGTTATATACACTGCTAATTCATATACGATAACATGGCTTGATCAAGACGGGCAAACATTGCAGTCTATCACCCGTGATTGTGGGACAGATTTAAGTGATGTTACACACCCAGATGCGCCTGAAGTTACTGGTTATGTACAAAGTTGGGATCAAATGATACCAGAAACGATGCCAGCATATAATATAATAATCAAAGCTATTTACAACGTTAATCCACATACCATTACGTGGTATGACTTAGACGGCAATGTTCTAGGTATTTACACAGATGACTTTGAAAGTGACTTAAGCGGAATAACAATTCCAATTGCACCACAAATTTCTGGTTATACACAAGGCTGGGATCAAACGATACCTGCAACCATGCCTGATCATGATATGGATATCACAACCATGTATACAGTCAACCCTTATAC
This sequence comes from Acholeplasmataceae bacterium, assembly GCA_963676765.1. Classification (GTDB taxonomy): domain Bacteria; phylum Bacillota_I; class Bacilli_A; order Acholeplasmatales; family Acholeplasmataceae; genus WOFB19. The sequence continues at coordinate 364,073 of OY781159.1, forward strand.
CATTACATGGAAAGATGCTGATGGTAACACTTTAAATACTTTAACTGCTGACTACGGCACAGATTTACTTACTGCTACACATCCGGTCGCACCACAAATTGATGGTTACACACAAGACTGGGATCAAGAAATACCAGAAACGATGCCAGCAAATCATCTAACAATTACTGCAGTTTACACAGGTGTCCCATATACGATGACATGGCTTGATAAAGATGGTGAAATTATACAGGAAAATACGTATCCATATAATACTGATTTAAGTGGTATATCATCACCGGAAACACCAATATTTGAAGGTTACCAATTTTCAGCTTGGGATAGCGAAATACCAGCAACGATGCCAGCAAACGATGTTATCATAACAGCAAACTACGATGTTTTAACATTTGAAATTAACTGGTATGGTTTCTCGGATGAAATCATTCAAACACTTACTGTTCAGTATGGTTATGATTTAAGTGATGTTACACACCCAGATGCTCCACATGAAGGTTATACACAAACTTGGGAACCGTTGCCTGAAACAATGCCAGATCACGATATTGATATGAATCCTATTTATAGTAAAAATACGTATTATATCAATTACTACGGGCTGAATAATGAATTGTATGCACAAGTAGCATATTTGTATAATGATTTCATAAAACAAGCTTATGTTGTCTCAGCACCAATTATTGAAGGTTATAGTTTTGGTGGATATGATTATGACAAAGCACTAGATTTTATGCCAGCACACGATCTTAGCATATATGCAATTTATACTGCTAAATCTTATGAGATTGAATGGTATAACAACTATACAGATGAACTCATACGTATTGATACGGTCACGTATGGCACGGATTTATCAACCATTGAATTTCCAGAAATAGCAGCACGTGAAGGTTATATTGTTGATTGGCATGACATATTACCAGAAACGATGCCAGCAGAAGACATTTTTATGACCGTTGATTATGCGCTTGCACAATATGTGTTAACATTCTATGATGCTGAAGGCGATGTTATAACAAGTTATGATGTTAATTATGATACACCACTAACTACTGATGATTTCCCTATCGTACCAAAAATTGATGGCTATACTCAAAGCTGGGATCAAGCAATGCCAGCAACAATGCCAGCGAATGATCTTTCATTCCATGTTATATACACTGCTAATTCATATACGATAACATGGCTTGATCAAGACGGGCAAACATTGCAGTCTATCACCCGTGATTGTGGGACAGATTTAAGTGATGTTACACACCCAGATGCGCCTGAAGTTACTGGTTATGTACAAAGTTGGGATCAAATGATACCAGAAACGATGCCAGCATATAATATAATAATCAAAGCTATTTACAACGTTAATCCACATACCATTACGTGGTATGACTTAGACGGCAATGTTCTAGGTATTTACACAGATGACTTTGAAAGTGACTTAAGCGGAATAACAATTCCAATTGCACCACAAATTTCTGGTTATACACAAGGCTGGGATCAAACGATACCTGCAACCATGCCTGATCATGATATGGATATCACAACTATGTATACAGCCAACCCTTATACCATTACATGGGTAGATAATGAAGGAAATACAATTGATTCACAAACATATGATTGTGATGCTGATTTAAGTAGTGTGATAGCTCCTGAAGCACCAGCGATTGATCATTATGTTTCTGCATGGGATACAGTAATTCCTACAACGATGCCAGCAAACCATCTAACAATTACTGCAGTTTACACAGGTGTCCCATATACGATGACATGGCTTGATAAAGATGGTGAAATTATACAGGAAAATACGTATCCATATAACACTGATTTAAGTGGTATATCATCACCGGAAACACCAATATTTGAAGGTTACCAATTTTCAGCTTGGGATAGCGAAATACCAGCAACGATGCCAGCAAACGATGTCATCATAACAGCAAACTACGATGTTTTAACATTTGAAATTAACTGGTATGGTTTCTCGGATGAAATCATTCAAACACTTACTGTTCAGTATGGTTATGATTTAAGTGGTTTGAGTCAGCCTAATGCAAGTAAACTAGGATACACATATGTTTGGGATACAGAAATTCCAGCAACGATGCCAGCAGTTAACGTTGACATTAGAGCGAATTATACAGCAATTCAATACACGATTACATGGATAGATGCAGATGGCAATATGATTGATACATCATCTTATGACTATGGTACAGATTTAAGTGATGTTACACACCCAGATGCGCCTGAAATAACAGGCTATACACAAGGTTGGGACCAAGAAATACCAGCAACGATGCCTGCACATGATGTAACGATTACAGTGATATATACTGCAAATCCATATACGATAACATGGGTAGATGCCGAAGGAAATACGTTAGATACGCAAACGTATGACTGTGATGCAGATCTATCGGGGGTTATTGTGCCTGCTGCACCACAAATTGATGGTTACACGCAAGACTGGGATCAAGAAATACCAGCAACGATGCCAGCAAATGATATAACGATTACAGCGACATATACAGCTAATCCATATACGATAACATGGGTAGATGCCGAAGGAAATACGTTAGATACGCAAACGTATGACTGTGATGCAGATCTATCGGGGGTTATTGTGCCTGCTGCACCACAAGTTGATGGTTACACACAAGACTGGGATACAGAAATTCCAGCAACGATGCCAGCACATAATATGACAATCACTGTAGCCTATATAATTAATCAATATACCATCACTTGGTATGATACAGAAGGCAACGTGCTAGATATTCAAACGTATGATTTTGATGCAGACTTATCAGATGTCATTGAACCAAACGCACCACAAGTTGATGGATACTCGCAAGACTGGGATCAAGAAATACCAGCAACAATGCCTGCTCATGATATTACCATTACAGCGACATACACAGCTAATTCATATACGATAACATGGATAGATGCTAATGAAAACGTAATGACGACATTAACAGATGATTATGGTACAGATTTAACAGATGTAAGTCATCCAGAAGCCTCACAAGTCGCAGGCTATACACAAAGTTGGGATCAAGAAGTGCCTGAGACGATGCCAGCACATGATGTAACGATTACAGTGATATATACTGCAAATCCATATACGATAACATGGGTAGATGCCGAAGGAAATACGTTAGATACGCAAACGTATGACTGTGATGCAGATCTATCGGGGGTTATTGTGCCTGCTGCACCACAAGTCGATGGTTACACACAAGACTGGGATCAAGAAATACCTGCAACGATGCCAGCACATAATATGACAATCACTGTAGCCTATATAATTAATCAATATACAATAACCTGGTATGATACAGAAGGCAATGTACTAAAAACATTAACTGATGATTATCAGACAGATTTGAGTACTGTGACTAATCCGGATGCATCAAAAGAAGGATATACATATGTATGGGATAAAGAAATTCCAGCAATGATACCTGATCATGATGTGGATATTACAACAGTTTACACACCAATTCAACATACCATCACTTGGTATGATACAGAAGGAGAAGTGTTACAAGTATTAACAGTTGATTTTAATGCAGATTTAAGTACTGTTTCACAACCTGATGTTCCTGAAATTGAAGGCTATACGCAAAGTTGGAGTCGTGATTTACCTTTACAAATGCCAAATGAAAATATAGAAATTACATTAACTTATTTAGTCAATCCATATAAAATTATTTGGCAAGATACGGAAGGAAATACACTAAAAGAAAATGTTTATAATGCAGATGCAGAAATCAATCCAGCATTTATTGTTGCTCCAGATGTTCCTGAAATTGAAGGTTATAGTATTACTTGGGATCAAGACATTCCATCAATCATGCCAGCAAATGATGTATTTATTCAACTTGTATATGTGATCAATACATATACGATTACATGGGTGGATATAAATGGTCAAGATATTGATTCACTAACAGATGATTATCATACTGATTTAACAGGTATAAGTCATCCAGCAGTGCCACAAATCGATGGTTATACGCAAAGTTGGGATCAAGAAATACCAGCAACGATGCCAGCAAATGACATAACAATTACAGTGATGTATACAGCAAATCCTTATACCATTACTTGGGTAGATGCAGATGGCGATTCAGTAGATGTTCAAACGTATGATTGTGATGCAGACTTATCAGATGTCATTGAACCAAACGCACCACAAGTTGAAGGCTATACGCAAAGTTGGGATCAAGAAATACCAGCAACGATGCCAGCAAATGACATAACGATTACAGCAGTTTACACCATTAATCAATATACGATGACATGGGTAGATGCCGAAGGTAATACGTTAGATACACAAGTGAAAGACTTTGGTGCTGATTTGACTGAAATCACTGAGCCGGATGCATCAAAAGAAGGATATACATATACTTGGGATACTACCATTCCAGCAACGATGCCAGCAAACGACTTAACAATTATAGTTATTTATACAGCAAATGCATACACGATAACTTGGTATGATGCAGATGGTAATACATTAGACATACAAATGTATGATTGTGATGCAGACTTATCAGATGTCATTGAACCAAACGCACCACAAGTTGATGCATACATATTTACTGGTTGGGATACAGAAATTCCAGCAACGATGCCAGCAAATGATATAACAGTCACTGCTTTATATAGATTAATAGAAGATCCAATCATTAGTGCTTCAGATGAAGAAGTTTATTTAACAGATGTCAATATATGGATACCGACATTCTCGGCTTCTAACCATGGTACTGATATTAAAGATCAAGTTATTGTCACTTACTATCAAGAAGATGGTGAAACGTTATTAACGGATATTAATGCAGCAAGATCTGAGTTAGAAGAGAATAAACAAGTCGTTGTTGTATTAAACGTTTCTATTAATGGTATTGCTTCTGAAGAAGTAAGCATGACAATCAGTATGATTGACAATGTGAAACCAGAAATTACCGTTAATGATGGTCTTAAGAATCTATTAGATGATGAAGCGACAACTTCTCAAAAAGTTACAGTCAATGTCTATGACATAACACTTCAAACGATTACATATGCAAAAGATGGTGAAGCATTCATTGCTATTGAAAATAGCCATGTATTTATGGAGCCAGGTGTCTATGTGATTCGTGCGACTGACAGTGAAAACAATTTCACTGAAATGACATTCACGATTGATCCAAATGCACCACGAATTACTGTGAAATCAAATGATCAAGAGTTATCGGATGGTTGTTTTATCAATGATACCTTCCAAATGATAGCTGACTCAGTTTGTGACATGGAAATTGCATATTCATTCGATAGTGGAGCATTTGTGACGTTGACGAGTGGCGTGAGTCATTATGAGTCAAATCTGTTCGAAGAAGAAGGGTATTACCAATTTAAGGTAACAAGTCAAACAGGAGAAGTATCGCTATTTAGTATTTACATTGATTTAACAAAACCAACATGTGATCATCTTGATACATATGTAATTGAATATGGTACAACAACTTTTGATTGTTTAACACTGTTATCAAATATTCAAGATGATTTCGATACTGAAATAAGACAAACAATCTTGACTAACACAATTAATCTTCAGCAACTTGGTACGTATGAAGTTGTTGTGAGAATTGAAGATGAAGCTGGCAATTATAGTGATGAAACTATTGAGGTGTTGGTTGTTGATACGGTTGCACCAACATGTGCAGATTTTGAAGAAAAAACGGTAGAAATTTATGCGACACCAATAGATTTTGAGTCATTATTGGTTTTTGCAGAAGATAATACTGGAGATGATCTTAATATTGCTTTATTAAGCGGATTCGTTGATTATGAAGTATTAGGTCACTACACAGTCATGTTGCGTATTAGTGATGAATCGGGTAATTTTGTTGATAAGGAATTGACGGTTTTAGTTCAAGATTCGATTGCGCCTGATTATGAAATAAAAGAAGAGTTTATTAATATAGAAATCGGTGAAACGATTTATTTAGGGGATTATATTACGGTTATCGATAATTACGATGGGGATATTACAAGTCGTTTAGAGATGGCTGATACATATGATTTAACAAAGCCGGGAACTTACCACGTATTATTAAAAGTGAGTGATGATCATCAAAATGAAACAATCATTCCTTTAACAATTGAAGTTAAAAGAAATAGTGCACAAATATATGTTTATACTGTAATAAGTATCATTGTCATGAGTGGTTCGCTTGGCTTTAATTGGTTCTTGAAAAAGAGGATAAGAAATGAAAAATAAAAATTTAAAAACTATAGTATTTATTGTGTTTGTTGTTTTGTTACTAACTTTTATATTTTTACTTGCTTATAGTGATAATGTTGATCCATTTATATGCGCTGATAGATCCAGTGAAGCTAATTATTTTACGACGAATCGCATGTTAAACATCTTATCAACAATTAATTTTGTTTTATTAATGATGGCCTTTGTTGCACTTGTCTTTTTGCCACAAAAATTAACATTTTTCAAAAGAAAAAATAACGATATAGAAAATCATGAAAAAAAAGGAATTGTCACAGATAAAGCAAGTGAATGATAGTATGTTTTTGTAAATGGAGTGAATGAAATGAATGACAGTAAAATTATTAAAAAGAAAAAGAAAAAAATAAATATATATCATATCGTTGGTATACAGTTGATTGTATTTTTGGCAATTGGTATTTATCTATATGCAAATGATGTTGCAAGGGAAAAGGAAACATATGAAAATGAACAGACAGTTATCGAGAGCACGATAAGAAATAATGCAACGCAGTATTTATTTGTATTAGAATCACTACAAACATATTACGATATATATAAAGAAGAAGAACTCACAATAGAAAATTTAAATAAGTTTGTGAGTGATGAAGAAAAAAGTCGGTTGGGGATTGAATTTATTTCAATCTCCCCCGAAAATGTGACTGAACTTGTATTTCCGGAATCTGAAAGTGAAGGGATTATAGGTGAAGATGTTACGGTATTATATGAACCTTACTTATTAGGTTTGTATTATCGAGCGATTAATCAAAATGTACCGCTTGTTACACAAAAACTTGCTACATATAACGATAAAAAGGTCATCGTTTTCGCAATTCCAATACATAATGATGACAATGATTGGGGCATTATTAATCTTTATGTTGACTATGATGTGTATTATCGTATAAATATTGGTATTTTTAATAGTGATATTTTAGACGTATCGCTATATGACATTAATCATCGTTTATTGGTAGGTAGTTTTGAACATGATGATGCGGACTATATATATAAGCAACTTGGAACAGAACAAAATATGATCTATATGGGCGCTAATATTTCAGCGCAATATAATCAGCATGTGCACTTAATACGCTTTATCCAAATGGGATTATTAGTGCTTGTTATGATTGCAACAACAGTATCAACTATTTTAACGAGTAACAAGCGAAAAGAATTTATTGAACGGTTAGAATATATAGGGTTTCACGATAAAGTAACAAATTTACCGAATGAAAACCAATTAATTGAGGATATACAATTCCTTATAATGAATCAAAAGAAGTTCCATCTTTCAATTGGTATTCTAGATAATTTGAAATACGTGGTCAATCACTTCCAACAATCATTAGGAGACAAAGCTTTAGTTCAAATTGCAGAAGAGTTAAACATGTATAAAACGGAACAAATGGTATTATATAAATTAAACATGGATACATTTGCATTACTAAGTTTGGATGAAGATATGCTATCTTTAATCAATGTAGTGAATGAAGCAATCTACTATGTATCTAAACCTGTAATGATTGATAAGAGTTCTTATAAACTATCGATGAAATTTGGGATTGTATCATATCCTGATAATGGTGATAACTACATTGAACTAAAGAAAAAAGCAAATAGCGTGATTGTTAATTTAGACTATGTCAACAATGGTTTTATGGCGGTATATGGTGATATTTTCAGAGAAAATGAAATGACTCCTTTCGATATAGATAATCTCGTTAAAAAGATGGATGTCAATGATTTTAAAGTCAATCTTCAACCGATTGTAAATGTTGAAACTGGAAAGATTGTTGGGTTTGAATTGCTAAGTAGACCATATAATAAAATCACTAAAACAATACCGATTCAACAAGCAGTTCAATCATTAGAACATTCTGGTAGAATCGCTGAACTAGATTACTATGTATTACGAAAAATGTTTAGGTATTTGAAACATTTACAACGTATTGAAGATAGTATATTTTTATCGATCAACATCTCTCCATATAGCATTAACACAGCTTTAGCAGAGTTTATAAAACATGAGATTGGTCGACTTAAAATTAATCCATATGATATTGTACTAGAAATCTTAGAATCAAGAGAATTATTGGATAACAAAAAAGCACTAGATACAATTAAAGCAATCTCTGCTATGGGTTGCCGTATATCAATTGATGATTTTGGGACGGGCTATTCATCGCTAAGCAGTATATCTATGGTACCATTGTCATTTTTGAAAATTGATAAAAAATATGTACAATCAGATGTAAAAAATGCATTTGATCAAGAAATGTTAAAAACGTTAATTTCACTCGGTAGTAAACTTAATTTTGATGTTATTGCTGAAGGAGTAGAAACAAAAGTTCAACTTAATAATATTATGAAAAAAAAATACAAATATTATCAAGGCTTTTATTATTCTAGAGCAGTTTCTCTAAATCAAGCAAAAATGATGTTAATTAAGAGCAAGAATGAATTAAAATAATTGTCGATATAAAAGGGTTAATGCTTAAACACATAGCATTAACCCTTTATAAGTAATGAGTGTTCATAAAATAGAAATATGAAAAGTATGACAATTTATATATGGTAAAATACAATTAAAGAATCACTTAATGTGGGGATTATATGAAACATAGATATGTTAGGAAACTATTTAATACGAGAAAGCCTTATGATTTACAAAAAACAGAACAAGTTTTTTATGATGCAATGCGCGAGAACGCGATGCATCATTATAAACATTGCGCAGATTATAAACGTATATTAGATGAAGCACACTTTGATCCAAGAAGTATTCATTCCATGGATGATTTGGTGAAACTACCATTTATTCCAACCCTATATTTTAAACATCATGAATTGTTTTCTAAACCGTTATGGAAAATGCCAATAAAAGCAACTTCTTCAGGAACATCTACAGGTTTTAAAAGTAAGATAGCAATGAGTGTTGGTGACTTATGGCGTGGCTTTAACATGGTCAAACGTATATTTTCATATCATAAGCTCTGGTCTATTAGACCGGTTACGTATTTAATATTTGGTTATGAACCTACAAGACATAGTGATGCCGGTATTATGAAAACTGCTTATGGGTTTACGTATGTTGCACCTGCTAAGAAACGTGTTTACGCCATTCGATGGACAAAAGAAAAAGGTTATCAAGTTGATTTAGAACATATGAAACAGGCTTTTATTAAAGCATCTAAAAAAAGAACACCAATTAGAACTATCGGTTTTCCTGCATATACTTACTTTTTATTAAAAGAAATGGAAGCCGAAGGTATGAAGCTACAAATGCCTAAAGGTTCGAAAATTACAGTTGGTGGCGGATGGAAACAGTTTTATGCTGAAAAGGTAGACAAACAAGAATTTTATCGTTTAGTTAAAGATGTTTTGGGTATAGAAGAAAAAGATTGTGTTGAATTTTTTGGAGCGGTAGAACATCCGATTTTATATACGGATTGTGACCACCACCATTTCCATATTCCTGCATATGCGAGAGTGATTATTAGAGATCCAGATACATTTAAGTCTGTACCAAATGGACAGATTGGATTAATTAATTTATTGACACCAATGATTGAAGGAACACCACTTCTTTCAGTGATGACAGATGATTTAGGTATATTACATGATGAGGGATGTCAGTGTGGTGCAAAATCGCCATGGCTTGAAATTATTGGTCGTGTGGGGATTAAAGATATTACGACGTGTGCACAAGGTGCAGAAGATTTATTAAAATGAGGGGATAAGATGATTTTATATCAAGGTGAAATATTAGATAATCATAAGCAAATGAAAAAACTTGAGACATTAAGAGGGGATTGTTATGAGACGCTTGGATCAAGTAAACCACTTGAAACAGAAGATGTTATTTTAGCATGTGATAAACTTGCTCAAAAAGTAAAACAAGGTGCGTTTGATGACATAATTATCCCTTTGCTTGAAGCATTTGATATACCTTATGATTACTTTTTACAACATATACCAATGTTTGAAAAAGAAGCGCTATATAAAAAAGTTGAATTTGAGTTAGGTAAAGATTATAAAGATCTAGAAAATTTGGATGAAAATCATTCAAGAACTATACATCCATTAGGTATTTTATTTCATATAGCAGCAGGTAACGTGGATGCTTTACCTGCATATTCGGTTGTTGAAGGATTATTAGCAGGTAATATTAATATCTTAAAATTACCATCTGGTGACAAAGGTGTATCGGTGAAGCTGTTATCTGAATTGATTGCTATTGAACCTAAATTGAAACCATATATTTATGTGTTTGATGTTCCTTCCACAGAACTTGAGACGTTGAAGGTGTTTGCAGATATAGCGGATGCTATTATTGTGTGGGGCGGTGATGTAGCAGTGAAAGCAGCAAGAGCAATGGCCACCGTTAACACAAAAATCATTGAATGGGGTCATAAGTTATCGTTTGGTTATGCAACACTTAACGCAAGCGATGCTGATTTAAAAGGTATGGCACATCATATGGCGATGACGAATCAAGTGTTATGTTCTTCAGCTCAAGGTATTTTTGTTGATACCGATTCAAGAGAAAAACTTGACCAGTTTGCTGAACGGTTTTTTAATATTTTTGTTGAAGTTAATAAGAAACACAATCCCATACCTTTTGGCATGAAAAGCAAAAATGCATTAACGTTATATAATGAACGTCTTGAACAACATCAAACGGGTAAAAAGATTTGGCAACAAGACGGTATTAGTGTAACAACTTCAGATGATGCTGATTTATCATTATCATTACTATTTAGAAGTGTATGGGTAAAAAAGTTACCTAAACATGAGATTATCACAAATTTAAAGCCGCATAAGAACCATTTGCAAACCGTTGGTTTAATGGTTCCCAAATCACACCATACTGAATATACATCTTTGCTTGTTCAATCGGGTGTTGTGCGTGTAACTAGTGGTGAAAAAATGTCTTCCATGATGATTGGTGAAAGTCATGACGGGCAGTTACCATTGAGACTATATTCAAGAATTGTCGAGGTTGAACAAAAATGATTAAACATGAATGGCGTAAACAGGAAAAAGCTCTATACTTACCAAAAACAAAACCAGAAATTATCAATATACCAACATTAAGCTACATTGTTATAGAAGGTGAGGGTCATCCAGGTAGCGATGGTTTTCAAAAAGCTGTTGAAGCACTCTATGCATGTGCGTATGGTATTCGAATGGCACCTAAACAAAAGATAGATATGAAAGGGTATTTTGACTATACTGTTTATCCATTAGAAGGTTTTTGGGATTTCACTGAAGAGGGCAGAAAATTATACCAAAAAGGTGTTCCTGCAAAAGAATTAAAAAATCATTTTAAATTTAGACTTATGATTAGACAACCGGATTTTGTCAATGAAGTAATATGTAAAGAAATTCAACAAAGACAACTTAAAAAGAAGAAGAACCATCTGATTAACAACGTATCATTTGAAACTATTGATGAAGGACTTGTTTGTCAGATGATGCATATTGGATCATATGATGAAGAGCCACAAAGTTTCCAATTGATGATGGATTATTGTGAAAAAGAAGGTTATGAAAGAACTTCGAAAATACATAAGGAAGTTTATATTGGAGATCCCAGAAGAATGGAACCAGATAAGCTAAAAACAGTGATTAGGTTTCCGGTGAAAAAGGTTTAAAGAGAGCATAATGAACCACATAAATTAGATGTGGTTTTTTTGTTTAAATGCTTGACAAGTATTTTTAAAAGCAATATAATATAAGTGAAATGGCACTCTAGTTAATTAAGTGCCAATAATTAAAGGAGGTATAGTTATGTTTGGAGTAACGCCATTCAACAGACATGTTATTCGTAGAAACAACGAGCCAGATACATTAAGAGACTTGATTGATGATTTCTTTGGAGATGACTTCTTCCCTATGAGGAACCTACGCTATGATACATTCAAAGTGGATATTAGAGAAGAGGATAATCATTATCTCATCGAAGCCGATATGCCAGGTGTTAAAAAAGAGGATATTCACCTAGATTATCATGATGGGCTTCTTGATATCTCAATTGAGCAAGAAGAAACAAAGGAAGAGGAAAATAAACATTACATCCACAAGGAACGAAGACAATGTGCAATGCATCGTTCGCTCAATCTTGGGGATCTAGATGTTGAAAACATTGAAGCATCTCTTAAAGATGGTATCTTAAATATCAAAGCTCCAAAGGCAAAAATTGTTGAAACCAAACAAAGAATTGCTATAAAATAATAGCGAATAAAAGCACGAAAATTTCGTGCTTTTTTCATATTTAACGTAGTATGATCAATATATAAAAAGACACCAGTTCACGATTGTGGAACTAGTGTCTTTTTCTCGATAAATCTAAATATGTGAATAATGATATAACTGAAGCATAAATAGAATATAGCAGCTAAGAAGAAGGGATAGATTGTGAAATCTCTTGATACAACTTCTTGCATATTGCGTAATAATTCAGAAATAGCAATAACAGTTACAAGTGATGTATCTTTAATTAATGTAATCACTTCATTTGTTATCGTTGGCAACTCTCTCCTAATTGCCTGTGGTAAAATAATGTATCTGTAAACCTGGAATTGCGTAGCACCCATGACTTGTCCTGACTCTTCCTGATCTTCAGGTAATGATTCAACGCCAGCACGAATAATTTCTGTAAAGTACGCAGCATAGTTTAATATAAATCCAATATAAGCTACCATCATACGGTCTAGTCTAACACCAATAATAGGTAAACCAAACATGAAAAAGAATAACTGTAACATTAAAGGTGTACCTCTAAACAACCAAGTATACCATTTGATGATTTTGCTTAAAAACTTGCTTTGCCTGTAAAAGAATATCAGTATTAACGAAAGAGGAAAACTGATAAGTAATGTGATAAAAAATATGCGAAGCGATACAAGCGCGCCTTCACCCAAGTAATAAATTACTTGAAGCCATTCATTCATGTTAAGAATATATCTTCATTAAACCAAGTAGTTGAAATGGATGCGGCTGTACCATCGTTAATCATTTCGATTAATACTTGATTGAATTGATCTCTAATGTCAGTAGCCTCTAATCTAAAACCAATGCCGTATGTTTCATCACCGAAGTCATCAGTTAATATTTTGTATTCATCTGGGTTTTGGCTAATGATATAACGCCCCATGATTTCATCGATAACAACAGCATCAATTGTACCGTTAGATAGTTCAACTAAAGCAAGATTAAATGTATCATAACGTTCATAACCACCAAGACTATCAAAAATGGGATCAGCACTTACTGCATCGTCAGAAGCACTTGTGATTTGAACACCAACGGTTGTACCAATTAAATCAGCTTTTGCTGTTAATGTTGAATCAGTATTTACCAAAATGATTTGACGATTTGCTAAATAAGGATTAGAGAAACTCATCTCTTTTAAACGGGATTCAGTAATCGTTAAACCGTTCCAAATCATATCGATTGTACCAGCGTTTAACTCAAGTACTTTCGCATCCCAATCAATTGGCTGGAATTTTACTTCTACACCCAGACGTTCTGATACTTCTTTAGCAAGATCAACATCAAAACCAACTAGGTTACCAGCTTTATCTCTAAAACCCATAGGTGCGAATGTATCATCTAGACCAACAATGAAATAACCGCGTTCTTCAATGCCTGCCCAAGTATTTACAATACCTTCACTTTGGCAAGATACTAACAAAATTGATACGAATAATAAAACAAATGCACTTAAAATTTTCTTCATTTTTCTTTCACCTCACATCCATTATAATTCAACACTTTATCATAGTAAAGTATTAAATTAATGAAAACGTTCAGCAAAGAAAAAAAGCCTATTATTTATAATAGGCTTATGATTTATCTTTTTTAAGTTTCTTAAAGGCAATATAATAACCATCTGATCCATAGACAAGCGATTTGTTAACTCTAGCAATGGTTGCAGTAGAAGCTTTCGTGTCTTTCACAATTTGTTGATAAGGCATTTTTTCATGAAGCAATTTAGCAACCGTCAAGCGTTGTCCCATATCTGTGATTTCTTTAATGGTACACACATCTTCTAAGAAATGCATGAGTTCATCTTTAGTTTTCAACTGCAGCAAAACTTCTAATAATAAATCAATTTCTTTATTGAAGAACTTTGGTTTATACATGTAATCACCCCTTTATTTCCTTTAGTATAGCATAAATACTTAATTTAGTATAGTAAAGTAGTGAAAGAGCTGAATTGTCAATAAGTTATGTGATTTTGTCATCTCGCGAGATTACTGTTATAATATAAGTGAAAACGTTTACAAAAAAATAAAATGTGGAGGTTGACGATGGACAAGTTCGAGTATATGAAGAAACATAACTATGAGCAGATCGTCTATTTTTATGATAAGACGACTGGATTAAAGGGGATTACTTGTATTCATAATACAACGTTAGGACCAGCCCTTGGTGGCACGAGGTTGTGGCAATATGAATGTGAAGAAGATGCAGTGCTCGATTGCTTGCGTCTTGCAAGAGGCATGACATATAAAGCTGCTGCAGCGGGGTTGAATCTTGGCGGCGGTAAAACAGTTTTAATAGGTAATGCAGATGAAGTTAAAAATGAAGCCTATTTTCGTGCATTAGGCCGTTATGTGCAAAGTTTAAATGGTAGATATATTACAGCTGAGGATGTAAATACTTCGACAAAAGATATGGATTATGTCCATATGGAAACAGATCATGTGGTTGGTTTAGAAGGTAAATCAGGAAATCCTTCACCACTCACTGCACTAGGTGTTTTTCATGGCATAAGAGCAACACTTCAACATCGTTTAGGCGATGATGATATAACAAAGTACAGTTTCGCAGTACAAGGTACTGGGCAAACTGGATATTATCTTGTGAAGTTGTTAACGGAAGCAAATGCGAAGAAAATTTATTTTACAGATATAAATAAAGAGCATGTTGATCATATGAAAAAAGCATGTCCCAATGCTATATATGTCAAACCAGAAGAAATTTATAGCTTAGATGTTGATGTATTTTCTCCATGCGCTTTAGGTGCAGTTTTAAACGATAAAACAATACCTCAAATCAATGCACCAGTTATTGCAGGCTCTGCAAATAATGTGCTAGAAGATGAAGAAAAACACGGAATGATGATTAAAGAAAAAGGTATTTTATATGCTCCAGATTTCGTCATTAACGCTGGTGGTTTAATCAATGTATCACATGAAAAGAATATATATAATAGAGAAAGAGCTGTGCGCGATATTGAGAAAATTTATGACCGCTTATTAGAAATATATAGTATTGCTGAAGTAAATGACATTGCTACATTTGATGCAGCAAAAGTATTTGCTAAAAATAGAATTGAAACAATCACACATTTGCGTGGTAATTTTATTCCAAGGAACATTATTTACTAATGAGGCATATCATATTTTTAACAGGTTATTACGGATCAGGAAAAACAGAAGTCGCGCTAAATTTAGCTGATCAGTTCAAAACGGATTATTTGGTGGATTTAGACATCATTAATCCATATTTTAGAGCAAGAGAAATGAAAGATCAATTGAAGCATACAAGGATTATTTCATCGGATCTTAAGGATGATAAGCATAGTGATTTACCATACTTATCTAAGGATATCTTTTTACCATTTAGAGATCCAGAGAAAACAGCCATTTATGATTTGGGTGGAAGTGATCTTGGTGCAAAAGTAATGCGTCAATTTGCAAAAGAAGATTTAAAACAAATAGAATTCTTCTTAGTAGTTAACGTGTTTAGACCAGAAACAAGTTATAAAGAAAATATTGTGTTACTTATTAAAGAACTACAAGAAGAAAGTGGTGTTAAAATAACTGGATTAATTAATAATACGAATGTATTAAATGAAACATCAGTAAATGATTTAACATATGGTGAAGATATTTTAAGACAAGTATGTTTAAAGACAAATATCCCAATTATATACACGATGGTCTCAGATAAAATAGATCATAAAACACATGCATTTACTGGTGAAGTTATTACGATGAAACGGTTTTTAAGTAAAATTTAAAACTGTAAAGGAGGAAGCACGACATGCCAAAAGGACATGTAACATTCGACTATGATAAGTGCAAAGGTTGCTTGTTGTGCGTTGAATTTTGTCCCAAAGAAATTTTATATCAGGACAAAGATGAAATAAATAAAGCAGGATATAACATGATTCGTGTGACAGACATGGACAAATGCATAGGATGTGGATTGTGTGCTGTGATGTGTCCTGATTCTGTGATTAAGGTTGAGGTGGAGAAAAATGAGTAAAGTCTTAATGAAGGGTAATGAAGCGATTGCGGTTGCTGCGATAAAAGGTGGCGTTGATGCATTCTTTGGTTATCCTATTACACCTCAAAATGAAGTGCCTGAATATTTATCAAAACACTTACTTGAATACGGTAAGGTTTTTGTGCAAGCAGAATCTGAAATTGCAGCAATCAATATGGTGTATGGTGCTGCAGGTGCAGGCGCAAGAGTAATGACCTCTTCATCATCACCAGGGATTGCTTTAAAACAAGAAGGTATTTCTTATATCGCTGGTGCTGAGTTGCCATGTGTGATTGTATCTGTTATGAGAGGTGGACCTGGACTAGGTGGTATTCAGCCTTCTCAAGCGGATTACTATCAAGCAACAAGAGGTGGAGGAAATGGTGATTATCAATTAATAGTGTATGCACCTGAAACGATTCAAGAAACGATAGACATCGTAAAAGAAGCGTTTGATATTGCTGATGTATATCGAAATCCTGTACTTATTCTAGTAGATGGATTAATCGGTCAAATGATGGAATCAGTTGACCTGGATAAACCTGTTAAGAAGAGAGATATACCAACCAAAGATTATGCAACGATAGGCACGAATCATCATCAAGGTAGAAACGTTATTAACAGTCTCCATCTAGATCCAGAAGCTTTAGAAAAAGAAAATATAAAAAGACATCAGAAATATAAACTAATCATAAAAGAAGAGACACGTGTAGAAACCACTAATTTAGATGATGCAGATTACGTCATTGTTGCTTATGGCACGATGAGTAGAATTTCAAGATCTGCAATTGAGCTTTTACATGCACAAGGTATAAAGGTTGGTCTAATTAGACCAATCACTTTGTGGCCATATCCAAAACAAGCATTTGAACAAATACCTGAAACATGCAAAGGTATTTTATGTGCTGAAATGAGTATGGGACAAATGCTTGATGATGTTTTAATTAGTAATAAAAATAGATTTAGGGTAGCCTTTTTTGGTAGAACTGGTGGCATGGTACCAGAACCTGAAGAAATTGCAGATGCAATACGTAACTTTGATGAAAAGGTGGTGTCATAATGCAAATTAAATATGAAAAGTCAAAAGGATTAACGGATACTGCACTTACATATTGTCCAGGTTGCACACATGGGATTGCTCATAAATTGGTTGCAGAAACATTAGAAGAATTAGATGTACTTGGAGAAGCAATAGGTGTAGCGAGTGTTGGGTGTTCAGTTTTCTCATATGAGTTTTTTAATTGTGATATGCAACAAGCGCCACATGGCAGAGCATGTGCAGAAGCGACTGGTATTAAAAGAGTAAGACCTAGAAACATCGTATTTACTTATCAAGGTGATGGTGATTTAGCTTCAATAGGAATTGCAGAAGCAATCCATGCCGCTAATAGAGGAGAAAACATCACGGTTATATTTATAAATAACGCTATTTATGGTATGACTGGTGGACAGATGGCACCAACGACATTAGTTGGTCAAAAAACAACAACCTCACAAGATGGTAGAAATCCTTTCATACATGGTTATCCAATTAGAATATCTGAAATGTTTTCACAAATAGAAGGTGTTGCGTATTTAGAACGTGTTGCCTTATATGATCCAAAACATGTTTTACATGCAAAGAAAGCAATTAAAAAGGCGTTTCAATACCAAATGGATAATCGCGGATTTACAATGATAGAAATCCTTTCAACATGCCCTGTGAATTGGGGTATGCATCCAGTGGATGCTTTACATTGGGTGAAAACAAATATGGAACCATATTATCCACTTGGTGTATTTAAGGATAAAGGTGATCGTGATGCATGATTCAAAACATGTTAGAGTTGCTGGATTTGGTGGACAAGGTGTGATGATGTTTGGCCAAATGATTGCTTATGGTGCAACTATTAATGAATTGAATACCTTATGGTTCCCTTCATATGGTCCTGAAACGAGAGGTGGTACTGCAAACTGTTCAGTGATTGTTTCTGATAAAGAAATTGGTTCACCCGTGTTTCAAAATACAGATCACTTAATTGTTTTTAACGCACCTTCACTAGATAAATTTATGGACAAGGTTGTTAATGGTGGTTTAATACTATATAATTCATCATTGATTCATGAGGTTAATGAAATCAAAGATGTTATGGTCATTGGTGTACCAGTGAACGATATAGCAGGTAAACTAGAAAATGAAAAAGTAATGAATATGGTGATGTTCGGTGCATATTTAGCATTAACAAATATGTTTAATCAACATACCATTGAAGCAGCATTAAAGAAATTTTTAGGAAGTCGTAAATCACATATGTTAGATATTAATTTAGAAGCAATTGAACAAGGTAGACAATATATGAAGAAGTTAGGCGTTCATTATGCTTAGAACCTTAGAACAATTAAAAGAAATGGCATTACAAAAACAGCCGAAACGGATTGCGGTTGTGTTTCCACACGATCAATACGTCATGGATGCGGTTATTAGTGCATATCAACTTGGTGTGATTAAACCAGTATTGATTGGAGATCAATATATCATGACTGAATTATTAGCATCTTATAATGATATGAAAATCATCCATGAAACAAATCCGGAGAAAGCGTCGTTTATTGCAATGCAATTAGTAAACGATAAAGAAGTTGACATTATCATGAAAGGTTTAATTGATACACATCGTTTACTAAAAGCTGTTGTTAATGACAAAGCAGGTATTAAACAAAATGAGTTGTTATCGCATGTGGGATTACTGCAATACCAAGATTTAAACCGTGTTCTATTTGTTACGGATGGTGCAATGAATATTGAACCCTCCGTTAAAGAGAAGATTGCGATTATTGAAAATGTTATTGAATTAGTTCAAAAACTAGATGATGATAAACCAAAAGTCGGATTAGTATCTGCAGTTGAAAAAGTGAATGTTAAAATGCGCTCAACAGTGGATGCGAAAGATATTTTATTATATTATAGAGAAAAGAAGATTTTATTTGATATTGATGGACCATTTGCTATTGATAATCTTATTAGCTTAGAGTCTGTATTACATAAAGATTTAACTGGATCAGTTGCAGGACAAGCAAATGTCTTAGTCTTTCCAAATATCGAAACAGGAAATGTTTTTTATAAAACATCAGTATTTTTAGCACATGCGATATCAGCAGGCATTGTTGTTGGCGCGAAAGTACCCATTGTTTTAACAAGCAGAGCTGATAATGAAACAGCGAAACTATATTCAATTTATTTGGCGGTGGTGGTTGCGTGAGCAAGAACATACTTGTTATTAATCCTGGGTCAACATCAACGAAAGTAGCAATCTTCCGAGACCAAGAAGAACTTGTTAAACAAACGTTGCGTCATCAAACCGATGACCTAAAAAAATACAAGCATATCATCAATCAAAAAAATGCGCGTAAAGCGCTTATTTTAGCCTTTTTAGAGGAATCTAACTATAGATTAGAAGACATGGATATCTTCGTTGGCAGAGGTGGTATGTTAAAGCCGCTTAAAAAGTCTGGAACATATCTTATTAATAATGAAATGCTTGATGATCTAACACAAGGTAAATATGGAGAACATGCATCTAATTTAGGAGCAATCCTTGCTTTTGAGTTAGCTCAGAAAAATCATAAGAAAGCTTATATTGTAGATCCAGTTAGTATTGATGAGATGGATGATATAGCTAGAGTATCTGGTTTAAAAGGTATGGAGAGAAAGAGCACGTTTCATGCGTTAAATCAAAAAGGGATTGCTAGAAAGCATGCGGCATTTGTAGGTAAGCCATATGAATCTTTATGTTTGATTGTTTGTCATTTAGGTGGTGGTATTAGTGTTGGTTTACATGATAAAGGTCGTGTTATTGATGTTAATAATGCTCTTGGTGGCGATGGTCCATTTTCACCAGAGAGAACAGGAACTATACCGACATATCCTCTGGTAGATCTGTGTTTTTCTAAACAATATACAATAGAAGAAATTAAAAAGCTGTTGGTTGGGCATGGTGGATTAATTTCTTATTTAGGTACATCAAATGCCGAAGATATTGAAAATCGGATTAAACAAAATGATCAAGAAGCAGAAAATATATTTAAAGCTATGGCTTATAATATCGTAAAAGCAATCGGTAGTTTATATTTTATTAAAGGTGGTCAAATTGACGATATTCTCATTACTGGTGGACTAGCATATAATAAGACGCTAATGGCTTATATAAAGTCCTACATGGATCCAATTAAGCAAGTATATGTGTATCCTGGTGAAGTTGAAATGGAAGCTTTAGCACTTGGTGCATTACGGGTCATTCATCAAAAGGAAGCACCTTTAAGCTATAAACCATGAAGTTTGAGTTGACAAGCTTAAACTTTTATTTTATAATCTAAACAAACCAATAAATCAATGATTGGAAGTAGTAAGTGTTCTGTTGTAATCAAAGAGAGTCAACGTTGGTGCGAGTTGATATTACTTGAATAACTGAATGGATCCATGAGAGAAAATCCGAAATGTAGGGTTTTACGGGCGCTCCCGTTATAGAGCTAGGATATGATAGTATCCGATGAGTGTTCTATATAGAACTAAAAAAAGGTGGCACCACGTTAAATACGTCCTTTATGCGTAAAGCATAAGGGATTTTTTTGTTTTAGAAAGGGAGTATCACAATGGGACCATGAAAGCACCGTTATTACAATTACATAGATCGTCAACATAAAAAAGGAGAACAGTAAAATGACAAATTATGAATATGGTAGATTTGGTGGACAATTTGTTCCACCAGTAGTCGTAAGTGCATTAAATGAATTAGAACGTGTGTTTAATGAAGCGAAAGATGATCCCGCTTTTATTGAGGAGTACAAATATTATTTAAGACAATATGTCGGACGTCCTAGTCCGTTGTACTTTGCTGAAAACCTTACAAATAAATATGGTGGAGCAAAGATTTATTTGAAACGCGAGGATTTAAATCACACGGGTGCACATAAAATCAACAATACGATTGGTCAAATTTTATTGGCCAAAAGGATGGGTAAAACAAAAATTATTGCTGAAACTGGTGCTGGTCAACATGGGGTTGCTACTGCAACAGCTGCAGCTATGTTTGGTATGGAATGTGAAATATTCCAAGGGGCGCTTGATATGGAAAGACAACGTTTAAATGTCTTTAGAATGGAAATGCTTGGTGCGAAAGTGACAGGTGTGGAACAGGGGACTGCAACATTAGCAGATGCCGTGGATTTTGCGATTGGTAAATGGGTGGAAAGAATTGAGGACACATTCTACTTATTAGGTAGTGCTGTTGGACCACATCCTTATCCAACTATTGTTAAATTTTTCCAAAAGATTATTGGAGAAGAAGCAAGAAAACAAATACTTGAGCAAGAAAAGAAGCTACCTGATTATTTATTTGCATGCGTCGGTGGTGGATCAAATGCTATTGGTTTATTCACAGATTTTATTAAAGATAATAGTGTGAAAATAGTCGGTGTTGAAGCAGCAGGCAAAGGATTAAATACAAAAGATCATGCTGCAACCATGACATTAGGTAAAGAATCAGTGATACACGGCATGCATACGAAAGTCGTATTAGATGATGATGGGAAAATTAGTCCTGTGTATTCTATATCCGCTGGACTAGATTATCCAGGTGTGGGACCTGAACATGCATTCTTACAAGATACAAAGCGTGTCAGTTATGAATCATGTACAGATGAAGAAGCTGTTAATGCCTTCTTAGAGCTCTCGCGCGTAGAAGGCATTATACCAGCAATTGAGTCATCGCATGCCATAGCGAATGCATTGAAACTTGCACCTAAATTAAAAAAAGACCAAATAATTATAATTAATTTATCTGGTCGGGGTGATAAAGATGTTGAAGCTATTGAAGCATATTTACAACATAAGAAACAAAATTGACACATGTATTTCTAAGAAAAAAGCCTTCAATTGAAGGCTTATTTTTTGATATGTTTGACAATGACGGCAAGTATATGAATGATCATACCATCAATGATGCTAATGGACCCAATGATGTATCCCCAATGAAAAGTTGAGAATATGAGAGATGACATAAAGAATCCAAGTGCAATGACATATAAAACATATGCACATACACTTAATACAGCTGGATTTAGTTGGAGTTGCATCGGTTTTTTATAGCGCTTGATTTGAGCAAACTCTTCCTCAGTAACATCCAGTGGCGTCATGACAATAAATTCTTTATCTTTCGGATTGAATTTTACACCGATGACATTTCCGGTGGCTTTTTCAACAACATATTGAATATCTTCAATTTCTCTGATGGTTTTATTTGGAATGATGGGTTCGAATAGTTCTTCAACATGTGGACCTTGATAACTATCATAAAGTTCAGCTTCAATTAACACACGTGCCTTTTCATGTAATTCACGCGTATTGATATGTTTTTTTTGTGTTTCTAAATATTGTCTTACTCTTTCATGCATTGTATCACCTCATTCGTCTTTAGTCTATCACAATTATTCTTAAAATTAAATAATTGAAGATTAGTGATTCATTGTTTATTTATGTACATGATAAAAATAAGTTGACATATTATTTTGTTTTGGTAATATCATGATGACTTGTATATGGTGCATCAAGACATATCTATGAAAAAATATATGTAGAGAATACTTGCTTTCTTTTAGGGAGGAGCATAAAATAAAGAAAAGAAGGTATAAATGGTGAAATAAATTCAGTCAATGTTTTGGAAGCGACAATGTATATTGATGAATTAGCAGATGAAATCGCTGCTTTAATCAATCATGTTATTTCACAAGAATCATTTGATCCGATTATATAAGTGGTGCGTTAATTACATCGCTGATACGCATGAAGGCACTTGAAGATGCACTCCTAAAAGTGGAGGTATAATATGAAACCAGTAGTAATTTCCTTTTCAGAAACGATGAACAATGAAAGAGTTGCTGATATAGTGACGACTGATTTGAATATTGATTGGATTAAGTTGAAAGAAACGAAAAAGCGTAGCATGATGACAAACATTCTTGATATCTTATTTAATAGAAAACCAAAGTTAGCAATTGATTTAGCTTTGTTAGATCCATATGATATGATTATTTTTATGGGTCCTGTTTGGGTAGGACATCCAGCTAGTCCTTTTCGAAGAATTTTCAGATACTTGCGTCAACATCCAAAAGATTATGGTTTAGTAACAGTATGTGGCGGAAACTGTGATTTGGTTAGTAATCCTAAATTAAATGAATGTTTAATGAAACGTACAGGCAAAAAGCCACAATTCATCAAAGAACTAAAAATCTTTGATTTATTACCACAGATGGAAGAAAAAGATATGAATGAAAAGATGTTTAAATATCAGTTAACAAAAGATGAAATTATACGGTATGCTGACCAAGCAAAGACGTTAATTTCCACATATTTATAAGAGCGTTCAACGCTCTTTTTCTTTCTTATTAAAATTGCTAGTATGATATAATTAACATATGCAAGAGGTGGATAAGATGAAAATAAATCAAGCAAAACAAATAGATGATGATCAGTATTTCGAAAGTATCGATCAAAAGGATTTCATGGCACTTTCTTATCCCGAACAATCGAAAAGTAAAATAAAATATGTGCATGATCAATTTGTTAAAAACGCTGTTAATACAAAGGTTAACCCATTGATTATTTCTGATCATCCTAAGTATTATAGACATAAAGTAACTGCGACAGCTACGAATGTTAAAAAGCATGGGAAGTTACAATTGAAATTAGGGTTCTATATTGAAAACACACATAAAATCAAACCTGTTTTTGAAAGTGTTTTACACGATAAAACGATTGAAAAAACGTTAAAAAATATTGAACAATTATTCATTAAATATAAAATAACAGCTTACCAAAAAGGGCATGATAGAGGGATTATCAAGCATGTGCTTATACGCAAATCTTATGCGAATGATACGTTGTTGGTTGTGTTTGTGACACAGGGGTATCTATTGCCTAATGCAAAACGTATTATACAAGAATTGAGAGAAAAAAACGAACAAATAAAATCAGTTGTTCAAATCATTCAAAAGAACGATACACATATTGTTTTATACGGTGACGAAAAAACGTTATATGGTCCGGGTTATATTACAGATGAAATAGATGGTTTAAGATT
Organism: Acholeplasmataceae bacterium; assembly: GCA_963676765.1. Classification (GTDB taxonomy): domain Bacteria; phylum Bacillota_I; class Bacilli_A; order Acholeplasmatales; family Acholeplasmataceae; genus WOFB19. Next base: position 388,745 of record OY781159.1, read on the forward strand.
TAGATTATCTGCTAAATCATTTTATCAAATAAATCCTGAACAAATGATGAAATTATATCATCAGGGATTTGAATTAATTGATATTAAAAAACACGAATATGTGATGGACTGTTATTCAGGTATTGGTACACTTTCGTTACTTGCTGCAAAAAAAGCAAAAGAAGTTGTTGCAGTTGAACAAAATGTTTCAGCTGTAAAAGATGCGATTGGGAATGCTAAGAGTAATAAAATTTCAAACGTTAGATTTGTGAAAGATGATGCTGCTAATTTTATAGCAACATATAAACAAAACGTTGATGTACTAATCATTGATCCACCAAGAATTGGTGTTAGTCAATCGTTTATTGAAGCTATTAAGAAGTTAAAGCCAAAACGAATATTGTATATATCTTGTTTTGTGGAAACGCAAGTTAGGGATATTAAACAGTTAAACCGTTTATATGAAGTAAAAGCTATTCAACCTGTTGATATGTTTCCAAACACTACCCATGTTGAGAATATTACAACACTGTATTTAAAATAATGGAGAAAAAATGGCAGCTTAAGAGATGTGGGAAGCATCCTTTTGATTGCAGGTATACGACCACAAAGATTTATCTTTTTAATTATTATCTCTTTATCAGAAAGGAACTGTAGTATTCCTTATTTATATGTTATTCATAAAACGTTAAGGAAAAGATTTAGTAGCAAATTAACACTTGAACTATCAAGGGAAAATACCACAAGTTAATCATTATAATTAGCCAGGGGAATAAATTAATCCTCATATATTCCCATGATTATGTTGCAACAAAGGCAAAAAAGAGCTTTATATTAAAGCTCTATCATATATGGTTGGTTATTAAAAACGTTTTCATAATTTTCAGGTATTGTTTTTTTGAGAAAAATGCATATACTTATATTAAGCGAAGAACAAGAGTAGTATCGCAAACCGTAAGGCGAAGAGAGTTGATGGTTGGTGTAAATCAACGTTGCGGATGCGAGAACGTGCTTGGGAGCTTTTAAATCGAATTTTGAGGTTTAAACGTATGCCGGCGTTAACGGTTTAAGTGCTATGATTATTCATAGAACTAAGGTGGTACCGCGATAATTTTCGTCCTTAGATTTATTCTAAGGGCGTTTTCTTTTTATTAGGTACCAAATATACACATCGTGTATGTTTTTTAGTTAACCTTTGTTTAATCATAGAATCAAGGTGGTACCGCGGAAACTCCGTCCTTGGCAATTTTGCCAGGGACGTTTTTATTTTAAAAAAATGAAAGAAAAATGAGGTAGAGAGAAAATGAAAAAATTATTAATGGTGAGTGTATTTCTATTCACAGTCGTGTTGTTGCAAGGATGTGCGTCTTCTAATGTATATGAGTATATTATAGACGATACATATACAGAATTTATTACGATGGGTACATCAGCCGATTATCCACCGTATGAATGGCCAATGGATGTTGATGGTGAACAAACTATCGTGGGTATTGATATTGAGATTGCAAAAGCGATAGCTGATGCATTAGGTAAGAATTTAAAAGTAGTTAACAAAGGCTTTGATTTCTTATTAGATGATTTGGAATCAGGCAAAGTTGATTTTGTTATTGCTGGTATGACACCTACTGATGAACGTGCTGAAGTTGTTGACTTCTCGATGGTTTATTACGAGGCAACACAAGTGATCTTAATTGATGAAGATGATATGGATACATATACATCGATTGAATCACTTGATGTTGATACTGTTAAAATTGGTGCACAACTTGGGTCTATTCAACAAGATCTAGCAACAGACACATTTAGTGCAGTGCAAACCCAATTTATTCAAACAATTCCGGATTTAGTAATGAACTTAGTTAATGGTCAATTGGATGCTGTTATTATGGAAAAACCAGTAGCTGATGGTTATGTACTTAATCAAGACGGTTTAGCAATTGCAAATATTACAATTGGTGATCCAGATGGTGGTTCAGCGGTTGCTGTGCAAAAAGGTGATACTGAATTATTAGCTGCAATCAATGCAGTATTACAAAATTTGATTAATTCTAAAGAGATGGATCAAATCGTTGCTGATGCCATTTTATTGAATAGCTAATTTCCATGGATTTCAGTTTTTTATTGGACCACTATTATATCAGTATTTTCTTAAGGGGACTGGGGATGACATTGTTGCTTGCTGTTATCTCAGTTATCTTGGGATCTCTGATAGGTTTAGTTCCAGCATTTATGCGATTATCAAAAATAAAAGCATTTAACATTATAGCGATGTCTTACACGGAAATCATTCGTGGGACACCGCTTTTGGTGCAAGTATTGCTTATTTACTCATTCGTACGGATTCCAGTCACGATATTTTTAGGTGTTGATTTATCTAGTTTTATACCTGGTATAATTGCATTACTTATTAACTCTAGTGCATATGTATCAGAAGTCTTTAGAGCGGGCATATTATCAATTGATCGTGGTCAAACAGAAGCATCACTTAGCCTAGGTATGAATGAGAAACAAACAATGTTTTTTATTGTATTACCACAAGCAATAAAAAACATTATTCCTGCGTTGGGTAATGAATTTGTAACGATGATTAAAGAAACTTCTATTTTCATGTATTTAGGTATCGCTGAGTTGATGTATAGTGCTGTTATTGTAAGAAGTTCAACTTATGCGGTTAAAGAATCATATATTGTGGTTGCAGTTATGTATTTCTTATTAACGTTTCCAACATCTAAGTTAATGGGATATATTGAAAGGAGGTTCAAGAAAGCTGATGCAAGATAAAATAGTTATTAAACATTTGAATAAAACATTTTCAGATGGAACGATCGCTTTAAAAGACTGTTCGTTAAAGATTGAAGATAAACAAGTCACAGTTATTATAGGACCTTCTGGATCAGGAAAATCTACGTTACTTCGTATGCTTAATTTAATGGAGCACCCAACAAGTGGTGATATTTTATTTGATAATAAATCTATTTTAGAAAAGAATTTTGATATTCAAGCGCACCGTGAAAAAGTTGGTATGGTATTTCAAAACTTTAATCTGTTCCCACATTTATCCATTTTAAGAAATTTAAACATTGCGCAAGTGAATGTATTAAAACGTAGTGAAAAAGAAGCCGATGACATATCAAAAGCCTTATTGAAACAAGTAGGATTAATAGATAAAATAAATAATTATCCTAATCAATTATCTGGTGGACAAAAGCAGAGAATTGCAATTGCTAGGGCATTAACAATGCATCCTGATGTTATTTTATTTGATGAACCAACGTCCGCACTTGATCCTGAAATGATTGGCGAAGTATTAAAAGTGATGAAAGAACTAGCTGCGAGTGGTATGACGATGGTAGTTGTTACACATGAAATGGATTTTGCTAAAGCGTTTGCTGATAAAGTGGTTGTCATGAATGAAGGTGATATTCTTGAAGAGGGTACGCCGAAAGTCATTTTTAATAATCCCAAAAATGAACGTACAAAGATTTTTCTTAAACGTATTTTAGAACGATAGTTTAAGCGTTACGTCTATCATTCATATGTAAATTATATTATAATATATATGAAGAAAGGGTGATGATATGTTTTTAGCTTTAAAAGAATTAATGCACAGTAAACGTAAATTTAATTTAGTTATTTTACTTGTTGTGTTAATTGCCTACATGGTGTATTTTTTAACGTCACTAGCCTTTGGTTTAGCTACATCTTATACAAATGGTATTGAAAAAGTTGGAGCAGATCACATCGTATTAAGTGCTAATGCAAATGATAATGTGATGATGTCCATGATGCGTAATGATGCGATGGATGATGTTGTAACTGATGGAGAGAAAGCTGAATTAGGTTTGTTTCCTGCCGTTGCGTCGCACAGTGAGTTAACGGGTGAAGCATTAGAAGAGTCAAATGTTGAAGTTTATGTATTCGGGGTTGATAATTTATCTTTTTTTATTCCTGATACAACTATATCAACATTGAATGACGATGAAGTTATAGTTGATAGTTCAATGGAATTAATCGGTTATAACATTGGGGATGAAATACGTTTATCGGACGATGAAACATATTGGACAATTGTTGGTTTCACTGATAATGCAACATACCAAACAGCACCGATTGTTTATACAAATTTAACTACTTGGCATAATTATCGTTTTGGTGATCTAATTAATCAAGTTTCTTATAATGCTGTATTTGTTAAAGGTGATGTGAGTCTTGGATCTGAAGATTTAATGGATTACACAATAGCCGATTTTATTCAAACATTACCAGGATATACAGCACAGGTGTTAACATTCTCGATTATGATTGGATTCTTAATCGTGATTGTAGCCTTTGTATTGGGTATATTTATTTATGTCTTAACAATTCAAAAAATAAGCATGTTTGGTGTCATGAAGGCACAAGGTATTTCTAATAAGTATATTGCCGCTTCAGTTTTAAACCAAACATTCATTCTCATTTTTATAGGTGCAACACTTGGCATGATACTAACTTTAGTCTCGGGTTATTTCTTACGTGATGTCGTACCATTTGCTGTAAATATATTGTTTTATGTTGGTATTACCTTACTCTTTTTTATCTTCTCTATACTGGGTGGATTATTCTCAGTGAATACTGTGGTCAAAATTGATCCATTAAAGGCAATCGGGTAAGGGGATATATATGAAAACTTTAATTGAAATGAAAAATGCAACGAAAAACTTTGATCAAAATGGAGAAGTAATTAAAGCATTAAAAGAAACGAACTTCGTCGCTAAAGAAGGAGAATTGATCGCGATTATTGGTCCATCGGGATCGGGTAAATCTACATTCCTAACAATCTTAGGAGGCTTACAACAACCGACAACTGGAGAAGTACTTATTCACGGTGAACCATTTTCTAAATTAGATATAAAAGCAAGATCTGATATCCGTTTTAAAGAAATAGGTTTCATTTTACAAGCATCTAACTTAATACCTTTTTTAACGGTAAAAGATCAAATGTTAATTTATAATCGAATCAGTAAAGAAAAAGCGAATCATGAATGGTTGGATGATCTATTTACGAAATTAGATGTTAAAAAACTAACAAATAAATATCCTAATGAACTTTCAGGTGGTGAGCGACAAAGAGTTGCTATTGCGAAAGCTCTTTATCACCAACCATCTGTTATTTTTGCTGATGAACCAACAGCAAGCCTTGACACAAAAAGAGCATTTGAAGTCATGGAATTATTACAAAGAGAAACGAAAGCACAGAAAAAAGCAACCATCATGGTAACCCATGATGAACGTTTAATTGAGTTTTGTGATAAAGTGTTTGTCATTATTGATGGTGTTATGGAACAAAAGAAATAAGAGCCGAATTTATCGGCTTTTTTTGTTAAATCATGTGATTTTATCTTTTCATAAGAAAAAAAGTTAATATTTTGGTAAAATCTAAATAAGTTGTATATTTGGAAGGCGTTAAAATGAATTTTAAAAACATCTTGAGAATGCATTTGAATAATTATCCAATTCATGAACATGAAGACATGTATAAAATGATCTATCAAAGTGTTTTTGCGGGAGGACATTTGATTCAAGACATATCAAAACATTTTACCTATTTAAAACAAGAGGCAAAAGATGTAGAAAACGCCGTAATGAAGCCAATGGAATCTATTTCTAATCAATATAGAAGAGTGTATTTGGATGGTATATTAAAGTCTGGTCTAGCTTTAGAAACATTACAGCAAATGATTTTAAATACCGCTGAAAATAATCATGGTAATCAATCTGAATTTGAAGCCAGATTGGATGATTGGAAAACACTTGAAGATGCATCTGATTTTATTGCGTCTATGAAAGCACAAGATTATCCACTCGTTCACCATAGTGAGCGTTATAAAAAAGCATATCACCCAGCATATCGAATTATCGCTAATGAATATGCATTTTATATGGATTTATTTGAAACGATTGATCAGCAATTGAAATTAAATAAAACTGTTGTAGTAGCAATTGATGGTGATGCTGGATCAGGCAAAAGTGAACTGGCTAAATTGCTACACACGATATATAAACAACAAACAATCAGGATGGATGATTTCTTTCTACAAGATCATCAACGCACGAAAGAAAGATTAAAAGAAATTGGTGGTCATGTTGACTACGAAAGATTCTATCAAAAAGTGATTAAACCACTTAAAAAACAAAGTGCTTTTACGTATCAATCCTATGATTGTCAGACACATGATTTTGATAAAACACATACTATTAAACCGTATCAACTCATTGTTGTTGAAGGATCATATAGCCTACGTGAAGAATTTAGAGAAGTATATGATATTAAAGCAGTTTTACATGTATCACCCGAGGTTCAATTGGAGCGATTAAATAGACGTAATCCAAAACTATTAGATCGTTTTAAAACAACATGGATTCCAAAAGAAAAAGCGTATGCTAAAACATTTAAAATAGATACTTATGCAGACTTCATTTTCAACACCGATTTGTTAAATAAAACAATTGTCTAATATGATAGACGCCATACGGTATTTTCTCTCATTTTATATAAATATAAAATGAAAGCGTTGACATTTTCTGGCGATATCATGTAAAATAATAGGTGGAGAAAATAATCTTATGAGGGATCATAAAGGTTGTAAAAAATGATAAGGATGCGAGTGCTATCATGAAAAAAATGTTAGATTTTTTGGACAAATTACCTGTTGTGTCAGATGCGGAAGAATATCAGATATACCCAAATTCAATCTTCCAATATAATAAACTATGGGTAATGATGGCAGCTGATGAGAAAAACGACTATTTAATTGCTTATGGCCATAAGAAGGAATTATTTAAAGGTGAAAATGGAGATTATATGAAGGCACCACTCACACATGAAAATGCTGAGGTATTAAGAAAACTATTTCCATTTACGAAAGCACGTAAAGTTTTACATGAAGAAAGAAGTTTTGGGTTAGGTGACAGATTAGGTATAGCAGGTGATGGGCACTTGCGTGTGTTTGAAAAATATGATGCATATCCGATTTTGGCACAACAATCCATTAGAGAGTTACATTTGACACAAAGAACGTTTGAAAATGTTATGGATGCCGCAACGTTTGCTGTATTTAGAAATGGATTTACACGTGGCTTTGGTGCAGATGGTGATCATCTAAAGACAAGAAAAGATATTGAATATGCACTTGGTCTTGGATTTACAATGTTAACACTTGATTGTAGTGATTATATTAGAAATGATGTACTAGAGATGGATTATGATCAATTGAAAATAGAAACATCTGTTTCTGATAAACATAAGGATCGCTATTTAAAAGCAGCTTTTGAAGTTGAAGGTAGTACAGTTGAATTTGATGAAGAAGAACTGATGCGTTGTGAATTGATTTATGGTAAAGCAATCAAGTATACCATTGATATTTATAACGAATACATCAAAGATAAAGATACAGCTAATTTTGAATTATCAATTGATGAAACAGCAACACCAACAACACCAACACAACATTATTTTGTTGCAAATGAGTTATATGAAGCAGGTGTTAAGTTGGACACTATGGCACCTAGATTTGTTGGTGAATTCCAAAAAGGTGTTGATTATATTGGCGATCTAGAAGCATTTGAAAGAGATTTAGATATTCATGCAAAGATTGCTAGACATTTTGGCTATAAACTGAGTATTCACTCAGGTAGTGATAAATTTTCAATCTTCACTTTGGTTGGAAAATATACAAAAGGTAATTTCCATGTGAAGACAGCAGGTACAAATTGGCTTGAAGCGATGCGTGTGGTTGCTTTGAAGGCACCCACGTTATACAGAAAGATTCATTCATATGCACTCTCTATGTTTGATACAGCAAGTCAGTTTTATCATGTGACAACAGATATTAATGCAATTCCAAAACTAGATTCATTAACAGATGACGAGTTGCCAAGTCTTTTTCAGCACAATGATGCAAGACAATTAATACACATCACATATGGGTACATCCTAAATGATAAAGATGAAGCAGGCGAATATCGTTTTAAAGAAGAGTTATATCATTTATGGCGTGTTGAGAAAGAAACATATGCTGATGCACTTGAAAAACATATTGGAAAACATTTAGCGCTATTATACAAAGGATTTTAGGAGGAATTTTATGGAATTCAGAAAAGAGTTTAAATACAGTTTAGTATGTCCTACATCAATGGGTGTTAGAATTACACCAGTAGATAGACAACCGGTTCACACGTCAACGGCATTCAAAATGCAAGCCACGAGTGCTGAAAGTAATGTTTTAAGCATTTCCGCAGCATTAGGATTGAAGACAAAGGTTTTATCAACATTTGTGAAAGATAGTCCGATTGCGAAGTTAATTAAAGGTGATCTTCGTAGAAGGGGAATTGACTATGAAGGTAAGGATGTTGAACAAGGTGGACCTTGGGGATATCGTCATCAGTTTAATATCGCTGATAGTGGATTTGGTTTACGTGCACCACGCGTTCAAAACGACCGCGCTGGAGAAGTAGGTCGCACACTTAACATTAAAGATTTTAATATTGAACGTATTTTTGGTGAAGAAGGCGTTCAATTATTACATGTATCGGGATTGATTGCAGCTTTAAGTGAAGAAACCGGACAATTTTGTCTAGCTTTAGCGAAAGCAGCAAAGGCACATGGTACGAAAATATCGTTTGATTTAAATTATCGTGCATCTTTCTGGATTAATCGTGAAAAAGAATTGTCAAAGATTTTTTCTGAAATCGCTAATGTTGCTGATATTCTAATCGGTAATGAAGAAGATTTCCAACTTGCGTTAGGTGTTAAAGGACCTGAAGCTGGTGGTAAGAGTATTGGTGCTAAAATTGATGGTTTTAAAGGATTAATTGATAATGTTAAAAAAGCATTTCCAAATGCACAGACATTTGCAACTACGCTAAGAGAAGTAGAAAATGCAAATGAACATTTATGGGGTGCTATATTAAGAGATGGTGATGATTGGACGGTCATTGAACCAAGACCAATTCAAGTTTATGATAGAATTGGTGGTGGAGATGGGTTTGTCGGTGGTATGCTTTATGGATACCTTTCAGGCTGGCCAAGTGAAAAAAGTGCTCAATTTGGTTGGGCGACTGGTGCATTTGTTGTATCAATTGCTGAAGACTTCGGTCTACCATTAAGTGAAGATCAAGTATGGGCTATTTATGCAGGTAATGCAAGAGTTAAACGATAAATAGAAAGAGTGATGATGATGAAAAAAGCTGATATTGGCATGATTGGATTAGCAGTCATGGGAGAAAACCTTTCCTTGAATATGTTATCCAAAGGATTTTCTGTTGCAGTATATAATTTAGAAACTGAACGAGTAGATGCATTCGTTAATGGGCGTGCTAAAGGTAAGAAAGTTATCGGTACGTATAGCATTAAAGAACTTGTTGAAAATGTTCAAAAACCACGTAAGATTATGATGATGATTAGAGCAGGAAAACCTGTTGATATTGTGATTGATCAATTATTACCATTTTTAGATTCTGGTGATGTCATCATTGACGGAGGGAATACACATTATCCTGATACCATTCGTCGTGCTAATAAAGTTGAAGAAAAAGGTGTTAAGTATATTGGTTCAGGTGTTTCAGGTGGTGAAGAAGGTGCATTGAATGGTCCTTCAATCATGCCTGGTGGATCCGATGGTGCATGGCCACTTATTAAACCAATCTTCCAAGCGATAGCTGCTAAAACCGAAGAAGGCGAAGTTTGCTGTGATTGGATTGGTGAAGATGGTTCTGGTCATTTTGTTAAAATGGTTCACAACGGTATTGAATATGGTGATATGCAGCTTATCACTGAAGTATATCAAGTAATGAAAGATATGCTTGGTTTAGATGCTGATCAAATGAGTGATGTATTCAAAACTTGGAATAAAGGTGACTTAGAAAGTTATTTAGTTGAAATTACAGGTAATATCCTTTCATTTAAAGATGAAGATGGTGCACCACTTGTTGACAAGATTTTAGATAAAGCTGGTCAAAAAGGAACAGGTAAGTGGACTGCTATTTCTGCATTAGAAGAAGGAATTCCTTTGACATTAATTGGTGAAGCAGTTTATGCAAGATGCTTATCAGCAATGAAAAGCGAAAGATTAATAGCAAGCAAACTTTATGATAAAAAAGCAGAAAAACCTGCTTTAAAAGAAGAACAAAAAGCTTGGATTGATGATTTAGAAAATGCGTTATATGCAGCTAAAATTATTAGTTATGCACAAGGATATATGTTGATGAAAGCAAGCGCTGAATCACATGGATGGCATTTAAATTATGGTGGTATCGCACTCATGTGGCGTGGTGGATGTATCATTCGCTCTAAATTCTTAGGTAAAATCAAAGAAGCATTTGATAAAGATCCTAACCTTTCAAATCTTCTATTAGATGAATTTTTTAAAGAAGCGATTGAATCAAGGATTGATAGTTTAAGAAGAGTTGTTACAATGGCGATTAGTCATGGTGTATTTGTTCCTTCTCTATCTGCAGCAATCAATTTCTTTAATGGTTATACATCTGGAGTATTACCACATAATTTATTACAAGCACAACGTGATTACTTTGGTGCACATACGTATCAAAGAGTTGATAAGGATGGTGTATTCCATACAAATTGGACAGGTAAAGGTGGCTCAACATCGAGCACAACTTATAGCGTATAGGAGGAAGAATATGAACTTATCATTCAAAGCAGATTTAAAAAACAAAGTCGTCGTTGTCACAGGTGGTGCAGGTGTCTTAGGCAGTTATTTTTGTGAAGCACTTGCAAAGTGTGAGGCAAAAGTAGCGATTCTTGATTTAAATGAAGACGTGGCACAAGCATTAGCTGACAAATTAAAAAAAGAAGGCTATGAAGCAATTGGTGTAAAATGTAACGTCTTAGAACGCGCATCGATTGAAGCAGCCAAAAAAGCAGTCAATGATGCATATGGCAGCATTGACATCTTAATTAACGGTGCTGGAGGGAATAGTCCTAAGGCAACCACAGATGTAGAGTTTTATGATGATGCATCATTTAAAGATCCTGAAAAGAAGAGTTTCTTTGACTTAGACTTAAACGGATTCAATTTTGTGTTTGGATTAAACTTCACAGGTACATTATTACCAACACAAATCTTTGGTACAGATTTACTTCACAAAGAAGGAGCATGTATTTTAAATGTGTCATCGATGAATGCATATACACCGCTAACAAAGATACCAGCGTATAGTGCAGCGAAAGCAGCCATATCAAATTTCACACAATGGTTAGCGGTTCACTTTGCAAAAGCAGGAATAAGAGTGAATGCAATCGCACCGGGATTCTTCTCAACGAAACAAAATGCTGCGTTATTATTCAATGCAGATGGTACACCAACAGCACGTTCACATAAGATATTAAATAATACACCAATGGGACGATATGGAGAACCAGAAGAATTATTATCAACATTGTTATATTTATTAGATAGTAAAGGTGCATCATTTGTTACAGGTATTGTCGTACCTGTTGATGGTGGATTCTCTGCTTATTCTGGTGTTTAGTTATGTATAAAAACATCTATCTTGAAACAGCAGAAAAAAACGGTTTAACAAAAGCACAAATCAAACAAGCAGTGCTTGATTATGTGAAAGACAAGCAGTTAAAAAAGGTATTATTATTACCACCAGACTTTACAAGATTTCATTCAAATGCTGGTTTTATAACAAACGTTTATTATCACTATTTTAAAGCACATCATATAACAGTTCATATTTTGCCAGCACTTGGCACACATGAAGCAATAAGCAAAGCTGAAGTGGAAGAAATGTATGGGGATATACCATATGAAGAATTTATTTATCATAACTGGCGTGAAGATGTTGTTGAAGTAGGGCAAGTACCCGAAAAATACATTCGTGAAATCACTGAAGATTTATGGGAAAAACCAGTATCATTAGAAACCAATAAACTAGTGATGGATGAAAGTTATGATTTAATATTATCTATTGGTCAAGTTGTTCCTCATGAAGTGATTGGGATGGCAAATCATGCCAAAAATGTATTTGTCGGATGTGGTGGTAAAACAACAATTCACCAAACACATATGATAGGTGCAGTATTCGGTATGGAACGCATGATGGGAAAAGACCATACACCGGTTAGAAAAGTGTTGGATTACGGTATGGAACACTTCCTTAATAATCGTCCAATTCATTTTGTTTTAACAGTAACTACCGCGCCACAAGGGGATATTTTGACACATGGTCTATATTTATCAAAAGATCGAAGCGGATTAAACAAAGCAATTGTTAAAGCACAAGAAATGAATATTGATTTCTTGGATAGAGGCATCAAAAAATGTATTGTGTATCTTGATCCTAAAGAGTTTAAATCAACGTGGTTAGGTAATAAGAGTGTATATCGTACACGCATGGCGATTGCTGACGGGGGAGAACTTATTGTTTTAGCTGAAGGTGTTAATAAATTTGGTGAAGATAAGACGATTGATGCCCTTATTAGAAAGTATGGTTATGCTGGAAGATTACAAGTGTTAGAATGGTTTAAGGAAAATGTTGACTTACAACAAAACATGAGTGCTGCAGCACATTTGATTCATGGTTCATCTGATGGTCGTTTTAACATCACATATGCAGTTAAAAACATTTCACAAGATGAAGTGAATAGTGTAAAGTTTAATGCAGCTGATTATGATGAAGTTGCTAAAAAATATGATCCTAAAAAATTAAAATATGGATGGAATACGTTACCAGATGGTGAAGAAATATTCTTCATTCCAAATCCTGCTTTAGGCTTATGGATTGATAAAAATAAATTTTAGTAAAGCGCACGTATCGTGCGTTTTCTTTTGGGCTATACTACGATGGTAGTAATGCTATAATAGATATAAAAGATGAGAGGTTGATGATGATGCGCTATTGTCCTGAGTGTGGTAGTTTACTTGAACATATAGTTCATATTGAAGGTCGTGATGTGAAACAATGTACATGTGGCTACATCGATTGGGATAATTGGGTTAATGTATCAGCTGTTACAGTTGCATATAATGATGCTGGGAAAATCTTAATGGTCCGCATGAAAAAAACTGGGAAACTCACATTTCCTGGGGGATACAGAAATATAGGAGAGTCATTAAAAGAAGCGGCAATCAGGGAGTGTTATGAGGAATCTGGATTTCATTTAGATAGCCTTGAACTATTCGATATATACACACTTGACAAGTTGAGATTAGTATGGGTGATTTTCAAAGCGAAGGTCACAAATGGTGCATTTATTGATAATGAGGAAGTCAGTGAAGCATTATTTATTTCGCCTAATGAAATACCATCTGCTGATCAACTTAGAGGCTCATTAACGATTAAACTTTTACATGCAATTACCAAAAAATAAAGTCTATATGTATTACTTAACAAGTCTTAAATAAGTTGAGTTAATGATGTTATATAGTGTATAATATGAATTACGAAGGGATTAAAAGGATGGCTATATGATTATAGTATATGTGATTGATAACTATGGGGAATTATCAAATGGGACAACCATCACTGCGTTAAGATCAAAAGAACAACTTGAAAAACGTGGTCATACAGTTAGGGTTGTTACTGCTGGACCTGTGGAAGGTCCTGATATTTATCATTTAAAAAAGCGGAAAATTCCGATTGTTTCAAAAGTATCAGAAAAACAAAAAATGTATTTTGCAGCTCCAAATAAGAAAATCATGATTGAAGCATTTGAAGATGCTGATATAGTTCATTTCTTTATGCCTTGGAAAGTATCTAGAGTAGGAATTAAAATATGTCGTAAATTAGGAATTCCTTATACAGCAGCTTTTCATGCGCAACCCGAAAACATTACTTACGGTATGGGGTTAGGTCGGTTAGGAAGTCCGATTGCTTGGTGTATTTATCGTAAGTTTAAATGGCAATTTTATCGTAAGGTTACACATGTTCACTGCCCCAGTCCATTTATTGCTTATGAATTAAAAAATCAAAAATATAAGAATAGGTTTCATGTTATTTCTAATGGTATCGCTGATGTATATCAACGTGGAGAAAAACCCGATCACGATTACTTCCAGATATTATCAACGGGTAGATATGCACTTGAAAAAAGACAGGATATCATTATTAAGGCAATTGGAAAATCGAAGCATAAAGATAACATTAAACTGATTTTAGCTGGTCATGGACCAAGAGAACAACGTTATCGTCACTTAGCAGCTAAATATGGTGTTGAAGTTACGTTTGATTTTTATACACAACAAGAATTGATTTATAAAATTCACGAAAGTGATTTATACGTTCATGCGGCTGATGCTGAAATTGAAGGTATTGCAGCTTTAGAAGCGATTGCTTGTGGACTAGTCCCTGTGATAGCGGAATCGAACAAGAGTGCTACGACACAGTTTGCTATTGATGATAGAAATATTTTTAAAGCAAATAATGTTGATGAATTGTCGGAAAAAATTGATTATTGGTTAGATCGTGAAGATGAGAGAATGGTGATGTCATTAAAGTATGAAGATCATGCTGATAATTACCGCTTAGATCACGCGATTTCATTGTTAGAACAAATGTTCAAACAATCAATAGAAGACGATAAAAGACGTGTTGTATCAAAACAAAAAGCACAAAAACGATATCGTAAACAGTTTGCGCAATCATGGTTAAAAAAAGCATTTTCGTTCATTGTATATTATGGTATTGCGTTACCGGTTTTATTTGTTTATTTAAGAATTTTATGTGGTGTTAAAATCAAGAATAAAAAAAATATTAAGGATGTTAAAGGTGGAGCAATCATGGTTTCTAACCATGTGCACACACTAGATTCTGTCATGGGTGCAATGACGCTTTTTCCTAAGAAACCAATATTTACAAGTATCAAATCTAATTTTAAATTACCTGTGGCTGGTAGACTTGTTAATATTTTGGGGTCAATGCCGGTACCTGAAACACCATCAGAAATGAAAGTATTTTTCTATGAATTATCAAAACAGGTAAGAAAAGGCAAAGTTGTTCATTTCTTCCCTGAAGGTGAATTAATTCAAGGGGATACCAAATTAAGAGATTTTAAGCGTGGGGCATTCATGTTAGCCGAAGAAACAAAATCACCGATTTTACCAATTGGTATTAGTTTTCATGAGAAAGGTTCTGTTTTCCCATTATTTGGAAAAGATCGAGTTATTATTAATGTTGGCAAACCAATATATCCCGATGTATTTAAATTAAAAAGAGAGTCAATTGAACATTTATCAGATGAATCGTTTGATGTGATGGATGAATTAATTCGTGTAAAACATGCATAATAAAATTAATCACAACCAAAGTTATGAAATAAAAAAAGACGGTATAACCGTCTTTTTTGTATGTAACAAATAGGCTTTAGCGCTGTATAATATAACCATATTCACGAATCAGTGATAAGGGAGTAGTATATATGGAACACAT
This sequence comes from Acholeplasmataceae bacterium, assembly GCA_963676765.1. Taxonomy (GTDB): domain Bacteria; phylum Bacillota_I; class Bacilli_A; order Acholeplasmatales; family Acholeplasmataceae; genus WOFB19. Next base: position 404,159 of record OY781159.1, read on the forward strand.
CATTGAGATTGCGAATCTCACGAAAGATTATGGTAATAAAAAAGGTATTTTTGATGTCTCTTTTTGGGTTGGTAAAGGTGAATGTATTGGCTTCTTGGGGCCTAATGGTGCAGGTAAAACAACAACAATAAGGCATTTATTGGGGTTTATCAAGAATCAAACAGGATCTGTTATGATTCATGATTTATCATGTTTTGAACATCAAAAAGAACTTCAAGAATCAATCGGATATTTACCAGGAGAGATAACCTTTATTGATGAATTTAATGGGGAACAGTTTATTCAGTTTATGGCACGTATGAAACGTATGGGTGATATGTCTTATGCAAATGAATTGATAGCGCTGTTTGAACTTGATACATCAGTTCCCATTAAGAAAATGTCCAAAGGGATGAAACAAAAAGTTGGAATAGTTATCGCATTCATGAATAAACCAAATATTTTGTTGTTGGATGAACCATCGAGTGGGTTAGATCCACTTATGCAAAATAAACTTATCGATTTAGTAAATGCACATAAGAAAATGGGAGCAACCATTTTATTATCTTCCCATATGTTTGAAGAAGTAGAAAGAACATGTGACCGTGTACTAATTATTAAGCAAGGGTTTATTGTTGCTAATGAAAATATTGAAACGTTGAAAGCGAATCGTCACAAACGCTTCATCATTAGTTTTAAAACAAAAGATGAAGCAGATAAGTTTGTAAAAACTGAAGGTGGAGAGAACATTTCTAAAAAGATTGTGTCAATTGATTTGAATACAGATGTGGATACATTTATCAAAATGTTGACAAACTATAAAATACTTAGTTTAGATGTACCGAATCAATCACTGGAAGAAATATTTTTACAATATTATGGAGGTGACATCGCATGATCAACTGGACTCTATATTGGAAAGAAATGAAAAGTAATTTCTTCTTAGCACTTATTTTTGTTGCCATCATAACATTATATGGTACGATGATTGTCGCGATGTTTGATCCTGATTTATCAGATGTATTTAGACAATTTGGTGAACAGATGCCCGGCGTTATGAGTCTAATGGGTTTTGGGATTATACCGGACACAATGACAAATTTCATTTATGCCTTATTGTATGGGTTTATCTTTATATTATTTCCGATGATTTTTTTAATTCTTGTCACACAACGACTGGTTTATCGTTATATTGATAAAGGGTCTATGTCATATTTATTAGCGACACCAAATAGTCGATTGAATATTATTTTTACACAGTTCTTTGTATTGTTCAGTTATTTACTTATACTCGTCATTTATTCATTCGCGTTGATTTCTCTAACTGCTGTAGGTTTATATCCAGGCACACTGGATGTCGTTAATTTTTTATATGGGAATTTATCATTGTTATGTATGTTGCTGTTTATTGGTAGTATATCGTTTTTCTCATCATCAGTGATTAGTGGCAAATATACTATTGGTGTAACAGTTGGCATTCCTGTATTGTTTTTCGTTTTAAAATTAATTGGCAATTTAGGTGAGGATTATAAGATAGTTAGGTACTTTACACCTTTTTCATTATTTGATGTTGGTTATATTGCTACATATGATCCGTTGTCATTATTGTTTAATGCTATACTATTAGTAGGCTCAGTACTAATATTTTGGGCAGCCTTTTATTTATTTGAACGTAGAGATTTATCAATATAAGAGAGGGGGATAACATGGTCTATATTAAAACAGTTGGTTTAGAAAAATCGTATCAACAAAAGAAAGTGATAACACCTGTATTAAGAGGTGTTGATTTTGATATTCATAAAGGTGAGTTTGTTTTTATTGTTGGACCTTCGGGATCTGGTAAAACAACATTGCTTTATGTCTTAAGTGGTTTAGAAGATTATCAAAAAGGTAGTGTTTATTTATTTGATAAATTATTAAGTGATTATACAAGTAAAGATAAAGCAATATTACGTGCAAATAAAATAGGTTTTGTCTTTCAATTTTATAATTTAGTACCGAATTTAAATGTGCTTGATAATGTGATGCTTGCATCTGTTATTGGCAAACAAAAAACAAGACAAGAAGTTATTGATATACTAAAACTGGTTGGTATGTCTGAATATTTGGATCGGTTTCCTAATCAGTTATCTGGAGGGCAACAACAACGTGTTGCGATTGCTAGAAGTTTAGTTAATGATCCTGAAATGATTTTCGCAGATGAACCTACGGGGAATTTAGATGAAAAGACAAGTCATGAAATTATGGGCTTGTTTCAGTCTCTCCATAAAGATTTAGGAACAACTATCGTAATGGTGACACATAATATATCGCTAATTACATATGGTACACGTATGCTTTCAATGCGTGACGGAAAGGTCATCAAGGATGAAAAGTTGGTTGAAGAGAAGTTTGTTTAGTGTGCATATTGCTTGGCGCAATATGATTACACATCCATTGAAAACAATGCTTTTAACTATTGGTTTTTTAGCTGTGTCAATGACAATCATGCTAGTATTATCAATGACTGACATTTTTCACACATATTATTATGGTAATTTAGTTGAAATATATCAAGATGTTGATATGAAAGTATCCGTTAATGATGGTAGTGATACACGTTTTTTCTCAACGACACCTATCCAAGATGGACGATTGGATGAAGTTGCTGAAAACATTTATCCGTTTTTTGAATATGACGCATTAATTGAGGTAACAGAAAATGATCGTTCATATGCGAGAGTATATGCGTCATCTACCGATATGTTAAGCCATCTATCAGATGATGAAATGTTTGATAGTAATTTGGCGTTGAGTGATAATGAAATTATTATAACGAATAGTTATGCTGAAACACATAAGGTTGATGTTGGAGATACTATTACATTTAAAGCAGGTAATCAAACAAAAGACTTTTATATTAAAGCTGTTTTAATGGATGGTAAATTATTTAGTGGGGAATCTGTTTTTATTGATAAACAGGCATCACTCTCTTTTTTCTTAACTGCACTTGATCCAGCACTTGCTAGTTTTCCAAGTTTACTATTAAGAAATATCTACAATGTGTTATATGTTGATATTAATGAATCAGTATCTTTTGAACATGCTACTGAATCATTTAGAGAAGTTACAGGGTATCAAGAACTTCGATATGATGAATTGATTAATGACGTAAAAGTGAATGATTTAGTTAAACGGAATACTGCATTATTAAGCGGTTTATTAAGCTTTGTGTTTGTTGCGGTTATGCTTGTATTGCAAACCACGATTATATATGTGTTTCATGATCGTAAGCGACAAGCTTCGATTATCAAAACATTAGGTGGTAGACAAAGCTATACACTAAGTATTATTGGTATTGAATTGTTTATAGAATTAGTGATTGCGTTTGTCCTAGCCGTTTTGTTGATGAATGTTAGTCTCGATTTTGGTATGCATTACTTAGCATCAGCATGGATTTATCAAATCACGATAAACAAAGTTTTATGGTCGCTTGGAATTGTTTTGTTGATATTTATTATGGTATTTGCTTTTGACTTTTATGTTAGCAAAGCAAAATCAGATATGAATCAGTTACAAATGGTTGAGGAAAATAAAGTGTTAAATTGGAGAACAAATGTAGTTATTGTTGGACTGAGTTTGAGTGTTTATGCACTTTTATATGTGCCGACATTTGAAACATTACTAGGCAATTATACCAGTGTTATTAGGGTAATTTTGAGCGTGATTAGTTTATTGTTTATGGCACCTGTATTATTTCATGGTGTTGTCATATTAACAAAACGATTCAGAGAAAAAAGAAAGCTATATTTTCATCTACGTATGCTTCATGGAAGAAAAGGTTTCTCTCATTATTTTTCTGTCTCACTTATCGTCTCACTTGTTGTTTTCTTGCTTATCTTTATGATGCAACATCTTGAATATAATGTGGAAAAGACAAAGCAAGAATATGATTTTGATTTGATCGTTTCAAGAATGATGGGAAATGAAGACGATATTTATCATGAAATCAGCATGATGGATAGTGTTGAGTCGGTGAATCGTGCAGATATTGATGAATCAGTACAAATCAACAATTCAACAAGTAATGTTCGATTTGTTATTTCTACGGATATTTATGCACTTGATACATATTTCAACTTAACTGATTTAGATCAAGGTGTAGCAATGCTTCATCAGATAAGTGAACCAGCTGTTTTACTGCCAAGGGCTTTTGAAGATGTATATGGATATCAAGTTGATGATGAAATAACGATGACACTGAATCAAGAAAATCCAGATCAAATATTTATTATTGCAGGTTTTTTTGAGAAACAAGGTTTGGGGGTTGCATTTACGAATTTATATATGATTGACAGTGACATTGAAAATCAAGCTAACAGCATGTTAGTAAAAGGAAACGTTGAGCGATCAATCTTAAATGATCAACTATTGGATCGATATAGTAGTCAAATGGTTATTGTTTATGACTTTTGGACACAATATTTAACACCTTATATTACATCAATGGAACGTATTGAAAACTTTATTATTGGATACTTATCACTTTTAATGGTTTGTTTTATCATGACTTTAGCTAATCATCAAACAATGATGCAATTAGAAAGAGAAGCGGATGACGCAAGAATGTTTGCAGTTGGTTATCAGGTGCGCGATTTGCAACAAACTACAGTTAAAGTCGGTGGTGTTATTTTAGGTATTGTCTTAATAACATCCATCATGTCATATGTATTAATTATATGGCAAATTGAAGGTATGTTTGCAGCTTTTGGTGCATATGAACATGTCGTCTTTAATCCTTGGTCAATTATGATAGGTATTTGTGTTAACGCAGTGGTGTTTATCATCATGTGGTTTTTTGTCATTAGAAGACAGATGAACCCAAGATTAATAGATTATATAAGACAATACTAAATAATTGTGTAATAACATTCAAAGTTTTTTGTATAAGTATCACGAATCGTTGTATAATGAGATTAGGAAAATACGGATAGATTTGCTGGTTGAAATAGTAAATATAAAAAAGAAAGTTCAAGGAGGACATGACGATGAAAAGAATTGCAAGTTTTATCTTCTTGGTTATGGTTGGTTTTATATTAGTTTCTTGTACGGAGTTACTGACACTCACAACGCCAAGCGTAACAATTGAGGGAGACGTTATCAGTTGGGAAGCTGTTGAGAACGCAACACAATATTATGTGTATGTTCACGATACTGCGTCAACAGAAACTGAAACAGAATATCAAACCGTGACTGATACAAGTTATGATTTATCATCATTAAGTTTAGCTGATGGTGAATATTCAGTTTATGTGGTTGCTACGAATGGCACAGAATTTTCTGCAAACTCTTCTGCAGTGACATATACAGTTGGCGAAGGTGGAGGTGGTGAACTTACATTAAGTGCACCGGTTATTTCACTTACAGGAGATACGTTAAGTTGGAGTGCAGTGACAGATGCTACAGGTTACACAATCTTTATTGGTAGTACTGAAGTAGATGTGACGACGACGAGTTATGATTTAACGAATCAAAGTTTAGCTGATGGTACATATAGCATTCATGTGATTGCGACTGCAGGTACAGTTGAATCTAGTGATTCTAATGCAGTATCTTATGAAGTGAGTACTGGTTCAACGACACTTACTACCCCTACAAATGTACAAATTACTGCAAATATTTTAAGTTGGGATTCAGTTGCTGGTGCTGATAGTTATAGAGTGACAGTTAACGGTGTTGAAATTTCAGTTACAACAACAAGTTATGATTTATCACAACAAACACTTACACCAGGTAATTATGATGTTTCAGTTGTTGCTGTTGGCACAAATGGGCAATCGCTTAGTGCAACTGCTACATATACAGTTATCTCAACTGTGAATGTTACTGCGATTATTACTGCTATACTACCGATGCTTGGAGAAAACTATAGTATTGGATTAACACTTAATGATTTTGACACTGCATATGATTTTGATCGTTACACAAATACAGTAAATCTTGTGACTGCATATGCAGAGGCAAGCCATGATATGAATTTAGCTGAAGCAGATGCAATTGGCTTCTTTACTGCTTTGATGGCATTAGTTAATGATTCAAATGACATTGAACAATTTGGTTTAACAGCAGCGACAGATCAATTCATGTTATTTTCTGATATGTTAGATGCTACAGATATGTTTAGCACATATCATGTAACACCTGAAATTGCCACACATCTTATGTTAGAAGTACTTGATGTGGGGATAACGATTAATAATGATAGTTTGAGTGATTACTTGCTTGATGTTCAAGCGATGCAATCAATTAATGCATCAAGTATCGCAACATTAAAAGAAGCGACAGAACATACAGATCTACTTGATTTAATAGCAAACAATGTTCCTACAAGCTCTGAGTCTGCAGCAGCAGCGATTGCTGACGATGATGATTATAGCGCTATATTATTAACATTATTTATGGAAATTGCGAATGATCATATGAATGATAATGTGAGATCAAATGATTATTATTATGGTTACACAGTAAATGGGTATACCATTGAAGATGATATGGTTGATGAAATTGTGGACATCGTAGTTGAAATCGAAAATGGCGATGATGCTGCAGAAATTGACACTATATATGTTTATCATAATCATGTTAATAGTCTTCGAATCCTTTATGGTGATTTAAAAGAAAATGCACGTGAAATAAATAGAATTCAAAATCAATTGACTAGATTCACTGATTTACAAACATCATTGGTTGATGAAGTTGATGCTTACGAAAATTCACTTGAAATGATTTTTGAATTTATGATTACATTACACGATTCGTTCCCTGAAGATGTGATTGCAGATATGGATGATTTAATGAGTGGTGAAATATTATCATTAACTGAAATGGTGCAACTTAAAAATGAGTTAGTGTCATTGTTGAATGACGCGATGCCTACAGAAGATGATTTTGTAATGTTCTATGAAACAATGTTAATGATGGCTGGGGTGATGACTGATCAAGATATAACTGGTCTTGAATCGCATGCTGATTATCTTGGGTCATTACATTATAGGAGCCTTCATTTGGAATTGTTATTCATCGGTGATATCACTGTAACGGACGTAACGGACCTTATGACATTACAAGCTAATTTTGAAACGGCTTATGGTGATGGAGGAGGATCTCCATTAGAAGATCCAACCGCTTTAATAAGTGTTTTAACATATTTTAGAACGTATATTGAAACATTTAAAACAAACCATAGTGATGAAGTTGATTCATTAGAAGCATTACTTAATGCTGATGCATTTGCACCACTTTACCAAGAGATCATTACGCAATTAAAAAATATAGCAGTAGAGGAAAACCCTGAAGAATCAGATATGTTGTCATTTGTATTTGATAGTTTAATTGATGAATATGATGAGATGATGGTTCTCTTAGGCGTAATTGATACATTAGGTACTGAATTCTTAGATACATTTATTGACTCAAGCGCAAGTATTTTAATTGCAATCAATAATTTGCAAAACTCTGAAACAGAAGATTTGGCAACAATGGTTGGTTTCATTGAAACAATCATAGATGAGGTTGGTCCTTATCATACAATAATCACAAACCAATTGACAACGGAGAATATTGAAAGTCTACTTTCAATTGCTGTTGTACCAATGATGGTTGAATTAGAACTTTATATGGATGAAACGGGATTAACAGAAACCGCGATTAGAGCACTTATTCCTGACTTAAAAACAGTTATCATGAATATTTTTACACTCGAAGCAGATTTATATACAGCATTAGATGGCATGGATATTGATACGTATATCAACCAAACATTAGGTTATAGTGAACCAGTTGATTTAGGTAGCGCATTAGCAATTATTCATTTGCTTGATGAAGTGTTGACAACGGAAAATGAAACGTTAATTGATGATACAATAGCTGTCATATTTGATGATATCTTAGGTGCTTCATTTGTTTCACCATTGCTCCCTGTTGATCCATTAGAACTTGAATCAACTAGAACGGGCATTGAAAATATGGTAGATCAATTAATAGCAACCATTCATACATTTGCTTCATTAGATATTGAAACATTGTCAATAGAAGATGAAACGGCTATTATGCAATTTGCATATGAAATGAATCTATTCATGAACACTTCATTATCTCGTGATGATCAAATGGAAAATGCAACAACATTAACATTAGATGTACTTGAAGAAGGCCTTTATCGAACAGATACTTACTTTTATGAGTTCACACCAACTGAGAGTGGTTATTATACATTTACATCAACTGTGCCTGAATTAGAAGATTGGCATATGTTCTTATATCAAGGCAATGAAATGATTAAAGATGTAGATGTTATGAATGGGGATACACTTAGCTTCACTGCATTCTTAATGGAAAGTCAAGTATATTATGTTGAAATAGATATTAACGAAGTTGTTTATGTGGAGTTAGATATGCTTGTTTCAACAACGGCAGTTACAGAAATGACATTAGATACACCAGAAGATATTACTGATATACCATTGGATAACTTATATTTCACGTATGAACCAACAACAGATGGCTATTATGAATTCGTTGTTGAAGCAGCTACTTTAGATGAAGCAAATTTCACAATTACAATTCTCGATGATCATGGCAATGTAATCCACAGTAATGACTATACGGTTTATGAAGGATCGGTTGCTTGGTATGTCGATGCTGAAATAGGTGTACCACTATATGTTGAACTAAGTGCTTTTGGTTCAACAGATTCCTTTACATTAACTGTTAGTGAATTTGATGGAACCCAACTATTTGTTGACACAGTTCAAGAAGTTGCTTACAGTGGAGATTCACAGTTCTTTGGATTTATTTTACCGGAAGGGTCAAATGGATTCTATGACATCACAACTACATCAAATGCTGAACTTAACCTATATATGCACATATTTAACAATGATGGAACAGTGCAAGATTCAGATATTTACATTCCTGCTGCTGGATCATCATATGTCAGAAACTACTTTATGTCTGATGTGCTTTACTTTATTGAAGTAAGTAGTATGTCTACTGAAGCAAGTTTTGATATGGAATTGATACCAACGGTGATAGATGAAGTATCTGAAGACACACAAAGCATGTTTACGGTGAATGATATGGAAGAGGTATTCTATCATTTCAATGCTACAACTGCTGATTATTATCAATTTACGTTTACAACAGATATGTATACAAGTATTGAACATAGATTGATTAATGATGAAGGTGCTGAATGTTATATACATGCTGATTCCCTAAGTGATGTAGAAGGGTTAACAAAACGTATCTTCTTACAAGAAGGATATTATACAGGTATATTCCACGTAGACAATAGTACAGATATTAGTTTAAACATCCATCCTCAAGGTACACCAGAAATAGCATTAGATCAAGAATTATATGTGGATATTGCTAATGATGAAAATGTTGAAATGTTATTCACACCTGAAGTGTCTGGCATATATAAGATTCATTCATATGACAATGATGAATCAGATCCATTAGTGATTATTAATTGGTCTGATGAATTGTATGCTCAAGATGATGATGGTGGTGGAGACCTAAACTTTGAATTGGTTGAATATTTTGAAGCTGGTACGACTTATGTTGTTAGGTTTGGAAGTTGGAGTGGTGATGCATTATATACTGCTGTTGTTCAACCCTATGAGCATGATGAAGGCATGTTTAATTAATAATGAAGTTGGAATGGCAAGTCCTTTGGGGCTTGCCTTTTTTTTTGTAAATAGTGACTTATCGCGATGAAATAGTATATAATGTGTTTAAGTAATTTGGAGGTGACTAGGGTGGATTGGATTTTAGAAGTAAAGGAACTCCATAAGTCGTATAAAGAAATAAAAGCTGTTAAAGGTATTAATTTCAAAGTAAAAAGAGGTAGTCTTTTTGCTTTTTTAGGACCAAATGGTGCTGGAAAATCAACAACGATAAATATGATAACGACACTGCTTGAAAAAGATACTGGGGATATCATGTTAAATGGTAAGACAGATGACACTTATTTTAGAGAGAAAATTGGTGTTGTATTTCAAGATAATGTTTTAGATGATTTATTATCAGTGAAACAAAATCTAATGTTACGTGGCGCATTGTATTTAAAAACAAAAGAAGCGGTTCAAGCACGTTACGAAGAACTGTGTTCTTTTTTGAGTTTAAAAGAATTTGAACATCAACCATTTGGTAGGTTATCTGGTGGACAAAAGAGAAGAGCGGAAATTGCGAGAGCATTGTTTGCTAATCCAGAGTTGCTATTAATGGATGAACCGACAACAGGATTAGATCCTGAAACAAGACAGACAGTTTGGAAAGTAATTGATGATTTAAGAAAACGTGAGGGTCTGACCATCTTTTTAACGACGCATTATATGGAAGAAGCGGCTAATGCTGATCATGTCGTTATTATCAATAAAGGATTAATTAAAGTACAAGGTACACCTGCAGAATTAAAAGATCAATATAGTCATGATAGATTAAAAATAGTACCATTTCATAAAGATAAATTCGAGGCTGCTTTGCAAAAAGAAAAGAAACCTTATCAAAAGATTGCAGATCAAATCATTATTAAAGTAGATGAAACAAAAGAAATATTTAGATTGCTTGATACATATCGTGATCAAATTAAATCATTTGAGGCGATAAAAGGAACGATGGATGATGTCTTTATTAATGTTATAGGGGAGGCGAACATCAATGTTTGAGTTATGGTCTTTAACGAAGCGCCATATGCTTCGCTATTTAAAAGATAAAACGGCTGTTTTCTTCTCGTTTTTAAGTGTCATTATATTATTAGGATTATATATCTTGTTTATTGGTCAATCTTATACAAGTGATCTACCAGATGCTGTACCAGATCATTTAACCACATTTATTATCGTAAGTCTTACGATGGGTGGTGTGCTTGTTATTAACACGATGTCCTTATCACTAGGTATCATGGGGACTTTTGTTGAGGACATGGCAAGAAGAAATATAGATGCATTTTTGGTAACGCCAATTAAGCGTTGGAAAATAATGATTAGTTATTACTTGTCTACAATCATCGTCACCAGTATACTATCACTTATGATGTGGGGATTAACCATTGCTTATGTAGGGATAGCTTCTACGTATTGGTATAGTTTTTCTGTTATATTAAAAGCATCTGGACTTATCGTTTTATATACATTCATTTCATCTTCAATGATGATTTTCCTTACAACCTTATTAAAATCCATTAATGCTTTTGGAGCATTATCTGGTGTTTTAGGCACGTTAGTGGGATTTACTTCTGGTATTTATATGCCACTTCGCATCCTTCCATCAGCGGTTCAATATGCAGCATCCATTAATCCATTTTCACATATGAGTATTTTACTGAAACAAATTATGTTAGAAGAACCTATAAATGAACTTGTAAGTATTTTAGGTGGTCAAGTGAGTGATTATGATGAAATGTTAAGTTTTTATGGAACGATGGAGATAGGTATTTTTGGAACTGAAGTTTCAATGTTATGGATATTTGTAGGGATTGCTTTACTATCTATCGGATTATTAAGTTTAGCATTTAGAAATATGAACAAAAAAATTAAGAACTAAAGGTTCATTGCATACGTATAAGAAGGATATAGCGGTATAATATATATATAGATATATCGTTAGACCTTCTTTTTTATGATATAAGGAGTTGATTAGATGGCTAAAATGCCTTATTTTAAACCAAAATCAATGGTTTACACAGGTAATCAAAAACAAACAGAAACAATTATTAAACACTATCATTATGATGTAAGTAGTATGACAGAGGATCAATTGATTGATAAAGGAGTTGTTCATAAGTCATACATACAAGTGATTGGGTTATCTGATATTGAGAAAATGAAAACAATCCAAGAAAGATATCAGATTGAGTCATTTGTAATGGAAGATATTCTAAATGTCAATCAACGAATTAAAATTGAATTCACAGACCATTATATATTCACAACCCTTGCTGTGCGTTACCTTTTGGATAATCAAATTAAAACTGATTATTTATCTATGTATGTCACCAAGGACACAGTGATAACGTTCCATGAAACAGAGCCACATTATTTAGATGATATTGTAGGTTTATTACATGATTACGTAGAATTACAGGCACATGGTGCAGATATGCTTTTCTATCATATTTTGGATGTGATTACTGATCAGCATTTAGAAGTGTTTGATTATTTGGAACTTCGTGTAAATCAATTTGAAGAAGAAGTTTTAGAGTCAAAGACATTGGAACAAGAACCTTTTTATTTATTAAGAAAGAAGATGTTGCAGTTACACAGTATTATCTCACCGCTCTTTGAACAGTCTGAAAAAATGCTGTCTAAAAGGTTGCCATTACTAACAGAAGATACAACTAATTACTTTCAGGATTTAAAAGATCATTTGAAACGATTAGATAATAAGTTGTTTCAAGCAAGAGATACGATGCGGCAATTATTGGATTTACACATGAATAATCAATCAACAAAAATGAATCGTATTATGTCAACGTTAACGTTATTCTCAGCTATTTTTATTCCACTGTCATTTTTAACAGGATTCTTTGGGATGAACTTTCATAACTTTGATGCACTTGATTATCGGTATGCAATTACAGTATTTATCATTGTATGTGTGGTCATTGCTTCAGGTATGCTTTTATTCTTTAAAAAAAGGCGTTGGTTTTAGGACCTTGAAAGGTCCTTTTTTTATTTACATTTTATTTACATAAGTATTACCAAACTGTGATAGATTAAATTTTATGTTTACCATACAATAGATACGAAAACAGGAAATAAAACATAAGGAGAACAAAATGAAAAAATTTGGTATCGTTTTATTAGTCGCACTTGCGTTCGTATTAACTGCATGTGCTGGTAACAACTTTGCAGATATGACAGAAGATCAAAAAGCAAATGAAATCGTTCAAGCATACGTTGCTTATATGAGTACAGTTGAAGGTAAAGCAATTATCGCGGCTGAAGGTGGAATTGTTGAAACTTCATCATCGGATCCAAACTGGGCTGATATTGCTGAAGATTATCCAATCGTAGATGAAGATAATAGTGAAGTTACAGTTAAATTTGGTGGTTCTACATCAGTCGAAGGTGTTGCAAGAGCATTAAGTGCTTCATTCTCCTCATTAGCTGGTGACTTTATTCCAGAACATAATCACACCGGATCAGGTGATGGTTATAAACGAGTTCAAGGTGAAGAAAAAGATGGTGCAAGCAAAGCGCACATCGGTTTCGCTTCAAGAGATTTTAAAGACACTGAACAAGGTGCTGCTGGTACATATGGCAGATTAGCTTGGGATGCAGTTGTGGTCGTTGTTGATGATACAAACAATTCATTAACAAATATTACAGCAGCACAAACAAAAGCAGTTTATGATGGTACAACAACAGATTGGTCAGCACTTGGAACTGGTTCTGGTTCAATTAACGTTTACACAAGAGATACAACATCTGGTACGCGTGAAGCATTCTTCAAGGGGATTGACTTCGGTGATGCTGTTGATACAAACGCTGTATTAGTTACAGGATTCAGTGAAGTATCAGGTAATGGTACAATGATGAGTTCAGTTGCTGCTGATGCATCAGGGATTGGTTATATCTCATTATCTTCATTAGATAGTTCATTAAATGGTTTAAACTTTGAAGGTGTTGAACCAACAGAAGCAAATGTATTAAATGACACTTATGGTCTTAAACGTCCATTCATGTACATGACAAGAGATTATGAAACAGAAAACGCTGATGACGCAAACGTTGATGCAGCTATTGTTGAAAAATTCGAATTATTCTAAAACACTACGCTAAATATATTTCATACAACTCACTTGATCGCTGGGGACTCTGCTGGGTCCTCAGCGTATCATCATGTATATAGGAGGACAGAGAAAATACATTATGACTGCTAAAGTATCAATTAAAAGAAGAAATAAAATCATTGATCGGATTGTTAAAATCGTATTATTGATTGCAGCTGTTATTTCCGCTTCAGTGATTGTCCTAATCGTTTGGCAAATCAGCGGTCGCGGATTACGTCCGTTTTTTCAGTTTTATAGTTATAATGGTGAAATGGTAAAATTAAATTTTCTTCAATTCATGGGTGGAACAGCATACTATTCTCCAACTTATCAAATTGGATTCATCATTATTAATACATTATATATTGTCATATTATCGATTCTAATAGCAGCACCTATCGCTATATTGACTGCACTGTTTATCGTAAAAATCGCACCAAAAGTAATTGGGAATATTTTAAATACAGTTATTGAAGTTTTAGCAGCTATTCCATCCATTATATTTGGCGTTTTTGGTATGGGTTACATCACAGGATTAGTCAGGGGACTAAGTGACATCTTTCATGTTAGTACGTATGGGGGAAGATCAGTTATCGCAACCGTTATTGTATTAGCAATGATGATTTTACCAACGATAACAATGTTATCCATTACAGCGATTAAATCTGTTCCTAAAGATATTGAACAAGGATCATTAGCGTTAGGAGCTAGTGAAACACAGACAATGTTCAGAATTAGTTTAAATGCAGCAAAGCCTGGTATATTTGCAGGGATTATCATAGGGGTTGGTCGTGCACTTGGAGAAGCAACTGCTGTATCAATGGTTGCTGGTAATATTATATCAGGACCGAATTTTGGTATATTCGAAATGACAAGAACATTGACATCAACGATTTTAACGGGTATTCATGAAACACAAGGATTCAATTACGATATTCGATTTTCAATTGGCCTTGTATTAATTGGTGTCATCCTAATCACGAATTTCTTACTTAATCTTGTGAAACGGAGGTTAAGTAAATATTATGTCTAACAAAACAAAAAAGGTAAAACCAAAACAATCACGTAAAATGATTGATGGAATATTAAAAGGCATAACATATGTGGCATCACTTGTGTCGGTTGTTATTTTAACAGCCATCATCATCTTCGTATTTGCACGTGGGGCATCTTTATTAAGTTGGGATTTAGTCACTGGAGATTATGTAGGAGAAGTTATCACTATGAAATCACCAGATGGAACAGATTATAAGGGTCTATCATTTGAAAATCCTGGTGATTTAGAAGAAGGTGAATATTTCTCATCACGTTTAGGCGTGGTTCTTATGGATACGACACCGATTGATAATCCAAATCATCATATTGTTCAGGTAACTTATTTAGATCCAGCATCACCTTTGGCTACTGATATGGTTGATAGTGGGAGGGATGTCGTAACTGGAACTTTTGAAGGTGCTAATTTTGAGGCAATCTTAATTGTTTTAGAAGATGATGGAACTGTAACTACTGCTTCGTATAATGATAGTGCAGCATATTTGACGAGTTTACTTGATCGGACAGAACGTATTAACACATTTCAGATTCAAAGTGCTGGTGGTGGAATTAGAGGTTCTATTATTGTTACGTTATGGTTAGTATTATTAACGATTGTGATTGCATTACCGATAGGTGTGTTTACTGCACTATATTTACATGAACTTGCACCTAAAAATCGTTTCTTTGATGTTTTAAGATCATTCATTGATGTTTTGAATGGTGTACCATCGATTATTTTTGGTTTGATGGGAGCAGCATTATTTATTCCAGTTACACAAGCTATATTTGGTTCAAACAATATTGATGGCGGATCTTTAGTATCTGGGGCATTAACATTGGCGGTTATTGTTTTACCGGTTGTTATTAAGACAACTGAAGCAGCGTTAGATGTTGTACCACAAGAATATAAAGAAGCTTCACTTGCGCTTGGAGCAAACGTTACACAAACAACATTTAAAGTGATGCTACCTAATGCATTACCTGGGATCCTATCTGCTACATTACTTGCCATCGGTCGTATTATTGGGGAATCAGCAGCGTTGATTTTTGCAATTGGAACAGCAATTAAAGATGAAATTAACATCTTTGGTAATGGAACATCATTAGCAGTACATATTTGGACAGCGATGTCATTTGGTGAAACGCCAAATGTTGAGCTAGCTTCATCAATCGCTATTATCATATTAATTGTAGTATTAGTAATGAATTTAAGCGTTAAATTAATCACATATCGCTTTATGAAAAGATTTCAGTAAGGAGTATAATTAAATGGATATTATAAAAATTAAAAATATGAATCTCCACTATGGAGAGAAACAAGCATTATTTAATGTGAATATGGATATTCCTGAGAAAAAGATCACAGCATTAATTGGACCATCAGGGTGTGGCAAATCAACATTATTAAGGTCTTTAAATCGCATGAATGATTTAATTCGAGAATGTAAAATTGAAGGCGATATCAAATACAATGATGAAAATGTTTATGAAGATAAATATGATGTGATTGAATTACGTGTCAAAGTGGGTATGGTTTTCCAAAAACCAAATCCATTTCCGATGAGCATTTTCGATAATATTGCATATGGACCACGTTGTCAAGGTGAACGCAATAAGAAAAAACTTACTGAAATTGTTGAACAATCTTTGAAACAAGCTGCACTTTGGGATGAAGTGTCAGATCGCTTACATGAAAGTGCAATGGCTTTATCAGGTGGACAGCAACAACGTTTGTGTATTGCAAGGACGATCGCAATGAAACCAGAGGTTATTTTAATGGATGAACCAACTTCTGCACTTGATCCAGTATCAACTGCTAAAATTGAAGATTTAATCGTTGAATTAAAAGAAAACTATACGATTGTTATTGTGACACATAACATGCAACAAGCAGCAAGAATCTCAGATAAGACAGCGTTCTTCTTATTAGGAGAATTGATTGAATTTGAAAAAACAGCAAAAATGTTTTCAACACCTACACATCAAAAAACTGAAGACTATATTACTGGTCGTTTTGGTTAATAGGAGGATAATATGCCGTTAAGACAAACATTACAGGAATCAATTGAAAAGTTAAAGCAAGAAGTGGCTGGTATGGCTGATCTTGCATTACACAATTTAAGAGAAGGATTAAAAGCGTTTAAAGAAAGTGATATTACATTAGCTAAAAAAGTGATTAAAGAAGACGATGATGTTGATGCTTATGAAGAATCAATTGCGAAACATGCATTAAGAATTATTTGGAAAGAACAACCAGTAGCAACCGATCTTCGTTTAGTGACAGGTATATTAAAACTAATCACGGATTTAGAACGGATTGGTGACCATGCAAGTGATATTGCAGAAATGACACTTCATTTAGAAGGAAATCGTAATAAACGTGTTTTACCAATCACATCAACAATGGCAGAAATTGTTGAGAAAATGGTGCTTTTATCAATTAAAGCACTTGTTAAGGTTGATGTTGATATTGCTGAAGATGTTAAAAACACAGATGATGAAGTTGACAGCCTGTTTAAAGAAGTGTTAAGAAAGATGACATCCGAGTTAAAACATGATAAAATTGACCCAAACGAAGCAATTTATGTTTTAATGGTTGCTAAGTATTTCGAGCGTGTTGGTGATCATGCTGTCAACATTGCTGAGTGGATCATCTTTATTGAAAACGGAACACACAAAAATACGCGATTGTTTTAAGGAGGATAAGTATGGCACTTGTATATTATGTTGAAGATGATCAAGCGATCAGTCATATTATTGAAAAAACGATTGAAAATGCTGGTTTATCTGGTGAAGGTTTTTCAACTGGGGAAGATTTTATGACTGCATTTCGTAATCAAAGACCTGATTTTATTTGTCTTGATATTATGCTTCCTGATGTTTCTGGTATTGATCTTTTAAAACTTATTCGAAAAGTAGATAAAGATGTGCCTATTATGATGGTATCAGCATTGCAAAGCGAAATGGATAAAGTGATTGCGCTTGATGCTGGTGCAGATGATTATTTGACAAAACCTTTTGGTGTACTCGAATTAACATCACGCATTAGAGCAAAACTTAGAAAGACACAAGGACCTTTAACATATCGTGTTAAAAATGTCATGATGGATGATCGTAAACATCTTGTCATGATTGCTGATACAGATGTTTATTTCACCCAAAAAGAATACGATATTTTAAAATTGTTGCTCAAACATGAACATGATATAACAACAAGAGAATCAATCTTTAAGAGTGTTTGGGATACAGATTTTATTGGGGAAACAAGAACACTTGATATGCATATTAAATCTTTGCGTAAGAAATTAGAAGACCATGACGCAGACATCAAGATTAAGACGATGCGAGGCGTCGGTTATCATTTACAATGAAAAGGGCGATAATCAGAAATAACCTCCTTTTATTATTAGGGGCGTTTATCCTGTTTTTTATTATCGTCTTTTTTTCTTTATATGCATTTGAAATACGAAATAGAGATACACTTATGACGTATATCTTAGAAGAGGTGGATATTGCTTATCAAGCATACGATGGCACAGCTAGTGAGTTTGTTGATGATTATGGGTATCCAGGAAGACGTATAACCATCATGGATGAAGATGCTATTGTTATTGCAGATACACATCACACGGATCTTGGATATGATGAACACACGCAAACTGAGATTATTAATTTAGGTAGTGTAGCAGCTAGAACATCAGAACATGTTGGCGAACCACTTTTATATATCGCTAAAGTATTAGATAATGGTTTTTATTTGCGAGTTTCAATTCAATCTGAGGCACAAACCAGGTTATATAGCATCATTATTTGGGCTTTATCAGGTGGTGCATTTGTCATTGGTGTAGCTTATTACTTTGGTCTTAGGCAGGTTAATAAGAACTTAATGAAGCCATGGCACAAAGTAAAAGAAGGACTTTTAGCATTAAATGAAGGTAAGTATCAAGTTATGAGTTTAACGAGTCCATATGCTGAAATTAACGATATGCTTTATGAGATGAATCAGATTAATGCAGAAACATCAAAACACTTATCACAAATCGAAGCGTATCATCATCAATTAGATCGTATTTTAAATAGTTTGCAACAAGCTGTTTTATTATTCAATAGTGATGAAAAGATGACGTATTTTAATTTGGATGCAAAAAAAATATTCAAATTGAATGACGAGGATTTGTTAGCACCTAGTTATGTCTTTATTCGTGATAATCATTTTAAAGAAGCGATACATGAAACGAATGTGAATAATGAAGATCTAGTTTTTGATGTTGAACTTGATGAATTTATATATGAAGTACAAACAATTCATCTAGGCACGATTGAGGAATTTGGTGATCAACCACGTGTTTTAGTTATTTTAAAAGAAGTAACGAAGCAACGGCAACTTGAACAAGTTAAACGTGATTTCATCGCACATGCATCACATGAGCTTAAATCACCATTGACAGTGATTAAAGGAAATGCTGAATTGATTGAACATGATATGTTAAAAACAAAAGATGATATTAAAAAATCTGCAATGCAAATTGATAAGCAAACGAATCAAATGACAGCTTTAGTTGAAGATATGTTGATGTTATCAAGATTAGAAAATTTAAAAGAAGTACCGAAAGAAATACATGAATTGTCACATATATTAAAAGAAGTGATTGAACAATTAGCGCCAGAAGCAAAGAACAAAGAAATGCTTATGCATATCGATGCGATGGAAGTCAAGATGATCTGTGATCCGGTTGACATGTATAAACTCTTTAAGAATTTAATTGAGAATGCCATTAAATATAGCCAACCAAAAAAAGAAATTTACATTTCTCTAAAAAAAGAAAAAGACTTAATTATATTTATTGTAAAAGACCAGGGTGTTGGTATTCCAAAAGAACACCAACAACGTATCTTTGAACGGTTTTATCGCATAGATAAGGGAAGAATCGATAAAGGAACAGGTTTAGGATTAGCGATTGTCAAACATATTTCCTTAAAATATAGAGGTATAATTGTCCTAAATTCAAGTCTACAAAACGGTACGGAGATTACAATTAAATTTAAGTAACTGTTTTCATTTATTTTCATAAAAAAAAGAGTTGAATTATTATATCAAATTCTCTATAATAGATATACACACATCATATAATGATCGTGCATTATGGGGATAAGGCATAATCTGAATGTCTGCAGGTGACTGCATGTCTTTTCAGTTACCTCTTAAACTCATAAAGCATACTTCGTATGCTTTATTTTTCATATAAAGGACTGAGTATTTGTGATTGTAACTTATGATTCACTAACTGGACAATCGAAACGTTTTGCTAAAAAAATCAGTGAAAACATTGAGGATGTGAATAAATACATTCCCAATCCTGGTGATGAGATTTTACTCGTCACGCGAACTTTCAGATTTGGCGAAATACCCGACACAACCAAAGACTTTTTAGATCGCTTTGCAAAGCATGTGAAAGGTGTTTGTGTTTCAGGTAACCGAAATTGGGGTAAAGCCTATGGTGCCGCCGGTGACAAAATTCAAGCACAGTATGGTATTCCACTCATACTTAAGTTTGAAGCATCTGGCTTTGAATCCGATGTTAATTCAGTTCTATCGTGGATAACAAACTACCAAAATAATAGAGGAGAACATTGATCATGGGCATGTTTAAAACAACAGAAGATTTAATTAAAAAATTTGTAGGTTCGGAGGAAGATAAGTACGCAGACTATTTAAAACGTGAAAATAGTAATTTTGTCGTATCTTTACCTTTACTTAGAAAGAACATTTCAAATAAAGCAGAAGAAGAGTATTTAATGAAGCATATTTTTCCAAGAAAACTTGTTGATTTATATGAAGATGGCGTGGTTTATATTCATGATAAACAATTATCATCATATTGTCAGTCAGTTTCTTGTAAGGATATTGCTACAAAAGGGATTCCGTCAATTGCTAAAAACATGCTTGAATCGGGTCCAGCATCCAGCTTACCTACGCTTATCCGTCATTTTTCAAATGTTGTAACATTGATGAGTCAACAGGTTTCTGGTGCGGTTATGTTATCACAAATGACAACGATTTTGGCTAGCTACTTATTTGAAGAAGAAAACAATAGGCAGTTTTATACAGAGCACACGTTGACTAAACTTATGTATCAACTTATTTATGAGCTTAACTTACCACTTCGTTCTGGTTCTGAGAGTGCATTTTCAAATTGCACATTAGAATTTGGTAAACCTTCTGAAGAAATCAAAGACGAATATGTCATTATTGGTGGCGAAGGAATGAATTATAAGTATAGTGAAATTCCTGCTGAATATTTTGACCGTGTTAATATCGCATTTATTAATGCAATGGCTAAAGGTACAAAGAAAGGTATACCACTAACTTTTCCATTGATTACTGTTCAAATTGATGATAATTTCAGTTATGATAACCCTGTGTTCCATCATTTGTTAGATCGCATGTATCAGTGGGGTGGTGTCTATTTTGAAAACTTTAGAACAAGACCATTCACTGATCATTATTACACACAATTAAACCCTTATATTAAGCCAAAAGATCCAAGTGTTTCAAGAAGTTTATGCTGCCGTTTAAACATTGACTTATCAGTCTTATCTAGAGCCGGTGGTGGTATTTTTGGATCATCCGTTGGTAATGTTGGTGCTATTCAAGTTTTAAACTTAAATATGAACCGTATGTTAATTGAATTCGGCCATGATAAGAAATTGTTATATTTAAAGATTCGTGAGTACTTAGAAGTCATGGAAGAAGGACACATGGCGAAAAGAGCTTGGGTTGAAAACCATAAGTTCTTATACCCTACATTCTTTGCTTTCAACCATGACCTTAAAAACTACTTCAATGTGTTCGCTGTAACAGGTATGCATGAAGGGCTAATTAATAGTGGTTATAAAGAGGGTTTAAATGATCCTGAAGGTAAACCTTTTGCGCATGAATTAATGCAATACATTTCAGAAATTATTAACGACTTTATTGTTCGGGATCACGTTGCTTGCGGAATTGAATATGCACCTGCTGAAAATGCTGGTATTAAACTTGCGAGAAACGATGTTAAATGGGCGAAAAAACACGATCGTGAAATCTTTGTTCAAGGCTCAGGAGATGATGTTTATTTAACATCAGGATGTATGTTACCATTTGGAGAAGAAGATTTTACAAAACAAGTTGAGAATGCTGCTGAATTCCAAGGGTATGCAACATCAGGCTCAATCCTACATCACTTCATCGAGTCTAAAATTGAACCAGAAGTATTATCATCTTATTTACAAAACTTATTCTCTAAACCAATTAACTATATTACATTAACACCAACAATTACAAGCTGTTTAGCATGTGGTCAAAAGATTGTTGCTAAAGATGCTAAAGATATCATAACGTGTCCTGTGTGTGGCTCAACTGATATTGCATCATACTCACGCGTTATTGGATATGTGCGCATGATTGCACGTCAAAACGTTACTGTTGATGATAAAGGATACTACAAAGGCGAATACAACTTTTGGAGTAAAGCTAGACGCTTAGATTGGGCTCAACGACGCCGTTTCAAGTCTAACGATGCTGAAGCTAAAGATGCACAACAAGCAGTAGAATGAATCACATTATAAACGCATCCCTTTAGGGGGATGCTTTTGTTAGAGGAGCTTATATGAAACCAATTAAGTATTATGAAAATATCATTTTTTCGATGAGTGAGATTGAAGGACATCCGCTTCTTTTGGTGCACGCCTTAACAGGATGCATGTTTCATTGTTATAAGTGTTTCAACTATGAAGAATTAATCGAGAAAAAACATGAAAAATATTATACGATCGATGATGTCTTAAAAACGATTGAAAGACAACATCATATCATTGACTATATTTTATTCAGTGGTGGCGAATTTTTATTGGCACCACTTGAAAGTTTAATTCATGACTTAGAAAAAGTTAGAGCAATTACAGATCGTAAGATTATAATTTATACGACAGGGTTTGCTTTAGAGAAGATGAAAGTACTCGTTGAAAAGAATTTAGTGGATGGTTTTCATATTGATATGAAACTACCTTATCATTTGTTAACAATAGAGGATCTTGATTTAATTGAACATACGATGGGCATTCGTTTAAAAGACTTAAAATTAATTAAAAAACTGATGGATGCAATCGAATTTGTTGTTCAAAATGACCGTGGTTTAAGTCAAGTTCGATCCGTAAAATACCCGTTTTTAGATGAGTCTGCATTTGTAGAGTGCAAATCATTTATAGATAGGCTTAATCGTTTGTATAATAGAAACATACCTTATTTTGCAAATCGGTTTTTAGATCCGACTAAGGGGACAAATTAAAAGGGGTGTTTTTATGGATAGATCAAGTATACCAGAGTGGATTTTACTCAATAATCAAATCGTTGATGAGACAGGTAGTATTCGCGACTTAAATAAGGATAAAGAGGCGGTTAAGTCATATTTCCTTAATGAAGTGAACAAAAGAACACAGTTTTTCCATTCACTAGAAGAACAGTTAAATTACCTTATTCGTAATGATTACTATGAAGCTGATTTTTTAAAGCTTTATACGATGGATCAGATTAAGGAAATTTTTGATATTGCATATGCAAAACGATTCCGTTTCCCAACGTATATGGGTGCGTTTAAGTTTTATAATGATTACGCATTAAAATCCCGGGATAAGAAGGTTTTCTTAGAGCGTTATGAAGACCGTCTTTCTATTACCGCTTTATATCATGCGAATGGTGATTTTGATATGGCAAAACGCATGATTGAAAGTTTAATCAATCAAGACTTTACGCCAGCCACACCAACACTGTTGAATACAGGTAAAAAGAAGCGTGGTGAGTTTGTTTCTTGTTTCTTATTAGAAGCGGGAGATTCGCTTAATGATATTTCACGTATTTCTGAGTTTTCAATGCAGTTATCTAAAATCGGGGGTGGTGTCTCAATTAACTTAAATAATCTTCGTGCCAAAGGCGAAACAATTAAAGAAATCCCTAATGTTTCTAAAGGTGTTGTTGGTGTTGCTAAATTATTAGATAACAATTTCCGTTATGCAGATCAAATGGGTCAAAGAACGGGTGCTGGAGCAGTTTACCTTAATGTGTTCCACGCAGATATCGAAGACTTTTTGAATATGAAAAAACTAAATGCTGATGATGATATTCGTGCTAAAACATTATCAATGGGTGTTGTTGTTCCAGATAAAATGATTGAACTTGCAAGGGAAAACAAAGATATGTATGTCTTTTATCCACATACGGTTTACAAAGTGTATGGTAAAGACTTCTCAGATATTTCTATTGATATGGATCATTGGTATGATATTTTAGTTGAAGATCCACGGGTACGTAAAAGAAAAGTTAACCCCCGTAAATTATTAGACGCGATTGCTTCACTACAAGGAGAATCTGGTTATCCTTATATTATGTTTGCAGATAATGTCAATCGTGGTAACGCGATGGCAGATCCAGTTAAATTTTCTAATTTATGTACTGAAATATTACAGCCTACAATCACATCTCATTATTCTGATTACGATAAACATGACGATGATGATATCGGTATGGATGTATCATGTAACCTCGCATCAGGTCATATGGGAAATATGATTAAACATAATACAATTAAAGAGACTGTATATGCAGCGATGGATGTTATGAACTCAGTATCAAATCATACAAACATCACATATGTACCAGCAATTGCAAAAGCAAACCGTCTAAACAGAAGTGTTGGATTTGGTATTATGGGACATCACGGGTTTATTTCAGAAAACTTTATTCCGTATGGTAGTGAAGAAGATATTGATTTAGTTGATGTATTCTTCAACGCTGTTAATTTTCATTCTTTAGTGCATTCTATGGAAAAAGCAAAAGCAACAAACATGAAATTCCATAACTTTGAAACATCAGCATATGCTGATGGGTCATACTTTGAAGGTAGAAAAGCAATTTATCCAAAAACAGAGCGTGTCAAAGAAATCTTTAAAGATATTGAGTTACCTACAGATGAAGATTGGGCAAAGATCAAAGAAGATGTTATGACATATGGTTTATACAATTCGCACCGTTTAGCGGTCGCACCTAATGGTTCCATTGGTTATGTGATGAGTGCTACACCATCATTGACACCTGTTAAACAATTAGTTGAAGAACGTACATACGGTAATTCAAAAACATACTTTCCAATGCCAGCATTGGAAACTGCAGAATTCATGTATGAGACAGCTTATGTCATGGATAATTATAAAATTATCGATGTAATTGCAACAGCACAAAAACATGTTGATCAAGGGATTTCCTTTGAACTTGCTATCACATCAGATGTAACAACAAGAGACTTACAAAAATATTATTTATATGCACATCATAAAGGCATTAAAACACTCTATTACACTAGAACAAAGAAGCTTAAAATTGAAGAGTGTGAAGCTTGTGCGGTTTAGGAGATATTATGGCAAAAAAGAAAACGAGTAAACCTAAAGTAACGTTTGAACCCCCTAAAGACTTCACAGGCGGTAATTGGAACGAGAATGAGGATTCATTCACGCAGTTCTTTTACGAGCAAAATCTGAGCCAATTTTGGCGTCCTGAGGACATTAGTTTACAACCTGACTTAAACATATGGCATATTTTACCAGAAGAAGTGAAATTAGCATACGCACAAAACTTGTTGGTCTTAACGTTTTTAGATACATATCAAGGTGATATCGGGATGCCTGTTGTTTCCAGATCAATGGATGAAAAATATCATCAACGAAAAGCGGTTATTAATTTTATGGCCGCGATGGAAAATGCAGTCCATGCGAAAAGTTATTCGAATATCTTTATGACATATTTACCAACGACGACAATTGAAGAATTATTCAATTGGGGTGAACAAAACGAAAACCTCCAAAACATCATGACAATGATTGTTGGTACATATGAAACGTTAGATCGTTATAATTACCTAAAAAAATATGATAAAGAACATGCGACATTTACGGATAAAGAGTTTGATGAAGTACAATGGAAAGCGATGGCAGCAAGTGTTTTCTTAGAAACATGGTTGTTCTATAGTGGATTCTATTACCCACTTTATTTCTATGGTCAAGGTAAATTGATGCAAGCCGGTGAAATCATCAACTTAATCTTAAGAGATGAAAGTATTCATGGGCTATATATTGGACGTTTAGCACAAGAGGTTTATGACAAATTCACACCTACTAAACAAAAAGAGTTAAAAATTTGGTTAGATGACCTACTAGATAACCTCTATCACGAACAATCTGAACTTGTAGAGACAATTTATGATGCAGTTGACCTCTCGCATGATGTGAAGGTGTTCGTGCGATATAACGCCAATAAGGCATTAATGAACTTAGGGTTTGAACCAGTGTTCCCTAATGAAGAAGTAAATCCTGTCGTAATTAACGGATTAAACACAGAAACGAAAACGATGGATAACTTCTCAATGAAGGGTAATGGTTATCAAAAAATGAAGAGTGAAATGTTAAAGGATGCAGATTTCTATTTTGATGATGTAGATGGAGGAAAAAAATAATGAGTCAAGTGTATATGCTAGCAAAACCAAATTGCCCGAATTGTCAAAAACTTAAAATGTTTTTAAAGTTTGCGTTACAGGATAAGTATAAAGATGATATCGAAATAATTGATAAGGTAGAACAAGCTGATCAATATGTAGATATGGTTAAAAAGTTTAACGTTTTAGCTGTACCAGTCTTAATTCATGAAGATGATGTGTTGATCCAAGTTGATCCATCTAAAGTCACAAAATTCTTAGAAACATATGTTGGTAAAAAATGAGGTGCAATTGCACCTTTTTTTATGCAGATAAATAAAAAAAGCCATAATTGGCTTTTTGAATTTTAAATGGCAGGCCCAGCAGGATTTGAACCTACGGTGAGGGAGTCAAAGTCCCTTGCCTTACCCCTTGGCTATGGGCCTGTTTGTCTATGGGGCGGCCGAAGGGAATCGAACCCTCGAATGTCGGGACCACAACCCGATGCGTTAACCACTTCGCCACGGCCGCCATGTCATAGCGCAATATCTATTATACAATAAAATAAAATATTGTAAAGTGAAAACTAGGTAAAAAAATAATTTTTGTTGTTTATTGTCTTTTTTTCTTGTATCCTATATAGGAGGATGTGATTCAAATGGGAAAATGGGTTGGTAGATTATTCTACGCGATCTTAGTTGTCTTTATGACATTCTTCATTATGCAAAGCGCTTATGATTCAAGAAATAATGCTTATTTAGCAGAAAATATGACTGGCGAGTGGGATAATGAAGCACAATTTTTCAAAGGTATTAATACACTACTAAATCTTGATTACATGACGAAAGAACCAATTATTCCACCATATGAAGATCATGAAGGTGAACACCAATTAACTTTCCAATTATATGGTATTGGTTATACAGATCAAGCTGGTAATCATTTAGAAGGTATGATGATCTTCATTAATGATTTAAAGATTTATGAGATAAATGATGAGACGGGTTTATTAGAACTTGTTGAAAATCCAGTTGTTCGTTTAACAATATTTACAGATGAACCAGTTGATGGTTCAGAAGATAATAACATCTATACAGGATTCGGAGGAACGAATTTTGCTTCTGGATTTGTTTTTGAACAGCAAAGTGATGGGATTGCTTTTGATTTGACAACAGCAGATGGTAGTATCGCTACGATTACACGTATTGATGTTGATTATTCAAATGGTGAATCAGTTGGTGGTGAATTAGTTTATAATACTGAATCACTTATGATTGTTGCTAATGAAATGGTTGATGATCCAGTATTTGAGGATAGTCTTAAGATTAGTGATTTTAGTTATGATCCTGAAGCGTATCGTTTAAGTGATGATATTAGTAGTTATCCAGTTTCAGAAGTGGATGCAGAAACTTTAAATCTATTTATAGAACGTGATGATCTAACGGATTATAATTGGGAAATGGTTCGCATTTATTTACTGTATGCAGGATTTGTTATTATCATAACGTATCTCTTATTTTTCCATAAGAAAACAATGGCACATATTAAAGCCAAAAGAGCTAGTAAAAAGCAATTAGCACCAAGTGAAGTAGAAGTTGTAGACAAACATACCAAAGAAGAATAATTTTAAGACAACAAAACGAAAGCAGAAGACAAAAATAAAAACGATACCCTATAAAATGGATACTCTAAAAAGAGATCTCACGTTTTATAGGGTTTTTACTTGATAATATAAATAAATTGAATTACTCAAAACAAAAAGATGGCCGTTCTTTTATATAACCATCATTTCATATTAGTATTGAATTAATTCAATAATCTCTTTTACTTTTATTTATCGTTGTGATAAAATGGATAAAACACTTGGGAGGGAGAGTGAATATTAATCTTTGAAGCCCCTCCCATATAGACGGAGGGTTTTATGAAAAAAAGCATGATATTTATATTGGTTTTATTATTTGCTTTAGTTACTGTACCAACGTATGCAGGGCCACCAGGAGGGCCACCAGAAGTTGTTATTGATCCAGGAGGTGGCGGAAATATAGGTGGAGATGATATTGGCGGAACTCAAGATTATCCAGTTTATATGAGTTCATCAGTTAGTCATCCAAATTATTTTACAACCGCTAAAATTGAAGAAGCTGATGACGTGGATTTTATAAATATCACTACTGAAAAAAGTGGGTTTTATAATATTTATTCTTCTAATTCAAATATTGATTTACAAGTTAAGGTAGTCGAAAGATTGTACAATCATCATCTCAATGGTAATGAATATGAAATGTTTGAAGAAAATAGTGTATCAAGTGATTTTGATATACAAGGGTTGTATCTGAGCAGGAATAAAAAGTATCAATTACAAATTTATTCACCTAGTCATAGTACAAGTAATGAATTTAACATAAGCCTAGTTAGAACTATTGGAACAGTTTACAATGTAGGGGCGAATGCCGAAATATTGAATGCTAATCAATCCATCACTGATTTTGATAGTGCTGCAATTTATTATGCTCCACCATATCAAGCAACAAATAGTGATCAAAAAAATATTTTCAGTTTTAGAAATAGAGTATTATCAGATGAACCTAGGGATATAATTAAACCAACATTATTCTTTGATGATGGACATATTATTTCAAATGATTTTGTAAATTATGATAGTGATTTGTCTTATGGATTTCCAACTAATAGTTATACTTTTAGATTTGATAATAATCAATCAGATTTATCCTTAGGGAATCCAAATACAAATCCTATGGGTTCATTAGATGTATTTAGAGAAGGCATTGATTTTGTCTTAAGTTATGATGCTTTAATATTTGAAAGAATATCAAATGGTAATTCGGGGATTGGTGTTTATAATGAAGAACAACCAGATGAGGTAGTATATACAGGATTGTTTCCTTTTGCAGCTGTAGGACAAGGTGCAAATCACTATATGTTAAGTAGTCAATATTCTATCAACACTTTGGAAAAACATGTTGATTTAGGATCAGTGTTAGTTCAACAATATCTTGATTACACACCATACTTTCCATTGTATTCCCCAGTGAACAGTGAATTCATAGGATATCAACTAGTTCTAAGCTATACAGGTTTCAATATTTTCGAATATGGAAATACAACATCTTATTATAATCAACTGATCATTATTTTAGATAATGACATAATTATTTGATTAAATTAATGCATGTTTTAGTTGTTGTGAAGTATAAGAGACACATATCATTTTAAAGATGGAATTATTTTCCATCTTTTTTTTGGTTTGAATTGCATTCACTTGTGAAATTATGCTATACTTATACTTGCCGTTTAGGGATATGGTGTCAACGGTAGCACAGCGGTCTCCAAAACCGTTAGTTCGGGTTCGAATCCTGATATCCCTGCCATATTTATTAGGCCCATAGCCAAGTGGTAAGGCAGAAGGCTCTGAACCTTCGATCGCTGGTTCGAATCCAACTGGGCCTGCCACTACATAAGACCAAAAGGTCTTTTTTTATTTAGCAATTTCTTATCTGACTGAATAATATAAAACAGGAGGTAAGAAAATGAAAAAAACAATCTTGATGATATTAATGGTGCTGAGCCTGAGTTTAGTGATCACATCAACGTTAGCAGTTGATTTAGAGATAGATGCTGCTGGAGGAAAGAATTTATTAAATTTAAGAACGATTTATGGCATGGAGGATAAAACGTATGGTAATAGTCGTACACATATGATTCCTGTTGATGGAGGAGAGACATATACGATTATTATGGATAGAACGTATGCAGAAGATTTCTTGAGAGGTTCAGAAGAATTTGAATATGAAGCATATCCGGGCGGTATTGGAGTGCCTATTGGCATTAATATAGATGAGGATAATGGAAATGTCTATAGTGAATTTGTGCCGGAATGTGAATATATCAATATATATAATGTGCCAATCCCTAAAGGTGATTCAATCAGGAGTTATAATATTATGCTCTATAAAGGTTCTTATGCTGAATTTGACGGTTTTGAACCCTATCTCCCAAATGGGTTCATCCATCAGTATGCAGGTACGTTATCAATCGATTACGACCATATGATGACATATGAACAAATTTTATCGATGATATCAGCTAAAGATCCTGATGGAGAAACAATCAATAAGACTGTCATTAGTGATACTTTTAGTAGTAGTGATCAAAAACCAGGTGATTATAAAATTGTATTTCAAGCAGAAAGTAATTTAATTGTTAATTCATATTTATTAAACATTAGTATTTATGATCAAACTGCCCCAGTTATTGAAGGGCCTGATACGCTTGAAGTTGAAATATCTCATAAAATCAGTATTAATGAAATCAATCAAATGTATCATGCAAGTGATAATGTCGATGGTTCAATTGCTATTGAAAAAACATTAGATCATTATACGAATGCATTAGCACTAGGCGTTTATACAATCAATTATAAAGCGATTGATAGTAGTGGAAATGAAACGATGAAAAGTGTGAAAGTAACGCTAGTTGATGAAACAGCACCTGAATTTTATGGACCAAAAGATCTTTATATTTATACGACGGATATACCATATACAAATGAAGAAATCTTAAACACGTACGCATCTACAGATGATGTTGATGGTGATTGTGTAGTAACAATCACGAATGATGGTTATCAACAAAACACAAATGAAGGCATTTATCAAATAGAATTATCAACTTCAGATGTGTTAGGAAATACTGCAACTAGAATCATTAATATTCATGTCATTGATAATCGTGGTCCATCGTTTGTTGTTGATGAACTAATCATTGAGACAACAAATACAGAAAATCTATCTGTTGATCAAGTGGTATTGCAGTTTAATGAACATATGGCACAAATGAAAATGAAAGTTGAAAATGTGTCTATAAGCTACAACGAATATGAAAATCACGAAGACGAAGCTGGTGATTATTACGTCTATTTAGATTACGATTTAGATGGTGAGCCACAAACTTCTAGAGTACTCATTTCTGTTGTTAAAAAAGGATGGGAATTTTCACCTTATTATTTATTAGGCATCATACCAGTTATTGGTATAGCAGTATTTATCATGATTAAAAAAGATCAAATGAACAAGATGCGCAAAAAGAATTGACATACAGCTAAAAAAAAGGTATAATTTTTTTTGCGCGGGTGTGGCGAAATTGGCAGACGCACTAGACTTAGGATCTAGCGCCTCACGGCATGCAGGTTCAAGTCCTGTCACCCGCACCAACTAAAGACATTTGGACTTAAGTGAGAACTTAAGTCCTTTTTATTTAAATTTTATGAAAATAATTTCAACAATGTTGTTTTAGAAGTGAACTCTTGTTATAATATACTCAATATAACGCGGGGGGTTAAGATGTTTTATCATAAATGGATCAAATATACATATGTTAATATCATTTTCAATTTCATATTAATAGGTATGACTGTTTTATTAATGGTCTATGGTGAATTAGAAAAACAATATGTTGCTATTATTGTAATAGGTTTATATATGGGCATCATAATAGCAAATATTTCAGCAATATTCTCGATTCGAAAAAGCCAAATAAATGACATGCCGATTAAGGGATATGCGAAAGTCGTTGCTGTATTATCCATTGTTGGTTATTTGATTACGAATTTATTTAATACGGATCCAGATAACGTTCTATCGATATTTGAACGTCAAAAAAAATAAGCAAGAACTCCTTGGAGCTCCTGCTTTTTTTATTAAGACTCATCTGTTTCAATATACATATATTCAAATCCACCATATCCTAAGATAGGATGTGCGTTGTTGATTTTGAATCTAATCTCTGTTTTGTAGCGTTTAATTGTTGGTTCTATACCGAGAGGAAGTGTAGGTAATTTTGTGACCCATAAATCACTAAACATTTCGAGTATAGTAGTTAAGTCATCATTAACTAAGAAAGTGTTTTGACTGATGAAAGTTTTATATAGGGTGTAGAGTTCATCGTAACTTCCAATAAATATATCATCATCTATATGTGTAGAAATCCACTCATTATCAAATGTTTCAATGTCGCCATTATGAATGATGTCTGTTATTTGGGGAAGTGATATTTGAATTTCTTCATTTAGCCATGATGGGTCCGCTAATGAAAATAAACTGTATATAAATAGCACACCATCATTTGTTCCTGACAAGCCAGCGTAGACAATATCAAATTCACCAGCATCAAAGGCAATATTATATTGATCAGATGGTTTAGCATCGACAATGATATCAAATTTAGTGGTACCTAATACATTTTCGATTAAACTTTCATACATTTCGCCACGTGATATGGTGCTACTCCATTCATAATCACGCTCAAGTAGTGTTAAAGTTACTTTGTCACCATCTGTTATGATGCCATCATCTATAAAGGATTGATAAGCAATATCGAAATAGTAAACTGCTTTCGTCGGATCGTAACCATTTGTATTATCTAATAAAGATTCAAAGGTATCTAGTACACCATCTTGCTGTATGAATCTATAAGGTTGATATTTTCCAGCTGCAAACGATGCATTGAAAACATAAGGTGAACTACCAGTATCAAATTGATTGATAAGTTCCCGATTTATACTAAAGAATAAAGCTTGTCTTAATGCATATGAGTCAAGGAATGGGTTATCATTTGTCGTATCTTCATCAAATCCATAATCGCCATTAAAACGCAAGAAGAATATTGTTTGACGTAATTCTTCAATCAAATATCCATCATCAATTGTATTTGATGAATAGTAAGAAGATAAAACATCGATGATATCTTCTTTAAACGCAGTTATAGGTTCTTTACCATCCAAATCGAGTATCAGTTCAATGATTGGCACTAAATAAGTGTCTTCGTATCTTGTGAGTGATTCGTTTTTAGAAAAATAAATGCTATGATCATTATTTTCTATGACATTGTAAGGACCAAAACTATATATTGTACCATCTATGTCACCGTATGCATGAGGATCATCATGATATGAAGGATGAACAACAGAAGTTTTGATATCAGATAATAAAGATTTAACATAAGCAGCATGAACTTCATTATTGAATGTGAATTCAAGTGTATAATCATCTAAAGCTTTAATGCCTACATCTTCAAAATCAACTGTTGGATATGTCAATAATTCACCATCAACTGGGATACCATTTTCAGTAACAGGTGCAAACGTATCACCAGCTTCATTCATATAGGCTGGATGAGTTGAAGCATAAGCAACAAAATCGTCAGGGTTGGCATCTGTTACAACAGGGACTGGTTCACCGTGGAGTGTCCATCCAGCTTCTGGCGCATATAATGTAGAAATGCCATCAACTGTATAGATTTCAAATGTCTCACCAGTTTCGTTTTCTAAATATAATGTGTTTCCTGTTTCATTTGGATAACCAGCGTTTGCCAATGCTGAATAGTTATTACCCCAGTACTCTAGGTAAGCTTGCGAACCACCAGGACCAACTAAAGCATCAGCACTGTAATCACTTTCTAAAGCTGGATAGTACAATAGCCAATCCTCATGTCCAATGACATGACCATATAATCCCCAAGCTCTTTGATATTCAACGCCATCAACCATATAACTTAGATATTGAAGGTCATCCATGACATAACTACCTTGCATGAAATAGTCATATGCATTTGTCATACCAAACATGATTTCAGCAGCATCTAGCGATGTATCAGGATCCAATAAGAATTGATAACTTGATATAAATGTATTGGCATCTATGGTTGTACCATCATTAAAAGTTAATCCTTCTTGCAAAGAAACTTCCCAAACGAGACCATCATCTGTTGTTGGTTCGCTTGCTGCCATAGAAGGCATGTAATTTATTGGTAATGATGCTATTTGAGAAAAATCACCTATAGATGAGGCATAACCATCTGCAATTGCCAAATCCCAATCATAGGTTAACTTGTATAATGTATCTGAGATTAAATCATAATAATCTTTTGCATCATTTTGAGTTAGTGTGTAAGGGTTTAGTGATTGCAAGTGATCAACATAAGTCGATACAGTGTCATATGTATGATTGACGAAGTCCCATCCTGCATATAATGTGATATCACTTGTAATAGGCGTTTCACTATTAAATGGATTGGTCAGTGCTTCATCTGTGTACCATCCAGTAAAATCATAATACATTTTAACTGGTGTTACTGAAGATACAGTTTCATTACTTGTGATAGTTTGAGGTATAATTGCTGAACCGCCATTACTTTCGAATGTTACCTGAAAAGTTTCTATCCAATGTGCATAAAGCGTCATATCACTAGTAACTGGTAAATCAAAATCATAAGGTGTTGTATAAGTGTTGTCTATATACCAGTCATCAAATACATAACCGGATCGTGATGAAATAGCAGGAGGTGTCAAAAAGTCACCTTCATTTATTGTGACTGGTGAAAGTGATTGCCCAGTTGAATGATTAAAGTTAACGGTGTATGTAACCTCTATTTCATCTTCAACACAAGATACAAGTAAAAACGTTGTACAAAGAATTAAGGTCATGTAAAGTATTTTTTTCATAATGCCCCCTAAAAGTGCAGTATTATTTTTGTATATATTACCATAAAACTTAAAAAAAGCAAATATCGTTAAAAAAAGGGATATCACTTGAGTGATAACCCTTGTTTGTTTTATGCTTCTGTAACGACTTCTTTTTTGTATTCGAAATCAGGGTAACTACTTTCTAGACCATGTTCTAATAAATCTAAGCCAGTAACTTCCTCTTCAGCAGATACGCGTAGACCAATGATGACATCAATTAACTTAAAGAGAATGAATGATGCACCTAAAGTCCATAGAGCAACTGTTAATACACCGAGTGATTGTACACCTAGAAGTGCTGCGCCTCCACCATAGAATAAACCAGAACCAGTAGCAAAGAATCCGACTAAGATTGTACCAGCGGCACCACATAAACCGTGAACTGCGATAGCACCAACTGGATCATCAATTTTAAGTACACGATCAATAAACATAGAACCGAATACAATAACAACACCAGCGATAGCACCGATAGCGATAGCACCACCTGCATCAACGATTTGACAACCGGCAGTGATGGCTACTAAACCACCTAATGCACCATTTAATGTTGCATCTACACCTGGCTTTTTATCAATCATCCAAGTAACAGCCATTGTAACGATAGCACCCATTGCAGCTGCTAAGTTAGTTGTCATGAAGATATGAGCTGCATCAGCACCACCATCACCACTGACACCTAATGTAGAGCCAGGGTTGAATCCGAACCAGCCAAACCAAAGAATGAATACACCTAATGCACCAAGTGTCAAACTATGACCACTTAGTTTGTTGGAACTTCCATCCTTATTATATTTACCAATACGTGGCCCTAACACGAATGCACCAACAAGTGCAGCCCATCCACCAACTGAGTGAACGACAGTAGAACCAGCAAAATCAACAAATCCTCTAGCTGCTAACCATCCATCTGGATTCCAAATCCAGTGACCAACAACTGGATAAATAACTAATGTAATAAAGAAACTGTAAACTAAGTAAGAAACAAACTTTGTTCTTTCTGCCATTGCTCCAGATACGATTGTTGCTGCAGTGGCTGCGAACACCGTTTGGAAAATCATGAAAGCAGGAAGTGGAATACTAAGACCTAAGTTTTCATAGAGTGAGTTTGAGAACAAGTAAATATGTCCAAATACACCACCGATTGTATCCCCAAACATAATGCTAAATCCAAAAACAAAATATACAACAGAACCAACAGCAAAGTCCATTAAGTTCTTCATAATAATGTTTCCGGCATTTTTAGCCCTTGTAAATCCGGTTTCTACCATTGCAAACCCAGCTTGCATAAAAAATACAAGTGCGGTAGCTACTAAAACCCAAATTGTATCAATAGCCATGCTAAAATCCATAATAATACCCCTTTTCTTTACAATTATATGAGAAAATCTTACTATAAAAACATAAATTAGACAATAAAAAATGTAAAGAAAGTAAATTTATTTACATTGAAAATGTTTTCATCATACAAGTGTGGTGGTTATCTTTGTGATTTTATATTAAAATGCACATATTTATATTTTATATAGGTGAAATATGTAAAGTATGCAATAAATGACGAAAATTGGCAGAAAGCCTTTCATATTGTTTGACAAAGTGCTACAATTGATAAACGGTGGGGTATCCCTTATCCCCTTTAAACTTGCACGGTTTTTAAAAACATTCTATTATGTTAAAAATTCAAAAAGGGTCTTAAAAAACGAACCTATTTGTAATATAATAGACATGTTAGTTAAAACGCGATGTAAAGGAGTATGAATAGATGCTAAAAGCAGGAATGAAAGCTGAAAATTTCAGCCTGCCTGATGCTGATGGACATATTCACAATCTATCAGATTATCGGGGCAAAAAAGTCATCCTTTATTTTTATCCAAAAGATATGACTTCAGGATGCACAACACAAGCATGTGCTTTTCGTGATGTTTACAGCGAATATGAAGCAAGAGATCTTGTGTTAATTGGTATTTCAAAAGATGATGAGAAAAGTCATCGAAAGTTTATTGATAAACATGATTTGCCTTTCCTTTTATTAAGTGACGTTAGTACCGAGGTATGTCAACAGTATGGTGTATGGGTTCAAAAGAAACTATATGGTAATACTTATATGGGCATCCAAAGGTCAACGTTTATCATTGATGAAGAAGGCATCATAATAAAAATTTTTGAGAAGGCATCTCCAAAAGAGAATGCGAACGATATACTTAAGTTTTTGAATCGTTACTAGGAGGTAAACATGGTTGCGAAAAAAGTAATTAAGTCCATGGATGGTAATGAAGCTGCCGCTTATTGTGCGTATGCATTTACCGAAGTAGCAGGTATCTATCCGATTACACCATCCTCCCCAATGGCTCAATCTATTGATCTATGGGCGTCACAAGGCAAGAAGAATTTATTCGGTATGCCTGTGAAAGTAGTCGAAATGCAAAGTGAAGCTGGTGCTGCTGGTACTGTTCACGGTTCACTCCAAATGGGTGCACTAACAACAACATTTACCGCATCACAAGGTTTATTATTAAAAGTTCCTAACATGTATAAAATTGCAGGTCAAATGTTACCTGGTGTTA
Organism: Acholeplasmataceae bacterium; assembly: GCA_963676765.1. Taxonomy (GTDB): domain Bacteria; phylum Bacillota_I; class Bacilli_A; order Acholeplasmatales; family Acholeplasmataceae; genus WOFB19. The sequence continues at coordinate 441,593 of OY781159.1, forward strand.
TTCATGTTGCAGCGCGTTCACTTGCTGCACAAGCGCTATCTATCTTTGGTGATCACCAAGATATCATGGCTGCTCGTCAAACAGGTTGGGGTATGATTGCTTCAACATCAGTTCAATCGTCAATGGATCTTGCTGGTGTTGCTCACTTATCAGCAATTAAAACAAGCATCCCATTCGTTCATTTCTTTGATGGATTTAGAACTTCTCATGAAGTTCAATCAATTGAAGTAATGGATTACGATGTATTTGACAGATTATTAGATCGTGATGCAGTTGCTAAATTTAGAGCAATTGGTCTTAACCCAGAACGTCCAGTAACTCGTGGTAGTGCACAATCTGATGATGTGTATTTCCAAACACGTGTCTTACAAGCGTCACATTACGATCAAGTACCGGATGCAGTTAATGAGTACATGGCTGAGATCTCTAAAGTTACAGGCCGTGACTATGCACCATTCGTATGGTATGGTGATGAAAATGCGACGGACGCAATTGTTGCAATGGGTTCTATTTGTAGTTCAGCAAAACAAACAGTTGACTATTTAAATGCTAATGGTAAAAAGGTCGGTCTTTTAACTGTTCACCTTTATCGTCCATTTAGTACAAAGTATTTCTTAGATGCAATGCCTAAATCTGTTAGACGTATTGCAGTTTTAGATCGTACTATTGAACCGGGTTCAATTGGTGAACCACTATTCTTGGATGTTAAATCACTTTATTATGGCACAGAAAACGCACCTGTTATACTTGGTGGACGTTATGGTTTATCTTCAAAAGATACAACACCTGCGATGGTTAAAGCGATTTATGATAACTTAGAAGGTGAACAAAAGAACAACTTCACAATCGGTATTGAAGATGATGTTACACATACTTCATTAACATACGATAAGACATTAGATTTAGTTGATGCGAATACAACAGAATTGTTATTCTTCGGCCTTGGATCTGATGGTACAGTTGGTGCTTCTAAAAATATTACAAAAATTATTGGTGACCACACAGACTTATTCTCACAAGCTTATGCATCTTATGATTCTAAAAAAGCTGGTGCGGTTACAAGAATGCACTTACGTTTCTCCGATAAACCAATCCGTTCAACTTATTTAGTTAACTATCCTAACTTTGTATCATGTTCAACAGATAATTATCTACTTAAGTATGATATGTTAAAAGGGTTAAAATCGGGCGGTACATTCTTACTTAACACACAAACACCATTAGCAGACATTGAAGAACATCTTCCTAATCGTGTTAAACGTCAATTAGCACAAAAGAAGGCGAAATTCTATATTATTAATGCTGTTGATCGTGCGTATGAAATTGGCTTAGGTCGTCGTATTAATACAATTATGCAAGCAGCATTCTTCAAATTAAATCAACATTTGATGACAGCTGAAGATGCAAATAAGTATATGAAAGAGTATGCGAAGAAGACGTATGGCCGTAAAGGTGATGCAATCGTTAAGATGAACTATGAAGCGATTGATGCAGGTTATAAAGACTTGGTTGAAGTACCTGTTAATCCTGATTGGGCATTACTTACTGATGAAGTTAAGGAAGTTGATGAAAGTCGTCCTGATTTCGTTAAGAAGATTGCTGATGTTGTTAACGCAATCGAAGGGGATTCGCTTCCTGTTTCAGCATTCTTAGGATATGAAGATGCACATTTAGAAAATGGCTCAACTGCTTATGAAAAACGCGGTATTGCCAATTTTGTTCCTGAATGGCGCAGTGAAAACTGTATTCAATGTAACCAATGTGTGTTTGCATGTCCACACGGTGTTATTAGAGCATTCTTAGCAGATGAATCTGAAGCTGCTGGTGCACCTCTAGATGCGAAGATGCTAGATGCTAAAGGTAAAGACTTAGCTGGTTATAAATTCACCATTCAAGTATCAACACTTGATTGTACTGAATGTGGTTTATGTGTTGAAGTATGTCCTACAAAAGAAAAATCACTTGCAATGGTACCAATCGGTGATGAGCTTGCTCATGGTGCTCAACAAACAGCTGATTACTTCTTCAATGAAGTAACATATAAAGATTTAGGCATTAACAATCCTAAGAACCTTTCATTCCAACAACCATTATTTGAATTCTCTGGTGCATGCGCAGGTTGTGGTGAAACACCTTATATAAAGGCATTAACACAAATGTATGGTGATCACTTAGTGATTGCTAATGCAACTGGTTGTACTTCAATTTATGGGGCTTCATTCCCGGCTACACCTTATACAACAAATAAAGAAGGATTCGGTCCAGCTTGGGCTAACTCATTATTTGAAGATAATGCTGAATTTGGATTTGGTATGCGTGTTGCTTATGAAACAATGAGAGATAGAATTCAAACGTTATTAGCAAATCATTTAGATGATATGCCTGCTGACTTAAAAGAAAAAGCAGAAGCATGGATTGAAAATCGTCAAAGTGCTGAGTTAACAAGAAGTCTGAAGAAAGACCTTGTAGCGGGCCTTGAAAAGATTGAGAAACCTTTTGCTAAAGAACTATTAAGCTTAAAGGATTACTTCGCTAAAGTATCACAATGGATTATTGGTGGCGATGGTTGGGCATACGATATTGGTTATGGTGGACTTGATCACGTTATCGCTAATAACGAAGATGTTAATATCCTTGTCTTAGATACTGAAGTTTACTCGAATACAGGTGGTCAATCTTCTAAAGCTGCGCCTACTGGTGCGATTGCTAAGTTTGCTGCTGCAGGTAAACCTACTAAGAAGAAAGATCTAGGCGCAATCGCGATGAGTTATGGTCATGTATACGTTGCTCAAATTTCTCATGGTGCTTCACCAGCGCAAGTTGTGAAAGCATTTAGAGAAGCTGAAAGTTACAATGGTCCATCAATTATCATTGCCTATGCACCATGTATCGAGCATAATATTAAAGGTGGTCTTACAAACTCATTTGCACAAGCCAAGCTTGCAACACAATGTGGTTATTGGCCAACATACCGTTTTGACCCACGTTTAGAAGACGAAGGTAAGAACCCATTTCAATTAGACTCACGTCAACCTGTTTGGGATAAATACCAAGACTTCTTACTTAACGAAGGACGTTTTGCACAATTAACACAAATCAACCCAGATCATGCAGCTGAATTATTAGCTGAGAACATGAAGAATGCGCAAAAACGTTGGCGTATGTATGAGCGCTATAAAGCGATGGATTATTCTCTTCCTGAAGAGGAATAAACTAAAAGATTATAAATTGAGCCGTGCTATATAATAGCAGGGCTTTTTTATTTCTTGTAATTGACTTATGAAGCAAACTTATATACAATTGAAGAAAGCATATCAATGTAAACAAAATGATTTGTTTTCATGTGATATAACTTTTTAAAATAATCAATGACCAAAAAATGGTCTATTTTGCAGCAAGAAAGGAAAAGAATATGGTAAGAAAAATAAAAAATGTTATGTTAACTAGCATCATGATGTTAGTCGCAGTTGTGTTATTTGCATGTACACCGCAAACATATACAATTACGTTTGATACTCAAGGGGGATCAACAGTTGAGTCTATGACGCTTGAAGAGGGCGTCTCGATAACACTACCCGATGATCCAGAAAGAGATGGATATACCTTTGAAGGCTGGTATGTTGATAGTGATTTATCTAAAACTTTAAGTACGGATTATTTAGTAGATGCAGAAATTACTTTATATGCAAAGTGGGAAGCTATTACCTACACTGTAACATTTGAGACTAATGGGGGATCAAGTGTTAATGCACAAGTTATTAATGAAAATGATGTTGCTAGCGAACCTACGCCAACAATGGATCACAATACCTTTGAAGGTTGGTATATAGATGATGAATTAACAACTGCATATGATTTTACAACACCTATCACAGCAGACGTAACACTTTACGCAGCGTGGAGTGAAAAAGTTTATACATTAACATATGAAACGGGTGCAGGATCAAATGTGGCTAGTGTTTCTGGTGTCTTTGGTACAGCAATCACTGAGCCTGATTCGCCAACCCAAACTGGATATACTTTTGGTGGGTGGTTTGTTGAAGATACATATGAAACAGCATTTGATTTTGATGAAACACTTGCAGCAGATGTAACGCTATATGCCAAATGGATTGCCAAAGAATATACAATTACGTTTGAAACTTCAGGTGGTAGCACAATTGATACGATGACTGTGCCATTTGGTGAAACAATAGACATACCTGCAGATCCAACATTAGAGGGTGCAACTTTTGATGGCTGGTATACATCACAATCATATTACACAGCATACACATTTACGACCATGCCTGCTAGAAATGTAGTTGTTTATGCCAAATGGGATATGCCTGATGAAGACCGTGTTACATCAGACTTGTCAAGTGTTAATATACCTGATGTTATTACTGGTGATATTGATATTAGCCCATATGGTGAAAAGGGTTCACATTTCTCATGGTCATTCTCAAGACCAGATGTTATGTCCGAAGATGGAGAGGTAGTACTTGCACCTATTGGTTCAGGTGGTATGCCTTTTGAGATTACACTTAATGCATCTTATGGAAGCTATTATGAAACGATTGTTTACAATGTTTTAATTGATGAAATGATGGAAAATGTTGTTACATCAGTCGAAAATTATGAATTTATTCCACTTTCTACGGAATATTTGGTTGCATCAAGTAATATTGATTTATTCTTTATGAATTATGGAACTGTACCTTATGTAGATATTGCAGAATTTTTACCAATGATTGATGGTGCGATTGAATCTATAGAGAATGATGAGCCAAATGAAATAATAGATGAATTTGGTGATGTTTGGCATGTAGTATCATACATGGAAGTAATTCCTCAAGGCGGCGGTGTCATCATTGTAAGAGCAAGTTCAGTTTATACACCGATGGTCTATGAAGTTGAAGGTGAAGATCCAATTGTTGACACAGAACGTGAAGCAGAAACAAACACATATGAAGCAAAATTTGATTTTGCAGAAAACACATATTATTCTGAATCTTATGATTTCTTTGATTCGTTAGGTGCAGCTACATCAACTGATTTCGGTGATGGATTAGTGTTTGGTGATACGACAGTTGTTGAAGGAAATCCAATTGAGATTCCATTCAATGATTATCGAATCGATTTAGTTGAATATGACAACAGCGGAGAAACTGAATACCTAATGCCACTATATTTAGCAAATCTAATTTTTGTTGGTGAAACATATTATGATGTTTACTTTAATGGCGATGCTGTTTATGGCGTTGACTCTTATCAATTATTAGATTATGAAACTGACATCATTAATGAAATTAGAACAAGCAGTATGAATAATGAAACGGCACCACTTGATATAAAACTTGCAACATATGATTATTTAGCATTAGTATTCGATTACTTCTACGGTTTAAAAGAAGATAAAGGCTTTATTTCTGCTTATGATCAATTCTTACCATTCAGTGAAGATTTATTGTTCGGTAGAGATTCATCTCATTATAATGCTATATTTGATTTAGTATATTCACTTGATGATTTACATACGTATCACACAATGACGGGGTATTATACTGAACCAGATTATACGATTGATTTAACAAGTATTACACAATTAGGACTTCGAAGTGCAAGTTACTATCAAAGTTCATGGGATGTAGAAGATTTAATCGAAGAAAATGATCGACAAACTGTCTCTTACACACCTGATGGTAAAACTGCAGTCGTTGTTATTGATTCATTTACAGTTGATACACCTACAGAATTTGAAAAGCAGTTAAGTGTTATTTCCGAAACAAATCCAGATGTTGACAATGTTGTGATTGATTTAACAAATAATGGTGGTGGTAATGTTGGTGCTGTGTGGCGTTTATTTGGTTACATGACAGAAGATCCATTCTATTATCATTCAATGAATCCATTAGAAAATTCAGTTTATACATATGAAATTAGTTCTGATTATGTTGCTTATGATTTTAATTGGTACATATTAATTTCTCCAGTTACATTCAGTGCTGCCAACTTAACAGCAGCGATGGCTAAAGAAGCTGGATTTGCAACAATCATCGGTGTTCAAAGCAGTGGTGGGGCATCATCAATCAGTGGTAAAGTATTACCTACTGGCGATGTGTTCTTCATGAGTTCGCTTAATGTGATTGCAGTTGAAACTGAATCTGGTTTTGAAAGTGTCGAGTATGGAGTTGTTCCAGATTATGAATATCCTGGCCTATCAAAACTTTACAATTACGAATATTTACAAACAGTAATAGCGGAAATTGAAAGCGAAGCATCTAACTAATAAGTATTAGATAAATAAAAAAAGGACTCATCCATATGAAACGTATAGGATGAAGTCCTTTTCTTTATTAATTTTTCAAGTTCTATAAATGATAAATAAAATCAGCAATGCTAATCCATAAATTAAGGATGAGGTCCATAAAGACCAATAAATTGCACCGTTTACGGGTTCCTTTGATTGGATATGCTCATAATAAGATTTTTCAGATCTTTTACCAACAATTGCTTTACCTAATGAAGCAACTCCATAAAATAAAATATCAAGTAAATGTTCGTTGGAAATAAACATAAACCAGCCAACTGTAAATAACATCACTGTTGATATTGTTAGTGCATCGATGATACCAATTACTGTATAGTTTGTGCTATATAGCATAAACAGTCCGCCAATAATTAAACCAGTGAATATTTCAACCGCTAAATATTTAAGAAATTTCTTTAATTTTTTATTATGCATGAAAAACAAAATCACTTTCTATATATAATGTGTCTAATATGTCGAACATAAAACATACATTCAACTGAAAAGCATTCTTATTATATTATATTTACAAGAAATTTCCTAATTCATATGCTTGAAAACGATTTCAATGTTATTATATGCTACGTTTCGTTGACAAACCCCCCCATATGTAGTAAAATCTTTTTAAACTTATAATTAAGGAGAGATTAAAAGAATGAAAAAATTGACATTAGGTTTTCTAGTCGCATTATTCGCTTTCGTTCTCGTGGCATGTGCTGCACCTACTTTTACCGTAACGTTTGAAACAAACGGCGGAACCGCTATTGAAGCAAAAGAAGTAGAAGAAGGTAGTGCATTCGTACAACCATCATCACCTACACGTGATGGCTATGTATTTAATGGTTGGTATGCTGATTCTGCAATGGAAACAGTATATAGCTTCGGGACTCCAGTGGATGCAGACTTAACTATTTACGCAGGTTGGACAGCGATTGCTGCAGATGAGTTCGTTGTTTCGTTTAACTCTGCTGATGGATCTTATGTAGCACCAGTTGTTGTTACAGATGGTGATCCTGTTGCAGAACCAACAGCACCTGTTAGAAGTGGATACACATTCGTTGGATGGTATCTTGATGATGCTGAATATGACTTTAGCACAGCGGTAACAGCTAATATTACTTTAGTTGCACATTGGGATCAAAAAGGTGTTACTGATCGAGCTAATACATATTACACATACATCAGTGAAACAACCAATTTGAATCCTTATTCAGAAACATTAGCTAATGCATCTACACTATATAGTTTAATATCTGATGCACTTTATGAAGGTGATTATGACTTCGAAGCTGCGAGAGAACAACTTGTAGAAGAGGGTGTTACTGACCTTCCAGCAGAAATTGGTTTCGAAGAATGGTATGCAGCTGGTCATACAGCAGAAGAATTACCATTTAATTACTTCCCAGCAATGGCAAGTGATGTACCAGTTGATGTTAATGATGATGGTACTGTATGGGAAATCTCATTAAAATCTGGTTTACAATTTGTTGATGGTACAGCTATTACTGCTCAAACTTTCTATGATTCATGGGCTTATTTATTAGATCCTGATTTATTAAATGCAAGAGCTACTAACCTTTACGAAGGTGATGGTCTTCCATTAGTAAATGCAAAAGCTTATTTTGAACAAAATCAAGCCAAAATGGATGAATTAGGATTTACAATTTACATGGTCGGTGAAACGGAATATACTAGAAAAAATTCATTAAACCAAGCTGCTTCTGATAATACAGGTTATAAACTATATAATGCAGAATCTGGATTATATGAAGACTACTATGCAGAAGACTGGGGCACAAGCACTGGTTGGGTATTAGTTGACTTTGATGATAAGCCTTTCTACGTTAATGCTGATGGTGTCGTACTTGCACCAGGTACTGGTTATTTGGATTCAAATGGTGATGAAATTCCTGCTGCAAATGCAGATATTGAAGGACTTGATACAGTAGCTGTTGCTTATGCAGTCGCATACCCTGCTTACTTTGATGCAGAAGGTAATCGTGCTGATGTAGATGAAAACGGTGTTCCAGTTGATGGCGAAACAACACCAAATGATCCAGTTTCATGGGATTCAGTAGGTATTGAAGTTGTCGACAATGACACAATTCGTTTAACATTAACTGCTCGTAAAACTCAATGGCAAGTAATGACTCAATTATCAAGTGCAATCCTTTCAGTTGTTCATACTGCAAATTATGAAGCAGGTTTAATTGAAGATGGTACACGTACAACTTATGGTACTGTTGACAATCCACTTGTTGCATTCGGCGTATATGAATTAGTTGAATGGGAACCAGGCGCATTCTTCATTTTTGAAAGAAATGATGCACACTATGGTGCAGATGATTATGACATTGAAGCAATCCGCTATGATGTTATTAGTGACCAAAGTGTTGCAGTATCTGAATTTATCGCTGAAAACTTAGACGTAACTGGTGTAAGTGGTAACTTCTATAGAACTTATGAAAATAGTGAATACTTGAAACTATCTCCAGTAACTACTTTCTTCCGTTTCGCATTTGGTCTTGCAAGAGACAATGATGAAGATGGCCAACCAGATGCTCCAATCATGAGTCTTGAAGACTTCAGATTAGCGCTATATTTGGCAACAGACAGAGAAACATTCGTTACTGACGTTAATGCTCCAGGTTATCCAACACAATCATTACTTGGACCACTATACTATTCAAGTGAAATGAGCGCATTATCTTATCGTTCATCAGAAGCTGGTATGGCAGTGATTGCTGATCTATCACCTCAAAGTTATGGGTTTAATCCAGTTCAAGCTAAAGCTTACTACGATGCTGCTTACGCAGAAGCCGTAACAGAAGGATTTATTAATGATGGTGATACTGTATCGATCTCATTTGCTATCTTCGATGCTGAAACAAATATTGCAATGGCTGAATGGCTAGAAAGTTCATGGGAAGCAATTTTTGGTGATACATTCGATTTAGTTATTGAAGCTGTTGATAGTGATACACTAGATGATATTTGGGACAATGGTAACTTCGATTTAACATTCGGTGGTTGGCAAGGACTTCAATTCTGGGCTCCACAAATGTTGCAAGTTTACTCAAATGTTGCTGGTGCAGCCAATATGTTAGAAACTGGTTTTGAAACTGGTAATGCTATATTAGATGTTGAACTTCCAGGTGCTAAAGTTGCTGTAACTGCTTGGTTAGCAGAATTAGAAGCATTAGCATCACCAACAACAACAGATGAAGAATATATTGTTCTTTATGAAGAATTCTTAGATGGATTCGGTGAAGGTGAAGATGCTGATACTTGGACAGGTACATATGACTACTTATGGGCAACTGTTTATAGTGATATTTTATTAGCAGGTCTTGCTGAATATGAAGGTAACTTAACAGAATATGATGCGATTACAGCAGCATTAGAAAGTGAACTACTTTCTCAAATGGTTAACATTCCATTGTTCACAAGAGTTGGTGCTTCAGTTTATAGTTCTCGTATTGAATTTGATGCTGACGCATACCATGCACGCATGGGTTGGGGCGGTCTCAAATATATGAGTATTGCACAAGAAGATGCAGAATAATTGCTATATAATAGCATTAATTTAAGGTTATAATTAATTAACATTTAGACATAAAACAACCCTAGTGGGGTCCATTAGGGTTGTTTATGTCGTCAATGTTAGACTGGAGTATTATATGACAAAGTATGTTTTAAAGCGAATTGGGCTAATGTTCGTAACAACCTTTATAATTATTTTTATTGTGTTTGCGTCTATTAGATCATTACCTGATTTAAGAATTGCGACAGGCGATCCAACGCTTGATCCTGAGATTTTACAACAAATTATGGAACGTGATGGTTTAGGTGATGGAACCATTCTTGAGCAATTTGGCACATGGATATCAAATATCGTAGAAGATGGATCTTTTGGATATTCACTTAGATATCCACGACAAGTGAATGACATGATTGCTGAACGACTACTCGTTACAGTTCGAATTAATGTTATTCCTTATTTAATTTCAATTCCAATTGGAATTGCATTGGGTATTTGGGCAGCCCTTAAGAAAAATAAACTGACTGACCATGTTATTTCAACAGGTGTCATGGTATTTATTTCTGTCCCAAGCTTTATTGTGGCAGTATTGCTGCAATACATTTTTGCGTTTAACTTAGATTTAGTTGAATGGCGTGTTCTGGTAGGTAGTGACTTCAGCAATGATATTGTTGTTGGGTTAGCGAGTTATATCTTACCATTAGTCATTCTAACACTTGGTGGTGTAGCAGGCTTAGCACGTTTTACAAGAGCTGAGTTAACAGAGGTTTTAACTTCTGACTTTATGTTGCTATGTCGTACAAAAGGTTTAAATCGTAGACAGTCTACAGTTAGACATGGTATTAGAAATGCATTAGTACCTATTGCCCCTGGTCTCATTGGTGGATTAGTTACTATTTTAAGTGGTTCAATTGTCATTGAGCGTATTTTCCAAATCAGAGGGATTGGTTTGTTATACCTAGATTCATTTACGAGAGCATCTGGTGTAAGACCTGACTATCCTGTTGTTATGGCGCTTGTGATATTCTACACACTCATTGGTCTTGCAGCTACGCTAGTCGTTGACTTAACGTATGGTGTTATTGACCCAAGAATTAGAATGGGAGCTGGTAAACGATGAGCGATCAATTAAACAAAGAAAAATTTGTTCTCGCAAATCGCGAGGATATTAGATACGACCAAGATTTTAAAACTAAACCGATTGGTTATTATAAAGATGCAATGAATCGATTCAAGAAAAATAAGGCGTCGGTTGTTGCAGCAATTATCCTATTATTACTTGTAATCATGGCTATTATTGGTCCATGGTTAAGACCTGATAATTTTTTCAATGATTATAAAACTGAAGCAATTAAACTTGTAAGTGAAGGTGAATTACCACCTTATATTGAGGGTTTAGAATGGCTTGGTTTTAATGGTGTTAGATCGATTTCTAGAGCAAATCTGGAACTTGATTTATTACCATTACTAGAGGAAGATGTTGTTTCTGAATACGGAGAGATAATTATTACTGATTTGGATACGCTTGATGTATCTGATGGTGGCGTATATCGTGTTCAAGTAAATTACTACAATTATATTAACTATTATATATCTACATCACCAATGAATATCCAATCAGATGTATTACAACAAATATATGATTACGAAGAAGAAACCGGTGAAGAAGTCTTACTAGAAGAAGTACGTGTTTGGAAGAATACGGATGGTTCTCTAGTTGAAGGACAAACACAACGTGTACGTGTAAAATACTTCAAGTTTTTAGAGGTTATTTATGATTATGAACCTCAATATCCATTTGGTGCTGATCAACGTGGACGAGACTGGTTTAACGTGTTATGGTCAGGCGCTAGAGTATCGCTACTTATTGCTTTAGCAGTGTCTGCAATTAACCTTGCTATTGGGCTTATTATAGGTTCTATATCGGGTTACTTTGGAGGAACTACCGATCTTATTATTGAGCGGATTAGTGAAGTAATCGCAGGATTACCATTCCTGGCTATTATTACACTGCTCATACTGCGGTTTGGTAGTACACCAGGAGTCGTTATATTTGCGTTTGCCATAAGTGGTTGGTTAGGTATATCATCATTGACAAGAACACAGTTCTATCGTTACAAAGGACGTGAGTATGTATTGGCTGCTCGTACGTTAGGAGCTGCTGATCTTCGTATTATGTATCGTCATATTTTACCGAACGCAGTTGGTACATTAATTACGAGTTTCGTATTATACATTCCTTCAGTTATCTTCAGTGAATCGACATTCTCATTTTTGGGTATCATTAATTATGCAGATATACCAAGTGTTGGACGTATGTTAGCAGATAGTCAAAGCCAATTGAGAGAAGATCCGAGCCTTGGATTCTTAGTCTTATTCCCTGCTATTTTCGTATCATTACTCATGTTATCATTTAATCTATTTGGTAATGGATTACGTGATGCCTTCAATCCATCATTGAGAGGAGTTGAGGAATAATGGCTGATAAAATTTTAGAAGTTAAAGACTTGTCAATTTCATTTAGAACACAACAAGGACAATTACAAGCAGTTAGAAAAGTCAATTTTGATTTGTATAAAGGCGAAACTTTAGCGATCGTTGGTGAATCAGGATCAGGTAAAAGTGTGACCTCTCGTGCAATCATTGGTATTTTAGCTGGTAATGCTATTCATGCTGGTGGTTCAATTTATTACCATAGTGATGAAGTGAAACGTTTAAATAAGTATAGAGAGATGCATGATAGTGGTGATTTTGCAGCATCGTCTGAGCCATCAATTGATTTAATGACTATTCCAGAGCATGATTTTCATAAATTGCGTGGTAGTTATATTTCTATGATTTTCCAAGATCCAATGTCAAGTTTGAATCCAATTATGAAAGTTGGTAAACAAATTTCAGAAGCACTTTATTTAAAAATGGGTGTTAGTAAAGCGGATGCAAAAAACCGTGCATTGGAACTGATGAAAGAAATGGGGATTCCACAAGCAGAAAAACGTTACAACCAGTACCCATTTCAGTTCTCTGGTGGTATGAGACAACGTATTGTTATTGCTATTGCATTAGCGAATAATGCTGAAATCCTAATTTGCGATGAACCAACAACAGCACTAGACGTTACAACACAATCACAAATTCTAGAACTTATTAATAAAATTAAAGAGGAACGTAACTTATCAGTTATTTTTATTACGCATGACCTTGGTGTTGTTGCAAACATGGCTGATAGAGTAGCTGTTATGTATGCCGGTAAAATTGTGGAGTATGGAAAAGTAGAAGAAATTTTCTATTCACCCAAACATCCATATACTTGGTCTTTATTATCAGCAATGCCTGATTTAGAATCTGACAAAGCAGATCAAGAACTGTTCGTCATTCCAGGTACACCACCAGATATGCATTTTCCACCAAAAGGAGATGCTTTTGCTCAACGTAATCGCTATGCATTGGAAATTGATTTTGAAGAACAACCACCGATGTTTAAAGTGACCGATTCTCATTATGCAGCAACATGGTTATTGCATGAAAATGCTCCAAAAGTTGATATGCCAAAACCACTGCAAGCGCGCATTGCCCGCAGTATTAAGAGAAATAAACAAAAGGCGGGTGAAAAGAAATGAGCGAAAATAGAAAAAAAGCTTTAGAGGTAAAACATCTTAAACAATATTTCATGAGCGGACACGGTAAAAATAAATTAGTCGTTAAAGCTGTAGATGATATTAGTTTTGACATTTATGAAGGTGAAGTATTTGGTTTAGTTGGTGAATCTGGTTGTGGTAAAACAACAACTGGGCGGACAATTATTAAACTTTATGAAGCAACTGATGGTGAAGTATTTTTCAAAGGACAACGTATCGGTGCAGGATTAATGTCTGCTAAAAACAGAATCAAGGAAATTAAACAAAAAGCTAAAGTTGATATACTTAATGCTACACCAGCTAAATTAGGTGTTGTTGAAATCAAGGAAACTTATGCAGCAGATGTAAATATTGCAAAATATAATTTTGGTCGCACATTACATAGCCTTGATAGGACTTCATCAGTTTATAAGAAACAAGTTGAAGATGCCAAACTTGCTCAATCAAAAGCTATTGCAGCTGCAAAAGAAAAAAGGGATTCTGCGCTTGCTAATCATAAGCATAATGTTGCATCAAATCCTTCAACTTATAAAGTGGATCAAAATAAAATTCTTGAAATTAAAGAAAATACAAAAAAGTTAATTAGCGAACAAAAAGAACTTATCAAACATATGAAGGCTGATAATGCATTTAAAGGTGCAACATATGACACGATGAAGAAGATCCAAATGATTTTCCAAGATCCAATTTCTTCTCTAAATCCGCGTATGACAGTGCGTGAGATTATTGCAGAAGGTCTAAGAATCAATGGTGTTAAAGATAAAGATGAAATTACTGAGCGTGTTTATGAATCACTCAAACTAGTAGGGTTAGTACCTGAACATGCGTTCCGTTATCCGCATGAATTCTCTGGTGGTCAACGTCAACGTATTGGTATTGCTCGTGCATTGATTGTGAAGCCTGAATTATTAATCGCCGATGAACCTATTTCAGCATTGGACGTGTCAATTCAAGCGCAAGTTATTAACTTGTTAAAAGAATTAAGAGAAGAACTTGGTTTAACTATTCTCTTTATTGCACATGACCTTTCTGTTGTTAAATATTTTAGCGATCGAATTGCAGTTATGTACTTTGGACGTATTGTAGAAATGGCAGATGCAGATACTTTATTCAAGCATCCGTTACATCCATATACAAAATCGCTATTGTCAGCTATTCCGCAGCCGGATCCACATTCGGAAAAAACGCGTAAACGTTTTGATTATGTTCCTCAAAGAGATCATCAATACACAGCAGATAATATGCCTACATTTCAAGAAATTGAAAATGGACATTTCATTCTTGCAAACGATGAAGAAATTGAAAAATATAAGGCTGAATACAAAATATAACATTAAAGGTTCTCTGTCAAGAATAGGGGTACCAAATAATTAAATCAATGAAAAGCGTATTTTAGATGATTCATCAAAATGCGCTTTTTCTTTAAAAATGATATAATTTGATAAAGAGGATTGACATAATGAACGATTATAAAAGACATGTAAAGATATTAAGAATACTAGGGATTGTTGCTATTTCTTTTTTTAGTATGCAAGTACTTATCAATATATATTTAGATGTTACCTCTTTAGGAGGTTTAGATTCGATATCATTATTAAATGCAGTGTTAGGCATGTTATACAACATAATTATTGATGTAGGATTATTAATTTTACTCATTGTTGGCGTGGTTACACAACAACGAAGATTTCACACATTAAATAATTATATTATCGTATGGATATATGTTAGATTTTTTGAATTAATGTTTATGACGTTTAATACATATAGCATATTATTTACATTACCACCACCAGACTACCAAATTTATATTATTTGGCAAGCATTACCCGGCTCAGTTATGACATTAGTGTTATTTGTTGTTATTGTATATGTTCACACATTTAAACGTAAGTGGCCGGCCAAAATATTGATCGCTTAT
Organism: Acholeplasmataceae bacterium; assembly: GCA_963676765.1. GTDB lineage: Bacteria > Bacillota_I > Bacilli_A > Acholeplasmatales > Acholeplasmataceae > WOFB19. The sequence continues at coordinate 456,982 of OY781159.1, forward strand.
ACATTGTTGTTAACCATGATTAGTGTTAGCATAATTATTCGGAATCAAATTATATACGGTTTAAATATTGTTGAATTACTACATATATTGTTGTATTTAGGTTTTTATTCAACGAGTTTGTTACTATTCTCACAAGGTCAACACATGGTTGATTGGCAGCGAATATATCTTAAAAGAGAAGCCGGTGAAACAGTGTTTGGGAATAAATATAAAAAGAAATACAAATAAAATAAAAACTCGTCATTTGACGAGTTTTTTTAATAAATCGACACCATATTGATAATATAAATTAGGTGTGAACGTATCACTATATAAAAAGTATAGTGATTTAGTTTTTATCTCATAAAAAGCATTGATGTTAATAATTGAACGGGATCTTACTTTACTAAATGTCACATAGTCACAAGCGTTTCTTATGTCTGTAGTTAATGTTGAACCAGATTTTACGACAAACACAGTATAGTTTGTAATTTTTTTCTTTTCTTTATAAAGAGCATTCTCTAAACGATTAATTTCCTTAATGATTTTAGGACTCTGAAATGACATGCTTGATTCATGAATCATTACATAGATCACAAGCATCGGTCTTTTGATAACTGGTTGTTTCGAATCTTTTGCAAACCATTTAAATATCGTAAATTCATTTGATGAGAAACCTGGTTCAAAGTTATATTGCCTTAAGGTATCGTAAAAATCTTTTGTGGCAGGCGATTTATTTAATTTTAATGGTGGACCTTGTCGTTCTTTTAAACGATAGTATTGGATACTTTCTGTATGAAACATGATACGTGGTCTAAAGAAAAAGACTCCTCCTATCATAGCGATAAGTAATATCAATACAATTGATAACGTAATATTAGTATCAATTGGCGAGACTAATAGTGCGACAATCGAACCAACGATGATAACCGTATATGTAATGAATAATATAAAATATTTTTTATAATGTGCTGTTGCTTTATCCAAAATTTTCACCTCTTTAACTATTTAAATTATAGCATATTTAGTACAATAATTATATAAAAGAAAAGACCTCTTTCGAGGTCGCTTTAAGGGAGTTACCTTATTTAGCTAATCTAGGATGGCGTTTAGATTAACTTGCGCAAGGCATACGCAATTTGGGAGAAAAATACATAAAAGGTGTAATGCGAATACATAAAAGGTTTCGCGATTACATGTTTATTATACTATACAACTATGAAAATTTGTGAAAGTTTACATCACTTTTTCATTGAAAACGTTTACGCATTATTTTGTTGTAATTTTAGCGTTTTAATCGCTTTATATAATATATTATTATATAATAGGTATGGAAATTTTAAGGAGGAACACATGGCAAAATTAGCAATTGAAAATCTTCATGTTGAAATTGAAGGTAAAAAAATATTGAAAGGTGTCAACCTAACGGTGAACTCAGGCGAAGTTCACGCAATTATGGGACCTAATGGTACTGGTAAGTCAACATTAGCAAGTGCATTAATGGGTCATCCTAAGTATGAAGTAACTGCAGGTAGTGCAACATTGGATGGTCAAGAACTACTTGAAATGGAAGTTGATGAGAGAGCACGTGCAGGTTTATTTTTAGCAATGCAATATCCAGCAGAAGTTCCTGGTGTTACAAATAGTGATTTTATGCGTACTGCATTAAGCGCTACTTCAGGCAGTGAAGTTGGATTATTCCAGTTTGCATTAGATTATGAAAAGAAGGTTGAAGAATTAAAGATGCGTCCTGATTTAGCACATCGTTATTTAAACGAAGGCTTCTCAGGTGGCGAACGTAAACGTAATGAGATATTACAACTTAAAGTATTAAAACCTAAATTTGCTATTCTTGATGAAATCGACTCTGGTTTAGATGTTGATGCATTGAAAATTGTTGGACAAAATGTGTCTGATATGGTGAACCCTGATTTTGGTTGTATCTTAATTACACACTACCAACGCATTTTAGATCATATTAAACCAACGAATGTTCATATCATGATTGACGGTAAAATTGTCTTAAGTGGCGGTGAAGAACTTATTAAGAAAATTGATGCTAACGGTTATGAATGGATTAGAACAGAACTTGGTATCGATTTTAAAGAGAGCGAAGCATAATGATTACGCTTATCGTTAAAGATCATCGGATCGAATCAGCACTTCCTGAAGGGTTCAGTTTTGCTGATCATACATTAAGTATTCCGGCGAAGAAGGTCTATGACGATCCAGTTAAAGTGGTCGTTAAGGATGATAATCATGAGTCCTTAAAAATTGTTGTTGGTGAACAAACGACAGTAAAGATTATTCTTGAAATCGCGAGTGATGAAGTTGTAAAACATGGTTATAAAATTAATTTTCATGCGCAGAAAAATGCACATGTTAAATATTTGCTAGTTACTGAACTTGCAAGTGATGAAGCACTAGTAGAACACTATTTTAAAGTTGAACGTGATGCATATCTTGATGTGGTTGGTGGGTTTGTTTCTAATGTGATTGACGCTAAAATGCAAGTTGAACTAGTCGGTCAAGGCGCAGAAGTTAAAATGCGTGCCATTGCAGTTTCTTCAGATGAAAACAAGCAAAATATAGACGTCTTAATTATTCATGAAGCACCGTACACCATTGGTCATATGACAAATATAGGGATTGCCAATAAACGTGGTAAAATAATACTAAACGGTGTCGAAAAAATTAAGAAAGGTATGAAACAAGCGAACGCTTTCCAAACCTTAAAGGGTATTATTACATCAGATACAGCTACAGTAGAAGTTAATCCAATTTTATTGATTGATGAATTTGATGTTCAAGCTGGCCATGGTGCAACCATTGGAAAGATTGAAGAAGAACAACTCTATTATTTACAAAGTCGTGGTTTAACGAAACTTGAATCAGAGAAACTCATCATCAATGGTTTCTTAAAACCAATTGTTGATGAAATAGAAGATGAACCGTTAAAGGAAAGATTTTTAAGCCTTGTTAATTCAAGAATATGATTGATGTTAAAAAGATTAGACGTGATTTTCCAACATTTGAACGTCATAAGAATTTAATTTACCTGGATTCTGCAGCTTCAAGTCTAAAAGTGAATACTGCGATTGATGCAGTTAATGATTACTATACCAACTTGGGTGCCAATGTGCATAGAGGTAGTTATAAGTTAAGTTTTGAGGCAACCAATAAATATGAAGCCTCAAGAGATGAGATTGCAAAACTAATTAACGCACAACGTGAGGAGATTGTTTTCACAAGAGGTACAACATCATCACTTAATATGATTGCTCACATGTATCGTGAAATGTTAAAACCTGGTGATGAGGTTATCACGAGTGAATTAGAACATCATTCATCTGTCTTACCTTGGGTGATTGCTGCAAAACGTAGTGGTGCAACATTAAAGTATGTTCCACTTACGGATGAAGGCAGAATTACTGTTGAAGGGTTTAAAGAAGTATTAACCGATCAAACAAAAGTGGTTGCATTAACACTCGTATCAAACGTGTTTGGCTATGTAACACCGATTGAAAACATCATTAAATTAGCACATGATAAAGGTGCGATTGTCGTTGTTGATGCAGCACAAGCTGTGCCGCACATGGCAATAGATGTCAAAAAGATTGATTGTGACTACTTAGCATTTTCTGGACATAAAATGTTTGGACCGACTGGTATTGGCGTACTTTACGGAAAAGCGAAGTTATTAAATAAGCTTGAACCTTGTGAATACGGTGGTGAAATGGTTGAAGATGTCACTAAAGATAAAATCACGTTAAAAGAGGCACCAATTAGATTGGAAGCAGGTACACCGATCATTGCTGGTGCAATAGGTCTTGGTGAAGCTGCAAAGTATATCTTAAGTGTTGGTTATGATAATATCCACAAGCACGGGCTTCATTTGAAGCATTATGCACAAGCAAAACTTGCACATGTAGAAGGAATTACAATTCATAATAAAAGCGCTGAAACGGGCATTTTGACGTTTAATATTGATGGTGTTCATCCTCATGATGTTGCAACATTCTTAGATGAAGAAAACATTGACGTTAGAGCGGGTAAACATTGTGCGTACTTAATCCATCAAAGAATGGGTTTAATGTCTACACTTCGTGCATCGTTTCACATATATAATGATGAAGCAGATTGTGATAAATTTGTAGAAGCAGTTATTGCAGCCAGAGATTTCTTTAATGGTTTATAGGAAGTGAATGTATGAAAATAGAACAACTCTATAGACAGGTCATCATGGATCATTATAAGCACCCAAGAAATAAAGGGTTGGTCGACGATGCATCATATTTAACAATTCATCTAAATAATCCGAGTTGTGGTGATGAATTAACAATTCAATTAAAAATAGATGAAAATGAGATTGTTGATGTTAAACATCAAGGAACTGGATGTTCCATTTGTTGTTCATCAGCGAGTGTCATGTCTGAGGCTATAAAAGGCAAGACAGTTAAAGAAGCTTTAAGCACTATTCATGAGTTTTATGAAATGATTAAAGGTTATACCTATGATGATAAAGTGTTAACTGGGGAACCAGTTGTTTATCAAGGTGTTTCACAATTTCCTGCTAGAATTAAATGTGCGACATTGGCATGGAAGGCAGCAGAAAAAGGACTTGAAACAGAAGGAGGAGATGATAAGCATGATGGATGAGAACAAGAAGAAGATAGACGCTATCGTTGGTGATTATAAATTTGGTTTTAAAACTGACGCAAAAGCGATTATTGATACAGGCAAGGGTCTAAATGAGGATATCATACGTGCAATCAGCAAGTACAAAAATGAACCTGAATGGATGTTAGATTACCGTTTAAAGAGCTACAAAGCTTTCTTAGAAAAGAAAAACCCAACATGGGGTCCGGATTTATCATTTATTAATTTTGATGAATTCACTTATTTCTTAAGAGCAAGTGAACGCGCTGAAACAAGTTGGGATGAAGTGCCAGATAATATTAGAGATACGTTTGAAAAGTTAGGTATTCCTGAAGCGGAACGTAATTTCTTAGCTGGTGTATCAACACAATTTGAAAGTGAAGTTGTGTATCACAACACAATGAAAGAACTTGAAGATTTAGGTGTTATTTATGTGGATACCGATACAGCATTAAGAGAATACCCTGAATTATTCAAAGAATACTTTGGGTCAGTTATTCCTTTTACCGACAACAAGTATGCTGCATTGAATAGTACAGTTTGGAGTGGTGGGTCATTTATTTATGTACCGAAAGGTGTGAAAGTACCTAAACCATTGCAATCATACTTTAGAATTAACTCTGATCAAATGGGTCAATTCGAAAGAACGTTGATTATTGTTGATGAAGGAGCATCAGTTAATTATGTTGAAGGATGTACAGCACCTGTCTATTCAAAAGATAGTTTACATGCTGCAATCGTTGAAATAATTGTTAAGAAAGATGCAACTTGCCGTTATACAACAATTCAAAACTGGTCTAATAACGTTATTAACTTAGTAACTAAACGTGCATTTGTCTATGAGAATGGTCATATGGAATGGATTGATGGTAATATTGGTTCAAATGTTAACATGAAATATCCTTCATGTGTGTTATTGGGAGAACGTGCAAAAGGCACAACAATTTCGATTGCTTTTGCAGGTGAAGGCCAAATACAAGATGCAGGTGCTAAGATGATTCATATTGCACCTAACACAACATCCACAATTATTTCTAAATCTATTTCACGTGGTGGTGGTTCTGTGAACTATCGTGGTAAAGTAAGTTTCGGTAAAAAAGCAAAAGGTGCGAAAGCACATGTTGAATGTGACACAATTATTTTAGATGATCATTCATTTAGTGATACGATTCCTACAAACGTGGTTAAGAATTCAGATGTATTCTTGGAACATGAGGCAACAGTTTCGAAAATTTCAGAAGAACAGCTATTTTATTTAATGAGTCGCGGTTTGTCTGAAGAAGAAGCGACCGAAATGATTGTTATGGGATTCATTGAACCGTTTGCAAAAGAATTACCGATGGAATATGCGATTGAGCTTAATCAATTAATTAAGCTTGAAATGGAAGGCTCAATCGGTTAATAAAATAAGAGCAACCCATTTCAATGTGAATGGGTTGTTTTTTAGTCTTTTATGACGATTGATTTCTCTTTCGACTAAGGTTAATTTTGGATGATGCAAGACGACTATTACAATGAGCATTTGATGTTTAGTTGCATAATTTTGGTCTAAACCAAACGATTGTACCAAGAATTAGAATTATTATAACTAACATGATAGACATACGCATATCACTATGCATAGGGAAAAAAATAAAGTGATAATCATATCAATGATCATGATAACTGATACGATAATACTGATTCATAAGGTTAAAAGTGTTTTGCGTTCTTTTTCCATGTTTGATGACCTTTTTACATAATTTATAACATAAAACAAGGAATAACCAGTGACTTAAAAATTGTAGTATAATGAAGAAGAACATATAGGCTATATGTATGTTAAGGATAGGTGATTATATGAAACGACTTTTATTTATCATGATGTTATTTGTGTTGACACTATCACTTGTTGCTTGTGAACCGGCAACATATGATGATGTTTTTAGTGCATATCAAACATATTTAACAGATCATTCATCTGATTATGATGATTTAATGGAAACATATAACACGATTAATCAAGATATTGTGTATGCAACCGTTACAGTCAAGAATTATATTGCTGAATTAAGTTTTTCATCAATAGGTTCAGGTGTAATTTTTGATGAAGATGATACATCTTATTATGTCATGACAAACAGTCATGTCATTGGTGGCGATTCATCTTATATTCACGCAATCAGTATTATTGATATTGAAGGTACATCGTATGATGGTACATTAATAGCTTATGAGACTAGTTATGATTTGGCTGTTGTTAAATTTACAAAAACGGAAAAAACATTACGTGTTATGGATATGGCTATGGAAAACCTTAATCGCAGAACACCGATTATTGTTCTTGGACATCCGGATGGTCAAGTCAACGCGATAACACTTGGTTACTTCATTGAGATGACAGAAATTTCAATGTCTGACTCATCCATTGGACAAATCGATTTTGAAGTTTATCGTCTTGATTCCCCTGTTCAGCCAGGAAGTAGTGGCAGTGTTGTTATTAATGAATCTTATCAAATGGTTGGTTTAATATTTGCTGGTAATTTTGATGAAGATGATGGGCAAACAAATTATGCATATGCTATACCAATTGAATCAGTATATGAATTTTTGGAGCTTCACCCTATTGGAGGTGAAGAAACATGAAAAAGGCAATTTTGCTATTTGTTTTCTTATTGAGTATGGCTGGACTTGTCGGTTGCATTCAAAGTGATGATCCTGAATTAATCGCGATTCAGTCACAATATGACGCATATCGCATGAGTGAATTTTCAGATTATCAACAATTCGCAGATTACATGAATACATTCTCGCTTGAGACTGCGCATGCAGCTGTTTATGCTGAAGTACAATATCGTTTTTTCAATTTGCCGGGTACAACACCAATTCAAATTGAACAAGCAGTGGGGTTTATCGTGAATGAAGATGACGGATACTATCAAGTATTAACGGAAAGCCGTATATTTAATCAGAGTGGGGCTCAATCGATTGTTGTGCATGATATATTTGATAAAGAACATCGTGCAATGATGATTTACAATGATGAAGCAACTGGGTTAGCACTTATTTCATTCGTGAAATCTGATGATCTTGGTGTTGTTGATTTAGCAGAAAATATACCACTTAACCAAGAACCGATTGTGGTTTTATCTTATTTGAATGGCATTCGAAACCAAGTCACTTTAGGTTATTTTATGCATGAAGAAATAAGTTATAATATTTCAATTAATCAAGCAGTTGAAGAAGGACTTTATGGTGGCGGAGTATTTGATGTGAATCATAGGCTAGTGGGAATGATTTCTTCAGTAAATGACAAGTCGCTCATTATGTATGAGGATATTGCACTCTTTTTAGATAAAGTTTAACATGCTATAATAAACAAAAGGAATGATGACATGTTTAGGTATTTAATCATAGAAAGCGTTGATTCTCTGAAAACTTATGAGGAAACACTCATTGCTTTTTTTACGGACATGATGCATATCAATCATGTTGATAAAAATGAGCATCAATTGATCCTTTATTTTAGAGGTGATTATAATGTCACGTTTTCTGATATCATCGTGAATTTATCGTCTGATATACTATCAGATATTCGTTTATTTGAATCCTATAAATTTAAGACAGAACGAGAACGAGACATAAACAAACAAGGTATGCTTCATTTATTAAGCAAAATTGCCATAGCTAAATATGCATTTTTGAATGAAGAAATTGTATTGAAAACACTTATTCATCATATAGAAAAAACAGATCATCCATGCTTTTTAAAAGTTTACATGTATGATAGAGTCATGTTAAACAGTATCAAAATATATTTAGAATCTAATCAGAATACCAGTTATGCAGCAAAACAACTCTTCATCCATCGTAATACACTCATTCAAAGAATTGATAAGTTTATTGATGTTACGGGGTTTGATATTAGAAAGTTTGTCCCGGGATATTTAATATATAGTCTACTTCATAAATAAAAAGTGTGCAGGATGCACATTTTTTTATATTTGATAGTTTGTTACAATAAAAATATCTTGGGAAGAAGAAAGGATTTCGTATGGCAACTTTAAAACTTACAGACATTAATAAAGTATACCCAAACGGTGTGCAAGCAGTTTTTGATTTTAATTTAGACATTAAAGACAAAGAATTTATCGTGTTTGTTGGTCCTTCTGGATGTGGGAAATCAACAACATTAAGGATGATTGCAGGATTAGAAGAGATTACATCTGGTGATTTATATATTGATGAAGAACTCGTTAATGATAAAGCTCCTAAAGATCGTAATATCGCGATGGTTTTCCAATCATACGCACTTTATCCACATATGACAGTTTATGACAATATGGCATTTGGTTTAAAACTTAGAAAAATGCCTAAAGATATTATTGAAGAAAAGGTTATGGATGCTGCGGAGATTCTTGGACTGACTGAATATTTAAAGCGTAAACCAAAAGCTTTATCAGGTGGTCAGAGACAACGTGTTGCCTTAGGACGTGCAATTGTGCGTGATGCAAAAGTGTTCTTAATGGATGAACCACTTTCAAACTTAGATGCAAAACTTCGTGTGCAAATGCGTGGTGAATTAATTAAATTACATAACACCATCGAAACAACAACTATTTATGTTACCCATGACCAAATTGAGGCGATGACAATGGCTCATCGAATCGTTGTTATGAAAGATGGTTATATTATGCAAGTAGGCGCGCCAAAAACAATTTATGACAATCCTGAAAACATGTTCGTTGCAGGTTTTATTGGTACACCACCAATGAACTTCATCCATGGTAAGGTTAATGCAAAAGGTGTATTTACAAGTGGCAAATATAAGGTACAAGTACCAGATGATAAGATGGAAATTGTTAAGGAACATAACATGATTGATAAAGATATTGTGTTGGGTATTCGACCTGAAGATATCCATGATTCAAAAGTCGTGATGGAAACTTATCCTAATTCAGTATTAGATATTGTCGTTGATGTTGCTGAACTATTAGGTTCTGAAACGAACATTTACACACAAATCAATGAGGATCATATATGCGCTGTTATTAACGCAAGAGCAGGTGTACGTATTGGTGATAAGATGCGCTTAACACTTGATATGAATAAAGTTCATTTCTTTGATCCAGAAACTGAAAATGTCTTAAAATTAAAAGCAGATAAATAAAAAATTAAAAGGTCTAAAGACCTTTTTCTTTTGGAGAAAAAAGATGATTGAATATATAGTTAATGAAAATAATCAAACAATTATTTATCAAGATGATGGTAAGATAACAAAAAATGTATTTAATTTGACGGTGGTTAAACAATTATGTTTAACTCATCTATTCACTTATGATGGTTATATTAAAGCGGTGAAAAAACAGTTGAATTATGCTTATCGCATTCCTGTATACATCGATGAAGGACTACAATTGATTGCGACTAAAGGGGTAAGAGATTACGATAACATTTGGGTGAATTATGCAAGTGTCACAGCAATCAATTACGTAGGTAACCGCGTTAGTGTAGCATTTACCAGTCATCGGAAAATTGATCTTGGTTTAACTAGACTAGCATTTAGCGAACAAATCAAGCGCTTAACGGTGATAAAGTTTCATATAAGTAAACATTTTCATGGATAGAAATATAGAAAATAACTATCATTAGTGATATAATATATACGGTCAAAAGCCATAGCATAAAATGAATTAGAGGAGGAAAAGAAATGCCTAAAAAAACGCTACGTGACATCAGTGTCAAAGGCAAGAAGGTATTAGTCCGCGTTGACTTTAACGTGCCGCTAAAAGATGGTGAAATAAGCGATGAAAATCGTATTGTGCAAGCTTTACCTACGATCAAATATATTTTAGAAAATGGTGGTCGTGCAATTTTATTCTCACACCTTGGACGCATCAAGGAAGCTGCTGATTTAAAAAAGGGTAGTTTGAAAATAGTTGCTGATCGTTTGAGCAAACATTTAAATCAACCAGTTAAATTTGTTCCTGAAACAAGAGGTAAGGCATTGGAAGATGCAATCGCTCAATTAAAAGATGGCGAAATTCTTATGTTTGAAAACACACGTTTTGAAGATTTAGATGGCAAGAAAGAATCGAAGAACAATCCTGAACTTGGTAAATACTGGGCTTCACTCGGAGATGTATTCGTTAATGATGCTTTCGGTACTGCACATCGTGAACACGCATCAAACGTTGGTATCGCAAGTAATATTAAAGAAACTGTTGCAGGTTTCTTGTTAGAAAAAGAGATTAGTTTTATCGGTGGTGCATTAGAAAATCCAAAACGCCCGTTTGTGGCAATCTTAGGTGGCGCTAAAGTATCTGATAAAATTGAAGTGATAAAGAATTTATTGAAGGTTGCTGACACGGTGTTAATCGGTGGTGGTATGGCTTATACATTCTTTAAGGCACAAGGTTATGAAATTGGTACAAGTTTACTTGAAGCAGATAAAATTGATCTTGCGAAAGAGTTACTTGAATTAGGTAAGGGAAAAATTGTTTTGGGTAATGATGTTGTTACTGCAAAAGAATTTAATCCTGATAGTGAAAAGAATGTAAGATCTGTTGATCAAATCCCTGCTGATGAAATGGGCATGGATATTGGTCCTAAAACAGTTGAATCGTTTGAAAAAGTTATTCAAGGTGCTAAAACAGTTGTTTGGAACGGACCTGTTGGTGTCTTTGAATTCCCAAGATTTGCGGAAGGTACAAAAGCTGTTGCAGAAGCTTTAGTTAAAGTTAAAGATCAGGCAACAACGATTATTGGTGGTGGAGATTCCGCTGCTGCAGTTATCCAATTTGGATTAGCCGATGGATTTACACACATTTCGACTGGTGGTGGAGCATCATTAGAATATTTAGAAGGAAAACTGCTCCCAGGTATCCAGTGCGTTGATGATAAATAATGGTTAATATTGGTAAGAAAATTCGTGCGCTACGCCTACAAAACAACCTCACACAAGAAGAGCTTGCGAATCGATTGGAACTAACGAAAGGTTATATTTCACAAATAGAAAATAACTTAACGTCACCATCCATGCAAACATTATTCTCTATATTAGAAGTATTAGGGACTGATGTACACGAATTCTTCAGTAATGAGGAAGAACCTACAGTTGTCTTCAAAAAGGAAGACTTCTATGAAAAGGAAAACGACCAACTAAAGCATATGATCAGTTGGATCGTTCCGAATGCGCAAAAATATGAAATGGAACCGATCATCATTCAGATTGAACCAGGCGGACAATCAGAAATTGATGACCCGCACGCTGGGGAAGAGTTCGGTTATATCTTGGAAGGGCAAGTGACACTTATCTTAAATAAGAAACGTCATGTCATCAGAAAAGGTGAAACATTTTACTATCGCGCCAACAAAGAGCATTATCTTATGAATGCTGGCCATACACGCGCAAAAGTGTTATGGATTAGTACACCACCAATGTTTTGATAAAAAGGAGTAAATTAAAATGGAAAAAGAAATTGTCATTAAAAGTACGACGGGTTTACATGCTAGTTTAGCAGCAAAAGTTGTACAAACTGCTTCAAAATATGCGGTCGATATCGAATTGCATTATGAAGATAAAATCGTGGATTTAAAATCAATACTTGCATTAATGTCACTTGCAGTCCCTTACGGTGAAAATGTGAAGATTGTTGCGAAGGGAGCTCGTGCTGAAGAAGCGATTAAAGATGTTTCTTCAATTCTCGGGTAATCATGCGTAGACCAGTCATTGCAGGTAATTGGAAAATGTATAAAACGCGTGATGAAGCACTCGCGTTTATTTATGCAGTTAATCAATTAGTACCAGATTTAGAACGTGTAGAATCTGTGATTTGTGCACCAGCAATCTTTTTAAGGGACTTAGTAAAAAGAGAAGGCGAAAATATTCGTATTGGCGCACAAAATATGCACTATTTAGATGAAGGTGCTTACACAGGTGAACTTTCATCAAGAATGTTAAAATCTTATGGTGTTGATTATGTCGTTTTAGGACATAGTGAACGTCGTGCATATTATAATGAATCGGATGAATCAGTTAACTTAAAAGTCATTAAAGCGATTGCTGCAGATTTGAAACCAATCGTTTGTGTTGGTGAATCACTCGAAATTAGAGAAGCAGGAACAACCAATAATTTTGTTAAAAAACAAGTTCTAAAAGCATATGAAAATGTGACAGACATGGATGCTTTAAAAACTATTGTTGCCTATGAACCTATTTGGGCAATCGGAACAGGTAAGACAGCGACACCAGAAATGGCGAATGAAACGATTAAAGCGATTCGTGCTGTACTTGCTGAAAAGTATGATGAAAAAACAGCGGATAAAATTCGAATTCTATATGGTGGATCAGTAAAACCAGCTAACGTTGATAGTTTACTTGCTGAAAGTGATATTGACGGTGCATTAGTTGGTGGCGCATCCTTAGATCCTGAATCATTCTTAACACTTGTCAAAGCTGCTATTAAATAATGCTAGATTATAGCAAATATAAAACACGCATAAATAGCGTGTTTTTTTGTTAAATGCAATGAATTAAACTAGAAAAAAGAGGAATAGTTATATACGTGTATACTATTTAATCAACAGTGTAATTCCTAATCGCATAAAAACCATATGTACAAAAGTCATTTCTATATCGATGATGAAGATGCACATATCATTGTGACTAATGAGAAAGACACGTTATTTTTATTACTTGTACATTTGGCAGTATATATCATTATAAACGCAAATGAAATTATCATATAAAAAAGGATGATCCGAAATCATCCTTTTTGTTTGCTTTTTATCTGTTGTAGAATTCAACGATAAGTTGTTCATTAACTTCTTGAAGAATTTCATTTCTTTCAGGAAGACGAACGAATGTACCTACGCCAGTGTCCTTGTTGTAATCAACGAATTCAACAGTTGAGAATTGAGCTTCTAAAGCTTCAGCAACAACTTTTAAACCTTTTGATTTTTCTCTGAGCTGTACAGTTTGACCTGGTGTAAGACGATATGATGGAATATCCACTTTCTTGCCATCGACAAGCATATGACCGTGGTTAACCAATTGTCTAGCTTGAGCTCTTGTACGAGCTAAACCTAAACGGTAAACGATATTGTCTAAACGTGATTCTAAGTAAGCTAAGAATGCAACACCGTGTTTACCTTTAGTACGACCTGCTTCATCAAATGTTTTTCTGAATTGTTTTTCAGAAAGACCATAAGTGAAACGTACTTTTTGTTTTTCCTGTAATTGTAAGCCGTAACCACTAATTTTTGTACGACGTCTGCCGTGTTGACCTGGTGCATATGGACGTTTTTTAAGTTCTTTTCCTGTTTCAGAAATTGAGTAACCTAAACGTCTTGAAATTTTCCATGTAGATCCTGTGTAACGTGACATCTTTTATACCTCCTTTATAAGTTGGTCGTAAAAGATACAAACGACTTGATTTTGAGTATCCCGATATTCTTTTCGCCTTCAAGCAGTAGAAGGGTACTAAGGGCTCCTTTAGGTAGGGATCGCAGCAACATCAGTTATTTGCCTGCTTTTTACCGACGCTATTTATTTTACCCTATAGGGTATAGTTTGTCAATCTTTTTAATACGATTTTAGAAAAGTCTTCTAAGAACTCGACGAGTGCTTCATCAAAACGATTAAGCACTGGACTGTCAATATCCAACACACCATATAATTTCCCGTTTAAAAAAAGTGGAACAACCGTCTCAGAACGACTATTGGCATCACATGCGATATGATTATCATGATTTATAACATCTGGAATAACCATTGTCATATTTTTTTTGGCAGCTTCACCACATACACCGCTTCCTAGTGCAATAGTTGCACAAGCAACTTGTCCTTGAAAAGGTCCTACATGAAGGACTTCACCATCATATAGATAGAATCCTACCCAATTGAGATTATCTAGCACATCATTCAAAAATGCAGATGCGCTTGAAAGCAATGAAATGGCAGTTGGTTGTTCTTCTAATAAACTTTTTGCTGTTTCTAACAATTCGTTATAATTCATTTAATATCACCGAGACCATTATAGCATAACATGTTATAATAGTTGTGGTGATAAGGTATGAATAAACAGATTTTAATACGCTATGGTGATCTAGTCCTTAAAGGCCGAAATATCGGCTTTTTCATGAGAGCTATACGTACACACATCAAACATGCTTTAACAGGCATTGACGTTCTATATAATCGCACACACGACCGTATGTATATTAAGTTTGGTGAAAAAGATCAAGATGAGATTATTAAACGTTTAAAAAAAATTCCGGGATTATATTCATTTAGTTTGGTTTATGAAACCGAGAGAGATTTAGAAAGTATTATTAAAACCGCTGTTGTTGCTGCTAAAGAGCAATTGACTGACGAGAAAACAATAAAAATAGAAACGAAACGCGCGGATAAACATTACCCATTAACAAGTTTAGATGTAACAAAACAAGTTGCAGGTTCTATTCTAAGTCAACTTGAACATAAGATGATTGTGGATGTTAAACAACCTGATGCTGTGATTAATATTGAAATAAGAAAAGATGTATCATTTATCTTCATTGGTCAAATACTTGGCATGGGTGGTTTTCCATTTGGCACAGCAGGTAAAGGTTTAGTGATGATGAGTGGTGGTATTGATAGCCCAATTGCTGCTTATTTAGCGATGAAGCAAGGTATTCAAACGGAATTATTTCATTTCGAATCAACACCATTAACACCACTTGAAAGTGTGCAAAAAGTCATCGATCTTTCTAAAATACTATCTACGTATACGATGAATGGATCAATCAAATTGCATTTGGTGCCATTTACGAATATTCATGAAAATTTATTAAAGCATGTGACGGATTCATATATTATTACAATCATGCGACGCATGATGTATCGTTTAGCTGAAAAATATGCAAACGAGCATGATATCAAATGTTTGATTAATGGTGAATCGGTAGGTCAAGTAGCAAGTCAAACATTAGGAAGTATGAAAGTTGTCGAAAATGTGACGAACTTACCAATATTAAGACCAGTTGTTACATATGATAAAAGCGAGATTATTAAACTCGCATATGACCTAGATTCATTCGAAATATCAACAAGACCATTTAATGATTGCTGCAGTATTTATGTACCACGTAATCCAGTAACAAATCCAAATATATTATCATCTGAAAGAGAAGAGACAAAAATTGATTTCTCTTTAATTGACGAAGCGATAGAAAATATTGTGACAATTACTGTAACACCTAAGTTTGAATTTGAGATTGCAGATTATGGTTTTAGTGTAAGAGATGCTTTTGAAGCTTATGTGGAAGAAAGAAGAAATAAAGCATGATTGAATCGAGACAGAACAAACATGTCAAAATGTGGTTGAAACTAAAGACTAAAAAATATCGAGATCAATATGATCGTTTTTTAGTGTATGGTATGCATTTAATTGAAAAAGCAAGATCTGTTGGAGCACTCGAAGAAATCATTACAGATAACAACGAAAAAGAAGGAACACTGATCGCTTCTAATTTGATGAAAGAATTACAACAAACAGAAAGCTATATTGATCAAATTGGTGTGTGTAAAAAAATAAATCACAAACTAAAATCAGATGCGATTTTAGCACTTGATGATGTTCAAGATCCCGATAATGTTGGTGCACTAATTAGAAGTGCGGTGGCGTTCGGATTCAATCATGTTATATTGAGCCATGGTTCTGCAGATTTATATAATGAAAAAGTTATTCGCGCATCCAAAGGTGCAATATTTGATAGTTATGTAGAAAGAAAACCGCTTGAAGAAGCAATATCCAGTTTAAAAGAAACAGGATATCAAGTGCTAGCTGCTGATGCTCATCAAAGAGGATCTTTAACTGAAGGCCGTAAGATTGTATTAATCCTTGGGAATGAAGGCCATGGGTTATCATCTTCGCTCATACCGTTCGTTGATCAGTTTATTACGATTAAAACAAAAACAGTTGAGAGTCTTAATGTAAGTGTAGCTGGTGGAATTATTATGCGAGATTGGAGTTTATTATGAAAGCAAAACTAACAGCTTATTTTGATCACGATGGAAAGCTTCCATTAATGGATCGAATTGCCTTTGCAAAACATTATGGAGTTGATGCACTTGGTCTAAGATCATATCAAGAGCGACCACTCATTGAAATGACTGAAAAAGATGCGAAAGAGGTTTATCAAATATTTAAGAAACAAAACATGAACCTCGCATTTATCGATGGTAATATTGGAGATTATGATTTGAACAATGATTTCCAATATAAAGATCATTTAGAACAATTTAAATTCTTGATTGAATTATCGGATCTTTTAAAGTGTAATGTTGTATGTTTAAGACTACCACAATTCACAAAAGTGATTGATGAGTTTGAAAATATTCAAATTAGATTAACACCGTTTTTTGATGCTGCTGCTAAACGGCGTAAAAGAATTTGGATTATGCCATCTAACGAGTATAAGGCAAATACATATGCATATGTGTTTAAAAAAATGAAAACACAACACATTGATATGTATTATGATCCTGTTTATTTTTTAAACATTAGACAATCGAATACAACCTCATATCGATTACTTAAACGATATATTGGTGTATTTGCATGTCATGATCAAGATCATCATGGAATGCCACGTTTATTAGGCTATGGTAAAACGGATGTATTAGGATTGTTTAAACGGTTAACGAGAGATCGTTATAATGGCATGTTGATGGTTGATAATGCATTTTATAAAGAAGTCTTTGCAGAACCTAAAACAAAAAAAGGAATCTTTGGTTTCCGTAAAAGAAAAGAACAGAAACAAAGGGATTCCCTTCAAAAAGAATTATCACATGTTTTATTTCCAAATGAACAAACTAGAATATGTACATATGATGATGTGCTAGCAAATCAAATTAAATTAGTCAAAGTGATGTTTTCTTAAATTTCAGCGTCTTCTTCCGCTTCAGAAATTTCAAAGGCTGGTTCAGCATTTGGAATAGCCGGGAATAGTTTTGATGTAAACAAGATGCCATCTAAATGATCTAACTCATGTTGGAATACAATCCCGATATAACCACTTAAGTTAAGTTTAATTGGTATGACTTTATCGGATGGTTCATCATATGATAAGGCCTCTAATGTGATTGCTTTATAGCGTGGTGTGATACCTTCCGTTTCACGATCTACTGATAAACAACCTTCACCACCTGGGACATAAATTAGTTCTTTACTCTTGGCGGTGATTACTGGATTAATGAGTGCATAAGAATAGAGTGTTCCATCAAAATCATTGACGTGAACTGCATACATTCTTTTTGACACATTAACCTGTGGCGCAGCAATCCCAACAGCAGGTCTTAGATCATAAGCTTCAATCATATCTGGGTCTTGTGAGTTTTTTACAAATTGTAGTAAATCTTTAAGTAATCGTTTGTCTGCAGCAGTTAGCGGTAATTTTACTGGTTTTGCTACAGTGGCCAAAGTTTTATGGCCTTCTCGAATGACATTTTTCATTGTTATCATAATCATTAACACCTCATCATTATTATAGCACACGTAAGCATGGCATGCTATTAGGATGTGGATTGTAGTCATGATACAATAAAATAGGAGATATGATAACTTTATACATGTGAAAAGGATGAATTATATGACGGATATTATTTTACAAGCATATAATGTTGTGGATGAAATAGTTAAAGATCCAGAAGTTATTGCTTTAAAAAAATTAAATAAAACAATTGACAAAAAGTTTAAGTCTGAAATCAAAGCATTTAGTGATGCAAAAGAGGTTTATAGTGATGTAATGTCAACAGGTGGTCACTATCATCCTGATTTTAAAGCAGTGACTGTTAAACTTTCAAAGGCAAAGTTAGAACTTTATGAAAAGCCTGAAGTAAGTGAGTATTTAAAACTTGAAAAAAAAGTTGAAACAAAACTTAATGATATGTTAAAAAAAATGACAGAACGAATTTCATCACACATTCCAACGCCTAACGCGATTGGTATGGTGAAAAAAGGAGGTGCATGTCATGTTGGTTGATCGTATGAGTTATGTTATCTTTTTCAAAGGTAATCGCGTCATTGACAAGTTAAACAACTTGCCGCTTGATGTTGCCTATATATCTAAAAAGAAGCGGTTTGCTGTTATTTATACAGATAGAGCAAACGAAGATAGTATTAAAAAAGCTTTAAAAAATGTGAAAGGATATAAAGGCTTTACGCTTTCACAAACATTTGATGAAAATTTAAATTTTGATGTTAAGTAAAAAACCTTGACAGATACATTTTTTTATGTATAATAATACTGTATAATGTTTAGAAAGAGAGTGAAAACATGGCAGTTAAATTAAGATTACAACGTTATGGTACACACAAGACACCTTATTATCGCGTCGTAGCAAGCGATTCACGTCGTTCAAGAGATGGAAAGTTCTTAGAAATCCTTGGTACGTATGATCCGCTTAAGAGCGTCGTATCAGTAGATGCAGAAAAAGTGCAAAAATGGATTTCAAATGGTGCACAACCTACAGATACAGTTAAGAGTCTTTTGAAGAAGTACAACGTACTAAGTAAATAATTAAGGGGGTTCCAAAATGGCAGTAGATTTTGAAAAACTAATCAAAAATATCGTTGTGCCATTAGTCGTTAACCCGGAAGACGTTTTAGTGAAAATTATATCAGATGATGGCGATACAATCGCTATTCAACTTTTAGTCAATGAAGCTGATTTAGGACGCGTTATTGGTAAAGGCGGTAAAATCGCTAATGCTATGCGCACCATTGTCTATGCTGGTGCATCTAGAGAAAACAAGCGTGTACACATAGATATTGATTCCTATCAGTTTTAAGGAGTAATAAGATGTATCTGATTGGCCGGATAGCGAGTACACACGGTATTCGTGGTGAGCTAAAAGTCGATAGCTTAAGCGACTTTGAACGCTTTAAGCCGGGAAAAACAGTCTATATTGAAGAAAAAGGTCAGTATTTACCTTTCGAGATTGAAAGTGTCAGGGAACATAAAAACCGTTATCTTGTGAAATTCTTAGGCAAAGATAATATTAATGATGTACTGATGTATAGAGGATTAAAACTTTATGCAGAAGATAAACCTGATGAAGCACTTGATGAAGATGAGTATTATTATGAAGATCTTATTGGAAAAAAAGTGCAAACAGATCAAGGTGAAGTTGTCGGCGTTATCTTGAGTTTAATTGAAGTGCCACAAGGACACTTGATTGAAGTTAAGAAAATAGACGGTAAAAAGATTTTGATTCCTTTTGTCTCATTCTTCATCGACAGTATTGACGATCAAGTGGTCGTAATTAAACCGATTGAAGGGTTATTATGAAGATTGATATCCTAACCATATTTCCTGATTTTTTTGATGCGTTTTTAAATACTTCAAAAATTAAACATGCTATCGAAGATGGACAGGCTGATATAACATGTCATCAATTAAGAGATTATGCAGTTAGGAAACACGGTAATATCGATGACACACCTTATGGTGGTGGTGTTGGTATGCTGATGCAGTTTCCACCTTTTTATGAAGCCATAAAAGCACTTAAAGAGGAACAAACGAAAGTATATCTTTTAAGCCCTCAAGGAAAGTTGTTTGATCAAGAAATGGCGCAAACCTTATCTCATGAAGAACACATCATCTTATTATGTGGTCATTATGAAGGTATTGATGCACGTGTACTTGATCTTATTGATGGTGAAATATCAATTGGTGACTACGTACTAACTGGTGGAGAAATTCCTGCAATGATTATCGCTGATGCGGTTATTAGATTGTTGCCGGATGTTATCCATGAACAATCTAGTACTGAAGATAGCCTAGCTAAGGGCTGGCTGAAGTATCCACAATATACAAAACCAGAATCCTATAAAGGATATAGAGTGCCAGAAATTTTACTATCAGGTCATCATAAAAACATTGAAACTTGGCGTAAAGAACAATCGATTAAAGCAACGTATGTGAAGCGCAAAGATCTTCTTAAAAAGATTAAGATGACAGATGAAGAAAAAGATATTTTAAAACATGTTAAGCAAGACAGTAAACGATAGTTGAAAGTTTGACTGGAGTTTGCTATAATAAATAAGCCTATATCAAGAAAGAATGCAATGGTCCGCTGTTAAAGAAGTAACAAGAACATTGGGAAGAAAGAGAGTGAGTCGAACATGGCAAAATTAAAAGGGCAAGCGTTAATCGCTGAAATCACAAAAGGATACATTAAAGAAGTTCCTGAATTTAATGCTGGCGATACTGTTAAAGTATACGTTAGGATTACTGAAGGAAATAGAGAACGTATTCAGCTTTTCGAAGGACTTGTTATTAAAAGACAAGGCGGCGGAGTATCAGAAACATTCACAGTACGTAAGATATCTTATGGTATTGGGGTAGAAAGAACTTTCCCAGTTCATTCGCCATCAATTGATCATATCGACGTTGCAAGACGTGGTAAGGTCAGACGTGCTAAATTACATTATATCCGTACATTATCAGCTAAAGCTGCAAGAATTAAAGAAAAGCGATAAACATCAAAGGAGCATTGGCTCCTTTTTTGTTATGTAATAAAATGAAAATTATTGAAAATATTTTCATAAAACTATTGAAAGCCTTTTCACAATATGATACAATAGATTTGTACTTTTGTAAAAATAAAGGAGTGATCTTTATATGAGTAATGCAACTATATATGATGTAGCAGGTGCTGCTGGCGTATCTTTGGCAACTGTTTCACGTGTACTCAATAATCCTGAAAAGGTTAAAGAAGAAACAAGACAACGTGTTTTAAAAGTCATTAAGGAGTTGGGCTATCGTCCAAACGTGATTGCTAGAGGATTAGCAAGCAGAAAAACAACAACAGTTGGGATTGTGATTTCAGATGTCACCAGAGCAAGTGTAGCTGAAATGTTGGGTGGTATTAGTGATATTGCACATAACTACAAGTATTCAATTAAATTGTTCTCTATTCGTGAAGACATGGATGTTATGGATGTATTAAGAGACATTGTAGCTGAACAAGTTGATGGTGTACTTTATTTAAATGACGAATTGAATGAATCACGTGTTGAAGAAGTTAAAGGGATTTTCCAAGATAATCAAATCCCATTTGTATTTGCAAATGTTGTTTCTGATGATCCAGAAGTACCAATGGTTTCAATCGACTATGAAAAAGCTGGTTATGAAATTACAAAGTTAATGCTAGATAATAAACGTGAACATGTCTATTTATTATCAACAGCTAGACGTTATTCAGTAAATGATAAAAAAGAGGCAGGATACACAAAGGCTATGGTTGAAGCGGGTCTAGAGCCTAAAATCTTTAGAACAAGTGGGGATACACATGTTAACCGTCAACACTTTAAAACATTCTTTAGTGATAAACGAATTGACGCTGCAATAGGTGTAAGAGACTCAATTGCTGTCTCATTCATGAATATTGCCATTGAAAGTGGTGTTAAAGTACCAGAAGGTGTTGCAGTTGCTGGTTTCCAAAATACAAAATATGCATTATTAAGTCGTCCAAACTTGACATCCATTGATGTTCCAGTGTATGATATTGGTGCGGTTTCAATGCGATTATTAACAAAGTTAATGAGTTCCAAAGATGTCGATAACATTCGCATCATCTTACCGCATTATATTGTTAACCGTCAAACAACAAATTAAATCGATCGAAGAAGCAATTGGAGTAGTTTTACTTAAACCTACAATAGAGATTCCGTGAGGGTGTAACATGGAAAGAAAAAGTAAATTGAAATACGCTTGTGGAGATTACAAACTATTGAGGGCTAGAGCAATCTAGAACTAAGGTGGTACCGCGAATATATTCGTCCTTAGATTTTTTTAAGGACGTTTTTCTTTTATAAGGAGAGGATTAGAAAAATGAAATTATATGATGAATTAATTTGGCGAGGTCTGATTAAAGATGTTTCTGATGAAACACTCGCAAAAAAACTGTTAAATGATGAAAAGACTAAGTTTTACTGTGGCTTTGACCCAACGGGAGAGTCTTTAACGGTTGGTCATTTAGTGCAAGTGGTTAGAATTTTATTATTAGAAAAGTTTGGTCATACACCAATTGTTTTAATTGGGGGTGCGACAGGTCTTATTGGTGATCCTAAGCAAACAGCTGAAAGAAAGTTGTTAACTGTTGAACAATCATTAGCAAATGCTGAGAAAATTAAAGTTCAACTTGGACAGTTTGTTGATGAAAATAGAGCTATTTTTGTGAACAACTATGATTGGATAAAAGAAATTGACATGATTGCCTTTTTAAGGGATTATGGTAAGTTATTTTCGATTAACTATATGTTAGCTAAGGATACTGTTCAACGTCGTTTGGATATTGGTATTTCATATACTGAGTTTTCATACATGTTATTACAAGCCATCGATTTCTTGAAACTATATCAAAATGAAGGATGCCAAATGCAATTTGGTGGATCAGATCAATGGGGTAATATTACTACAGGTCTTGAAATGATTAGAAAAGTTGAAGGTGATAAAGCAGAAGCAGTTGGTCTATCTTCACCATTGTTATTAAAAGCGGATGGTACAAAGTTTGGTAAGAGTGAATCTGGCACATTGTGGTTAGATGCTGATTTAACTAGCCCATATGAGTTATACCAATATTTTGTTAATGCATCAGACGCTGATGTTGATAACTATTTAAAAATGTTGACGCTTCTTGATAAAGAAGAAATCTTAAGATTAGAAAAAAGTGCTAAAGAAGCACCCGAAAAAAGGGAGGCTCAAAAGACATTAGCCAGTGAAGTTGTTAAGTTAGTACATGGTGAAGAAGCGCTTGATGAAGCGATTAAAGTAACTAATGCTTTATTTAGCGGAGACTTTAATGCGTTATCAGAAAAAGCATTTAAAATGCTTGCTAAAACTTTAGATACTGTTGAAGTGAATGGTGTTGTTAATATTGTTGATGTGTTAATTGAAGCGAAACTTGCATCGTCGAAACGCGAAGCAAGACAATTTGTCACAGGTAATGCAGTATCCATTAACGGTGAGAAACAAAGCGATCTTGAATTTTTATTTTCAAGTAAAGATGCTTTTTATAACAAGTATTCAGTCATTAGAAGAGGGAAGAAAAAATACGCACTTATTGCGTTTAAGTAGGAGGCTTTGATGGACATTATTCTATATAATCCATTGTCTAGAAATGGTAAAGATCCATCATTCATTCAAAAGATTCAAAAGCAACTTGAAGATGATGGCAGAAGCGTACGCATTGAAGATATTTTAAATGTCGGTAATGTGGATGAATTTATGCAGAATCTTGACTCGGATGATCGTGTGTTATTAGTAGGCGGTGATGGCACACTTAACCGCATTGTTAATGTCATTCACGGTAAAACATTCACACAAGATCTAGATGTCTATCAAGCAGGTACAGGTAATGACTTTATAAGAAGTCTACATACATCCGATAAGATTGTTTCAATAAAACCTTATATTAATCGTGTCCCAAGCTTATTACTTAATGGTAAAAGAAGATTGTTTTTAAATGGTGCAGGACTTGGTATGGATGGGTTTATTGCACATCTTGTCAATCACGCAAAAGGTAAAAAGAATAGATTTAATTACTTTAAAAATACCTTAAAAGGATTTATCTTATCTAAACCGATGAAGATGTCATTTAAAGTTGATGGTAAAGTTTATCATGATGATAAAGTTTGGTTAGCTTCTGTGATGAATGCACCGTATTTTGGTGGTGGTATGAAAATAGCACCAGATGCTAACAGGTCTGAAGACGAGTTACAACTAGTGCTTGTGAGAAGAATACCGAAATTCATGTTATTCTCAATTTTTCCTACAATCTATTCAGGAAAACATGTTAAGTTTAAGAAATGGGTCAAGGTGTATAAAGGAAAAAACTTCGAATTAGAATTTGAAAAAGATACGTACATGCAAGTTGATGGTGAAACGGAGTATCCAATTAGAAAAATTCAAGTCGATGCATATGAAGATAAAAAGAAATGAGGCCAAGCCTCATTTTTTATTTACGAATACGACCTAAGCCGATTTTCTTATAAACTTTAAATATTTTACGTCTTGCAATTTGTGCTGCATGATCTCTACCTTTATCTAAAATATCATCTAATTTAGGATCTTTAATTAATTCATTGTAGCGTTCTTGAATTGGTTTAATTGTCTCAACAACAATATCAGCTAAATCAGTTTTGAAATCAGCATAACTTTTACCTTCATATTGTTTTACGATGTCTTTAATTGCTTGATTGGTAAGTGATGCATAAATTGTAAGTAGATTTGAAATACCTGCTTTTTCTTTTAAATCATAACGAATTGTGTGGTCAGAATCAGTGACGGCACCTTTAATTTTATTCTTGATAGCGTTCAGGTCATCAAGCAGTAGAATATATGACTTATGATTATCATCTGATTTATTCATTTTCTTTGATGGATCTATTAGTGATTTGATACGTGCTCCAGTTTTGGGGAAGAATCCCTTTGGAACAACAAATGTATCTCCATATAAGTTGTTAAAACGTTCTGCCAAATTTCTTGTTAATTCAAGATGCTGTTTCTGATCATCACCGATTGGCACGATATCCGCATCATATAATAAGATATCTGCAGCCATCAGTGCAGGATACGTAAGGAGAGAAGTACGTATCCCATCTGACTGTTTCAATTTTTTATCCTTGTACTGCGTCATGCGTTCCATTTCACCAACATAAGCTGTCGATTCCATAATGTAACCCAGACTAGCATGCTCACTAATTTCAGATTGAACAAATAAATTCACTTTATCTGGATTCAAGCCACAAGCAAGATATAAAGCAGCCACACTGCGAATTGCTTTTCTTAAAGCAAGTTTATCTTGCGGTGTTGTGATAGCGTGTAAATCAGCGATAAAGATGAAGAATTCAGTGTCCTCTAGTTCATCTTGTAAGGCAACGAATTGGCGGATCGCACCAATATAATTACCTAATGTTAATTGGCCTGTTGGCTTAATGCCTGATACTAATCGTTTCATCATAATGCTCCTTTAATAATAAAAGTCCTCAGATATAAATATCTAAGGACGAATAATCGCGGTACCACCTTAGTTCTAGATTTCTCTAGCCCTCAAACCGTTAGAGCCGGCATACTATGTGCTCCAAGGACCCATTCATTAATAACCACATGATTGGCTTGCACTATCCCAACTCGCTTTATATGCTTTATATTAATTACTTATTCCTTTTCTTTGCACTTATATTATAATGCAAATGAAGTTTAATTACAAGACTTATTCATTTAGAGCAATTAAATATTTTATGGTTGGATTAAAAGTGATAATTGGTGAAGATATGCGTAAAAGAATTAATCGATTTGGAGATATAAAGACATTTGGAGCCATGGCACGAAAATCTGGAAAATCAATCAAGTAATTTATAAGGCCTTGATCTGATTGATAATAACCATAGTCACCATTGATTTCATTCGCATTCGATTGTAATGTATCATTACTGAAACCATCAGTCACATAATATCGTTCTATTTCATAACCATATGCTTTTTCTTTAATATACGTGTTTGCACCATTGATATATAAATGATCTCCACGTTCGATAATATCATAATCATCACCAATTGAATTCGGATTGAATTTTACGACCATCCATAAATTATTATCTTCGATTGTACTGATACCATCGCTTGATATTTTTCTATGGCCATCTGTATATGTGAATTCGTAAAAATAATGTTGGGTAGTTAAAAGGTCATATGCTGAGAATGTTTCATGAGTGATAGTACCTGTCATTCGGTTATTTTCATCAGTAGTAACATCAGCAGACATCGCTTGTTCAGTCATTGAAAATATGATACCTGTGTCATTGCTCGTATAAGATGTTCGAACAATCTCTTCACGATAAATATCATGGTCACTAAATGGATAATAATTGACTTCATCATAATCAGTGAATGTCTGATTATCGAGATCAACTAATGAAAATTTAGTAGATTCCGTTACCAAACCCTGCGCATAAGTAAAACTCGTTTCAAATTTAACACTCGTATATTTAGTATCTTCATAGTTAACTGCTGTTTCAGAAATATATGAGGTTAATAATTGATTGTCATCATAATGCATAGTTACACGTACAATCGTGTGCCATGGTTCATCCAGTTCACTTTCAGGGTTATCATATGAAAATGACATGTAAAGGGTATCATCCGTTTGTGTGATAATAGTAATAGTTGAAGGTCTTACGTGGTCATAGGGCGTTTGATGAATATAGTACCCATATTGATCATAATATGTAATGTTAGCTAATGGTGGTGTTAACATGACATCGATAAATGCAAGTTGTGCATAACTAATTAAAAATAAGCCACCAAATAATGCAATAACAGTGAAAAATCTTGTCATGAATAATGTTGCACTAACGATTTCCTCTTTATACCGATCAAGCATTTTATGATAGATGATAAAAATCATGATGACAAATGAAGAAGCGAAAATCATAAATCCTAATAATTGCGTAACATAAAAACCTAGGTCTGTGTATTGTGGGATAAGAAAACTTAAACCAAACAAGACAACTAATGTGCCTAAGTAAATGATTAATTTTATATGTGTTTTAATAGTAAACATCCTTTCATTATTTGTTTGATATGTTAGGTAAACAAATAATGAATCAACAACGCATAACCAAGTGTTGTTTGAAAGATGAAAATGATCTTAAAGTTTGTTTTTTAGATGTGTAAGTTTTATAGATAGAAAGATAAATGATATCTTTTTTTAAATATAATGATTTCATGTGATGTTTAATCAATAACAAATTAAGTGCAATCACATAAAACAGCATAATGAGCAATAAGTAGCCAATCATCACACCTAAAAAAGTGAATACATCTTTTTGTGCAATGGATGAAAACGACAAAAAAGGAGCTATTTCGATTTGAAAAAGCTGATAGGCTTGATAATACACAAAGCCTAGAAATGATAAAACAAATAATGTTTTAAAATTCATCAGTTTTCTCACGGGATTAGCTCCTTTAAGAAAATTATATGAAATTTATGTTAATTCGTCAAGTGCCTTTTCAAGTTCATCTAACAATGCATTATAACGCTTTGTCACTGCCCTAAAAGTTTCTTTATCCGTTAAGTCAGCACCTGCTTTGGCAAGTAAGTTAACTGGATAATCTGAACCACCGGATTTTAATAGTTCTTTATAACGTTTCATTGCACCTGGTTTATTTGATTTCACATCATCATATAATTTTAATGATGCAGAGAATGATGTTGCATATTGATACACATAAAATGGTGTTCTAAATAAATGAGGGATGTATGCCCAAACATACTCTTTACCATCCTCAGTTGTAATATCTAAATCATAATAATGTTTGTATAAATCAATCATAATCTTAGATAATTGTTGATCGTTAATTGGAACACCTTGCTCAACTAGTTCATTTGCTTTATATTCGTATGTAGCAAATAATGTTTGGCGGATAAATGTTCCCATGAATCCATTAAGTGCTTTTTCTAATAAAGCGATTTTCTTTTCAGGTGTTTTTGCATGTTTAACTAAATAGTCTAACAAGATATGTTCGTTAAATGTGGATGCAACTTCAGCAACAAAGATGACATAATCAGCTGTAGCCATTGGTTGTGCTTCGTTAGCAAAAATAGTATGTGCTGAGTGTCCTGCTTCATGTGCTAATGTGAAGACAGCATCAAGTGTTTCATCATGATTTAATAAGATATGTGGATGGAAACCATAAAAACCAGAAGAATAAGCACCATTACGTTTGCCGTCTGCTTGTTCTACGTCAACGAAACCATCAGCAATCGCTTCATGTTGGTTTTTAA
Organism: Acholeplasmataceae bacterium; assembly: GCA_963676765.1. Lineage (GTDB taxonomy): Bacteria > Bacillota_I > Bacilli_A > Acholeplasmatales > Acholeplasmataceae > WOFB19. The sequence continues at coordinate 485,438 of OY781159.1, forward strand.
TATATTCTTCATCCATACCTTCTAAAGCACTGAAAAATAACTTTCTTGATGTTTCATAATCATATTTAGTTTCATCTTTAACGATTGTCATGAAACGGTCATATGTATGATATTCTTTTAAGCCTAATGCCTTTTTACGTAAGTTGATGTATCTTCTAACAGTCTCATTTGATTCATAAGCAACATCCATTAAGTTTTTATAAACATCAAGTGGAATGTTGTTGCTAAATAATGCTGCTTCGAGTGAAGAGTTATAGCCACGTGATTTATAATTTGCTTTTAATTGTTGTAAAACTAAGTTATAAATGTTAGCGAATGTTGATTTATTATCTTTAAAACGTTTGAATGCAGCCTCAAAGACTTTTTTACGATCATCTGCATCATCAAGTGTTGTAATGAGTGAACGATAATTTGATAATGTGATGACTTTCTTATCGCCATTAGATAATGTTATTTCTTCATCTTTTGCGTCAACAATCGATAATGATTGATATAATCCTGCGGGTACAGAACGCAGTGTACCAAAGTTAGCAAGTAATGCTTCTTTATCATCGCTTAAGACATGTTCTTGTAATGCAAATAGTTTTTCAAGTGAAAAACGATATTCATTTAAAAATTCATCTTTGTCAAGAAATGACATGACCTTTTCTTTACCAATAGCGATAATTTCAGGGTTTACATAACTGACACGTTGACCGAGTTCAGCAAACTTCAACATGATTTGTTGATTTTTCGCCATTTTTTCTTGGTCTTTTAAGTTAAGGTCACTTGCTAGGTGAATATAAGCAAATAAACGATAGAAGAACTTCGTTGCTTCCTCATCTGCTTCATAGAAAGCTTTAAATGATTCGTACTCACCAAGCTTCCCTTTGAATGATGCTAGTTTTTCAATATATGTTGGAAGTTTTTCTAAATCTTTTTCCCAAGCCGCCATATTTGGGTAAAATTGTGATAAATCCCAGTGTGACATGTTGATACCTCATTTCGTTATTTAATATGGTTCCATTATACACGAAAAACGGCTTAAATCCTAAATTTACAATGTCGTAAATTGTGAGAAATACATGTAAAAACGTTTCCACAGGTTGCATTATCTTACTATCCATAATATAATAAAACGTACAGGTAGAGACCATGAGTGCTATAGGCTAATACCTATGCTCCAAGAGGAGGAAGACAATGATTACCATCTATACAACACCTAGTTGTTCATCTTGTCGGAAAGCGAAAAAATGGCTCGATGATCATAAGATCAAATATGAGGAAAAGAACCTTTTCAATTCTAGAATTACTGAAGAGGATATTGACCGCATGCTTGAACATTCAGAAAATGGATTCGAAGATATTATCTCGACAAGATCTAAAGTATTTAAAGAAAATGATTTAGATATCGATGATATGCGCATCAGTGAATTGAAAGCATTCATCTTAGATAATCCAAGCGTATTAAAACGACCAATCATGATTGATGGTGGTAAATTACAAGTTGGATATAATGATGAAGAAATTCGCGTATTCATTCCAAAACGTTTACGGGAAATGATAATGTGCGTTGATTGTCCAAATGGAGATAATTGTGATTATCAGTCAATATTAAAACAATATTTCGCAGAAATTAAAGAGAAACAACAATCACATTAAGACGGAAGTTATGCTTCCGTTTTTTTATTTTTATAATTATCAAAGTTATGCTATAATTTTATTGCTATGTATTCATTGAGCAGGAGAGTGTCATGAAACAGAAGAAACAAATGCTTGCCATATTAATCGTATTATTAATCATGTTTAATTCAAGCATGTGTTTTGCTTATTGGGCAACATATATTGAATCTGCAAATGGTTCATCTTCTACCACATTGTCTATTGGAGATTGGATAGTTGTACCTCCAGGATCAATTGTTGTAACAGAAGAAGTGTTAGTTGATCTGTTAATGGGTGAGCTACCTTTGGATGGTGACTATGTCTTAACTGGTGATGTTGATTTAACTGATTATGCTGAAAATGATTTTGAACCTATAACCAATTTTTCTGGTTCATTTGAAGGGAATGGTTTTTCCATAGGTGGATTTGAAATTGTTAACACGAATGCGGATCCAAATGTAGAAATTGGTATCTTTTTAAATGTAGGTACTGAAGGAGAAATTTCTAATATAAACATTAGTGACGTCACAGTTGTGCAAAATGATGGAAGTGCTGGAAATAATACAAACGAGACATCCTATGTTGGAGTATTAGTTGGTAATAATGAAGGGACGATTTCAAACGTACAAATTATAGGATCTTCAATCACTGGTGGAAATCAGGTGAGTAGTGGTGTGTTTGGGTCTAGTACAACAAAACTATATGCTGGTGGATTGGTTGGTAGAAATAGTGGTTCGATAAGAAATTCATATGCACGAGTCAACGTCACATTAAACTCTAGTTTATCAACATCATTTTTAGGTAATAGTACTGGTGATATATATGTTGGTGGATTAGTAGGTTTTAATGAAGGAGAAATTTCACAGAGCTATGCAACAGGAAACGTATCTAGTATCGTTGATACTTCGGCTGGTTTCCTTTCATCAACATCAGTTAATACATATACCGGAGGGCTCGTTGGATATAATGCAAATGGTGGTTATGTGCATCACGTCTTCTCCACTGGAAGTATCCATGTATCGGTAGATACTAACTCAGGTTCAAGATATATTGGATTAGTGGTTGGTAGAAATGAAGGCACAACAACAAATTTATATCGATTAAACGGATCGACGATTACCTGTAATCAATCTTATACTGTTTATAATAATCAAACAACAGTAACGACGTTAAATAATTTACAGTCTGCAACTTATTTGAATAATAATCTATTGTTTGATTTTAATGATATTTGGCTTGAAGTACCATCGGATTATCCAATTTTAAAAGACTAATATTCAGTATAAAAAAAAAGGAACCATCAGGTTCCTTTATTATTTATTTTGTTAAAGCATCAAGGCGTTTTTTAATTGGATCAAAAAATCCAGTGACGATTGTTCCAACCATTAATAATAAACCTAACATATAAATGGTTTTAACAAGCGGTCTAAAACGAGAAATAATATATGGCACGTCGACTAACATGCGGATGTTTTCAACATGAAGTCCAAAGAAGACAATGAATAATCCAGAACCGATTAAGACGAATAATTCTTCATCGAAAATCCATGCCAACCATAAGAGTGCTACAGGGAATATATAATAGTAATAATCCGGTAGGACAATAGCTGCATATTGGTAGTCATTGTATCCAAAAAATGGGAAAAAGCGTATAACAATTGCCAAGACTAAAAGTATACTTGAGACAACTGCTGTGATAAAGTATAATAAATTGCGTTCTTTCATGGGAGCCTCCGGACGAAATATCTTATATTAATTATATGTTTAAAGCGTTTAAATGTCAATTTATTGCAAGAAAAAATAGCCTTTTGGGCTATCTTCTGCATGTAAATGCACGTTCACTCTTTCTTTTTATCGGTGTAAAGTCAATTTCGCACTGCGAAAGCAGTTTTTCAAAAATGACCTTGCCTTCGTCATAATTGTTTGCTTCATACTCTAATTCATAGTCGGTGACATTACAATAATCACAACGATCTAAGAAGAGTGTGCCACCTTCATAAGGCGTACTTACACGGTAATTATCCAGGCTAACTCTAAATGTTACAAACTCATCAATGTCATCAAAAAACTCTTTTGTGTGAAAGCCGTTTGCTAACATATCTTCAGCTCTTTTCTTTGTCAAAACAAAGTGTTTCTCATAAGCTTCACGTTCACTTTGACGCTTTAATGTAACTTTAAAACGATTCTCACCTTTTTGACGAATGCGAAGTACAATTTGTTTTTGATTTAAGAGATATTCATCTGTATCAAAATAGTGATTTACTTGTTTAAAAATGTTGTTTTCAAGATCAAAATGCTTGAGCAAATGTTCATAAGTCTCTAATGGAATTATTGTCTTGAATTCAATTTCAATATTTTGTGTCATCTCTTGCTCCAATCTGTAACTTTTTATCCCTATATATTATACCAAACTTACACATATTTATAAAGCAAAAACGTTTACATTTGAAAGGTTTATTCTAAAATATTTGTTTTTAAAACATGTAATGGTAAAATAGGTTTGAAGATATAATCCACTCAAGGAGGAAATATAATAATGGCTATTCGCGTAGCAATCAATGGCTTCGGTCGTATCGGCCGCCTTGCCTATCGTCTAATCTCAGACGATCCAACGTTTGATGTCGTTGCAGTTAACGACTTGACAGATGCAGAAACACTTGCATATTTATTGAAGTATGATTCTTCACAAGGTTCATTCGCTAAGGATGTTGCTTTTGAAGGAAATGACTTAGTTGTTGCTGGTGACCGTTTAACGGTATTATCAGAAAGAGATCCTAAGAACCTACCATGGAAAGAATTAAAAGTAGATGTTGTCTTAGAATGTACTGGTTTCTTTGCAAGCAAAGATAAAGCTTCTGCTCACTTAGAAGCAGGTGCTAAAAAAGTAGTAATATCAGCTCCAGCTGGTGATGTAAAAACAATCGTTTATAACGTTAATGATGACACATTAACTGCAGAAGATAACATTGTTAGTGGTGCTTCATGTACAACTAACTGCTTAGCGCCATTACTCAAAGTTTTAGATGATAACTTTGGTGTTAAAGGTGGTTTAATGACAACTGTTCACTCTTATACAGCTGACCAAGTAACACAAGATGCTCCACACAAAAAAGGTATCAAATCTAGACGTGGACGTGCTGCTGCAGGAAACATCATTCCTACATCAACAGGTGCTGCAAAGGCAATCGGTATCGTATTACCTAAATTAAATGGTAAATTAGACGGTGCTGCATTACGTGTACCAACAATTACTGGTTCAATTGTTGATTTAACTGTTGAATTAGATAAAGAAGTGACTAAAGAAGCGGTTAACAAAGCATTTGAAGCTGCTGCTAATGAAACATTAGCTTATGTTACTGATCCAATTGTATCAAGTGATGTTATCGGTTCAAGATACGGTTCATTATATGATGCAGGTACTACACAAATTGTTAACTATGAAGGTAAACAATTAGTTAAACTTATGGGTTGGTATGATAACGAAATGAGTTACACATCGCAATTAATCCGTACAGTTCAAAAATTAGCAAGTTTAATTAAATAGTTTAGTTTATTAAATGATAAAACCCCTTATGAAAAGGGGTTTTTAACTTTTTACTTGACATTTTGCATAAAGCGTATTAAAATATAGTGGATAATAAATGAAACACTATGTATTATCAATGTAAAAAAGCAAAACTAGAGGGATCTAGTGACGCAAAGCTATAGGGCCTAGAAAAGGTAGCCAGTTGCCATTTATATTTTTTAAAATGGTAATTTGACAACAGCCCTAGTAATCTCATAAACCAAGGTCAACATTATCATGATGTTGACCTTTTATTATGAATTAAATAAAAAGGAGGTATCTTATGAATCAGCGTCGGAGTATACAATACATTGTTATTGTTCTACTCTTGGCAGCATTAGGTTTTACATCATCTGCCGCAATTGCTTATTGGGAAGACGTCAGTTCAGTCTCAAATGTCGTTGTTGAAATTCCAGATGAAGATGCACAGTTATTGATTGAACAAACAAGTGAAGACTTCTCTGATACTTTGGTACCTCAGTTTTATGACATTCTAGAGGGACAAACTGATCAAGCTGCGTTTAGTTACACAGTATCAGTAGATAGAACACTCGTCAAAGAAGTGAACTTAATTGTTGAAGCAGTAAACATTACGATTGGTGATTCGACTGAATATGCGGATTTGGTTAATATCACAATTAATGGTAGTCAAACTGTGCATGTGAATAATTTATTCAATTCAGAGGTAACGATCAACGTAGTCGTAACATTAAACGAACCGATTGATCAGGATGAGGCCATAATGCGAGGCCTAGATGAAAGCTTTGTTAATGTAGAAAATTCGGTTGCTGCATACGAAGCTATTAAAAATGAAGTGATAAGCTTCACATTAAGTTTTAAAGTAGAACCGAAAGAAATATCCAATGTAGAATAAAAAAATAAAAAATTAGAAAAATGTGAATAAGGAAAGGGATTTTACAAAATGAAAAAAAGAAATTTAGTTATTGGTTTATTAGTTACTTTAGCGGTTGCTCTTACAGGTGCAACATTTGCGTATTGGGCAAGTTCAATTGCTGGTGATAATACAACTGTTTCAAGCAACAGTATTACAATTGGTGAAGGTGAAGCTGTGACAACATCTGTTTCATTTGGTGCACAAACAGCAGATGATGCTTTAGTACCAACTGATTATATTGATGCTGCTGGTGATGATACATCAACATTAACGTATTCAGTATCTTGGACAGAAACAACTGATTTAGATGCAGACGGTACTACGGGTACAGTCGTTGCTACATTCTCAAATTATAGTTTAGGTACTTTAAGTGATGCACAAATTTTAGCAATGTTTACATTTACAGCTGATGCTGCAACTGCTATCACACTTGATGGTGCTGCTGTTAGTTATGATATTACAGTTGTGTTTGCAAACGAACCTGCTACACAAGCAATTTATGATCAAGTTGCAAATGGTACTTTAACATTTGATGTAACATTTACTGTAACAGTAGACTAATTCATTCTCAAATTTTAACATAACGGTCTTTTGACCGTTTTTCGCTTGAAAGGAGTTGACTTATATGCAATATACATATAAACGTAATATATATCGATTGATTACAGTCGCTCTTTTCATCATGCTTACATTGTCCATCACATCCACTTTTGGTTATTTTAGAACTGAAGAAATATCAGGTAATACTAATTTACAAGTTAGTTCGCTAACCATTGGTGCTTGGACACAAGCCCCTGAAGGTATCGATGCTTACAGTGATACTTTAGGATACGGTATGGAAGATCTTGTTTGGTTTGAAGGTGACTTTTGGATTTATAAAGGTAATTACTCATATGGTAATGAACCATCAATTCAAAATGGATGGACGTATTTAAATGATTTAAATTGGTATTCAAATATTATTTATCAAGCTGATGAAATCGTTTATTATAATGGTATTGTTTATCAAACATCAGGCTATTCTGATGAAGATAATCCAGAAAACGGTTCACCTTGGGTTTCAATGATGAATAACCAAGTGCAGTGGACGACTGGTGATGCAACGACGACTAATGAACAAGTTTATCATGAAGGTAATATTTGGGTATTTAGAAAATATTATACGACTTCTGAACCAGGATCAACAAATGAATGGTCAATTCTTGGTGATTTAACATTCTCTACTAATTATGTGTATGAAAATGGAGATGTCACGCTATATAACGGTAATTATTACATTACTGATAATGGCGGCTGGGCAACAGGCAACACACCAGGTAATCCATATGGACCATGGGACTTGTTGGATGCACCAACTTGGTCAAGTAGTATTGGTAATGTTGACTATAGTATTCACAATGGGCATTTGTATAAAGCTCTAGTAAGCAATAGAAATCAAAAACGTCAACATGAGCCAGGCACAGCATCTGCTTATGGTGTTTGGACAAGATTGGATTCCCAACAATGGCAACAATATAACACGTATGAAGTAAATGATCTTGTATTATATAATGGCGATGTCTTCATGCTTGCTAATGCAGCAAATTCGACAATAATTCCGGGTACAGCAGGTGATTCATGGAACTTCATGAATAACATGGGTTATGATTCATTTAACACATACAATGTTGGTGATTTTGTTGTCATTAATGATGTTGTATATGAAGTTGTTAATCAAACGAATGCGAATAATAACGCACCTGAAACAAGTGCCAATTCATGGAATAGATTAAGTGGCTATAATTGGTATTGGTTTAATGTATATGATGCAAATGATATTGTTTATCATGAAGATGGTGTTTATATCGCATTAACGAGTTCAACAAATATAGAACCAGGCACAACTGGCTCGGAAACATACTGGCAACTTTATAATCAACATTGATAATTTCAAAATCACACTTCATATAATATCGCAGCTATAAATATGATATAATAGCATTGAAAAGCGATTAACAGGAGTGTGATTTTTTTATGAAAAAGGTAAATAAAAGTAAAAACAGAAACGTTATAATGGCTGGTATTTATGGTTTGATTGGTGTGTTAATTCTGACAATCATTTTATTGTCTGTTGCACCTGGATTTATGCTAGACACTTTTGGATTTAGATCATATGTGTCACATTACGATCAAATGGAACCCACAATTCAACAAAACGCACTTGTATTTATTGATCGTGTTGATGTTAATCGTTTAGAAGAAGGAGACTTGGTCACTTTTTTATCAAACAGTGATTTGAATGAAGATGGTGAATATGATTTGGTTACAGGTTATTTCCATCATACTTTAGGATCAAGCTATTATTTTCGAAGTGAAGGGTCTACATCTGATTGGGCAGTGTTACAAGAAGACAGTATTGTTGGTGGCTATGGATTTAGTATACCGTTCGCCGGTTTAGTTGTTGATTTTATTGCAAGCCCCTTTGGTATTGCTGTAGTTTTCGTAAATATAGCAATTATCGGCGGTATTATATATGTCGTCAAGAGTGGTAAAATAGAAAAGGAATAGTATTAATTAAAATATAATGAGTGAGAAAAAATTGCTATCGACAGATGAATTGCTTGATGATATTAATGCATCCCAGACAGATTCATCGGTTATGATAAATAAACAAAAAAAACAACATAAGTATCGTTATATATTTTGGAGCATTGTAGCAATTGCAGTGCTTCATTTAGTATTAATCATTTTACCTATTTTACTTGGCACGCAATACACTATTCAAATAACAGGAAGTAAACGTGTCTTAGGTATTCCTTTTGTTGAAGGATCAAATGTTAATCGGAGTGGCAATATCATCGTGTTGCATAGATATGATTTAGACAATATAACGGTAGATGATCATGTTGTTGTCTATGGGTTGCAAGATACTGATTACTATTGGGACGTTATTATCACTTCATTTGATCGACAAACTGAAAGCATTGCTGTTACATATGATGGTATTTACTCACTTGAGTTAACTTTTGATGATATTGTTGGTGTATATGTAAAGGATGCTAATTTTTTTGGTGCCTTACTGTATGTTTTTAGTGGATGGCGTAGTGTTATTGGTACTAGTGTTCTTTATGGTGGTATCATCTATGTATTTTACATATTGAGGTTAAAGGATTTACGTCATATGCAAGAGGAGGATAATGATGGAGAAAAAGAAACAGCGACATAAAAAAATTATCGGATCAATTATTTTTTACATAATGAGTGCATGTCTAGTTTTTTTTATTGCTGTTAATTTTATTGTGCCTGATAAAGCTGTCAACATTATCGGTTTTCAAGTTTCTGTCGTGCCTTCCGGTTCGATGATTCCTGTCATTAATGTTGGGGATATGATTATCATGACAAATGTTGATCAAGATGACATTCAAGTGGATGATATTGTCGTTTATTATAATTACATTGATCCGGATAATGATGGTGTTTATACAAGAGAACGATTAGTACACAGGGTTATTGAAGTAACTGATGAAGGTAGTAAAACTGTTTTAGTCACCAAAGGTGATAATAATAGTTCCATTGATATTATTCGCAACAGTGACTTAACAATTGGTGAATTAACATCTGATGATGTTTTAGCACAAGTCCCTCAAATTGGACAAAATAATTGGGCCTTAAGAATTCCTTATATTGGCTATGTTGTGTTATTTTTGCAATATATCTTTAGATTATTATTTGCTAATCCGATATTACTTTTATTAGTGATAGCAAATATTGGCATTATTATTGCGTTAATATTTGTTTTGCGTAAAGGTAATAAAGAAAAACAAAATACTGATAAAAAAGAAGAAATAAAGCGTATTAAAGCAAATGATATCACATCAAGTGAAGAGCATGAAAGAGATGATGATGAAGAGGATGGTAGTGCATGACTTGGGATGATTTAATTCAATCTGAACTTCAAAAACCATATTTTCAATCTCTCGTTTCATTTTTAAAGGAAGAAGATAAAGAAAAAGTTATCTTACCACCGAAAAATCAACGATTATCTTGTTTCAAATTAACACCTTATGAAGAAGTTAAGGTTGTTATTGTAGGGCAGGACCCTTATCATAATTATCATCAAGCACATGGGCTTGCTTTTAGTGTAGAAGCAGGTAAATTTCCACCGAGCTTAAAAAACATATATAAAGAACTAGTAGATGATATAGGAGTACCTTATCCAACAACAGGTAATTTAACAACGTGGGCGAAACAAGGTGTATTATTACTAAATACAGTCTTAACTGTTGAATTACATCAGCCATTATCACATCAGAAAAAAGGTTGGGAAACATTCACTTTAGAAGCCATTCGGCAAGTGAATAAAAAGAAAGATCGTGTTGTCTTTATTTTATGGGGTGCGAAAGCGAAAGCATTTATTCAGTATATTGATACATCAAAACACCGTATCATTAAGTCAGTTCATCCTTCACCATTTTCAGCACGTTATGGCTTTTTCGGATCAAAACCATTCAGTCAAACGAATGCATATTTAAAAGAAGTGGGGAAGAAACCAATTCACTGGCAATTAGATTAGTATTTTTTATAAGTTTTAAACTATTTTATTATATAATAGGAAGTACAGAGTAGCTAGAAAGCGTAAAGTGTCTAACCATGGGATGTCGGGTCGGAACGAACACGAAAGTGGCGGTAATCTAGCGCGTCCGCTGTAAATTATTTTATAGTGGGCCTCAAGCGGAGGTCTTTTTTCATGAAAACACAAAAAGAGTTAAAACGTTTAGCATTGGCAGCTGTATTAACTGCTATGTCAGTGGCCATTGATGTATTTTTCAAAAGAGTTTTAGGGTTGCAAAACTTTGGGGTGCCATTCTATGCAATCCCAATTGTTTATGGATCAATTTTATTGGGTCCGATTTATGGTGTCTTGATGAGTATTGTCAGTGACGCATTTGGTGTGTTAATTGCAGGTTATGGTTACTTACCATTATTTGTAATTGCACCAGTGATATGGGGTGTATTACCAGGTTTGTTCGTACGTAAGAAGGTTAAGAGCCTTATGATGCTTGCTGTAACATTATTTTTTACTTATGTACTTGCATCTCTAGCGAATACTTTTGCGTTATATATAAGTTATTCAAGTGCAACAGCCTTTGCATCATTATACACAAGAATTAGTCTTATTCCGCTAAATACGATTATTATGTTTATAATCATTCGTGAGTTAGAAAAGAAGTTAAGACCAGTGACAGAACGGTATATTCATTCACCGTTTAGAACTGATGAATTATCATAAGCACTTTCAAAAAGTGCTTTTATTTTCGGTAGAACTAGAAAAACATATCATGTATAATAGAAGTGGTGATGAAATGATTAAAATTATTGGTGCAGGACTTGCGGGTGTTGAAGCAGCTTATTATCTTGCAAATCAAGGTTTAGATGTAACGCTATATGAAATGCGTCCACATAAAATGACACCCGCACATCAAACGGGTAATTTTGCAGAATTAGTATGTTCAAATTCATTGAGATCTGATGACATTAAAAATGCTGTTGGTCTTTTAAAACGTGAAATGGAAACAATCGGTTCTTTAGTCATGGCTGCAGCAAGACATGCGAGTGTTCCTGCTGGATCAAGTTTGGCAGTTGATAGACTGCTTTTTTCTCAATTTATAGAAGAAAAACTTTCTACACACAAACATATTAAAATTATGAGAGCAGAAGTTAAAGAAATAAATACAAATGAACCGACAATTATTTGTGCTGGTCCACTTGTAAGTGATGATTTATCTATGCATTTACAGATGCTGTTACATCAAGATTATTTACATTTTTTTGATGCTGTTGCTCCAATTGTAGATGCAGAATCTATTAATATGGATATTGCATATTTAAAAAGTAGATATGATAAAGGTGAAGCAGCTTATATAAACTGCCCAATGAATAAAGACCAGTATGAAGCATTTTACGATGCACTTATTCATGCGGAATCAGTGCAAGTTAAAGGTTTTGAAAATAATGTCTTTGAAGGCTGTATGCCAGTGGAAACAATGGCTTCACGTGGCCATGATACATTATTATATGGTCCAATGAAACCAGTTGGATTGCATGTTGAAGGTAGAGAGAGACCATATGCTGTTGTACAATTAAGACAAGATGATGCAGTTGCACAAATGTATAACATTGTTGGATTTCAAACACATTTAACATGGCATGAACAAAAACGGATCATTCAAATGATTCCTGGGCTTGTAAAAGCGAAGATTCTACGTTATGGTGTGATGCATCGTAATACATATATTGAGAGTCCTAATGTGTTAAATTCAAGTTTTCAAGTGAAAAATTACCCAAATTTATTTATTGCGGGTCAAATCAGTGGTGTCGAAGGTTATGTTGAAAGTGCAGCTTCTGGTCTGCATGCAGCGATGCAAATGGCACGTGTGCTTAAAGGCCAAGACTTGAAACCTTTACCACGTGAAACAATGATGGGTGCGATGGCGCATTATGTCTCAACACCGAATAAGTCATTTGTTCCAATGAATGCGAATTTAGGGTTATTACCAGCACTTGGGTTTAAACATTATAAAAAAGAACGAAAAGAACTTTATGCAGGACGCTCATTGTTGATGTTAGATGAGTACTTGGAGGCGTCATGAATCCTATTGCAGATTTTCTTGATTATTTGACAAATGAAAAGCATTACTCTCTATACACGATTAAAAGTTATGAGAAAGATATTAAGGATTTTGAGGCTTTTATATTGAATGAAGAGCTTGCTCCTGATCTTTTAGGTGTTAGAAGAGAACGACTTGGCAGGCATTTCCTTGCTTATTTAGATGAGCATGGATTAAGTAAGAAATCAATTGCTAGAAAAATCTCAGCACTTCGTACTTTTTATGGTTATTTACTTAAAAAAGGCGATATTGATATGAATATTTTTTCAGATCTTGATGTTCCTAAATTACCTAAAAAGTTACCAAGTGTGATTGATGATGATGAGATTATGATGTTATTTAAAGCTATCGATCAAACTAAACCTTTAGGATATCGTAATTATGTAATCTTTGATTTGTTATATAGCTGTGGACTTAGAGCAAGTGAACTAATTGGTATGAAAACAAAAGATATCCAATTAGGTTCTGCTCAAATATTGATTCACGGGAAAGGTTCTAAAGATCGTTATGTCCCACTTCATCAACGTTTAATTAATGAACTTAAACATTATTTAACGTATACAAGACCTGTATTATTATCAAAAGGTCATGATATCAAAGAACAACAAGTATTTTTAAATTATCGTGGTGGACCATTAACAGTGAGAGGTTTACAATTAATCTTAAAAAAGATTATTAGTGATTCTGGAGAAACGTTTAAGATTCACCCGCATATGTTAAGACATGCGTTCGCAACGACTTTATTAAATCATGGTGCAGATTTACGTGTTGTACAAGAGTTATTAGGTCATGCGCATTTAAAATCAACACAAATTTATACACATGTCTCATCTGAGAAAATCCGCGAATCTTATCGTGATAAGCATCCAAGGATGGTGAAAAAATGATCAATTTAGGACCACTTATTATTGAAGAAGGGTTAACATTTGACCGTAAACCAAAAACAAGACAAACTGCAAGAGCGATTATGTTAAACAATAAAAATGAACTGTTAATGGCGTATTCTCATCTCTTTAAAGATTATACGTTTGCAGGTGGTGGACTTAAGTCTGGTGAAGACTTTGAAATGGCTTTAAAAAGGGAATTACAGGAAGAAATCGGTGCGAATGATATAACGATTCATAAAGCGATAGGCTATACTCAGGAACTTCGGTATGGCATTCGCGGTGAAGACGATATATACATTCAAACATCTATTTATTATGTGTGTCATGTTAACGAATTTGCTAAACCATCATTGCATGATAGAGAAGTGCTTCATGGCTTAGAGGCTAGATGGGTTTCAATCGATGATGCGTTAAAACAAAATGAATTTATCATCATTGATGAAAGACATCAAACGAAAGGCTTAAAAACAGTACTCGTTCGTGAGAATATGGTGTTAAATAAACTGAAGGAGAAAGCGATATGCGACGATTTGAAACAGTATCAACATTCGAACATTTAAAACCAAAATTACCAAAAAGACAAACGGAACATTCTGCTGGTTATGATATAGCTTCATTAGAAGAAGTTGAGATTAAACCAGGAGAGATTAAAATGATTCCAACAGGCATTAAAGTTAAACTACCTAATGATGAAGCATTATTCATTTATCCACGTTCATCTTTAGGTATTAAAAAGCACCTTATGATGTCTAATTCAGTGGGTGTAGTTGATGCAGATTACTACAACAATGAAAACAATGAGGGACATATCATGGTTCCACTCTTAAACTTCGGAAATGAAGCAGTTGTTATTGCTGCTGGTGAACGTGTTGCGCAAGGCGTGTTCATGCGCTTTATGAAGACCACGGATGATCAAGTGGCAAATAGTGCCCGTTTAGGTGGTTTTGGGAGTAGTGGAAAACACTAGTTTTTAAGCGAAACCTGTTGCAAATCACCCCATAATATGATATATTTATTAAGGCTATACGAAAACACATGCATGATGCTTGAACTTGCCAGTGCCCGTTGGGTGGAAGTTAAATGAGTCATGCAGAGGACAAAAACAAAAAGGAGATGTAATTTTATGGCAGTTGTTTCAATGAAACAGTTATTAGAGTCAGGCGTGCATTTCGGACATGCGACTCGTAGATGGAATCCGAAAATGAAACCTTATATCTTCACAGATCGTAATGGTATTTACATTATTGACTTGAAGAAAACGGTAGTAGAAATTGAAAAAGCTTATCAAGCATTATTGGAGATTGTTCAAAATGGTGGTAGAGTCTTATTTATCGGTACGAAGAAACAAGCACAAGAAACCGTTAAAGAAGAAGCTATCCGTACTGGCCAATTCTACGTTGACCAACGTTGGTTAGGTGGTACATTAACAAACTTCAAGACAATCCGTCGTCGTATTAAATTCTTAACTGATTTATACAAGATGGAAGAAGATGGTACATTTGAGAAACTTCCTAAAAAAGAAGTGATGGATCTTAAACATAAGCGTGACCGTCTTGAGAAATTCTTAGGTGGTATTAAAGACATGAAGAAAATCCCTGAAGCGATTTTCATTGTCGATCCAAGAAAAGAACAAAATGCAATTCTAGAAGCTCGTAAATTAGGTATCAAAGTATTTGGTATTGTAGACACAAACTGCGATCCAGATGACGTTGATTACATTATCCCTGCAAACGATGATGCAATTCGTGCTGTTAAATTAATTACAAACGTAATGGCAAATGCAGTTATTGAAGCACAAGGTGGATATGTTGAGAAAATCGATGATGCTGAAGCGATGGTTGTTCCTAAAAGAGAACCGCGTCAACCACGTCGTGAAAAACCTGCGTATCAAGCTAAGAAGCCTGCAAATAAACCTGTAGAGAAGACAACTGAAGCACCTAAAGCACAAAAAGCTGAACCTGCTAAAACTGAAAAACCTGTAAAAGAAAAAGAAGCAGTTAAACCAGCTCCTAAAAAAACTGAAGCTGAAGATAAGAAAGAAGATCTTTCAAATCACACTGTTGCTGAATTACGCGCACTTGCTAAAGAACGTGGATTATCAGGATACTCATCCCTTAAAAAGGCAGAATTAATCGATTTATTAAACGCATAATATAAGGGGATTCGTTCCCTTATATTTTTATCAAATACTGGAGGAATTAAAAATGGCTGTAACAGCAAAAATGGTTAAAGAATTAAGAGATAAAACTGGCGCTGGCATGCTTGATTGTAAAAAAGCATTAGAAGCGACTGATGGTAATATTGAAGCAGCTATTGATTTCTTAAGAGAAAAAGGAATCATGAAAGCGCAAAAGAAGTCTGACCGTATCGCAGCGGAAGGATTATGTAATGTCGTTGTTGATGGTAATGATGCCGTCATCTATGAAGTGAATTCAGAAACTGACTTTGTTGCAAGAAACGATAAGTTCTTAAATTTATTAGAACAAGTTGGACAGGCAATTGTTAAATCTGATGCCGTTGATACGGAATCAGCGTTAGCTGCTCCAGCTGAAGGTGGAACAATTAATGATTTAGTTGTTAGCGCTACTGCAACAATTGGCGAAAAAATTTCACTTCGTCGTGTTTCACGTGTGACGAAATCAGATGCACAAGGTTTTGGCACATACCTTCACCAAGGTGGACGTATTGCAGTCTTAACAGTGCTTGAAAAAGATGATCAAGAAGTTGCTAAAAACATTGCAATGCACGTTGCTGCAAACAATCCTAAATACTTAAATAGTGATCAAATTGATGCAGAAACATTACAACATGAAAAACATATTTTAACACAACAAGCATTACAAGAAGGCAAACCAGCGAACATCGTTGAAAAGATGGTTGTTGGACGTCTTAATAAGTATTTAAAAGAAATTTGTTTAGTGGATCAACCTTATGTTAAAGATCCTGATCAAACAGTTGCTAAATATCTAAAATCAAGTGGCAATAATATTGTTTCTTATGTTCGCCTAGCAGTAGGTGAAGGTGTTGAAAGCAGAGCTTGCGACATCAAGGAAGCAGTAGCTGAATTAACTGGTAAATAATAAATACATATATAAAGGGAGCGTGGCAAGATGTATCGTAGAGTCATATTGAAACTCAGTGGAGAAGCATTAAAAGGCGATGGTACTTATGGTATCCATCCACTAACGGTAAAAAACATTGCCACTGAAATTAAAGAGATTTACGAATTAGGTGTCGAAGTCGGTATCGTCATTGGCGCAGGTAATCTCTGGCGTGGCAAGACGGGTGAAGAACTTGGTATGGACCGCGCACAAGCAGACTATATGGGTATGCTTGGCACCGTCATGAACGGACTTGCTTTACAAGATGCGTTTGAACATGTAAGTGTTCCAACACGCGTCATGACTGTGTTACCAGTAAGTGCCGTTGCTGAACCTTATATTAGAAGACGTGCCTTACGTCACTTTGAGAAAGGTAGAGTTTTAGTTTTCTCAGGTGGCACAGGTAGTCCTTATTTCTCAACAGACACTGCAGCTTCACTACGTGCAGCTGAATTGAATGCAGACATCATCTTAATGGCTAAAAATGGTGTTGATGGTGTATATGATAAAGATCCTAAAAAACATGATGATGCAAATATGTTTGAAGAGATATCACAAAGTGAACTTTTAAAACAAGACTTACAAGTGATGGATCAAACAGCTGCATCAATCTGTAGAGAAAATAAATTAAATATTTTAGTTTTCAATATGAATAAGCCAGGAAACATTAAACGAGCAGTACTACAAGAAAAAATAGGTACACTTGTCAAATGGGAGGATTAATATGAACGAACAAGCAGATTTATTGTTAATGGAAATTGAAGAACATATGCAAAAGACACTTGAAGCACTTGAGCGTGAGTTTGCAGCTGTTCGCACAGGACGTGCGAACCCTGCACTTCTCGATCATGTCAATGTCGATTACTATGGTGCTGAAAGTCCTATTAGACAGATTGCTTCTGTATCGATTGTTGAAGGTAATCAACTTTATATTAAACCATATGATAAATCAATTCTTAAAGCAATCGAAACAGCTATCTTCGCATCTGATTTGGGATTAAACCCATTAAATGATGGAACAGGTATTCGTTTGATTTTGCCACAACCAAGTGAAGAAAGACGAAAAGAACTTGTTAAGGAAGTTGACCGTGAAGCTGAAGAAGCGAAAGTAGGCATCAGAAATATCCGTCGTGACGGTAATAACCATGTAAAAAAATTGGGTCTTACTGAAGATGATGAAAAAGGATATTTAGAAGATGTTCAAACATTGACTGACAATGCGATTAAATCAATTGATGCTATGGTCGTTGAAAAATCTAAAGAATTAATGAAAATGTAAAAAGGCTTTGGCCTTTTTTCTTTATATAAGGGATGCTTGGCATCATAGAACGGGTATCATATGTTTAAACCATTTCATTTATAGACAAAATCGGTTATAATAATGTAAGGTGATTAAACTTGAATAATAAACAAATGCCAGCACATGTTGCGATTATCATGGATGGTAATGGCAGATGGGCAAAGAAACGTGGACAATCTAGATCATTTGGCCACTATATGGGTGGTAGAAATCTATTTAAAGTTGCTAAACTAGCTATGGAGTTTGGAATTAAGAAACTTTCACTCTATGCATTTAGCACCGAGAATTGGAAACGTCCAAAAGAGGAAATTGAATATTTATTTAATACACCAATTGAGTTTTATGAGAAGCAAAAAGCTGATCTCGATACCATTGGTTATCAAATCATATTTTCTGGTCGTCGTGATAGATTACCTGAATCCTTATTAAAGGTCATGAAAGAAATAGAAAGAACAACTGCTAAATTTAGTGGTTTTATATTGAATGTTTGTGTAGACTATGGTAGTTATGATGAAATCGTTAGCGCGGTTAATGAAATAAAACCACCTATTACACAAAAAGATATTGAAGCACATCTTATGGTTAAAGAACCAGTTGATCTATTAATTAGAACAAGTGGTGAACAACGCTTATCTAATTTCTTGTTGTGGCAAGTGAGTTATGCTGAGTTTTATTTTACAAAGGTACATTGGCCATCTTTTGGCAAACGTCAGTTAACAAAGGCGATTAAAAGTTATCAAAAGCGTCAACGTCGTTATGGAGGTCTCAAATGAAACAACGAATCATTACTGGGGCTATATTAATATTTGTCTTACTCCCAATTTTCACAATTAATATCTTTTTTGAAGTCTTTGAAGTGTTCATGATATTTTTTGTGATTGTCGCTGCATTTGAAATGATAAAGATGTATGAGAAGGAGAAACCTTTTCATCCAGTTGCTAAATATACGATTATTGCATTAACACTTGCGACATTTATTAGTATGTCTGCTGTTTTCCAACCAGTTGATAACCCACTGGTAAAAGGGGATATATTAACGATTATGATTCCAATTATCACATTAGTCTTATTTGGTATGATGGCATTACTTAAAAACTTCAATGGTGTCGATGTTGGTAAAGCATTAACCGTTGTTAATTATGTTGGATTAGGTTCTGCTGCTATCGTTATTTTAAGAATGATTGGTGTCCGGTTTATTGTTTATTTATTCTTAATAACAGCAATAACGGATACGTTTGCATATTTAATTGGTTCAAAATATGGGGAGCATAAAATGGCACCACATATTTCGCCTAAGAAATCATGGGAAGGTGCTATTGGTGGTGCAGTGATTGCAACTGTGTTCGCTTCTTTATTCGCGATTTTCTATGGATATGTCTTTGTGCCAGGAACGTTTCTTGGGGATATATTTAATGCAACAGGCGAAAGAACATTACTTGAAAACTTCTCAAGTCTAGCTGATGGTATTCCATTATGGGTTCAATCGCTAGTCTTAGTACCGATTACGCTTGTAGCAAGTCTTCTTGCGCAAACAGGTGATTTGGTGGCTTCACGCTTGAAAAGAACATATGATATAAAGGATTTTGGGAATATCTTACCGGGGCATGGTGGTTTATTAGACAGATTTGATTCTGTATTATTTGTTGCAATGTTCTTAGTGGCTGTCTTCTTAGTCATTCAGCAAGTATACCCATTATATGGCTTATGAAAAATATTTATTTATTAGGAGCAACCGGATCCGTTGGTAAACAAACGTTAGATGTGATAAAAAATAATCCAAAAGTGTTTAAGTTGATTGGGGTATCCCTAGGTAGAAGTGATAAGGATAATGATATCATTTTAAGCGAACATCACGTGGATATTGCTAGTTTAAGAACAAATGATAAGTTAAGTCTATATCAAAAGAAATACCCCAAAACAACGTTTGTTGTTGGTGATGAAGGATTAATTGAAGTTGTGAAATATCCTAAACCAGGATTGGTTGTTAATGCATTAGCAGGATCTGCAGGGTTAAAACCAACAGTTGCTGCAATAAAACAAAAGAAAGATATAGCACTAGCAAATAAAGAGACGCTTGTAATGGCTGGTGATTTAATTGATACATATTTAAAAGATTATGGCGTACATTTGTATCCGGTGGATAGTGAGCATAGTGCGATATGGCAAACATTAGCAAATGAACGTCATGATGATATTGAGAAGATTGTAATTACGGCAAGTGGTGGTGCATTTAGAGATTTAACAAGAGATCAGTTAAATGATGTCACTGTGGAAGAAGCATTAAAACATCCTAATTGGTCGATGGGACCAAAAGTTACCATTGATTCAGCAACAATGATGAACAAAGGATTGGAAATTATTGAAGCACACCATTTATTTCATATGGATTATGATCATATTGAAACAGTTTTACATAAAGAATCACTCGTTCATGGATTAACTTATTTCAAAGATGGTAGTGTAAAGGCTAGTTTAGGTGTATCAGATATGCATATTCCAATTGCTTATGCCTTAAGTTATCCAAAACGTTTAGTTTATCCAAAAACACTTGCATTACAAAACATGACTTTTAAACCAATGGACTTTGAAAGATTTCCTTTATTAGAACTTGCTTATCAAGTTGGTAGAAGTGGTGGTTTATTACCAACCGTGATGCATGCAGCAAATGAAGCGGCCGTTAAACTCTTCCTAGAAGAAAAAATTACCTTTTTGGGTATTGAAGAGATTGTGATACGTACGGTCAGAGGATTTGATAATAAATTAAATCCAACGCTTGAAGACATTTTAGAAACGGATCACAAGATACAACAATCGATTATTGACTACTATGAGAAGAGGTAAAACATGGTTATTCTAAATATTTTATTATTTATCTTCGTGTTAGGATTAATTATTCTAGTACATGAAGGTGGACATTTCTTTTTCGCGAAAAGAGCAGGGATTTTATGTCATGAATTCGCAATTGGTATGGGGCCTATCTTGTATCAAAAACGTAAAGGTGAAACAGTTTATGCTGTAAGAGCGATACCTATTGGTGGATTTGTATCTATGGCTGGTGAAGCAGTTAGTGATGCAATGATTGATAAAGGACAAACCATTGGTTTAAAATTAAACGATCAAGGTAATGTTTATGAAATCATTTTAACTGAAGCGCTTGAATCAGATGTAATAGGTAAAGTGACTGATTATGATCTATATGGAAAAGATTTCAACAGTCTTTATATAGATATAGAAACAGAAGGTGGAGTTTCTAGGTATCAAGTGAACCGTGATGCAGTTTATCAATTTGGTAAAAAACGCAGCATGTGGATTACACCTGCTGAGAAAAGTTTTGAATCGAAAACGCTATGGGAAAGATTTCTAGTAGTCTTTGGTGGTCCATTAATGAACTTTATCTTAGCGCTATTTATTTATTTCTTTTTAGGATGGTTCGTTCTATTACCAACATTATCTTCTAATGAAATTGATAGTGTTGCAGACGGGTATACTGCAAATCTTGCTGGTATTGAAGCTGGTGATGAAATAACTGCTATAACAGCAGATGGTGTCACACATCAAATTTCAAGTTGGTCAGATCTATCACTTGTGATGTCAAATCTAGATAGCACGTTAATTGATGTGACTGTTTCAAGAGATGGTCAGACACTTGATTTCAATGGGTTAAACCTTTCCTTATATATACAATCTGCTGGATTGGCTAATATGCGTGAAGATGGCACTATTATTGCGAATGATTCAACAGTTATTGGACAAGCGTTTGGTAGGGCAAGTTCATCAGGTCATTTAGAAGCTGGTGATGAAATAACAAGTATTGTATCAGAGGATGTTACATATAATGTTTCTAGTTGGGATGATATCTTAACTACATTTAAAACTGTGAATACAGGTACAATTACAATTCATTATGTAAGAGATGGTGAATCTGATAGTACATCATATGATTTGATTAGTGCATCTGCTTTAGAACAATTGGGACATGAGTCAATCGTATTCCAATTAGGTGTTAATGCAACCAGTCATTTTGATTTTGGTTATGCTATTTCATATGCACCACGTGCATTGTGGAGTAACGTACGCGAAGTATTTGTAACGTTAGGATTATTATTCAATCCTAGTGAAAACTTAGGTATTGGTGACTTATCAGGTCCAGTAGGTATCTTTTCACTCGTAAGTGCACGCGCAAGTCAAGGCTTAATGTCGTTGTTAGCACTTATGGCATTCTTATCTGTCAATATTGGTTTATTAAATTTATTACCTATACCTGCGTTAGATGGTGGACGACTAGCTTTCCTAGGATTTGAAGCCATAACAAGAAAGCCAATGAATAGAAAAGTAGAAAATTGGATTAATACAGTGATGTTCTTTGCACTCATGGGATTGTTCGTATTCGTCACGTATAATGATATATTAAGACTGATATTTGGTTAATGAGAAGAAGGTTGACACATAGGGTGTCAACCTTTTTTATTATACGTAAAACAATATGAAAAGGTTTCATAAAAAAAGTGACAGAAAATGCCTTAAAAAGTACAAATAAATAGCATAAGAAAGTATGTGCAAAAAAAGTGCTTTTTTTATGCTCAAAATCATTGACTTATGGGTGTATTTGTAATATCATAGATAAGGCTGCCAACGAGGCAGGATACGATTTCAGTTTATTAATAAATAAAGCGAAAAAAAGTATGCTTTATCTGTTGACAAACATTTCATGTAATGGTATCATTATAAAGCACGCGAAAAGTAGTGCGTGTTGATAGGTCTTTGAAAACTGAATGATGATGAGCGTATAAAAAGGTTTCCATAAAGGAAACAAAAAAGAGTTTTGGATAACTCAAACAATAAAGAGCTAATAACAAACAAAACATAAATATTATGGAGAGTTTGATCCTGGCTCAGGATGAACGCTGGCGGCGTGCCTAATACATGCAAGTCGAACGCTCTAGTTTACTAGAGAGTGGCGAACGGGTGAGTAACACGTAGGTAATCTGCCCTTAAGACGAGGATAACCATTGGAAACGGTGGCTAAGACTGGATAGGTAGATTGGAGGCATCTCCGATCTATTAAAAGACACTTGTGTATGCTTAAGGAGGAACCTGCGGCGCATTAGCTAGTTGGTAGTGTAGTGGACTACCAAGGCGATGATGCGTAGCCGGACTGAGAGGTTGAACGGCCACATTGGGACTGAGACACGGCCCAAACTCCTACGGGAGGCAGCAGTAGGGAATTTTCGGCAATGGGGGAAACCCTGACCGAGCAACGCCGCGTGAATGACGAAGTACTTCGGTATGTAAAGTTCTTTTATCAAGGAAGAATGACTCGTGGGAAAACGAGTGTGACGGTACTTGATGAATAAGCCCCGGCTAACTATGTGCCAGCAGCCGCGGTAATACATAGGGGGCAAGCGTTATCCGGAATTATTGGGCGTAAAGGGTGCGTAGGCGGCCAGATTAGTCTGAAGTGTAAGTGCAGTGCTTAACGCTGTGATGCTTTAGAAACTGTCTGGCTAGAGTGTGGTAGAGGCAAGTGGAATTCCATGTGTAGCGGTAAAATGCGTAAATATATGGAGGAACACCAGTGGCGAAGGCGGCTTGCTGGGCCACAACTGACGCTGAGGCACGAAAGCGTGGGGAGCAAACAGGATTAGATACCCTGGTAGTCCACGCCGTAAACGATGAGTACTAAGTGTTGGAGAAATTCAGTGCTGTAGTTAACGCAATAAGTACTCCGCCTGAGTAGTACGTGCGCAAGCATGAAACTCAAAGGAATTGACGGGACCCCGCACAAGCGGTGGATCATGTTGTTTAATTCGAAGATACGCGAAGAACCTTACCAGGTCTTGACATCCCTCGCGAAGCTTAAGAGATTAAGTGGAGGTTATCGGGGTGACAGGTGGTGCATGGTTGTCGTCAGCTCGTGTCGTGAGATGTTGGGTTAAGTCCCGCAACGAGCGCAACCCTTATTGCTAGTTACCATCATTAAGTTGGGGACTCTAGCGAGACTGCCAGTGACAAACTGGAGGAAGGTGGGGATGACGTCAAATCATCATGCCCCTTATGACCTGGGCTACAAACGTGATACAATGGCTGGAACAAAGGGCAGCGAAGCAGTGATGTGGAGCGAAACCCATAAAAACAGTCTCAGTTCGGATTGAAGTCTGCAACTCGACTTCATGAAGCCGGAATCGCTAGTAATCGCGAATCAGAACGTCGCGGTGAATACGTTCTCGGGGTTTGTACACACCGCCCGTCAAACCACGAAAGTCGACAATACCCAAAGCCGGTGGCCTAACCATTTATGGAGGGAGCCGTTTAAGGTAGGGTTGATGATTGGGGTTAAGTCGTAACAAGGTATCCCTACGGGAACGTGGGGATGGATCACCTCCTTTCTAAGGAGAAAGGCGAGTCTTAACTGACTCATTACAATCTCATAGTCGTTATCATATGATACCGACTTGCTCATCATATTCAGTTTTCAAGGACTTAAAAAGTCTTTGAATAGGAATTTTATTATTCCGCAATATTTAAAGTTTGATCTTTGAAAAGTAGATAAAAGCTGTCAAATATTATTTAGAAATAAGTAATAGGCAAACAAAATTGTAAGAAGAAAAAGGTATAGTTACATATACCAAAGTATTGTTATAAAAGACAATACGAGTAATTGGTATAAAAAGCAATACCAATTAGGTAAAGGAATAAAGGGCGCACAGTGGATGCCTAGGCACCGAGAGCCGATGAAGGACGCAACTAACGGCGAAACGCCACGGGGAGCGGTAAGTACGCGACGATCCGTGGGAATCCGAATGGGGAAACCCACCATATGGAAGATATGGTATCCATCTTAGGATGGAAGGGAGACGTAGGGAACTGAAATATCTAAGTACCTACAGGAAAAGAAAGTAAAAACGATTCTGCTAGTAGCGACGAGCGAACGCGGAGGAGCCAGTTACCATAACAGTTACAAAACCACATATTAAGAGAACGGCATGGGAAGGCCGACCATAGACGGTGAGAGTCCGGTATCTGAAAATATGAGGACTGGGGTAACAAGAAGTACGGCGGGACACGAGGAATCCTGTCGGAAGAAGGACGTTTCTTTCGGGAAACGTCCGTGTGAGGACCATCTCATAAGGCTAAATACTCCTCGGTGACCGATAGTGAACCAGTACCGTGAGGGAAAGGTGAAAAGAACCCCGGGAGGGGAGTGAAATAGAACCTGAAACTGTGTGCTTACAATTAGTCAGAGCCCGTTAATGGGTGATGGCATGCCTTTTGTAGAATGAACCGGCGAGTTACGATAACGAGCAAGGTTAAGGATTGAGGTCCGGAGCCGAAGCGAAAGCGAGTCTGAATAGGGCGAATAAGTTCGTTGTTGTAGACCCGAAACTGGGTGAGCTAGCCATGAGCAGGTTGAAGTCTAGGTAAGACTAGATGGAGGACCGAACCAGGACACGTTAAAAAGTGTTTGGATGACTTGTGGCTAGGGGTGAAATTCCAATCGAACCCAGAGATAGCTGGTTCTCTCCGAAATAGCTTTAGGGCTAGCGTTCAAGTAGAGTTTATTGAAGGTAGAGCACTGAATGTATGATGGCCGCACCTCGCGGTACTGATTACAATCAAACTCCGAATGTCAGTAAATATATTGAGCAGTCAGACTACGGGTGATAAGGTTCGTGGTCGAAAGGGAAAGAGCCCAGACCGTCAGATAAGGTCCCAAAATTCATGCTAAGTGGAAAAGGAAGTGAAGATGCACAGACAACTAGGAGGTTGGCTTAGAAGCAGCCATCCTTTAAAGAGTGCGTAAAAGCTCACTAGTCGAGTGACTCTGCGCCGAAAATGTACCGGGGCTAAGCATGATACCGAATCTACGGATTTGATATGAAGATATTAAGTGGTAGGAGAGCGTTCTAAGGGCGGAGAAGCATGATCGTAAGGACATGTGGAGCGCTTAGAAGTGAGAATGCCGGTGTAAGTAACGAAAAGACAGGTGAGAATCCTGTCCGTCGAAAACCCAAGGTTTCCAGGGGAAGGTTCGTCCGCCCTGGGTAAGTCGGGTCCTAAGGTGAGGCTGAAGAGCGTAGCCGATGGACAGCAGGTAGAGATTCCTGCACCAGTATATAGACTGATGGAGTGACAGAGGAGGCTAACGTCCGCCCCTAAGTGGATTGGGGACAAGGATCTGAGTCTGAACCGGGAGGCAAATCCCCTGGTTCTTAAGGATGAGGATCGGTAGGTAAAGGATGATGACGTCACACTTTCGAGAAAAGCTTCTAGGGTTAATCTATGTACTGCCCGTACCGTAAACCGACACAGGTGGGTGGGTAGAGAATACTAAGACGCGCGAGAAAACTCTTGTTAAGGAACTCGGCAAAATGACTCCGTAACTTCGGGATAAGGAGGACTTTTAATGAAAAAAAGAAGTCGCAGAGAATAGGCCCAAGCGACTGTTTATCAAAAACACAGGTCTCTGCAAAACCGTAAGGTGACGTATAGGGGCTGACGCCTGCCCGGTGCTGGAAGATTAAGAGGAGATGTTAGGAAACGAAGCATTGAATTGAAGTCCCAGTAAACGGCGGCCGTAACTATAACGGTCCTAAGGTAGCGAAATTCCTTGTCGGGTAAGTTCCGACCCGCACGAAAGGCGTAACGATTTGGGCACTGTCTCAACAAGAGACTCGGTGAAATCAAGCTGCCGGTGAAAACGCCGGCTACCCGCGACAGGACGAAAAGACCCCATGGAGCTTAACTGCAACTTGATATTGAGGTTGGGTGTACGATGTACAGGATAGGTAGGAGGCTAAGAATCTGGAACGCTAGTTTCGGAGGAGCCAACGTTGGGATACTACCCTTCGTGCATCTGATCTCTAACCCGCGGAAGTGGATTCCGGGGAACAGTGTCTGGTAGGCAGTTTGACTGGGGCGGTCGCCTCCCAAAGAGTAACGGAGGCGCCCGAAGGTACCCTCAGAATGGTTGGAAATCATTCGTAGAGTGCAAAAGCATAAGGGTGCTTGACTGCGAGACATACAGGTCGAGCAGGGACGAAAGTCGGGTTTAGTGATCTCTCGGTGCAGTATGGAATGGCCGAGACTCAACGGATAAAAGCTACCCTGGGGATAACAGGCTTATCGCTTCCAAGCGTTCACAGCGACGAAGCGGTTTGGCACCTCGATGTCGGCTCGTCGCATCCTGGAGGTTGGAGAAGCTTCCAAGGGTTGGGCTGTTCGCCCATTAAAGCGGCACGCGAGCTGGGTTCAGAACGTCGTGAGACAGTTCGGTCTCTATCCGTCGTGGGCGTTGGAGATTTGAAGGGAGCTGCCCCTAGTATGAGAAGACCGGGGTGGACGTACCAATGGTGCACCAGTTGGCCTGCCAGGGCCACAGCTGGGTAGCTACGTACGGAAGGGATAAACGCTGAAAGCATCTAAGCGTGAAGCCCCCCCAAAGATGAGATCTCCCAAATTAAGTAAGACCCCTTATAGACGATGAGGTTGATAGGCTGGGTGTGGACGTGTGGTGACACATGAAGCTGACCAGTACTAATAGGTCGAGGACTTTACCTAATCATTTCTAGAGAAATGATGCACGTAGGCTTTCTGCAAAGGAAGCCAGTGCTGAATACTTAAGAAATAACTTACAATTGTAATCGCAATAAAACACAGCTTTTATCTAGTTTTGAAGGATTGTCTGGTGGCGATGGCGAAGTGGACACACCTGTTCCCATCCCGAACACAGCAGTTAAGCGCTTCTGCGCCGACGATAGCACTAAGGTGCGAAAATAGGACGCTGCCAGGCACACTTTCAAACTTTTTATGTTAAAATATTTGTGACGCCTACTATCTGCCTACATAGCTCAGTTGGTTAGAGCACCTGACTGTTAATCAGGGGGTCCTAGGTTCGAGTCCTAGTGTGGGCGCCATAACGATATCATAAGTGATGAGAAGTCATCGCTTTTTTTTGTCTATTATTCCACATGAGTATTCAATATGTTAACATCATTCATTTAGTTGCTGTATATCTTAAATAAAATAGAACTTGTTAGTATGAAAAAGTTTTCATCATATATTGACAAATATGATTTTCTCATTACAAATTAGAGCATACAGTTCGGACGGTAGTTTCATTTTTTGTGTTATGATAAATATAAGAAAGGATGGATATGATGTCATTAAGAAGTTTCATTGTAAATATAGCTTTTACTATACTTGATGGTAGAAGAGATAAACATTTAAAGTTAGCAGCAAATGTTATCAGACACAAAGATATTGTTTATGGCGTGGATGACAAAATGCAATCATTAGACATCTATCATCCGAGAGATATGGATAAAAAACTACCAGTCATCGTTAATGTACATGGTGGTGGATTTGTTTATGGGACTAAAGAAACGTATCAATATTATTGTTCGGATCTTGCAAAACGTGGATTTATTGTTGTTAGTTTTAGTTATAGGTTAGCACCAAAGCATCGATTTCCTAAACAATTAGAGGATATAAATCTTGTTATGAAATGGGTGAAAGAACATCAAGAAAGATATCTCATGGATCTTCATCATTTATATTTGATTGGTGATTCAGCAGGTGCACATCTTTCTTTGCTTTATACGAGTTTTTTGGTCAATAAACCGTATCAAGATAACTTTGCATTTAAACCAGCAAAGGGTATACATATCAAAGCATTATCGTTGAGCTGTGGCATCTATGACATACATAAAATTCCTTGGCATACATATTGGTTATTTAGAGATTTATTGGGTAAAGATTTTAAACGCTACATTTCATTAGTTAATCCAATCGCATATGTAACAGATGATTTTCCGCCAATCCACTTAATGTCATTCAATGCTGATTTTTTAAAGATGCAAATACCTTTATTGAAAACTAAATTAAATGAATTCAATGTTATGAATGAATCACAAATCTATGGAGATAAAAAGCACAGACTAGGTCATGTGTTTCATACACATGTTGATAAGTTGTTTGCTATCAAAGCCAATGATGATCAATGTGACTTCTTAAAACAGCATTAAAAAAAGCCATTCATTTTATTTGAATGGCTTTCGTTTGTTATCTTCTAAACAAGAAATCAAAGATTGGTTTAATTTCAGCTAAGATGGGTACCAAGATTAAACTTACAATACTCATCAGTTTAATTAAGATATCCATTGAAGGACCTGCGGTATCCTTAAATGGATCACCGACAGTATCACCAGTAACGGTTGCTTTATGGACATCGCTTCCTTTACCGCCTTCTAAACCCTCTTCAACAAGTTTTTTCGCATTATCCCAAGCCCCGCCAGCATTTGCCATAAAGACGGCTAGCATAATGGCTGAGACTAATCCGCCAACTAGCATACTACCTAAGCCTTCAACGCCTAAGAAGATACCAGCAGCAATCGGTGATAGAATAGCGATTAATGAAGGAATAATCATTTCTTTTAGTGCAGCTTTCGTAGAAATATCCACACATTTTGCATAATTAGGTAATGACGTACCTTTCATAATACCTGGATCATTTTTATATTGTTCTCTTACTTCCTCAATCATTGCGTTCGCTGCCTTGCCAACAGATCGAATAACCAGTGAAGAGAATAAGAATGGTAACATGGCACCTATGAAAATGCCAATAACAGTACCAGGTTGCAAGATATCGATTTCAGTGATGCCTGCAGCTTTTTCGAATGCAAAGAATAAACCGATTGATGTTAATGCAGCAGAACCAATACAGAAACCTTTACCAATCGCTGCAGTGGTATTACCAACTGCATCTAAATGGTCTGTAATGTTTCTAACACTACTATCTAATTTACTCATTTCTGCAATACCGCCTGCGTTATCAGCAATTGGGCCATAAGCATCGACTGCTATTGTAATACCCGCAGTTGATAACATACCAACTGAAGCTAATGCAATCCCATACATATCACCTACGAATAAATAAGATAAGATAATACCTAGGCATAAGAGTAGAACAGTTAAGAGAGTAGATTGCATCCCAACTGAGAAACCAGCAATAATATTGGTTGCTGAACCAGTTCTTGACTGTTTTACAATTTCTTTTACATGTTTATGTGCACCAGAGGTATAGTATTCAGCAATAAAACCTAGTCCAATACCGACAAGTAGACCAACAACTATAGCTAGCCATATACCAATCCAGCTTGCTTCTGTATGTCCACTAAAGAATAATATACTTAAAACAAAACTACCAACAAGCATAAAACCAACTGCAAAATAAGTTGAAAGGTTTAATGCCCATTGTGGATGACCCCAATGTTTTGCTCTCACTAAGAAAACAGCAAATACTGCAGATAAAGCACCTAAACCAGAAATAACTAATGGGAATATAACGGTTCCGATGATTTGATTAAAATCAGCAGCAGAAGGTGTTGCGACAACAAAAGCGTATAATCCTAAGGTTAATGCTGAAATAATAGAACCAACATAAGATTCTGTTAAATCAGAACCCATTCCAGCGATATCACCAACATTATCACCAACGTTATCTGCGATAACTGCTGGATTTCTAGGGTCATCTTCTGGAATACCTGATTCAACTTTACCGACAAGATCAGCTCCAACATCAGCAGCTTTTGTATAAATACCACCACCAACACGACCAAATAGGGCAATCATTGATGCACCCAAACCATAACCGGTAACGATATGAACCGCATGGCTTAATGCTTGAAATTGTTGTGCTGGATCATTATTGTTCCATCCCCCATAAATGATATAAAAGATAAAGAATAGCGCAATAAGCCCGAATAAGCCAAGACCTACTACAGTTAAACCTAATACTGAACCACCAGTAAATGCAACCCTTAGTGCATCTGGCATGCCATGCTTTCTTGCATGGTCAGTCGTTCTAGCATTTGATTTGGTTGCAGCTAACATCCCAATCAAACCTGCAAGACCAGAGAAAGATGCACCAATCACAAACGTGATTGAAGATCGCCATCCTACACCTTCTGCGCCTTGCAAAGACGGAATCAAACCAATCAGTGCAAGTATGGCACCAACACCGATGGCAAAGATCGCTATAATTTTATACTGACGTTTCATATAGGCAACAGCACCAGCACGAATGTAAGAAGAAATTTCTTTGATACGTTCGTGATCAACCGTCATTTTACCTATTTTACGTCTCAATACTTGCGCATATAATAGCGCAATCAATGCTGAAAAAGCAGCAACGCCTAATAATATAGTCGTTACATGAAACTGTTCAATTGGCATAGTTCTGTCCTCCCTTAAAGTGATAGCATGCCTTAAAATATTTATTTTGGTCAAAAATCGCCTTTGTGTTCATTGTATCATAAAAAAAAGCGGTTTCATACCGCTTTTTTTACAACTCCTTAATTTTAATGGATAGCGTCTATTATATCAGTCTGTTGTCCTTTTATTTAAATAATAAGCGTAAGCTGTTTAAGATGACTAGGATTGTAGAACCTTCGTGTGCAATAACACCTTCTGGTAAATGAATGATACCAAATACATTACTGGTCAACAATACTAAAATAACGGATACTGCAAAGATAATATTCTCGATCGTGATGATACGCATACGCTTTGATAACTTTAATAGTTTAGGCAGATTTTCAATGCGATTATTCATGAAGATGATATCAGCTGTTTCCAATGAAACATCTGTACCAGCTCCCATCGCAACACTAACATCAGCAGTAGCAAGTGCAGGTGCATCGTTAATACCATCACCTACCATCATTACTTTTCTGCCTTGTGCCTTTAAAACTTTCAACTCACTTACTTTATCTTCAGGGAAGCAATTTGCTTTATAATGATCTATTCCTGCTTCAGCGGCGATATATTTTGCAGTATTTTCATTATCACCAGTTACTAAGATTGTTTCCACACCTTGTGCTTTCAGTTCTTGAATGGCTTCTTTTGCCTGTTCTCTGAGTGTATCCATTAAAGCAACGTATCCAATAATCTCATCAGCCTTGATGATATTCACAATCGAATGCCCTAAAGTCTGACAGCGTGTATAAGGTTTATCGAGAGTTTGATTTATTTTTGCGTCGAATCGACCAATACGCCAAACTACATTTTGATATGTCGCTTCCATGCCACGACCTGATATTTCTTTTGTTTTTAAATCAAAACTATTTACATCGCCATCTAAATAATCAACGATTGCTTTTGCAAGCGGGTGATTTGATTGTTTTTCCATTGTCATTAATAAAGATAGCACTTCGTTTTTATCAAAACTATCAATAACTTCAATTCTAGCAACTTTTGGTTCACCAGTTGTTAGTGTACCAGTTTTATCTACGATGATTGTATCAATACCGATAAGACTTTCAAAGTGTTGACCACTTTTAACTAAAATTCTTTTTCTAGCACCATTTGATAACGATGCTAACATTGCTGGTGTGATAGAAGCAACTAACGCACAAGGAGATCCAACAACTAGGACAACTGTCCCGCGGTAGAAAGCATCTGACCAGGATAACCAGCCAGTAAGTGGGGGCAATACCATAAAGCCAATGGCTAATAAGATAACGATATAGACATAATATTTTTCAATTTTGTCAATGAGTGATTGTCCACGTGTCTTGTTTTCCTGTGCATCTTGTACGAGATTAATAATCTTTTGTACAACAGAATCACTTGGATCTTTTTTTGTTTCAACAATAATTGTCGATTCAATATTGATGGAACCTGCGAAGACATCTTCATTTAAACCTTTTGAAATAGGAACATATTCACCAGTAATCGCTGCTTGATCAATTGAAGAAGCACCATCAATAATCGTGCCATCAACAGGGATTTGTTGACCAACTTTGACTAAAACCTTATCGCCTATTTTTAAATCCTTAACAGGTACTTCAATTTCTTTTCCATCTTTAATCATCATAGCTATTTTAGGTGCAAGCTTTAGTAAACTTGTCAAATCTTTATTGCTTCTTGAAGTTGCATATGATTCTAATACACCTGTTACAGCAAAAATAATGATTAAAATAGAACCCTCAGCAAAGTTTTGCACAATAAATGCGCCTAATGCTGCAAGGATCATTAAGATCTCTACATTTAAAGATTTATTTTCGATCGTCTCCTGTATACCTTGCTTGGCTTTAGCAAAACCACCAATGGCAAACGCTAAGGCATATAGTAAAATCACATACCAGGTTGCTGTAAGGTTTTGTTCTAAGACGTATGCGATGACGATTAAAATGATTGATATAACTACACTAAGTGTTTCAATAATTAATTGTTTTTTGTTCATGTTGAAAGTCCTCCAAAATAACTTCAATCATATTATAGCAAATAATAACACTTAAATCTATAAATAAGCACCATATTTATTATAAATAAGAGGTTAATTATAAAAGAAATAAGTAGCATTAACTTTTTATCTATATATAAACAAGCCATTAATCTCTTTTATATCTCAATAGATTGTATAAATATGTTATACTTTTTATAGAGGTGAATAGTATGGAATTCAACTATGAAAAAAATCGTATTTATGTCAATGATGAAGATGGAAAATTGATTGTAGAAGCAACCTTCCCATTCTATAAAGACGGTGTTGTTGTCGTTGATCATACGTATGTAGACCCTTCATTACGTGGTCAAGGAATTGCGAGTGATTTAATGAAAGCTTTGTGCAAATATGTCGAACAAAAAGACTGGAAAATGGTTGCTACATGCCCATATGCAGTCGTTTGGCTTAAAAGACATAAGGACTTTGATTATTTAGTTGATCAAGAATCACAATCCGAACTTAAACCTGAATGCCAAATATAATAAAAGGAATTAACAATGAATAAACCCTTACTAATTTTAGTGGGTGGTGGTTCTGCATCAGGAAAAAGCAGTATTGTATCTGAAGTATTAGATGCAGCTGGTTTAAATGATGTGATTATCATTAAACATGATGACTACTACTTAGATCAAAGAGATTTACCATTAGAAAAACGTTTTAAGGTCAATTATGACCATCCAAGTTCACTTGATAATGAACTGCTTTTTGAAGACCTCAAAAAGCTTTTAAATTATGAAGCAATTGATAAACCTGTATATGATTTTGAAACATTTACAAGAGGTGAAAAGATCGAACATATTGAACCGAAACCAATTATTATCATTGAAGGGATACTAATTTTAGAAAATGCGAAAGTTAGAAGTTTAGCGGATATTAAATTATTTGTGACAGCTGATGATGATACACGTTTCATTCGAAGATTATTGCGAGATATGAATGAACGTGGTAGAACCATTGAAAGTGTTGTCTCACAATATGAAAAGACTGTTAAACCAATGTTTCACAAGTATATTAAACCAACGAAGCGTTATGCGGATGTAATTATTCCCAATGACCAAAAACATGATATCGCTGTTGATTTAATCGTTGCTAAAATTAAACAAATATTAGGTGCAAGATTATGAAGTTAATCGTAGCGGCTATGCCAGAAGAAGTAAAGGACATAAAAGGTCATGATGTTTTAGTTACTGGTATTGGAAAAGTTAATGCAGCTCATTATTTAACTGAGGCAATACTTAAAAATGAAGTTAAAGCTATTTATAATGTTGGTTTTGCAGGTGCAAGTCATCACTATGAAGTTGGTGATGTAGTTATTATTAAAAGTGCTAAATATCATGATTTTGATTTAACATTCTTTGGGTATGAAAAAGGACAAGTACCACATATGCCTGTAGTATTTAAATCAAATGATAAATTACTCAAAGAAGCTACATCTAAATTTAAAAATGCAAAACAGAGTGATCTATATACAGGTGATTATTTCATGACTGAACATGTTGATTTTCCATATGTTGTAGATATGGAAGGAACAAGTCTCTATCAAGTTGCTTATATAAAAAAAATACCAATCATATCGATTAAAATCATTTCTGACATCATTGGTATGGAGGATCATTATGAAAACTATAAATCATTTGAGAAAGGTAAGGGTAGTGCTCTTATAGCGAGCATTGTTGATGAACTTGTAAAGGAGTGATCTTATGCGTGGATTAATAGTATTTTCAGATCATATGGAAGACGTTGAAGCATTAGCGACAAGAGCTCTTTTGGTCCGTGCTGGTTTTGAAATGGATTCAGCAACCATCAATGA
Organism: Acholeplasmataceae bacterium; assembly: GCA_963676765.1. Taxonomy (GTDB): domain Bacteria; phylum Bacillota_I; class Bacilli_A; order Acholeplasmatales; family Acholeplasmataceae; genus WOFB19. Next base: position 520,570 of record OY781159.1, read on the forward strand.
TAATCTTGAAGTCATAAGTGCTTTTGGACAACTTTTGAAAGTGGATAAAATGTTAAAAGATATCAACACGAATGATTATGATTTCTTTGTCATTCCTGGTGGTGCATACGTTGCTAAAATCATTGATAAAGATGTTATCATAAAACGCTTTGCAAAAGCATTTAATGAACAGAATAAAATAATAGCTGCAATATGTGCTGGACCAAGATTTTTAGGTCAAGCAGAGCTACTAGATGATAAGAAATACACGTGTTTTCCCGGCAGCGAAAAAGATATGCCATTAGGTAAATACTTACCTAAGAAAAAAGCGGTTAAAGATGGGAATATCATTACTGCCCGTGGTGCTGGTGTTGTTTATGAATTTGTCTATGAAATCGTCAAAGCGTTGAAAGATGAAAAGTCAGCGAAAGCATTATTAGCACGTATTCAATATTAAAAAAGTGGCCATGAGCCACTTAGCATCTATATATTAGTTTTCTATTTCGATAATGAAACGAATGCACATCATCACAAGAAGTATGATGGTAACAGTATACATAATTGCAACCATTTTGTGGATCTGTTAAAATGATGTTTCATGGTTTTAGCAATACGTCCAAAACAGTAGAAAAGGTACTGGTTTTTATACCTAATAAAACGATTTTAAAAACGACAATAAAATATTGGTAGTATGTCTTGACATTTCATAATTTATTGGTATAATTATATGTGCTGCTAGATTGTTGGCCCGTTGGAGAAACGGTTAACTCACATGCCTTTCACGCATGCATTCACGGGTTCGAATCCCGTACGGGTCACCACTGTAACAACAACGCTATTGGCGTTATATATAAGAGTTTAATAACTCTCCTTAAGTACCCATAGCTCAATTGGATAGAGCGCTTGACTACGGATCAAGAGGTTGGGGGTTCAAGTCCTCTTGGGTACGCCATTTTTCGGGAAGTAGCTTAGCTTGGTAGAGCGCCTGGTTTGGGACCAGGAGGTCGCAGGTTCAAATCCTGTCTTCCCGACCATTCTTATGCGGGCGTAGTTCATCGGTAGAACCTCAGCCTTCCAAGCTGATGAGGTGGGTTCGATTCCCATCGCCCGCTCCAAAGTTATTCTAATATTACCAGTATTAGACCCTATAGAATTTCATACATCACGATTACACAATCAGTACTTTACTTACAATTTAGCACATTTTGAGCGATAAGTAAAGTTTTTTTGTTATTTAAATTTACTTTGGAGGTAAAAGTATGAAAATTCGTTTAAAAGAATTAAGAGCTACGAAAGGTTTGTCTCAAACAGCATTAGCAGATGCAATTGGTAAGAAAGATCGTAGTGTTTATTCGAAAATTGAGAGTGGACATAGAAATCTATTGGCAGAAGAAGCAATTGAGTTAGCGCAATATTTTGGTGTAAGTGTTGATTATTTATTGGGTGTGACAGATAGATCACTTGCGGAAGAAAAAAGAATGATTGCTATGTTTGATGCGATCAAAACAGCTGAAGAAAAGCTGCTAAATAAATAGGAAGTTCTCATGAGTAATTACGATAATAAAGATGTTATGAGATTATTAATAGTAGGAAATGGATTCGATAAGCAATGTAAGTTGAAATCCAGTTTCAATGATTACTTTGAATACCAAAAACATAACTCTAATATCTATAGTAGATACAATAGAAAATACCCGTACTATTTTGATCAGTTTGAGATGTTAGAACATTTGAGAATTGGGATATCAGAAATTCAAAATGGTAAGTTTTGTTTCTGGGATTTTTACTTTATTCTTAACGCTAATAAATTTGACGATGAAGTTAAATGGGCAGATATAGAAAACACTATGTTCAATACATTTTACACCGAAAATTCCACTAATTATTGGTATAAATTCATAACGTTCTTTCAAAAATATTTAACAAATAGTAATATCAATTCATACGCAGACGAAGAGTTTGTGCTCGCTTTATTAAGTCATTATATATTAAATTACCCAAGAAATATTACATACATCCAAGAATTCAAACAAACATTTGAAATTGAACTTCTGTATAAATATTTATCTGAAGAACTAATAAAGTTTGAAAATAATTTTAGAGATTATCTATTATCTCAACTTAAAGACAATGAGCAATATAGAGAAAAAAGTCGTGGACTATTAAAACTATTGCAATCGAGCAAAACGAATATAATGAGTTTTAATTATACAACAATAATAAAAGAATTACCTGTATTAAATATTGAAAATGTTCACGGAAAGCTAGATGATTCTACAAATATTATTGGGATTGACAGTACTAAATTCAAATACGATGATCCTGCCTATATATTTACAAAAACATTCAGAAAAATTAAATTATTTACTGATAAAGAACAAACAAATATTGAACATGTTTTAAGCGATGGAATTGAAATGATCGCTTTTTATGGACATTCATTGAATGATCAAGATTATGCTTATTTTCAAACTGTTTTTGATTATTATAACTTATATGATAGGAAAATTAAGTTGTTATTTTATTATTCGATATATAATATTGACAGAGAGATTCAAATCAAAAATGATATTTATACTAGTGTAATTAAACTCATTGAGGTTTATGGCAATACTCTTGATAATAAAGCTCATGGAAAAAACTTATTACATAAACTGTTGAATGAAGATAGAATTAGAATTATGCAAATATAGACACTTCATTAAAACAAATAATGTAAATAATAGATAATTTGCGTTTGTTTCTACTCAATGTTTAATTTTTATTCTAGTTTATATGCTATAATTTTTATGAGTGAGGGGTAAATCCATGAAATTAAATATACAAAACATAGGTGCAATTAAAGAGGCAAATATAAAGATTGATGGTTTGACTATTATCACTGGCTTAAACAACACTGGTAAAAGTACAATTGGAAAAGCCTTGTTTTCAATATGCAACGCAACAGAAAATATTTATAATGTTATTTTTCTTGAGAAAAAGGACTTTATATCTAAGCGAATTTTAAATTTCTATCAAAGGTATTTTAATGTTGAGTTATATTTTTTGAGTGTGTTATCAGAAAGGTCAGGTAATGAAGATTTTCCAATTATTCGATTAATATTTAATGCTATTAATGGTTTTTCAGATGCTGAAAACGAGATTGTTTTAAAGAATATACTCGAAGATTTTTTTAATAGTGTTTCACAAGTAAAAACTGAAGATATAATTTTAAGACTTAAAGATGAAATTGAGAAGGATAAAATTAACTCTCGAATTCAACGAACATTTAATGCAAACAGGTTTAAAAGTGAGAATTTATTAGTATTAAGAGAATCTATTAATTATATTAGTGATAACACAAATAATAATGAATTCATAAGAAGAAGAATACTGAATAATTTGAACACAGAGTTTAATAATCAATATCTAAAGATCGAATCAACTAAAGCTACTATTACTCTATCAGAAAAAGATAAACTGTTTTATAATATTATTTTGAATGAAAACGAGATAGTTAATGAAACCCCATTTATAGAATCAACATTTCAAAGTGTATATTTAGTTGATAATCCCTTGATTGTAGATAAATGGAAGTACAAAAAACCAAGGCGCAGGGTTGTACCATTAAGTAGAGTTGCGTATCCTGAATATATATATGCAAAGGACATGTATGATTATTCATTTTCTCTAGTTAATCATTCTGATAAACTACAAAATCTAGTTAACGAGAAATCTATTAGTTCATTTGAAGAAATTCACAATAGTGAAATTTACGAGAAAATTATGGAAGATGTGTCTAAACTGATGTCGAGTGATATATTTCTGGAAGAAAATGATTATGTCTATTCACAAAACAAGATAAAACTACAAAACCTTGCAACTGGCTTAAAAATGTTTATTATATTAAGAACTTTGATTGAAAAAGGTAAAACAAACGAAAAATCGTTATTGATTTTTGATGAACCGGAATCACATTTACATCCAGAATGGCAAAATATATTTGCTGAAACAATTGTAAAACTAGTGAAATTTAATAAATGCAAAATACTTCTTGTCACACACAGCCCACAATTTTTACTTGCATTAGAAACTGCATCTATGAAGTTAAATGTACAAAAGAATACTAGTTTTTATAATATCAAAGTGCAAAAAAACGAACTAGAATTTAAAGAAATCAATAATCATATTAATGAGGCATACGCAGAGATGGTTAAACCATTTTTGGAAATGGAAGCTTTAAATACGAAATATAAATATGATAATGGAGGAGAAAATGAGCCTAAAAAATGATGTTAGGTCATTTATGGGTTCTTGTTTACCGGGGGACACGAATATAGAAAGTACATTTACAGATTTATCAAAAGACACCCAACGAAGACCATTAGTAAATAATAATACAGTTGCATTTAATATGGACTATATAAGTCGTAAATTATTTGGCACTGGTCAAACTCACTGCAGCACAGATGCACTTCATATTACAACTAGACTTAATTTAATTGAATTTAAAAGAAACATATTCGGACAGGATTTTTCTCAACAAGTAAAAAGAAGTGATATTCAAAGAAAAATGTATTCATCATTAATTCTACTTGAAAAGATAATTCTTCCAAATTCATTGTCCAATGGTAATGTTGAAATCCAAAATATTGACTATATTATAGTTGTTGATTCTATAACTAATCCAAATGTTGCTGTTGCAGGTGCAATGAGATCCCTGGCTGCAGGATTCGTAAATGTAAATACGCAGTATTTTACCCATTTTGAAAGAGTCAACTTCAATTATAACGGTAGAAGTACACGAATTTTCTTTGATAATGTATACATTTGGAATGATATCAACTTTAACATAAATATAAATAGATGTTAAAAATCTAAGTATTTGAAATATGATTGTTTCAACCTATTAATACAGATTTTTGCATATATTCTAGTTGTTCTTTCGTCTTCATGACCGAGTATATCTTGAACTACAGCCAGGTCAGCACCATTATTTACTAATGTAGTCGCAAATGTATGACGTAACATATGACATGAGAAATAAGGCGTTTCTAGCGTTTTTCTTAAAAACTCAGCTAAATACCTTGCATCATTGTAAACAGCCTTCCTATTCCAAATTGTGTTATGAAATACGTATTCATAAGGATGAGAATCCTTCATTAGTTTTAAATACTTTGCAGCTGTATCTGAAATAGGTACAGCTCTTTCTTTATTACCTTTCACTTTTCTGAAGATAATGAACTTATTAACTATATCTACATCATACTTCATTAATTCAACTGTTTCAGTAGCACGACCTCCGGTAAAAAGAAGCGTATAAAACAATGAAGCTCTTAATAGATTGTTTTCAAAAGATAGATCGATATTATCAAAATAATCATATATTGTTTTTAATGTTTGCTTTGACAACGATTCACGATACTTTTGCTTAACTTTTAATTTTGGTATTGTTTGTATATCATTGAATACTTTGAAATATTTCAATAATCTTTTGAAAACACCGATATACTCATTAATAGATTTAGGTGATAATGCCTTATAGTGATTGTGGTTTGATTTCATGTGATCAATCCATGATTCAACATCTTTTTTCTTTATTAGCTTAATTGATTTGATATTAATTGAAGCAAAAAATAGTTTTGCACGGTTAAGTGCAAGACTTTCCATTTCATACATTTTAAAACTTTTAAATCGTTTTGAATTATCTAAATATAATTCCATGTTCTTTTCTAATTTCATAATTTCCTCCCAGTATAGAACACAAAAGAGAGATAAAAAAATCCCTCTACGCTTTACTAATCATTATAGCGCCAGAAGGTATATATTCAGTCCACAATATTTGTGGATATCTTTAGTATAAACGAAGTAAATAATTAAGTCATATAATTAGAATAATGTATTCTATACAAAATCAAATTGAAACAAACACCAGATATTAATCATTGCTTTATTAGATTCGATGATGTAACATAATTTAGTAGGGGATAATTAACACATCATGTTATGAACATCTTTGTTGGAGGTTATCTCTAACATTATTTTAATATTAAATTATCTGTATGTGGGAGATTAAATATATGAATTACGCAATTAATAGATTATTTACACTTAATACGTTTCAGTCTATAATCAAGAATAAAAAACCAAAAATTTATAATAATTTAAAAGAATATTATGTTGGCGAACAAACTAAATCAGATCTCGATTTTATTAAAGAAATGTATGGTAAGTTGTCCACCGATTATAGAAATGAATATTTTTATAAAAATACAATTTTAAATAAGTTGCTACTAGGCAAACATAGTTTAAAAACTACAGTAGCATTAACTGAAATTCCAATTGGCAAATCAAAAGCAGATTTTATACTTATTAATGGTAAAGCAGTCATATATGAAATAAAAACTGATTTAGATAATTTTGATCGACTAGATTCTCAAATCGAAAATTATTACAAAGCTTTCGATCATGTGTGCATCATATCTAGCGAAAAGAATTATGATAAACTTTATGAGATATATAAAGATACACCTGTAGGCATTTATACTCTTACAAAGAAAAATACAATAAGTAAAACTCTTGTAAAAGAACCAGATATAAATAGACTTGACTTAGATCACTTAACAATTTTTAAAATATTACGAAAAAGCGAATATGAAGCAATCATAAAACATTTTTATAACAAACTTCCTAATGTGAAACCAATTTATATGTACACAGCATGTTTGGATTTGTTTAAAAAAATTGATTTAGATGAAGTATATCTAAAAGTTCTTGAAGTCATTAAAACAAGATATAAGAATTCAATTGATTATTTGGGTGAAATACCATACGAATTGAAATTTATTGGTTATTTTCTCAATGCAAATAAAGTACAAAGCGTTAGGCTAATTGATTTTCTCAATAGAGAAATTTAGTTATAAAAAATCCTATGGAGGGGTTACTATGTATTTTCCGTATTTACGAGGCAAACAAGAAGAGCTGCTTGCATTAAGAGAAATTGTAGATTTAATAGGGGATCGTATCATTCCAATTGTTGAGCCGGTTAAAAAAAGTTCAACTTTACTAAAATGTATTGATAAGTTTTATAAAAACAGAAAACCGATTGCAATTGTATTTAATCCAAAAGTCGGTGATTTTGAAGATGATTTAAGTGCCTTGTCTTATGAATCACAACTTAGATTTATAAGAGATTTATATGCAAACCCTTATGTTATTCCAGCTATAATAGTTGATAGTGAATTAGAAAATAATCTTAACACACTGATGACATTTGGCAAATCAATAAGAGATATCCTGTTAATACACTTAGATAGAGATTATATTGAATTGTATGATAGAGTATTTGAACATCAACAACCTATGTTTACACTTATTCCTGATCATCATACATTTTATTCAAGAGATATGAATGCAGTTATTATCAGAGATGTTTTTAATAAAAGACATAGAAACCAGGATTATGCATTACGTACAGATGAATTTTTTTCAGATTGGCACATGATATATGAAGAGGAAGGGTTTGTTGGATTCTCTGATTATTCTATTGTGGGAGAAGACTTTACAAGTGGATTTTTACCATATGCAGTAGCTATCCACTTAGTTTATCAATCTAGCGAAGGGGTTTTAAGAGTTAGACATTATGTATCTGATTCAAACATGGATACAACAGGTCAATCAGAAAAAAAACTTGAAGCTCTCGAAAAACTTGACGAAGATTATGATTTTCATTTTCATTCTGTTGGAATTGAAAATTTTCGCGATTTGAGTAGTAAAGGATTAAATACTAGTTTAGGAGTTATTAAAAGATACTCTATAATGCATCATATTGAACAATTAAATTCGATTCTTTGAAAAGGCTGAGATAGCATGTGTAAATATATAAAATCTTATTTATATTTTGATACAAAACAAGAACGATCTGAATTTTTAAATAAATATAATAAAGAAATAGTTTTAAGCAAAATTGATCCATTCGATATTGGAGTAACAATCCTAGTTGAAAACCGACAATTATCTGTAACTGGTGAAGTACTTATGAAATATCTTAATGATGAAGCTGATAATGAATATATTGATACAGTTGATTTATAATGTTTTTTTATTGTAATTTATAACAGTTCGTTTTGAAATGCCTAAATGATTGGCAATTTCTTGATTTGTATAGCCCTCTTTTTTGAGGGTTTTTATTATTTTAATTTTATTAATTGACAATGGTTTTCTTCCAAATTTCTTACCGTGCATTTTGGCATTTGATATTCCTTCTTTTATCTTCTCGTTTTGTATTTCTACCTGCATTTGATTAAAAGAAGCAATTATACTCACCATCGCTCTACCAATTGGTGTAGTGATGTCTAAATCATCTTTTAATGATGTAAAGCCTATATTATTTTGTGAGAAGTATTCAATAAGTTTCATTACCTGATGGACCGTACGTCCTAAACGTGAAAGATCATAAATAACTAATGTATCATTTTTTCTAAGATAATTAATCACTTCATTTAGCACAGGTCTATTGGTATTTCTTCCAGAAGCTTTTTCTTCATAGAGCTTATCAATACCATAGTTATTAAGTGCATCTTGCTGTACTTCTAAATTTTGTTTTTGAGTAGATACTCTAATATATCCTATAATCATTTATTTACACATCCTTTATGAGTGCATTATTATTAACTTAAATGCACTTTTATTTTTACACTAGTTTTTGCACTCTATATCATCAATAATCACATAATAGTCGATATCAATAGAAGGTGTGCAATAAACTATAGATTGAACGTGTGAAAATATTTGCAATATAAAGAGTAAATTAGAAGGCTAAATATACTTATATCTATAAAGGGTAATTTAGTTTTATGGATGAGTAATTTAAAATAAAAACATATGTATTCTGGTTATAATTGACAATTTTATAAAAATTTGATATTATCAGCTCATATAGAGCGATATTGGAGGGGAAAATGAAAAAACAAATTAGTTTTATTTTATTGGTTTTTTTGGGGGTTTTTATATTTATTCCGGATACATATGCAGCTGAAGATACATTTTATTTAAACATAAAATCTCCTAGATACAATTCTAGTGATACATCCGGTATCTATGATCATACTGGTTATCATTGGAATAAAGAGGGTGATGTATGGACTTCGACAAGAAGAACAATAACTTACCATGATGTGTACACAAGAGAATATTATAAAATTAGTTATTATGGCGTTTTGGGTACTCCACAAATGACATTTTACAGAGACTATTCTGTTGTATATCAAGGGCTTAAAGTGAAATTAACTGACATTGGCTTTTTAATGAGTGAAGAAATGATTCATACAAATTCATTTTCAGTAGGTATAACAGTATCAGTCAATGATATTTCAAATACATTTGGTGTAACATGGACTAATGTCTATAGATACAATAATAATGTAAGGATAATGTCAGAGCTTGGGAACAACATAGATGAAGACCCATTTGTCATAATGCCCGTATATAAAATTGAAGCTAAAGTTATACAAGCTATCCATACAGGAGTTTCTACTAGATCGACGATTTTTGGAGAATGGAGTTCATATTCATGGAGTACAAATATAACAGGATCCCAAAATATTACTTTGGGATATGTTGGATTTTATTATTACTTAGGGTCAGATAATGCCGAATACAAATCACCATATTATCTATATAACAACAGTGATGAATTCACTTATCCTGACTATAGATGTTATTAAAAGAGGGGGGATTTTAAATGAAAAAAGTTTGTCTACTATTAGTACTAATACTAACATCGATACTACTATTATCAAGTGAATCTTATGGTTATAATACAGGGACAAGTTATTATGGAACAGAAATGAGCGGATATACAAAGTTTCATATTGACGATACTTACAAAAAAGGACGCAGAGTACCTGTTTTTGGTGGAACAGATGTATATAAATATTATACATATTATGTATATGATAAATTACACATAGTTACGAATTCATTAGTCAATGATAGTTTTAATCCGATTGATGACAACGAACTTGTTGGCTCATATGAAAATGTACTAGTTGATATACAACATGAATATACTATGTCAAGTACAATTGGATATGGTCCTATTAAAAATGCAAGCGTTGGAATAACATTTGAAAATCATCAAAGTTGGGATTACACTTATTCAGAAGGTGAAGAAGTTGCATTTGAAATCGAAAATTCGAATAGTTTAGCTGGTGTTGCACTAATGCAAATCCAAATGAAAATAATTGAAAGAATTGTCGTTGTTGAAAAAAAATATGGTGGTTGGAATGGACATATTTTGAAGGAGACAATAGTGAAATCACCAACACATACTCCATATGAGTTTGTCATAGACTATGATTTAGTACCAGTTTTTTATAATCAATTAAATAATACTGAAAAAAGCAATTTTGAGTATGATGGAACTTCATACAACCTTAAATTTATTAATTCTTATACTCCTAATTTCAACTATGAGTATTATAGTATGATACCAAGCGAAATTAGAACAAACTATTATTACTAATGATGACAGGAAGATGATAAGTATGCTAGCTAAACATTTATGGCACAAATTTTCAAGTTATAAAGAATTTAATATTTATAATTTAGTATTTATTTTCATAAGTGTACTTGTCATTTTTTTGATGATTTCATTTAGAGAAGTTTCACTAAATAAAATTGAATCATCCATTATATTCAATGAACAAAGTGCATTGATTTCAACTAATATAAGCAGTTCAAATTACCCGGATGGATTTTATTTTGCCAATAACGAAATTGAACAACTTAAAGATAATTATCAACATGTTTCACTAATTAAAAATACAGATATTTCCTCAACCATGAGACAAAATATTAGTTTTTTAGCAACGACAGCTGATTTTATTGAAACAGGTGTAACTGCTTTTGATTATAGATATTCCAATATAATAAACCAAAAGATAGATCTATTATATGGAAATGTCTGGAACGAAGGTGTATCAGATTCTGTAGTAATTGTCGATGAAACAACCGCAATGAACTTATTTGGCTATTATAATGCGGTCGGAGAGATTATTGAGACATCAAGTGGTAATTTTGAAATTATTGGAGTAGTTAGTGATACTTTGACTAGAGAACAACTTATTGAAAAAAATGTTGAAGCTGGACAGGCTATTGATCCATATATTTATTATACACAAGCATATATTCCTTATTCATATTATGAAGTGAGCATAGGATATTCTGTTTTTCCAGATAACTATATTATTCATGAAGGAAGTATGGACGATGTAGATTTAAAAAACGATATTATGGATAGTTTTAATATTACAGATTCAACAGTTTTAATTACTAGAGAGGATATGATTCAAAGTCAAATTATGGATAATGAAACATATTTTATGGTTCTTACCTCAATTACATCTGTTTTGGTTATTTTAGGTATTGTCAATTTCATTAATGTTTCAACTTTTTTCTTTAGTATATTTAAGAGGAATAATGCCATATACAGGGTTTTAGGGGCTACAAGAAATAAAATCATATATATTAATTTTCTTGAAAATGTTATCACAAGTATTGTAGGAACTATTACTTCGATAATAGTAAGTTTTATAATATTGTTTATTATATCTTTGATATTAAATAATTTAGCATATATAAGAGTTTTACATCTTTTAAGAGATGCAAGCATTATATTAGTTACAGTAATTTTGATTACTTCCTTTATAAATGTCCTAGTTTCTATATTATTTACCAAAAGAAGTTATTATGAAGAATTAAAGGAAGTGAAAATATGAAAATGATTGACTTAGTTTTATTGAATAAAAAAAAGCGGTTATTTTTTTCAATCATTTCACTTGCAATCGCAGGTATAACAGTTGTTTTTTCTATATTTTTTGTTGCTAGTGTTAGACAATCAATCACCTCTCAACTTTCAATTGGAAAAGATGAATATTATCTAATTATTGATGAATCAAGATATTCAGATATTAATATCAATTATTTTGAACGACTTAAAGAATCCTTTCCAGAAGTTGTCCCCTTTGTTCGAACGCTAGATAGTATCTCTGAAATTGAAATCATAGGTACGACTATGGATTCACAAAAGACACTCATCAATAATAATATTTACACTTATGAAGTGGTATCTGAAAACGGAATCAGTACTACATTACCTAATGTTTCTGTCAGTGAAGATATATATTCTGCACTGAATAATTCAACTACTATCGTCTTAAACGATCAGGAGTTTAATATCAGTGAAGTAATTAGCATTGAAAACTACGAAGAAACTAATATTGCAATTATGTCAGTAGAATCTTACTCAGAATTTATTGATGATGAAATTTTAGTAACCAACAATGGAACATCAAAATATATATTTGAATTTTACTATATATATTCCACTTTAGAAGAAAATGAAGTACAGTTAATTATTGAAAGTATTTATTCTGATTTCATAGATGATTCTGTTGTAAGTTATAATCAATTATTGAATTATGAATTAAATAATTTTTCAATTATTTATGAACTTCCAATTATATTCTTTATATTAATAGCGCTTGTTTCTTTTGTAAATATGAATATTACAATTAAACTATTAATTAAAGACAGAACAAAATTTATTAAAACACTTTATGTACTCGGAATGAAATTTAATGATTTAGTGAAGATACTATTAGGTGAGATTACTATTGTTAGTGCAATATCTTCTATATTTTCTTTACTCATTGGTATTGTATCTTCAATAATAGTAGTGTCAACGTACAGTCAGTTAAGCTTGGCGATTCCAAGGATTGATCATTTGTTTTATGTCATGATTTTATTGTTTGCAATCCCTATAATTCAAGCGTTTATATCACTAATATCATTAAGAAAAAAATCAATTAAACAACTAATTAAAATGTGAGGTATTAATATGTTTAAGTTAGATAATGCATACAAAAGTTTTGATAAAGACAAAACATATATTTTAAACAACATTAATTTTTCATTTAATGAAGGTGATTTTATCGCAATCACTGGTAAATCTGGAGCAGGGAAAACAACACTTATTAATATTCTTGCAACAATTGATACCCTATCTAGTGGGAAGTATACTTATAATAACTTAAATCTAGATACAATGAGTGAGAAGTCATTAGCTAGTTTTAGAAATGGCAATATAGGTATAGTATTTCAAGATTATAACTTAATTATGGAATACTCAGTTAGACAAAATATATTATTGCCTAAATTGTTTTCTAAAAATAAAGATAATGAACTGGAAAAAATATCAAAGGAATTGGGTATTAATTCGTTACTCGATAGAAAAGCAAAATACTTATCTGGAGGAGAACAACAAAGAGTAGCTGTTGCTAGGGCAATAATCAATAATCCTACTTTAGTGCTTGCAGATGAGCCTACTGGTAATTTAGATGAAGATAATTCTAACCAATTATATAATATTCTAAAAAAGTTAAACTCAAATGGTACAACTGTGATTGCTGTGACTCACAATATTGAGTTTGCAAATAAATTCAAAAAGATTTATGAAATTGAAAATGGGAAATTCATTAAGCTAAAATAGTTACATTTTATAGTTATCTCCCTGTATAGTATACAAATGAAATATAAAAAAATCCTTCTACGCTTTATACATCATTATGGCGCTAGAATGGGTTTATTGAGTCCACAATATTTGTGGATATTTTATGTATAGTTGAAAACATGATTATTTCATTTATAATTGATTCAAGAAGACATTGCAAAGGTAGTGTCAAGAAGTTTGTGTAAATGAAATGAATTAAAGGTTTAGAACTCTCTTTAGTGTCTTTAGGTTTTCGAGGGCCGATCAACAATTGGTGATGCAAACAATATTGTTGCAGTACTTTTTTTACATGTTACTGTTTCTTCTATATTTATTATTGGCTGTATTGGCATATTTTACACATCAAATAAATCAACAAAATAACAAACTAAATGCACCAGTTAAATGTTGGTGCTTTTATTTTTTTAGTTTTAGAAGATTTTCCATTCTGCCGCATAATTGATTTTTATTTTCTTTCTGATTAAATTGTGTTGAAAATAGATTTAAAAGTAATGATCTAGATGGTATAATATTAGAATATGAAAACTGAGATAGGTAATTTTCACCAAATGTTGAAATGTGATGTAGACATTTATTTTTTTATTGAATGGAGTGATACAATGGCAAGAGCACCTTTTCAAGTATTAATAATTCCTTTTAGAAAAAAGGATGATAGTTATGAGTATTGCATATTCAAGAGAACAGATATGGAAATGTGGCAATTTGTATCTGGTGGTGGAGAAGATTCAGAAACATACCTAGAATCAGCTATAAGAGAAATGTATGAGGAAACAAGCGTAAGTGTTTCGAAAGACATCTTTAGACTTAAAACAATATCAAGCATTCCAACTTATTGTTTCAAAGAAATCATGCATAATTATCCAGATTTATTTGTGATTCCAGAATACACCTTTGCTGTGAAGATAAGTAGTGAATTTGTATTATCACATGAACATAGTGAATACCAATGGGTGGACTATGATGATGCACTATTGCGTTTAAAGTATGATAGTAATAAAACAGCATTATACGAGCTATCAATGCTGTTGAAGAATAGTAAAGATATATCCATGTCATAGGTGGCATTTATTTCACAAAAGAAACAACATATAGTCTAGATTTTTTATCTGGGCTTTTTTATTAGACTATGATAAAATAAATGATGTTAAATAATTAATCATTAGGAGGTATCTGATGTACGGTATTCAAAGAAAAACCCTAGGCACCAAAATTATGATACTTGTGTTTCAATTAGCCTATTTAATTTTTTCTAGCATATTGATAACTAATGCAGAAAACATAAATAATATAATGAAGATTACTTTGTTCATTTTTTTAGGGATAACTTTTATTAGATTAAATGCAATGATGTTTATTTGGTTACCTAGGGGTATAAGTTTTAAAGAGGCTTTTGGAAATTCATTTGCCTTTGGTTTATATTATGTCGGATTTCCTTTGTTAGCTATTTATGGCTCTAATTATAATTTGATTCTATATGTTTTTGCACTCATTTTCTTTTTTGCTGGCAGTATGTTAAATACAACTTCAGAACTACTCAGAATGAAATTTAAAGAAAACCCAAACAACAAAGGAAAACTCTATACAGGTGGATTATTTCACTATGCTGTGCACATAAATTATTTTGGTGATTTTTTGTGGGTCTTAGGATTTGCACTACTGACGATGAATCTTTGGGCACTCATCATTCCTGTTTTCTTATTTATCATGTTTAAATTTTCCTATATCCCAAATGCTGACAGATATATGTCAATGAAATATGGTGAGGCATTTAATACTTATCAAAAAGAAACGAAATCATTTATACCATATATATTATAGGTGATGTTTCATCAATGACACAAGATGAAATGGATCGTTTAGAACAGAAATATAATTTGATTTGGGATGATGAGGAATACTATCCAATCCTAAAGATATATCAAAAGAACTATATGAAATAAGATATATGCAGCTAAATGAAGTTGCAAGAATATATCAATTTGGGAAGATAGGTAATTAATATGAAAATAGGACTAATTCCTGCAAAGTGTATAAATGGAGATATTAAGCATAATGCAAATCAAATAGTTAAGTTCATAAAAATCGCAGCTAAAAGTAACATTGAATTTATATTTTTTGGTGAATCATTTTTACAGGGGTTTAATAGTCTTAACTGGAATTTTACTCATGATATAAAAATTGCTTTAGATAAAGAAGATAAAGCTATCATTAATATATTAAATACAGCTAAACAATACAATATAGGTGTAGGATTTGGTTATTTTGAACTCGCTAATGATGTTATATATAGTAGTTATTTAGTTGCTTCAAACGATGGTGGACAGACAGTGAATTATCGTCGATTATCAAAGGGCTGGAAAGAATTTTCGATAACAGATCAACATTATTGCGAAGGAAAACAAATAGAACATTTTTTAATGAACGGTCGTAAATTTACAATTGCTCTATGTGGTGACTTATGGGATGAGGATACAATGAATTTGTTTATTAGCAACGAAGTTCATAAGTCGATAATAATTTGGCCAGTTCATGTAGATTACAGTGTAGAGGAATGGGAAAAGGAACTTAGTAATTACCACGAGCAATCACTTAAGTTTTCTAGACAAGTACTTATGATTAATAACATAATGCAGCCTTCTACACATGGAGGAGCGTTTGAATTTCAAAAGGATTATATAAATAGTGTTGAATTTGGAACAGAAGATATGTTAGTCATAAAAATCTAATAATTGGTGAGATTCATGTGGTATAAAACATCCCTATATGGAAGAAGATAATTTTTTACTGTGAATTTTTTGACAGGAGTGAAATGAGATATGAAGTTAAATGATTATTTAAGCAATCCTTGTGGTTCCTTATCTATACCATATTGGAAGGATAAGATGTTTGATATTCCCTCTAACGTTCAAATTTATCATGAAAAAGACTTTATATATAGTGAAGATAAACATCTAAAAATAGAGAAATTTTTTAGACTAATACATAGATTAAATCAAATACCTCAAGAAGATCAAAAAGTGCATAGTATTAGCATAAAAAATGATATTGATGAATTAGTCAATATGATGAATGTTTGTTACCGAAAGGAAAACATACAAGTCTCAAAGAAAGATGTTGAACAATGGATTTCAAGAAGCGTTTTTGATGAAAACTTGTGGGTGAAAATAACAATTAATGGGAGAATTATTGCAAGTGGTATTGCAGAATTTGATTTTGAAACAAAAGAAGGCGTTTTAGAATGGATTCAGGTCCACCCCGAATATCAAGGATGCGGCTATGGAAAATTAATTGTAAATGCATTAATAAATAGACTGTCAAAAATAGCTGATTTTATTACAGTTTCAGGCAGGTTAGAAAATTTATCTAATCCAATTAAATTATATACTGATTGTGGATTTCAAGGGAATGACATATGGTATATATGTACAATTAAAAAATAAATGAATTAAATGGAATAATATCAAATATTTGTCAAGAGATAAATAACTTTATATGACGATTGTGCTTAAAACTTTAAGCTTCTAGGGCACAAAAAGTAAACTTGGTATAATTCCAGAGTAAAATACGCTTTTTTTAGTGAAAAACATGATGAACTTAGTAATAATAAGACTTATTGAAAGCATAGGTTTGATACAATTGTATCAGGATTTTTTAAGTACTTATTCAGATATCAATTTTGAAACTGTAAGAGTGTATTCTGACTAATAATCTTGAACAATGGATAACTAACTATCTTTCTAAATTTATAGGAAAAGTATACAGTGTATCCTTAAGAATAACCAAGTTTGATGCATTTTTCATCAGAATCTTTTTATGGATTGCAACCTTTTTGACTTTCCATATATTTTAATGGTATAATTATTTGAAGTTAAAGGCAAAGTTAGAGCAATCTAGCGACGCAAAGCTAAAGGGTCTTGAATAAAGATAGCCAGTTACCAACATATTTTGTGTTGGTTTTTTATTTGGTGCAGCAATGAAAAGAAAATTGGTTAATAAAAAAGCAATTATTATCAAACTATTACTAATTTTAATAATTAGTAATTTTGGTCTTTCATTCGCTTATTGGGCTACGAATATTCAAGGAAGTGACAACAATTCTTCCTCATTTGTTCAGATTGGATCATGGGATTATGAAGATGTGGCAGTAACAGTTGCTACTTTTAGAAGCGATTATGAAAGCGTCTTAGCGTTGACCACAGAAACCGTAAGCATAAGTGATAAAGCAGCAGTAGAAGCGGCATTATCTGCATATGGTTCATTAAGTGAAGAAGCGAAAGCAGCATTAGCAAGTGAAGAAGCATTACTGATTGAGTTATTCACAGCAATCACAGCTTATGAACATAGCATCTTCGTTGACTTTGAAGGATATGCATATGATGCAGGACTAACAGGCACTGTGAATATAGATGGCAGAACATGGTATGGTAATGGTGTCTACATTGCCAACGATCCAAATTATGATGTATGGATGGATACGAGATCATTAGCATTGAAAACAGGTGCATATTTCCAATCACAAGACTACTTCATCAACGGTATTGATAAGATTACGTTATACAGTGGTGCATTACATTACGATAATGGCACAAGTTTCGCCTATAAGATAGAATATGAATTGCAGTCTAATCCAGGTGTCTGGTTAACGGTGCAAGAAGATGGCTCAGATAAGATCATCGATGTAATTTCAGGCACACCACTCACATATGCAGAAGTAATGGTTAATATTACAGAAGCAGTTAACATCAGATTCACACCAGTGATTGGTAATACATCTGATTATATTAATCTAGATAACATCCGCGTCTATGAACATGTCGTAACAGGTGCATTTGAAGCAACAACCTTTAGAATGGTTTATTCAGGTGCGTTAGCCTTAACAACCGGTACGGTTGAGATGAGTGACAAAGCAACCGTAGCAGCAGCCTTATCCGCATATGATTTATTAAGCGTGGAAGCACAAACTGATTTAGCGAGTGAAAAAGCACTACTCGATAGTTTATTCGCAAGCATAGAAACACAAGAAGCATTCGTAGCAGCAACTGCAGCAGTGGTAATTGCAGAAAACAGCAACGTACAAAGCGATCTAGATGATGCACAAACACTCGTTTCTGCATTACCAAATGGTACAGAAAAGACAGCACTACAAGCGCGTATAGATGATGTTCAAGCCATCATTTATGATATCGCAACTTTCTTAAGTGATCACACAAGCACCTTAGCTTTAACGGTGGGAACAGTCACATCAGGCGATAAAGCAGCAATAGAAGCAGCTTTAGCAGATTATATCGCATTAAGTGAAAGTGCGAGAGCAACGTTATCAGTTGAAAAAGCATTACTTGATAGTTTACTTTCAGAAATCAACAGTCAAATACCGACAGCAACACTCGTTCAAGAATTTAGAACAAATCATGCAGATGTTTTAGCCTTAACGGTAGGTACAGTTCAAATCAGCGATCAAGTAGATATAGTCCTCGCATTAGATGCATATGACTCATTAACAGAAGACGCACAAGCTGATTTAACAACTGAGAAAGTATTACTTGATAGTTTATTACGAGAAATTAGGATACAAGAAGCAACCGCAGCAGTGGTTATCGCAGAAAGCAGCAACTTGCAAAGCGATCTAGATAATGCACAAACACTCGTTTCTGTATTACCAGATGGTACAGAAAAGACAGCACTACAAGCGCGCATAGATGATGTTCAAGATACGATCAATACCTTAGCAGCAACCGCTTTAGAAGTATCAACTTTTAGAAGCGATTATGAAAGCGTCTTAGCGTTGACCACAGAAACCGTAAGCATAAGTGATAAAGCAGCAGTAGAAGCGGCATTATCTGCATATGGTTCATTAAGTGAAGAAGCGAAAGCAGCATTAGCAAGTGAAGAAGCATTACTGATTGAGTTATTCACAGCAATCACAGCTTATGAACATAGCATCTTCGTTGACTTTGAAGGATATGCATATGATGCAGGACTAACAGGCACTGTGAATATAGATGGCAGAACATGGTATGGTAATGGTGTCTACATTGCCAACGATCCAAATTATGATGTATGGATGGATACGAGATCATTAGCATTGAAAACAGGTGCATATTTCCAATCACAAGACTACTTCATCAACGGTATTGATAAGATTACGTTATACAGTGGTGCATTACATTACGATAATGGCACAAGTTTCGCCTATAAGATAGAATATGAATTGCAGTCTAATCCAGGTGTCTGGTTAACGGTGCAAGAAGATGGCTCAGATAAGATCATCGATGTAATTTCAGGCACACCACTCACATATGCAGAAGTAATGGTTAATATTACAGAAGCAGTTAACATCAGATTCACACCAGTGATTGGTAATACATCTGATTATATTAATCTAGATAACATCCGCGTCTATGAACATGTCGTAACAGGTGCATTTGAAGCAACAACCTTTAGAATGGTTTATTCAGGTGCGTTAGCCTTAACAACCGGTACGGTTGAGATGAGTGACAAAGCAACCGTAGCAGCAGCCTTATCCGCATATGATTTATTAAGCGTGGAAGCACAAACTGATTTAGCGAGTGAAAAAGCACTACTCGATAGTTTATTCGCAAGCATAGAAACACAAGAAGCATTCGTAGCAGCAACTGCAGCAGTGGTAATTGCAGAAAACAGCAACGTACAAAGCGATCTAGATGATGCACAAACACTCGTTTCTGCATTACCAAATGGTACAGAAAAGACAGCACTACAAGCGCGTATAGATAATGTTCAAGCCATCATTTATGATATCGCAACTTTCTTAAGTGATCACACAAGCACCTTAGCTTTAACGGTGGGAACAGTCACATCAGGCGATAAAGCAGCAATAGAAGCAGCTTTAGCAGATTATATCGCATTAAGTGAAAGTGCGAGAGCAACGTTATCAGTTGAAAAAGCATTACTTGATAGTTTACTTTCAGAAATCAACAGTCAAATACCGACAGCAACACTCGTTCAAGAATTTAGAACAAATCATGCAGATGTTTTAGCCTTAACGGTAGGTACAGTTCAAATCAGCGATCAAGTAGATATAGTCCTCGCATTAGATGCATATGACTCATTAACAGAAGACGCACAAGCTGATTTAACAACTGAGAAAGTATTACTTGATAGTTTATTAAGAGAAATTAGGATACAAGAAGCAACTGCAGCAGTGGTAATCGCAGAAAACAGCAACGTACAAAGCGATCTAGATAATGCACAAACACTCGTTTCTGCATTACCAGATGGTACAGAAAAGACAGCACTACAAGCGCGCATAGATGATGTTCAAGATACGATCAATACCTTAGCAGCAGCTTATGTAGATGGTTTAATCACATCTTTACCAGTAAGTGGAGAGATTACACTTAGTGATGAATCACTTATCGTCGCAGCAAGAACAGCTTATGAATCATTGACGATTACGCAAGAATCACTCGTCATGAATAAAGCTTTATTATTAGCAGCAGAGTCTGAACTTATTGCACTCCAAGAGGCAACTGCAGCAGTGGTTATCGCAGAAAACAGCAACTTACAAAGCGATCTAGATGATGCACAAACAGTCGTTTCTGCATTACCAAATGGTACATCAAAAACTGTACTTCAAAATCGCTTAAGTGCAATTCAGGATATCATTGATGTTCAAACTGCAGTGACAATTATTAACAATTATTACGCAGCAAATTCAGTAGTAGTATCAAGATTGAGTAGTAATACGATTAAACAAAATGCAGTGATAGCTAAAACAAATGAAATCTTAAATGGGCTCAATGTTCATATAACAATCACGAATAGCGTTTATAATAGTAGAACAAGATCGACATATACCATTGAAATTGTGAAAAATGATGCAAGTGTGACAGTTGTTGTTAGTGTAACATTTACTAGATGATGCATGTCAATTAAGAAATTTATCTAAAAAGCAACAAAAAGCAGATATTTACTACAATGTCTGCTTTTTATGTAAAATGACAAAGCATTTTCTTTGTATGAATACTTGTGCTTCAATCAACAAGATAGTTGTGATTCAGATTGGAACTTAGATCTTATCTATATGTCTAATCGTAAATGCTAATATATATAAACGAATATCATAAAGACAGATATACTGATGGATAAAAAGGTTTTCTCACGTGTAAAGAGAATGACTGTAAACACTTGATATATAGGTTTCGAAAAGACGTCAAAAATATTGTAAATACATGCAACATAAGAACTAATCTTAATTCGGGATGTATGATAGTTTGGTGTGTTTCTAAATCATATACATATAGATACATTAGATATTAAATAAAAAGTGTGTTAAAATTGTTAATAAAGACGAAAATTAGCATTATAAAATGAGAGTGAAGGTTAAATAATCTGTTTAATTATAACTCGAATAAAAAAGGAAAATCATATGAAAAAAAATTTAGGAATAATTATAACTGTAGTTACAACGCTTTCTTTAGCAGTATTAGGCATTGTTTTCGGAGGATTTCAACTCAGTGTGCTTCAACTAGACACTTTAAAGACACTTATTACTGTGTGTATCATTAGCATGGCATATTGCTTTATCGTTGGTGAACTTACAGGAAACAATTCTCAAATGGATAAATTGTGGTCTATTTTACCTATTGTCTATGCATGGATTGTTGTTGCCAAAAGTGGCATGAATCCACGTTTAATTGTTATGGCAATCTTGATAACCATATGGGGGGTAAGATTAACATATAACTTTGCAAAAAAAGGTGCATATTCGATTAGGTTTTGGTCAGGCGAAGAAGATTATAGATGGATTGTTTTAAGAAATGATCCGAAATTAAATAAAAGATGGAAATGGGCATTATTTAATTTGTTTTTTATTTCTATATATCAAAATGCATTAGTGCTCGCTATTTGTTTGCCATTAGTAGCAGTAATGGAATCGACTGTTGTATTAAGCATATTTGATGGTTTAATAGCAGTACTTTTATTTGGATTCATTATGTTAGAATCAATTGCGGACAAACAGCAAATGGCATTTCAAACGAAAAAATATGAACTTTTAAAAGAAGGAACAACATTAGAACATTTACCAAGCCCATATCATAAGGGATATAGCACAAAAGGATTATGGGCACGTTCAAGACATCCTAACTATTTTTCTGAACAAGCAATTTGGGTTGTTTTATATTTCTTTTGTATTAGTGCAGGTGTAACGACTTATGTTTTGTTTAATTGGACATTAATCGGTTCGATGTTTTTGATTTTATTATTTCTTGGTAGTTCTATGTTTTCAGAAGGTATTTCACTTCAAAAGTATCCAACCTATCAAGATTATATGAATAAAGTTCCTAAATATGTACCACTCAAAAAGTATGTAGACTAATTTTTTCTAAGACAACATGTGTATCAAATAGATGAAAAGCCCATTTACTAATCATAGTAAAACGGGTTTTTTTCGTTTGTTTAATGGTTATTTTTCATGATATCTTGTTCTAGTTGATTTGCATATAATCCATCTATTTTTGCAACATATATTATTTTTATATAAATGTTTAGTGTTTGTAGTATATTACAGACATGGAGGGATATGTATGAAAAAACTTTTATTGGGAATTGTTATGCTGCTCGCGGCAACCTTATTAACAGGTTGTCCACCTGTAGATGAAAATGTTGAATTGCTATATTCTGGTTCCATAAAAGATAACGAATCATATACGTATGCACCAATTATTGAATCATATGAAGCATTTAGTGAATTGGGATACCCAATTAACCTTATGGAATCATATTTTGAATCAAATATACTTTATAGTAAAGAAATGATTTATCAAACGGGTGTTGATTTATTGGGTATTTCTAAATTCAAAGAAGAGGGAAATACATTAGAGATTTATATCAATGATGATGGTAGTGAAGTTGGACAATCATTTGGCAAGTATTTAATGGTATTTACGATTAAACGTGAAGTGTATGAACGTGTTGAAAACATAGAAATCATTGACCAAACTGAAGGGCAAGCAACATCAGACATTTTGTTATTGCATTCTAGTTCATCAGGTATAGATGAAACTATCACATGGATTGATGATCAATCAACATATGATACATTTGGATATCCATTCGAATTAGAGGATACATTTTTTAATCAATACAGTTTGTATACATATGTATTCATGAATAATAATTTAGGCACAGATATTTATGCGTTTACTGCATATGATATTTATGGTGAGACATTATATTTACAATGTAATGAACATAGTGAACTTGTATTAGATGCATTTGGAAATTATACAATGGTGTTTGCAATCCCAAGAACAATCGTAAATGAAATCGAAGATGTGAGCGTTAGTTTAAGTGAATCAAGTGTATTGGTTTTTGATGAATCTATGACGATTTCTACGATTCACCATACATTTTTATTAACGTTTGATGTATCCGAACATAATGATTTCATGATTTACTTCACCAGTGAAACAATGGAAAATATTACCAATGTAAGTATCAAATTATATGATGAAGAAACACATGAAGAAATCACGTTAAATCCATTTTCTGACTTTTATGGCTTTTACCAAACACTTAATGTAGGATCTTATATCATGAGTATTAATATTGTGACGGCAGAGGATTTTGTTGTATTTGATTATTTAGCATCATTTTACATATAAGCGTAAATGAAACATAAAAACAGTCTAACTAAATAGACTGTTTTTATTTATGCTTGATCCAATAATCTAATATAAAATTTGACACTATTAATAACATTTTGTTTGGTCATTCGTTCATCATCACTATGCATACGTCCTAAATCATTTTTGGAAACATCCATTGGTGCGAATTTATAAACGTGATCACAAATAGCATGATAATGTCTAGAATCAGTTGTCGCAACCATCAAATAAGGAGAAACAATCGTATGTTCCCAATTATTTAATATGGTTTGTTCAAGTAATTGATAAGCTTCATCCATTTTAGACATAGGCGTTGGTTCACTTCTTTGAATAGGTATTACAGTGATGTCAGGATTATTGATAATTTTTTTTATGCGATTAATGATCATGTCTGATGATTCATCAGGTCTTAAACGAATGTTGATTCCCACTTTAGCGTTGTTTGGTAACACATTATAAGCTTTACTACCTTCTGATACTGTAAAAGCCAGTGTTGTTTTAAACATAGCTTTTAATTCGCCACCTGATAGTTTAGCAATTAAACTGATGAGTGGTTTAAATAGCCACATATTAGCAAATATTAAGCGGATAAAAAAGTTTTTGGAATAAGGAGTCACATGATCAAACAAAGCCTTTACAGGAGATGTCATTTTCATTTTAAACTGTTTAGACTCATTTAGTTTTTTAACAGCAGTAGCTAATAAAGTGACAGGTGTTTCTTTTGGTGGTTTAGAAGCATGACCACCTTTTGAAGTAGCACTTAACTCAATGTTCATGACTCCTTTTTCGGCGATACCGATGGCTGCAACCTTCTCTTTTACACCAGGAAACATGTTAGAAACAATTGCACCACCTTCATCCAAGACGAGATAAGGTTTAACACCTTGTGCTTTAAAATAATCAATCATGAGTTTTGGTGTTGGACCACCAATTTCTTCTTCACCAGAGAAAGCAATGTAAACATCTTGTTTGAATGTTTTTCCTTTCGATAGCAAATATTCAATTGATTCCATGATTGCATTAACGGTGATTTTCGTGTCTAGTGTGCCGCGACCATAAATATAGTCACCTTCTATAGTGCCACCAAACGGTTCATAAGACCAGTTGTCTGAAACAGGAACGACATCGAAATGGGCCATTAAGATAATCGGTTTATCACTTTTTTGGCCCCTAATGTGAAATAGCACACCTGTGCCAATTTCTTGATAAGTGGCTTGTGTTTTTATGTTTGGATAAGCATCTTGTAAATGTTTTTTGAAATCTTTAAATGCTTGTTGATCTATTTTAGTTTTATCTAGATAAGACACAGTTTTTAACTGAATCTTTTCAATAAAGTGTTTGATGATCGTGTCTTCATCAACCTCGATTGATTTAACTTTTTTTGGTTTAAGGACTTTTTTATGAATCATTGTTTTGAGGATCAGAAATAATACAAGAGCCGCAATAACACTGATAATGAGATATAGCCACCACATTTAAATCCATCCTTTCTTATGAAAGAAGTATGCGGATAACACAGATATCGTGACACCTACAGGTACCATAATACCAACTAAGCCTCTAGAACCTGGAACAACAGCAAAGAAGATGAGCATAAAGATTAGAGGTATGACCGCAACCTTCCATCGTTTTGAAATGAAGACAACACCTAATGCACCAAAAAGTGCTGGTTGTAAGTTCTCTAATGCAAATGCAGGTTGTAATACTTCAGCCTGTAAAATAGGTGTCAATGGAATTAATAGCAAAATACCAATTAATATGATAAGGGTTGTTGTGATAGATGAAGAAGCAACAGCAATCATGGAAATAACTTCCGCTTTTTCACTGCCCTTTTCAATGCCTAATGCTTCTTGTGCATTTAAGGCAGCTGGCACTTTCATGGCTGATAGATTACCAGTAACAAAAGCTAAATAAGAAGCACTACCAATCATTGGTGAAAAAGTGAAAACTTCAATGGTTGTTACTGGCCAAAAAATAATGGCTGTTGCGAAGAAGCCTTGCAAGAAGAATTCCCAAGTTGGCCATACACCAGTACCTATGCTAATGACTAAAGGAAGTGTTAAGAACAATAAAAGAGCACCTAACATCCATATGCGTCCTTCTTTATGAATTTGATCGAAGTATGTGTTTTGTGTCATTATCTTAACCCCCATCCAGTGTATACAACCGCTAATGCCATCGATAAGATCATCGCTAGCGGTAATGCATAATCTTTTAGCCATTTAAAACCTTTTTGTTTTGAGATTAAACCGAATATTGTAACTAAAAGAGCAGATGAGAAGAAAACTAATAAGGAAACAATTGAGAAATATGGCTCACCTTCAGCAGGTTCAACTTTGGCAACGACTAAACCAACGAACGCAGCAATCATCCCTAAAAATAATGCATCCATTAAAATATCTTTCCATGCTGCATTTTTCGCTTTAATTTGTTCAAATCTAGCAGCAATCCTCTTATAGAAAAAAGGCACGAGTAATAAAGGTGGAATACAACCTAAGGTCATTACCCATAAAGCTGTCACACCAACTTCAATGGTTGCATCACTCAATTTTGTATACCAAAAGCATTCAATACATTTGATGCTGCTGGCATTTCATAGGTGAAGGCACCTAGCGTCCCAAGTCTCATTCCTGCAATCCAAGGACCAAATAGTGTTGATAAGACGACAAGACTAATCAGTATAGCAACTGAAGGTGCAATACTGAAAAATGCAGATGAAGACATGGTCTTTTGAATGTCTTTATTTGTTAATCCTAATGCCTTTGCTTGTTTTCTTGCTTTTAATAAAGCGACGATGCTTTGTGTCAAGACGTATATAAAGATTACGCCTACTAATGCATAAATCCACCAAAAATCAAACATATGAACACTCCTTACAACATTTTATTTCATTATACATGAAATATCTTAATTAAGCCATATTACATCGTGTGATATAATGAAATTACAAGAGATAGTGTGAGGTGCTTTATGGCTGCGAAATCAATTCTTATCGAAGCGCCTGTCAAAAGACATGCCTTCCTAATCGAAAACGGTAGTAATTCCATATTAATTGATCCAGGTGCTCGACATCACGCGGATTTACTTATCAATGCCATCACAAAAGATATGGCAATGAAAGATATCCGTTATATTATCCTGCAGTCAAATGATTATCTGAACATTACATCTATCGATGCACTCATGAAAGCCGGTTTTGAAGGACAAATTATTTGTAATGAAACAGGTATTCCATATATCGAAGAAGCATTGAATCATAATATTATAACGATTGCATCACTTGATTATAAATTGAAGATTGGTGAAGCGGTAGATCTTACGTTTATCCCTGCACCTTTTTTGCCTTTCCATGAGTGTTTTATCACTTATGATCACCATCATCAAACGCTATATTCTTCACACTTGTTTTCACAAGACATTCAAGCAAGTGATGATTTAATAAAAATGATTAATGCATTCCATGAGTTTGTTTTACCAGGTGCCGATTATGTGCGTCAAAATGTTAAAAAATTAAGTGCTTATAACATTAAACGAATCTACCCGAGATTAGGAAAAATAATTTCTGGTTTAAATGTGCAAGCCGTGATTGAAGATGCTTTAACATATGATTTTTATAATACGACGCAAGTTATTAATCATGACAAAGATCACAAGACATCATATAATTATGAAATGATTTGTAATCACATGTTGAAAAAGTTAACTTCATTATTTCATCGTTATGAAATAGCAAGTGTTTTTATTGGATCAAACATAGCGCTTGCATTATCAACAGATATTACGATTGATAAAACAACATTGATTGGTTATAAGTTATGGAATTATTTCTTTAATCTTATTTATGAAAAGAAAGGTGTTACATGGCTAGCTGTATTAGAACCCACTGTTAAAAAATATCAAGAGTTATATGGGTTGCATGAACCTAGTATTTACACAACAGACATTTATTTACAACATGCAAAAATCAATGCACTAAATGTGTCTAAAATAGAACTAGCTTCAAAAGTGAAAGAACTTGAATCGGAAATATCTGAAACAACCGATAAAATGTTAAGAGACAGTACGACAGATTTATATAATGAGCACTTTATGGCAAATTATTTAGAAAAAGAATTTCAAGATAAAATATCACCTGATAGTGAAAATGTTTTAATGCTATTTAATATTGATAACCTTGTTGACATTAATAAACGATATGGTGTGCAAGAAGGTGATGAAACGATTAGAAGTTTAACGTATGTTTTAAACAATATAAAAATGGAAAAAACGATGTTGTTCAAACAACATGGACCAGGTATTTTTGCTTATACACCAAAACAACAAATTAAAGATATTCAGGAACATGTCATTAAATGTCGGAATCTAATTCAAGAATCAGAGCTATTTATTGAACCGATTCATGTGTCGGTAAGTCTTGCTTTATTAAGTGAAATTGATGATAGATTTGAACCACACGTACGTGTATCATCTTTCATTGAACTCGTTTTACAAAGAATGCAATATGCGAAAATGTTGGGACATAGTCAAGTCGTTGATCATACTTCAGAAGAACGTGATTTTGTTGACGGAGTTGTACTTATTGTTGATGAAGATGAAACGTATCAAAATATGATGATAAAAATCTTTGAACGTATACAATTTAAAGTCATTATTAAAAAAGACATATATGAAGCATATGAAACGTTGAAAACAGAACCTGTTAGTATGATTATTTCGGAAATTAATTTAAGTAAACTAGATGGATTTCAATTTAAACATATGGTTAACCAAACGAAAGATTTAAAAGTTATACCGTTTATTATTATCAGTCATCACAAGAATGTGGAAGTTGTGAGAAGAGCTAATCAATTAGACGTTGATTTGATCTTGCAAAAGCCAATTTTCCCTGAAGAATTAACAGGATATATAAAAAGAATGCAACAAAAATGGAGGAAGTTATGACGTTTGAAAATGTAGTATTTATTACATACATTTTTACAGGTATTGCAGTCATACTGGTTTTTGCTTCACTCATTCAAAAAATAAAGCATGATCGTTATTATAAAAAGGTCGATCATGCTAGAAATTTTTTATTAGCACATTATATTGATCATAAACCAGTAAAACTTCGTGTGTCAAAACGCTTCTTTTTCGATGCCTTAATTGATGTTGATGAACAAATCCATCTTGATGATGATTTACGATCTTCTATTATTAGAGATTTTGAAAAATCACATTTTATTAAAAAGATGAAAAGACGTTTAAATTCATGGATAACTTATAGAAGAAAGATAGCTATATTTTATGTTGCTAGATTAAGAAATGAAGAAGCATATCAACTATTGAAACAACGATTTATGAAAGAAAAAACAGAATCTGTCAAGATTCTCATTATTAATAATTTGAAATATGGTATGGATTTACCATTTTTGCATCAAGTAATGGATAGTTTTGTAGGTGCTTCTAAGATATATCAAAAAAGGCTTGCTACTGTTTTGGGTGCCAACTTATCAAATATTTATGAAATTTTTCCATCATATATGCACGATACAAGACACGATATCATAAAAGCACTTATTCGTATGAGTGCTTTTAAGATGGATAGTAATATGACTGTCTTTATGTTAGAACAAATGAAAATGTTAGTAGATAAGAAACAACAAACAAATGAAGATATAGAAACATTAGAAGCGATATGCAAAAGTTTAATGAAGCATTCACCAGAGTTTTTATTTGCGAAATCACATTTAAAACATCCAAATAAAATATTGCGGTTATATGCGATTAAATCTTATCGCTATAAAAATATCACTGGGGCAATGGATGAACTGATGGCTAGTTTTGACAAAAGTGAATTAGATAATGAACGAGTTGAAACGTTATCTTATATGGTGTTTCATAAGCAGCATTTATTAGATGATTTATTAAAGAAATTTCCAACATATGACATTTATCAAAAAGAACGTATAACTGCTATTTTAAACGAACGCCTAGAATACATTATCTTAAAATTATTTCACAATGATGAAGACCGTTTACGTGAAATATTGTCTATATTGCTTGATCAAATGATGATTGAATCATTGATTGCATTTACAAACCATAATAAAGATGAGGATTTAAAAATATTTTTATTAAAATTAATTAAAAATCATATTGGCTTTAATAATCTGATGGAACAACAATTTCGATTATATTTACATGAAACACTGCTAACTGAAATAGGTTTAACTAAACTCGAACCTGAACGAAAGAAACGTGAAAGACCTCCGATTGAGACTACAAAAATTAGATGGATTTATCGTTGGATTATTATTTCTTTGCTCTTATTTCCATGCTTGTATATTGGTTTAAATTTTCAGATATTTGCAAATCGGACATTTGGTGCATCATTAAGAGGGTATGTCGTTCATGTCAATATTTATATAATATTTTATTATGCTACTATTAACATGATTTATTTCTTGTTACTCACACTTTCATTTATTGGATCTAGAAGACAAGTTGGTATCTCAAAAACAAGAAAAAACACATTGTTGTTTTCAGAAAAATTAATGCCTGGTATATCGATTATTGCACCTGCTTACAATGAATCATTAAGTATTATTGAAAGTGTAACGAGTCTTTTAAATCTAAAATATCCTGATTATGAAGTTATTGTTGTTAATGATGGATCAAAAGATAACACACTAGATATATTAATTGAGCATTTTGAATTAGAACGTAAACATGCACCAATGAACTTAACGTTAAACACAAATCCGATAAGAGACGTATATCGAACAAAGCATGTGCCTAATTTAATTGTCGTTGATAAAGAAAATGGTGGGAAAGCCGATGCTTTAAACGTTGGTATTAATGTCAGTAGTAAGAAGTTTGTGTGCGGGATTGATGCCGATAGCATTTTAGAAGGAGATGCATTATTGAAACTTGCATCAGTAATGTTAGATGATACAGATACGTATGTTGCTTTAGGTGGTAATATTTATCCAGCAAATGGCTTTAAGTTTGATAAAGGTAAAGCCGAATATAGAGGTATACCAAAAGAAAATGTCGAAAGATTCCAAACTATTGAATACTTACGTGCTTTTACGAGTGGTCGTATAGGTTGGAGTATGATGAAAAGTTTAATGATTATCTCTGGTGCATTTGGACTGTTTAAAAAGGATTTATTAATGGAAACTGGAGGATACTTGACAAGCAACAGTAGGTTTAAAAAGGATACTGTTGGTGAAGATATGGAACTCGTTGTAAGACTTACAAGACAAGCTTTAGAGAAGAAAGAGAAGTTTAGAGTTAAGTATGTTTATAATGCGTATTGTTATACAGAATTGCCAAGTGATTTAGGCACGTTATTAAAACAACGTAACAGGTGGCAAAGAGGTCTTATCGATATTCTTTCATATCATAGGAAAATTGGTTTTAAACCGAAGTATAAACAAATTGGATTAATTGGGTATCCATATTTTTTCATTTTTGAGTTTTTAGGACCGTTTTTTGAGACACAAGGCTATGTAATGCTATTGATTGGTTTAATATTTGGTTGGCTTAACATAAGCATTGTATTAGCGATATTTGCTGTTTCTATATTGTTTGGTGTTGTTATTTCCCTATCTTCAATATTCATGTCAGAGCGAGAGATTAAGATGATGAAAATGAGTGAATTGCTAGTGATGTTAGGTTATGCAATACTTGAGAATTTTGGTTATCGACAAATGATTAGTTTACATCGCATGATTAGTACATTTAGTGCAATCAGAGAAACGGGTCAATGGGGAGCACAAAAACGAAAAGGTTTTAATAGATAAAATGTTAAACAATTTTAATAATTTAAGAAAATAAGAGAGAAAGCATTGTTTCTATTTGGTTTTTACAGTAAAAAATGATAATATTATGTCAGAATGTGATAACATTATATTGTGATATTACATATATTTATAGTTTGATTTGCTTTTATATTCAGCAAATTATTGAGGTGGGCTATAATGGATTTAAATAAAACAAAGATTGAAAGAAGAGCAGCTTCTTGTCTTAAAGCATTTAAAAAGTCTGTTTCTAATAAAAATGAGACTTTATTTTTTCCATCGAGATATTATAATCAATTAATGAATTTTATTAAGTCATATGACAATAATGAAATTAAAATTGAACTTATTAATAATAATGCCGATATGGATGCCTTTGATGGTAATTCTGGTACCACTATTTCTGGTGGAGGAAATAGATACATAATTAGAATTAATATTCAGGATGATTCAAAAAGACAAAAATTCACATTAGCACATGAGTTTGGACATATTGCTTTAAAACATCTTAAATCTACTAAACAAGATAGATTAAATAAAATACAAACCAATGGTGAAATAAAAGGCAAATTAGTTTATGAAAAGCAAGCAAATATATTTGCTGCATCATTTTTAATGCCAAAAGAGGATTTTATTAAGTTAGCAAAAAAAATGGATTATAACATAGCAAGAATTGCAAGTCATTTAGGACTTTCAAAGTCAGCAGTTAGAACTAGAATGCTTACAATTTTATAAGACTATGAGAAGAGGACTTAAAAAAGGAATTGTAGATAGTTTAATTATATTATCACTAGGGATCTGTGTATCCCTTTTTGATTATTTTAACAAAGGACACTTATCAAGTTGGATTCAGTCTCTATTTGGAACAATTAATTATTGGGATTTATCATTGAAAATTATAACTGTAGATTCGACGATAACATCTTTCTCATTAGTGTTCGTAGGTTATGTCATGAGCTCCAATAAAGCGCTTATTAAATGTGATAATATTGATGTTTATGAGGTCAAAGAAATATATTATAAAGTGATTTCAGATTCGTTTATTAAATTTTTCCCTAAAGTATTTAATAAAACGATGTTTACCAGAATTATCATAATAATTTCAACAACATTACTAGAGATTGTATTCATGATCTTTAATCTTAAAATGACTGTGGTATTTTTGTTTTTTATAACCGTTTATGAGTTGTTTGAAATATTATATACATCACAAAAAGTAATATTTTATAAAAAAAATGAATTAGGTACAATAATAAGCGAAATGTTAGCAGAATACTGGGAAAGTTTTAAAGTCAAACGTCCAATTAGCGAAGTTTTAACTATCGCAGATTTGTTGACAATGACCCATGAATATTTAGGTAGAAATAAAAAAGACGCAGAAATAGTCAAAGACACATATGTTCATTCTCTCAAATTAGCTATGTACTCTAAAGAAGAAGACGTATGGGATCTCGTGTTTACAATTTTAAAAGATTATAGCTTTGAATATATTTATGAATTGTTATATTTGAGCGTCTTAGATTTATCCAGTATAGATATTACATATTTAAGGAAAATGTTTTCTATTTTTGACTTAAATATCAGAAAAGACAATGATTTTGATAATTTAAGAGATAATTTTGCAAAAATATATTTCTTTTTGGATGATTTATTGGAGTTTTTCAAACGGAATGATAGGAATTTCATATCAGAAATACATAGTTGCATAAATTATATACTTGAAGTATATGATGATGAACTAACCCAAGATAGTAAAACAATTTTGAACTATCTATTAATTGAATAAAAAAAGATGTTAGTAGGCATTCTACTAACATCTTTTTTTATTCAGGGGTAGTTAAATAGTCATATATGGACTTTGTGTATGCCTCTGTAGGTGGTTCTAAATCTTTAAGTGTATATGGGATGCCAAGTGCTTCCCATTTTTTCATGCCATAATTGTGATAAGGTAGAACTTCTAGTTTTTCCATATAACGCGTGC
The DNA here is from genome assembly GCA_963676765.1 of Acholeplasmataceae bacterium. Classification (GTDB taxonomy): domain Bacteria; phylum Bacillota_I; class Bacilli_A; order Acholeplasmatales; family Acholeplasmataceae; genus WOFB19. The sequence continues at coordinate 554,515 of OY781159.1, forward strand.
TTTTTATAAATGCTTTTAAGTTCTTTAATTCCTCAACACCATCATTTATGCCAGGTAGTAAGACACGTCTAATCCAATAAGACTTTTTAATAGATTCTAAGTAACTAGCAAAATCTAGAATATGAATATTCGATTTTCCTGTTAATGTACGATGTGCTGTTTGATTTAACATTTTAATGTCTAATAAGACAAGATCAGTCAGTGTTAATAATTGTTTGACATTGTCAGTTAATCTGATACAACCAGACGTATCAATACATGTGTCAATGTTAAGTGCTTTTAATTTAGTGAATAATTCAATTAATGATTTTGAGTGAAGAAGTGGTTCACCACCAGAAACTGTCACACCACCATTTTTTAAGTAAGGTGCTAAATCTTTGATTTGTGTGATGAGTTCATCTATCTCTACAAGTTTGCCATCTTTGGCGTGCCATGTATCTGGGTTATGGCAAAACGCACATCTAAGTGGACATCCTTGGGTGAAAATAACGAAACGTACACCTGGACCATCAACAGTCCCAAACGATTCGATGGAATGAATATTTAACTTCATCAAATCACACTGTGAATTGTTCTGTTAATAACATCCATTTGTTGTTCATGTGTCAACTTAATAAAGTTAACAGCATAACCAGATACACGTATCGTAAGTTGCGGATATAGTTCTGGATGCGCCATAGCGTCTAATAATAACGCTCTATCGAAGACATTCACATTAATGTGATGTCCACCTTTAACTGTATAACCATCTAAGAGCTGTATTAAGTTTAATTGTCTATCTTCATCTGATTTACCTAATGCTTTAGGAGTAACACTAAAAGTGTTTGAAATACCGTCTTGAGCATGTTCATACGGCAATTTTGCGACACTGTTTAATGAAGCGATAGCACCTGATTTGTCACGACCATGCATTGGGTTCGCACCGGGTGCGAAAGGTTCACCAGCTTTTCTACCATCTGGTGTAGCACCTGTTTTTTTACCATAAACAACATTTGATGTAATGGTTAAAATAGACATTGTAGGTAGAGAATCACGGTATGTGTGGTGTTTTCTAACTTTATTCATAAAGTTTTCAACGATTGTGTTTGCGATATTATCAACACGTGGATCATTATTACCAAATGCCGGATAATCTCCTTCAATCGTGTAATCGATGGCAAGGTTAGTTTTTGGATCGCGAATAACATTAACTTTTGCATGTTTGATTGCTGAAAAACTATCTGCAACGACAGATAAACCTGCCATACCGGTTGCGAAGAAGCGTGTTACATGTTTATCATGTAGTGATAATTGAACAGCTTCATATGCATATTTATCATGCATGTAATGAATGATGTTTAATGTGTTCACGTATAGTTTTGCTAACCATTCAGTCATTTGATCATATTTTTCCCAAACATCATCAAAATCTAAAACGTCACCTAATACTGGATCCATCTTAGGTGCGACTTGTGCACCACTCTTTTCATCAACACCACCATTAATGGCGTATAGTAATGCTTTGGCTAAGTTTGCTCTTGCACCAAAGAATTGCATTTCTTTACCAATAGCCATTGGTGAGACACAACAAGCAATACCATAATCGTCTGTATGTGTTTGACGCATGAGGTCATCATTTTCATATTGAATAGCAGATGTATCAATCGATACTTTTGTGCAATAGCGTTTAAAGTTTTCAGGTAATTGTTCTGACCATAAAACGGTTAAGTTTGGTTCAGGTGCTGGTCCTAAGTTATAAAGTGTATGTAACATTCTAAATGATGTTTTAGATACTAATGTACGTCCATCATTACCCATACCACCAATGGATTCAGTTACCCAAGTTGGGTCACCTGTAAATAATGCATCATACGCTTTTGTTCTTGCAAAACGAACGACACGTAATTTCATAACGAACTGGTCAATTAATGCTTGAGCATCCTTTTCAGTTAACGTATTGTTCTTTAAATCGCGTTCAATGTAAATATCAAAGAATGTTGATACGCGGCCTAGTGACATCGCTGCACCATTTTGTTCTTTAACAGCAGCTAGGTAACCAAAGTATGTCCACTGAATAGCCTCTTTAGCATTTGCTGCAGGCTGTGAAATATCACATCCGTAAGAGCTTGCCATAGTCTTTAATTCATGTAAAGCTTTGATTTGCTCTCTTAATTCTTCACGTAAACGAATGATATCATCTGTCATTTGATCTGTATCTTCGTTTAGTTGACCTTCCTTTTCAGCGATTAAGAAGTCAATACCATATAATGCTATCTTTCTGTAATCACCAATAATGCGTCCACGACCATACGCATCAGGTAAACCTGTAATAATACCTGTCTTACGTGCCATACGCATTTCTGTTGTATAAGCATCAAATACACCTTGGTTATGTGTCTTTCGATACTTTGAAAAAATTTCTACAACTTCAGGTGCGATATCATAACCGTACTCTTTAGCAGCGGTCACTGAGACACGGATACCACCATTTGGTTGGAATGAACGTTTAAGTAGTTTATCTGTTTGAAGTCCTACAATTTGTTCATCTTCCTTCTTTATATAACCTGGCTTATGAGATGTGATGGTAGAAATGATATCTGTGTCTAAATCTAGAACACCATTTTCCTGTTCAATATCATATGCTTTTAAGACTTCATCCCAAAGGCGTAATGTCTGTTCTGTGGCACCTTCTAAAAAGGTACTGTCGCCTTCATAGGGAGTATAGTTGTCTTGAATAAATTGTCTTACATTTGAGGAATTATGCCATTTTTGGCCATTGAATTTTTCCCATTGTTTATTTTTCATCGTTTATCACCAAACTTAAAATATCATAGTTTAAGAGTTAAAAACAGCACAACTATAATGAAAACGTTTACTATTTTTTTACTTATTTTAAATCTAAATTAGCATCATATTTTTACTTAATAAAATTGATATATTAGACCATATTTTTGATATAATATTCAAAAGGGATTAGTAGGGACGTGACTTTAATGGAAAAGAAAGGACTTTATCATCCAAGTTTCGAGCATGATGCTTGTGGTATAGGAGTCATAGCGAATATTGACGGACACAAAAATCATCAAACAGTTGATGATGCTTTAACTGTGATTGAAAATCTCGATCATAGAGGGGCGTCTGGCGCTGACATGGTAACTGGTGATGGCGCAGGTATATTGATTCAATTACCGCATGCTTTTTTTCATGAGGTCTTGTCATTTGATTTACCACATGTTGGTGAGTATGCTGTGATGCAAGCTTTTCTGTCAAATGATATTAAAAAGCTAAATGAACAATTAAAAAGTATTGAAGACATACTGATGAAACATGATTACCAATTGTTAGGTACAAGAGAAGTACCAACAGCAAAACATATTTTAGGTGATTTAGCATTATCATCTATGCCTTACATGATGCAATGCTTTATTACAAAACATGAACCAATGAAGGATGATCAAGTTTTTGAATATGATTTATATAAACTGAGAAAAAAACTTGAACATGCTTTTAACCACGTACCTGATTTTTATATCGCTTCTTTGAGCAGTAAAACCATTGTCTACAAAGGGATGTTGACATCCTTGCAGTTGAGGCATTTTTTTATAGACTTACAAGATTTAAGGTTTCAATCAGCGTTTGCCCTTGTCCATGCTCGTTTTTCTACGAACACATTTCCATCATGGCATAGAGCTCATCCAAACCGCTATATGATCCATAATGGAGAAATTAACACCATTAGAGGGAATGTTAATTGGATGAGATCGAGACAAGCAAGATTGAAAAATACATATCCAGATATTCATGATTTGTTACCAATTATTGATGAAACAGGTTCTGACTCATCAATGTTTGATAACGCGTTAGAATTTTTAGTTAGAACGGGTAGAAGTTTACCGCATGCGTTAATGATGATGATTCCTGAACCTTGGGAAAATAATAAAGCAATGAATCAAACGAAACGAGCGTTTTATGCATATCATAATTTTTTAATGGAACCATGGGAAGGTCCGGCTGCAATTGCTGCTTCAGATGGTGATGTGATAGTCGCATCCCTTGATAGAAATGGATTAAGACCTTCTAGATATACGATTACGAAAGATAATCGACTTATTTTGGCAAGTGAAGTCGGTGTGTTAGATATTAAGCCAGATAACATTTTACAAAAAGGCAGATTAATGCCAGGTAAAATGCTGGTTGTTGATTTATTAAAGCAAGAGATTATTGCAGATGAAGAAGTAAAGATGGCTTTAGCTTCAGCACATGATTATGATCAGATGATCAATGAACATTTAGTATCGCTAGAAGATTTTGAGACATCACAAGAAGCAAGACTCATTGAAGAAACAGATTTATTAACCCTAAAAAAAGCATATGGCTATACAACTGAAGATATCGAAAAGATTATTCAGCCAATGGCTTTACATGCGAAAGAACCGATTGGTTCGATGGGCTTTGATGCACCACTCGCTATATTATCTGAAAAACCACAGTTATTATACAACTACTTTAAACATGCTTTCGCGCAAGTGACAAATCCACCACTTGATGGTTTAAGAGAGGAAATCATAACATCATCAAAAGTGATGATGGGTAGTATGGGTCACTTATTAAAACCATTTAGAGATTCTAAGTATGCAACGTTATTGGATGGTCCAATAATCACGAATGGTCAATTAGCGAATATTAAAGCATTTGATAATAAAGTTTTTAAAACAAAAACATTATCAACGCTATATGAAAAAGCGAAAGGCACTGATGAACTTGAAAGGCATTTAGATCGTATGTATGAGGAAGCAAGACATGCATATGATGAAGGCTATAATTTATTTATCTTGTCTGATCGCGGTTTAGATGAAAAGCATGTCGCTGCACCAATGTTGCTTGCAGCATCAGGACTTCATCACTTCTTTATTAATGAAGAGATAAGAACTGAAATTAGTATTATATGTGAAACAGCTGAAGCACGTGAAGTACATCATTTTGCTGCACTTTTTGGTTATGGGGTTACAGCGATCAATCCTTATTTAGTGTATGAAATATTGAAAGATTTAACGTATTCTGGTAAGTTGAAAGATTATGCACATTACACGCCACTTAAAAAACAATATATTACAGCAAGCGTTAATGGCATGATGAAAATCTTATCAAAGATGGGAATTTCAACTTTAAGAAGTTATCATGGTACACAGTTATTTGAAGCGCTTGGTATTCATGAAGAAGTTGTCAATAAATACTTTACGGGTACGATTACTCGTATAGGTGGTTTGAAATTAAAAGACATTGCATTAGAAATGCATAAGTTGCATGATAAGGCTTATCAAAGCGAAAAAAAACTTGATGTTGGTAGTAGATATTTCAATAAAAAAGATGGTGAGCCGCATCTCTTAACACCTTCGATGATTAAATTGATTCATAAGGCAGCAAGAGAAAATGATCAGGAAGCATATGAAACTTTCTCGAAATCGCTATATGAGATGAAGCCAGTTTACTTAAGACATTTATTAGATTTTAATTCGGGTGGTATTAAAGCTATTCCTTTACGTGAAGTTGAGTCAGTAGAAAGTATTTTAATGCACTTTAAATCAGGTGCGATGAGTTATGGTTCTATTTCAAAGGAAGCGCATGAAACAGTAGCAATCGCTATGAATAAAATGCAGGCAAAATCAAATTCAGGTGAAGGTGGAGAAGATTCGGAAAGATATGATACAGATCGTGCTTCACAAATCAAACAGGTGGCTTCCGGTCGTTTTGGTGTAACACTTGATTATTTAATTCACGCGAATGAAATACAGATTAAAATGGCACAAGGCGCGAAGCCGGGTGAAGGTGGTCATTTACCGGGAGAAAAAGTATATCCATGGATTGCAAAAACAAGACATGCAAAACCGTGGGTGAGTTTGATTTCACCACCGCCACATCATGATATTTATTCAATTGAAGATTTAGCGGAATTGATATATGACTTAAAGAAAGCGAATCATAAAGCAAGGATCAATGTGAAGCTTGTTTCACAAGCAGGGGTTGGTACGGTATCAGTAGGGGTTGCTAAAGGGTTCGCTGATGTGATATTAATCTCTGGTTATGATGGTGGTACAGGTGCTGCACCATTTTCGAGTTTACAACACGCTGGACTACCTTGGGAAATAGGGTTATCAGAAGTGCATCAAACACTAGCGATGAACAAGTTAAGAAATCGTGTAGCATTAGAAACTGATGGTAAATTACTAACAGGTAGAGATATAGCGGTTGCTGCTATATTAGGGGCTGAAGAATTTGGGTTTGCCACATTACCGTTATTACTTGTTGGATGTGTGATGCTTAGAGCATGTCATAAAAACACATGTCCTGTGGGAATTGCAACACAAAAGGAAGAGCTTAGAAAAAGATTTAAAGGACAACCAGAACATATTATTAATTACTTTACGTTTGTGGCTGATGAACTTAGATCAATTATGGCAAGTCTCGGTATAAAAACATTAAAAGAACTTGTTGGTCGAACAGATTTATTACGAGTAAAACCATATCAAGAAAACGATAAAACAGCGTTAATTGATTTTAGTGGGATACTTCAAAGTTCAAATACATTAAGTGATGAAGATAAGAAACAAACAGAATCGTCACTTGATGAAGAAACGTTAATGCCTGTTATACGTGCATCATTTGATCCAACAAAAAAACAACGTTATCAATTTAACATTCATAATATTAATCGTAGTGTTGGTACATATGTGGGTTCTTATTTAAAAGCGCACTATAAACATACGTTAACTGATGATACGCTAACCTTGGATTTTTATGGATCAGCTGGTCAATCTTTTGGAGCATTTATTCCAAAAGGCATGACTTTAAATCTTAGAGGTGACGCGAATGATTACCTAGGTAAAGGATTATCCGGTGGTAGGATTATTGTTATGCCACCTGATGAGATTGGTTATGATGTATTTGATAATATGATTGTTGGGAATGTTTCATTTTATGGTGCTACATCAGGAGAAGGATACATTGAAGGTGTGGCTGGAGAACGTTTTGGAGTTAGAAATTCTGGTGCGACGTTAGTTGTATTGGGCGTTGGTGATCATGCCTGTGAATATATGACTGGGGGAACGGTTGTCATATTAGGTAAGACAGGTAGAAATATGGCTGCTGGTATGAGCGGGGGCGCGATCTATGTCTATGATCTTGACGTATCATCTGTCAATCAGGACATGGTTAGTGTTGTGGTTTTAGACGATACAGATAAAGAAACACTTCTGAAGATTTTAGACACCTATGATTATATGACAAATAATCAGTCAATTGAGCGATTTAACATGGATCGTTTTTCAAAAATAGAGACGATTACAAAAAACAATTAACGGACGTTTATGCATTATGGTATAATCGTAACTAATATATTTACAAGGGGTATAAAGATGAACCTGACGTATAAGATTTTAAACAACCACCTTTTAGAGGGGTCTTTAAAAGTTGGTAAAGAAATTAAAATAAAAGTTGATCAAACATTAACACAAGATAGTACAGGTACGATGGTCTATCTTCAGCTTGAAGCACTAAACGTTAAAGAAAAGCAGACGGATTTAAGTGTTGCCTATATCGACCATAATATGCTACAAACCGGTTTTATGAATGCTGATGATCATGCATATATCAAACAGGTTGCTTTAAAACATGGCGTGATTTATTCAAAAGCGGGTAATGGGATTTGTCATCAAGTGCATCTTGAACGTTTTATTAAGCCAGGTGTCACGTTAATTGGTAGTGATTCGCATACGCCAACTGCTGGTGGTATGGGTGCATTAGCAATAGGTGCAGGTGGATTAGATGTCGCCATCGCGATTGCTAGAGGCTATTATTACTTAACGGTGCCTAGCGTTATAAATATTGTTTTAAAGAATAAACTCAAACCTTGGGTTAGTGCAAAAGATATTATTCTAACTATCTTACAAAAACTAACAGTCAAAGGTGGCGTTAACACCGTCTTTGAATATACTGGCGAAGGTGTAAAAAGTTTATCTGTAACTGATCGTGCAACGATTACTAATATGGGTGCTGAATTAGGAGCAACTTCGTCTATCTTTATGACGGATGAAATGACTGCTGATTTTCTTAAACGACAACAACGAGAAGAAGATATGATTGATATCAATCCAGATGAAGATGCAACTTATGATGCTGAGTTGGTCATTGACTTAAGTGATATTGAACCAATGGTCGCATTACCGCATAGTCCAGATAACGTCAAAAAAGTAAGTGATGTTAAGACGAAAGTGAGTCAGGTGATTGTTGGGTCATGTACAAATTCTAGTTATCAAGATATGATGCGCGTAGCAGCAATCTTAAAAGATAAGAAAGTACATGAGGATGTATCGTTTGTTGTTAGTCCAGGGTCATCTAATATTTTGAGAATGTTAGCGGAAAATGGCGCATTAGCGACATTAATCGCTTCAGGCGCACGGATTTTAGAAAGTGCTTGTGGACCATGCATTGGGATGGGTCAAGCACCTGAGAGTAAAGGCGTATCTTTAAGAACGATGAATCGAAACTTTAAAGGTAGAAGTGGGACGATGGATGCTAGTGTTTATTTGGTATCACCTGAAACAGCTGCTTACGCTGCCCTAAAAGGTGAGTTATCTGATCCACGTGTATTAGGGGATGAGTTAACTATACAACTACCGGATACATTTATTGTTAATGATAGTTATTTCATTTATCCAAATAAGTCTCATCAAAAACAGACGGTTTTTAGAGGGCCAAACATTAAACCATTTCCACTTGGTAACCCAGTTTCAAAAGATATTACAAAAAAGGTGTTATTAAAAGTGGGTGATAACATCACAACAGATGATATTACACCTTCTAATGCATCGCTATTACCATACAGGTCAAATATTCCTTATTTAGCATCATATTGTTTTAAAACGATTGTTGATAATTTTCAAAAACGTGCATTAACACATGATGGTGGATTTATTGTTGCTGGTGAAAACTATGGACAAGGATCTAGTAGAGAACATGCTGCATTAGTACCGCTATATTTAAATGTGAAAGCTGTTATTGCGAAATCATTTGCAAGAATTCATAAGGCAAATTTAATTAACGCAGGTATATTACCGTTAGTGTTTGCAAATAAGCAGGATTATGAAGAATTAAACGAATTTGAAGATATGACGTTAGAAGATATCATTCCTTCACTTGAACAAGATCAACCATTCACATTAAAATATCAAGATAAAACATATGAACTTTTGTTTAAAGGTTCTATGAAAGATCGAGAAACGTTACTGCTTGGTGGAACGATTAACAAAGTGAAAAGAGATGCCTTATGAGAAAGTTAGTAACGTTAATTCCTGGTGATGGCATTGGACCTGAAATTGTTAAAGCCTTATTATATGTGTTTGAAAAGATTGAAACTGGTATTGATTTTGAAATGGTTAATGCAGGTAAAGCCACGTTAGATAGCGACAATCAATTAATTAAAGAAGACGTATATCAAAGTATTGAAAAAACGAAGTGCGCCATTAAAGGACCTATTACTACACCAATTGGTGAAGGATTTCGTTCTGTGAATGTAAGTCTAAGAAAAAAATATGATCTCTATCAAAACATTAGACCAATTAAAGGTGTTAAACCATGTGAGATTGATTTTGTAATATTTAGAGAAAACACAGAAGGTTTATACATAGGAGAAGAGAAACAGGTTGCTGAAGGTGTTTTTGAAGCAACCAAAAGAATTTCAACAAAAGGATCTTATCGTATTATCAAAGCGGCATTTGAATATGCTGTTAATCATAACCGAAAAAAAGTAACTGTGGTCCATAAAGCAAACATACTGAAACTTACAGATGGTGAATTTTTGAGAGTTGCAAGATTGATAAAAAAAGATTTTCCAACCATTTTATATGATGAAATGATTGTTGATAATGCGTGCATGCAACTTGTTAAAAATCCTCTTCAGTTTGATGTGATTGTCACGATGAATTTATATGGGGACATTATATCTGATTTAAGTGCAGGTTTAGTTGGTGGGCTTGGTTTAGTGCCAGGTGCTAACATAGGTGATGAAATCGCCATCTTTGAATCAGTGCATGGCAGTGCACCTGATATTCAAGGATTAGGTAGGGCTAATCCAATTGCACTCTTAAGAACCAGTGTGATGATGCTTCAGTATTTAGATAAGAAAGAGATTGCAACGCGCTTGGAACAAGCGATCCTTGATGTTTTAGCATATCAAGATGTGATACCTTATGATTTAGGAGGGCATGCATCAACCATGGATATTGCTAAAGCGATTGTTGAAAGATATGAGATGATAGTATGAATGAATTTATCAAACGCAATTTAGAAAAAGTCGTTGAAAACAACAAAATAGATCCCAAGTATTATCAAACCTATAATGTAAAAAGGGGTTTGCGTAATGATAATGGGACAGGTGTCTTAGTTGGTTTAAGCCAAGTAAGTAACGTTGTTGGTTATGATATAGTTAACGATCAAAAAGTGAATATGCCTGGTAAGCTTTATTATAGAGGATATGACGTATGTGAGATTGCGCATGCAATTTTTCATGAGGATCGTTTTGGATTTGAGGAAACGATGTATTTATTGATCTTTGGTGAACTTCCTAGTCAAGATGAATATGACATGTTTAAAAATATTTTAGGAAAGTATCGTACATTACCTGAAACGTTCACTGAAAATATCATTTTAAAAAATCCATCAAATGATGTCATGAATAAATTAATGTATTCGATTCTTGCATTATATCCATATGACGAAGAACCGGAAAACATTTGTGTATCGAACATCTTAAATGAGAGTTTAAGATTAATCGCGATGTTTCCAACGATTGTCGCGTATAGTTATCAAGCTAAAAGACATTACTTTCATAATGAATCACTCGTTATTCATAAACCAAATCCTGACTTATCTACAGCTGAGTATTTACTATATTTGGTAAGAGATGATAAAAAGTATACCAAAAAAGAAGTAGAAGTTTTGGATGTTTGTATGTTATTACATGCGGACCATGGATCAAATAACTCTAATTTTACAACACACGTTGTTTCATCTACGGGTACGGATTTATATTCGACGATTAGTGCGGCTGTTGGGTCTTTAAAAGGACCAAAGCATGGTGGCGCGAATGCGAATGTCAAACGTATGATTGATGATATTGAATCTAATTGTAATTATAAAGATCTTAAAGCATTGAAAAAGTATTTGGAACAAATCTTAGACAAAAAGGTGTTTGATGAAAAAGGAATTATATACGGCATGGGACATGCCGTATATACGTTATCAGATCCACGTGCTGAAATCTTAAAGAAAAAAGCATATGAATTAGCGGTTGAAAAAGGAACTGTTGATAAATATGCGTTATATGAACATATTGAAATGTTAACAAAAGAAATATTTATGGAAAGGAAAGATAAACCGATTTGTGCAAATGTTGATTTTTATTCTGGTTTTGTTTATGCGATGTTAAACATTCCAATTGAACTATACACACCAATATTTGCGATATCAAGAGTTGCTGGATGGGTCGCGCATCGCATCGAGCAAATCACATCAGACACAAAAATTTTACGTCCAGCATATCAATCAGTTTCTGATTTCAAATCATATATCCCAATCAAAAAACGATAGGAGCATGACTTATGAAACTATTTATACCAGGTCCAGTTGATGTAAGACAAGAAGTGCTTGATGCGATGCGTCAACCACAAATGAGTCATCGTAGTAAAGATATTTCTTTATTACAAGCACGTATTGAAGAGAACTTGCAAAAGCTTTTCTTTACCAAGAACACAGTGTTGTTATCATCGTCATCTGGGACAGGTGCGATGGAAATGGCATTAAGATCACTTACGGTAAAGAAAGCAGCAGTTTTTTCATGTGGGGCGTTTGGGGATCGGTTTCATGAGATTGCGCTCTATAACGGCATAGATGTCGATTATTACCGTTTTGAAGACGGGAAACCTATTGATATGAACGTTTTTGAAGAAGCCTTAAAAAAGGGTGTTTATGACACAATTACGATTACGCATAATGAAACATCCACTGGTGTCATGAATGATTTAAAAGCGCTAAGTAGAATTTATAAAAAGTATCCAGAAGTCATGGTGATTGTTGATACAGTTTCGAGTTTTGGTGGGGTTAAAATTTCTGTAGATGACCTACAGATTGATGTTTGTGTAGCATCTACCCAAAAAGCACTAGGTGTACCTCCAGGACTAGCGGTTATGTCCGTTAGTGATAAAGCTGTTAAACGATTCAATGAGATTGGCTATAGAGGGTTTTATTTAGACTTAAAACGTGTCTATGAAAGACATGTGAAAAGTCATCAATATCCATCTACACCAAATACCGCAGTCATGCATGCGCTAGATTGTCAACTACATTATATTGTACATGTTGAGGGTATTGAAAATCGTTTCAAACGACATCAAGCACTTGCTAAGTACACAAGAGATTGGGTGAAAAAGCATTTTGATTTCTTTGCTGAAGCGGGGTATCGATCAGATACCATTACATCAGTGAAAAATACGAAAGGTTTTGATTTAGATAAAGTAAAACAGGCATTAAAAGAAAAAGGGTATGTGTTCTCCCAAGGTTATGGAAAACATAAACAAACAGCCTTTCGAATTCCTCATATGGCAGATCGCACGTTAGATGAATTAAAAGCGTACTTAAAGGAGATTGAATCATTATGAGTCTTATCCTATTAAACGACAGTCTTGATCAAACAATTATTGATCAATTAAATGAATCATTTGATGTTATTAATCATCATTATGATAAAACAGCTTTATTAGAAAAGATTAAATCAGTTGATGTCATTGTCATTCGTTCAAAAACAACGATTGATAAAGATGTGATTGACGCTGCTTGTGAAACAGGGACATTAAAATTAATTGTTAGAGCTGGTGTTGGTATGGATAACATTGACTGTAAGTATGCAGAATTAAAAGGGATTGCTGTTAGGAATACACCAAAGGCTAGTACACAGGTGGTTGCTGAATTAACGTTATCGTTTATGTTAGCCTTATCTAGAAATATTTCTTATGCGGATGCGTCGATGAAACAAATGGCATGGGAAAAGAAAACACTTGTTGGTAGTGAGTTAAACGGAAAAACGTTAGGGATTGTTGGGTTTGGTAGAATCGGTCGTAAAGTAGCTGGATTCGCATCAATCTTTGATATGAACATTATATTTTATGATGTGTATCCGGTTGAATCAGATTATGAACAAGTTGATTTAGAAACGTTATTTAAGACCAGTGATTACATCACATTACACGCACCTGCTCAAAATAAACCATTTATTAATAAAGATGTTTTAGAACTATTAAAACCTGGTGTTAGAATTATTAACACATCAAGAGGTTCTGCGATTGATGAAGAAGCATTAATGAAAGGTATTGATGAGAAGATTATTAGTGGTGCCGCACTTGATGTTTATCAAACAGAACCAAATCGTAATGAGAAGTTAACGACTTATCAAGAAATTATCTTAACCCCACATATTGGTGCGAATACGATTGAAGCTAGTAAACGTATTGGGGAAGAGGTTTATGATACGATTATGAAATTTATGGAGCGTAAAAATATGCCAAAAAGATTAGAAGTTGGAATGCCAGTCTTAATGGAATTTAAGAGTGTTGAAGAAAATATCAAGTTAGCTCAGAAGTTAAAATTAGATTTTGTTGAGCTCAATATGAATTTCCTTTATTGTTATCCATCAGATGACTTAAGACAAAGACTAGAGAAAGCATATCAAGACACGGGGATGAAGTTTACATTCCACTATTACGATAATGTCGATATTTCATCTCCAAACGAAAACTATATGACATATTTAAAAGCTGATATGAAGTTAATTGGCGAGAAACTTCAAGGCTTAATTAAAAAAATCGTGCTTCATATTGAACCAGGTTCATTTATGACAATATTTAGTGAAAAGCATTATGTCTATAAATATGATGAAAACTATGAAACTAGAACAGTAGCTAACGTTAAAGCCCTTCAAGATATATTGGATGCTTATGGCATTATGATTGTTTTAGAAAATGTACCAATTCATCCATATATGGAATTCCTTTATAAAGCACTTCAAGAACAAGGTTTCCATTTCACATGGGACATTGGACATGATGTCATTTATGAGCATTATTTGTTTTCAACATTTAGGACAAAATATCAATTAGACATTAGACATATGCATATGCATAACGTCTTAGATCAATCCGATCACCAAAGACTTACATTAGGTAAACTTAAGATTAAAGAATATATTAATTATGCCATGAATCATCAGTTATCGGTTGTTATTGAAGTTAAAGATAAAGAGAATTTAGAAGAATCTGTCAAATATATGTATGACTACTTGGACGCAATAGGCGACCAAGATGTCGAAGACAAGATTTGGACACCATCATAAAGAGAAGAGGTTGAAGTATCACCATGAAGTTTTCAAATAAGATCATAGCACTCCAAGAATCACCCATTAGAAAGTTAGCGACTTATGCGAAAACTGCTAGTGATAAAGGGATTCATGTCTATCATTTAAATATTGGACAACCAGATATTGAAACACCAGATATCTATTTAAGTGAAATTAAATCATATGATGAAAGCATCATTAAATATGCTCCTTCAAAAGGGATGCCAGCGTTGTTAACTGCTATAAAAACATATTACGAACACTTTGATATAAAGATAAATGAAGATGATGTGATTGTCACAAGCGGAGCATCAGAAGCGATTTTATTTGCAATATCTGTGATTTGTAATGCTAGGGATGACATTTTAATTCCTGAACCGTTTTATACGAACACGGTTAACTTTTTTAATCAGTTATCTGTAAATGCGATTCCGATTCCTACAGATGAAAGTAATGGTTATCAATTACCTGATAAGAAAGTTATTGAACAGTTAATCACTGCTAAAACAAAAGCAATCTTTATCACAAACCCTAATAATCCAACTGGCACTGTTTATGGCATGGAAGAATTAAGGTTAATTAAAGATTTAGCGATTGAGCATGATTTATTCGTGATTGCTGATGAAGTGTATCGAACGATTACATTTGATGGTGTGACATCTCATTCCTTTCTGACGTTTGATGATTTGAAAGAGCAACTCATCATTATGGATAGTGTATCAAAAAGATACAGTTCATGTGGTGCTAGAATTGGTGCGTTAATATCTAAGAATAAGGATTTTATTTATTACGCGATGAAGTTAGCACAAGCAAGACTTAGTGTATCAACATTAAGTCAATTAGGTGCGACAAAGTTATATCAGATTGAGCCTAGTTATTATCAAGAGATTGCACGTGTCTATGAACAAAGAAGAAATGTGATGATTGATCAGTTAAGTCACATTGAAGGTGTGACGTATGCGATACCTAAAGGAGCATTTTATTTGTTAGTCAGTTTACCTATAGAAGATACGGAAGTATTTGCTAAATGGTTACTCACTGATTTTAATGATCAAGGAGAAACGATTTTCATTACACCTGCTAATGATTTTTATAATCATTCGACAAAAGGTAAACATAAAATAAGATTAGCTTTTGTCAATCATGAAGATACGTTAAAGCGTGCAATTGCTATATTACGTATAGCTTTGGAAAAATATCTTAAACTTTAAGTTTAACTTTGGTATAATATAAGCATTTAGAGGGTATATATATGTATACATCAACAAGAGCGAAAAAAACTGAAGATGCTTCAGGTGCTATTTTAAAAGGACTTAGCAAGGACGGTGGGTTATTTCTACCATCATCTTTTGATTCGTCTTTTTTCTCCAAAGAGCTTTTAAACTTAAGTTATAAAGAAGTGGCGTTTAAGGTCTGTAAAACATTGTTAAATGATATGAAAGATAGTGATATTAAAGCTTTGTTGGATGAAACTTATGGGAAACATTTTAAGCCATCAGAAGTCGTTATTAAAAATATGGATAACGTTTCGTTTTTAGAACTTTTTCATGGTCCAACATTCGCGTTTAAAGATATGGCATTACAAGTATTACCAAAACTTTTTGAACTGGCTAAAAAGATTCAAAAAGAGAAACGTCAAACCATTATTTTAACAGCAACCAGTGGTGACACTGGCGGTGCGACATTAAGTGGCTTTGGTGCATTAAAAGATACACATGTGATCGTGCTATATCCAACAGCTCGTGTGAGTGAATTTCAGGAAAAACAAATGTTACAGTATCAAAGTGATACGTGTCACGTGTTAGCTGTAGCAGGTAATTTTGATGATTGTCAGCGCATTGTAAAAGATATCTTTAGAGATGTTTTGGTCAGTGATAGTATCGTGAGTTCTGCTAATTCGATTAATATAGGTAGAATCATTCCCCAAATCATTTATTATGTATTTAGTTATTTGGATCAAGTCAAGAAACAACATTTGATATTTGGTGAAAAGATGAATGTTGTTGTGCCTACGGGTAACTTTGGTAATATTTATGCAGGCTATATCGCGAAGAAAATGGGTGTACCAATTGGTAAGTTGATTATCGCTTCAAATGAAAATAATGTCTTAACCGATTTATTCAACAAAGGTGAATATCAAATTGAACGAACGCTAATTAAGACATCATCACCTTCGATGGATATTATCGTATCTAGTAATTTTGAACGTTTATTATATGATCTATGTGATGAAGATCCAACACGCGTTGAGATGTACATGAAAAGATTACAAGAAAAACGTAAAATCGTCATTGATGAATTAAAAACACAAACTGACTTTTATGCGACATACGCAACCGAAGAAGATACACTAAAATCAATTAAGAAGGTCTATGATACATATGGTTATTTAATTGACCCTCATACAGCAGTTGCTTATCACTGTTATGAAACATATGTGAAAGAAACGAAAGATCAAACAAAGACAATGATTATCTCTACAGCCTCACCTTATAAATTTAGTGGTGCTCTTTTAAAGGCATTAAACATAGAAAAAGCAAATGATTTAAAACAAGATATAAAAACATTAAAAACATATGATAATGATGCGTTTGATGAACGCATCATGGCTGTTTTATCAACTGATCAATCACCTAAAGTGATAGCCCTTGATGAGACGTATCAGTATGTCATGAAAGTCATTGGTGATATAGATGCTAACCATTAAAACACCCGCAACATCAGGAAATGTTGGTGTCGGGTTTGACACCTTAGGATTATCCTATAAACTTTATAACGTATTTACGTTTGAATTAAGTGAGACTTATCAAGCAAGTGGTTTTAAGGAAGGCTTTAATGACCAAGAGAATCTTGTCATCAAAGCTTATCTTGCATTTGCGAAAGATCAAGCAAAACCAGTGAAGGTCACGTTAGTTGAAAACAATATTCCAATGTCTAGAGGTTTAGGGAGTAGTGCAAGCTGTATATTAGCTGGTGTATTAGCTGCTAATGAATTATGTAAACTTAAACAAACATTCAAGCAATGCGTGAGTTTCGCTGCTGATATGGAAGGACATGGTGATAATGTATTTCCATGTGCATATGGTGGTTTAACTGCATGTTTAAAAACGGGTGACACCTATATCTACAAAACATTTGATATTCATCCTAGCATCCGTTTTTATGCGTATATTCCAAATGTGGCATCAGCAACCAAATCGATGCGTGATTTATTACCACAAAAAATTGACAGACGTGATGCACATTTTAATTTGTCACGAATGATCTTCGTGCCTGATGCATTTAAATTATGCGATATAAAATTATTAAAAACATTATTAAAAGATAAACTGCATGAACCATATCGTTATCAAACGATACCGGATCAAGAAGTATTTGAAGATTTAAAAGCACGTGATGATGTTATCACCCTAATCAGTGGATCTGGCACTACCATGCTATTTATCAGTGATAAAGCATTAGTTATAAAACAATTAAAGGATGATGCTCAATTCATTGAATTGAACATTTCAGAAGGCATAGAGGTGAGTTTAACATGAATGTTGCACTCTTAGGATTCGGTGTTGTTGGGAAAGGTGTCTATGATCTATTGGTCAATGACCATCCCGACATCGAAGTAAAATATATATTAGAACGAAATGATGATTTATTAACGAATTTGATGCATTTAAAAGCACCTGATTTTGATACGATTATTCATGATGAATCAGTCGATGTCGTCATTGAACTCATTGGTGGTAAAGGGGTTGCGTATACATTTGTGAAAGCAGCACTTAGTGCCGGTAAACATGTTGTTACTGCTAATAAGGCATTAATCAGTGATTATTATGAACCATTACATGAACTTGCGAAAGAAAAAGGTGTTAACTTACTTTTTGAAGCAAGCGTTGGTGGCGCTATGATTGTCCTTGATCCACTTAGAACGATTCAAGATGCGAATCCAATTCATCATATCGAAGGGATTATTAATGGGTCAACGAATTATGTATTAACTAAAGTCTTTTTAGGAAACAAAGCTTTTTCTGAAACAATTGATGAAGCATTTGAACTTGGCTATTTAGAAAAAGGATCTACTGATGATATGGATGGCTTAGATTTAATGCGTAAGATTAATATCTTATCGATGTTATCTTATCAAACAGTTATTCCTGAAAAAGACATTTTAAATATGCCGTTATCACGCATGAGTGAAGCTTTAATTGAAGATGTGAAGTCACATGGGTTCATTTTAAAGTATGTCGCGTATAGTGATTTAAAAGATGATCAAATTGCTATTTACCTGGTACCTACAATATTAGATAAACATCATTTATATAGTCACGTGAATAATGAATATAATATTGTTGATTTATATGGTAAATATCATCAAAAACAATCATTTGTTGGTCAAGGTGCTGGACGTTATCCAACAGCGAGCGCTGTTGTCTATGACGTCATGCACGTCAAGAGAACGTATGATGTGAGATATGATCGAACATTTAAAATTAATCAAGAACCAATTAATCAAACATTTTTGATTCATTATAAAGACGGTAGTCTTAAGAAATTATATACATCGCTCCAGCTTATACTTGCAGATGACAATATTGTTTGTGCTGCAATCATTGAAGGTGATTGTTATGAAGCGATATAATATCGCGATTGTTGGCGCGACAGGTCTTGTCGGCCAAACATTTTTAAAAGTCTTAGATGAATACCAAATTCCAATTCATGAACTAAGACTGTTTGCTTCTAGCAAATCAGAGGGCAAAGAAATTGATTTCCAAGGTAACGCATATAAAGTTGAAGTCATAAAAGAGGGATCTTTTAAAGGAATTCATTATGCGCTTTTTAGTGCAGGTGGTGAAACGAGTAAGAGATATGCAAAACAAGCAGTACGAGAAGGAGCAATCGTGATTGATAATTCCAGTCAATGGCGGATGGATGATGATGTGCCACTTGTTGTTCCTGAAGTGAATTTAGAAGACGCTTTTGGACATCAATTGATTGCTAATCCAAATTGTTCAACGATTCAGTGTATGTTACCTTTGATGTTATTAAGAGATAAGTATGGCTTAGAAAAAGTAACGTATCATACGTATCAAGCGGTCAGTGGTGCTGGGCAACAAGGCATCAATGACTTAGAAAGAACGAGAGATGGTGCAAAACCACAGTTTTTCCCATATGATATTTCAAAGACATGTATTCCTGAAATAGATGTTGCCTTAGTAGATGGGTATACAAAAGAAGAACATAAAATGATGAATGAAACGAGAAAGATGTTACATGAACCATTATTATCTGTTTCTGCGACATGTGTGCGTGTCCCTGTCATGACCGGTCATGGTGTTGCAATAACTGCAACATTAAAAGATGACGTCACACTTGATGATGTAAAATTGTTATTTAATAATCAAAAAGGATTAATCTTATTAGATAATTTAAAACAACATATTTATCCGACGTCGGATATCGCAACAAACACGGATGATGTTTATATTGGAAGACTTAGAATTGATAAAACTGATCCACATACTGTTTTAATGTATGTGGTGGCAGATAACGTGAGAAAAGGTGCAGCAGCGAACGCTGTTCAAATTATGAAAGGATACATGCGTTATGAAGAGAATCGTAGCTAAGTTTGGTGGAAGTAGTGTTTCTAATCCAATACAATTCAAAAAAGTAAAAGATATCTTAGGTCTAAATAATGAACGCAGTATCGTTGTTGTCAGTGCACCCGGTAAGGATGAAGAAAACAAATCAAAGATCACTGATTTGTTATTGTTATTACATGCTCATATGGAATACAATATCCAATATGATTATTTATTAGATTCGATATATCAACGATATCAAGCAATATGTGATGGGTTATTATTAACATGCAATTTTAGGAAAGTATTTGAAGACTTTAAAAAGAGTTTAAATCCATCACTATCTAAAGATTTCATTGTGAGTCGTGGTGAATATTTTAACGCGATGATTATGAGTGAATATTTAGGATTTGAATTTTTAGATGCGAAAGATGTTATCTTTATGCATCATGATGGCACTATTGATTATAAAAAAACACAAGAAGCATTAGCTTCATGTGTGAAAGATGGTAAGTCTTATGTTGTCCCAGGTTTTTATGCATCAACACCTGAATCACAAATCAGAACATTTAATCGTGGTGGATCAGATTTAACAGGTAGTATTTTATCCGTTTCACTAAATGCTGAATTATATGAGAACTGGACAGATGTCAATGGCTTATATGTTGCTGATCCTACGATTATTGCTGATCCAGAACGTATTAAGAAAATCACATATACAGAATTAAGAGAGTTAGCTTATCGTGGCGCGAATATCATCCAACAAGAATCGCTTATTCCGCTTGCTAAAACAGATATTTCAATTCATATAAGAAATACGAATGAGCCAAACGAAGATGGTACAGTCATTTCTAAAACCATTAAAGATAATGGTGCCATTATCACCGGTATGAGCGGATTCACTGACTTTACAGCTTTAACATTTGAGAAAGACTGTTTAGTGAACTTAACACAAATCTTAAAAGATGTCTTAAATATTTTTATTAAATATAACATTACCGTTGAACACATGCCAACAGGTATTGATACATTTAATATCA
The DNA here is from genome assembly GCA_963676765.1 of Acholeplasmataceae bacterium. Lineage (GTDB taxonomy): Bacteria > Bacillota_I > Bacilli_A > Acholeplasmatales > Acholeplasmataceae > WOFB19. The sequence goes on from OY781159.1 coordinate 575,547, forward strand.
TCGTCAAAACAAATCCGCTTAAAAAGGTTTATTTTGATATTATGAATGAGCTAAGACATATTGATGGCATTATTGAAATCAATACAGAAGATGACATCGCATTAATCGCAATCGTTGGACGCAATATGTCCTATATTCCTGGTGTTGCAGGAAGAATCTTTGAGACACTGGGAAAACATAAAACAAATATTAAAGTGATTGCACAGGCATCTAATGAGATCAGTATTATTATTGGTGTTAAGAAAGATGACTATAAGACTGCTATTCAAGTACTTTATAATGAATTTTACTTATAGACTCAATCAATAATATAAGATAAATTCTTTGCTCTTGTGACCTAAAATATGGTTTGCCTTGACATCGATAATTTTAAACGAATAAATGATTGATATACTCGGTCGTGTTGGTGGCGAAGAGTTTTGTATTATCTTCGCGACAGGAGAAGCTGAACGTATTGAAGATAAAATTGAACTATTTAGACAATATATTGAGAACCACAATGTAATATATGAAGAAACTCAAATCAATATTACCTCTAGTTTTGGTATCACTTGTTTTAGAAAATATATGACAAATGCGAACGAATTAGTCAAAACAGCTGATGATATTTTGTACAAAGCAAAAAGAGAGGGTGAAAACAATTTATGTGTAAAGATAACCGAGTCCTGATTAAGACTCGGTTTTTCAAGTTTAGATTGATAGGATTCAAATGCAAGGCAGTGTCAATATAAATGTTGTACATGTCAAACCATCTGAGTCAATGGCAATCGTGCCATTTAGTTTAGAGAGTGCTTTGGCGACAAGTGAAAGACCAATGCCACTCCCAGATGTTTTCTGATTGGATGATAAACGATAAAATAACTTAAAGATATTTTTCTATTCGGATATGACATTGCTTTTTCCTTGATCGGAGATGTTAAAGGCGATCATGTACATAGATGACAGGTTCATCTGTGAACGCGTTCTCGTTGTTTCTGCCAAATGGATTATTACCGTTACTTAGGGCGGAAAATGTGATGGTGTTTCTGCCTCTTTTGGTGAGCAAGTTTTTAAAACTGCTTTTTAATGCTGTCCAGTAGTCAATGACGGTTTTTTGTTGACTAGTTTTGCTGTCTAATGCATCAGTCGGTTCATCTGTTAAAAGAATCGACGGGTTATTGAGTCAGTGCACGCGCAATCGCAACACGTTGCATCTACCCGCCTGAAAGGTGATTAGGACGTTTATTGATATGATAAATCAAACCAACCTGATCAAGTGCTTTTGTCGCTCACTCTTTACGTTCTTTGCTAGAAACCCTAGATAAAGATAGTGCCATTTCAACGTTATCCAGTAAGGATAAATGTGAAGTCAGATTATAGTTTTGAAAAACAAAACCGATAGATGCGTTTCTGTAAGCATCCCAATCAGCGTTTTTATAGCCTCTGGTTGATTTCTGATTGATTTATAAATCACCGCTTGTATAATGATCAAGTCTACCGATGACATTTAACAACGTGGTTTTTCCTCTTCCGGACTCGCATAGAATAGCAACAAATTTTTTTTGGTTAAACTGTAAATCAATACCTCTTAATGTAGGAACAGCACACCCGTCTACATAATAATCTTTTTGATGTTTTTTAATTGTAACATGAACATACCTCCTGTAAGTCTGGGACTAATTCTACACTATGAATTTAAACTGAATGTGAAATCTTCGAATAATTTAAAATGAAGGAAACTTCTAATATATCAGTGAAGTATTTAAAAATAACACGTAATTGCATAAATAATTGGAAAATCAAAGCAAAAATAAAAAAAAAGTTGAAAATATCAAAATACTGAGTAAAATGAAAATTAGGGGGATGTTCTCACAACTTTTGATAAAAAACAACAATGAACCAGGGAATTATTCTTCTCTGGTTGATTTTTTTATTGAGGCAAATAAAGTGTCTGGTAATCAAAGTATTGCAATGGAAATGTGGGAAAAAGGAAATGACTATCCTCATTTCAGAATTAGAAATCATCCATATAAAGTTATAATATGTGATATATGTAAAAGACATCTATTAAAAGGTTATGGCATTGTTGATGAAGTAACTGGTGAGCGTGTTGATTGTGAAGGTATCAAAGGATACTATTATTTAGATTGACTAGTACAAAAGAAAAGGTGAAAACATGAAAAAAATAAGAGTTATTATCAGGGATAGCAATACATTAGTTTTGCAAGAAAATGGAGAAAAAGACGATATTATTGATTTGCGTGAGTTAGCAGTTGACCATACGTTGATTTTAGATGCAATCAAGCATGCAAAAGATGAGGAGTATGAAAAGTTGAAGAGTGATTTATTGATTCAAGCTGGTCTTGAAAAAAATAATGCACTTTTAAAGGCTAAAAGAACTTATGATCAGGAAGTAGAGAAAATCACAAACTCATTAAAAGACAAGGAGAATGAACTTAAATCACTGTCTCAACAGTTGCAATCAGATAAGGAAAAAGCTGTCTTGAAAGCTGAAAAAATTGCAGTAGAAGCATTACATGACAAAGAAACAGAATTAAATACTGTGATCAGTGATTTGCAACATCAACTTGATGTTCTTAAAAAGACACAGGATCAACAGCTAAAAACTGAGAAACAACAGATTGAATTGGCATTCCAAAAGCAAATCGCCCAAAAAGAAGGGGAACTTGAAAAATTCAAATCAGATTCAGCATTGGAAAAGCAACAAATTCAGGACAACTTAAAACAGCAGTTAGCGACATTGGGAAACCAACACAAAATGGAACTCAAAGGTAAAGAGTCCGATGTTTTACTTCTAAAGGAAAAACTAGAAAATATCAAAAAAGATTTAGAACTTCAGCATAGTAATGCAACACTGCAATTAAAACACGACTTAGAAGAAAGAATTTCTAGTAAAGAATTAGAAATATCCAATATTAAAGCAGAACACGCAAACGTAGAATCAAAACTTCATTCTAAGATTCTTGAAAAAGAAACCGAACTGGAAACCATTAAACGTGAAAAAGGTCAATTAAGCATCAAGCAAATTGGTGAAAGTCTCGAAAATTGGTGTAATGAACAATGGAGAGCAATTTCACTTTATGGATTTAAGACATCTACATTCAATAAAGATAATACATCTGTCAAAGTTCAAGGAGAAACCAAAGGCACAAAAGGCGACTATATATTTGAAGTATTCAACCATGATGGAGATGACAAAGTCGTTCTAACAAGTGCTATGTGTGAAATGAAGAGTGAACAACTTGAAAGCGACAACAAAAAGAAAAATGCTGACCACTATAAGAAACTTGACAGCGATAGGACAAAGAAAGGGATGGAATATGCTATTCTCGTCAGTGAATTAGAATATACATATGAATCCGATGCGCCAGTGTTTGTTGTTCCAGGATATGAAAAAATGTATGTCGTAAGACCGATGTACTTCATGACATTACTTGGCATCATTGAATCTATTGGTCTGAAATATGCAGAACTAATTACACAAAAAGAACTGGAAAAAGTAACATTTAAAGATATGCAAGATATACTTGATGAATTTGAAGCATTTAAAAACAATATTCTAGATAATTCCTTAAGGCATATTAACACACATCTTGAGTCAATCAGAACAAATGCACAGAGGATTTCGGCTGAAGCATCTAAAATACTTGAGTTGGTTAATACAGTAGTAGATACACATCTAAATACAGTTAAAAATAAAATAGAAGGTTTTTCAATCAAATCACTAACAAGAAAAATAGAAAGGGTGTAATGAATCATGTGGAAGGTTTACCAAAATTTGAATGGCAATTCAGGAATTGAAAAATATGAGATTCACGAAAAATCACAAAAAATTTCAGTTAAATTTATTGAAAGTGAAAGGGAATATACGTATTCAGCTAGTAAAATAGGAGATATGCACTATCGAAACATGATTAATTGTGCATTACTGGGACATGGATTGAACGCGTATATTATGAATCATAAAGATGTGGCTAAAGGGTATGATAAATAGATTGAGTAGGTATATCGGCTAATGAAAATCAGAAAGTTTGAAAATGCGTATGGAATTAGCAAACTAAATTGGCACTCAAACCTCAATAAAGAGGATGTAGCTAACTATGTTATATATGCTCCAAATGGAACTTTTAAAACGTCATTTGCAAAAGCATTCGCAAATTGGAATACTGCCAAAGATGAATTGAATAATGCTGATTTTGTTTCAGATATCGAATTTTGTGGCGTGAAATACACTAATAATGATGATTTTTCTGATGCATTGGTATTTACGCGCGATATCTATAGTAATGACAGTGGTGCAGAATATATCAAGTATTTGATTGCTTCTGAAGTAGACAGGTTCGAACTGTTGAATATTGAGAAGAAGTTGGAAACGTATAAGAATATTGCAAATCAAATACTTAAAGAAGCAAAAATCAATAAAACCACCCGTTCAATTATTACAAAAAACGGATTCACAATAGATGAATTGATTAGTTTTTTTGCATCATTAAATGTATCTTCTGTTGTAGAAAATATAGAAAAAGTTGTAGTGTTATCAAAACTAGCCAATAAAGGCTATGATATACTTGATGAAGTAAACTTCAAAAGTGCTTTATTAAAATATCAAAATGTCATACTGAGTAGGGTGAACTCACAGATATTTGATGAACATTTCAATGAATTGAATGCGCAATCATTTCTATCAGCAGTTGAAAAAGCGAGTTTTCTCAGTAAAGAGAAGAACCGTCAGATTATTATACAAGGAAAAAAATTTGATGCTTATGCTGATTTTGATACATTCATCAGCGATGAAATTGATAAGATAATTGCTTCAAAAGAAGTTAAAATCGAATATGAGAAATTTATAAAAATACTAGGAACTTCAAAAGCGTCTTCTGATTTACTAGATAATCTGAGTTCTTATCCTAAGGTTGTTGCCAGTCTACCATTTGGGAAGCTGAATATATTGTCTTCAATTATAACATCAAGAATTGTCCTTGATGAATATGAGTTTCATGCATATGTTGACGAATTGAAAAAGATAAAATATCAAGTGGAATCCATTTATAAATCAGCTGCTCAAAGCAGCTCATTCTTTGATGAAATTATTGCAGAATATGAAAGAGTTTTTTCTCCGATTTTTAAGATTACCATTGAGGATCGTTATAATGCATTGGCTAATGATATTGTGCCAGAGATTGTTTTTGAACATGGTAATTCAAGAATAGGAACTCAAAAATTCAGTTCAACTTCTGAAATCAGTAAATATTTGTCTTCTGGTGAGAAATCAACTTTATTTATTCTTGTTTTTTTGCTTAATTACTTTCAATTCAAACGAAATCAAGATAAAAAATTTATACTCATATTAGACGACGTTGTTGAAACTTTCGATTATAGAAACCGAACTGGCTTTTTAGAGTATATTAGCATATTAATTGATGATGACAACTGTGAGTTATTCGTTTTGACACATAATTATGAATTTTTCCGGAAAATATGCAGAACATTTAAAGATAAAATAATTATAGGTGCTGCTTCATTATTAAGTTCCAATCGTCATAATGTTATTGTTGAGAAAAACTCAAGAATCATAATCAAGATAGAGGATTATATTTCACAGATAAATAATATAAAGAGTTTGATATCTTCGATTCCGTTTTATCGTGAGATTGCAACAATGGTAAATAATAATAGCGTCAAAAACGATTTGACAGTTCTTCTCCATTATAATGAAAGCACAGATGCAACAACTGTTGGAAATATTGTATCTAGTATTTCATCAATTTCTAAAGGTCACATTCAGGTTGATACTGACCTGCAAATTTTATACATTGATTCATTAATTTCAATAGCAAAAAGTCTAAGAACGGTAAATTATTTTGACATAAAAAATAAGATTATATTATCTATTGCGTCTAGAATTTTGATTGAAAAAATATATGTAAACAAAGATTTTTCAGTTTTAGAGGATTGTATTGAAAATCAAACAAAATATCTGTATGAAAAACTAAAGGATACCAAATCATCAGAATTGAACGGTTTAATGAAAAAAGTCTTGCTTATTACTCCAGACTTTATTCATGTGAATTCTTTTATGTATGAGCCACTGATTGATATTGATCCAAAATCATTAATTGAGTTGTTTAATCAGATTTATGTTGAATACTCTGGATAGGTTAAAATGAATCAGGAAAAATCAGTATAGACATAGAATTACGACAAGTATTAATTTCTAATTGCAAATTTATCAGGATGATTTAAACATGTTTATTTGTCACAAAATAAAAAGGAGACTTTAAAAAATGATGTGATCATACTAAAGGCAGATCCTTGGATGTGCCTTTAGTTTGTCATAACGCTATGTCGTGTCTAAAGGCGTTTAGGTGTAAAATATCTATGATATAATCATGTATTAAAAATTCCCTTCTATAAGTGATGACAGTTTCTTATAGTATATGGAGGTTTTCTTTTTTAACAACACTAAATGCGCGCTTTATAAAATCTTATGGTATACCACAGTAAAATTTTAAGCCCACATGAGACTACAAAATATTTGTATACCTAAAACATCAAACTAAAGAAGAATATGTGTTGGGAAAACATGGTTTTCTTTTTTTATTTGATGAATTATCATACCAAGTGAAGTACCTGAGAATAAAAAATAATCTTTTCTATGCATAATGCTAGTAGTCAATTCAGTGGTAGAAAGACAATTTTCATTTATCGCTAGATATATCATTTAAAATTATTTTGATATCCATAAACCCATTTTCAAATTCTTTTTCATAGTGACCTAAAATAATCATACCTAAAACATGGTTTGTTTTGACATCAATGACTGGAGCACCACTTAATCCAGGCTGTATTAGCCTATCAAGTGTAAAGTAAGAAACACCATCATATTTTCTTTTACCAGTTACTCTAGATAATATATGTGACATTTCATCTTCATGTTCATAATCCGGATATCCTAAAATATAGACTTCTTGACCAATTTCTATATTTGGTTTGAATGTATTATAAAAAGGTAAAAAAGAAGTGTTTTTGTCTTCATATGCTTTATAATCTAATAATTCATTTTCTTTGATTAAGTTGCAGCGAGGTATTAACTGATTTTCAGATATTGATTTAAAACATGGGAAATCTTTGACATCAATATGATTGCAGGTTAATATCATATTTTTTACCCTGAACCCTGTACCTGTGCTTGTAATGCTTTCAATCTCTTTATTATTTGTAACGAGAAATACAGCATTTTCCTTTAAATTTATAAAGTCATGTTCAACATAAAATATATGTTTCTCCATTAATGTATTAATTCTAGTAGCAAGTTTTACATATCTGTTCGAGTGAAAACCAACTATCATTTTATAAAAATGAAGTTCACCAATAGTTTTCTTTCTAAACTGTTCTTCAGATGTACCTTGTACATATGTTTTTTTATTAATTTCACAATGTCTTTTTGCAGCAGAAACTATTCCAAAATGCTCCCAGGCATAAACTTTACCTCTTAATCTAAAATAGTAATGTTTATTAGCATTTAATTTTTCATTTACGATAATACCTGTTACTTCTTTGTGAGCACTATGTCTAGATAACCTAGTTTTTTCTTCATTGATTTTGAAATCCTCTTTTTCTATAATATCGACTATGTGAGAATTAACTATGTTTTTTTTATAATCTTCAATAAAGTGTTGGGATAAATAATTATGGTCCCATGATATGGTTATGTCATCTGCATATCTAGTGTAATAACCACCTCTATTATCGCAATATTTTTGAAGCTTTGTATCGATTTTGTAACAAATTATATTTGAAATGATTGGTGAAGAGGGTGCACCTTGTGGAAGAAAACCATTATGTGTAATAAGATTAGCTATAATACCAGCTGCTTCCTCACCATATTTAAAATAACTAACAAATAAACCTTTTACTCGAGCATAAGTTATAGATGGGAAAAAATCCTTTAAATCCAAATTTAGTATAAAACGTTTATTAACATGATTGATAGCATTGGTTACAATAGATCTTGATTCGACATAGCCATGAACTGAACTATTCATTTTGTATTCTATCAATGAAACAATTTTTTGTTGGATGTATTTAAGAAACTTATTAGGAGCAGAAATCTCTCTTATATGACCATTCTTCTTTTGAATTTCGAAATCATAATAGTTGTATTTGCCATATAAAAAAATATTCAATTGCTTTTTAGATATATTTAATGAGTCTAGAATATCTTGTTTAGATTGCATTTTTTTCAGTCTCCCAATAATTGTGTACCGACTATGTCCACTGTTGTGTTTATATATAACTAGCAAAAATTGCAAAAGTAGTCTAAGTTAGCTTAAATATAAGAATAAATTTAAGACACACATGTTGTAAATACTAGGTTTCATCACGAGATATTGATGTGGGTCGACATAGTCAGCACGAATATAGTATACAATAATAATGCTTGTAGTAACAGTTATAAATCAATATTATAATTTAAGTAAACTTTTATAAATAATAGAAAAAGTGTATAATACATGGCATAGGGGATAATAATCATTAAATAATTAGCAGAGAACCAGGGATGTTAATCTTTTGGTTTGTTTTTTTATATAAATATTGTAAAGTTGAGGATTTTCATCAATAAACAATTAACAAAAATATTTTGCACTAGTATGACTACAAAATATACTGATATTTACCGAGTATATTACTGCAAAACAAGATCAAATCAAAAAATTGTTGAAGGAGAATTGTTTAGTAATGATCGAAGAGACTATAGGGTGTTACAAATAATTGAAGAAAATAATAAAACCATTGAATATGTTCTAACACCTTACACTGGAACTTATTCTATAGATAATGATGGTAACATATTGATTAAATTTAAATAGAAGAATTTGTCAATTATTAATTGAATATGTAAATAGAAAGAGATATAATTAGAGTGTACAAATAAAAACACTTAAATAAACGTTTTTATTAAGTGATGCCTAAAAGTATATTCGTATACTAAGCGTGGTTAATATTTGTACACAAGCTTGATAATCAATTAAGCGCAAACGTCTTTCTATTTTAGAGAGACGTTTGTTTTTTATTATAGGTGAAATTATGAAAAAAAATAGAAAATCAAGAATACATCATTTAGCCTTGTATAAGTATTTAGAAGAAAATGTACAATTTGAAGACACAAGATACTATGGTGTTTTTAAAACGGGAAAAGGCATAAAAGTAGATCCCAAAAGATACTTCAAGACCACCCATGATCAAAATGAAATAATGAAAAAAACAATGGATACAAGATTTGAACATTTATTTAAACCAAAGAAAAGTAATTATTATGATTATAATGTTAATCAGATTGTAGAAGAGTTTAAAGGGATTAAGCAAATATGGAATAATGATTTTAAACCAATTATTAGGGATTCAGTTAGTACCATCAAGAAAATATCATATACTGTAGCTGATGATCATAATTTTATGGCTGGTATATCAGGAATAAACGCAGCAAGAGCAAGGGCTGATTATTATAATCGGCTAGCTAAGCAACAAGCAAAAGCAAAAGAATTTGGATTAACAAACAGTATGTTTGCACAATTTTTCCATCTGATGATGTCAATGATTGAAGCCATAACTGTAGCCATGATGCATAAAAATGGATTTATCAGGAATCGATTCTATCGTAACGATTTGTATAAGCAACTAGAAAACAAAAATATAGATAAAAAGAACATAGAAAAGTTTAAATCATATGATAAAGCTTATTCTATTTGGCATTTCATAAAGCATAATAGTCAATCTACATATGACAAATTAAAAAATAATTATGCTAATGTTTTAATGGATGTTGAATTTGAGCAGGGAGATTTAGCAATTCGATACATAAAGTTTTCAAATAAATTAATTGAAACATTATTAGAGGATATAAGACTGTTCTTTATTGATTATTGTAAGAAGGTATTTAGTGAAGATCTTTCAATTACATATTGGAACTATGAAGATTATTTTTTATCACAGGCAAACGCCATGATTGAGGATTTAACAAATCCGCTAGGGTTAGATTTTTTTGATGATCTAGATTAATTTAAAGTTAGGGGTTTATATGACTAAAAAAAACAATTTATTAATTAAAAGTATAATCAATGATTGGATAGTTGAGAATAGTCACGGTCTAGTTCTTATCGATGCTCCAACAGGAATTGGTAAGACGTATCAAACGATTAAATATATTCAAGAAAATTACAAAAATAAAAAAATTATATTTGTTGCTAATCAAGAAAAATTATTACCGGAAGATAATGATTTATATAAGGGATTAAATCAAATAAAAAAGAAAAAATTTGAAGAATGCATATTAAAGTTGCCATCGTTATTAACTACATTCAAAACAGCATTCAAAGATGATCCAAATATGAAATTCAGAACTATAAGACATAAGTATCCATTGATTTACGATCAAATGAATCAAATGATGAGGATTCTCAATAGATTGTCTAATCACAATATGTCAAGTGAGTTTGGGACAAAAAGTTTCTATGATTTAGAAAAAGAATTCAGGAAAATTGTTGTAAAAGAATTAAAAACAAACATTAGTGAATATGACAAAAAACATTATAGAGAATTATATCCATCTATAGATATATATAGCAAAAATGTTCTATTGATGACGACGAAAAAATTTTTTAATAAAATTGATCCATTAACAAAAAAGAGTTTTTATTTAATTAATAATCCATTCGATGAAGAAACTATAGTTATTTTTGATGAAATTGATTCAGTTAAGAATGAATTACTCGATATTATTATTGGAAATGTCAAACGACACCCTGTAGACATATTTGGACTCTTCAAAAGAATCAATGAAGAAATTAGACATGAAAGATTCATTACTGATTTCCCAATAACTGATAATGATTATGCTTTGAAATATAAAGAGGATATGATAGATTATTTCAGCAAAAAAACAAGTAAGTATCATATTAATTATAATGATGAAGTTTTTCAACCATTAAACTATTTTTTCAAATCTTATAATATTAATGACAAAAGAAATTTCATTTTTGATAATGGTAAAAGAATGATGATTGCAGGAAATAAAAAAACCTCACATCAAAGAACATATATTAGAAGTGAATTTGATCCAATCGAAAAAATTAATTACCTTTCATTAGGTAACTATTCAGATGACTCATACAATTCTAAACAAAATGTGGAATATATCTATAAAAATATTTTTGATTGTATTAATCATTTTGTTAGTCAAACACTAAGATTAACTACTTTGTATCAAGAAGCTTATAATCAAACACTAATTGAGACAGATGAACCATTAATGGATTTTAATAGTTCATTATCTAGTATTTTAGATAAGCTAAACTTAGGATTGAAATATACAAATTATATTAAAGATAAAATTTATAGAAAACTATCGTCATTAAGTAAGCATACAATATTAAATTCAAATGACAATTTAAAAATTGATAGAAGAAAGCACAGTCATAAGTTTTATGAAAATGGCTTTTCATATTTGGAATTAGTAGATTCTGAATCACATAATTTTGAATCTAAGTTTTATTTGTATGACTATGATGTAACACCTGAAAAACTACTAGCTTCATTAGCTCTAAAGGTTAATGTTATAGGTTTATCTGCAACTGCAACAATAGCTTCTAATATAATAAATTTTGATTTAGAGTATTTTAAATATGTATTGAAAGATAACTATTATTCATTATCAAAAGAAATGATGAAAAGTATTAATCAAAGTGAACAAAACATAATTAATAATGTGGATATTCATGTTATTGATGATGTTTACGATAATAACAATCTAGAACAAAATGAATTACATCGCATGAATTTACAATTTATTTTAAAAGATGATCATTTGGTATATAAACATTTAGATTATGCAAGAAAAATCAATAATATGCATGCATTAAAAACATGTGCTGACATTTACAATACCATTAACAAATTCTTAGAAAACAAATTACACTCTTTGATTATTTTTGTCAATAATAATATAACAAAGTGGGATGATCTCTATAATTTAATTAAAGAAACCAGTTCTAAACTGTTAGGAGAATCGGGATACTTTAAGGTTATTACTTCCACATTATTTAAAAATGAAGGTGAATGGGATAAGGTAAAAAATGAATTCAAACATAAAGATAATGTTGTTTTGGTATCAGCATATCAAACAGTTAGCCTTGGCATGAATTTACAATATGAAAACTATTTGTTATCTTCAGTTGAAAATAAAGATATAGATTGCATTTTTATACAAAAACCAACACAAATAATACCGTACATTCATAAAAATATTGAATATAATCAATTGATAAGCTACATATATGCAATAGAATACTCTAGAAATAATGACACTATTACATCTAAGAAAGCAAATGCAAATATCTCAGATGCATTTAAAATAGTTCTACTCGGACTAGATAAAAATATTCCGTATAAATATAGCGATAATGTCGATATCACCTTAGGTATGACCAAACAAATCATACAAGCTTTGGGTCGCATAAAAAGAGTGAAAAATGTTATTAAACCTAGAAATATAATGATATATACAACTAATGAAGTGGTTCAACTTTTAGGTAGTGGTTATAGATATTTAATAAATGAAAATAGTATATCAGAATTCAAAGAATTGCTTAAATATTCATTGTCGATATACAAAAATACGATTATGAAAAAATACAATGATATTGATAAAGTGATAAAGTTTACAAAAAATTATCTTGATAAATACATTGACGAGTGGAATTGGACATATAACAATAGAAGGAAATGGCTTAAAATAAGAGAGTTTGTTTTAAGATTTCCAACTTTTAATACTGGAGATTTAACTGCTAATATATACATAGAATATGAAGACATTATCAAAGAAATGAAAAAAATGTATTTTTATTTTGATGATGGCATTGATCAATATAGTTTTGGTTATAGATATAAAGATATAAGGGAAATTAATAATGGATTATCAATCAATAGATTGAATGTATCATCTAGAGATGCTGGGTTATCCAGTCTGATAAGAAATGAATATATAAAAACAATTTTAGAACATAAAAATATTAGAACAAGTTGGAAATCAAAACAGTATGTTATGAGTGCTGGTTTATATATAAGGATATATAAAGGTGCACTGGGTGAAGTGGTTGGTAAAATCATACTAGAACAATTTGGTATACAAATTCATGAATTGAATAAACAAAACAATTTTGAGTTGTTTGATTATAAATACAGTGATAATGTAATGATTGATTTTAAAAACTGGTCAAATAAAACCGAAGTAGATTTAAGACATAATTTAAAGAATATTAATGATAAAGCTAATCGTTTAGATGTAAATGCAGTATATGTAATTAATGTATTTAAAGACAGTAATCAAATGTATGAGGGAAAGCATTTTGTAGTGAATAATATAAATGTTTATACGATTCCTTGGCTGTTTGACTTGGTAAAAGATAAATATAATGAAAAAATAATATTAAAATTAGCATTGGAGATTCAAAAATGGAGATACTAACAAACAGATTTAAAATTAGAATAACAAATTATTCTAAATATCAATTTATAAGATATGAAGTTTTAGAAACAGAAGCTGATGTAAACAATAAACACATTAAAAGAAGCCACTTAATAAAGACAAAATTCAAAAATGATATATTGGCAATTATTATTACAAATTCAAAAGGAAAGCCAGCAAATTTATATATTTTATTAAATAAAGATTTTGATATAAATCAACTTGATGAAGCACTTAAGAGTGATTACAAAAGAGTAAATCAAATATATGAAAACTATAAAAAATCGCTTTTATTAGCTTCACTTAGCAAAAATGAAGATGATATTCATAACCTATCTGGTAAGATTTGGCAAGTTACTTCCTTAGGGACACATAATAAAAAAATAATATTTAAGTATCAAATATATGATGATGTTTTATATCAAACACTTGAAACAATGTATCATAAAAATGAATTTGAACAAAAAGAAATTAGAGAATATTTAAGTCAAGATGTTTTTTATTCAATATATGGATTACAAATAACAGTGGCAAACAAGAATCAAAAAGATGTATATTTGAAAAAACGACCAAAAAGGTATAATAACACAAAATCAGATGTTACTTTCCTGGAAATCGATGATTTTGGAGGTAAATATTTAAAATGCAAAACACATTACTATCATAAATTTATGGAAATAATCAAGCGTCAACTTGGAGAAGTCTTATCAATTGAACATGATAAACAACATTATGATAGTTTTAATGGCAGAAATTTATTTGCAAATAAAGAAAATCAAATGATCATCCAGAATATAGTGGTGGACTCTAAATACTATTTTATTAACAAAACGAATAAAGATAATCAAATTGTTTATAATCGAATTGCTGAACATGCTAATAAATCAGGCTTCTTTTTCACTAAAAAAATTGATTATCAAACTGGATTAAGAGTTAGTAAAAATAAAATGAATATAAGAGTAGTCAAGTCAAAAAACTACTACAAGAATAATAAGTTGGTCGATCAATATAAAAATTATAAATCTTCAAGTGTTCAACATCTTGTTTATGATGAAATGATGAGCAAAGCGATTGGCGAAAGTGGGAAGTCAGCCTATGGAACAATAATGCTTATTGATGTTCAAATAAAAGCAGATATCATTAAGCGAAAAATTAACATAATAAGTCAAGGTTTAGAGGAATATGAAAATTGGATTTTCATTTTAAAAGCAAAAAACAAAAATAAAGATATTTCTTATCATTCATTACAAATCATTCATAACAATTTGTTTTTTAGTAGATATCATCCATCTGAAAATGAGAAAGAGAGAATAGATTTTTTCGCTGTTGAAGGTATAATAAAAATAGATAATCATTTCATTCGAATTGTAGATACAGATGAGATTCCTATGGTAAATTATAACGAAATTGAAAAAGTATATGAGACTATGTTTTCAGCTTCAAAGATTGAAATTAACGATATAATCAATATACTAAAAGAAGTGAAGCGCGAGGCTACTGATCTTGGTACAAAAGCGATTGATACATGTATTAATACTTTTGAAGAGTTTCAATTATTGACGTGTACACCTAAAGATATAATAAATAAAATAAAACCTTTATCAAAAGTTAAATTGAAAACAAAGTTTATAAAGCAATTATATTTGGAAACTAAGCAATTAATTATGTATCCAGTTGATAAAAATAAACTTTATAAGTTGTTCGAAAATATCAATTATAAGTATCAAAACCAAAAGTTGCGCTATTATGTTCCTTATAGATCTATTAATGACATTAAATTTAATAAAATAAGTCATGCCTTTAGAATAAAAGAAGTAAGTGGCTTACATTCTTCTCAAATTGATAAGTATTTGGAATTATTAGAAACTGACATTGTGCGTATTAATAGAGACTCTATTGTACCATTTCAATTCAAGTATCTTAGAGAATATTTAAAGATGAACAATTTGACACCGATCAGTAAATCAAACTAATGTTTTGTTAATGTTTCAAAGGAAACAAAAGAAATTACTTTAGGTTATAAAAATGGATTTATTATGTAAAATGATATTATGACAGCATTGTGAGGAAATCATATGAATAACTTAATAAAAGATTTTGCCAATATATATAACAGTGAACCATAAAAAGGCATCATATCACCTTTACGTATCTGCCCCTTAGGCGCACATGTGGATCATCAAGGGGGAAAAGTAACAGGAGTTGCACTTGATTCAAGTGTCAACCTTGTTTATTCGTCTATTCATGAATTTTACATAAAATTCATAAGTATGAACTTTCTAGATGAAGGGTATTATCAATTTAAATTATTATAACAAAAGTGTCTCCTCTAGAAGGCACTTTCTTTTTTGTAAAACACGATATATATTATAATAAAAATATAAATAAAAGAGGCATACATTTTGAAGCATAGAAACTTAGTATGTCTTTTGTTTTTTAAAAAGGAGAAATAAAAAATGAAGAAAGTAATGTTAATGTTAACACTTGTATTATCAGTCGTATTGCTAGCGGCCTGTTCCGGTAATGATGGTGTATTAAGAGTGGGTATGGATTTAAGTTATCCACCATTTGAAACAGTTGATTCACAAAATAATCCAGAAGGGATATCGGTTGATGTCGCTTATGCATTGGGTGAATATTTAGATAGAGAAGTTGAAGTAGTTAATACAGACTTTGGTTCATTAATTCCAGCATTAAATTCTAGTGAGATAGATATCGTAATCGCATCTATGAGTATTACAGCAGAAAGAGAAAAATCTGTAGATTTTACAGATCCTTATTTTTACTTCAAAATCATTTCGTTAGTGAATAAGACATTTGCTGATGCAAATGATATTGATGAAGATTCAACAGTAGAAGATTTGCTTGCTGTAACGGATAGCACATTTGTTGGACTTGCTTCTCAAGTGTCTGTTTCTATTCCACAATCTTATGATAAGACAGTCATAGAAGCTACTGACTTAGGTACAGCTGTAGAATCAGTTGCTCAAGGTAGTGCTGATATTCTCTTAATGAGTGCAAACCCTGTTGTTGATGGTTATAATGCTAATCCAAATGATACAATCGTTGTTTGGGATGCATTTGTCTCAAGTCCAATTGGGATGGCAGTTGCTGAAGGCAATAGCGAATTATTAGCTGAAGCAAATGCATTCATCGATACATTTCATGATGACAATGGACTTTATAGTGTATTAGCTAATGATTGGGATACGATCATCATGGATGAACTTGGACGATATGGCCTAGATTTCTATATCAATGAGTAAGAAAATAGCATATGCTGCGGCAATCCTAACGTTTGTAGCATTCATTATATTTGTCGTATTAAGACAAACAAGCACCTTTCAATTAGGTGCTTTTGAAGGTTATGGTTATCTAATTGGTATTGGGATTAGAAATACGATTTTAGTTTCATTTATCACGTTGGTAGGTAGTCTCATCATGGGATTCCTATTCTATTTGTTATCTATTTCTAAAATGAAATATTTTGTAGCATTAGTTGATGTATTTACGGAAATCATTTATGGTACACCTTTATTGGTACTGATCATTGTGATGGCATTTCTAATTGGACCAGCTTTTGGATCATTTAATAGAAACGTATTAGGG
The DNA here is from genome assembly GCA_963676765.1 of Acholeplasmataceae bacterium. Taxonomy (GTDB): domain Bacteria; phylum Bacillota_I; class Bacilli_A; order Acholeplasmatales; family Acholeplasmataceae; genus WOFB19. The sequence goes on from OY781159.1 coordinate 592,678, forward strand.
GTTATTGGACTGATTGTTTATATGACACCTTATATGAAAAACGTTTATGTATCAGCATTCTCCAGTATTTCTAAAGAACAGTACATGGCGATGGACTTGTTTGGGTTTACGCCTTATCAAAGATATCGCTATATCATTATTCCGCAAGTGGTAAGAATTTTAATGCCGCCAATGATGAATAACTTTTCGTTAATCATCAAAGGGAGTGCATTATTAAACATTTTAAGTTTTACAGAATTGTATTATGCCATCAGAATTGCTCAATCTCAGACATTTGCGTTTGTTGAAGGGTATATTATAATGTGGGGATTATATTTATTAATTACCATTCCTTTATCGCAGTTGACGAAATGGGTTGAAAGGAAGTGGGCGATATGAAAATAGAGATTAAAAATTTATCGCATACATATGATGTAGAAGTGCTCAAAAATTTGAATCTTGTACTAGATCAATATAAATCTGTAGCGATTATTGGCGTTTCTGGTTCTGGAAAATCGACGTTGATTAGAATGATGTCCGGTTTGGAAAAACCAACAGCGGGAGAGATTTTGATTAATGGATTGCATGTTGATGATGAGACCTATAAGAAAAACATTGGGTTTGTTTTCCAATCCCATAATCTATTCCCACATTTAACACTTGAAAGAAATATATCTTTAGTATTAGAAAAAACTAGAGGTGTTGAAAAAGAGGAAGCGAAAAGAACAGCGATTAAATATTTGGAAATGCTTCATTTAGGTGATCAATTGAATAAGTTACCTAAAAATGTATCAGGTGGACAAGCACAAAGAGCATCCATTGCTAGAGCATTAAGTATAAACCCAGATATCATTTATTTAGATGAACCAACAGCTAGCCTAGACCCCATTCTTTCATATGAGGTATTAAAGGCAGTTGAGGATTTAAAGGGTTTAGGAAAATCATTTGTATTTGTGACACATGTGATGAGTTTTGTGAAAGACTTTGCTGATTATGTGATCTTCATGGATAAAGGTGAAATAGTGGAACAAGGTACACCTGACATTATGGATCATCCAGCACATGCGTCTTTCAAAGCATTTATGATGAAAGTTAAGTAGGGAGTGATGATGGAATGCATAAGTTTATATTACCAGGATTGATTGCCAATGCAGCAACATTAGGTATTCATTGGATTTATGATAATGAATTTATTAGAAAATTAGATAAAGAAGATACTGTACTATTTAGAGTTCAAGATAAAGAAACGTATGATAGAGCAGAAGCAGCTTATTATAGTTATCCGAATCAAAAACTTGGAGATGTTACTGTCCAAGGTGATATATTAAAATGGCTTTATCAAGCACTTAAAGACAATCCTAATTTTAGTAAAGATGATTATGATGCATTGTTATATGAACAGTTTAGACCAGGTGGCGGATATCAAGGTTATGTGGAAACATATAGCGAGAAACAAGTCTTAAAAAGACTTTCAAAAGATCTTGGTTTTGACACACCTGATATGCAACTTATGGATAATCATCTCGTTTCTTTCATGCCTTATTTAGCATGTAAGGAATTAGGGTTAAGTCGTGAGAAAGCATGGGAACTAGCAAAGCTTTATTCTGAAGATGAAGTGTATCTGATATATTATAAAATGTTTGATCATTTATTTGAACTTATACCAAAGACAGGTCTCAAGAAAGCACTTGAAACGGTTGTTAATGAAGGGCCAAAACAGTATCAATCAGCTTTAAAACAAGCACTAATGATGCGTGACACAAATGATTTTGTGGAAAGGTATGCTGGTAGAGCGTGTATGATTGAACATTCTATTCCGGTTATTTTCCATGTGTTATATCATACGAATAGTTTTGAAGAAGCGGTTCATGAGAATGCGTTGATTGGTGGTGCAATTTCTGATAGAGGGACACTCATTGGAGCAATCGCTGGTCAAGTGTATGATGTGCCAAGTGAATGGATAAACACTATTATAAAGCGATTGGATTGCAAATAAAATTTAAAAATATTGTTTTTTGAGAGTAATTATTGTAAAATGACCGTGTGGGGAAAATAACACAACTTTTGATATGGAATTTTATGGACTTGGGAAAACATTTGCCCAGGTCTATTTTTTATTTAATTTAAGGGAGAATAATGATGACGATGGAAGATCAGAATAGTTTTTTTTGGAGAGAAACATTTCTATATCAGGTAATTCAATTGATTGATGATGATTTCACTGATGAGCATAGTTTTATAATTTCTAAATTTAGAAACTATCTTGAATTTGCTTATACATTAGTCAAAGATATCGAAGAAAAAGTTATTACTAAACCCAATGGTTTTGAACTTGATGAATCCATAAGTCAAAAGTTTGAAAGTTCTATTGAATTGAGTCAATCAAAAAGAACATCAAAGGCAAAAAGCAAAATATTTAAAACAGATCGAGATGAAATTAATAATAAAGATATATTAAAATTAGTACTTCAAACAATAGAAGATGAATTTTTCTTTAATAAAACGGAATGTAGATTTATTGCTGAGTTAATTAGGGACAAGTCGAGTAAAAGTAAACATCTACATAAAGTGTTTTTATCTTATGCATATGAAGATAAACTATATACACTGTTACTTTATATAATCTGTTTGAGATATGATATTGAATTGCATATTGATTGGATGCACAATGATGATATTCCGAAGTGTGCTGAACTAAAGAAATCACTTAAAAATGACATCTCAAAGTGCTCACAATTTCTATTTTTAGATACACCAGCTAGCCAACTAAATGTAAAAGGATATCATGGATTAAGACAATGGTGTGCTTGGGAAGTAGGTATAGCATATTGTGATCATAAATTGAAGTTGGAAAAATATTTTTTAGATATTTATCCAGGTTATACGAGATTTTCAAGGTTAAAAGATAATCGCATTATGGACACATTTCATCAACTGAAAAGACTTGAAAACAGACGATTAATTTAGGTGAATAGTGTATTTAATAAGTCATAAGGAGATGAATTGAAATGAAGGTATTTATTAGTTATCACCGAGCTGATAAGAAGTTTAAAGACCAACTTATAACGGCACTCCAACAAAATAATATTGATTATTATTGTGTACCAGAGGATTATTCATTTGATGGTATGAAGCATCCGCACATTGCACAAATTATCATTGAAAATATGAATGATTGCCAAGTTACAGTTTGTATTATAGGAAAGGAAACTTACACAAGACCTCATGTTGATCACGAATTAAAAGCAACACTTAAAGGCGATATAGAGACGAGAAGAGGTTTAGTAGGTGTAATGTTGGAAAATAGAGGCGATTCAAAAAACAAGATTAATTATGATACATTTCCAAACAGGATTCAGGATAATGAAGATTACACTGTACTTATTCAAAATGCTTCTCTTTCTCAAGAGATTGCTTTGGCAGTACAAGAAGCATTTGATAGGAGTAATGATTCTTCCTACATAGTTGATAATTCAAGACCATTAATGGAATTAAGAAAAGGACGTTATTATGATCAATAGTAAAATGTAAATAACATTAAAGTTTATTTCGGTAATTGAATTTACTAAGTATGCGTTTCTTTCTCTTATTAGTTACTTCGGTGTATATTTGTGTTGTGGTAATACTTGAATGACCAAGTATCTCCTGTACAGATCTGATATCAGCACCGTTTGCCAATAAATTTGTAGCAAATGTATGTCTTAGATAATGAGGTGTAGATTTATTATTTATATGTGATAAATCTCTATATTTACTATAAATATCTTCGATGGCATAGATAGATAATTGATTATGGTATCGATTTAAAAATACGAAACGATTTTTACATTCGATATTGTTTCTTAGCTTTAGCCAATTCTTGAGTCTATCCCAGGTAATTTGTGAAGATATATAAATAAGACGTTGTTTTCTTCCTTTACCATGAAATAAAATAGTACGATCATGGTAAATAACGTCCTCTAGTTTCAAAGAAGACAATTCATTAATTCTTATGCCAGTTGTTATTAATAAGTCTAATATGGCTGCATCTCTAAAATTTATATATTGAGCAAATGGACTAAAAGAAGACAATAATTGATTATTAATAGATTTTAACAAGCGAGAAACCTCGCGTATGGATAGTGTTTTTGGAAGCCGTTTTTCCTTTTTAAAATTGAACTTAATTTTTAATAAAGGATTATGGTTTATGAGGTCATCCTCAATAAGACATTGATAAAAAAGATTTAATGTTACAAGTTTTCTTTTTATGGATGTATCCTTAAGATTTCTATTTATTCTTAGATCATTGATATAGGAAATAATGTCTTTTTCTTCTAATTGCAATGAGTCATAATTGATAAAATCATGTAGATCAGATTGATATGCTTTTATTGTAAGGGGAGATAGGTTTCTAGCATTTGATGTTTTTTTAATAAAATAGTTTACTAATTCTGTTGTTGAAAGTGTCATTGAATTTCTCCTTTTATAATGTATAAGTTCTTTATTATTGTATCAAAATATAACATGTATAACTTATCATTATAACGTTGTAATATATTATCTTATGTCACAAGTATTATCATTAACAAAAATACAATCAATTAAATTTTAAAAATGGAGGAAAAAAAGTGAATAAAGATAGATTTAGAAAAAAGTATGAAATGTATGATGTCCTTGTATTGTGTGCAAATGATGTTGAGTATAGCGAAACAAAAACAATGATGGAAGAACAATCTAAAGATAGTATTATATACGAAAATTTCGAAGGACAAAACATATTATTTGGTTTGATTGGGGGTAAGAAAGTAGCTTCAACGAAATTATCAAGCATGGGAACACTTAATGAAAATGCAGTATTAACTACGCTGATCAAATTATCTGAAATATTGACAATATCATCTATATTTATGGTTGGAGTATGCGCAGGTATTAAAAAAGAAGCAAAGATTGGTGATGTTATACTTTCAAAGGAAGTAGTGTCCTATTCGGTAGGTAAAGTAAAAGATGGTTTGATGAGAAGATATCACTTTATTCATCGAGGAAAAATATTTTATCCAGGAAACATATACAAAACCATTGATTCCATACTCGCAAGTGAACGATTTAAGTTTAGTGTCGAAAAAGGAATGGTTCTATCCGGTGATATTTTATTGAATTCAAGAAGACTAAAAAAAATATTAGTTAGACAATATCCTAATGCAATTGGTTTAGAAATGGAAGGTGTGGGTTTAGCGCTTGCTTCTTCATTACTTAATCATAATAACTGGTTGTTGATAAAGGGTGTTAGTGATATTGGATTCAAGAAAAAAGGCAGTGAAAACCAGGATATTGCAGTGAAAAATGCCTTGAAAGTTTTAGAGAAAGTTTTGAGAAGTAATGAATTTGCAATATATGAAAAAAACAACATTGAAGAAAAAACCAGAAATGTTCTCATATCAGGTAGTTTTGTCAATCAACATAAACTATCAGATGATGTTGAAACATTCTCTTATAAACTTTCACAAAGTTTAGTAAGAAACAATTTTAAGGTAGTCACTGGATACGGTATGGTAATCGGCCCAGCAGTTGTTGCAGGGGCATATGATATGGCTAAAAAGTGCCATTACTCACTATCGACATGTCTTTCGACATTTCCTTTTCCAAGATCGAACAATAAAGAGATTCAAGCAAACTTAAATGCGATAAAAACAGATAATAGAATGACGATGACTAGAAATGTCAAATATGCCATATTCATATATGGGTATAAGGAAAATGTGCCAAACAATATGGCGGATGGTATGAAAGATGAGCTTTACTATGCACAAGAAAATGATGCTATATGTATACCCATAGCATCAACAGGTTTTACAGCTGAAAAACTATGGAAGATAGTAAAAAAAGAATGGGATATATACCATCCAAATGCAAATGATGTAATTAAGCTTTTATATGATGAATTAGAAACAAAAAGCCTTGATGAAGCGATCGATATTGTTATAAAGATCATCAATGAGTACGAAAAAATAAATAAATTTGAATAAAATAACTATTAATTATTAGGAGGAAAAATGGACCAATATACAATATATCCTAAACAATTTAGGAAAAATGAGTTTACAACTGAAAATAATCGATGTTTTGTCATGATGCCTTTCAATACTAAATTTGATTCAGTTTATGCAGCAATAAAACGTAGTCTTTCAAGAATGAATCTCATATGCATGCGTGATGATGAAATACCGGGTACCAATCCCATTATGAATAGAACAATAAGTGAGATGCTTAAAGCACGTTTCTTAATTGCAGACTTAACTGATTATAATCCAAATGTTTTTTATGAGTTAGGCATAGCACATTCATTTAAAGATGCAAATAATATATTGCTAATTAAGGAAAATGACACAACTATTCCCGTAGATCTATTACACTTAACATATATTGAATATGAGAGAGATAATCTATTTTATCTTACAAGCAAAATATCTGAATTTATTGAGGCTAATAAAAACATTGTTGAATTTCATGAAGCCTTAATTAGAAAAGGCATCATAAATTTTCTAAGTACGGTTGAAGATAATTTTATTGCTTATATACAAGCAAAACTCGGTAACCATGTTGACACTATAATTCATATTTTAAATCGTGAAAATGAAAACTATAATGATGAAACATTTGAAAAAATATTATTAAATTATGAAAAGATTATCCTTGATACCATCAAAGATAAACGAGAAGATTTATATACTGGAATTTTTAAATTATATTATGAACTAATTTTGTCATTATCACCTTATGCTATGACAGAAGTTTTCGCAACTAATTTTCTAAATGGATCGTTATTAGAAAAAAGCGACCTCAGTTCAAATGAGATAGAGATGTATAGAACTCAGTTTTCTATCACACTAGCAAAACAAAAAAAGATGCTTAATATTGTAATGCCATGGATTATATCTTATTTTTCTCGATCTAAATCTACAACTATTGATTTAAATAGATATAGTTTAGAAAGCTTTCTGATGTCTACACCATATCTAGAGATTGATAAGATGATTTCAGATGCATTATTAAGTAGCAATCCATACATAAGAGAGCATATTTCAGATATTATTGGAGAGAAAAGAATTCGTTTAGCAAAAACAAATCTTGAAATACAATTAAGAGTCGAAAAAAATTACTACACTGCTGCCAGCATGATGGAAGCTATCGGTAAAATTAATAGTCATGATTCTCTCATAGTCATTGAAGAATGGCTTCAAAATAACAAAAAAGATATAATTAACACTAAAAGTTATTTTGTATTAAATCATGCTAGAATCGCAATTGAAAAATTAGATAAAAAAGATGATAAGATTCACTTGAAATCCTTTGATACTGAATATAAAAAATACATAAAAGATAAATATATTCTATAATACTGACAAGAAAAATGTTCTAAATCTTTCTGGTGAATACGCTGTAATTAAATCAATAATAGTTTCATCTTCTTTCCATTTTGAAAATAAATATCTAATATATTGACGTTGTCTAGCATGATCTTGACATGCGCAAAAAAGTGAATCAAATAAAGAAGAGATAGTTCTTTTAAAGAAACTAGTGAAATTATTGATTTGATTCACCCACTCATTAGTTTCAATTAAATATGATTTAATAAAGTTAAAAGCTAAAAAGAAATCATCAATATGTTTGAATGAGAAACTTCTCGTTATTGAACCTGTTCTATCAAAATAATAGTACATTGAATCGCTTGATATTGAAATTCTATTGTTTTGCATTAAAAGTATAAATGTAAATATATTATCCTCAAAATAACTGGAATCATTGAAAGCAATTGAATTCATTATTAACTCTTTCTTATAAAGTTTATTGTTCACGATTGGGGTAATATAATATGAGTTATAATTAGTTCTACATAAGAGTTTTAAAGCAAATGTAGAGGAAATAATATTATCTTCTTGATAATGATATCTAGTTTCTGGAAACTTATCATACGCTTGATTAGTAATGCCAGATACTACAATATCTGTATTGTCTCGAGTCATACATTCAATCATATGTTTATAATAATCGATTGATAGCCAATCATCGCTATCCACAAATGATAACAAATCTCCAGATGCACGTTTAATACCAACATTTCTAGCGTAACCCGCACCTGAATTTTTATTATTTTTTATATAATGCATATTTTCGTTTTTACCCAAATAATTTTTAATAATTTCTTCTGAACGGTCTGTAGAACAATCATTTACAATAATGATTTCTATATTTTTATATGACTGATTTATGATTGAATCCAAGCATCTTTCTAGATATTTTTCCGTATTGTATACTGGAACAATTACACTTATTTTCATTTTTACCTCCTAATAATTAATAGTTATTTTAGGCAGCAAATTCATTTTCCACACATAGGATATTAGAAGATAATTGCTCCGATTTTATAGGTTTCGGTAATTTTCAATCCTGAATAAACCATTATATAATTGTATTTTTTAGTGTAGTTATGTAGAATGTAATTGACAAACAAATACTTTAGGTGGAGCGAAATGAAAAATCTGATTAACGATTTTATTAAAATATTTAAGTTTAAACCTGAAATGGGAATTATATCACCTTTACGCATCTGTCCATTAGGCGCACATGTGGATCATCAAGGGGGATTAGTAACAGGGGTTGCACTTGATTCAAGTGTCAACCTTGTTTATTCGTCTAATGATGAAGGGTACATAAAAATTATGAGTATGGACTTTCCAGATGAAGAGTATTTCTCAATGGACAATGTTCCTGAAATGATACCTGCTTCATGGGGTAACTACATTAGAGGTGCAGTCCTGTCATTAAAACGTGATTACATCCTCAAAAAAGGCATTACAGGTATCATTAGTGGTGAACTACCGATTGGTGGTTTAAGCTCTTCTGCGGCTGTAACAACCGCTTATCTTATGGCTTTATGTGATGTTAATAACATAAAAGTTTCTAAAATGGATTTAGTGAGATATAGTCACTGGGTTGAAACAGACTATATTGGTTTAAAAAATGGTATTTTAGATCAATCAGCAAATATCCTTAGTGAAAAGAATAAATTAATGGTTATGGATTGTGAAACAGATGAATACCAATTGATTGATTTAGATCATAAAACACCTGAATTAGAGTTTGTTATTGTTTACTCAGGTATCACGACAGCTTTAATGGGTACAGACTATAATAACAGGGTAGAAGAATGCAAGGTTGCTTCTTGGTTATTACATGAATTATCAAATAATAAAGTGCCAACATTTAGAGATGCTAAATTAAGAGATATTTCAAAAGATGTTTTTTTAACATATGAATCACAACTTCCAGGTAGATTTCATCGAAGAGCAACACATTTCTTTACAGAACAAGACCGCGTTTTAGAAGGTATAAAAGCATGGTCTAAAGGTGATTTAGTCACATTCGGTAAACTCATGACGGCATCAGGTGAGAGTTCAGTATCACAATATGAATCGGGTTGTCCTGAACTTACAACCATCTTTAATATCTTAAAAGACACAAAAGGTGTCTATGGTGCACGTTTTTCAGGTGCAGGATATCGTGGATGTTGTATTGGTTTAATTGATCCTGATTATAAAGACCAAATAACTAAAGCTATTGATGATGCTTATCCAAAAGCACATCCTGATTATAAAGATGTATACAGAGTAAGCTTTGCTAAAGTGGATGATGGTGCACGTTGTGTTAATTTATCAAAGGAGCTAGATTCATGAAATGTATCGTATTAGCTGCAGGTTATGCAACAAGACTATATCCATTAACAAAAGATAAACCCAAACCATTATTAGAAGTGGCTGGAAGGTCAATCTTAGATCGTATCACTGATAAAGTTGATCGTGTTAATGAGATTGATGAAATTGTTATTATAACGAACCACAAATTCTACAATCACTTTAAAGATTGGAAGAAAACTTATCGTGGTTCAAAAAAAGTATCAGTTGTTAATGATGGTACAGAAACAAATAAAACACGATTGGGTGCAATTAGAGATGTGTTGTTTGCAATTAATGAGTTATATATCCAAGATGATATGATGATTCTTGCGGGTGATAATTTATTTGACTTTGAGTTGACTGATTTTGTTGATTTTTTTAGTTTAAAAAAGACGGATGTCGTTACTGCTCATGTGATTAATGATATGGAAAGAATTAAACGTACAGGAGTTGCTGAAATTGATCGAAATGATCAGCTAATATCATTCGAAGAAAAACCAACACATCCAAAATCAAATTATGCTGTACCACCATTTTATATTTATAAAAGCGATACGATAAATTTATTGAGAAGGTTTATTGATCAAGGCATGAATGGGGATGCGCCAGGTATGTTCTTATCGTGGTTATTAAAACAAAAACCGATCAGCGTTTATCGGTTTGAAGGTAATAGGTATGACATCGGTACACTTGATAGTTATAAAGAAGTTCAGGATATTTTCAAGAACTAAAACCTATAAAATTGCATGATATGTTTATCAAAATAAAAAACCACATTTCATTCCAAAATGTGGTTTTTATAATTATAATTAATCCCAGTAACTGTTAAATGCACTTTCATAAAAAAACTTAGCCATACCTCCGCCCATCACATCACCTGCAAAAGCTTGGACAAATTGGTCAAAAAGTGTGGGATCACCGTTTGGATAATCTCCAGAGGTCGCCAAGCCAACATTCGGATTTACATAATAAGTACCAAAGTATGTTGAACTAGTTGATTCAAATTCATAACCAGCAGGTAGGTTATTAACAACTTCGTAAATTTCAACTTCTCGTAACTCAACTTGAACATGATACCATAAATGTCTACTGTTGGCACTATCATATTCATAAAAGTAATTTCCTGAGTAAAAATCATATGGGTGTTCGCCATATATATAAGAGTAACCTCTGAAATCTTCAGTTTCAGCAAGACGATCTATAATATAAGGTTCAGGAACATCGTTTATATCCTCAATATCAATATACAAGGTATCACCTGGTAAATAGAACAAGTCATTCCCTTCAATGAACCCAATGCCATTTGATGCAAGTCTTGTTAAGTCCATCACTTCAGGATTAGAAGATAGCACAAAATAAGTTGGTGGTAAATCTTGATGTACAAATGTATATAAATCTATACCATGATTTTCTATGAACTCTTCTACGGTTAAATATTCAGTATCATCAGGATCATTGTCTTCAATTGGTGCAGGTGGAAGTGCGTAAATAACCGATGAACAACAAAATACTGTCAACATTAGTGTTAACACAATAAACAGTTTTTTCATGTATAAAGCCTCCTTTTTCTTTTAGTATAATGCGGAGAAAGATGTCAAACAACAGCGTATTTGTCGATTATTTTATATATATTATATATAATTACACAAAATTTAAGTGCATGATAGATTTAACTTACATAACATAAAGATATTTTGTTCGTTTTACAAACAAAATCCGCTTATTACCTTGTAATAACAAATCAATTGATGTAAAATAAAAACAGTCAAAATTATTCAGTTATCGAACAATGATAACGAAGGAGTACTCATGTCAGTTTATGAATTGTATGTCAATGAAACAACTGAAGTTTTTGAAATTCGTGATGAATGTTGTACCAAGAAACAAAATCCGTTAGACAATAAATTCAAACTAGTGGATCGTCTAGAGGACGATATCACAATTGAAGAAGCACATCGAAGATACTATCTTGCTTATCCACATCGAAAGATTGTAATATCGGATTGTTGTAAACGTAAGTAATTTCGTTTTAACATAGGAGGACAGAGGGTTGAATAGTAACCTTTTTTTCAAACCAACTCCCCTTTATAAGGAGTTCTTAATACTAGATTTAATCGAAAAAAATCCTAAAATCACGCAACGTATGATGAGTGATACGATTGGCGTTGCTGTATCTATGATTAATGCCTATCTTGAAACTTATGAGAAACAAGGTTTAATTAATAGAAAATACCATTCTACAAAAACAGTCGAATACTTTGTTACTAAAAAAGGAATTGAAAGAAGAAAGCTATTAAATATTTGGTATCTACAATCATCTCACGGCGTTTATATGTCTGCCAAAAATAATATTACGATGTTCTTAAACCAAATCATTGATCGAGGTTTTAAGAACATTTTATTATACGGTGCTGGTGAAGTTGCTGAAATTATGCTGCAATCGATGAACGATGATGAGAAGTTACCGCTAACTGTAGAAGCAGTGATTGATGATGATTTGAATAAGCACAACCAAATCATTGTCAATAAAAGAATTATCTCAATCCATGATATTCATAACTATGATGTTGATGGCATATTAGTATCTAGTTATAAACATCATGAAACATTAAATAGAAAGTTAGCAGCATTAAATTATCCGAAAGATAAAATTATTAATTTCTTTGAATAGTGGAGGAACTATGAAAATAGCAGTTATTGGAACAGGCTATGTCGGTTTATCTAATGCAGTGTTGTTTAGTCAACATCATGAAGTAGTTGCATTAGATGTTGTAAAAGAGAGAGTTGACATGGTTAACAATTGGAAGTCACCGATTGTTGATAAAGAGATTGAATCATATTTAAAAAACAATCATTTAAATCTAAAAGCGACACTTGATAAGAAAGAAGCATATGAAAATGCGAGTTTTGTTATTGTTGCTACACCTACTAACTATGATCCTAAATTAAATTATTTTGACACATCGACAGTTGATAGTGTCATTAAGGATGTTCATACGTTTAACCCAAAGGCTACAATTATCATTAAATCCACCATTCCTGTTGGACATACTTATGCTCAAAGAAAATTATATCCAGATTTAAAGATTATATTTTCACCGGAATTCTTACGAGAAGGAAAAGCATTATACGATAATCTTCATCCATCAAGAATCGTTGTTGGAGATCACTCAAAAGAAGCTGAAGTATTTGCTAATTTATTATTAGAAGCTTCCTTAGAAGAAGATGTACCAGTATTGTTCACTGGTTCAACTGAAGCAGAAGCGATTAAATTATTCTCTAATACATATTTAGCATTAAGAGTATCATTCTTTAATGAGTTAGATACATATGCTGAAATTAGAGATTTAAATGCTAAAGAAATTATTGAAGGTGTTGGATTAGATCCACGTATTGGATCTCATTACAATAATCCATCATTTGGTTATGGTGGTTATTGTCTACCTAAAGATACAAAACAATTGTTAGCTAATTATCAAGATGTACCACAAAATATTATGTCAGCAATCGTTGATGCAAATAGAACAAGAAAAGATCATATCGCGGATATGATCATTGCTAAACATCCAAAAGTTGTCGGGATTTACAGATTAGTCATGAAAAGTGATTCTGATAACTTTAGACAATCATCCATTCAAGGTGTGATGAAAAGAATTAACGCTAAAGGTATTGAGATCATTGTTTATGAACCAGTTTTAAAAGATGACAAATTCTTTGGATCAAAGGTCGTTAATGACTTTAAGACATTTACTGAAACAGCAGATGTGATTGTTTCAAATAGATTCTATAAAGAATTAAAAGAAGTAGAAGATAAAGTATACACAAGAGATTTGTTTAATAGAGATTAGAGGTTTATGATGAGACAAACGTATTTAGTAACAGGTGCTGCAGGGTTTATCGGTTATTATGTATCGAGAAAACTTTTGGAAAATGGACATATTGTTGTTGGTATTGATAATCTAAACAATTATTATGATGTTGGTCTTAAAGAAACAAGACTATCATTACTTAATGAATTTGCAGATTTTTCATTTTATAAAATTGATATTTCAGATAAAAAAGACCTAGAAGAATCATTTAAAGATAATCAATTTGATTATGTCATTAATCTTGCTGCTCAAGCAGGTGTGAGATATTCGATTGAAAATCCTGATGTTTATATGCAAAGTAATATCATTGGTTTTTATAACATCTTAGAAATGTGTAGACATTATCCAGTTAAACATTTACTCTATGCATCTAGTAGTTCTGTTTATGGTTCTAATAAGAAAGTACCATTTGAAGAAACAGATTTTGTTGATCATCCAGTTTCTTTATATGCAGCTACTAAGAAAAGTAATGAATTAATAGCTCATACATATAGTCATTTATACAATATCCCTGCAACGGGGTTAAGATTCTTTACGGTCTATGGTCCAATGGGAAGACCTGACATGGCATATTTCTTATTTACTGATAAATATTTTAAAGGTGAAACACTTAAAATATTTAACAACGGTGATTTTGAAAATGATATGTATAGAGACTTCACTTATGTCGATGACATTGTAGAAGGTATTATTAAATTGCTGGATACGCCACCAACAAACGAAAAACCAATGCATCGTGTAATGAACATCGGGAATAATAGTCCAGAGAAATTGATGGTTTTTATACATACATTAGAAGAGTGCTTATCAAATTCACTGAAGAAAAAAGTTGAATTTGATAAATCATTTGAACCCATTAAACTTGGTGATGTACATAAGACATATGCATCAACAAAAGCTTTAGAAAAATTAGTTGGTTTTAAGCCTAAAACATCCATCAATGATGGACTTCAAAGATTTACAGATTGGTATGTAGATTATTATTCGAAGGGATAAATAACATGTATTTCATATTAAAAAGAATCGCAGACACAATGATTTCACTGATTGGATTGATTGTGTTATCACCTATATTTCTAGTTTTGATGATATTAATTAAAATTGATTCTAAAGGTCCAATCCTTTTTAAACAAAAAAGAATTGGTCGTCATAAGAAATATTTTATGATTTATAAATTTAGAACGATGCGAATTGACACACCTAGAGATACACCCACTCATATGTTAGAAAATCCAGATCAATGGATTACGAAAATGGGTAAATTCTTAAGAAAAACAAGTTTAGATGAATTACCACAAATCATGAATATCTTAAAAAGTGATATGTCCATTGTTGGTCCTAGACCAGCATTATGGAATCAATATGATTTGATGGAAGAAAGAGATAAATATGATGTCCATAAGTTATATCCTGGTTTAACTGGTTATGCGCAAATTAATGGTAGAGATGAATTATCGATTAAAGATAAAGCAGCATTAGATGGATATTATGTGAAGCATTTTGGTTTATGGATTGATATTAAAGTATTCTTTGGAACCATCCTCAGTATTATTAAATCAGATGGAATAAAAGAAGGTAAGAGAGATGATTAATTATGGCAAGTAGTTACTTTACAGATATTGAAAACAATAGAAAAATCACAATAGGAATTGTAACCTATAATAGTGAACATGAAATTTCAATGCTAATGGAATCGATTCAAAAATCAAATTATTTTAACAATATTTCCACATATGTTGTTGACAATGGTTCAATAGATAATACGGTTCAAATCCTAAAAAGCAACTACCCATGGGTAAATGTTTATAAAAGTGATGTTAATTTAGGGTTCGGGAAAGCGCATAATATTATAATTAATCATGTACATAGCAAATATCATTTGATTATTAATCCTGATGTTCAAATTGAAATTAACACGATTGAATTAATTGATAAGTATATGGATGATAATGATGACATCAATGTTTGTACACCTTATGTCAAAAACATTGATGGTTCTCAGCAATATTTACCAAAAAAGAACCCTACATTACGTTATTTATTTGCAGGATTATTCGAAAAAATAAGTAAAAAGATGAAGATGATTAGAGATGATTACACAATGAAAAATGTTCAAATTGACAATCCAATTGATGTAGAGTTTTGTTCAGGATGTTTTATGATTACAAAAACAAGGTCTCTTCACCAAGTTAAGGGGTTTGACGAATCATTTTTTTTACATTTTGAAGATGCAGATCTTACAAGAAAATTAAGAAAAACAGGTAGAGCTGTTTTTAATCCAAATATTTCTATAACACATAAATGGGAACGAGATAACAGGAAATTTAATAAAAGTTTTTGGATAGCTTTGAAATCAATGATTATTTATTTAAATAAATGGAAATAAAGAAGGTGAAATAGTTGAGTAAATCAAATTATGGATTATTTGAGATAATAAAAAATATTTGTGATGTTATTAATACTAAAATATTTTTTCGAAAAGCAAGACTGATAAGATCACCGATTGTTATACGTGGAAAGAAGTATATTGATTTTGGTGAAAATATTACTTTAGGGCAAAGATGTAGATTTGAAGTTCTTGGTAAACATAAAAATAAAATATTGAAATTTGGAAAAAATGTAAACATTGGGTATGATGTTAGAATTTCTTGTATAAATAAGGTACAGGTTGGTGATGAAGTATTAATGGGATCTAAGGTATTAATAATAGATAATTGTCATGGGACTTATAAGGGTTTGTATCAGGATTCTCCGAGTATTCCACCAAATAAAAGAAATTTAAGTTCCAAAGAAATAAATATAGAGAATAATGTGTGGATTGGAGAAAATTCCGTAATTCAAATGGGAGTAACAATTGGATTTGGTAGTATTATCGCAGCGAACAGTGTAGTGACGAAGAATATACCTGAAAAATGCATAGCTGCAGGGTCACCAGCTAAAATCATAAAAATTTTCGATGATAAAATGGATAAATGGGTAAAAATATGAAGGTGGGACTTTTTTCATTTGATGGACCATTATACAAGGATATTAATGGTAATTATTGTAATGTTACTCTTACGAATGAAATGTTTTCAAGATATTTCACTGTTGTTGATAAATTAGTCATAATGGTAAGAACTTTTCAAACTAATAAAACATATAAAGAGATGAAAATGAAAATACTCGACACAGCAAATATGGAAGTAGTCGAAGTTAATAATTTTAATACAATAAAAGGATTTTTGATTGAAAGAAATCGATTTAAAAAAATAGCAACACAATATGTAGAAAGAGCAGATTTGATTTTTGCTAGAATGCCAAGTAATATTTCAGATTTGGTGCTAAAAATAGCATTGAAGAAAAATAAACCTTACCTTGTTGAGGTTGGAGGTTGTGCTTGGGACTCATATTGGAATCATGGATTATTAGGAAAATTTATTGCTCCTCGTATGTATTTTAAAGAAAAATATTTTGTATCTAAAGCTAATTTCGCTATTTATGTAACAAAATCATTTTTACAGAATAGATATCCTAATAAAAATTCTACTATAAATTGCTCGAATGTTTATATTAACAATAGAGATGAATCAATTATTAAAGAAAGACTTAAAAAGATTAACAATTTGAATCCATCGCATATTACAATTGGCCAAGCAGTTAATTCAATAGATGTGAAATATAAAGGTGAACATTTAATAATAAAAGCAATTAGGAAACTAAATAAAATTGGTGTAAGAGTTGAATATCAAGTGGTTGGTCCTGGTGAAGGAAGTTATCTAATTAAATTAGCAAAAAAAACCGGAGTATATGATCAGTTAAAACTATTAGGTACAATGACAAAGGAACAAATCAATAAATGGTACAAAACTATCGATTTTTATATACAGCCTAGCAAACAAGAAGGGTTACCAAGAGCAGTAATAGAAGCAATGAGTTTTGGATGCCCTGCTTTAGGATCAAAAATTGCTGGAATTCCTGAATTATTGGATAATGAGTGTATGTTTAATCCGAATAAACAAAAAGAAATAGTTGAAAGAATTAAGTGGATAATTAAGTTGAAAAACATGAAAGATCAAGCATTAAGAAATTTTGCAATATCGAAAAAGTATAATATAAATACTATTGAAAAAAACAGGCAAATTATTTTCAATGAATTTAGCAAATTAATTGATGATATTTAGGAGATTAAATGAGAAAGATATTGTTATTGATACCTGCACTAAATGCTGGTGGTGCAGAAAGAGTAATGGTGAATTTAGCAAACCAATGGATTAAATCCTCAAATGTAACTATTTTGGTTTTTAATAATGGTAAATGTTTTTATGACTTAAATAAAAAGATATTAATTAAATCTCTTAATTTGATGCCAAGAAAAAGGGGGTTAAGAAGAAAACTATCGCTTCCATTAATTGAAATAAAAAGATTTAATAAAGTGATAAAAGAAATTAAATCTGAAAACTATAATTTTGTACTTTCTTTCACTTATACAATGAATTTGATGGCATCAATTTCATCTTTACTATTAAAAAACAAAAAAATTATTATATCAGAAAGAAATGATCCGTATGGGTATAAAATATGGTTAAGATGGTTAATCAACAGGTTATATAGAAAAAACCATACAATTATTTGTCAAAATAAAATGGTTCAGAAATATTTTTTTGATAAAAAATTCACCAATAGAATTATTGTTTTACCTAATCCAGTAAGTTTTAATGATATTCCCATCGAAAGACCTAACATTACAAGAAAAGAAATTGTAACAGTGGGTAGATTGGTTCATCAAAAGAATCAAAAACTGTTAATTGATGCATTTCATCTTATTAAACATGAATTCAAGGACTATAATTTATTGATTTATGGTGCAGGACCACTAGAAAATTATATTAAAGAATATATAACACATAAAAAGTTGGAAAACAGAGTATTTTTAATGGGAATATATAGAAAAGTTATGTTTGAAGTGAATAAGTCCGAAATATTTGTTTTATCATCTGATTTTGAAGGATTTCCAAATGCATTGATTGAAGCTATGGGCACAGGAATGCCTGTTATTTCAACTGATTTTAGGACAGGAATTGCTCGCAAATTAATAAGTAATGATGATAATGGTTATATAGTTGATGTGAACAATATTTTAGAATTGGCTAACGCAATTAGAAAATTATTAAATAGAAAAAGTGATTTTAATAAAATTGGTGAAAACAATAAAAAAATTGCATTACAATATAGTTCTGAAGTTATAGCGGAACAATGGTTGGATAAAGTTATAATTTAAATATCTCATTGGAGGTTTAATTTCATGGTAATGAGTAGAAGCAAAAATATAATTCAGTTTTTAGCACGAGTTATTTCACTAATTATGCTAATTATATTTACCTTAGCATATATTTTTAGTCTTGAATTAGGATTCATTTTACCAATATTTGTCATATTTGCTTCAACTTCTGAACTTGTTATGTTGTTAAGTAACTCAAGAGTAAATAACATAGGAGTTACTATGATGTTTTATATATATACTTTGTTATGTCACAATGGTTTTGTCATTGCATACTACTTTAACACGGATTATATCAATTTTAGATCTACAACCTCAATGGCATATGTTTTTAATGATTATTATCAAGAAGCTATTTTAATATCAAATATTGTAATCATACTCTTTGTTTGGGCAACTGAAATTTATAAATCAAAGTCTATATTAAGTCAGCAAGCCAGTCAGTTTAACATTAAAATTGAAAATAATCGTAAAATTATTGACTTTATCGGGATTTCAACACTAATTATTGGAGTCGTTGGTCTATCATATTTTATTTTTTCCAACGGACTGTTTTTACGCACATATTCTGAAGTTATGGACATCACAAAAGATATAGAATTGTTTAATCATCTTGTAATTGTGTCGTCTCTTGGGGTAGCATTTCTAACAGCAGCAGGAACCAAAAGTGGAATACATAAGGGATACTTCATTTATTTGATTTATATGTTCTTACATTTTTCAATTGGTAATAGAGGAGAAGTATTATATGCCGCTATAGTCTGTTTTGCAATTTACTCATTAAGATTTAAAACAATTAAATTTAAACATGTTATTATATTGGGTTCATTGGTAATACTCATCATTCCCTTTGTAAGAATATTTAGAGAAGGTAATTTTTACTCATTTGATTTAAACCCCATAAGTTCGTTCTTTGATGTATTGGCTGAACAAGGTTTCCAGATTTCACCATTTACATATACGGTTCAGTATATAAATCAGGGGAATCAACATGTATTTGGAATGACATATGTGAATAATTTTGCAGATTTCATATTACGTAGATTTTCAATGCATAGTCCATGGATGGAAACAGAAGAATATGTCATAAAATCAATTATGCCTTATGAAGGAATGGGATACTCAATGATAGCAGAGTTATATTACAACTTTACCATTTTAGGATCAATACTTATTTATGGTTTATTTGCACATTTTATGGTTGAATTTGATGCAAAAGTACATAGTAATGATATATCTATAATAAAAAGTATACTTTTTGCAATGCTTTCTGTAGAGTTGATTAACCTAACTAGAAATGATGCAAGCACCTTGCCAGTATATCTAATGTATACAATTATCTTTGTTTTGTTATATTTATTATTTAGAAGACAAAAAGAAATCAGTTATTGATTAAGTATAAAAAAATTGGAGGTTGTTTATTGATGAGAACTAATATCTTTTCAAGAATAATGGATTTCATAAATAGAAAAGTTAATAATATAAAGTATTGGGAAAAGAAAGGTTTAATAATAGGCAATAATTGTGAAATATATCAAAGTGCTTCTTTTGGTTCGGAACCATATTTGATAAAAATTGGAAATAGAGTAAGGATAAATAAGGGAGTTGAATTTATAACACATGATGGTGGTATATGGGTTATTAGAAATTTAACTGTAAAATTCAATGATCCAAAGCTAAAAAATGCTGATTTAATTAAAAGAATTGAAGTGGGAAATAATGTTCATATAGGTACAAATGCAATTATTATGCCTGGCGTAAAAATTGGAAATAATTGTATAATTGGATGTGGGGCAATTGTAACAAAAGATATTCCTAGTAACTCAATAGCAGTTGGAATACCTGCAAGAATCATAGAAACTCTAGATGAATATTATATTAAGAATAAAGATAAATTTGTATATACTAAAAAAATGCCAGAAAAAAGCAAAAAGAAGTATTTACTAAATAAAGACAAATAGATTTACTAAATGATTTTTAGTCAGGAGAATTAATAATGAAAATAATTTTCATGAACAACTCAGGTTTTTCAAAAATTACTGCTGAATTAACATATGTGGAACAAGTAAAAAAACTTTTTGATTATGAAATTTGGGATATTAGTAATATGTTTGGAAAGAGAGGAATATTCCAAAATATTGACGAAGCTCAAAATATAGATTCATGGGATGAATTTAATAGTAGATTGTCTGCTGAAGTAATTAAAGACCAAATTATTATTATTACAAATATGGTTCAATCAGCATTTTCACAAATATACAGGATCATAAAACGCAATAAAATAATTATAATTGATACTCAAAAGAATAATTTTATGTCATTTTTAGAAAGGAAATCAGCATTTGATTTTAGTATAAAAATGCCACTAAAATTTAGAATAAAAAGGGTGATTAACAGTTTCTATCCATTTAGATACTTTAATAAACTTATTCACTATGGAGGTGTGAGATTTGATTATTTCTTATCAGCTTACAATTTTACACCTGAAGAAGTAAAAAAATTTATTAAGACTCATAATGTTAAGTATGATGAATATATTAAATCAATTAAATCATCGAATCCTATTGGAGAAAAATTTATATTATTTATAGACAGTGCAACTTATTATCATCCGGTTGATTACAAAAAAAACGATCGAAACTTCAATAAAACTTATCATTTAAAACAATTGAATGCTTATTTTGATTCAATAGAAAAAAAATTTGAATTACCCGTAGTAATTTCATTACATCCTTGTTCAGTAGGACATTTAAATGAGCATCATTTTAATGGAAGAAAAATCACATATTCAATTACGGCTGAGTTAATACAACATTGTAACTTTGTTATTAGTTTTTTTTCAACTTCTTTAATAAATGTTATACTTTCAAAAAAACCATCCATTATCATCACCTCAAAAGAAATCGAAAATTCAGATAGATTACAACAAGAATTAAGTGCATTTACTTTAGCAAAAATGTGTGGTTTCAAAATTGATACTCTCGATCAACCTTTGTTACCGCATCCAATAGTTGATCAAATCAAATATAACAATTTTATAAAAAAATATTTAGTAAATAATAATAAAAAGAACTACACAAATTCAGAAATGCTTATTGAATTATTGAGATCACTAGAACATTAAATAGGACAGATAAAATTGAAAACAAGAAGCAAAAAAGCAATATACAATATAGTTGTATTAGCGATTTATGAACTAATATCATTCGCATGCAATTTAATACTTCCAAGATTAATACTACAATCATTTGGATCTGAGTATAACGGCATTGTTTCATCAGTTACTCAATTTCTAAATTTTATGCTAATCTTAAGAATGGGTATTTCTGGACCGACCAGAGTTGCTCTATACAAAGCATTAGCAAACAATAACGATAATAAAGTTAGTGGAATAATAAAAGCAACTGAAATATACATGCGTAAAATTGGTTTTATTTTAATTATGTATATTGCTTTATTAGCAATTATATTCCCATTTATATCTACATCATCAATCAGTCCTACTGAAACAATGTTATTAGTATTGATCATAGGAATTGGTGCTTTTGCTGAATACTTTTGGGGTATTACAGCGCATATTCTTCTTTCCGCTGATCAAACACAATATGTTTATTATTTATTGCAAAGTGTCTCAACAGTTTTAAGTACTATAGCAGCAGTAGTCTTGATTAATTTTGGAGCAAACATAATTGAAGTTAGAATAGCAGCAGCTGTATTTTTTGTTTTGACACCAATTATATTAAACTTTGTTGTGAAAAAAAAGTACAACCTGAACAAACACTCTAAGCCAGACAACGCGGGATTGAAGGATAGATGGAATGCAATGGGACACTCTATTGCTAATATAATTCACAGTTTCACAGATATAACCGTTTTAACATTATTAGTTGATATAAAAATAGTTTCAGTATATACAGTTTATTATTTAGTATTCAATGCTATAAAAAAAATTATGAATATTTTCACAACTGGATTAGAAGCCGGGTTCGGCAATATGTTAGCTAGAAATGAAATAACAGGGGCAAATAAGATTTTTGACATCTTTGAATTTTTAATGTATAGCTTTTCTTCTGTCATTTATTCATGTACACTTGTTTTGATTATGCCATTTATTAGTTTGTATACAAGGGGTATAAATGATGTTAATTATATTGTTCCTTTGTTCGCGTTTTTAGCTATATTGGCACAAATATCAGCAAGTATCAGACAACCATATTTAACCGTTGTGCAAGCAGCTGGTCACTATAAGCAAACTAGAACTGGAGCTTTTTTAGAAGCTACTATAAATGTCGTTTTATCAGTTGTATTAACCTATTATTTAGGTTTGATTGGTGTAATAATTGGTACACTTGTTGCTAATTTATTTAGGACAACTCAATATGTATTTTATTTAAGAAAAAACATATTGAAAAGAAAAATTACAATTGCATTAAAATTAATTCTCTGGTTATTCATTAATATATTAGTTATTTACTTGATTAACATTAATATAATTAATGCTTTTGCCAATAACAATTGGCTTGATTGGATAATTTCTGGAGTAACAATATTCTCTATTTCATTAATTATAACAGTGATCTCTGCTTTAATATTTTTTAATTCAAATCTTCTTAATTCTATGAAGTATTTTATAAGATTAATCACTAATAGATAAATTGATTTAGATTTGATAAATATAATAATCCGACAGGAAGTGTGTAATATGAAAGGCATAATCCTTGCAGGTGGATCTGGCTCAAGACTTTATCCACTCACCATGGTAACAAGTAAGCAACTTTTACCAGTATATGACAAACCAATGATTTATTATCCAATGTCTATTTTGATGTTGGCTGGAGTTAAAGATATTTTAATTATATCAACACCTGATGATACACCAAGATTTGAATCATTATTAGGTGATGGCTCTAAGTTTGGATTAAATCTTCAATATAAAGTTCAACCATCTCCAGATGGTTTAGCTCAAGCATTTCTTTTAGGAGAAGAGTTTATCGGATACGATAATGCTTGTATGATTTTAGGAGACAATATCTTTTATGGAAATGGTCTTGTTAATGCATTATCATCAGCTGTTGAAAATTCCAACAATGGTAGAGCAACAGTGTTTGGTTATCACGTTGATGATCCGGAACGTTTTGGTGTCGTTGAGTTTGATGAGAATGGTAGAGCTATGTCCATTGAGGAAAAACCAAAAGAGCCAAAATCAAATTATGCAGTAACTGGATTATATTTCTATGATAAAAAAGTTGTTGAATACGCAAAAAATGTGAAACCTTCTAAAAGAGGAGAATTGGAGATTACTGATTTAAATCGTATGTATTTAGAAGATGGATCGCTTGATGTTATAACCTTTGGTAGAGGCTTAACATGGCTTGATACTGGCACACATGAATCACTCGCAGAAGCAACCGCTTTTGTTAAGATGATTGAAGAACATCAAGG
This sequence comes from Acholeplasmataceae bacterium, assembly GCA_963676765.1. Lineage (GTDB taxonomy): Bacteria > Bacillota_I > Bacilli_A > Acholeplasmatales > Acholeplasmataceae > WOFB19. The sequence continues at coordinate 616,938 of OY781159.1, forward strand.
ATTAAAAATTTCATGTCCTGAAGAGATTGCTTTTCATAATGGATGGATTACAAAAGAACAATTAAGAGAACAAGCTGAAAGTATGAAGAAAAATCAATACGGACAGCATTTATTTAAAGTATTAGAAGGTAAGGTGCGATATTAATGAATGTGATAAAAACAGATATTAAAGATCTATTAATTATCGAACCAAGTGTTTTTGGAGATAACAGAGGATGGTTCTTAGAATCATATAACGAAAAAACATACGCATCAAATGGTATAAACATTAAGTTTGTACAAGACAATCACTCATATAGTGCACAAAAAGGTGTGCTTCGTGGCCTTCATTTCCAAACTGAACCTTATGCTCAAACAAAGCTTGTTAGATGTACCAGAGGGAGTATTTGGGATGTTGCAGTAGATTTAAGAAAATCAAGTCCATCTTATTTAAAGTGGTTTGGTTTAGAATTAACTGTTGAGAATCATAAACAATTATTAATTCCTCAAGGGTTTGCCCATGGTTTTGTGACATTAACAAAAGATGCAGAAGTACAATATAAAGTTGATAATGTATATGATAAAGCATCTGATCGCTCTATCAAATATAACGATCCACAAATCAACGTTAAATGGCCTATTGAGAGCGTTATCCTATCAGATAAAGATATTAACGCACCACTCCTTAAAGAATCGGATGTGGATTTCAAATGAAGATTATTGTAACTGGTGTTAAAGGCCAATTAGGATACGATGTTGTTCGGGAATTAAAATCAAGAAATTATAATGATGTTTTAGGTATTGATATTGAAAATTTGGATATTACAAATAAATCAGCAGTAGAATCTTTCATGACTAAAGAACAGCCTGATGTAATTGTGCATTGTGCAGCTTATACAGCTGTAGATAGAGCAGAAGATAATAAAGAACTTTGTATGAAAGTAAATGTAGAGGGTACTAAAAATTTAGTCGAAGAAGCAAAGAAACATGAAGCTAAATTTGTATATATTTCAACAGATTATGTTTTCAATGGTGATAAAGAAGAACCTTATGATATAGATGACCAACCTGATCCACAGTCAGTATATGGTGAATCAAAATATTTAGGTGAAGTTGAAACTAGAACCAACGATAAACACTTCATTGTTAGAATTGCTTGGGTGTTTGGTAAGAATGGTCATAACTTTGTGAAAACAATGTTAAGACTTGGAAATGAAAGAGATACATTGAGTGTCGTTAATGATCAGTTTGGATCACCTACATATACTTATGATTTGTCAAGATTATTAGTCGATATGATTGAAACAGATAAATATGGTACATATCATGCATCTAATGAAGGTGAATGCAGCTGGTATCAATTTACTAAAGAAATATTCAAGCAATCAAATATTAGTATTGATTTGAAATCAATTCCAAGCAGTGAATATCCAACAAAAGCAAAACGACCAATGAATTCAAGAATGAGTAAAGATAAATTAGATAAACAAGGATTCAAACGACTTCCTGATTGGAAAGATGCTTTGAAACGATATCTTAAAGAAATTGAGGTTAAATAATATGAAAATATTAGTAACTGGGGGTGCAGGATTCATCGGTGGTAATTTCTGTCACTATATGGTAGAAACTTATCCTAATGATGAAATAGTCACATTAGATGCACTAACTTATGCGGGTAATCTAGAAACATTAGAACCTATTAAAGAAAAATCGAATTTTAAGTTTGTTAAAGGAGATATTACAGATCGCATATTTGTGATGGAACTTTTTGAAAGAGAGAAGTTTGATATTGTTGTTAACTTTGCAGCTGAATCACATGTTGATAGATCTATTGAGAATCCAGAAATATTCTTAAAAACAAACATCTTAGGAACGCAAGTACTTATGGATGCTTCTCTAAAAACAGGAGTTAAAAGATATCATCAAGTATCAACAGATGAAGTTTATGGTGATTTACCGTTAGATAGACCAGACTTATTCTTTACAGAAGAAACACCTATTCATACATCAAGTCCTTATTCAGCTTCAAAAGCTTCTGCAGATTTGCTTGTGCAGGCATATCACAGAACATTCGGATTACCAATAACTATTTCTAGATGTTCGAATAACTATGGTCCATATCATTTTCCAGAAAAACTTATTCCTTTAATGATTAAAAACGCTTTAGCAAATGAATCATTACCAGTGTACGGTAAAGGCGAGAATGTCAGAGATTGGTTACATGTCTATGATCATTGCACTGCAATAGATTTAGTAATTAGAAAAGGTAGAGTTGGAGAGGTTTATAATATTGGTGGACATAACGAAAGAACTAACCTAGATGTCGTAAAAACAATCTTACAAGAATTAGATAAATCTGAATCTTTGATAAAGTTTGTTACAGATAGAAAAGGTCATGATTTAAGATATGCGATAGACCCAACTAAGATGGAAACTGAACTTGATTGGAAACCAAAGTATAACTTTGATACAGGTATTAAGCAAACAATTCAATGGTATTTAGATAATAAAGATTGGGTAAAAAATATTATGAACGGTGAATATTTAAGATTTATTGAGTCTTATTATAACTAGGAATTTTTAAGGAGTAAATATATGAAAGTTTTAGCGATTATCCCAATAAAAATGGGAAGCAAAAGATTAAAACATAAAAATTTGTTGCCATTTGGTAATGACACGTTATTGTCAAATATTTGTAAAATTGCATTGAAATCTAATTTAATAAGCGATACATATGTCTATTCAAGTTCTAATTATCTTAATAATGAAATACCTAATGGTATCATATTTGAAGAAAGGGATATTAAATTTGATTCTGATAGCACTAGTATGAATGATATATTATATAATTTTGCTTGTGAAAAAGAAGCAGATATATATATATTATTACATGCAACTGCTCCTTTTTTAGATATCAATTCAATTAACAAAGGTATTGAAGCTGTTATTAGTGGTGAATATGATTCTGCATTTTCTGCAAAAGAAATTCATGAGTTTATATGGAAAGATAATAAACCATTAAATTATAATTTAGAAAATGTTCCTAGAACACAGGATTTACATGGCATATATGTTGAAACGAGTGGTTTTTATATTTTTAAATCTGATTTAATTAAAAAGCATAATAGAAGAATAGGATTTAAGCCTAAGATGATAATTGTCAATGAAATAGAATCAATAGATATTGACAACCAAATTGATTATGATTTTGCCAAATTAATTAAAAGTAAATATTTAGATGACTTGAGTTAGTAGTGTTATCTAACTAGAATAGTAATCGTATTCAAAGTAATAGTAGTAAAATCATATTAAAGGAGCGGTAAATATGAGTAGAATTAGAGTTTTAGATTGCACCCTAAGAGACGGTGGTTATATTAATAAATGGGATTTTGGAGAAAAAAATATTCAATTTATACTTCAATCATTGGATGATTCAGGTTTGGATATTGTTGAAGTAGGTTTTTTATCTAATAAAATCGAAAAAAACACTAATTTATCTAAATTCACTTCCATGCAAGATGTTTCAAATGTAATTGGAAATACTTCAAGAACAAATATGAAAGTATGTATGATTAATTTTGGTGAATTCCCTATTGAATCTATTCCAGAAGCAAAAGAAGTTAATGTAGATGGTATCAGAGTCGCATTTCATAAAAAAGATTTAGATAATGCAATTGAATATTGTGAACACTTAATAAATAAAGGGTATCGTATTTTTTTACAACCAATGGTTGCAGCAAATTATACTGATGAAGAGTATTTGTATTTAATAAAGAAAGCAAATACAATAAACCCTTATGCTTTTTATGTAGTTGATAGTTTTGGTGTAATGAAACAAAGTGATATGATTCGCTATTTCTTCATGGCTGATTATAATCTTAAAAAAGAAGTTTATATTGGCTTTCATTCACATAATAATTTACAATTATCTTACTCAAATGCTCAAGCACTTATAGCTACACATACGACTAGGGAACTAATTATCGATTCAAGTATACATGGAATGGGTAGAGGTGCAGGGAATTTGAATACAGAATTATTTTTAGAGTATCTTAATTCTTTACACCTCGGTGAATATGATATAGAACCTTTATTAGACGCAATTGATTATGTCATTAAACCTATATATTTAAAAAAACCATGGGGATATTCACTACCTCATTATTTGTCTGCAATTAATAATTGTCACCCTAATTATGCGACATATCTTGACGATTTGGCAACACTGACAGTAAGAGATATGAGTAAAATTTTATCTGTTCTGGACTCAATTAAAAAGAACAATTTTGACAAAGAATACGTTAAAAAAATATATATTCAATATCAAGAACAAAATAAAGGTTCTAAAGATGATACAGAAAAATTATCCAATAATTTTAAAAATAGAGATGTATTATTGATTGCTCCTGGCAGATCTTCAACTAAAGAACTACCTAATATTAAAAAATTTATTAAAAATGTAAAACCAATTATTATTAGTATAAATTTCGAACCTGAAGATTTTGATTTAGACTACATTTTCTTTAGTAATAAGAGAAGATATCAAAATGCGAATATCAAGGATGAAAATATCATTGTTACTTCAAATATTTATGATGATAGTTATAATCATTTTGTCGTAAAATATGAAAATTTGGTAAACAATACTAGATCAGTTGAAGATAATGCTGGATTAATGTTGATGCAATTACTAATCAATATGAAAGTGAAAAGTATTTATTTGGCTGGATTTGATGGCTATGATTTGAATAAATCAATTGATGAAAGTTTTTCTAAAAAAGAGTTAAGTACATCACAAACAATTGAGCGACTTGAAAGGATAAATTTAGGTATGAATTATTTAATTAATGAATATTCAAGACAAGTAAATATCAGTTTTGTTACAACACCTGCTGAAATCCAAATTATTAGTGATACAAACAGGGAAAGTAAATGATTTTTAATAAACAATTAATTAAAGATAATATCATTATAAATAATTCTATTATAGATAACATACAAGATCTGCTCAAATCGGATGAATTTAAAATTCAACATAAATACTTTTTTAATCATCAAATTATTGAAAAATATCAATACTTACAATCAGTCAAATTATATTTTGGCACATATGAATCAATATTAGAATCTTATAAAGAACTATTGACGGACAAACAATTAAATGATGAATTGAAAAGCAATTTAAAAAAATACACAGAGGCATTCAAATACTATTTTAAAAGTTTGCATAAATATCTACTTTTAAAGGATGATAATAATAATTATATTGATGAAACATCTAGGACAAATAAATTATATGCTGAGTTTTTCTTTTTGATTGAATCTAAATGTGGAAATTTAGAATATAATTATTTTAATAACATTAAAGGTTTTGATGCAGTTTTATATTACAAGACCAATACTTTTGGGATGGATACAAATAAATCCATTAAACATATTTCAAAAGTTTTTACAAATACACCGTATATGTCAAATACGTATGCAAATAAAAGACATGGTTTGTTTCGAGAAACTGATTATATGATTGATGATAATTGCATTATAGATGAAATAAACTGGGTAAAAGCAGGTTTCTTCATAGGTAAATTAAAAGCGTTAGTAATTGTAAATCAAAAATACTTAAATCACTTGATTGGATTATCGGTGTTATTTCAGAGTATTTCAAGTGATGAGGAAGACTATGATATAAAATTATATTTCGGTAATGATATTAAAGAGCTTGATGCCAAGATATATACTGCTTTAAATGGAAAAATGTATGGGTCAATTTTTGATCACCCGAAAAATGATTACTTTGGATATATGAAGAAAATTTTATTAACAATGCATAATATTTACCACATAAAAAATAACCATCTTCCAATTCATGGAGCAATGGTAAAAATTGAGTTCATTAATGATACTACTCATAATGTTGTAATTATTGGTGATAGTGGTGCCGGAAAATCAGAATCACTTGAAGCGTTTAGAACTATTTCTAGTAATTTAATAAAGAAAATGACTATCATTTTTGATGATATGGGAATTTTTCAAAAAGAAAACAGTGTTATTAAGGCATATGGCACAGAAATTGGTGCATTTGTTCGATCAGATGATTTAGATACTTCATATTCGATTAATAATATTACAGAAGCTGTATTTATTAATACTGATCGAGTTAATGCTAGATTAATTATTCCTATATCAAAATATGAAGATATTATTAGAGGCGAGAAAATTGATTATGTTTTTTATGCCAATAACTATAAAGATATGAAAAACCCAATTAAAATTTTTGAATCTATAGATGAGGCGATACCTGTTTTTGAAAAAGGTGAACGAGTAGCAAAAGGAACTACTAGTGAGATGGGGAAGGTTTCAAATTATTTTGCTAACCCTTTTGGACCGGTTCAAATGGAGGAAGTTACAAAAAACATTTTAAGAGACTATTTTGAATCATTGCATGATGATGGTGTCGTTTTTGGAGAATTATATACTAAATTAGCTATAAGTGGTTATGAAGTAGAAGGTCCAAGACAAGTTGCCAATAAACTATTAGAATTGTTTATGGAAAATAGCTAAAAAATAATATTGATTTTACTTTTAATGGATATCATATCTATAAGAAAGATAAATATGATAAAATATGAATATAAGAAGTGTAAATAATTGGAGGTTCTCAATGGCAACAAACTACATACTAACAACTGACTCATGTTGTGACTTACCCAATGAACTTGTAAAAGAACTAAACCTAAAAGTGATTCCTTTATCAGTTGAGATTAAAGGGAAAACATATCACAACTATCCGGATGAAAGAAACATCAAAACAAAAGACTTTTATGACATGATGAGAGATAAAGAAGTAGCAACCACATCTTTAATCAATGTGGGTGAATTCTTACTCTTCTTTGAACCATTCTTAAAAGCAGGAAAAGATATATTATATATTGGCTTTTCATCCGCTTTATCAGGCACTGTTCAAAGTGCTAGGATTGCAGTTGAAGAATTAAAATTAACCTATCCTGATCGTAAGATGGTTGTTGTAGATTCTCTATCTGCTTCAATGGGACAAGGACTCCTTGTTTGGTATGCTGCAAAACAAATGGCAGCTGGTAAATCCATTGAAGAAGTAGCTTCATGGGTTGAAAACAATCGCTTAGAACTATGCCACCTTTTCACAGTTGATGATCTAGGTACATTAAGACGTGGTGGTCGTTTGTCTGGCACAGCTGCATTACTGGGATCACTCTTAAAAGTGAAACCCGTTCTTCATGTATCAGATGAAGGGAAACTCGTGCCAGTCAAGAAAGCACGTGGACGGAAAACATCGCTTCAAGTCATTGTTGATTTCATGAAAGATAAAATAAAAGATCCAGAAAAACAAACCGTCTTTATTTCCCATGGTGATGATATTGAGGATGCAAATTACATCAAAGCATTAATTAGTGATCAATTAGGCATTCATAAATTTATTGTTGGCCAGATTGGGCCGGTGATTGGTGCGCATTCAGGACCTGGCACCATCGCTGTATTTTTCTTAGGTAGTCCACGATAATAGATAAACAAAGGCATTTTCTATGAAATGCCTTTTTTTTATGATAAGGTGTAAGGGTTGTGTTTTCAAGTGAAAAGATATAAGATGAAGGCAGGAAGTACACTATTTATAGTATATATCATATAAAGAAGTGAAACTATGATTGGTTTATTTAACAGGTTTTTTATTAATCTAAAACGTACAATTAGATTTTTTGGTTATTATTTTTTAATCGTTGTTTTATTGATGCTTTTTTTAAATTTGATATTGTTTAATATTAGAAATACACAGAATGATGTTATCACAAACAATCTAAAAACAACTGCTCAACATGAATTGAACAATATTAATTTATATATTGAAACCAAATTAGCAGCGATACATGAAGATGTACATCTTGTTTTGAACGCAAATGAATTGTCAGATTATTTAGCTGATTCATCACCAGCCAATCTTTTTGAATATCAGGCAATGTTATATCGTGTGATGACCAGCAAAGCATATCTCATGAATACTTATATGATTGATATAAACGGCGATATTACTTATCGTATCAAAAGAAAATTAGATGGTTCACTAGAAACATCGACAGATAACCTAGGTTCTATTCAAAGTGAATCTTTTTTTACCATGCTTAGTATGCTAGATGAAGATAAACTCTTTATTTCAGAATTACACTTGCATAATAATGCTCCCGTGATTACACTCATCAAACCAATTTATAAAGATAATCACATTGATTCTTATTTATATTTTGATGCGGATACACAAACACTACTGGGTATTTTAAAACAATACGCAGAAGAAACGGAGTATTTGTCGTTTGGTTTAGTGAATGATCATAGTATATGGTCATATGATTCAACCCTTGAACGGCTTCGTATTTCAACAGATAGTGATAGGATAATATCCTTGCAACAAGCAATTGAAGAACGTAATTCAGCGATTGCACTTACGTTTGATTTTTATAAATCTAGTGATCACTTTGTGCCTGAAGAGGTGTCTGACATTAATATATATGTCCAAATTAATCGTGATTTAGCGATTGCTGATAGTTCTTATATCCTACTTAGATATCAATGGTTAATTTTAGTTTATAATCTGATTGCGATGGTTGCACTTGGTTATATTACGACGACTATTAGAAAACGAAGCGAAGACCGTTTAGTGATTAATGCCAATATGTATTTAACAAAAGATAATCAAGACACAGTTATCATCACTGATTATCATCAAGGCATAGAATATACAAATGATATGTTTTTGAAGATTTATGGTTATGAAAACACAGATATAAGACAAAAGACAATCAATGAAATTATCGGTGTTGATCATGTGCATCCATTTGAAGGAAAACAACCAAAACCAGGGTTTGAATCGTTTGTTTGGACAAAGACGGATGTAGACATTTATTTATTAAATCATCTGAAGATTAATGTTGATAATGCGTTTCGAGAAAAACAAAAACATTATATTTATGTCTACTCAGAACCTAAAATAGAATTAGATCGTTATCGTATATATTTAACAAGAAAAGAGTCAACATTAATTGTCTTTCGAGATTTCTTAGTGAATCAACCAGTTATCAAGCATGAAACGACAATCATGTTACTACGTATTGATAGTGTCAACATATTGAACTTTGTGAAATTTTTGAACTTGCATTTAAACGATGATTGCATGATAGCGATAATTAACCGTAATTATGTGATGTTTTTTGGTCAAATTCAGAAAAATAAATTACCGCAAAAAATTGAGCAAATAGAACTTTTGATAGAACGATATCGTTACCTGCCATTAAGTAATCGATACATATCTTATTTGTTCGTTATTGCACAGGCGAGTGATAAAGTTAATTCACTTGATGATTTATTAGATGGAGTCTTAATTGGTTTAGAATATGCAAGATTTCAGCCACAATATAAGCATATTATTTATCAATCAAATATGAGACAACATATTGAACGTGGAAACGCGATTTTCAATCAACTTGAACATGGTTTTATCAACCATGAGTTTTATATGAATTATCAACCACAAAAACATGCATCTAAAGATCGATTCTTTGGGTGTGAAGCGCTCTTGAGATGGCACAATGAAGCGTTAGGAGATGTTTCACCATTTGAGTTCATTTCAGTCATTGAAAACAGTTTTTATGTCAGCAAATTATCAATCTATGTGGTGGAAAAAGTGATTGAAGATTTTACACCATATGCAAAAAAACTACCAAAAGACTTTAAGATTTCTATTAATTTAACATCATTTGATTTCAATGACAAAAACATGATGGAACGATTGATGAATCTCATTATCGAAAGCCCTATTGATCAACATCATTTCATCTTTGAAATCACTGAGAGTCAATATATTGATAACATTAAAAAAACAAATAGAATTGTTGAAAAAATTCATGATAATCAAATGCTCGTTGCTATTGATGATTTTGGAACTGGCTATTCATCCATTAGTTCATTAAAGTCAATCGATATTGATCTCGTTAAAATTGACCGTGCATTCGTCAAAGATATCCCTGATACTGATGATGGCCAAATGTTAAAAACGATGATTGATTTAGTGCATGGTCTTAATAAAACAGTGATTGTTGAAGGTACTGAAACAGCAACACAAGTGGATTTTTGTATCAGCCATCATTGTGAGTATATACAAGGTTACTTTATCTCTAAACCTGTGGATATTCAAACAATCGCCAACAAATTTTTAGTGAGTAAGTCTAAATAAACGCAGTTTCTTTGGTGTTGAAAGCATTTACATATAATCGGGTTGTATAATTCTTTTTAATTCAGTTGTAAAAGTGGTATACTACTATAGGTAAATACATATGAAATATGTAAGGAGTTTAAAAAGAAATGATTAGAAAAACAAAAATTATTTGTACAGTAGGACCTGCTATTGATACAAAAGAAATGTTAAGCAAAATGATTGATGCTGGCATGAACGTTGCACGTTTAAATTTCAGCCACGCAGATCACGCTGAACATTTAGCACGTATTAAAGTTATCCGTGAATTGAATGCTGAAAAGAATACATATGTCGGTATTCTTGCAGACACAAAAGGACCTGAGATTCGTGTTGGACAAATGGATGGGGTTGTCCCATTTAAGACTGGTGACATTGTTGAAATTTCAAAAGAACCAGTTTTAGGAACAAACAAGAAGTTCCATATTGATGTACCTGAATTATTTGACGACTTAGTTCCTGGTCAATTCATCTTGGTGGATGATGGTAAAATCAAATTTGAAGTTTTGGACGTAACATCAGATATCATTACTGTTAAAACATTAAATCCAGGTGTTATTAAAACGAAGAAAGGTGTTAACGTGCCAAACGTTAAATTATCCATGCCTTTCTTATCAGAAAAAGACCGTTCAGACATTTTATTCGTTGCTGAACAAAATGTTGATGTCATCGCATTATCATTTGTTAGACGTATGGAAGATGTCTTAGAAGTTAGAGAATTACTTAAATCTGTCGGTAAAGAAAAAATTGAACTTATTGCTAAGATTGAAAACCAAGAAGGTGTTGACAATCTTGAATCTATCTTAGAAGTAGTTGATGGTATTATGGTTGCTCGTGGTGACTTAGGTGTTGAAGTTTCAACACAATTAGTACCAATTTATCAAAAGAAAATCATCCGATTAGCTAACGAAATGGGTAAACCAGTTATTACAGCGACACACATGTTAGAATCAATGACGTCTAATCCACGTCCTACACGTGCTGAAGCAAGTGATGTTGCAAACGCGATTCTTGATGGATCTGACGCGATTATGTTAAGTGGTGAATCAGCTGCCGGTGATTATCCAATTGAAGCAGTTACGACCATGGATACAATTGCACGTGCTATTGAACCAACACTTCCTTATGAATCACGTCTTCGTCGCGCACAAAAGATTGATAAACCAACCATCAATGATGCAATTGGTATTGCTGTCAGTCAAGCAGCATTATCACTACCTACAGCTGATGTAATTGTTGCATTCACTGAAACAGGTGGTACTGCAAAACGTATTTCAAGATTTAGACCAGCTGATCCAATTATTGCGGTAACGGATCACAAAGAAACATGTACAAGATTGTCATATTACTGGGGTGTTACAGCTTACTATTCACCGAAAGTTAATGACTTTAGTTCTTATGATGAAGTTGCTATTAAAGCTGCTATAGAATTTGGCTTTAACCCAGGCACAACTGTTATTACAACATCAGGATGGCAACAAAAACATGGTTCTACCAATACACTAAGAATTATTTGTATTCCAGCATAAAAAAATAGATATCTATGAAAGGCACTGACGCAGTGCCTTTTTTGTTGTATAATAAATATGAAGAGCATCTCTTGAAAGGTATGTAATGAAAAATAAACTCACAAGAATTTTCATTAGCATCAAAAATACAATGATACAGTTTGGATGGTTACTCGTTATCATCATCCCTATTTTTCTGTTTATTAACTATGCAGTCTTGTCCATTGTCGATGCACAAAAAGAAACGATAAATACACGTTTAGTGACGACTGCTGAACAAGAGATGGTTGATATTGATATGTTTATGGATATACGTTTGAATGTCGCACATGATGATATACATATCATGTTAGACGCAGATGAAACGATTGATTATCTACAAGATCCATCGCCAGAACATATGGCAGATTATGAAAATTTAATTTATAGAATATCTGTTAATAAAAAATCATTTGCACGTGTTATGATTGTTGAACCAGATGGGGATATTGTTTATCGCCTTACAAGGGATAATACCAATCAAATTCAAACAGAATCAGGAGATCTAGGAACAATAACAACTGTTTATTTTTATTCGTTAATTTCACAAGTCGAATATGATAAGTTGTTTATGTCACAACTCTATATGAATGATGATAAACCAACGTTGACGTTTGTCAAACCGATGGCTTTTGATGATGACCTTATCTCTTATCTTGTGATTGACTATGACGCCAATGATTTATTATCTATGCTTGGTTTACATACTAGTGAATCGGAAACGTATTTTGATTATGGCGTGATAAATAATGGTGTTATATGGCAAATGGAGGAAGCGACGCAAACGCTTCATATCGTAACTAATCCAGAGGACCAGGCAACCCTGTTTGACCGTATCGTGAAAAACAATAATGTGATAACATATTTATATGCTTTAAGTGAACAAGATGAACATTATGCTGTTGAAGCGCAAAACGGTTTAAGGTTTTATATTTTAATGGATATTAATAAAGCGATAGAAAATAGCGAATCAGTCTTTTTAAGAAATGCAGCAACCATCGCGATTACAACTAACCTTTTGGCAGGTGCTTTAATAACCTTTTTAGCTTATATGTTCCGGGTTAGAAAAGATGATCGCTTGCTCATTGATGCAAATATGTATTTATCTGTACAAAATGAAGATAGTGTCATGGTTGTTAATAAAAGATTAAGAGTCATATACGGTAATCCAGCATTTGAGAGACTATTTGGTTATTCGCTTAAGGAAGCGTATTTACAGCGTATATTAGATTTGATTAGAGTCAATTTTATCGATACGAAAATTAACCTTAAACAAATGGTAGATTATGGTGGTCATACCTGGAGCAAAACAAAATCAGGGATTTATTTACTGAACTATCTAAGAGTCAAAGAAGAGACATTCTTAGTAGGGAGAGATAAGCATTATATTGGTATTCATTCTGATTCTAAAATTCATATTGATAACTATAAACATTATGTTTTAAGTAAAAACGAAACCGTTGATGAATTAAGTCGCCTCTTTAGTATTAATCAAATCAATTTAGCAACAAGCACAATGTTCTTACTATCATTTAATGATATCGATACGATTAAGTTTGCTAATTTCCTAAAGACACATCTGAATAGACATGATTTTATTACAGTACCACAAAAACATCATGTTATGATTTATGCGGAACTAACGAAAAACGAATTACAACAAGAAATCACACATATTGATCGCTTAATCGGAACTTATAAATATAAATATCCAAGTTCAGATGAGATTACTCACCATTTCACCATTGCTAGAGCATCAGAAACAGTTTATACGATACCACTACTGATTGAAGCGACACTCGCGACACTCGCTTATGCGAAAGAAAAACCACGTGTGAGATATCAAATCTTCAAAGATGACATGAAATATCAAATCGAGCTTCAAAAACAAATTGAAAACGAACTCGATAACGGCTTTAAAAACCAAGAATTCTATCTCACATACCAAGTGATTAAAAACATACACACTGGCAAAATAGCAGGAGTTGAATCACTCTTACGTTGGGAAAATAATAGGCTTGGACAAATTTATCCGAATCAGTTTATTCCAGTTATTGAAAAAAGTTTTTTCATTAATCGACTAACGTTGATGGTTGTTGAAATCGCAATTTATGATTTTGAAAACTTGAAAGATTTTATAGATGATCAATTTAAAATCTCTATTAACTTAAGCGCATTTGATTTGAATAATGATTTCATCATTGATCAAATTATACATGAAATAAATCAAAGCAATCTTAAACCATCAAATTTCTTCTTTGAAATTTCAGAAGATCAATACATGTATAACTTAGAAAAAACAAAAGAAGCAATTGCGAAATTCCATGATAATGATATATTGATCGCAGTTGATAATTTTGGGACAGGTTATTCATCGGTGAACTTGCTTAAGTCCATTAATGTAGACTCAATTAAAATTGACAAATCATACATTATGAATTATCCAGGTGAAGATAATGGTCAAATGTTAGATACATTTATACACTTAATTCATCGATTTAATAAACCAATCGTTATTGAAGGAGTAGAGACAAAAGCCCATCTAGATTATTGTATAACTAAGAAGATTGAATATATTCAAGGGTATTACATCTCTAAGCCAGTCAGAAGCGAAGTGTTGAAATCTAAATTCTTGATTTAATTAGAGGCAGGATATTCCTGCCTTTTTAATTTGAATTTCAAATTAATTATGTTATTATGTATCTATTGGAGGATAGATACATATGCAAAAATTGAGAGAAAATTCAACGTTTTTACCATTAGCTTTAATCTTTATTTTCACCCTTCTTATGATTTTTGACCGTATTGGTCTAAATTCGACAGAAGGCTACATTTATCAGTTAGTCCTAGCTTTATTTGCGTTAACCTACATTACAGGGCACAAGAAAAAACCATTTCACATAGTAACTATTATGTTAGGTTTTTTATTTTGTTTCATCGGTGATCTCTTTCTAGCAGGTGCATTTAGAGATTATGGAATTGATGGACTGCGTATGCCGCTTGGTATGGCAGGATTTTTCTTAGGTCATGTATGGTGGTTTATCTCACTCTTACAATACAAGGAAAAATATGAGCTTAAACGAACACTCATCACATTTGTTATCGTATACGTGCTAATCTTTGTTATTTGGTTATTCCTTGTAAATAACCCAGATGAAGGTTTACTTTCAACGCTCGCACTCTTTTATTCATGGGGAATCGCTGCACCGTTTGCCTTAAGCATTTCCATGGTAAAAACAATCAAACCATATGTTTATTTAATTGTCGGTTATGCAAACTTAATCTTTAGTGATACATTAATTGCTGTTAGAGATATCAAAGGATTAGATCCGTTTGGTGGATGGCATAATGACATCGTATGGTGGACATATTTAGTGGGTATTTCAGCTATTACATATTTCTTTGTGACTTATCAAAAACAAAAACCAGAATCAACGGAAACTTGAGTTTCCGTTTTTTCTTATTATATGCTAAAATATGTGTAGTATTTAAGGAGGAATTAATATGCCAAAACAATCACTTATTAAAGCATTAGCAAAGCTAGCTGTTAAAGTTGGCGTCAATGTCCAAAAAGGACAAACAGTTGTCGTAAGAGCAACCACAGACACACCTGAAATCGCACGTGCAGTCGTGCATGAAGCATACGAAGCAGGTGCAGGTAACGTTCGCGTTATTTGGCAAGATCCATATGTTTCACATGATGCTTTAATTTACCGAAGCAAAGAAGATTTAGTAAACATTCCAGCATCATTTATTCAAATGTATCAGGAAGTTATTGATGCAGGAGCATGCTTAATTGCAATCGTATCACCAGTACCAGATTTAAACAGTGATACAGATCCAGAAAAATCCCAAGCACTTGCGAAAGCAACCAATGCGAAGTTAGGATTCTACAGAGAATATACGATGGGTAATAAAGGTCAGTGGACAATCATCGGTGCACCAAACGTTGTTTGGGCTGAAAAAGTGTTCCCTGAACTCAAAGGTGAAGAAGCTGTTGAAGCTTTATATAACGCGATTTTAAATGCTTCACGTGTACGTGATGGAGAAGATGCTATTGCGAATTGGAACAAACACAATGAAACATTATTAGCACATAATAAAATCTTAAATGATTATAACTTTAAATCATTACACTTTAAGAACAGTTTAGGCACAGACTTAACAGTTGGTCTAGTCCCTAACCATCGCTGGGCTGGTGGTGGTGAACACACAACAACAGGTGTTTATTACAATCCAAATATTCCAACAGAAGAAAACTTCACAATGCCTTCAACAACAAACGTACATGGTAAAGTGGTTGCTACGAAACCACTTGATTATCAAGGTCGTTTAATTGATGGTTTCTGGTTAGAGTTTAAAGATGGTAAAGTCGTTAATCATGATGCAAAAGCAGAAAAAGCAACCCTTACACAATTACTTGACACTGATGAAGGATCAAGACGTATTGGTGAGATTGCTTTAATCAGTGATGATTCACCAATTTCAAACACAAACCTTTTATTTTATAACACACTCTATGATGAAAATGCATCATGCCATATGGCATTAGGTAGAGCGTATCCAATGAACGTTCAAGGTGGTCTTACAATGACACAAGAAGAACTTCAAAATGCTGGTGCAAATCATTCATTGGTTCATGTTGATTTCATGTTTGGTTCACCAGATATGGAAATCACGGGTTTAACACAAGATGGCAAAAAAGTAGCAGTCTTTAAAAAAGGTAACTTTGTCATATAGTAGTCATTAATCAAGCAAAAGAAAACTGACATTTTTAGATGTCAGTTTTTTGTTTTATCACAAATTGTTTCAGCATGTCTTCAAAATGAATGGCTTTGGAAATACCAAATCCTTGAATCATCCAGACATTATTTGCCCTACAAAAAGCGATTTGTTCTTCAGTTTCTGTACCTTCTACAATGACAGGTTTTTTTAAATTGTGAATCACACTAATCATGTTCTTAAGCATTGAGCCATCATCTTTTGCAGGATATCCCATCATAAATGCACGATCGGTTTTTACGTAGTCGACATTCAATGTTTTCAACGAGTTCATGGATGAGTAACCTTTACCAAAGTCATCAATAGCAACTTGAATGTCTTTTTCTTGAAGCATGGCTAATTGATTATTTGTTTTTTCAATATTATCAAGATAGACACTTTCAGTAATTTCAAATGTGAATAGATGCGTTGGTAGATCACTTTGTTCGATAGCATGAATGAGTTGATGAATCATATACTCATTACCAAAATCAAAGTGAGATAAGTTAATCGCGAACCTGAAATCTTTTGGTATTTGATCTAAGTAGGGAGTAACATCTTTAATCAGTAATGTAACAACCATCATCGACAACTGATTAATGAAATAACTATTTTCGATAACAGGAATGAATTGATTTGGATAAACTGGACCTAGTGTTGGACTTTGCCATCTTAATAATGCCTCAGCACCATCATAGGTGTTCATTTCTAAATTCTTCTGTATCTGATACTGTAAATAAAATTCTTGATGATCAAATGCATCTTCTAAAGCTTCATAAATTAAATGATCACGCTCAACTTTCATCTTCATGGAGGGATCATATATGTGGTATTTAACATGTGTATTATCACGATATGATAAGGTTGTGACCATTGCATCTATTAACGCTTCAACATGAGGTAATACAGCACTTGAAATCGCGATTGCAAAATAATGCTTATAATCCTTACTGACTTTTGGATAGAAGCGATATGCATCAATGAGAGTATCAAGTTTGTCAATAACTAGTTGATGTTCTTTATCATTAACATAAATCATAATATGTTTGAATTTAGGAATCGCAACGTAATAGTGGTTATCAAGATTTTTTCTTAAGTAAATTGCGAACTTAGCCGTATCTATATGGGATAAACGAATCATTATGAGCATTGATTCACCAATTTTATAATCAAATGCATCTAAAAGTTTCTTTAAATCTTGTGTCTCTTTTTCTTTATTTGCTAAATATTTGATGTAATCATCAAATTGTATTTTCGGTTCAGAGAATATACCAATGTAATGACGCTCGCGATTACCGAAAAAAACTTGTTTTTTAATTCTTAAATATTTCAATAAATAAATGCCATGCTTTGTCATATCCCATTTGTGTGCTGCAAAATCATCATCTTTGCCAACTTCGAGTACCGGATATAATGCCTCAATTCGCAATATTTCTTGAGCATTCTTCATGAGTAATTCATTTAGTGAATAACCAAATGTTTTTTCAAATGCATGATTAACATAGGTGACTCTAAATGCACGATCAGATATGATAACCGCATTTTCATTTTGAGCAGATAAATACATATTGGCATTAATTCGCAATTGCGCTTCATTTTTGGAACGCAATATATAATCAAAATAGGAAGCAATTGCGAGTAAAACTATGTTGGCGACAACAATTATCCAAACATTGTTTATTGCATAATAGCCACTATTCTCAATCACAGCATCAAGGGTATACAGCATGAAAATACGTACAACCATTGATTGCTCAACATAGAAGTCTTCAAGATTAGTTCTAATATCAAAAGTGCGTTGTACAATTTCAGTTCCATCATTAATTTTTGCAAATACTTCTGCTTGAAGCGTTTCATCAGTGACTAAATTGATATCTAATGCAGTACCGTTAGCTAGCCAAATTTTGTCATTGCACATTAAACCAAGTGAAAAATAATCTAAACCATCATCAGCGTAAAGATCTAAGACAATTAAAAAAGATTCAGCATTATAATCGATTTGAACATAATTCACAATGTTTTCTTGATCATCAAATATAGGGATTGCTAACGTAATAACAGGTATATCATCTAGCATATGAAGATCAGAAATATAAATTTGATGGTCACCAAGTTCACTTAAAATAGGATAATAAGCACTGTCTGAAATGCTACCTAAATCATCATCAGCAGTTATTAAATGACCATTTGATCGATAAACATGGAATAAGATATCACCATTTGGATCGATAATGCTTGCCTGAATGAAATTAGGCTTATTATTAGACATACGATAAATCATACTTTCAAAATTAGCAAAGTTCTCAGGTGTTTGATCTGCTATAAATGCATCAGTCTCGTTTGCATCGTTAATGACATATAAATCATTATGTATAGCGTTAATTTGAGTATTAATATATAAATCGATATTTTTGATTTCTCGTTCAGCGGTTGTTTGTAAATCAATTTCAATCGCTTCTGTTTGAGATTTGACAATGAGAATGAATGCTAAGTTCAATAATATAAATAAGGGTATGAGAAAAAAGATTAACCAGCTAAAATGCAAAAAATTTTCTTTAATTGTTTTTAACACTCGAACGATTCTATCATGCATAGGGATAACCTTTCCAAAAATAGTGTTTAGCACATGCTAAATATATAACAATGATGATAAACTTTTGAACATGCAACAAAAAAACAAACGACAGCCCATTTTTTGTTAATCTAAATCATTTTGTGTTTCTAACCAATCGTGGAAGTTTCTACGATGATTGAATAATTGTCCATCATTTGTTTTCAAATCATATTGTGCTTTAAGTGATACTTTAAACCCTAATCCAATAAACCAACCAATGATACGCATTAAGAAGTGACCTCTAACTTTATAGAAGTAATGTTTCTTATCTTTGTAATACTCATAGTCCTTAGGGAAATAAGATTTGTAAATTGGACTTTTTGATAAGGTCTTAAATGTATAAAACCAACCCCAATCATAAAGTGTCGGTGTTTTTCTTTTTGGAGAGCGAAGTTTACGATAATAGCGAATAGATACACGATTAAGTTTACGTAATGAACGATCTTTACCTCTTTTGGGTACAGGTGGTTGTTTCAAGTGGATTGTACTGACGAATTTGCCACCAGATACAATATGACGCATTTGTCTATCTGCATGTTTATAACCACTTAATCCTTCTGTGATAACATTTAAGAATGTTTTATCGAAGAATGCTGGACGATGTTTTAAATATGCAAATCGATCAATCAATGCTTTAAATATTGCAGGTACGCCCAAGGCATAAACAGGAGAGGCTAATATAACACCATCAGCAGCATCAATTTGTTTTTTGATTTTTTTGAAGTCATCTTCAAGTTCACAATCATCAATACCGTGTGTCAAACACTTTTGACAACCTAAACAGGTATCAAATTTTTTTTCACTTAAAAAAACGTATTCGCATTCAATAAGCGGATCAAAAGCAATCAGATTCGCGACGATACGTTGAACAATTGTATATGTGTTTCCTTTTGAACGGGGGCTTCCGATAATAGCTAAAATTTTCATATATGACCTCAATAAACAATAAAAAGACAATTCTTGTTGTTATTTAAACCATAATGGAAAGTGTCTTTACGATATAATTATAACAAAATTTAGTGCTTTCTACTATGACATTTTTGTTATCTTTTTACAAAATTCATCTTAAAAAGGATAGGATGCATAAAAAACATGCACATAGCTCTAGACATATACATGCTTATACAATATAATAGTTATGATATAAGATTGGAGGTACCACAATGAATCAAATGCCACTTGATCATTTTTTACAATTTAAATATGTATCAAACTTGCAAACAAGTCCAAATGGAAAAAGACTTGCATTTATTGGGAGTTATGCAGATGTTAAAAAGAATGACTACAAAGGTATATTATATACAGTTGAAAAAGGAAAAACGCATCGTTTAATTCGTTTAAAAGATGCAGGGTCTTTTGTTTTTGAAACCGATGATACGATTTTAATACCGATTACAAAAAACAAAAGAGAAGAAAAACTAAAAAAAGAACAAAAGACGGTTTATTATCGCTACAATTTCGCAACGAAGAAAATTGCGTTAGCCTATATTTTTAATGCTCCGTTGTCAGTCGTTAAGACTTTAGTTGATGGCAGGTTATTGTTACAAGGTACATTAAAAGATGAAGAAATGGCTTTACTTACAATTGATGATCAGAAGCGTAAAGGTTTATTAGAATCACTTAAAAAAGAAAAAGCGTATGAAGAGATTGATGAAGTACCATTTTACTTTAATGGTTCGGGGTTTACAGCAAATCGTAAATCACGTTTATTCATGTTTGATCCTAAAGATGAATCTCTGCATCAAATCACAGATGAGAATTTCACAGTTGAAGGATTTAGTGTCCATGATAAAGCGATTTATTATTACGGTTATGAGCCTGGTGATGTGATGCCGCTATGTCATGATATGTATCGCTATGATTTAAAAGACAATGAGACGACTCATGCTCTGGATAATGATAAGTTTATCATTGAAAAAATAGAACTTGTTGGTGATCGAGTCGTTGTTTTAGCACAACAAGGTGAAACATACGGATTAAATCAAGATCCAGATTTTTATGAGTTAAAAGATGGTGTACTAGAGATGATTGCGCCATTTGGATTTAACTATGGTAACTCTATTGGGTCTGATGTGAGATATGGCAGTAATCCTGAAACTATGGTCGTTAATGATGAGCTCTACTTTGTTGAAACAGTTGATGATCATACCGATATTATTAAACTTGAACCAGATGGTCAATTTTTACATGTATGCGATGTACAAGGCGCAGTAGACGGTCTTGCTTACTTTGATGGTGAAATTTATTTAGTTGCCTTATATAGACAAAAACTCCAAGAATTATATCGTATTTATGAAGATAAGATTACACAAGTGTCTAAACTTAATTCTTCAGTCTTAAGAGGATATTATGTCGCTAAACCTAAACGCATTGAGATTAAACAAGGTGATCATGATGTGACAGGTTTTGTGTTATTACCGAAAGATTATGATAGTGAACAAACATATCCAGCTATTCTAGATATTCATGGTGGACCAAAAACCGCGTACGGACAGGTGTATTTTCATGAGATGCAATATTGGGCGAATGAAGGCTATTTAGTCTTTTACTGTAATCCAACAGGGTCCGATGGAAAAGGCGGCGAATTCGCTGATATAAGAGGCAAATACGGCACAGTAGACTATGATGACATCATGGCTTTTACGGATAAAGTATTAAGAAAGTATAAAAACATTGATAAAGAGCGTTTATATGTCACCGGTGGTTCATATGGCGGCTTTATGACAAACTGGATTGTCGGACACACCAATATCTTCAAAGCAGCAGCAACACAGCGCTCTATTTCAAACTGGGTCTCATTCTATGCGACTTCTGATATTGGGGTTTATTTTGCAAGTGATCAAAATGGAGCACATCCATTCACTGATTTAGATAAGTTGTGGTTTCACTCACCACTTAAATATATTCAAAACGTTGAAACACCACTTTTGATTATTCATTCGGGTGAAGATTATCGTTGTCCAATTGAACAAGCGATGCAAATGTTTGTTCCATTAAAAAAACGTGGTGTAGATACGAAGTTTGTATGGTTTAAAGGTGAAACGCATGAACTATCAAGAAGTGGTAAACCGCTTGCTAGAATTAAGCGTTTAAAAGAAATTACAGGATGGTTTGAAACGCATCGATAACAATAACGGAAGTGGAAACACTTCCTTTTTGTTTGGCTATCTATATTGGGGTATATATGTTAAAATGTTTCTAGACTATTAGAATTAGATTGGATATATCAATGGACGCATTTTTGTTCGCGTTAAACGCGATTTTACCGATTCTGATTTTGTTTTTATTTGGGTATGTATTAAAGCATTTCAAATTCTTTGATACAACATTTTTTAACCAGTTAAATAAATACATTTTTAGGATTGGATTACCGGCTTTACTATTTTATAATATTTACAAGATTGAAAACCTTGGTCAAATTAATTGGGCTTTAATTGCGTTTGCGGTTATCGGGATTTTAGTTGTATTTGTATTAGGGTTAATATCAGTTTTGTTATTTGTGAAAGATGAAAAGAAGAAAGGTGTTATTTTGCAATCTGTCTTCCGTTCTAATTTCGCATTGATTGGTCTGCCTTTAGCGAATGCTCTAGGTGGCGCTGAAACAGGACGCTTTATTGCTGTTTTATTCGCATTTGCTATTCCTTTAACAAACATGTTGGGTGTTATTTCACTCACCATGTTCCAAAAAAATGAACTTGGGAAAGTGAATGTTGGTTTCATGATTAAAAATATTATGAAAAACCCGTTAATCATCGCTGTTTTTGTGGGGATTATCACCATCGCAATTAGAGGGTTTATACCGGTAGTTGATGGTGAGATTGTATTCTCGATGGAACGGGATGTTTCGATTCTTTTTCGACCAATTGTTTGGATCGCTAATACTGCAACTCCGCTAGCGTTAATCGCATTGGGTGGCCAGTTTGAAGTATCTGTTGTGAAAGATCTTGCGAAAGATATTATACATGGTACATTATGGCGCATCGTATTCGTACCAGGTATTATATTAACTTCAGCTTATTTATTAAGAGAAAGAATCCCAGCATTAGCTGATGCATTACCAGCTTTAATTGCTTTATTTTGTGCACCAGTAGCTGTATCATCAGTGATTATGGCGCATGAAATGAATGGAGATGATCAACTAGCGGGACAACTTGTAGTATGGACATCCATTGGATCGGTGTTTACAGTATTCATCATTGTGGTTGTCTTTAGAAGTTCGGGGATGCTATAAAAGATAAAGGTTCTCAGTCGAGAACCTTTTTTTCTTGAATCTTTATATCATCATCAACCACAGTCATGAAGTAGTGGTGATGGGGTAGGATCTTACCTTCAATGATATGCGAAGCTACGGTTGTTTCTACTTGTCGTTGAATGAAACGTTTTAATGGTCTTGCACCATATTCATCATTAAAACCATGTTTCATGACATAACGTTCGACTGATTCATCGAATATGATATCGATGTTATTCGTTTGTAGCCTTGCTGTTAAGTCTTTTAACATCTTTTGAGCAATCTTGATTTGAACTTGTAAACCTAATGGGTTAAACATAATTTGCTCATCGATACGATTTAAAAATTCAGGTTTGAATGTTTGTTTAATCAGTTTTTCCACATGCGATTTCGCATCTGGATCATCAGATAATAAATACGCACTACCAATATTAGACGTTAAGATAATGATTGTATTTTTAAAATCAACTGTTCGCCCTTGATTGTCTGTTAAGCGACCATCATCCAATATTTGAAGTAAAACATTAAATACTTCTGGATGAGCTTTTTCGATTTCATCGAATAAGACAATCGCATATGGTTTTCTTCTAACAGCTTCTGTTAATTGGCCACCTTCATCATAACCGACATAACCAGGAGGAGAACCAATGAGCCTTGCTACACTATGGGATTCCATATACTCGCTCATATCAATACGAATGATTTGATGTTCACTATCAAATAAACTTTCCGCTAAAGCTCTAGCAACTTCAGTTTTACCAACACCTGTTGGTCCTAAGAAGAGAAATGAACCGATCGGTCTATTCTCATCTTTAATACCTGCGCGCTGCCTGATAATCGCGTCACTGATGAGTTTTAGTGCATGATCTTGACCAATGACACGTTTTTGCAATGTAGCCTCTAAATGCAATAATTTTTCTTTATCACCAGCCATTAATTTATGTATTGGAATATGTGTCCATTTTGAAACGATATCAGCAATGCTTTCTTCTGATACAATTTCAGTTAATAAATTGCCTTCATCTTTGGATGCCTCTGACAAGGTTTCAATCTCTATTTCTAAAGCTGGAATCTTGGCATATTGCAATTCTGCCGCTTTTGAATAATCATTATTATTAAGAGCATTTTGAAGTTCATTTTTCAGTTTTTCTAGCGTATTTTTCTTTTGTTTAATTGCATTCAAGTGTTCTTTTTCTGTTTCCCATTTTTCGCGTATCGCTTTTTCTTTATCTTTTAATGCTTTAATATCTACCTTTATTTTAGCTAAACGTTCTTTTGAAACGGGATCTTTTTCTTTATCGAGAGCAGTTCTTTCAATTTCTAACTGCATCAGTTTTCTTGTGACATCATCCAACACTTGAGGCATGGAGTCAATCTCCATACGGATGGAAGCACAAGCTTCATCTATTAAGTCAATTGCTTTATCAGGTAAGAAGCGATCGGAGATATAGCGATTAGATAATGATGCAGCAGCAATAATCGCCGGATCGCTAATATGTACACCATGATGTGCTTCGAATCGTGATTTTAAGCCACGCAAAATACTAATCGTATCTTCAACTGTTGGTTCATTGACTAATACCTTTTGAAAACGTCTTTCTAAGGCACTATCTTTTTCAATATACTTGCGATATTCATTTAGTGTAGTCGCACCAACACAATGTAACTCACCACGTGCAAGCATTGGTTTTAACATGTTACCAGCATCCATAGCACCATCAACACGGCCAGCACCAACGATCGTGTGAATTTCATCGATGAATAAAATGATTTCACCATCGGATGATTTGATTTTATGAAGTACAGCTTTTAGCCTTTCTTCAAACTCACCCCTAAATTTGGCACCAGCAACTAAACTTGCTAAATCAAGTTCATATATGGTTTTGTTTTGTAAACCAAGTGGCACATCTTTATCAACGATTCGTCTTGCTAAACCTTCAACGATAGCTGTTTTACCCACACCTGGTTCTCCAATGAGTACAGGATTATTTTTTGTTTTTCTTGATAATATTTTAATAAGTCTTCTAATTTCATCTTCACGACCGATTACAGGATCGATTTTACCTTCTTTGACAGCTTCAACAATATCACGACCAAATTTTTCTAGTATCTTTGGGTCATTTTGATAGTCATCCATCTGTTGGAAATTCATACGTACGCCTCCTTTGGCAGACTATAACATCGAATGCCAATACTATTATAATCCAACAAATTGGCACTGTCAACAATAAAGTGCTAAAAGTGGATTATAGGTATTTAATTATGTTATAATATGATAAGGAATTATGAGGAGGTAAGGATGATAAACGTATTGTTTGTATGTTTAGGAAATATTTGTCGTTCACCCATGGCGGAAGGATTATTCATTAAAACTGTTGCGGATAGAGGATTGCGTGGTGAGATTCATATAGAATCACGTGCTTTGGGTAGATGGGAACAGGGCAACCCCGTTCATCGTGGTACCAAAATATATTTAGAAAAACATGGTATTGATTCATCCTATATGCGTTCAGAATTGATTAAGGCAAGCGATTTTGAACAATTTGATTTTATTATTGGTATGGATCAACAAAACGTGAAAGAATTGAAAAAATTAGCTGGTAAAAAATATAAAGAGAAGATTTATTTGTTTTTAGATGTAAATCCAGCGTTAAGCGGTGAAAGTGTACCAGACCCTTATTATGATGGAAATTTCGAATTAACATATTCATTGATCACACACAGCATTGATCTTTGGATGGAACGATTTGTAAATGCGCTAAATCTACAAAAGTAATTGACATTTTTAACACTCTCATCTATAATGATAGAGCACGTTAAAAAGGCCTCATAGCCAAGTGGTAAGGCAAGGCACTGCAAATGCTTGATTCACCGGTTCAAATCCGGTTGAGGCCTCCAACAAGATATTAAGTTAGTGTGAATGACTAATGAACACCATAAAAAAATCGCCAATACAAAGGCGATTTTTATGTTAATTAAGCAGGTATTAGATTTGTATGCGTGTAGTCTTTTTAAATATTAATAGCATTTCTATTACAAAGTTAACAAGTACCATCATATGCGCCAAAATATATAATATGCTACGATAAGGATAATACACATGAATATTTCTAAACATCATTAGAAGTATCATCATAGCCAATATGACAATAAATTTCGTGATTGTCGTTATAATCAGTGTAAGTCTGGCATTTGTATAATGGGTAATCATATATTGGATAAATGTGAAGCATGGAAATACACAAAGTACAATTAGTGATCCAGACAAGTTAAACCCAGTACTCGTGAAACTTTCTTCAAATAGCAATAATAGAAGCACAATAAAATAAAACATATAAGCTATGCGAATGAAAATGTTATTGAAAAAATCTATGAAATTGAGTTTCTTTTTATCATCCATTTTTATAGTCCGCTTGTGTAATAGTTTATTTTCATTATAGCATGGCTCTATGTAAGACTGTAATCGTATTTCTTTGAAGTCATGAAGAGAAGGCATATAATAAGGTTAGTATAGGAGGCGATAAAATGGCAGCATTTGATATGGTGCAAGAAAAATTAAATGTCTTTACAGAAGGCTTTCAATCGTTGGTCATTTCCTCACAAACAGATAAAGATGAACCATATGCATCTTACGCACCGTTCGTGAAGGTAGATGATGCATATTTCTTCTTAATTAGTAAAATTGCAAAGCATTATAAAAACATGCTTCATCATCCTATAATCAGTATCATGTTTTTAGAGGACGAGTCAACTGCTTCAAATATATTTTTTAGAAAGCGATTATCTTATCTAGCACATACGTATTTTATAGAAGATGACATTGTTAAACAAGCATTTATTGATAAGTTTGGGGGAGTTGTCAAACGTTTATTTGACATGGATTTTATTATGGTCAAATGTGAGATTATGCGTGGTAAATTTGTTGTAGGTGCAGGTAAGGCTTATGAAGTTGATCAACATCAACACATTATGCACGAAATGACAGGTAGTCATGGGCACCAAGCTAAATCCTAAGAAACACCACATGGGGTGCATATTTTTATCTATAGTTCCCATTCTTTTATGATATACTTATGATAAATATCATACATATATGGGAGGGTTATAGGTGATGACTAAAAACATTAAAAATGCTGATATTGTCATGATGGGTGGTAATATGACAAATGTCTTTTTTGATATGGATAGATATAAGACAGCATTCACATATAAGATGCTACAAAATGATTTGGAAAACAAAAAAGATTTAACAACATTTGGTAACTGGTATTCAAAAGATATGGATGAAGCAGACGAGATAACCAGTCTAAGTATTTCAGCATTCAATACATTACGCAAAAAAAACATGGTGATGACTTTTGAGATTCATCCAATCGATATCGATGATTTCTTAAATAAACAAACATCATCTGACATCATAAATCAATCTAAGAAAACGTATGCTGAAATTAAAAAAAATGTTGGGGGAATATTAAAATTTAATCGTATTGTTGTGAAATTTGGTAGTTATGGAGATATGACGTTTCGTTCTCAAATAGCTTTAAGAAATGTCAATATTACAATGGATCAATATCACCAAATCATTCAGTTTAGCCGAGAAATTACACGATTACTATACGCAGATATCGTGCTTGAAGTGGCAACAACATATATGAAAACTATATATGAATCTCCTAAGGAACGTTATCATCTCATACTCATAGAGAAAAAGAAGGAAGAAACGTTGGATAGTGCACTATCATATCTGGAAAATAGAAATATGTATGCGCTCACGTGGATTCATATGATTTATGATGATTGTGAAGAAGCCATTTGTGCTGAATTCGCACAAGATATTGCTTGTGGTGAAGAGAATTTTACACATACATATATTTCCAAATATAGTGAAATTAAAACATATGTTGGTTGGTCACACACAGTTATGATATTGCCTGCCGATAAATTTAATAATAAAACATTCAATATGTCTTATTATGTTAGACCAATTGAAATCAAATTTTCAGAATGGGAATTTATTATAGGTATAAATGAACAGTTAAATAACTTTTTATTTAAAGCATATGATTTGTTTGCAGCCAAGAAGTATTTTTTTAAAAAAACAACTGCTTATAAAATAAAAATTAATCGGTTGTTGTTTTTTGTGGAACGCATTATTCAAAGTTATGACAGTGCAGCAATCACATTAAACCAATTTCAAACAAAAATGATGCAAATCCATCGTGATAGATGGGAACTGAATACTTACTATGAACAGTATAAAAATAAAAAGGAATCGTTATATAAAACAATAGATTATGTCATCGAACGCAAAAAATCAATGCAGAGCAAAGTGCTTAATGGTATTTTATTTTTCATAGCACTATTTTCAATTGTTGATATAACGAATGCTATATATATAGCTGTTACAGAAGGGGATACTCGTATGTTGTATTTTGGTAGTATACCAACTGTTATATTAATTTGTATTGTGCTATATAATAAGTTTGCAGGTGACTGATTGTATAAGTAACAATCAATTTAGCATAAATTGTATATATAGTTGACAAAAGTATTATAAGAAATGTATTAATTTAAGTTAAATGATAGATTTATATTGCACTATCCCTCTTAAAACGTTACAATAATAGTGCATCTAAAAAGAGGGTTGACTATGATTAAAAACATTATTTTTGATTTCGATGGAACAATTGCTAATACAGAAGAACTTGCATATCACATTTATGAAAAAATTGTTTCTGAAAATGAAATCTTAAAATTAACTAAAGAAGAATTTGAAGAATTGAAGAAAGTTTCTATGTTCGAGAAATTCAAACGACATAAAGTATCTATCTTCAAATTGCCTAAACTCGCTCGTCGCACCATGCGTCTTATTGGTGAGGTGATGGATGATATTAATCCATATGACGGCATGATTGAAACATTAACGTTATTACATAATAAAGGGTATCGCCTATTTATTGTGTCATCTAACTCTAAAAAAAATATTAATAAATTCTTAAAGCGCTTTGATTTAGATATATTTACAGCTATCTATGGTAAAGCAAAATATTTTGGTAAAGAAAAAGTGTTAAAAAAGGTCATGGCCAAATATGATTTAACCCATGACTCAACACTTTATATTGGTGATGAAGTGAGAGACGTTGTCTCTTGTAAAAATGTTGGCATGCCAATCTTATCAGTTAGTTGGGGATTCGATGATCCTGAATTTTTGATTGAACAAAACAAAGGTAGTGTCATTGATACTGTTGAAGAACTGCAATCATTATTGCTCGTATAAGCACAGAAAACTGTGCTTTTTTTTCATATTAACTATGATATAATGTCTATAAACAATCGGTTCATAGATGCATTACGAAGGGGGTAATATGTTTTAAGTATATTTTGCAATGCACCGATGTGGGGCTTTATTGTTGCATAGCATAAAGTTGTTGGTTTAAAAGCAACAAATGCTATTAGGGGTAATTTATGAAAATAGCGGATATAAATAAAAAGAAAACAGTATATGAAATCATCTTTGTCTTAAGTGCGATAATGATTGGTTTTACAACGCTTTATTTCCCAACAAGCATGAGAGATAATAATCACATATTAGCAATCGTTTTAGGGATAATTTGGGGTGCAAGTTTTATTAGTTTATTCATCAGTTCTCTTTTATTTAGTAGATTAAAAAAATATTTTAAAAATAACTTTATTGTTGATAAATTTAGAAATGAATTTCCAACGTTAGTATTTGATGCTAAAAAAGGAATTGAAGCTGATGAAATCTATGAGAACTTTATTTTGCAGCCTTCAACGAAATATAAAACAGAAGATTATTTAAGAGGTAATATACTAGGTCATGCATTTGAATCAGCTGATGTTCATATTCAACAAGTAGTTTCAAGTGGTAAATCTGTGCATTACGTAACAACGTTTCAAGGTCGCGTCTATAAAATTAGCATGAATAAACCATTTCCAAAAGCAGTATATTTGATGCCCAAAAAGTATAACTGGATGATATTAAAACAACACTTTAAAACGTATCAAGTAGAGTCGATTGAGTTTTCCAAAAACTATACCATGTATACCAATGATCATCACGAGGCATTAAAAATTATTAAACCGGTGTTAATTGAGAAGTTATTAGCATTTGAACATGATATTAAAAAAATAACCATCGGTTTTGTTGATGAATATGTTTATTTATCAGCTGATACAAGAATTGATAATTTCGATATTAGATTATTTAAGCCAATTGATGAAGCAATAGAAGAACAAATAAAAAGAGAATTGAACTTAACAAAAGATATCATTGAATTGATCACATAAAGAAAAGCGCGGAAATTATCCGCGCTTTTTCATAACTTTATAAACTTCAACAATGAGTAATGGTAGTAATGAAAGTCCTAAGATGATAAGCCAATATGTGAAACTTAATGGGACTAATCCAAAGATGTTTCTACCAAATGGTAATGTGATGACTAGAACTTGTAATATTGCACTTGCGATAAATGCATAATAGATATAACGATTGCGTTTTAATCTAAAGGTAGAAGCAGTTTGACTTCTGACATTAAAAGCATGAATTAATTGCGATAATGCTAAGACCATGAATGTCATGGTTTCTGCAGTTATTTCTTCAATACCGCTAGGCGCAATCTGCCAACCAATGAAGTAAGCAGCGAATGCGATTAAACCAATCATAACACCTTGCCAACCAATGAGCCAACCAAGTCCATTTGCGAAAATGGATTTTTTAGGATTTCTTGGTTTTTGATCCATGACATTTCGTTCTCTTGGTTCTAAACCTAAAGCGATTGCCATCAGTGAGTCAGTGACCAAATTGACCCATAAGATTTGAACAGCAGTTAATGTGGTGACTTGTCTACCAAAGATAAAGATGCCTAAGGTTGTGCCTAAGAAGATAGCAACAATCTCACCAATATTACAACTAAGTAAAAAGTGAATCGCTTTTTTAATATTTGAGAAGATTGTACGTCCTTCACCAACTGCAGTAACAATCGTTGTGAAATTATCATCCGTTAAGACCATATCAGCGGCACCTTTTGCCACTTCAGTACCTGTAATGCCCATTGCAATCCCAATATCGGCTCTTTTTATGGAAGGGGCATCATTGACACCATCTCCGGTCATTGCGACGATTTCTCCAGCGGTTTGCCACGCTTCAACGATTCTCACTTTGTTTTCTGGACTGACACGTGCATAAACTCTAATGGATTTTAGTTTAGCCATAAACGTCTCATCATCCATATGATCAAGTTCCTTACCTGTAATCGCTAGTTCATTTTCACTTAAGATATGTAAATCTTTTGCAATAGCAATTGCTGTGTTAATATGATCACCTGTGATCATGATGGTTTTAATACCAGCATTGTTACAAACTTGAATGGCATCTTTGACTTCAGGTCTTGAAGGATCAATCATGCCAACTAAACCGATTAAGGTTACATCCGTTTCTAAATCTTTATTCGTTAAGTCTTCTAATGGTTTCTTCTTGTCAATCTTTTTATAAGCAACAGCTAACACACGTAATGCTTGATTAGCCATGTCTTGATTGGCTTTTTCGTATGATCTTAAATCACTTTGTGTACCTTCATGAATACCTTTTGTTCGTCCAAAGATTACATCAGGTGCACCTTTGATGACTGCGTATCTACCATCTTCAAAATCATGTACAGTGGTCATTAATTTACGGTCAGAATCAAATGGAAGTTCATAAAGTCTAGGATTTTGTTTGAATGTTTCAATTGGTGGAAGATCAAGCATAATCGCTAAATCGATAAATGCTATTTCTGTTGGATCGCCAATCTTAACAAAATCTTTATCTTTAAGGGAAACTTTTGTGTCATTACATAACACACCATAAGTTGCTAGTTTTTGTAATGTATCATTTGAAAGTGTTCCTTTTTTAATGTCAGTTCCACCTAAATGGGTATAAACTTTTTTTACTGTCATTAAGTTTTGTGTTAGCGTACCCGTTTTATCAGAACAAATAATCGCAGTAGAACCTAATGTTTCAACAGCAGGTAGTGTTCGAATGATCGCTTGTTTTCTAACTAAGTTTTGCATACCTAATGCTAAGACAATAGTAATAATAGCGGGTAAGCCTTCAGGTATAGCAGCAACCGCTAAGGCAATTGATGTTAATAATGCTTCTCTAAATACTTCAAATTGAATAACACCTGTCGTAATATAAGCCTCTATTAAAGTGATTGCAAATATCACTATGACAATACCCAAAGCAATAAATGCTAATGTTTTCCCAAGATTAGCCATACTCCTTTGGAGTGGTGTTTGCGTGCTCTTTGTTTCGGATAACATGGTTGCTATTTTACCAAGTTCTGTGTTCATACCAGTGTTAGTAACAATTGCCCTTCCTCTACCGTATGTTACAACAGTTCCCATGAAACCTAGATTTGTTCGATCGCCTAATGCAACCTCAGAGGCTTCAATTGCTTCATTTGATTTTTGTACAGGTACAGCTTCACCGGTTAAGGTTGATTCATCTACTTTTAAGTTAATCGTTTCAAGTAAGCGAACATCTGCAGGCATATAATCACCAGCATCAAGTATAACGATATCACCAACTGTAACTTCTTTAACATCAATTAGTACTTCAATACCATCTCTTAAAACTTTTGCTTGAGGAGAAGATAAGGCTTTAATAGAAGCAAGTGCTTTTTCAGCTCTCGATTCCTGTAATAAGCCTAAGACAGCATTAATTAATACAATAGCGATAATTAAAAAACCTTCAGCAGTTTCATGTGTAAAAAAAGAGATGACACTTGCTGCTAAGAGAATATAAATCATAAAGTCATTAATCTGATCGAAAAACTTTAAAATGAATGGTCTTTTTTTACCTTCATCTAGTTGATTAATACCATATGTTTCTATACGCTTTTTAACAGTTTCCTTTGTTAATCCTGTTTTAGGATTACCTTGATATTTTTTTATACTTTCATCGATAGTTAATTGGTGATTTAATTTATCCATAATTTGCTCCCATAAATGTCGTTTCATATGCTTTTATTTTAACATAAGCTTAAAAGACAACCAAATAAAAAAGGGCTCGAAGAACCCTTTAAGTTATGATTAAATACTACGATTATAATATTCGTTTTTAAATTGATACAAGAACACCAGTGTCGCAATAACACTTAAGATGCCTATAATACCACCGAATAAACTCATTTGATTAACTGTATCAATGAAATTTTGAGGTAAAACATATAGATTATTTGGTGGATTTGAAACAGAGCTACCTGTCATGAGTGAAATTGCACTTAATACTAATGAAATCCAATAAAGCACAATCATTTTAACAGGATTTGCCTTTGATAGGACAAATACACTAATAAGATTATCATGGACTTGACTTAAAAAATTGATAATTATGCGATAAATCAAAATACCTAATCCAATCAGTACACCAGTCACAATCATTAAGATCAAACCGATAACTGGTTCAACCACGAGGACGCCAATTAATCCAATAAACATTAATATACCACCGATAATGATGAACCACATTAAGACTTTAGCAACCGTTGCAGCAACTTTAAATGCTTTTCCTGTTTTTTCAGCCTTATTTTCTCTCGCATTCGAATATACATAGATGAAAAATAAGGATATAAGTGCAGATATAGCAATCACAAGAAACATAGCCAAGTCTATACCAGGTATTTCAAACGTTTGATTATTACCATACGTTATGGTAGTATCCATAACTGCAATCATAATTGCGAAATACGTTGATACAAGAAAAGCTATAATAGATAGAACCATGACAATTAATGCCTTAGGTCCACCTAGCACACCTAGTAATTGCTTTTTCGTTTCCTCTGCGAGATGGCGTTTCTCTTGTTTTTGATTTTCTTCTGATTCATAATTTTCGTACATAAAAAACCCCCTATATTGTATTGTAATTTAAACCTATTATATCATGCATAGCAGATTTTTAGAACATTATTTTCTGATTAATGGCATTGTCATACATCTTGGACCGCCACGTCCTCTTGATAATTCGGAGGATTTGATCGTAATGGTTTGGATGCCATGCTTTTTTAATAGTTTATTTGTGATGACATTACGTTCATACACGATGACTAATCCTGGTTTAATTGCTAGTGCATTAGCTGCATCACTCCATTGCTCACGGTCAGATGAAATTTTCGAATCGCCACCACAAGGAATCATGGTTACTCGTTCATTTAAATATTTAGAGAATACTTGAGCGATGGTTTGTTTTTTTTCTTGTATGATCAAATGATCTGGTGAACCATCTTTTTTGATTTCGTAAATATTTAGAGGTTTTAAAAACGCATGATGAATTAAAAACTTCGTGTAGTCCACTTGGGTTAAAATGGTATCTAAATGCATAAATGTCCGTTTTTTAGGTAAGTCAATGGCTAATACTGTAGTTGCATTTGTCTTACTGAATAGATTGGTTGCAAGTATTTCTACAGCTTCAGGCTCTGTTCGTTCACTGAGACCAACAACGACCGTTTCCTTGTTTAAAAGAAGAATATCGCCACCCTCTAGAGAGAATCTTTGATTTCTATCGAAAACATGAGGGATTTTTTTATATACCGGATGATACTTGAATATATATTCGCCATATATGGATTCTCTTTGTCTTGCTTCTTTATGCAGATGATGAAGTGAGACATGATCAAAGATAATACTAAACGGATCTCTTGTGAAATATAAATTGGGCATTGGTGCTGTAATAAAGGGATAGTCTTTAATATAATCTTTTAAACTATGTTTACGAAAGGGTTTGAACTGTTCTTTGATAATGCCAGCCATTGTTTGTTTGACCATATCTTTTGTTGGCATATGCGAAAGAAAATCAAAAACTTTTTTTTTCGTTTTTGGATGTCTAATCATCGATTCTTCAATGAATTGATTGATAAATTTTTTTTTGGTGTTTATGTCTACTAAACTTTCAGTTACAAGATCAATTAATGTAACCACTTCAACACCGTGTTCTTTTAAGACTTTTTTGAAATAATCGTGTTCTTCCTGTGCTCTTTCAAGCCATGGAATGTCATCAAATAACAGTTCATTTAACCATGTTGGTGTTAAATTTGATAATTCATCACCTGGATGATGAACTAAAACCCGTTTAAGTGATTTTATTTCTGAATCAACGTTTAAATGTGTCATAGTAACCTCCGCCCCTAGTATAGCATATTGAAAAATTTTGTGAAAATATAGAACTGGTTATCACGTCGCGTATATTTTGATATAATATAAAAGAACACTACCGGAGGTTTTCATGAAGAAATTAAGAATTGGTCTATTTATTGATAGTTTTTTCCCAATGGTTGATGGTGTTGTCATCGCTGTCCATAACTACGCACTAGAATTAAGTAAATATGCAGATGTAATTGTATTTGCACCACAGCCTAGAGATAAGAATTATCATAACGATTTACCTTATAAAACCGTTCGTTGTAAACGCATGATTGTACCATTCACAGATTATGATTTAGGTACACCAGCATTTGATAGAAAATATCATAAAATATTAAAAAATGCTAAGCTTGATTTAATCCATGTTCATTCCCCATTTGAAGTGGGTAGAACTGGTATTTTGTATGCAAATAAACATCATGTGCCGGTTATTGCATCACTACATAGTCAATTAAAAAAAGATTTTCTTAATCGCACAAAGAGCAAACTAATTGCGCATATTGCAACAAAACAAATAGTGCAAACATTGAATAAAGCAAATTATTTTTGGGCAGTCAATCATAAGGTCGCAGATATTTTTGAATCATATGGTTTAAAGGAAAAACCAGATGTCCATTTCAATGGGACAGATTTAGTATTTAATGAGGATATGAACGCAGTAAACGATCTTCGTAAACATATCAAACAAAAAGATGAAGAAAAAATCTTATTATTTGTGGGGCGGATTGATTTTATTAAGAATCTCGATTTTTTAGTGAATAGTTTAGCTATTTTATTCAAAAAAGAGTTCCCATTTCAAATGGTATTCATTGGTAGTGGACCAGATGAAAAAGCGATTCAAAAAATGGTTGAAAAAGCTGGTATGTCAAGCATTGTAAGATTTGAAGGTCGTATATTGGATCGCCAGCTATTAGCACAATATTATCAAGCCGCAGACTTATTTGTTTTCCCATCTCATTATGATTCCAGTTCTTTAGTGCAAATTGAGGCAGCAAGTCAGAAAACGCCGGCTATCTTTTTGGAAAACACGGCTACTGCTGATACGGTAACAGCTGACCATAATGGCTATATAGCGAAAGATGATCCTGAAGCGTTTGCCGATAAGATTATCCACATATTCAAAGATGAAAAAGCATATCAAAATGTCTCGGAAAACGCTTATCATGATTTATTCTACACATGGGAAGATGTCGTCAAAAAAGCTTATGATAAATATATTGATATCTTACATAACTTTAAGGACCAATAGGTCCTTTCTTTTTACTTGCACAATCCATATAAAGGCGTATAATTGAAATACACCCTTAAAAAGGAGACATTAGGATGGCAAATGAACAATCATTTGATAAGGCTTCGCTTTATCAAATCAGTATGAAAAGATTAAAAGATCGTGGTGTCAACATCCAAGAAATCGCAGCTATTACTTTTGATCTTCAAAAAAAGTATATACCAAGTTTGACACATGAATTATGTATAGAACATGTTGAAAAGGTATTAATGAAAAGGGAAGTTCAACATGCCGTAATCACTGGTATTGAACTTGATGTTTTAGCAGAGAAAGACAAGTTAAGTGAACCGCTTCAAACGATGCTAAAAACCGATTATGGATTATATGGAATTGATGAGATTATGGCCTTATCGATTGTTAACGTTTATGGTTCAATTGGTTTTACGAATTTTGGTTTTGTTGATAAGATGAAATACGGTATTATTGAAAAATTAGATGAAGAAGGAAAGAAACCAAATAAATGTCATACATTTTTAGATGATATTGTTGGCGGGATTGCTGCTGCAGCAGCAAGCTCTCTTGCACATCGTTTTGGGAAGTGATGAAATGAAAAAAGAAGAATTAAAGAAGAAATTAACATCGTTACAATATCACGTTACCCAAGAAAATGGTACAGAACATCCATTTAGAAATGAATTTTGGGATCATCATGATGAAGGTATCTATGTTGATATTGTTTCTGGAGAACCGCTATTCTCAAGTCTTGATAAATTTGATAGTAGTTGTGGTTGGCCTAGTTTTGCGAAACCATTGGAACAAGTCGAAACGAGGCTTGATCAAAGTCACGGGATGCATCGCACAGAAGTGAGAAGTAAGGAAGCGGATAGTCATCTTGGTCATCTATTTCCGGATGGTCCAGTTGAACTTGGTGGCTATAGATATTGTATTAATTCAGCAGCACTTCGTTTTATTCCGAAAAGTGAACTAAAAAAAGAAGGATATGAAAAATATATAGTACTATTTCAGAAGTGAGCAAAACTGCTCACTTTTTTGTAATAGACACGTAAAAAAAATAAGGCTTCGTAAAGTTATCTTTAAAGTCATGCTATAATGAAAACAGTTATGCGAAAAAAAGTTAATAAGGGAGCACTTATGAAACTGAATTATAAAAAGACGATACTCATTGGTTTAGCCTTTTTTATTATCACGATTTTCTGGCAAACCTATGACAACATTATTGCAAAAATAATGATTGATAAGTTTGGTTTAAATCAAACTGCTTCTGGTATTATCATGGCGCTTGATAATATTTTAGCCCTGTTCTTATTGCCACTATTTGGAGCGTTATCAGATCGCGCGAATAGGAAAAAAGGCAGAAGAACACCTTTTATTATTGTAGGTACAGTGATTGCTGCATTTGCATTTATGGGATTATCCTTTATGGATAATTATCAGACGACGTTAATTGAAGATTCAAATGCGAATATTATATCATTGTATGATGAATACAGAGAAGATGATGATAGACGTTTAGTCATTTTCTGGGATGGTTTATTAGATGATATGGAAGCTGAACGTACAGCGCAACTTGATGCTGGCAACATTACAGTAGAACAATATGAGCGTTTTGAAACAAATACGTATGATCAAATTGATGATATTTTAACGGCCAGTCAGACTGCAGAATTATCAGTTGGTGATATGGCTTATTTAAGCGATTATTACCAGACATACTTATCAACGCTC
This sequence comes from Acholeplasmataceae bacterium, assembly GCA_963676765.1. Lineage (GTDB taxonomy): Bacteria > Bacillota_I > Bacilli_A > Acholeplasmatales > Acholeplasmataceae > WOFB19. The sequence goes on from OY781159.1 coordinate 655,515, forward strand.
GCGTGGGAAGAAACGGTTGCGAATCCTGTAAACTTCGCGGTGTTTGTAACAGTCTTATTAATTGCGTTACTCGCAATGTCAGTCTTTCGATCTCCCGCAGTATCTTTAATGCCTGATGTGACGATTAAGCCACTTAGAAGTAAAGCGAATGCGATCATCAACTTAATGGGTGCGGCAGCAGGGACAACTGCTTTAATCTTATTAACTGTACTTCGATTATCTAGTAGATCGTATGTTCACTATACATTGGCGTTTATCATTGTTGGTTGCATTATGCTTATCACTTTAGGTGTCTTTTTATGGAAAGTTAAGGAACCAAAACTGGTTCAAGAAAAAATTGATTTAGAAAAGAAATTAGGCTTAGAAGAAGATGAAGATGATTCACATAATATGCATCAATTACCAAGAGATAAAAAGATTTCATTAATCCTGATATTAGCATCAGTATTCTTATGGTTTATGGGTTACAATGCGGTTATTTCAAAAGTGTCTGATTATGTCCCACATGTCTTACAACTTTCATCCTTCACATTACCATTATTGGTTGCGAATGTTACAGCCATTATTGCTTTTATTCCAATTGGGATTATATCAACTAAGATTGGTCGAAAAAAGTCCATTTTAATTGGTATTGTCTTATTAGCATTTTGTTTCGTTTCAGCTACTTTCGTAAATGAAGATACAGGTTGGATTATGTATATTATCTTTGGTTTAACAGGTATTGGGTGGGCAACGATTAATGTTAACTCTTATCCAATGGTTGTGGAGCTAGCAAAGGGATCAAATGTTGGTAAATACACTGGATACTATTATGCCTTTTCAATGGGGGCACAAATCCTAACACCAATTTTATCAGGTGTCTTTATGGACTATATCTTTAGAACAAGGCTAGTCTTATTCCCATATGCTGCTATATTTGTTGCGTTAAGTTTTATTACCATGTATTTCACAAAACATGGTAATGCGGTAGTTCCTAAAAAAACACTACTCGAAAACTTTGATGTGGATGATTAAAAAAAGAACGCTTAAGCGCTCTTCTTAGGGATGAAATATTCAAATACAACATTGTGATAATAATCTTTAACAAAATCAAAATCTTTTTGATTACGAGCGGCATAACTAATAATGGTTATGCCTTTTTTCTTTTGTCTATCTACGTGTTTGTTTGGCAGATTGCGAATATTATAGCTAATGAAATCTGGTTTGGTCAAATGATTGAAAAACATACGTTTCATTAAAAATTTAAGCGGTCTTGGCATATTTGTTACATCATCGAAATAGGCGGATATTTGGCCACGAACCACATCTGGATAGTTTTTCTTAAACCATAAAACAACCTTTGGATGAAAAGAGAAAACAGCCCACTTACCTTGGTATTTTTCCATATGATGCATGAATGTTTGACATAATTTTTTCATGTTACCATGTGGTTTCAATTCAATTAATAAAGGAACTTTACCGCCAACCAAAGTTAGTAGTTCTTCAAGGCGGGGGATTTTTTCATTTGAAATGAATAAATTTAAATCCTTTAATTCATCGTAATTGACTTGTTCAACCTTTTTGTTTAAACCTGTAAGACGCTTTAAATTGTGATCGTGAAATACAATGATGTTACCATCTTTTGTTAAGCTTAGGTCACATTCAATTGCATAATGATTAGCAATAGCAGCTTTGAATGCTGCTATTGAATTTTCCGGTATAGATCCATTTTCCTTATGTAAGCCACGATGTGCGATATATGCAGTTTTTAACCAATTAAAATCTTTCATATGATGTCCTCAAAAAATGTAGTAGATGGCAATCCCTAAAACAGCAGATATACCGATTATCAAAGCTGGAGATGATTTCTTTTTATAGAAGGCGATAAAGCTTATAATTACGGTTAAAATGACAAGATTACGCCATTTGAAATCACTGAAATCAAACTGGAATGCATGGAAGTCAATATTTGGTAAGATTAAGCGAATCGCTAGGGCAACAGCAACACTTGCGATTAAACCAATAACAGCAGGTTTTAACCCCATAAATGCATGTTCAGCAATTTCTGATTCTAAGACTTTAGATCCTAACCAAGCAATTAATAAGATAATAATAAATGATGGTAATATAACACCAAGTGTAGCAGCTAATGCGCCTAATAAACCTAATTGATGGGTACCAATGAAAGTCGCCATATTAACAGCAATCGGTCCTGGTGTTGATTCAGCAACACCAATCATATCATAAAGCATATTGACTTCGATATAGCCACCGCCGACTAATGATTCTTCAATTAAAGGAATCATCGCGTAGCCACCACCAAAAGTGAATAAGCCTATTTTAAAGAACATCCAAAATAAGTGAATAAGCTCAAGAAACATGTTCAGTTGCCTCCTTATTCGTGAAAAAGATACCGATGATAATACCGATGACTGCAGATACTAATAAAATATAAATTACAGAAATATTAGTAAAGAAGGCAATACAAAATGAAGTGATTAATAAGATATAACTTAAAGCATTAAACTGTAGTTTTCTACCAAGTTTTATCGCCGCTTTAAAAATTAAAACTGCGACACCTACTTGAATACCGTAGAAGGCATACATCACGGCTTCAAGTTCTTTAAACTGATAAAAAACTAAGGAAATGAGTGAAATGATGATAAAAGAAGGAATTGTGACAGCGAGTGTAGCAACTAAAGCACCCCAAAACCTACCGATTTTATAACCGATAAATGTGGCTGAGTTAATAGCGAATACACCAGGAGTTGACTCGGATATAACGAGCATCTTTAAGACGTCTTCATCACTGACCCATCCCTTTTTATCGACGACTTCCTTATGCATAATAGGCATCATCGCAAGTCCACCACCAAAGGTAAGCGCACCTATTTTTAAAAATGCCCAAAAGAGTTGCATTAATTTATGTTTTTGTTCCATCATATAACCTCTCTAGGGTTTATTATAGCACGATTAGGATTAGAATAATGCATGCTATGTTATAATGTTTTTGGAAAAGGATGGATGACGATGAGACAATTAAAACTAATTATATTAGCTATTTTATTAACACTTGTGTTAATTGGATGTACTGAACAAACAGGTAATGAGGATTCACCTAGTATTTTAGGCATTAAAGATATCACTTACACTATTGGTGATGATGAACCTAATTATTTAGATGGTGTTACTGCAAGTGATCAACAAGATGGTGATTTAACTGCCGATATTAGTGTTGATGATAGTGCTGTGGATTATGACACAGAAGGGACATATACTGTATCTTATCAGGTGATTGATAGTGATGGTCATCATGTTACAAAAAACATTGATGTCATTGTTATAGCACCCATTGATGATGTAGATCCGGTCATTAGCGGAACACGTGATATTACCTATACTATCGGTGATTCAATACCCAATTACTTAAATGGTGTGACTGCAAGTGATCAACAAGATGGTGATTTAACTGCCGATATTAGTGTTGATGATAGTGCTGTGGATTATGACACAGAAGGGACATATACTGTATCTTATCAGGTGATTGATAGTGATGGTCATCATGATACAAAAAACATTGATGTTATTGTTATGGCACCCATTGATGATGTAGATCCGGTCATTAGCGGAACACGTGATATTACCTATACTATCGGTGATTCAATACCTAATTACTTAAATGGTGTGACTGCAAGTGATCGACAAGATGGTGATTTAACAACGTTGATAACTGTTGATGACAGTTTAGTTGATTATAATGTTCAAGGTGTTTATTCAGTAACATATCGCGTAAGTGATGCGGCTGAAAATGTAGCAACAATCATTATAAATGTCTATGTGGAAGCAGTTAGTTTAACAGCTGATTTTGATTTATATTACTTAAATGATTTTCATGGTTCTATTTTAGAAAGTGAGGATCAAATGGGATTTGCAAGAATTGCAAACCTCATCATGACAAAAAAAGATGAAAATCCAAATCGTACATTATTCATCAGTGGTGGGGATATATTACAAGGTGCGCTATTATCTAATTATTATCAAGGAGCATCTACCATTGAAATGTTAAACATGATGGGATTAGATGCGTTTGTTATCGGTAATCATGAATTTGATTGGGGATTAGATGTTTTATTGCAATATTTTGATCAAACATCTGATGCACCAGTGCATGCAAACTTCCCCCTCTTAGGTGCGAATGTTATTGAAAAGGCATCTGGGGAAAGACCTGCAGGTATCGATGCTTATACAGTAATCGAAAAACAAGGGTATAAAATAGGTGTGATTGGTACAATTGGATATGGATTAGAAAGTAGTATTGCTGCTAGTCGTGTAGCAGATTATGAATTCCAAGACCCAGTTGAATGGACAGAACATTATGCAACTTACTTGAGAACCATTGAAGCCGTTGATATGGTAATCGCTGTAAATCATGGCGATAGTGATTACTATAACAATTCAGTCGCAGATTTCACAGGTGATGCACGTGTTGATGCTATTTTTAACGGCCATTCTCATCAAAATGTTTTATCACAAGTTTACCGTGATGGTATGGACACATTTATCATGCAGTCAGCGTCTAATGGTCGTTATGTCGGTTATGCACAATTTAACTTTACAGCTGGTATATTGTCTGGTTTTCAAGCGAATAACTTAAATGGTTATAATGAACCATTATTAAATGGATCTCAGGCAAGTATGCATGCATTAATAAATACATATACAGAAGAAGTTGCTGATTTAATTGAAACAAATATTATTACAGCTGGCGACTACATCTCGAGATCTGATTTAACGTACTTTATGGCAAAAATCATGAATGTCAAAACGAATAGTGATATATCATTTCATAATTATGGTGGGACAAGAACAGATGTCTCAAATGGCGCACCGATGACGGTTGCTTTAGCTTATGAAATATTCCCATTTGATAATGTTGTTATCACAATCGATTTGTTAGGATCTACAATTAAAGATTTAATGTCTTATACCGATTTAGGATATTATACAGAAAGATCATCATTCAACGATAATACTTATTACAAAGTTGCTGTTAATGATTATGTTTATGGTAGTTATCCATCAACATTTGGTAGCGGTCAAAATGAAGTGGACACTGGTTTAATGTTAAGAGACTTATTTATTGAAGTCTTAGAAGACTTGAGAGATGAAGGATATGAAACATTCGTTCCTAGTCTAGATGTTCCGGAACCGCTTTCAATCGACATTGATCATATACTATTAACAAGGAAAAGACCCTATACTCGTGATATAATTAACGCATAAGAGAGGGAGTGCGTTATGGTACCATCATTTGAAAAACGTGTAAGAGCATTTGCGATGGATACTTCACCAGTAGCGATTGTAACACTAGTAGCATTTTGGATACCTACAAATCAAGTTTGGTTTCCATATACATTAGCTGCGATAGCTTTTGTGGGATTTTACTTTTTTCCATATTTTTTAAAAACTTCAAAAGGTCAGACATTTGGTAAAAGAATTCAAAAAATCCGCATTGTGAATCTTGATGATACACAAGCACCAATTTGGAAATTACTATGTCGTGATATATTTAAACTGGCGTTAAGCATCGGCACTTTTAGTGCTTATTTAGTCGTCAGTTTTTTTGTTATGAATGACAAAACAGGCAGAACGATTCATGATTATATATTTAAAACAAAGGTGATTGACTTAGAAGAACCAAAGAAAAAAGAGAACATATTAGGAACAAGTGAGTCATTGAGAAAAAGAGGTCTCTAGTAATGAAAAAGGGAGTTTTAATTATAGGTACAGTGTGGATGGCGTTCATACTGATCAGTTGTACGGGTATACAAGTAACATTTGACTATATGGATTTAGAAGCAAACAGAAACGTAAAAGTAACAGATGGTTTCGTTACTGAACCAGGAACACCTGTTATTGAAGGTATGGTTTTCTTAGGTTGGTATAATGAATCAACTTATGATACAAGATTTGATTTTGAACAAGAAATTACGGAAAGCTTAACAGCATATGGTAAATTCGTTTCAGAAAGAGAATATATAGATGATGTATTACCAATGACACGTGCATCAGAAGATGTCTACTATGAAATCTTTGTAAGAAGCTTCGCTGATAGTGATAATGATGGCATTGGTGATTTAAATGGTGTCAGGGAAAATCTAGATTATCTAGATAGCCTTGGTATTACTGCAATATGGCTAATGCCTATTCATCCATCACCTTCATATCATGGGTATGATGTTACTGATTATTATGGTATTCATGAAGATTATGGCACAATGGCCGATTTTGAAGCTTTAGTCGATGAAGCAAATGATAAGGGTATAGATATTATTATTGATTTAGTTGTTAACCATACATCTGATCTTCATCCTTGGTATGTGAATGCGAAATCATCAACTGATAGTGAATATCGTGATTGGTATAAATTCCCTGAAGGATCAAATGAAGGTTATGCTTCATTTGGTGGAGGCATGAGAGATTTAAATTATGATAATCCTGCAGTTGATCAAGAAATGAAAAACATCATGGCTTTCTATATTGAAAAAGGCGTGCATGGGTTTAGACTAGATGCAGTCACTAAGTTATTTGAATCTGATCACGTGAACCCTGATATTGATGGTGCACTGCTCATAAGAGGGTGGCAACAATACATCGAAACGCTTGATCCAAATGCATATATCATATCCGAAGCATGGTATGCAGATTATTATGATTATGCGGATTTTTATATTGGTTCAAAATCATTATTTGATTTTAATTTACGAGATGAAATTATCGATCGTGTATTAGGTAATTCAACCTATTTATTTGTTAATCGTATTATGACTATGTATGAAATGTATGAAACATACCGTCCTGATTTTATGAATGGAATCATCATTGGGAACCATGATTTAGATCGTATAGCATCATTAGGTGGATTTGATGGTTATCACAGTTTAGAGCGTTTAAAACTAGCAGCATCCATTCAAATGACATTACCTGGTAATCCATTTATTTATTATGGTGAAGAAATCGCGATGAAAGGCTATCGTGATTATACAAATGATGGGTTTACTAAACCAGGTTATGATGGTACTGTTTATGACGAGGTGAGAAGAACACCGTTCATTTGGGGTAGTGATGATTATCAAACATCGTGGTACACAGATGATCAAAATAATGACACTATGGATGTTGAAACACAAATGCAGGATAGTGCATCTCTTTGGACACATTATCAAACGATGATTGCATTAAGAAGAGAAAACCCAGCGTTAATGTATGGTAATGATATTACGCCATATGTTGATAATAGCAGTGCCATCCAAGGCTTTGTTAGGCATTATCATGATGGTAGTTATGAACAAGCTATACTAGTCATACACAATATGTATAACATTGAACAAACAGTGGCTTTATCAGGCAATTTTGAAATTTTATACGGTAGTTTAACCATACCAACATATGGTACACTAATAGTAGAAATTAATCCAGCAGATATGGGAGATTACATGTAATGTTTCTAATTCGGTTTTTTAGATATTCTTTTAATCCAAAAACGATGATTCCAAATGCCAGTCAAAAGTTGTGGCAAGCCATCATTTACTTTTTTATTCTCAGTTTAATTACATTGTTTCCATTAAACTTTTTAATTGTTCAAGAGAATGGGTGGAATTTGGATTTTATTGAATCAAACTTAACCATGCATACGCCAACGTGGACACTACCTGAGGATATGCGTATATACGCGAATGAACTCGTTACAGATAGTGATACCTCATATACATTTACAAATGAAGAGATGACTTATATCTTTAATGCGTCTGGTGATGAAAATATCACAGGAAAAACGGTTAGTTTTTATGAAGATCGTATTGTATATAGTGATGGTGAAGGTCATGAGATGATTTCATATGGTTATCGTGGGTTTTATGAAGAAGTGAACTTTCGATCATTAAATTTAGCAACAGGTACAGAACGCAGTGAGATGTATGCATCATTTGGTACCATGTTAGAAGCGTCATTTGGTAGTTATGTTGTCCTATATTCATTATTAATGAATACGATTGTTAATATAAGTATTGGGATTGTCTTCATATTAATATTATCGTTAGTGATGCAGCTATTTAGATTTGGTTATGCGAAGTTTTTCACATATAAGGATTCACTTATTTTTATCATCTTAGCGATGGGGATACCAGCAGTTCTGAGTTTTTTGGTCGGATTTGTTATCCCATCGATCGCCCCGGTCATCTATCAATTTGGGGTAGGGATTGTTGTGATGGTTGTCATGTTAAAGTATGCAAAGAAGTATTTCGTTTAAAAAAAAAGCCTTCAACACGAAGGCTTTTTTGTTAGTTAAATATTAAATCATTACTGGCTAGTGATAAACCAGGGTTCTCCATTGCATAGTTAATATGGAAAGTGATGGAACCATAATCAAACTGTTCGCTTGATAGCATAATTGTTAATGTCATGCGTTTTGTGCCAATATCAGCTGCATGAGATTCATATGTCTGACTAGCAATACTATACGCAATTTCTTCAAGTTCATTTAAACTTTCAAGTTCAATTCCGATAGCTGCCTCAATATCGATGGTTGCATAACTGATATCTTCACTTAAAATCTCAACATTGACCATTTCAGGATCACGGGCACAAGATACGAACACAAAGACTGAGATAACCATAAGTATCAACAATATAAATTTTCTCATCTTACACGCCTCCTAACTGAACATCAAACATATTGCCATCAACATATAATGTATAATAACCGATGGTTTGAAGGCCATATGATTCAACGGTTAATACAGTTACTGTATAACGTCCTGGAACTTCTGTTTGGATATAAGAAGATGTATAAACTGTCGCATCATCACTTGCAGTTACAACATTTGATAACGGATCAAATGTATCACCTTTGTTAATATGCACTTCAGTTTCTAAAATCGTGGAAGAAATAGCTTGTTCTTCAACTAAAATCATTGTAGTTGAGGATGGAACATAAGCTGTTGTCGTAATCGTGTCTTCAGCAAATAGATTAGCACCAACTGTCGTTGTTAATATTCGATATGTTTTATCTGTAGGTAAATTAACAGTAGTTAATCCACCACTTGGATGACCACTGTGAATTACAATAATTTCCGGCTCATTTTGTAAACCAGTAATTTGATATGCAATACCCTCGATCGCATCAGAAGTGGTTAAGAAGTTTAATCTATTTCTAATAGCTTCGGCAGTATCCATTCTAAAGTGATTGTAAGATGCTCTAATACGAATAAGTTCCTTGTAATAATGAAAGACATCAACATATTCAACTTTACGGTCCCACCTTAATTGGTTCACACTATCTGGTGATTCATAAGAGTTATGATCATAGCCACCATCAACTGCTGGTTTAGAACGCATGAACTCTGCACCTGCATGAATGAATGGAATACCTTCTGATGTTAGAATAATCGCGTTTGCTTGAATTTGTTGTTGGCTAAGTGCATTACCTCTAACGTTTGTAAGTCTTAACTTATCATATAATGTATTGTTGTCATGCGCTGAGACATAGTTAATTGTTTTTGTCGGACTACCATGCCATGCATCGACATCGACATCATCATGTGTAATACCACCAACAATACCATATTTAATGTTTTCTGTAAATGAGGCTTGATGGATTTCTTGCAACCATCCTTTATCGCCTGCGTTAAAAACTGAACCTTTTATACCATCTCTTGTATTATCGTTGAATGCACCAACGTCATTTAAACTTTCAATGTTTTGTTTGGTTGCAGCTATATCATTTGGCAATGGTGTTGAACCACCATTCCAAGGTTCGCCGTAAATGACGATTGTTTCATCAATAGCATGTAATGCAGTAGAAATAGCATTCATTGTTTCAACATCATGTAAGGCCATTAAATCAAATCGGAAACCTGATAAGTTATATTCGGTTGCCCAAAAAACAACTGAGTCAACCATGAATTTACGCATCATTGAACGATCTGATGCTGTTTCATTACCGGTTCCGGATCCATTTGAAAATGTTCCTTCACTGTTCATACGGTGATAATAACCAGGTACTATCCTATTAAAATTAGATGTTTCTGATTCACCAGTGTGATTATAAACAACATCCATAATGACACGTATATTTCTTTCATGAAATGCCATCATCGCGGTCTTGAATTCAGTAATGCGGGTTGCCCCATCAAATGGATTTGTTGCGTAAGATCCTTCTAAGGTATTAAAGTTATAAGGCATATAACCCCAGTTGAATGTATTGTTATAGTCTGGATTTAAAGCCATCTCAACTTCGTCAACATAACCAAAATCAAAGATTGGTAATAGTTGTACTGCGTTCACACCTAATTCATCGATATGATCTAATCCGGTTGTTACCGTGATGTCATCTTCAGCATACGTTGTTCCACCAATACTTAATCCCATGAATGTTCCGCGATATTGATCAGGTCCATCCCAAGTTTCATGTGTTGTAAGATCTCTAACGTGTAATTCATAAACTGTATAATCAGTCATATTTGTGATGGTTGCTGGTCTATCATCATACATCCAACCAGTTGGATTTGTAGCTTCAAAATCAACAATCATCCCACGTAATCCATTTGCACCAGTCGAATAAGCATATGGATCAACAACTTCATGAATTATACCGGCATTATTTACACTGAATGTGTAATATTTTCCACTGTAATCAGTCGTTGTCGTATATGCCCACACACCGTTTTCAATACGTGCCATGGTTTCCACAGTGACTGGTGTTAAGTCAACACTTGCTTCACCTTCATCATTATAATTTGGATGTCCTTGTTCATAAATATTTAATGCAACACTTTCAGCAAGTGGCGCCCATAGTCTAAAGGTTATTTCATTGCCATCTTGAATGACACCTAAATCACCATCATACGTGAACTCATCTTCGAAATCTGTTGTGTCATATAATTTTGTAAGCGAAACACTTTTCATTGGTTCCCATTCACTATCAAACTTCACTTTGACTTGATAAGCATCAGTAAGGTTAACATCGATGCTAGGTATAGTAAAGGTAGTTGATGTGATAGATCCACTCGTGATTATCGTATCATTTTCATATACTTCATAACCAAACACTGGCATTGAAGTTAAGGAAACATCAATAGAGTAGTCTGTATCAAAAGTAGCAGATAAGATACGATCTCTATAATCGGGTACGTTATTTGCTAAATCGGCAGCAGATGTACCAATGTTTGTATCACCTTGTACAAAATAAGCATGAATTGTAGAACCATCTAATTCGGCTTCGCTTAATACAATATATCTGTCGCCTCCAGGTTCTTGGTAATTACCCCATCCACCTTCCTTAATAATAATACCCAATGTTGTAGCTGTCGGATAATCTGTTGTTAAGTCAATTGTAATATAAGCACCATGCTCATCTGTCATTGCATTGTCAAAATCATGTTCAATGCCTCCTAATGAAGATGGTTGGTACTCCCATAACCAAATATTGAAATTCGTATAATCTTCATCATAACGGTAGTAATGTACAATCAAAGTTGTCGGTGTCTCAGCAGCAAACACACGCATACTAGTAAACGTTAAACCGATAACCATGATTATAAAAATTATCATTTTCTTCATATGTATAAAATACCTCCTCAACATCACTATATCAAAACACCGTCAAAAACATGTAAAAAATGATAGCGATTACAAAAAGAGAACGGTTGCACAATTGAATATAAGTGAAATCGTTTACATTTTTACATGATGATAGTAAGATTATATTGCTAGAATGGATTTTAGCATTCGAAAATATTTAAGGAGGAAAAGATGAAAAAGGTTCTATTAGTATTTTTCATGGCCGTCAGTACGTTGGTGTTGTTCGCAGCAACATCATTTGCTGAAGGTACAGGGAATCTCGTTATCCATTTCCAAAAATGGGATGGCGATTACTCAACTGTAGGTATGAACTCTTGGGGTAATGAAGGTGTTACCATGGGATTAAAAAATCCAGACGAAGTCGGTTGGACTACAGATGATTTTGGTGTAAAAGTAGAATTTAACGGATTAGATGCATATGAAGCAGGTGTGACTGAAGGTGCAATTGGTGTTCAAGTCGTTGGTCATAATGGTGACGACTCAGATCCTATCAATTGGTCAGTTGACTGGAACAAGAAACTTGCAAATGTTGAAATTCCTAGAGAACAAGTTCAAGATGGTAAAACAACACATGTTTACCTATTTGAAGGTGGTGTCTCAAGAGAAACAGATGAAGCAAACTTTGCTTATCCAATTTATGCAGATCCTGATATGGGCGGTATGATGGTTGTTTATTTTGATCCATCAAACGCTTATGAAGAAAATTTAGGTGTTCACTCTTGGGGTTGGGCTGAAGGTAGTAACGCAGCTGCCTGGAATGACCCACTTCAAATTTTCGAAAAAGTTGGTAGAACATCTGATGGTACATTTGTTTATGCAGGTGTATTAGCATATGCAGATCCAATGGGCACTCCTGGTGCTATTGTTTATTATGGTCAAGGTGATGACAGTAAGAAGACAGGTAACTTGGAACCTGCAAGCAGTGAAAATGGTGCTTATATTGAAACACCTAAAGCTGCTGGCGAACTTGATGTCGTTTATGTCTTAAACAAGGGTGACAATAACATAACACTTAACAATATTTGGTTAAATGAACCTGAAGCATTCGCGCTAGAAGCATTCACATTTAGAATTGTTGATTTTGATGCAGAGGAAATGACTGGTACGTATGCAGTTGATCCTAATACACTCATTGTTAAGATTAGCTCATTACTAGAAAATCCTTATGAAGCAGCTGTTACAGAAACAGAACAAGCTGATGCAATTGCTGAAATTGAAAGTTGGTTTACAGTTCGAGAAGTTACTGGTGAAGCAACATTTGGTTCTCCTTTAGCTATTGAACGTGTCGACTTTGCAAGATCAAACGAGACACTTGATACATTCGTTGTTATATTAGATGGTGATGGCTTAGATAACACAAAAGATTATCAATTAGATTTCAGTGACATGTTAGCAGAAAATCCACATGAAGCTAATATCATGATTGATATGGATACAAACGCTCCTGAACTCGTATTCTTCTCACCAAATGCAATTGTTGGTGTTCCAGAAGCAGAACGTATTATCGAAGTACCTTGGGGCGAAGCTTTCAACCAAAACTTGTTCCCAAGTTATCAAGTCGATGATGATCGTGATGGTGATTTAACACAATTTGTATATGTACCTAGCGGTGATCATTCAACATTAGATACACGTACAGAAGGTGATTATCCAATCACATTAAGAGTAGTAGACAACTGGGGTAATGTGACTGAAGTAACATTCACATTCCGTGTTGTTAAAGATTAAGGGAGGCGTAAATCATGAGAAAATTTTTAACACTTTTACTTGTTATGCTAGCAGCATTTACAATTGTTGCTTGTACACCAGAAGATAAACCAGATCCTACGCCTGTTGAAAACAATGGTGAACGCATCGATTTCAGTCAGCAAATCGTTCAAAAAGAAAGTATTACAGTATGGATGGACGATGAAGGTGGCGATTATATGGAAGCGTTAATCGATGAATTTAATGCTATTTATCCAAATATCGTTGTAAACTTTGAACATAAGGGTTCAGTTGATGCACGTGAACAATTAAAGACATTTGGTCCTTCAGGAAATGGTGCAGATGTATTCCAGTTCCCACATGACCACTTAGCACAAGCAGTCTTAGAAGATTTAGTCTATCCACTTCCTCAGTCTACAAGCGACTTATTGGATGGCCGTGCAGCACAAATTGGTTTAGATATTGCAACATTATCATATGATGAAACTGCTCAATCATTTGACCCTAATAGTCCAAATGCAGTTGAACAATTATATGCAGTACCTATTTCATTAGAGTCAATTGGTCTATATTACAATACAGATATTATTGAAACACCAGCAGCAACTTTTGAAGCTTTATTAACTGCTGCTGATGTATGGAATGCAGCAGATTCAGGAAATGGTTCAACAAATGCTGAAGCTGGTAAGTATTACTTAGCTACTTCATCACACTGGGCAGACAGTTACTTCATGCAACCATTCTACTCAGCATTTGGATTCTATCCATTTGGTGAAAATTTAGATGATCCATCTGAAGTTGGTTTCGAATCAACAGAAGCTGCTAATGCATTAACATGGATTAGAGATGAATTAAAACCTCGCGTAACTGGTAATGGTTCACATAACTCAGTAACAGGTGGTGCAAACTTTGAAACTGGTGCAGCTCCTTATATAATTGCAGGTCCTTGGAACATTGAAGCTTATAATAACGCAACTGGCTTAAACTATGCGATTGCCCCATTCCCAACAATTAATGGTAATGCAACACAAACATTCGCTGGTGCACAAATGGTAGCTGTTTACAAGTATTCACAAAACCAGGATGCAGCAATTAAATGGGTTGAGTTCTTAAATTCTGATATTGCTATGGAACTTATGTATGAATATAAAGGTAAATTACCTGCATTAGAAACTGACTTATTAGATGATATTGCTGGTGTTAGTGATGACACATTATTACTTGCTATGTCAGCACAATTAGCATCATCAGTACCAATGCCTACAATTCCTCAAGTTACTTATTATTGGGGACCAGGTGAAACAATGTTACAACAAATCTGGAATAACGGTGTTGCTATAGCTACTGCAGCTGAAGAAGCTGAAAATGGTTATGCAACAGGTGTTAATCTAGCAGGATAATAACAATCAGTAATTTGATTGGTTAAACTTAAATCGAATGATGAGGTGGCAAACTAGATTGCCACCCTCATTTGGTTTATTTTACGGAGGGAAAAATAACATGAAGAAAATTGTTCAGGGAGTAGTAGACGCATTAAAAAAAGTCATTGGATGGCTTAAATTAGGCATTAAATACATTTTTCTAGGTATTAAGTATTTATTTATTGGGATTGGATATGTATTTAAAACTATCTTTTATCCATTCACATTATGTTGGCGTTGGTTCTCAAAGATACCTTTTGTTAATCGTGCATTAAACACAAAAACAATGAGTGTGATTAAAGCATTTTTTTCAGGTATTATATGGGGGTCTGGACAATTATTTAACAAACAAGTATTTAAAGCGCTATTCTTTTTCGCTATTTTCGCAGGTTTTATTGGTATAGAGTTAGGCACAAGTCATTATTTTGAAGAAATAAACGCTTATGATAAACTTCCTGGTGAAGATTTTGGTGATTTATGGGTTCAAAATAAGTTTTTAGGTCGTTATAACTTTAATGCAGCTAATAATGGTGTATATCCCGCATTCGAAACGTTTACTGATGAGATAGGCGGGAAAATTAACTTAACAGAAGATCTTCTCATCGAGTTTATTGCAGCAGACCTTATTGCTAATAATCCAAATACATATACGAATATCGATAGTGAAGATGTCTTTTTATCAGAAACATTAGATCATGAAACACGTGTTCATATATTAAGAAAACAATTACTATATACTGATGCTGATGGCAAATTTTATTTAGAACGTAGTGTAGAACAAGCGGACGGAAGTACCGAAAAAGAATATGTGGAAACAACGATTTTAACTGGTGAATTAAATGAAAACAATATTCTAGATAGTAAAGATGATTTAATTTTATTTACGAAAACTGGCGATATCACAAGAATTGATGATAAATATTATGTTAATGCATCACGTGGAGCAAGTAATTTCTATATTGATATCTTGACTAATACGCTTCATCCAACAAGTGATTTCCCAATCACAACGCATGATATTGAAGAAATGAACATAGAAGGACCATTATATATTATTAATGATGAACTCTTTGAATATTATGAACCAAATTTGATTTATAATTCAGTACGCTTACAATATAAAACAAATGATTTTTTAGATTTATTTAGACAAGAAATGATTAATACATATGATCAACCAGGTAATCAGTATGGCAACAATGATTACACAAGGTTGATGACTAAAATATATTTCCAGTTAAACCCTGAGATTAAAGCAGCTTTTGAACGTGATTTTAATGATTTTTATTATGATCAAGCGGGTTTATTTGTGCGTGGTTATTGGTCAGTATTTACCCTAGGGACAACCGAAAGTCTTGATATTCAAGGTCATATGAGTTTGTCGGATGCCCTTATTGGTACATCCGATGGTGATTATAATTTACGTCGTGATATTAGAAATTCTACATTTTCTGTACTGGACCGTGTAACCATTCAAGGACATGTCACATTATTATTATTAATTGAAGGCTTAATCGCTATTATTTTATCGATTTTCTTCGTGATCTTCGGCATTTGGGGTATTAGAGATGCTTATAAAGTAAGCGAGCAAAAGCGTCAGAAGAAGAAAGTATTAAAACAAGGCGAATATGTAAAACTTGTTTATGAAGAAAACTTTGAGTATATCGTCTTATCACCAGCTTTATTCGTGTTAGCATTTATTTCGATTATGCCGATTGCATTTGGGTTTATTATTGCATTTACAAGCATTGCTGGTCCAGAATCACAAAGTGATACATTTTCGTGGGTCGCATTTACAAACTTCTTAGCGCTGTTTAATTTTACATCTGGCTTAGGGGCATCCTTTGGTGCAGCATTCTGGCGTGTATTAGGATGGACTGTTGTATGGGCAGTCTTATCGACAGCTACTGTATTCTTTGGTGGTTTCTTACAAGCTTTGATTTTGAATAGTGAAAAAGTCGTCTTTAGGAAATTTTGGCGAACTATCTTTATTTTACCTTGGGCGATTCCTGCGCTGTTATCACAAATGGTTTTCTCAGTTATATTTAATGAACATGGCTTTATTAACAGCTTTTTAAATGATATTGGTATTTATGAAATATTAAGAAACATGAATATGCTAGGGGTCAGTTTTGATTCGCTGGAAGGTATTAGTAGGTTATTTTATTTAGGTAATGATAACATTCAGTGGTTTAGTAATCCGAAGAATCCTACATTTGTAAGAACAACCCTCATTGTTGTTAATATATGGTTAGGATTCCCATACTTCATGGCCTTAATGACAGGAGTTATGACAGCGATTGATAAGACACTTTATGAAGCGGCAGATATCGATGGAGCAAGTGGATTCCAAAAGATTACGAAGATAACAATGCCGCTGGTGTTATATTCAACAGCACCGATTTTAATCATGACATTCTCTGGTAACTTTAATAATTTTGGAGTCATTTACTTTATTACAGGTGGTGGACCAAATGCCGGTATTGTGTCTAGAGGTTATGCAGGAGATACTGATATCCTGATCTCTTGGATGTATAAACTAACTGTTGAATATCATCAATATAATATGGCATCCGTTTTCTCAGTGCTGATATTCTTGTTTGTTGGGTCATTGACAGCTTGGAACTTATCGCGTACACGCGCATTTACGGAGGACTAAGACAATGATATTATTTTGGATTATTGTAGGTATATATATTGTTTCTGTTGTCTTAACAGTAAACTGGGCAACTGTATATGATTTAGCAAAGAAAAAGGGTTATGATGGTAGACATTATAGACGTGTATCGATGATACCATTTTATGGATATCAAAAAATACATGAACTAAAGACACGCTCACACATCACAGATGAAGAAATTACGCATCTCTTTAGTTTTCGCATGATCATATCAAGAGTTGGTTTATTTGCATTAATTAATTTCCTTATATTACTCATCCTAATACCAATTTCTGTTGTGTTCTATTTAGGTATAGGTAATTGGAGTCTATCACAATTATTACTCATTTATCTTGGTATGGTACTCATTTTATTCCACCAAGGTTTGGTCGTTGAATACGCGAGAAAGAAAGGCTATGAAGGTGTTAAAGTTGGTTTATTTGGTTTAATTCCTATTGCTAGTTTTATTTATTACATAAGAGCGCCAAAGAAACGTAATATATCAAAAGCAGGTTTAAAAGCAATCTTCACATTTGGTTCGTTGATCGGACGTTTTGCAATCATGATGGAAATTGTGCTATTAGCAATTGTCGTTATTGTCCCTGTGGTCTATATTTTTGGTATGGCGTTTGCGAATCTACAATCAGCAATTCCAAATACTATATGGCCAGAACAACCTTCATTTGAAGCATTTACACACTTATTCGAAAATACAAAGTTCTTAAGATGGTATTGGAATACGTTACTTATTGCTTTAATTAATATGGTTGTTGGTACACTATTAATTACTGGTGCAGCTTATGTATTTGCTAGATTTAGTTTCAAAGGTAAAAAAGCTGGACTATTAACCATTTTGGTTTTACAAGCATTCCCATCGTTTATGGGACTAATTGCAATGTATGTTTTATTCTGGAAATTTGGGTTATTAGGGCAACCAACAGCATTAACCATCCTTTATATTGGTGGTAGTATTCCAGGTAATTTATGGCTTGTTAAAGGATTCTTGTCACAAATTCCAAAGGACTTAGATGAATCAGCAATGATTGATGGAGCAAACAAACTCCAAATCTTCTTCAAGGTCTTATTGCCACTTGCTGTACCGATTTTAACATTCGTCGCGGTTGGTATGTTTATGGCCCCTTGGATGGATTATATGCTACCAGGGTACCTATTGCAGTTTAAACCGGTAGGCGCACCAAATGATTATGACATTACACAACAATGGACATTAGCCGTCGGTATTTTCGATTTCATTGAACCAACATCTGAAAATCTACATTACTCAGCATTTGCTGCAGCGGTTATTTTTGTTGGTCTACCAATTACAGTACTCTATATGACTTTCCAAAAATACTTAATCGAAGGTATTATGGCAGGAGCAACCAAAGGGTAATCATTTACCCTTTTTGCCGAGTATTATGGGAACGGTATGATAACGTTTTAATGATATTATTTCACAATCTACATGATAAAATAAATATGGCATAACATAAGGAGATTGATTATGAAAACAGTATTTGAAAACAAACAAACATTTAAGGATGCATACCTTAATTATTTAGACAAAGAGCTTCATAAAACGTTAGAAAATTCTACTGTTTATGATCGCTATACTGCACTTGCTTCACTCTTAAATGAAGAACTTGATGAAAAACTTGCGAAAACTGAACAATACATGAAAGAAAATAATTTGAAAAAGACGATTTACTTTTCCATGGAGTTTTTAATTGGACGTCTGATTTCTAATAATTTGCAAAATAGTGGGCATTGTAAAGTTGTGAGAGAAGCATTTGCAGATTTAGGCATTGATTTAAATGAAGTAGAACATGCAGAAATGGATGCGGGACTAGGGAATGGTGGTTTAGGTAGACTAGCAGCTTGTTTCTTAGATTCAGCAGCTTCAATGGGGTTGCCTTTATATGGGAATAGTCTTCGTTATCAACACGGATTCTTTAGACAAGAACTAGTTAATCATAAACAGATTGAAAAACCAGAAATGTGGTTAGATAAGCCATTTATTTGGGAAACAAAACATGAAGAAGACGCGATTGATATTCCGTTTTTTGGATTTGTTGACTACACAACACTAAAACATTCTACATGGGTGAAAGCTGTTCCGTATGATGTCAAAGTTGTTGGTGATGATAATAACATCATAACAACCCTTCGTTTATGGAGTACAGAGCCTTCAGATTTACAAAAAGCTCAAGATGATGATTATAAAGCATTAGTTAGTCAAATTGATAATCAGCTTTATCCGGATGATTCAACTGTTGAAGGAAAAACATTGCGTTTGCAACAGCAATATTTATTTAGTGCTGCAGGTATTCAACATGCGATTAGAGAACATAAGGCATTGGGTCGTGATGTTAAATCGCTAGCGGATTATTACACATTCCAAATTAATGATACACATCCAACATTAATTATTCCGGAACTTATGCGTATCTTAATGGATGTTGAAGGTTTAGGCTATGATGAAGCTTGGCATATTGTGACACGTGCTGTCGCATTTACGAATCATACGATTTTATCTGAAGCGTTGGAAAAATGGGATATTGGCATTTTCAGACGTGTATTACCTAGAATTTATACGATTGTGAAAGAAATGGATCGTCGTTTCCATGACATTTTAGTAACAAACGGTAGATATAATAACGAGCAAATTTATTTAATGGGCCTAGTTGGTAACCATCATATTAGAATGGCACATATTTGTATTTATGGGGCATTTAGTATTAATGGGGTTGCTGAACTTCACACAGAAATTTTAAAGCATAATGAAATGCAAAATTTCTACCAGTTATATCCGAAAAAATTTAACAACAAAACAAATGGTATTACTCATCGAAGATGGTTGATTCATACTAATCATGAATTAATTCGCATATTAGATGATAAAATCGGTACATCTTGGCGTAAAGATTTAACTAAACTTGAAGCATTTGATAAGTTTAGTGATGATCCAAACACACAACAAGCTGTTGATCATATGAAATACCTTAAGAAAAAAGCATTAGCAGATAAAATTTATGCTGATCGTGGTGTTTATTTAGATCCACATATGATTTTTGATATTCAAGCAAAGCGTCTACATGAATATAAACGTCAAGCAATGAACATTCTCCATATCATTTATGTATATCAAAGACTTAAAAACGATCCTGAATTTAAAAAGAATTATTATCCACATGCCTTTATATTTGGTGCAAAATCAGCACCATCGTATCACATGGCAAAAGCGATTATTGAATTAATTGATACAACAGCTGAAGTGATTAATAATGACCCAGAAACAAATGAATTGTTGAAGGTAGTGTTTGTAACCAACTATAATGTAACATATGCAGAATACATTATGCCTGCTGCTGATTTATCAGAGCAAATCTCAACAGCAACTAAAGAAGCATCCGGTACTGGTAACATGAAATTTATGATGAATGGTGCAATTACAATCGGTACTCTTGATGGTGCTAATGTTGAAATTGTTAAGGAAGCAGGTATCGAAAACGAAATTATTTTTGGTATGACTGCTGAAGAAGTGATGGATCACTATCGTCATAATGGCTATCATCCGAGAGACATTTTTGATCAAGATGAACGATTACAAAAAGTATTTAGTTTCATCCGTCATTTACATCCGAATCGTGGACATTTTGACTTTATTATGCAATCATTGCTTAATCATGATCCATTCTTAGTAATGAAAGACTTTGATAGCTATGTTGAAGCACATGAACGTGCTAATGAAGCGTATAAAGACCGTCAAGGTTGGTTGCATAAATCCATTATGAATATTGCTCATTCTGGCTATTTTACATCCGATAGAACTATTAAGAGTTATAATGATGATATTTGGCATTTAACACCCATTAAATTTTAATAGGAAGTGATTGTGATGGCGAGTAACACTTCAGTTTCACTACGTAACTTAACATTTTATCAAGTATTTGTAAGACAACATTCAAAGACAAAAGATTTTAAAGGTGTCATCAACGATTTAGATCGTATTAAATCATTAGGTGTTGACGTCCTTTATCTTTTGCCAATTCATCCTATAGGTAAAAAAATGCGTAAAGGTTCCAAAGGGAGCCCTTACGCTGTTTTTGATTATTATGAAGTCGATGAAAATTATGGCACGTTGAAAGATTTTGATTTATTAATTGAGGAAACGCATAAACGTGGTATGAAATTAATGATGGATATTGTGATTAATCATACAGCAAAAGATTCGCTGTTGACTGAAAAACATCCTGATTGGTTTTATCATAATGAAAAAGGTGAGTTTGCGAATCGCGTTGGTGATTGGAGCGATATCACTGATTTAGATTATCGCAACAAAGCGGTTTGGGATTATATGTTAAATATGTTAGTGTATTGGGCTAAAAAAGTTGATGGTTTCAGATGTGATGTTGCCCCACTTATTCCGCTTGATTTTTGGCTAGAAGCAAGGCAAAAAATCACAAAAATAAATCCAAATTTTATATGGCTATCTGAATCAGTGCATCCTGGATTCATTAAATATTTGCGTGATTTAGGTTTTGATTGTTCAACAGATTCTGAAATGTATCAAGCTTTTGATATTTGTTATGACTATGATATTTATGATTATATGAATGATTATTTAAAACATAAGAAACATTTATATACATGGATGAGTGAAGTAGCAAGACAGGAAACAACGTATCCGAAAAACTATGTGAAACTTAGAAGTTTTGAAAATCATGATCAACCAAGACTAAGAGAAAAAGTAAGAGATGACAAACATTTTATCATGATGGTTGCTTTATCATTCTTCTTAAAGGGTGCTGCATTTATATATGCAGGTGAAGAACATATGGTTGATCATAGACCCGATTTATTTGAAGATGATTTGATAAAATGGAATCCAAAAAAATCGATTGAATCAGTGATAAAAACATTAACAACACTCAAAAAAGATGACATGTTTGCACAATCTAATTTTCATTTACATGAACATCAAAAAGGTGTGGTAATTGCTTATGAAGATAAGAAAGACGTATTGATTGGTATGTTCAATTTAGAAAATGAAGCATCTTTAAGTGTGCCATTAAAGGATCATAAATACCAAAATCTTTTCAATCATAAAGATATAGTGGTCGTAAGTGGTAAAATAAAAGGTGAAAGTGTACCTGTTTTGATTAAAACAAATAAAGGACAATATAAATGAAAGCATTTATTGATGGTTTAAAAATTATACGTGTCGAATCAAGTGATTATATCAATGATATTCATATAGATGGTTATGAGATTAACTGGCTTAAAAATGAAGATAATAGCCAGTTTTTCACATTGGATAAAGATGTATGTATAAAAGATGTGGAAACAATCATTATCAATCAACAATCATTTCCGTTACACATTGGATTAGTTACGATAACAGATGCGTTTGACAAAAAATATCGTTATGATGGACCATTAGGTGTTTATTATCAAAAGGATTATACAGAATTCTATTTATTCACACCAGTCGCAAGAGAAGTAAAACTTGTGATTGGCAATGAAACTTATGAAACAAGTTATAAAGATGGTATTCGATATGCAAAAGTATTAGGGGATCAAGAAGGAAAAACCTATTTCTATAAAGTGAGATTAGAAGATGTTTGGTATGATGTGAAAGATCCTTATGCACACGCTGCAGGATTAAATGGTAATTATATTATTGATTGGTCGAAAACAGTTCAAAGTAAATCATCACCAATTAAGTTAAAGAAATATGTGGATGCCGTTATCTATGAAGCGCATGTTAGAGATATGACAGTTAACCTTGATGTATTACATAAAGGTACGTTTAATGGCTTGATTGAGGAAAGCAAACATTTAGGTATGCGCCCGATTGATTATGTCAAAAAACTTGGAATGACGCATTTGCAATTATTACCAGTTTATGATTTTGAATTAGTTGATGAACTTCAAAAAGACAAGTTATATAATTGGGGATACAATCCTAGTCAATATTTTAGTTTGGAAGGTTGGTATGCAATAGATCCTAAAGATCCTTATGATCGTATCAACGCATTTAAAACACTCATTAATGAAGCGCATAACATTGGGTTAGGTGTGAATATGGATGTTGTTTATAATCATGTTTTTAACAATCACACATTCCCATATGATTACTTAGTGCCAGGCTATTTCTATCGACATGATAACAATCACAAGATGACAGATAGTTCTTATTGTGGCAATGACTTAGAAACAAGACACTATATGGTAAGAAGACTTATTAAAGATAGCTTGTTTCAATGGGCGAATCACTTTAAGATTGATGGATTTAGATTTGATTTAATGGGATTGATGGATATTAAAACAATGAAAGAGATTGATTTTATGCTACGTAAAATTAATCCAAATATCATGCTATATGGTGAAGGCTGGAATATGGATAACGCCATGAAATCATATGAAAGAGCAAACCAGCATAATCAAAAGAAGTTTACTAGTTATGCCCAGTTTAATGATTTCTTTAGAAATACATTAAAAGGTGAACTCCATCAACCACAAGCTGGTTACGCGATGGGGAATTGGCATTTAGCACATCGTGCGATGACATCTTTAATTGGTAGTCCACATATGTTTACATCACCTAATCAATCTATTAATTACGTGGAATGTCATGATAATTTAACGTATTATGATGCAGCCTTATTAAAGGCTTTTGAAGTAGCTGATTTAAAAGTATCTGCAGAACTTGCAATGCATATGATTGCTATATCGCAAGGTATACCTTTTTATCATGCAGGACAAGAAGTGTTTCGTACGAAAAAAGGTGTTGAAAATTCGTTTGAGTCACCTGATGAAATCAATCAAATCATATGGCGACCAAAAGATCAAAGTGTAATGAAACTAGCAAAATTACTAAAACTAAGAAAGAGATTTAGATTATATCGACAATCAACGTATGATAAAACAAAAGTATCAGTAGAAAAAGTTGGTAAATTGATTGTATACACATTGGAAAATCATCAACATAAATTAATTCACTACATTAAAAACTATGTTGACTTAGAAAAATTACCTTTACATGAAGGGAAACTTATTTTCACTTCACAAAAAGCATTAACTGAAAATCATGTAATGTTTGTTGATCAACCAGGCATTTATATCGTTCATATTAAAAAATAGGGGGTGCGAGTATGCACAAAATTAGTGATGTTGATATAGAGAAGTATTTAAGTGGCGAAAGCGACAACGCGCATCACTTTTTAGGCGCACACTTAATAAAAAACGCAAAGGATGACGTGATTTTTACGTCTTTTACTGTTTATGCACCACATGCAAAAGAAGTTCGATTGGTTGCTGAATTTAATAATTATGAAGGATGGAAACATGTTTTAACTAAAATTCATCCACAAGGCTTTTATCAAATAGTGCTACCGGGTAATTATGAATGGGCAACATACAAATATGAAATACATACAGCACATGAAGTGCTATATAAAGCGGATCCATTTGGTTATTTTTCAGAAGTTAGACCAGCGACAGGTAGTAAAGTTTATCATATCGATGGATACCAGTGGCATGACCAAAAATGGCACTATGAAAAGAAAAAGCCATATGAGGAACCTTTGCTTATTTATGAAGTGCATTTGGGTTCATGGCGTAGAAAGTATGGAGCTTTTACTAAGTACAATGAAATTGTACATGAATTAATCGATTACGTTAAAGCACATCATTATACACATGTTGAATTAATGCCTATTTATGAATATCCACTTGATGATTCATGGGGATATCAAGGCACTGGATTTTTTGCAGCTACTTCAAGATATGGTGTACCACAAGATTTAATGTATTTTGTGGATCAAATGCACCAAGCTGGCATTGGTGTCATTATGGATTGGGTTTTAGGTCATATTTGTAAAGATGCACATGGCTTATCTTATTTTGATGGTTCACCACTTTATGAGTATGATGATCAAACCAGACGTGAAAATATTGTGTGGGGAACAAATAATCTTGATTTTTCAAAAGGTATTGCAAGAAGTTTTATGCGTTCTGCATTGACATTTTGGATGGATTACTTCCATATGGATGGTTTTCGAATTGATGCAGTCTCTAATTTAATCTATTATTTAGGTAATGCAAATCATGGTGAAAATAAAGATGCTATTCATTTCATTAGATCATTAGCTAGACATCTTTTTAAAAAAGATGATCGCGTTTTGTTTATGGCAGAAGATTCGACAGCTTATCCAAAAGTAACGCATGGGGTTGATATGGGTGGAATTGGCTTTAACTATAAATGGAATATGGGTTTTATGAATGATGTATTAAGTTATTTCAAAGAAGATCCGATATATAGAAAGTATCATCATGATAAAATTACATTTGGTTTAGTATATGCATTTAACGAACAATTTATTTTACCTTTCTCGCATGATGAAGTCGTACACATGAAAGGTAGTTTAGTATCCAGAATGCCGGGAGATTATTTTCAAAAAATGGCCAATTGGCGATTATTGTTGACGCTATTTATGACACATCCTGGTAAGAAATTATTATTCATGGGTCAAGAATTTGCACAATTTAGCGAATGGAATTTCAAGGATGAACTGGATTGGTATTTACTGGATAATCCCATGCATCAAAAAGCGGATCGATTTTTTAAAGACCTGGCAAGTGTATATATATATCATGAAGCATTATATAAAAAAGACCATGATCCGCATGGCTTTGAATGGTTAGTGAGTGACGATAACAATCAAAGTGTTTTCGCATTTCTGAGATATGGAAATGAAGAAACGATTGTTACCGTCCTAAATATGACACCAAATGTTCACAAAACGTATGAAGTGCCTGTTCCACAATATGGTTATTATGAGGAAATATTAAATTCAGATAAAGATATTTATGGTGGATCTAATCAATATAATGGTAAATCTTTAAGAGCGATTAAAGGTCAAAATGGTAGATTTAAGTATTATATTAAACCAAAGCTAGGACCACTAGCAGCAATGATTTTACGATTAAAAAAATGACCAAGGAATTTTCCTTGGTCTTTTTATTATTTGGTGGAATGACGTTCTTTTAATGTCACATCAACAATATCATGGAGGGTATCTAATTCAACACCTTTAATTAATTTGGTTAGATTGATTAAAGATTGTTTACCCATGAAATAAATCGATTGATGAATGGTTGTTATAGATGGTGTACCCCATCTTGCATAAGGTGTATCATCGTATCCGATGAGTGACACATCATCAGGGACTTTCTTACCTAGTTTTTGTAAGATGTGTAGTGTCGCTAATGCAAGCGTATCAGTGAATGCAATAATACCATCGACATTTGGGTTATTTTTAATAACATCTTCAATTAAAGAAATGTCTGGATTAATAATATCAAAGTCATACATATTGGCAAATATGTTTTGTGGCTTTAAAACATTGATCACACCAATGGTACGTTCCATCGTCGTTAATAAGAAAGAAGGACCTCTAAAAATTAAGATGTGTTTTGAACCAGCTTTGATTAAGCGTTCAGCTGCAAGTTCGCCACCTTTAATATTATCAGATGTAATAGATGGGATATTTTCATCTAAAATGTGATCGACGGTCACTGTTGGAATTTTTAGTTCTGTAAGGCGATCTTTGTTGGTGAAGTTAGAAGCGACAATTAAGCCTTCAATATTATATTGCTCAAAGAATTTTAAATATTCTAATTCACGATCAGGATCATCTTGTGTATGGCAAAACATGATTTTATAGCCATTTGTTGCAGCCTGAGCTTCAATACCTTCTAATAATTCACCGTAAAATGAAGGTCCGATATGAGGCACAATCACACCAACGATTTTAGAACTATGATTTGTTAAGCTTCGGGCTAATTGATTCGGAATAAACCCTAATTCCTTAATCGTTTCATTGACAAGAATTTTCGTTTCTTCATGGACATAACCTTTTTGATTAATGACACGTGAAACGGTGGACACGCTAACGTTCGCTTTTTTTGCGACATCACGAATTGTAGGTTTCATTGCTTCAACTCCTTAAAAGCATGTATGAATCGTAGGCTTCTAAAGCCATTTTATCATGGATTGTTACTTTTTCATTTGATAATAGATTGATGTAATCACCTTGAAGATGATTTGGAATATGTAGTATTTTTGTGTCTTGTTGATTGAGTATGATTAATATTTTTTCATCTTGATGATGTTTTATATACGCTAATACATCACCATCTAAGAAATAGTAGTCTGCTTCATTTAAACTTTGATAGCTTGTTCTAAGTGAAATAAGTTTTTGAATGAATGCTTGGAAATCAGTATCCCACTTTTTTTCATCCCAAATCATACAACGTCTATTATCTGGATCTTGTTCACCAGTCATACCGATTTCATCACCGTAATAAACTGACGGTCTACCAGCAGAAGTAAACATCCAAATGAACGCTTGTTTTTCACGTCTAATATCATCTTTTAAACGTTTTTTAATACGTATTTGATCGTGGGTTCCAACGACGTTATACATATTTACTATGATGTTTTTAGGTGTGTGTGATAAATAGTCGTTTATACGATCTTTGAAGTCATGCAATGTAATGCGGTGTTCTAAATATTTCCAAACATGATGAATCATATCATAATTCATCACAGCATCCATTTGATCACCTTGCAGCCATGGCATCGCATAATCCATGTTTTCACCTAAAACATAAACGTCTTTACGAATCGATCTAACGGTATCCATTATTTGACGTAAAAATTTATGACTTATCTCATTTGATACATCTAAGCGCCAAGCATCGACACCTAACATTGTCCAAAAAGAGATTGCACCAAGTAAATGTTCTTGTGTTTTCGGGTTTGCAGTGTTCCATTTTGGCATATGCATACTATACGCAAATGTTTTATAGTTTAATTTTGACATGTTTTTTTGAATAGGTCTTCCAGTGTTAGCGAATTTAACGTTAGCGACCGGATATTTATCAATATAGAAACAGTCCTTGTATAAACTTTTTTCACCGTTTTCAACGACATCTAAGAACCATGGATGCATAAAATCAACATGATTAAAGACACCATCAATCATTATTTTGATGTTTAGTTTATGTGATTCATCTAGCAATGTCTTAAAATCTTCTGTTGTTCCAAGTAATGGATCAATGTTATAATAATCAACTGTGTCATATCGATGTGCAGATGGTGACTTAAAAATAGGATTCAAATAAATGCCTGTGAATCCCATCCTTTTTATATAAGGTAATTTAGAAGTGATGCCTTTCAAATTACCACCATATAATTCATTGTTTTTAACGGGTAACTTACCCCATGTTAAGGTCTTGTCGCCATCGACATTACAAAAACGATCTGGAAATATTTGATACCAAGTCGTTTCTTGAACCCAACTTGGTGTTTGGGGACTATCTTCTATATGTATGAATGGATAGTTGAAATATTCTGATAAGTCGTAAGCATCATATAAATCATCTTTACCAGACAATAGGTAACCACCGGCTGTACCATAGAAGTATATATCGTTTTCTTTCGTCAGTGTAAACGCATATTTAGCTCTTAAATCTTTAGGTTTGAGTGCGATAAAATAGTAATCAAACATGCTTGTTTGATAACGTTTTGTCATAGGTTGGATATCATGATCCCATACGATTTTTCGGTCGTCATTACGTTTCCAATCAAACGCATCACCGTATATGATCTTGACATGATCCCAGTCATCTTTTGCTGTTCTAATTAATATATGTAGTGTTTCGCTGTCGTAAGCGTAAGCATAAGCGGATTTTGCTTGATGCCATAATGCTGAAATATTCATAGTATCACCACTATGATTATAGCATATTGCAAAATATGAAACCGCTAACATTGTTTTTTAGAACATGATATATGATAAAATATTTACATAGTAAAAGGAGCGGTTTATGGATAAAAAATGGTGGATGGAAAGCGTTGGTTATCAAATCTATCCGAAAAGCTTTTATGACGCGAATAACGATGGTATTGGAGACCTTAAAGGAATCATCCAAAAACTGCCTTATTTGCATGATTTGGGTATTAGTCTCATTTGGATTGGTCCTTTTTATGATTCGCCAATGGATGATAATGGTTATGATGTTAGAAATTTCTATGAAGTTGATAAACAATTTGGTTCAATTGATGATGCAAAAGTATTAATTTCAAAGGCGCATAAATTAGGCATTAAAGTGATTTTAGATTATGTTCTAAATCATACATCAGATGAGCATCCATGGTTTGTTGAATCTAGGAAATCAAAAGATAATGCTTATCGTGATTTTTATATTTGGCATGATGGAAAAATGAAAGATGGTCAAAGAAGAGAACCAACAAATTGGGGTTCCTTTTTTGGTGGATCAGCTTGGTGTTATGATGATATATCAAATAGTTATTATATGAAAATATTTTCTGATAAAATGCCTGATTTGAATTGGCAGAATAAACGTGTCCAAGAAGAAATGATAAAAGTCGGTCAATTTTGGTTGGATTTAGGAGTAGACGGTTTTCGTATTGATGCTGTTTCTCATCTTGATCGCGCACCACTTGTTGATATTGATGATGATAAACATCCATACCCACTTGATTGGCATAAATTTTCCAACTTACCAAAAGTCCACGATTATTTAAAAATGTTAAATAAGAATTTGTTTATACCAAATAATGCTTTAACAATTGGTGAAGTAGGTGGTGAAGCCACTATTGAAAGTGCACTGAATTATGCTGCTTTTGATAGTCACGAATTAGCGATGGTATTTAATTTTGATCATAACTGGTGTAATAATTTAAATAGGGTCACAGATGTTCGTGAATTAGAGGTAGATGTCAATTGTTTAAGAAAAGTCTTCATGAAATGGCAAAACGCTTTTCAAGATAAAGGATGGTTACCGCTTAATTGGTTGAATCACGATCAACCACGTCTAATGTCACATTATGGCAATCATGCATTTCCACTGATGTCTGGAAAAATGCTAGCAACCGTTATTCATATGATGCGCGGAACACCATTTATTTATCAAGGTGAGGAGATTGGGATGACCAATTATCCATTTAAAAATGTGTCTGATTTTAATGATCAATCTTCGGTCGCAAATTACCATTATCAATTGCAATATGAAACAAATGATGAAGCGCTTGCTTTAAAAAGAACAAGTCTAAGGTCAAGAGATAATGGAAGAACACCTATGCAGTGGAATCGTAAGAAAAATGCTGGATTCACAAAGCATACACCTTGGTTTCCAGTTAATCCAAATTATCAAACGATTAATGCAGAAGATCAGATAAATGATCAAGATTCGTTGTGGCATCATTATAAAAAATTGATTGATTTAAGAAGAAACAGTCGTTTTCATGAGATTATCACTTATGGTAAATTAAGGTTTATAGATATAAATCATAAAAATATTTTAAGTTATGTGAGAACATATAATGAAGAAATGCTACTAATCATCAATTCGTTTTCAAAAACGGAATTAAGCTACGATTTAACTGGTTATAACGTGTTATCAACCGTTATTAATAATGATAAAAAAACGATAATTAAGGACCATCAATTGATATTAAAACCATATCAATCAATTGTCTTAGAAGTGAAGGTGGAAAAGTGAGAAGGGCAGGCATATTAATGCATATATCAAGCTTACCAAGTCCTTATGGTATTGGATCTTATGGTAAGTCAGCTTATGAGTTTGTTGATTTTTTACACGATGCTAAACAAACGTGTTGGCAATTATTACCCTTAGGACCAACTTCCTATGGGGATTCACCGTATCAAACATTTTCTGCATTTGCTAATAACCCGTACTTTATTGATTTAGATTTGTTAATTGAGGCAGGGTTACTTCGAAAAAATGAAGCGAGAACATCTGGTACGAACGAAAGTTTCGTAGATTATGAAAAACTTTATGAAGAACGTTATCGGATATTGAAAAAAGCCTTTCATCGTTTTAATCTTCATGACGAACAGTATGAAGTATTTTTGAAACAAGAAGCGTTTTGGTTAGAGGATTATGCTTTATTTATGGCAATCAAACATGCACATGGTGGTGATTCATGGTTATATTGGAGCGACCGCATTCGTCTACGTGATGAGCATATGATTAGAGATCTTAAGGTAAAACT
The DNA here is from genome assembly GCA_963676765.1 of Acholeplasmataceae bacterium. Classification (GTDB taxonomy): domain Bacteria; phylum Bacillota_I; class Bacilli_A; order Acholeplasmatales; family Acholeplasmataceae; genus WOFB19. The sequence continues at coordinate 687,031 of OY781159.1, forward strand.
AGCTGAAGAAATTCATTTTCATCAGTTTATGCAGTTTGAGGCAAGTAGACAATATCAAGCTTTGAAAATATATGCCAATAGTCGAGGTATTAAAATCATAGGTGATATGCCAATCTATGTATCCTATGATTCATCGGATGTATGGGCACATCCAGAAATGTTTGATTTAGATGAAAAACATCTACCGAATCATGTTGCAGGTGTGCCACCTGATAATTATTCTAAAGACGGTCAATTATGGGGTAATCCACTTTATAAATGGTCATACATGAAGGACCATCATTATCAATGGTGGATTAAGCGAGTTGAATATTCAAGTCACTTATTCGATATGATTAGAATCGACCATTTTATTGGCTTTGTAAATTTCTTTTCAATTAAATATGGCGAAAAAACTGCAGTTAATGGTGAATGGAAAAAAGGACCATCTGATGACTTGTTTAACGCTATTAAAACTGCACTAAAAGATGCACATATTATTGCTGAAGATTTAGGTGCTGTAACACCTGAAGTAAGAGCAGCTTTAAAGCGGACCGGTTTTCCTGGTATGAAGTTGTTACAGTTTGCTTTTGATGCTAAGGAATCTAGTGAGTACTTACCACATTGCTATGACAAAAATGTGATTGCATATACAGGAACACACGATAATATGACGACAAAGACATGGTTTAAATCGCTTCCTAAAGAGGATTTAAAGTATTGTCTTGAGTATATCAATCATACATCTGGAAGTCGTGTTGATAGTTTAATTAAAGCAACTCTATCATGTGTTGCTGATACTGCAATTATTCCTATTCAGGACTATTTACACCTTGGTAAAAAAGCAAGAATGAACATGCCATCAACAGTTGGCGGAAACTGGATTTGGCGTGTCAAAAAGGAAGATTTGACGAATACATTAAGTGATAAAATTAAATCATTCACATGTTTGTATGGTAGATGCAACGAACATAAAAAATAGTTTGAAGTTCAAAAAATAATTGTTAGAAGCATTGACAAAGGGTTGAAAATATCTTATAATGTTACCGTTAAATTAAGGAGGAAACGAGACATGGTATTTGAGCGCATTAAGGCTATGATCAAAGATGAGCTAAACGTTCCTGAAGAAAAAATCACAATGGAAGCTAAGTTAGCTGAAGATCTTGGCGCAGACTCCATCGACGCTGTTGAATTAATTATGAACATTGAAGATGAATTTGAAGTCCAAGTTAGTGACGAAGAAGCGCAAAACATCAAGACTGTTGGTGACATCGTCAAGTTCGTAGAAAATTTAAAGAAATAAGAAGAGAGAGCATGGAAATGCTCTTTTTTTTATGCCTTAAATTAATTTAGTGTTTCTTGTTGTTTAATAGGGGTAATTCTTATATAATAGAAACATGTAACGGAGGTCAGTTTTATGCACTATAATCATAAGAAAATAGAGAACAAATGGCAGACTTATTGGCTAGACCATAAACTCTTTAAAACTAGCGATGATCGTTTTAAGGAAAAGTACTATGTGCTAGACATGTTTCCATATCCTTCAGCAGCGGGTTTACATGTTGGTCATATTGAAGGTTATACAGCAACTGATATTATAAGTCGCTTTAAACGCATGCAAGGTTACGATGTGCTTCATCCAATGGGATGGGACGCTTTTGGATTACCTGCAGAGCAATACGCATTAGCTACAGGTAAAGATCCACGAGAATTTACATATCAAAATATTGAAAACTTTAAACGCCAAATTATGACAGCAGGTAAAGGGATTGACTGGGACCGTGAATTTGCGACTGCAGATCCAATGTACTTTAAATGGACCCAATGGATCTTTAAAAAGATGTATGAACATGGGTTAGCTGTATTAAAAGATGTTGAAGTTAATTGGTGTGAAGGATTAGGCACAGTGTTGGCTAATGATGAAATATTAGTTGAAAACGGGATGATGGTTTCAGAGCGAGGACATTATCCAGTTGTTAAAAAAGCGATGCGTCAATGGGTCTTAAGAATCACTGCCTATGCAGATCGCCTCTTAGATAGTCTTGATCAACTTGATTGGCCAGAAAATTTAAAAGAAATGCAACGTAACTGGATTGGTAAATCAACTGGTGCGATGATGACATTTAAAGTGGCCAATGCTGATCTTTCATTTGATGTGTTTACAACAAGACCAGATACGATTTATGGTGCAACTTATTGCGTTTTAGCACCTGAACATCCACTTGTTTTAAGTATTACATCAGATGATGAAGCACAAAGTGTGAAAGATTATATTAAAAAAACAAAACAAAAAACAGATATGGATCGACAAACAGATAAAACAAAGACAGGTGTCTTTACTGGATCATACGCGATCAATCCGTTGAATCATAAAAAAGTACCAGTTTGGATTGCTGATTATGTACTTCCTCATTATGGAACTGGTGCTGTCATGGCTGTACCAGCACATGATGATCGTGATTTCGAGTTTGCCCAAAATCACGGACTAGATATTATTGAAGTTGTCAAAGGCGATGCAGATGGTGCATTTACCGGTGATGGTATTCACTACAATTCAGGCATTGTCGATGGTTTAAATAATGAAGATGCTATTGCAAAAATCATCCAATTCTTGGAAGAGACAAAACAAGGATATAAACATAATACATATCGTTTAAGAGACTGGGTATTCTCACGTCAACGTTATTGGGGAGAACCGTTTCCTGTTGTCTTTGACGAACATGATAACATTACAGTTTTAGATGATGAAGACCTACCTTTAGAATTACCAATCTTAAAGAATATTCGACCAAGTGGTACAGGCGAATCACCACTCGCTAATGCACATGATTGGTTACATCTTAACTACAAAGGCAAGGATGTTCGAAGAGAAACGAATACAATGCCTCAATTAGCTGGTAGTTCATGGTACTTTATTGGTTATATTTTAAAAAATCATTTATCGATGATTCCACTTGATAGCAAAGAAGCATCTAAACTTATTGATAAATGGCTGCCAGTAGATTTATATATCGGTGGTACAGAACATGCTGTTGGTCATTTATTATACTCAAGATTCTGGACGAAGTTCTTACATGATATTGGTTTAACAAAACATGAAGAACCATTCAAACGTTTATTCAATCAAGGTATGATTTTAGGTGATGATCACTCTAAGATGAGCAAATCAAAAGGGAATGCTGTTAATCCAGATGACGTAATTACTGCATATGGTGCAGATACATTAAGACTTTATGAAATGTTTATGGGACCACTTGATAGTGATAAACCATGGAATACAGATAGTCTCAACGGGGCCAAAAAATTCTTAGATCGTGTGTGGCGAATGTTCGAATTCCCTATTGAAAAAGAAACAGTTAAAGATTTGTCATTTAGCTATCATCAAACAGTTAAAAAAGTAACCGAGGATTATGATAGACTTGCATTTAATACAGCGATTAGTCAAATGATGATATTTGTTAACGATGTGTATAAAATTGGTAAAATTGGTCAGAAACAAGCAAGAGGATTTTTAAAACTACTAAATCCTATTTGTCCGCACATCACAGAAGAAATGAATGAAGTTTTCTTAAAACATAATGAACAATTGGTTTATGCTGAATGGCCAACATATAATGAAGAAAAACTTGTCGTTTCTGAAGTTGAAATTGTTGTTACTGTGAATGGTAAATTACGTGCGAAGTTTATGACAGAAACTGACACATCAAACGATGAACTCAAAGCGAAAGCTTATGCATTAGATAATGTTAAAAAACATATTGAAGGTAAAACGATACGTAAAGTGATTGTTGTGCCAAACAAACTTGTAAACATTGTTGCTAACTAAAAACAAAAGGATTATACTTTTAGTAAAGGTGTAATCCTTTTTTCATACCAAAAAAAGTACCAATAAAATCATCTGTTTTTTTGTATGATAGATGTAAGGGGACATTATGGACATGCTAAAACGCTACATTAAAGAATTTAAAAATCGAGATTATACGCATTTTGACATGTTTTATGATGAAACGAGTCGAAAAGTGTATTTTACAATTTTAGGTATCGTTAAAGATAAGATGATCGCAGAAGATCTTCTTCAAGATGCATACATGCAATTTTTAAAAAAAATTGATGATGTGAACCCCTCACACAATCCATTAGCTTATTTGGTTACTATTGGAAGAAATTATGCGCTTAATTACTACACGAAATATAAACGTGAAGTACCTGGTGAAGAAATCTTGCAAACTATCCCGTCTGATGAAGTTGTTAAAGATGATTATGATATTTATCAACTCCTTGATTTATTAGATCATGATGAGAGAGAAGTCGTTGTGCTACACACGATTAATGATTTCAAATTTAGAGAAGTTGCAGAAGTTATGGACAAACCGCTAGGTACAGTCTTATGGCTCCATAAAAAAGCTATGGATAAATTAAAAAAGAAGTTAGGTGATGACATATGAGAGACAAAGAGCTTAAAAAGATTTTAACTGAAAAAGCTAATCAAATAGAAGTCCCAGATGTCAAATTAAGTATTAAACAACGTTTTGGTGAGATTCCACCAAAACCAATGAAAAAATCAATTTTTAGAAGACGATTCATTGAAGTGATGGCATTCTCGATGGTTTTACTCATTGTAGCAACCATTGCTGTATTATATGGTTCAAGAGACACTGATCCATTCTTATCAACAGATGATTCACTACATGAAGCAGTAATGATGTCATCCATCTCAACCATTTCAGTGATTGATGAAGATTTAACAGCCGCTAGTACTGAAGATTATATTATATTGCTTGCTATGGGTCCACCAACAACAGATGATGAAGAGGATGAGGAAACAGAAGTTGAACAAAATGTTGATGGTGTTAGACGTTATCTGCATTTGATGGAACAAGTATTGACAACAAATGAGAATTATCAATATCAAAGACAAGCGATTAATCGAAGACAAAGACGTTATCAATTGTCGTTTGTTGCAGCATCATTAGTAGACGAAGAAGTCAATTATGATGTTATTTACGAAGTCACGGATGATAATGATGAAAACACACAATTAATGGCAACTATCACACAGGGTGACGAAGCATATCAAGCTGATATCATTTATCAAAAAGATAATCAACAGATTACAATGCGTACAAACTATCAAAATGGTTTATCAGTTGAGGTGTCATTTCTTGAAGCACAAGGGACAACTCATTATGAAATCACACATTATGATGGTATTGATATTACTGAACAAGTGGCATTAACATATGAACAAAAAAATCAAGTATCCTTATCATTTATTCAAGGTAATGCATATGGCACTTATGATTTTAGTTTAGAAAATGGTCCATCTGGTTCAAGAAAACGATTCTTAATTGATTATAATATTCAAGATCGCTACCAAGGAAATATTTCAATTGCAGTATCTGGTACGGATAATGATGAATACCGAATAGTCGTAACACCTCATAATAGACCAAGTTTTGTGATTGAACGTGATCGTGGTCGAGGCAGAAAATAAAAAAGAATAAAAAATCCCAATAAAATACCTCCATCATCTGTATAGTAGATGAAACGGAGGTATTTTTATGAAAAAAATAAAATCCCTATTAGCGATAGTCGCTATGTTCTCGATTGTATTGACAGTTGTTGCTTGTTCTAACACTGCAAATGCAGAAGAAGCTTATGTAACCATAGATATTAATCCAAGTGTTGAATTAATAGTAAATGGTAATGATCAGGTCGTTTACGCAAACGCATTAAACGAAGATGCGGAAGTATTACTTGCTGACTTAGATTTAGTTGGCATGGATGTTGAAGAAGCAACTGATTTCATTATAGAAACTGCTATTGAACTAGGTTATATTGATCTAGATGCAGCAGATACAGTTGTATCGGTATCATCAACTTCGGATACAGGATTAGGTGAACAAATAAAAACACGTGTGAAAGAAGCAGTCAATAATGCTTTCCAAAATCGTGGATTAAATGGTCATTCAGAAGACAAAGGGTTCTCACCTGAATTCATTGCTGAAGCTGAAAGTTATGGTGTAACACCTGGTTTCTTATTCTTAGCTAAAGCTGTTGTTACTGTTCAAGATGAAACAACTTTAGAAGTTGCACTTGAAATGACACAAGAAGAGTTAAGAGATATTTTAAAAGATGCAAAAGATGCAGCAAAAGAAGTTTTAATGGAATTACGCGACGACTTCATTGCAGCCAGACAACTAGTTCATGATGAATATGATCCACAAATTGAAACATTAGAAACTACAATTGCTAATCTTGAAAATCAAATGAGTGATGTAGAAGCACAAATCGAAGTAGAATCTACACCAGAATTAGTTGCTCAACTAGAAGCTTTACAAGCTGATTTAGAAGAAGCCCAAACAAGCTTACAAACGTTAGTTGATGATATGCATGCAGAGATTGCATTATTAAGAACTGATTTCCATACACAAAGCGAAGCGCTATATCCACAGTTGATGGCACGTGTTGAAACACGCAGAAATCAATTTATGACAAGAATGGAACAATGGGTTGAAAATCACCCAGACCATCCAATGGTTGATCGTTTTAATGATTGGAAAGATAACCGTCGCGGACAAGAAAACGACAAATCATAACCCATAATTCCCCCTTATGGGAACTAACATAAAAGACCACTTTCCCTTTCGGAGTGGTCTTTTTCTTTTCTATCTTTTGCGAATGAATAGGATGTAAGGCGGATTGTTAGGATGAAAAGGCATATTTGTTTTCATAATTGAGAAATCTTTTGTATCTATTGTATGTAAATATGCTTCAATTGCCTCTGACTCTATCCTGCCTTCAGGGTGACCTGGATAAACAACTAATAATACAAATCCATCTGATTTTAATTGCGGTAATAAGGTGCAAATTGCTTGAATCGTCGTATCTTTGGTCGTTGTTATTGTCTTATCACCAGTTGGTAGATAACCTAAATTAAAAATGACACCTTTAAAATCAGAAACAATGCTTGTAATCATTTCATGCGACCTATGATGTAGTGTGACATTAGAAATGTGATGTTCATCAAGCAGTTTTTTCGTATGTGATAAAGCCAATTTTTGGATGTCAAATGCATGAACATGTTTGGCCAGTTTAGCTAAATATAGTGTATCACGTCCATTGCCCATCGTTGCATCAATTATGATATCTTCAGGTTTAACATATAAATTTAAGATGGCATGAGACATATTGACAACATCATTTTGACGCATGATAATCTCCTTGATATAAATTTAAACTACGCATTTTTTTATCAATTTCATTTGTTACAACGAATTTCTTTTTCGTCCAATGTGGTGCAATCAACATGTGACTTGGCGCATCACCTGTTAAACGATGAATAATGATATCTTTTCTTAACCACGCAATTTGAGTTACAGTAATATCAACGTATTCTTCTAAAGATAGAAGATGCCATGGATTTTTTAAGTAATCATGACCCATTCTTGTTTTTTGCATTAGATGGAGCATATGAATTTTAATACCTTGGACATCTAATGAACTAACATGTTTAACGGTATCCACCATCATTTCTTTTGTTTCATAAGGCAGACCATTTATAATGTGGACGACGACTTCGATATTTCTTTTGCGTAACGCATTAACGGCATCATCGAAACATGTTAAGTCATGTGCTCTATTTATGAGATCAGATGTTTCCTGGTGGATGGTTTGTAATCCTAATTCTACTTGAACAGGCATTCTCTTATTGAGTTCACCTAAATAGTCTAGGACATCTAAAGGCAAGCTATCAGGCCTCGTTCCAATCGATAACATAACGATTTTTGGATCGAGCGTAATAGCTTCTTCAAATAAACGTTTTAATTTAGGTAATGATGCATGTGTATTTGTATTTGCTTGAAAATAAGCGATATAAAAACCATCATGCCATTTTTGTTCCATCATCATTTTTTGGAATTCAAACTGCTTTATTAAAGGATCGTGCTTATCACCTGCAAAATCACCAGATCCCATGAACGAGCAAAAAGTGCAACCGCCTCTTGCGACTGTTCCATCAATATTTGGACACGTAAATCCGCCATTTAAAGCAATCTTATATACTTTTCTACCATAGCGATACTGGTAATAGTTTGAGAGTGTATTGTAATGTTTTTCTGCATTCATTATATTCATAATTTCACCATATTCATTTTATCATAGCACACGTTTATTATGTTATAATAAAACAAGAAGGAGAATACACAATGTTTACAAGATTAAGAACTAGCCTGACGAAACCCCCTCGACTTGTTATTTTCATGAAAGATTCATGGACAAGGTTAATCATTTACTTATTACTATTACCACTTGTATTAGTTGTTCCTGGTATTATTAGATACACCATTGAACCAGATATGAGTGCTGACCAATATGACGCAATATCCGATCTCTTATTATCTGATTTCAACTTAGATGGTGAAATGATCGTTGATGGCGTTTTTTCAACGACTATATCACAAACTGCTGCTTATGATTATTTACAAATATCAACATCTTCGGCAGCTATAACACCATATAGTATTACCTTTTTATTTACGGAAACTGATATTGAACTGTATATGGGTTCCATGCTTTATGAAAGTAGAACTTATACAGAACTTGGTATTGAAAACTATACGTTTGACTTGCAAAATAGAGCAAATTTAAACACCTTAACAAGGGCAATAGAAATCGTTTATAATACACAACACTTCACAATTTATATTGAGATTGTCTCATTATATTTGATTGCTTTGTTTGACTTTTTGATGATTGTTTTATTGCTTGCAATGATTGATTACTATATTATTCCGAATCAACCATTTAAGTTTAACTTGCGTTTCAAATTATCTATTTATGCATCAACCATTTATGTATTCTCACAACTTGTACTTATTTTAATTGACTTACAAGCATTGAACATTATAAGTATCATAGTTACATACGGATATCATATATGGATTTATAGATCGATAAGAATTATATCAAAGGGAGTAAACATCAATGGCGCAAACAAATAAATTCAATCTCTTCTTAGAGCAACTCCAATTTAAATCACCAGTCCTTAGAGAAGCAACTTTAACGAATGTTATTGTTTCCGAAAAAAAAGGGGTATGGGTTTTTGTTATTACATTATCTGAGATTGTTGCACCAGATGTTTTAAATTTATTTGTTGTACAACTTCAAACATATTTCCATATTCCAAGAATTAATAATCACATTCACGTTTTAATCAATTATAAGGACACAACTAAATTAGCTGAGTATGCAACACTTTACTATGAGTATGCAATTATTGAGTTAGCAAAGGAAAAGGCTAGTTATTTAGCATTAAAAAACTATAAAACGTCTTTCGATAACGATACAGTTCATGTTGAGATTGATAAAGATAGCACATATGTTAAAAACTCATTTTCAGGTATTAAACAATTTCTTAAACCGCTTGGTATTATATACCAAATTGATTATGTGATTAAAGAAGATTTGACATCCACGAAAACATTAATATCTACATCAATTAAAAATCAAGAAAAAGTACTTGTAGAACGTCAAAAGTATGCAGCTCAAACACAAAAGAAAACGAAAAAGACGTTCACGAGGAAGGCCAGTCCAGATAGTGTTTCTATTTCGGAAATTCCATTGGATCAATATCATCTTGATCAATATAAGAATCAAAAAGGGGATACGAACTTTTTGATTGAAGGAACAATTTCAAAACACGATATTAAAGAATTAAAAAATACATCATTGTTAAGTTTTGTTTTATGTGATAATGATGATGCGATTACGATTAAACGTTTTTTAAGACGTCCAAAAGATTTTGATCTAGCGAATTCCATCAAAAATGGTGATCAAATCCAAGTACAAGGACGTGCAAGTTTTGACACATATCAAAAGGATGTTGTCGTCTTTGCAGATACCATTTTCTTCCTTGACAAAGTGAAGAAAAAAGAACGTATGGATAAAGCGAAAGATAAACGTGTTGAATTCCATTTGCACACCAAAATGTCTAACATGGATGGTGTTGGTGATGTATCAGAATATGTTGGCCAAGCTATAAAGTGGGGACATGAAGCAATTGCGTTTACTGATCATGATGGTCTTTATGCTTATCCGGATATTTTTAAAGCAACAAAAAATAAACCAATTAAACCGATTTATGGGGTTGAAGTTAATTTTGTTGATGAAGAAGCATTTAACGTAGCAACGCCATCTGATGAGGATGTTAATTTAAAAGAAGCAACTTACGTAGTCTTTGATATAGAAACGACCGGTTTATCTGCAACAAGAGATAAGATTATTGAAATTGGTGCTGTTAAAATGACAGCTAACAATATATTAGAACGTTTTCAAGCATTTGTTAATCCAGGGGAAGCATTATCGGCTTTCACAACGGAATTAACGGAAATTACTGATGATATGTTAGCGGATGCGAAAACGATAGATGAAGTTTTACCAGCATTTTTGGCGTTTGCTAAAGATAGTATTTTAGTTGCACATAATGCGATGTTTGATATTGGTCATATTGAAGAGAATGCGAAGACATTAGGCTTAACATTTGCGCATCCTAAAGTGATTGATACATTAAGTGCAGCACGTTATTTTTATAGCGATAAATTGAAACGATTTAATTTAAAAGCATTAGCTAATTATTTTAAGGTGAAGCAAGAACAACATCACCGTGCGGATGATGATGCGTTTGTTACAGCAAATATATGGCAGTTGATGCTTATAGACCTACATAAATTCAAAATTAAAACATATCAAGATATTCATCAGGCAATTGACCCAAAAGAAGCATGGAAACATCCAATGCCATATCACATGAATATACTTGTTCAAAACCAAATAGGTTATAAGAACTTATTTAAAGTGATGAGTGATGCTTTAACGGATCACTTTGAGCGTGGACCACGTGTTTTAAAATCTGTTTTACAAAAAAACAGACAAGGATTACTAGTTGGTAGTGGTTGTGCCAATGGTAATGTATTTGAAGCAGCATTAAATCAAAGTGAAGAAAAGCTCAAAGAAGCCATCGCATTTTACGATTATATTGAAGTTCAACCACCGCAAGTGTATGCACATTTAAAAGAAGGTCTTGGGCAATATGCTGATGAAATTATTGAAGCAGTTATCGCTAAAATTATTAAAGCAGCACAAGCACAAGGCAAATTAGTTATCGCAACAGGTGATGTTCATTATCTTGAGAAGAAAGATGTTTTATATCGTGAAATTTATATTCGTACACCGTTAGTTGGTGGAGGTATTCATCAATTAAGTAGATATAATACAATGCCAGAGCAATATTTTTTAACTACTGAAGAAATGCTAAAATCATTTAGTTTCTTAGATGCTGACTTGGCAAAAGAAATTGTTGTCACTAACACGCAAATATTAAACAACAAAATTGACCGTATTGAAGCGTTTATCGATGACTTATATTCATTACCCGATGATGCTTTCATGGAGCAGTTAGGCATTGAGAGTATTAGTGAAGAAGTTAGACGATTAGTCATGGATAAACTGAGCGCATTATATGGTAATGAGCCACATCAACTTATTTCTGATCGTGTAAATAGAGAATTAAAAAATATTATTGAAAATAGTTTCGGACCAAACTATTATGTATCGCATTTACTAGTTAAAAAGTCATTAGAGGATGGCTATTTAGTAGGGTCTAGAGGATCAGTTGGATCTTCTTTAGTAGCAACCTTACTAGATATAACGGAAGTAAATCCTTTAAAACCACATTATCGTTGTCCAAATAGAGATTTTACCGTTTTCCATTTAACGGAAGAAGAACGTTTGAAATATGGTTTAACACCAGAACAAAAGGAATTCCAACCTCTCTTTAAAAATATCCAATGTGGTTATGATCTACCTTCAAAAAAATGTCCGATATGTGGAGAACCACTTATTAAAGATGGACATGATATTCCATTTGAAACGTTCCTTGGATTCAACGGGGATAAAGTACCTGATATCGATTTAAACTTTTCTGGTGACTACCAAGCAAAAGCTCATGACTATGTACGGGAACTCATTGGTGAAGATCATACGTTTAGAGCAGGAACTATTCAAACGGTTGCTGAAAGAAACGCATTTGGTTATGTCAAAGGCTATTTAGAAGATAAAAATCTAGTGAAACGTCCTGCTCAAATTGAGCGTTTAGCAAAACGTATTGAAGGAGTTAAACGATCAACAGGACAACATCCTGGTGGTATTGTTGTCGTCCCTAAATCAAAAACAATTTATGATGTGACACCAATTCAGTATCCTGCTAATGATACATCATCAGAATGGAAAACAACTCACTTTGATTATCACTCATTTGAAGCGAATTTATTGAAACTTGATATTCTTGGTCATGATGATCCAACGATGATTAAATTTTTAATGGATTATGTTAAAGAACATCCAGAAGATTTCCCATTTAATAGAGCACAAGATATCCCACTTGATGATCCACGTGTCTATCAATTGTTCTCTGGTACTGAAGTTATCGGTGTTGAACCAGCAGAAATTATGAGTGATATTGCATCTTATGCCATTCCAGAATTTGGAACGTCTTTCACAAGACAAATGTTAGAAGATACAAAGCCTAACACATTTGCTGGTTTAGTTAAAATATCTGGATTGTCTCATGGTACAGATGTTTGGCTTAAAAATGCACAAGCATTAGTGACGGGTGCATCTGATTTTGGTAAAATTCAATTTAACGACATCATTGCTTGTCGTGATGATATCATGGTGCAATTAACAGAATTTGGTTTATTACCACATAGAGCATTTGAAATCATGGAGTTTGTTCGTAAAGGAAAACCTTCTAAGGATCCTGCCAAATGGTTAGTCTATGAATCGGAAATGCGTAAAAATAATGTGCCTGATTGGTATATATGGTCAGCATCAAGAATTAAGTACATGTTCCCCAAAGCACATGCTACAGCTTATGTCATTATGGCGATGCGTATCGCATGGTTTAAGGTATATAAACCACTGTTATTTTATAGTGCATTTTTCTCAAAGAGAACGGATCAATTTAACTATGAACTAATGGTTGCTGGATCAAATGGTATTAGAAATAAGCTAAGTGAATTAAATGCACAACCAAACTACTTATTAAAAGCAAAAGATTTATCAATGATTGTAACGCTTGGTGCTGCATTAGAAATGACAAGAAGAGGCATGGTTTTCTTACCGGTTGATATTAATAAATCAGCAGCATCTACCTTTACCATGGAAGAAAATGGTTTGCGTATGCCATTTAATTCAGTAGATGGGTTAGGAACATCGGTTGCACTTGATATCGTAAATCAGCGAAATGAACATAAATTTCAATCTAAAGATGATGTCAAAAATAGAACTAGAATTAATAAAACAGTGTTTGATAAACTAGATAAGTATGGTGCATTTAAAGATTTAATAACGGAAAATAATGTAATTGGTACAGGACTGTTTGCACATTTAAATTGATATGATATAATCATATATGTTAAAGGAGATTATAATTATGAGAACATCTAATCCGGTATTTCGTTCACTCGAAAATACCCAATCATATGAAACAACAGGTGATGTTGCTAGTTATGGTGGCATTACAGCAAAAACATTAACATTATTATTGACAGCAGTAGCAAGTGGATTCTTATTCCTTTATGCGGTTTACACAGGTGCAATTGGCATCGAATCTGTCTTTGGATTCTTAATTGGATCGATGATTGTTGGCTTTATAGCAGTCATCATGAGTAGAAACGTAAGGTTTGCAATGATTGCAGGTATTGTCTATGCATTTGCAGAAGGTATTTTACTTGGAACCATTACAGCATTAGCTGAATTATATGCGCCTGGAATTGCCTTTACAGCATTAATTGGTACAGTAGCAGTATTTACAGTGATGTTATTCTTATACTCGAGTCGTATCATTCGTGTTACGACACGATTTAGAAAAATTGTTGTTGGCGCACTAATTTCAGTAATAGTTACAATGGTAATCTTCTGGATTATCAGTATTGTTGCACCAACATTTGTTCAAACATTTTATAGCCCAGGGCTAGCATTACTTGTGACAGGTATATTGATTATACTAGGTGCATTTATGTTAACACTTGATTTTGAAAGAGCAGAAGCTATCGTTTCTGGTGGTTATGAAAAACGTTATGAATGGGTTGTATCAATTGGCCTTATGGTAACGATTGTTTGGTTATATATTGAAATTTTAAGATTTTTATTAATTCTTGCATCTAGAAATAGATAAATGAAATTGACAATTGAAGCATAGTATCTAGGAAACATACAGTAAAGCGAACATAGAGTGGTGAAAGCTATGTCTGGAATCCCTAGTGAATTCACTTCATAGAGATGCTAATCACATCCGTATACCTGCGTTAAAGGGTTTGAGGGCTAGAGCAATCTAGAACTAAGGTGGTACCGCGAGCATATTCGTCCTTAGATTTTTCTAAGGACTTTTTTATTTAAACAAAGGAGATATTAAAATGAAGGATTTAACAGGCATTAAAGAAGCCGTTATGGCAAGTATTAAAACTGCAGATACATTAGCATCGCTTGATGCGATACGTGTTAAATATTTATCGAAAAAAGGTGAAATCAGTCAGTTGATGAGCGAGTTAAGGAACCTATCACCTGAGGAAAGACCAGTGTTTGGTGCTAGTGTGAACGCACTTAAACAAGAGGTGGGTCTTGCACTTGCCAGTAAGAAAGAAGCGATTGAAGATCAATTGCTATTCGCATCACTTGAAAGAGAAAAAATCGATGTAACTCTACCGGGTTATCAGTTTTACAATGGTAGTATTCATCCACTTAACCAAGTGATTGAAGACTTAGAAGACCTTTTTGTAGGGATGGGTTATATGGTTGCAGATGGTCCAGAAGTAGAAAATGATTATTATAATTTTGAAATGATGAACTTAGAAAAAGACCATCCTGCTAGAGATATGCAAGATACTTTTTATATTAATGATGAAATTTTACTAAGAACACATACTTCACCAGTTCAAGCAAGAACAATGTTAGAAAGCAAAGGTAAACCATTCAAGGTTATTTGTCCGGGGAAAGTTTATCGTAGAGATGATGATGATCCAACACACTCACATCAATTTCAACAAATTGAAGGATTAGTCGTTGATAAGAATATTTCACTTGCGAATTTAAAAGATGCATTGCTTAAAATGGCAAGACATCTATTTGGTGAAGATCGTGAAATTCGCCTTAGACCTTCATATTTCCCTTTTACTGAGCCTTCAGTTGAAGTTGACGTATCTTATATTAAAAAAGATGGAACAACTGGTTATATTGAAATTTTAGGTGCTGGCATGGTTCACCCTAACGTTTTAAAAATGGGTGGTTATGATCCTGAGATTTACAGTGGGTTTGCATTCGGTGTCGGTGTTGAACGTATTGCTATTTTAAAATACAACATTGATGATATTAGACACTTTTATACAAATGATTTGAGATTCCTTAATCAATTTAAGGGGGATGTTAGATAATGATTATTACAAAAAACATGTTGAAGAACTTTGTGAATATTCCTGATGATATTTACAATATTACGTATAACAATATTATTGAAGTCGAAACTTTTGGTCCAATTAATGCATCAACAAATCTTGTTGTTGGTCATGTATTAACATGTAAAGATCATCCGGATTCTGATCATCTCCATGTGACGACGGTTGATTTAGGAGATCGTATTGAGGATATCGTATGTGGTGCACCTAATGTTAAAAAAGGACAATATGTTATTGTTGCACAAGTAGGGTCTGTGTTACCGGGTAATTTTAAAATTAAAGCATCTAAAATTAGAGGTCAAGCTTCGAATGGTATGATTTGTTCATTACAAGAATTAGGATTTGAAGAAGCACAAATACCGGAAGCTTATAGAGATGGTATATACGCATTTGAATCATCAGTAAAAGTAGGTACACCAGCTTTAGAAGCACTTCATCTTGATGGCTTTAAAATGACACTAGGTTTAACACCAAATCGTGCTGACTTATTGTCAGTCTTAGGATTTGCTTATGATTTGGCTGCAATAACGAATCAGACAGTCAACGTACCAACGTATAAGGTTACTGAAACAGAAACTAAAAATCCTGTTAAAATAACTATTAATTCATATGGCTGTGGTAGATATTATGCACGTTATATTGAGAACATAAAAGTCAAAGAATCACCTTGGTGGCTAAAGAGCGAATTACTAGCTCGTGGTATGAATCCAATTAATAACGTTGTAGATATCTCAAATTATATTTTATTATTATATGGTACACCATTGCATATGTTTGATGCTTCCAAGATTAAAACAAATGAAATTTTAGTCAGAGATGCAATAGACGGTGAAACAGTCATTTCACTAGATGATCACAAACGTGTGTTGGAAAAAGAAGATGTTGTGATTACAAATGGTAGTGAAGCGATTGCTATTGCCGGTGTGATGGGCTTGGCAAATACAATGATTGATGATGATACCACATCAGTTATTTTAGAGGCGGCTTATTTTGAGCCAAAACGTATTCAAAAAACGAGCAAACGACTTGATTTAAAGAGTGATGCATCGCTTCGTTATGAACGTGGTGTTGATGATGAACGTGTTATGCTTGGTTTAGAAAAAGCAACTGAGTTACTCATTCAGTTAGCGGATGCATCCGTAAGAGACGGTATAGCTAGCGCAATTCATCATAAAGTAAAACATCCAACCATTCATTTAGATAATGCATACTTGTTTAAATTACTTGGTGAAACCATTGCAGAAAAACAATTAGAAGCATATTTTAAACGTTATCGTTACACATTCAAAAAAGCACAAGGTGGTTATGATATTACGCCACCATCAGATCGTAATGACTTAGCTATTCCAGCTGATTTAGTTGAAGAAATTGCGCGTATTCATGGTTTAAATAATATTCCAAGCCTCCAAGAAACGACAGTAACTAACGGATTATTAAATCCAAAACAAGTGAGGAATAGACGGTTAAGACATTTCTTAGCTGATCTTGGTTTGCAAGAAGCAATCACCTATAGTTTAGTAGCTGAAGACAGTTTACAAACTTACCAGAGTTTAGGCGAACCAATAGCAGTGTTACAGCCGATGTCTGAAGATAAAAAAGCGTTAAGACAATCACTTTTAAATGGCTTATTAGACGCGACTTCATACAGTTTAGCTAGACAAACAGATCGTGTACATTTATTTGAAATGGGTCATGTATTCGCTAAAGGTGTTGAAAGAGATAGTCTTGCGATTAGTTTAAGTGGTATTTGGCAAGCATCGCTTTGGCAAAAAGAAACTTTGAAAGTTGATTTCTTTGTTTTAAAAGGTTTACTGGATAGATTGTTTAGTTATCTTGGGTTAGATGTGACATATGAAGCATCTAGTGATAAAGATTTTCTACATCCTTATAAACAAGCTAATCTTGTGATCAATAAAAAAATTATCGGTTATATGGGTGCACTTCATCCAAAGGAAGCAAAACAAAAAGATATAGCAGAAGCATTTGTTGCTGAAATTAACTTAGAAGCATTACCAGTGGTATCTAAATCATTAACATATCAACCAATCACAAAATTCCCAAGTGTGAGTCGTGATTTAGCACTAGTCGTTGATGAAAATCTTGAAGTGGGTGAATTAATGGCTATCATCAGTCAAACGGTGCGTAAAAATCTTGTATCACTCGATTTATTTGATGTGTATCAAGGTGAGCATGTTGAAACAGGTAAGAAATCATTAGCATTCAGATTTGTGTTTAATGATGAAGAAAAAACGCTGGAAAGAGAAACTGTTGATAAACTGATGAAAAAGGTTGTTGGCAGATTATCTCATATGTATAATGCAAGTGTAAGAAATTAAACCTGAGCAATCAGGTTTTTTCTTTCTTTACGTATTTTCGTGTATAATATTACATAGGTGATGAAATTGTTAATATATGATTTGACATATGAAGAACTCGTTTCTTTCTTAAAAGATCGAGGTTACAAAAAATATCGTGCTGAACAAGTATGGCATTGGCTTTATAAGCATAAAGTTTCAGCATTTCTAGAGATGAATAATTTACCACAAGGCTTAATTGAGTTATTAGAAGTGTCCTTTACATTAAGTGCACTTGAAATGGTTTTAAAAAATGTGAGTGCAGACGGGACAATGAAAGTCCTATATGCTTTAAAAGATGGTCATTTAATTGAATCTGTTTTAATGAAACAACATTATGGTAATTCAATTTGTGTAACAACACAAGTTGGTTGTAATATAGGTTGTTCATTTTGTGCGTCAGGGCAATTGAAAAAACAACGTGATTTGACGTCTGGCGAGATTATTGCACAAGTCATGGAAACAGAAAAGCTATTAGGTGAACGGATTAATTATGTGGTTGTTATGGGGATTGGCGAGCCAATGGATAACTATGACAACTTAACAAAATTCTTAACGACGATAAACCATCCTAAAGGGCTTGCTATAGGGGCTAGACACATTACAGTGTCTACATCTGGAATTGTGCCTAAAATTAAAGAATACGCGCATTTCCCATTGCAAATTAACTTAGCGATCAGTTTACATGCACCAAATAATGAGATTAGAACATCTTTAATGAAAATTAATAAAACATATCCGATTGAACAAGTGATTGATGCGATCAAGTATTACTTGGAAATTGCACATCGTAGAGTAACAATCGAATATATTTTAATTGATGAAGTTAATGATATGCCAGAAGTTGCACATCAGCTTGCAGCTTTATTAAAAGGATTAAACGTTTATGTGAACTTAATTCCTTATAATGAAGTGCTAGAAGCCCCTTATAAACGCTCTAAAAAAGAACATCAATTAAAATTTTATGATATCTTAATGAAGCAGAACATCCAAGTGACGCTACGTAAAGAACAGGGCCATGATATTAATGCCGCTTGTGGACAATTAAGAAGCCAACATTTATAGGAGGATCATTTGAAAACAGGTTTTATAACAAAACAGATATCAAATCAGTATACATTAAGAGACGTGGATACAAACCAAACAATGATCGCGCAAGCACGCGGGAAGTTTCGGCATATGAAGCTTGATGAATCAAGTGCTTTTAATAAAAATGTAACGGCTAAAACAAAAAAAGAACCGAAAACAATGATGGTTAGTCCGAAGGTTGGCGATTATGTCACGTATGAGATGGATGGCGATCATATTTGGATTACAAATATTAAACCTAGAACAAGCGAACTGCAAAGACCAGATGTTGTCAATGTTGATCAAGTCTTACTGGTTTTTTCTTGCGTGAGACCTGACTTTTCATTTTATTTATTAGATAAATTTCTTGTGATTTTAAATCAAGAAAAGCTTCCACCTGTTATTGTTGTCTCTAAAATTGATTTAGTCGATGATGAGACACTAAAAACAATTGAAAAGGGTATGGCATATTATGAAACGTTGGGATATGAAATATATTATGTCAATTCTAAACAGCGTATTGGTATTGATGTTTTAACCCATATATTCAAACATAAAATAACTGTGTTAGCCGGCCAAACTGGTGTTGGTAAATCAACATTATTAAATGCTTTAATGCCTGAATTAGGATTGAAAACACAAGAGATATCTATGGCATTAGGCAGAGGTAAACATACAACAAGACATACTGAGTTATATCCTTATAATGAAGGTTATATTGTTGATACACCTGGTTTCTCTAAAATAGCTTTTCGTATTTATTATGAAGAAGATTTAAGACTTTTATATCCAGATTTTATGGTACTAGGTGAACAGTGCAAATTTAATAATTGCACACATATTCATGAGCCTGGTTGTGCGATTAAAAAAGCAGTTGAAGATGGTAGCATTCCATCTTTTAGATATGAAAACTATCGAACATTTATCGAAGAAATCAAACAACAAAAATTAAAATTTTAGGAGGATTTCTATGAAAGTATCTCCATCAGTTTTATCCGCAAATTTTAATAAGTTAGGTACTGAACTAAAACTAATTGAAACAGCAGATTATGTCCATCTTGATATTATGGATGGTCATTTTGTCCCTAATATTTCTTTTGGTCCAGACATTTCGAAACAAATTCATGATGAGACATTACTTGATTGTGACGTCCATTTAATGGTTACCGACCCACTGAAATGGGTGGATAAGTTTGCTTTTGCTAAAACAAAGTATATAACGATTCATGTTGAAGCTAATGATGTTGATGCATCATTATCTGCTATTTATGATCATGGTATTGGTCGTGGAATTTCACTTCGACCGAATACAAAAATACCAGATTTATTACCATATTTAAATCATGTCGAATTAGTATTAGTGATGACTGTTGAACCAGGATTTGGTGGTCAGTCATTTATGCCAAATATGCTTGAAAAAGTTAAAGAACTAGTTACCTTAAGAGAAAAACATGGTTATCATTATCAAATTGAAGTTGATGGTGGTATTAATAGTGCGAATATAAATGCTTGTAAAGAAGCAGGGGTTGACATTGTTGTTGCTGGTAGCTATATTGTAAAATCAGATGACCCTGAAGCGAAAATTGAAAGTTTAAGATGAGAGCTATTATCGTAACATATCCTACGCCAAGTGATGTGAAAAAATTAGTTAATATCGTAGAGACAGATTATGTGATTGCTGTCGATCAAGCTGTGCGTGCATTGATAAAACAAAACGTGCGCATTGATTTAGCAGTAGGTGATTTTGATTCGCTTAAAAACCATGCATTATTAGCTGATTTGGATGTTGTGAAACTAAATCCAGTAAAAGATGTAACAGACACATTCCAAGCTCTTTATGAGGCTGAAAAACGTGGATATACTGATTTATTATTAATCGGTGGCTTTGGTGGCGATAGAATTGAGCATTTTATTGCGCACCTACTTAATTTCAAACACTTCGAATCATTAATCATGATGAATGATAAATCAACCATGTATATAAAAAAAGAGGGCGATTATACCCTCACACATACTGGTTATATTTCTATTTTTGCTTATCCAGAAGCAACTATTTCACTAACGGGTTTTAAATATCCGTTGGATGCATATCAGTTAACGTCATTCGATTCAATTGGCATCAGTAATGAACTAATCCAAGAAGAAGGCATGTTAACCGTTCATCAAGGGATGGTTTTAGTTGTTGAATCAAACAAAAAATAAAAGGCGTTGATCGCCTTATATTTTTAAACGCGTTCGAGCTTGTTTTTCTTTAAAGCTCTTGCAGATACTTTCACACGTTTAATATTGCCGTGTTCATCTCTAATTTTGATTGTTTGTAAATTTGCCTTCCAAACACGACGGTTCGCGTTTAAGGCATGACTACGACGGTTACCTGTCATTGTCTTTTTGCCTGTTACGTAGCATTCAGCCATTTTAATCACTCCTTGCATGCACTATCTACTTTATCATAAGGCCTTCTCAAAAGCAACATTTTTTCTTTATAAAAGCAAAGTTTTCTTGTAAATTTTGGGAAAATGTGGGTAATCCACTGTTTTTCCTACATATGGTATAATATATATGCCTAAATGTATGACATATTTGAGATTGCATTTTTATAAATAGCTATGCTATACTGTTTAGGTAATTAACTAAACAAATTAAAAATATTGAATATAACAAAAAACTGGAAAGTCTCAAAGACTTACCTTATAACCAAGGAGGATCATAGTGGCCAATCAATCAGTCAGTGGATCTTTATTTAAGAAGATGGTAACAAATGGCGCTGTAAATCTTAAAAATAATCATAAAGAAATTGATCATTTAAACGTTTTCCCTGTTCCAGATGGTGATACTGGAACTAACATGCAAATGACAATGATGGCAGGTATTAAAGAAGTAAACAATTTGGACAGTCAATCAATTATTGATGTATCAAAAATATTATCTCGTGGACTCTTAATGGAGCACGTGGAAACTCTGGTGTTATTCTCTCTCAATTCTTTAGAGGTGTTTACGCTGAAATTGCAAAAATTGAAAATGGATCAGCTACGATTGAAGAATTTATTCAAGCGCTTGTTGGTGGTTACCAAATGGCATATCGTGCTGTTATGGATCCAGTAGAAGGAACTATTCTTACTGTTGTTCGTGAATCAGCTGAGAAAGTGTTAGTGGAAAGACCAAATCTATCAAGTGTTGAAGATGTGCTAAAAATCTACTTAGAACAAGCTCGTGAAACACTCATAAAAACACCTGAACTTTTACCAGTGTTAAAAGAAGCAGGCGTTGTTGATAGTGGTGGTGCTGGATTTATTAAGATTATTGAAGGTATGA
The DNA here is from genome assembly GCA_963676765.1 of Acholeplasmataceae bacterium. Lineage (GTDB taxonomy): Bacteria > Bacillota_I > Bacilli_A > Acholeplasmatales > Acholeplasmataceae > WOFB19. The sequence goes on from OY781159.1 coordinate 709,253, forward strand.
TTATGGCATTAGAAGGCAACATGCTTACAGAAACTGAGATTGCTGCTATGCCACAAATTAGAGAACACTACCAAGGTGCAGAAAAGCTTGGGGATGGTGTTGATATTAAATTTGGTTATTGCACTGAATTTATCGTGAAATTGCATAATCATAAAAAATTCGATGAAAAATTTATGAAAGACCCATTGAGTCAAATGGGTGATTCATTAGTTGTTGTTACAGATGAAGATTTATTGAAAGTTCATGTGCATACAAATCAACCTGGTGTTGCTTTAACACTTGCACAGAAATATGGTGAACTTCAAACGATTAAAATTGAAAATATGCGGTTACAACATTCAACAATTATGGGTACAGAAACAACAGCACCTAAAGTTGAAAAGAATCCTGCAAAATATAGTATTATCGCTGTAGCATCTGGAGAAGGTGTCCATGATGCATTTAAAGAATTAGGTGTAGATTTGATTATTGATGGTGGTCAAACAATGAACCCATCAACAGAAGACTTTGTGAAAGCAGTTGAATCATTAAATGCTGAACACATTATTATCTTACCGAATAATAAAAACATCATTATGTCTGCTGAACAGACATTAGACTTATGCGAAGGACGCTCAATCCGCGTATTACGCACAAAATCAATTGCTCAAGGCTATGCGTCTTTAATGGCATTTGATCCAACACAAGAAATTGATGACAACTACGAAGAAATGACTGAAACATTCGAGAAAATGCGTTATGGTGAAGTCACATATGCAGTTCGTGATACTGAAATTAGCGGTGTTAAAATCAAGAATGGTGATTTCATTGGTATCACAAAAGGTGAAATCCTTGTTTCAATTCCAAGCCGTACAGAAGCTGTACATCGTTTACTTGATGATATGGTGACCAAAGATCGTGAAATCGTTACATTCTTTTATGGTAAAGAAGTAACATCAGACGAATTAGACCAAGTAGTTGCTTATGTTAAGAAATTAAACTCTGATATTGATGTAGACTTAATTGAAGGTAAACAAGATGTTTACTCATATATCATTGCTGTAGAATAATACATAAACAAAAAGAAAAAGGTGCTTTGCACCTTTTTTTTATAGATTACGAAGTGATTCAACTAGCCCAGTTTTACTTGTCGTTTTATCATCAACCTTTTTGATGAATCTTGCTGGTGTACCAGCAACAACGACACCAGGTTCGACATCTTTGGTAACGACTGATCCAGCAGCAACAACACTGCCTTTACCAACGCTAACACCTTCTAAGACTACAGCGTTAGCACCAATGACAACATCATCTTCGATAATGACTGGAGTCGCGCTTGGTGGTTCAATAACACCTGCTAAAACTGTACCAGCACCAATATGGCAATTTTTACCAACAGTAGCTCTACCGCCTAAGACAACATTCATATCAATCATGGTGCCATCGCCAATGACTGCGCCTATGTTAATGGTTGCGTTCATCATAATGACGACGTTTTTACCAATTTCAACTTGATCTCTAATGACCGCACCAGGTTCAATGCGTGCTGTTTCATTTAAGATATCTTTCATGGGAATCGCGCTATTTCTACGATCTTGTTCGATTACGTAATCTGTTAAATTGTTTTTCATTAACACAGGTAGAATGTCTTGATATTCTCCAAAGATGATCTTAGATGTATCTGAACCAAACACTTGAGCATTCGGGAATTCAATATCTTTTAAATCACCATTGACATACACCTTTACAGGTGTTTTTTTTGTTGCATTACTTATAAATGCAATAATTTCTTTTGCTTCCATATAAATCCTTTCTATAAAGCATCTTGCATCGTGTAAAGACCAGGTTTTTGATTAATGATGAATGTTGCTGCTTTCACTGCACCTTTGGCAAATAATTTTTTAGATAGTGCAGTATGCTTAATTTCTATGATTTCATCATCACCAGCGAATAAAACAGTATGCTCACCCATTATGGTACCACCACGTACTGCATGTACAGTAACATCATTTTTTTGTCTTTTGGAGACACCTTCTCTGCCATATAAGGTGTTAACATTGCGTGTTTCTCTAATTTCATTTAGGAGTAGTTTTGCAGTGCCGCTTGGAGCATCCACTTTTTGGTTGTGATGTTTTTCGATGATTTCAATATCAAAGTCACTTAAGGCTTTTGAAAGTTCACGAACAATCTTTTGCATAACAGTAATGCCTAATGATGTATTTTTCGTATAAAGTATAGGTGTTATGTGACTTGCACTTTTGATTTCTTTTTCCTGTGCTTCATTAAAACCAGTGGTTGCAATCACAACTGGCACTTGATTTGTTGTCGCATACTTTAATAATGTATGTAATGAAGAAGGATGAGAAAAATCCAATATCACATCTGGTATTTCTTTAAGTTTACCTAAAGATGTTAAGCATTGATCTTTGGTTGGATCGATTATCCCTAATATCGTTTCATTTAAGCGGTTAAGCTCTTGTTCAATGGTTTTACCCATTGCACCATAACCTTGTATAGCATATGTCATAAGTTATATCGCTCCTTTATTGTTCTTAATAGATTCATTGTTTGTTCAGTTGGTGGATAAAGTGGCAAGCGATAACCACCTACATTTAAGCCTATTAGATTCATGAGTGCTTTAACAGGAATCGGATTAATTTCAACAAATAAAGCATGAATAAAATCTACGTATTGTAGCTGCGTATTTCTAGCCTCATTGATGTTACCTGCTAAATAGTCATCAACCATTTTAGCATAAACGTCTGGGATGATATTTGCTGCAACGCTGATTACTCCGTCGCAACCAATACTTAAAGAAGGAATCACTAAATCATCTGAACCGCTATAGATTAAGAAGTCTTTTGGTACGATATTTTTCACACTAATCAAATATGAAAGATCACCACTAGCTTCTTTAATTCCTATGATACGTTTATAACGTGCTATCTCCTCAATGACTGATAAAGGTAGCGAAAGGCCAGTTCTCGAAGGCACATTATAAACAATGATTGGTGTGCTTAATTCATCATGAAGTAGTTTATAGTGATTGATTAAACCTTGGTTATTCCCCTTGTTGTAATAAGGGTTTACTATTAAAAAACCATCAACACCTAATTGTTCAACAGCTTTTGCATAACGAAGCGTATCAATGGTGTTATTGCTACCAACACCAGCAATGACGGGTATGCGCTTATTGATAACGGCAACTGTATGCTTGATTACAGCTAAACGTTCAATTTCTGAGAGCGTCGCTGCTTCACCAGTTGTACCTAAAACAACAATGCCATTTGTACCTTTTTCAACATGCCAATTTAAAAGTGATGTTAAGATATCAAAATTAACTTGACCATCATTGGTAAATGGAGTTACGATTGCGACTAAACTACCTTGTACCATCTGAATCATTCCTTTCTATTAATGATAATAATAATCTTTTCTCTGATAGGTGATGGTTTTACCATCATTTTTGGGGATGAAAATAAATGAATTTCTTAATTAGTAAGTTGTATTCAGTTAAGATGTTTAAGAATTTTCGACCAACAAGTCCAATTGCATATACAATGCTTAAATGAAATGACTTCATCATATAAACGTTTTTTCAACAGTAATATCAGCAATTTTTTGAGCTGGACCTCGCATGATAATATCATGATTTTTCAAATAAAGCGTTAGATTACCTTTTGGAAGTGTGACAGTGATTTTATCAGCCACAACACCTTTTTGATAAAGTGCATCAAATGTTGCACATGCTCCTGTGCCACAAGCAAGTGTTAAACCTGCACCACGCTCATAAGTTTGTAATTTCACATGTCTAGCATTTAAGATTTTAACAAAATTAACATTTGTCTTCTCATTGAATAATGGATGTGACTCAATTTTAGGACCTATGTTTAAGATGCTATTTAAATCAATCTCATCTACTTCAATAACGGTATGAGGTACACCAAGAAGAAGCGATGTTATATTGTAAGTTTCTTGATTAATTGATATTGGATAATCAATGACTTTAGCAGTAGCAGTTCCACCATAAGCGCTTGGTTGATAATTACCACTTTTCATGTTCACTTCAACAACAAAGGGATGCGTTTGGTAAACATCTAAGTGATAAGTACCTGCAAGTGTTTTCACATCATAATGAAGTTTTTTTTCAATTTGTTCATCATAAATGTAATTAGCAAAACAACGTATGCCGTTACCACACATTTCAGCTCTTGATCCATCACTGTTGTAATAAACCATTTCTAATGGCTCTAATTTAACAAGGATAAGACCATCAGCCCCAATGCCGGTATGTCTATCACATAGCGTTTTAGCAACGTGATTCATATCCAAATGGTTAAAATCAGCATATCGACCAATAATAAAATCATTACCCAATCCATGATACTTGCCTAAATTCATATAAACACCTATAATCCAAAACCTTCTGATAAAGCATAAATTGCTGTTTCTTTATCACGTTCATTAATCGTGCAACTAATTGAAATCTCAGATGTAGAAACCGTATAATAATTCACACCTTGATTAATTAATAAGTTAAAAACCTTTGAAGCTACGCCTAAATGACTAATCATACCTACACCAACTAAAGAGATTTTTACGAGATTTTCTCTAATGCTTAATGTAAATGCTTCAAATAAAGGTTCTCTATTTAATAAGTTTTCCATAGTCATAATGTCTGATTGACAAATACTAAATGATAAGACAAGACCACCAGTATCATCAATCGTTTGACTGATCATATCAATTGAAATGTTCTCCTTCATAATCATTTCAAATATTTTAGCGATGGTTGTTCTATGTAAGCGTGGATGTTTTAATGTCACCATAACAACATCATCCGTAATACTCACCCCAGTAATTGGTTTATCTTCTAACATATACGTTTTATCCATAATGACGGTTCCACTTCCTTTTTCACTTAAGCTTTTTGCTATATATAATGGGACATTAAACTTCTTTGCTAACTCAACGCTACGTGTTTCAATCACGCCTGCACCTTTAATCGCCATTTCCATAAGTTCATCATAGTTCATAGTTTTCAATTGTTTTGACTTGGGGTATAATCTTGGATCAACTCGATAAATACCAGAAACATCCGTATAGATTTCACAAGGGAATCCAAACTTTGCAGCAAGTGCAACAGCAGATGTATCACTACCACCGCGACCTAGCGTTGTGATATCGCCATTCTCAGCCATGCCTTGGAAACCAGCAACAACTACGATTTTGTTCTCACATAAATGCTTTTTTACACGTGAGATATCAACATCAACAATTAAACTCTTCGTATGAGAAGAAGTTGTTTTAAAACCAGCTTGGAAACCAGTTAAACTTATTGCATCCAATCCTTGATGTTTTAAAGCAAGTGTTAACAAGGCAATTGTCTGTTGTTCACCCGTTGCTAGTAATGTATCAATTTCACGATTATCCAAATTTGAACCAATTTCTTTAGCTAGATTCATTAGATGATCAGTGTTTTTACCCATAGCACTAACAACGATGACGATTTGGTCTTCAGTTTCTTTTCGTTCTTTAATTGATTTAGCGATTGCTTTAATTAAATTGGTATTACCGACAGAAGTACCGCCGAATTTCATCACTACACTCATCGTTTCACCTATACATCTAATGCTAATAAATCATCATACGTTTCACGTTTCACGACTAAATTAGCTTCGTTATTTTCTACAAATACAACAGCAGGTTTTAACATTTTATTATAATTACTGCTCATGCTATGTCCATATGCACCAGTTGTATAAATGGCTAATATATCGCCTGATTTTGAGGCTTGTATCGACGTGTTTTCAATTAACACATCACCACTTTCACATAATTTACCAGCAATTGTTTTCAACTCTGATTTAGGAGCATTCATATTGGTCGCGATATCTGCTTCATATAAAGCTTGATATAATGCAGGCCTTAAATTATCGGACATACCGCCATCAACAAATACATAATCCTTATTACCATATGTATGTTTCTGATAGCCTACTGTATAAAGTGTTAATCCTGCATTAGCAACTAAACTACGACCTGGTTCAATAATTAATTCATTTAAGTTTAAACCAAGGTTTTTAACCATTTGTGTTGCTTTATCAATCAATTTAGCTAATAAGACACCTATTTGAGGTACTGGATCATGTGAAGTGTAAGGTACACCAAATCCACCACCTAAATTAAGTGTTGAAAATTGATGGTGATATGTATCAGTCATCTTTTTCATAAAAGTTGTCATCACTTCAATCGCTTTATAAAAAGGTGTTTCATCAAAAATCTGACTACCAATATGGCAATGAAATCCTTTTAAATTTAAGTACTTGTTGGATGCAACGATTTGCATGATTTTTGATAACACTTCATCATCATATATGCTTTCACCGAATTTAGAAGTCAACTTTGCTGTCACAATATATGCATGTGTATGAGCCTCAATGCCTGGATTCACACGTAGTAAAACATCAATCTTTTTTTTTGTCATACGACTTAATACTTTCAATTCATGCATCGAATCAACAATGATTAACCCGACATTTAAATCCAGTGCTAGTTGTAATTCAGAAAGACTTTTGTTGTTACCATGGAATATTACATGTGACATATTAAATCCAGCTTTATATGCAGTATATAATTCTCCACCACTCACACAATCGATACTCATATTTAGATCTTGTAATATTTTCGCAAACGCAGTGACTAAAAATGCTTTAGAGGCATAAGCAATCCGCGTTTTAAAATATGTGCTTTTAAATGATGAATTTATCATTTCAATTTGATCTTTTACATAATTGATATCATAAACATATAGTGGACTACCATATGTTTCAACTAATGATTTTGCAGATATAGAACCAATATGTAATTGACCATTTTTATTTGTTGTGTTTCCGTTATACATAAATTACGCTCCTAAAAAATAAAAAAATCAGCAAGGCGTGCTCACTGATTTTGAATGATATATTCGAAATACTTACGTAAATAGCGCCTCATAACAAACTACTGTTATGGAGTATTAAAGATATTATCTTTAATCCCAGTGCATAAATATGATCGGTATTTATGAACTTCGGCATTTTCCCCTTTTGCTTAATTATTATTTGATCGGTTACGATTAAGCTACTTTTGAAAAATGCACCTCTATTTGATTGTCAACTAACTATAACACAGAAAGTATAGAATGTAAACTTTTTCGATTGAAAAATATGAATGAATAGGGTAAAGTATTATATATGCGAGGTATAAAAATGATAGATTTATTGACAAAGTTTAGAAGAGAACTTCATCAAATTCCTGAATTAGGACTTGAAGAATTCAAGACGAGTACATATTTAAAAACACAATTGGGAGCCTTAGGATTTAAACCCTTTTCTTTAATGGAAACGGATGTTTTAGTGTATATTGATCGTGGTAGTGACAAAACCATTGCGTTTCGATCTGATATTGATGCATTACCGATTGAAGAAGAAAATGATATGACATTTAAATCGCTACATGATGGAAAGATGCATGCTTGTGGTCATGATGGTCATATGAGCATGTTATTAACGTTTGCTACATATTTAAAAGCACATGAAGATGAATTGAAACAAAATATTTTACTTATTTTCCAACCATCAGAAGAAACGATTGGCGGTGCAGATTTACTTATTCAAAAAGGATTGTTTGACAAATATCCAGTAGATCGAATATACGGAATTCACGTTTTCCCTGAATTGCCTGAAGGAATGATTGGTTCAAAACCTAATGCATTTATGGCGATGTCAAGTGAAGTGAATGTCAAAATAAAAGGTAGAGGTGCGCATGGCGCAATGCCACATTTAGGTGTGGATGCGAATGTAATTGCAAGTAAGTTTTTACTAGAATCCCAAACAATACAAACAAGACAAATTTCACCAATGAAGCATACGATTATAACGTTTGGTAAAATGGGTGGTGGTTCTGTTAGAAATATGATTTCTGATAAAGCATATTTAGAAGGAACGATTCGTGCATTTGATAAAGAGACTTTTCAGTTCATCAAAGATCAGTTGCAAAAAATAGCGCGTGCATTAGAAAGCATATATGATTGTGAAATTACTGTAACTGCAACCAAAGGATATTTGCCTGTTGTTAATGATCCAGTAGTTTATGAGACTTTTAGAGAAGCAACCAAACATTTTAATTATTATGAATTCAAGGAACCATTGATGATTGCTGAAGATTATAGCTTTTATCAAGATAAAGTACCGGGCGTCTTTTTCTTTGTTGGTGTCAAAAATGAAGCAAAGGATTATGTTTATCCACTACATCATCCAAAGTTTAATTTAGATGAAAAAGCATTAGCAACTGGTGTGAAAGCATATCAAGCGATTCTAAAACAAGAAGGAGCAATTTAATGTTTATTAAGGAACGCTTAAAGAACATTGAAATGTCAGGAATAAGAACATTTAATGAACTGGCAAATAACGTTGAAGGAGTCATCAAATTAACGGTTGGTGAACTTGATTTTCATACGCCTGAAAACATTAAGGAACAAACGAGAAGAGCACTAGAAAACAATCATACGAGATATACTTCTAATAAGGGTATATTGGCTTTAAGAAGCGAAATAACAAAAGATACAATGTATGATGCTGAAGAGTGTATTTTGACTGTTGGAACAACTGAAGGGTTAGCTGTTATTATCAAAAGTATAATTGATCAAGATGACGAAGTCATTTTATTAACACCAGGTTATGTTGGATATGAACCATTAATTGTTCTAGAAAAAGGAAAATGCGTTTTACTTAATACTTTGACTCATGACATTACTGTAGAAAATTTAGACTATTTAGTTACAGAGAAAACAAAAGCTATCCTTGTTACCAATCCAAACAATCCGACTGGTAAAATATTTTCAAAGGTTGAAATGAAAGTCATAAAAACCTTTGTTTTAAAACATCATTTGTTGTTGATTGCCGATGAGATTTATGCAAAAATCACTTTTGAAGATTATACATCATTTCGATATGATAAAGACTTAAAAAAACAAATGCTTGTTCTTGATGGATTTTCTAAATCACACCGAATGACAGGTTATCGTATTGGTTATTTATTAGGAGATATATCACTTGTTAGACATCTTATAAAAACTCATCAATATATGGTAACATCTGCGACTTCGATAGCACAATACGCTTTATTAAATCAAACCAAACATGTAAATAAAAAAATTGTTTTAACATTAAAAGACAGAAGAGATTTAGTCATTAAAACGTTGGATGGATTAGGCATCAATTATATTCATCCTGATGGTGCATTTTATGTTTTCTATCAAATCAAACATACAGGTTTAGATAGCTTATCCTACTGCAAGAAATTACTGTATCAAGAAAAGGTAGCATTAATACCAGGCATTAGTTTTTTAGGTGATCATGATGACTATGTTAGATTATCATATGCTGTTCATATGGATGAATTGAAAATTGCATTAGCGAGAATTAGTGCTTTCGAAAAATCATTGATATAGGATCGCCTGACATTTTTAATTAAAAGGCTACCATTTAAAAGCCTTTTTTGATACAATAGTAACGCACCAAAAGATGCGGATGTGGTGGAATGGTAGACACGCAAGTTTGAGGGGCTTGTGAGCAAGATATCGCTCGTGTGAGTTCAAGTCTCATCATCCGCACCATATAAGAAGAACAGGATTGATATAATTTATCGATCCTTTTTTTACGTCTTAATAAAGCCTTTTCTAGACTTCAACCATTCATAGAAGATAGAATTTGAAAGTCAAAATAATGTAGAAATCTCAAAAATGACATATTTTCTACACGATTTCAAGAGATTTTTATACGATTACAAACAAAATCTATACGTTTAATTAGAATCAATACTTTGAATCATAGAAGTGCAATTTACCAGATGACCAGGTATATGATAATGATGGTAATCCAAGATGGGTATGTACTTGCACTTTAAGAAGTCACTCTATTCATGAGACTGCATATGCAACATCAAAAAAAGTAGTTAAAAAATACGCTTCATACCTTTGTATTTGTAACATTTGTGGTTTAGAAGATCAATTTGGAAGTGATGAAAACTAATATAAAGTAACAAGAATGAATTTAAACTCAAGTTCAAATATGCTATAATACCTATAATTGATATAGCTAAAATGATTTACTACTTGGGGTTAAGTGGAAGTGTAAAAAACAAAACCTCTATAGATAGAACAATTATCTTCTAGGGGCTTTTTCTATAGGTAGTTAGGTATTAGTGATGTTATAAAATTGGTAGTGTTATACATAATAAGAAAGAAGGAAAGTAATGAAAAATAATCACACATGCTATACATACTTTAAAATAGTGGGAAATTTTGATCCACATATAATTATTGATAAGCTAAATATAGTTCCAAATAAAGTAGAGAAAATTGGTGAACAAATTATAAGTGAATTTAATAATAAAGCATATGTATGTGAAGATTCATATATTCAAATAGGCTTAAATCATAATTATGATGTAAATTTAAATAATATGTTTGAAGTAACAATTAAAGATTTACGTCCAAAAATAAAAGAACTAATTGATTTAAAAAATGAAATAAAGGCTATAGAGTATTTTTTAGTAGCAGTTCCTGAAATAAAAGCGGAATCAGAACATCCTAACCCGCTTATTTCACTTACTAAAGAAATGATGAAATTTTTGGTTGATATTGATGGTGAAATAGATATAGATTACTATATTATATAAAAAGGCTTAACAAAGCAAAAATAAGGGTGCTAAAATTTCTTGGTATGGGTGTCAAAATTTTGATACAAAGGTGCTAAAAAAAAATAGAGGGGGGTGCTAATTTGTATCAAAATTGGTAGTGTTACACATATTGAAAGCACAGGTTTGATACAAATGTACCAGGCTTTTTTTGCGCTAATTAAGGTCTTATTGGCCTTTTCAATATCAATTACCAGTAAAAACGCATTGAAAAAAGTGGTGAATTTAGGTAAGTGAATGAAATTCTACACGATTACCTAAGTATATGAGTTTTTTGAGATTCTATAGTGTATAATTATGATAATGATTGTTAATATTAGAATATAACATTTACCTGTTTCTATAAATAAGGGGAGGAGACAATGAGACGATTTAAATACCCATTTTTAAAGTGGATTAATAAAAAATTACTTCGGAAACGAATTAATCTACTAGATGAAGTTGAAAGACAAAAATATATTTCCAATAGACGGTTTCGTTGGATATTCGTATTCTTATTTTGGGTTTCAGTTGGTTTCTTCTTAGGCATAATGATTTTTCTTGAGCCAAAAATAGAACCTGTTATAGGAAAGACATTGTATGCGATTTTGGTTATTTTTGTTAGCCTGATTTTACCAGCATTGTTATTGTATTTTCCATATCACAAACTTGAAAGAAATTACCCATCTCAGTCACTAGAAACTATTTCCAGAGAAACTATCTCTGAAGTAAATACTAAGCTACTGAAATACTATAATGTTCCCGAGGACTATTTAGTTACCAAATGTTATGATTGTTTAAATCAACTTCTAATTGATAAGGATGTTCTGCTATTCTTTCACAATGGGAAGTTAAGAATTGTTAATGATTTTACATCAACAATTAAGGATTTTGGTTGCTATGAATTTGAATTGAATGAGTTTGATATGTCATATGGAAAAAAAGAGGATATTATTACAACTGAGATAAAAGCAGAGAAGTTCTTTTTATCATTGGGAAAAAGAGCAAAACCATTTATTTCATGTGGAGGATTATCTAGTGAAGATTGCATGGATAATTTTAAAAGGAGGTAATAATTTGAAAAAAGGATTTGTATTTGGTATAGCCTTTTCTGCTATAATTCTATTAGCCTTCATTGTATTTTTTATTACTTTCTTATTAACACCATATAAAGGGTATGAAGGAGAAAAAAAAGCATTATATACAGAAGCAATTTTTAGTCTTTTAGGTAATAGAGGATATTATTCAAATGGAGAACAATTCTATGATCCAGAGATAATTATCATTGAAGAAGATGATTATGGTAGAATCATGTTTTCTTATGTTGAGAATAATGACATTAGCTCATACAATTACTTAATTGCTCAAAAATTAGATGATCACTATGTGTATTTCTATCCTGATTATAATTTCATTTCCTCAGAGTATGATGCTCAAATAGATTCAGAACAAGCAGTATTCACGCCTGATGAAATTTATGATTTAAAGACGGTGAATGATTGGAATTTACCACTTGATGAATCAAAAATGATACATTTTGAAATAACTGATTTGAAGGAAATGCCGAAATCTATTGTTTCAAATGATATATTTGAAACTTTATTGAATGCATTGGCACAGAAATCAAATTACTTAGGGGATGATACCCTTTATAGATATTCAGAGTATTTTTTAACTGATGATTACGGCAGAACAATGTATTATGTTTATGGTGTAGGAAGAGATGCACTTGGAGAAGGCGTTAGTCCCGATTCAGTAGCACAATATTTCTATACTGTAATTATTATCCAACCAGATGGTAGTTATGATTTGGATAACAGCATAATGGAATTATCAAGCTTTCAAGAATATCAAAACGAACTATATACATTCAAAACACTTAATGAATGGAATCAACCTTCTAATTAATAACATATTAATCACACAAGTTTTGAAATAATGATTCCATAGGTGATAATTTAAAATATAACGAGAAGAGGAGTCAGTATGACATATTTTGGATCATGTCTTTGTGGAAAAGTAAAGTTTACGGTCGAAGGTGACTTCGAAGATTTTTATTTATGTCATTGTGAAAAATGTCGTAAAGATACAGGTTCAGCACATGCAGCTAATCTGTTTTCTTCTACAGCAAAGTTGACCTGGTTATCTGGCAAAGAACAGATAAAAACCTTTAATTATCGTTCACAAGGCCATATTAAAAGTTTTTGCTAAACATGTGGTTCTGCTTTACCAAATATCCAAATGGAAGGTAAATTACTTTTAGTTCCAGCTGGAAGTTTAGATAGCGATATTCATATAAAACCAAAGGGCCATATCTATTATGCGAGTAAAGCAAACTGGGATACCGATTTAGAAAAAATTGAAAAGTTTGATGTGCTTCCAGAAGATGTTTGAAACGAGATCACGGAAATATAGGGATGAGTGGATATGATATTGTGGCAATAAATATCATTTTATATCCCTATTGAATAACATCGCTTTTTAAAAAATGTTGCTTCTTAATTTCATGAATGACTAAAAAAATATGTTAACATTTAATCCTGGTTGGGATCAAAATGCTAACACACTAGAAACATTTGGTGATGCAAGAGTTTTAAAAGAAAAGTTTAGGGAAGCTGGTATTGAAATAAAAGCAGCAGTAGAAAAAGCGAAACAAGAGCCAACTCATTTTATGATCGATGATCCAGCTGGAAATTTAATATTTATTGATCAACATGTCTAAATGTAAAAAAAATTACATAATTTAATTATTTACCAATAAAGTCATAAAGCCATTTGTATGTTAGGTACAAGCACTTAAGGAGGCTTAATATGACTACTAAAATGAAAGTATTTATTTTTCTAGGTATTGTAGCGTTATCGATTACCTTCTTCGGATACGGCGTATTCGCTGAATCAGATGATGTACAATCGATTGATCTATTAACGTTAGAAACTGATGAATTTGGTCAGTATAGTTTAGAGGATATGCTTACTTACGCAATCATTGATGAATATAACGCGAAAATGACTTATGAAGCAATCATTGATACATATGGTAACATTAAACCATTTACAAACATCGTTGTTGCAGAACAAATGCATATTGACTTATTATTACCATTATTTGAAACATATGGTATTGATGTACCAGCTGATGATAATGTTGTAACAAGTGTACCTGATTCTATTGCAAGTGCACTTCAAACGGGTGTTGTAGCTGAAGAAAACAATATTGCATTATATGATGCATTCTTATCACAAACATTACCAGATGATGTAAGAGATGTTTTTGAATCATTGCAAGCAGCATCATATCATCATTTAGAAGCATTCTCAAAAGACCGCTTTATGGCAGCAGGATATGATATGGTGAATGGTATTAAAAATCAATGGCAAAAAATGTTTAAAGGTAGCAATGGCAAACGTCGACAACAACAAGGTGCAAATCAATTTGGCGTATAAAGAACTAATAGAAAAGCCCAGTGGGCTTTTTTATTTCGTTTGCTTGTTTTCTTAATAAAATTACGTTTTCATGTGTTTGTGGTTGTCGTATACTAAGATTTTTCATGCATGAAGTGTTAAAATGGAAGTAGATAAAACGATGATATAGATGTTGTTTAAAACATGAACATAAAGGAGTGAAAACATGGAAACAAGTAAAGTTGTTATTGTTGGTACGGGTGCTGTAGGTATGAGTTATGCGTATGCAATGGTTAATCAAGGTACAGTTGAAAATTTGGTATTAATAGATATTGATAAACAAAAAGCTGAAGGTGAAGCAATGGATTTAAATCATGGTCTTGCTTTTGGGCCGAGAAAGATGTCAATTAAGGCAGGGACTTATGAAGATTGCAAAGATGCCGGTTTAGTTGTTATAACAGCAGGTGTAAACCAAAAAGATGGGGAAACAAGAATTGATTTGTTAAACCGTAATGCGCAGATTATTAAATCGGTTGTAAATTTAATTATGAAATCAGGATTTGATGGCATTATTATGATGGCTACAAACCCTGTCGATATTTTGACGTATGTTGCCTGGAAGGAATCTGGTTTACCTTCTAGTCGTGTGTTTGGTAGTGGTACAGCTTTAGATACAGCCAGATTACGTTATGAAATTGCTTCTAAAATTGATATTTCTGTTTCCAATATCCATGCTTATATTTTAGGTGAACATGGTGATTCAGAATTTGTATGTTGGTCTAACTCATATGTGGGTGCGAAACCAATGCGTGACGTTATTGAGACAATGGCACCACGAATTACCTTTGATGACATGACAAACATTTATCAAAATGTTAAAGGTGCAGCTTATGAAATCATTAAACGTAAGCGAGCTACTTTTTACGGTATTGGGATGACGTTGGCTAAATTAACGCAAGCTATTTTCGATAATGAAAATAGAATATTACCAATTTCTGTTTTAAATCAGGGTGTGTATCCATGTGAAGAAGATGTGTATATTGGATTACCCGCAGTATTAAATAGAGATGGTGTCCATCATATTGTTAAATTAAACATGTCAGATGATGAAGTTAAAAAATTGAAAAATTCAGCAAACATCTTAAGAGATTTGCTGAATAAAATGGTATTTTAAAAGATAGAATTATTTTCTATATTTGCTAAAACAATCTGTTTAATTAAAGATTGAAATTTTAGTGTTATCTTATCTTAGTTTGAAGAGGCGCACAAGCTTTTAAGCAATGCGCCTCTTCATATTATATAAATTAAATGAGTAGGTTTACATATTAATAATATCAGCTATGTGGTTATGATATAATAGTTACAACACTTGAGGTGATTGTATGAAACTATCAACGGGTATGAATGTCCCTATCCATAGCTATAAGCATAATCGAATGCTTCATAGAATATGGAAAAAGACAGTGGTCTTATATGCAGATGAGCATGTTTTAGTGACTGGACATCAAAAAACAAAAGTTATTGAGCATGATGGTAGAAGTTGGTATACCAAAGAACCAGCTATATGCTATTTCTACACTGATTTATGGTTTAATGTGATTGGTATGATTAAAAAAGATGGTGTACATTTCTATTGCAATTTAGCATCACCGTATTTATATGATGGTGAAGCGATTAAATATATCGACTATGATTTAGACATTAAGGCTTTTCCGAATCATACATACATTATTCTAGATGAAAAAGAATACAAAATTCATATGAACAAAATGGATTATCCAGAAGATATAAAGCAGATTATCGAAGATCAATTTCAAATTTTACTAAACCGGATAAAACATTTAGATAAACCATTTGATGAATCAGATATCCATACTTACTATGACCAGTATAAAAAACTAGTTAAGAAATAAAAAAACAAACCGATTGGTTTGTTTTTTTTATTCAAAGAATTTATAATTATTTTTTGATGTCTCTTTCACTTGATACATGGCTTTGTCTGCCCGAGTGATTAAATCATCTAATGATTGATTTTCTTTATACATTGCAATACCGATGGATATACCAATATTAACTTTAATTGCATTGAAGATAAACTCATCTTTAAATGATGATAATATACGTTTGGCGATATCTTCTAAATACGCACGATCAGCCAAATGATTGAATAAGATGACAAACTCATCTCCGCCCACACGAGCTACCTGATCACCCAGACGAATGTTTTCTTTAATACGGTTTGCACTCTCAATTAATGTTTGGTCGCCAATCGAATGACCAAATTTATCATTTACGTGTTTGAAACCATCTAAATCCAAAAACATTAAGGAGAATCTTTCCTTTGTTTTCATATATTTCTCAATTTCTGAAAAAATATAAAAGCGATTTGGTAATTCAGTTAGGAAATCATGTCTTACAGAATATTTCAAAGCGTTTAATTGAGCCTTTTTGGTATAATCTACTTCATCTAATAAGCGTGTAATCGCATATGCAACAACCATTGAGAATAATGCATATGCAATGTATGTGTAAATTCTTTGGTAATATTCATCTACTGATGTATAGTCTAGATCACTATAAATGATTAATGATCCAGCTTCAGAATTAATGATGATATTATCATTGGTGTTATCAAAGATGGAAGAAGCAATAAACGTTGGATTTAAGCCTAATGCTGAATAGATATGATTGTTTTGAACTGTCTGATAAATGGTGTCTGAATAGTTATTTAAGACATCAAATGTAGAATATTTATGAATTGTCTCATCTTGTAAATCATCAAACATAAATCCAAATTCACTATGTCCGGTTTCACTATATAAATAATAACCATCTGCATTTAAAATATCAATACTGGTATTTTCAGTTTGTCGCAAGATGTATAAGTTATCAAAAATATCATCAATTAAATAGTTAACAACTAAAATACCTAAATGCTCATTTGTTGAAGAATAGATTGGTTTAACAAATCGTAAAACGGGTTTATATGAACCATCAACAACCTCAATCATGCCATTTTCTTGATTTAAATCAAGTCGACTAATGTAGATGAAGTCACCAGTTAAATTGATGGTATTCAAATAATAATCTCTTGTAGATTTGTCCTGTAAATCTGATTCATCAACAATAAATGGTTCACCATTGTTATAATTAGCACGAACAATTTCATATCCATTATTATCGATAATTCTGATTTGATCGAAATAATCAACAGAACTTGTGATAGCGAGCAAGCTGTCTTTCACAACTGTTTTAACTAATGAGGAAGTAAAAATGGTATCTGTTCCATCAAGGATTAATGCATTATTTTCGGAGATTAATTCATTGAAAACAGTAATGTCGGAAGCGACCCCAGATAATTCATCAAGCACAGTCGTCTCATATATATGGATATCACCAGCGAGAGATAAACTCATTTTGTCGATAAAACTATTGTGTTCGGTGGCGTATGCTAAACCCAGCAAACAGAAAAAAACGATGATGAATGCAAAAAATATAATCATTGAACGTTTCATGGATCTAAACATTAATAGTTTCATATGGATACCCCAACACTCTATCTTGCTTTTATTTTAACACTAATGAAAAAAAGATGCTATCAAAAGCAATGAATTTATAGTTTGTTAATGGGGTTATGATTTAAATGGAAAAATTTAATGTTCATTAGGTATAAAAAAAGCCTGATACAAAAGTATCAGACAAAACTTATAAATGGAGCGGGCGAGGGGAATCGGACCCCCATCTTATGCATGGCAAGCATATATAATAACCATTATACGACGCCCACACTCACTTGCTTTATTATGATAGCAAATATTTAAAGTCTTGTCAAGCATTTACAGTATGCAATGCTGGTATAAAATAATTGAATCTAAGAAAAGGTTTAAGTAGCAACTATGCTATAATAAAAATGGAGTGATTAGATGAAAAAATATCGTGGACTCATTTATATTTTAAGTTGTTTGATCATCGGATTTTTATTCACTTTTCTCGTATATATCGGCTTATGGGAGAGGTTAATAGACGGTTTTCATCATGTGCCAATCTGGCTTTTTGTTGTTTTATTGCCAGTTGTTTTTTATATCACATTAACATTACATGAATTAGGGCACTTAATCGCGTTCGTTTTACAAGGCACAAAAATTAGAGCGCTCTATTTAACAATATTTGTTTTTTATAAAGATGAAAAAGGTTGGCATTTTACGGTTAAACCTAAGTTGTGGATATTGTTTGGTGGTCTTGTTATTCCTGATTTAGCAGTCATTAAAAATGAATCAGAAATGGATAAACAGATAAGTGTTTTTGCTAAAGCGTTAATTGCTGCACCGATTGTTACGATTACGTGGATGATCATTATTATCCTATCAAGTTTACTTACTTGGTTATTTGGGACAGGAAATATGTGGTTAGGCATATTAATGGTATCCATGATATATACTGTATTGCTTAGTGCTTTATATATTTACACATTTGGATTGAACACAAAAAATCTTTATGGTGATTTTGTTGCTTACGATAAAATGAAGAATGATGAATTTTTCCAGTTTGCAGAAATTTATCAATATCAATCATTTTCACTAAGTTGTGACGAAGATCAATCTTACTTATTCCATAAGGCAGCAGCATTAATGAAACCATTAAAAAAAATCGAGATGAATATGTTCCAAATGGTTACACTGATGGCGTATCTAGAAGGTGTTATTCATCATAAAGAAAAGCGATCAGCAAGCATCGATTTTTTATTATCAAAAATGAGTATTCATCGTTTCATGAAATCAGAAGAAGGATTGATGCTTATATATATGCTTGCTGAATACTATTATATAAATGGTGATGTTGAAAAAGCATATCAGATGATTACACAATCCAAGAAACATGCTGGCAAACGAATACCAAGTGCATATAAGCGCTATGCGATTAATGTCATTGAACATGTCACACACTTTCAATATCATGATCAATTTTTAGCAAACGATGAACATATTTATATTGGACAAAATTGGCTTTTTGAAGCGATTATTGATCCATATGAAACAGCCAAAAAGGCGCATGAGAAATTGCCATTTCAAGTATATGAATGTGTTATACCACAAAATGAACAAAAAAAGCCTAGTGAAGACTAGACTTTAGCTTTTTTAAATGGTGCCTCTAGTGAGAATCGAACTTACAATTCAGCCTTACCATGGCTGCGTTTTACCATTAAACTATAGAGGCGAATGCGCAATAACAATTATAAATGAATGTATGACAAAAGTCAATGTAAAACACTAGAGATAAAACAACATGGAGGATTCATTAAATGGCAAAATCAAAGGTACAAAAAAAGATTGAAAAATATAAAAATATGTCAACAACTAAATTAGTTGGCTTTTTGATTGTTTTATTTATTGCTGCGGTTGCTTATATCTTTTTCCAAGATGGAGCACCAATGTACGATTATAGTTCAAATCAAAATCCTGATACGGGATATTATTATTACCAGTATGATGATACAGGCGATTACTATTTTCAAGCAAATGATTTAGAAGGTACACAACTGAAATCACAATTGCATGAGATTATTAATAATGGTTTTATTGGTATTAATTATGGAGATGTTAGATACTTATTAGAAATTGCAGATAGAGATTTAGATGATCCAACGATGCTATGGAACATATATAATGGTGATCTTGTGGATGCTACATGGGATTTAGGTGTTAGTTGGGCAAGAGAACATGTTTGGCCAAATTCAAGGTTAGGGTTACCAAGGGTCAGTAATAGTCAAGTAAGTAAAGCGAGTGATGCTCATAACTTAAGATCAATTACACCATCAATTAATTCGTCAAGAAGTAATCGTTATTTCATGGATGGATCAGGAGTAGCTGATACTGTTGATTTACTAGGTTTTTATCCAGGCGATGAGCATAAAGGCGATGTTGCTAGAATTCTATTTTATATGGCTACGATGTATGATGATTTAACGTTGACTGATGACCCCGATTTATTAGATGTTCTAGAATATGAATCATATGAAGAAGACGGGGCATATATGGGCGAATTATCATTATTACTAGCTTGGCATAGACAAGATCCAGTTTCTGATTTTGAAAGACAACGAAATCACATTATATTTGCAGGTGAAGGAGATATTGCAGGTCAAGCCAATAGAAATCCATTCATTGATCATCCTGAATATGCCCATCTTATTTGGGAAAATATGCATGTTGATGATTTATTTGAACCTGAAGATGTTGCGGATGAAGCAACAGTCAATTTTGATATGTGGAAGGAGTCAACATTATTATGGCTAGCCATACATTAAAAAAAGGACACTATGTCATATGTGACCCAGCTTATATCGTTAAAAAGAATAATGAAGGTCAAGCATATTTTAACAAATTGATAGATGCTTTTTATAGGGATGCAAACAAATTTCATCATTTAACATTTGATGATGTCGAACTTTATGTATGTAGAAGTCTTGGTGGGGATGGTTTATTTGATGGGGTTGCCACAGATACTGGATTATTTGTAATCGTTGAAACTAATCAATTAAAAAATGATTCACGTTTCAGACAATCATACACAAACGGTTACATAAAAACATTTGATGTTGAAACTGAAGTGGATGTGTCATACGAGAACTTTGATTTATCAATTTCTAATGGCATATTTATTCATACAGAATAATAAAAGGTCACAAAGTCTTTGTTAATTGCTTATAAGGACACATTTATTAAAATTGTCATTCATGTACAGAGTGACTTCACATATGCTTTTACGATTTGCCAAGTCTAATGAATTTCCCAAAAAAACTTTATTACGTTACTGCCTTGTAATTGCTATATAATACGTGTATAATGTGAATAGGTGCTAAATATATAACACCTAGAAATAAATAAAGGAGCAACACAAATGAAGGGCGTAGTAAAATGGTTTGACGCTGATAAGGGATATGGATTTATCTCTACAGAAGATAACAAAGACATCTTTGTACACTTTAGTGCAATTCAAAGCGAAGGCTACAAAACGTTAGCTGAGGGTGACCAAGTAGAATTTGAAGTTAAAGACGGCGACCGCGGACCACAAGCCGCAAGCGTTGTTAAATTATAATTTATAATTTTAACTGGTAACTAGACAAGGACTCTAACGAGTCCTTGTTTTCTTTATATGCAAATAACGTGAAAAAAAACTTATTAAAATTATAATAGAAGTATAGAAGGAGTGATTTCAATGAAAGAAATGCTACATCGAAAAGTGACTGCAATAGGTGGTCGTGACGGTATCGTGAAGGACACGGAAAGTGGACTCACTTATGATTTAAGAAAACCAGTAGAAATGGGTGGTCAAGACCAACCAGGCACTGATCCAGAAGAATTGTTTGCAGCTGGCTATGCATCTTGCTTAGCAAGCTCAATTGAATATTTACTATCAGCTAATAAAATATCATTTGAAGAAGTAAGCGTAGAAACTACCAATCATTTAATGATGGTTCCTGATCAAGGATTCCAGTTTAAATTAACTGTTAAAACACAAATCAAAGGTGTTTCTAAAGAAGTAGAGAAAGATTTCACAAAAAAAGGACAAGCATTCTGTCCATTCTCACGTTCAATTCAAGGAAATGTCATCATAGAAAATGTATGACGAAAAGAGGATTATATCCTCTTTTTTTAATGATGCTTGGGTTGTCTCTGTTAGCGCTTTTATGCTATAATGAAGAAAAGATTGGAGTGGCGTTTTTATGGATAAAGAACTCTTAGATGTATTGCACACAAACCTTAAAAATGTTTTAAAAGAAGTTGACCTAAAAAAAATGGATGAAGTTGATGAGCACTTCCAAATTACATATGCTTATGATGCACTTGGTATGTGTGAAAATTATGTTTCAAAAAACGATGTTAAACGAATTAATAAGGCAAAGGCTTTGTTACATTATAGTGAACGGGAACAAAAGGAAATACTCAATCATTTAGATGCTTATCGCTTTGTTAAAAAGTTGATAAATGATGATATTAAATTCACAGAAGAAAAGATGAAAGATATTCATGAACGCCTTGTTGCTGGGATTTTCCAAGGTGGCGTTTATCGGAATGTGAATATTTCAATTTTTGGTGCAGCACATCAACCGCCAGATTATGTCAAAGTTTATGATCGTATGAATAAGTTTTTTAGAACACTAGACAACTTTAAAGGAAGTGCACTTGAAAAAGCGGTATATGCGCATGCAAGTGTTGCTAAAATCCATCCGTTTGTAGATGCGAACGGTAGACTTGCTAAACTTGTTTTAAATTACTTCTTAATGAAAGCTGAGTACTTACCAATATCCATCCCAAGAAACGTTTTTGATCAGTACATTGAATGTTTGGAAAGCTTTAAAGTTGAAAAAGATTTAAAACCACTTGTAGCTTTTTTTCAAAAACTACTAATTGAACGTTATGAAAGCGTATTGCAAGAATTAGATATTTGAGAGTGCTACAGCACTCTTTTTTTGAATGATGAAACAAATGCTACAAAAAGTGTTATAATAGAAAGGGTGATAGAATGCTTATAACAGGAACAATAAATCGGCTTACAGTTGACCGCAAAACCGATATTGGCTACATGTTAACACACAACGATGATTCGGTTTTTCTTCATTTTAATGAGTCTTTAAAACAAGACTTACAAAGCGGTGACATTGTCGATGCCTTTATTTATATTGATGGTAAAGGACGACAAGCTGCTACCTTAAAAATGCCTAAAATCACAATTAAGGATCCAGCATCTTTAAAAGTGAACGATGTGCTACCACATTTGGGTGTTTTTCTTGATATGGGTATTTCAAAAGATGTTTTGTTATCAGTTGAAGATCTCCCTTCGGATCCTACATTATGGCCACGTGTTGGAGAATATTTTTATGTGGCTTTAAAAATTAAAGGGAAGATGGTAGCTAAACCAGTAACATCTCATGATGTTGATGCAAAAAAAGCATTAGAATTAAAGTCTAGTGTAGACGCAACTGTACAACGGATTGGTCAACAAGGCTTGAATTTATTAACAGATGATGGTGTATGGATATTTGTTCATCGTTCAATGTTTAAAGGTGATTATCATTTAGGTGAACGGGTTAATGTGCAAATCACATTTCAATCAGAGCGTGGTTATTCAGGTTCATTGATGAAACAAAAAGAGAATATGATGACTGATGATGCAGCAATGATTTTAAAGGTGTTAGAGAAAGTGAAAGAAATACCTATAGACAGCAATGCTTCTCCAGAAGCGATTAAGGCGCAATTTGGGTTATCAAAAAAAGCGTTTAAACGGGCTATTGGTCATTTGTATAAAGAGCGAAAAATTGATTTTATAGATGGTAAAACAGTATTTAAAGGAGTGTAATATGGCAGATTCATATGAAAAGGATCCTTTTGCTGAATATGATAAGTACTGGGATGAATTAGACAAAAAAGAAGAAGAAGTTAATCGTAAACAACAAAAAACATATCATTTTGATGATATTGAACAAGAACCAACACATCAACATGACACAAACAAGCAAAAAGCAATCTTGTCAACTATCGTTGGCATTGGATTTGTTTTTACAGTAATATTTCTATTCGTTGATAGTGGTGGATTTATTTTGTCACCAATCACATTATTTATTATCATTGGTATTGTCATATCTGTTATTAATAAAAATTTAAAGAAATAAAGATTTAGGTGGAACAACATGGGAAAACAAAAAAAATTAGTTGAAAGTATAACTGCTAGAGATAAAGATTTTGCACAGTGGTATACAGATTTATGTTTAAAAGCAGAATTGATGGATTATTCAGACGTTAAAGGATTTATTATTTATCGTCCTTATGGTTATGCTATTTGGGAAAATATTCAAGCTTATTTAAATAAAGCTTTTAAAAAAACTGGACATGAAAATGTTTATATGCCAATGATGATACCTGAATCGCTTTTCCAAAAAGAAAAAGACCATGTTGAAGGGTTTGCTCCTGAAACTGCAATGGTAACAACAACAGGAGTGGAAGATTTGGCAGAACGATTGATTATAAGACCAACATCTGAAACGTTGTTTTGCACACATTATGCTAAGATCATTAATTCATACCGTGATTTACCAAAGAAATATAATCAATGGTGTTCTGTTGTCCGTTGGGAAAAAACGACAAGACCATTCTTACGTGGTAAAGAATTCTTATGGCAAGAAGGTCATACGGTTCACCAAACTGAAGAAGAAGCGAAAGCAGAAACACTTGGTATGTTAGATATTTATGAAAAGATGGGTAGAGATTTATTAGCGATTCCATTTATTACAGGTCGTAAAACTGAAAAAGAAAAGTTTGCTGGAGCAATTGATACATATTCAATCGAAGCACTAATGCATGATGGCCAAGCACTTCAATCGGGTACGACTCATTACTTTGGACAAGAATTTGCGAAAGCATTTGATATAACATATACGGATGATCAAAATAAACTTCAACATGTATTCCAAACATCTTGGGGTGTTTCAACGCGTTTAATTGGTGCACTTATTATGGTTCACGGTGATGATGAGGGATTAGTATTACCACCTTATGTTGCACCTACACAGATTGTTATTATTCCAATTCAAGATAAAAAAGAAGGCGTTATGAAAAATGCCAATACATTATATAACGCGTTAAGTGATGCTGGTTATCGGGTATTACTTGATGACAGTAATAAATCACCAGGTTGGAAATTCTCAGAAGCAGAAATGAAAGGTATTCCAGTTCGTATTGAAGTGGGGCCTAGAGATTTAGCAAATGGTGTAGTTACATTAGTTACACGTTATAATCGTGAAAAAGTACAAGTATCAGTTGATGATGTGGTAGGCAAAATACCTACTGTGTTATCAGATATTCATGAAGCACTTTATCAAAAAGCTGAAGCACATGTAAAAGCTCATACATATGAAGCGAATACATATGATGAATTTAAGGCATATATTAAAAAAGGTGGCTATGTTGCTATGTCTGTGGCTGGCGAAGAAGCAGAAATTATTATTAAAAATGATACAACTGCAACTGCTCGTGTCATTCCTTTTGAGCAAACACTCATTACTGATACATGTCCAGTGACTGGTAAGAAAGCGACACAAACCATTTGGTTTGCCCGTGCCTATTAATAAAGAAAGGTGATATCATGGCAGGTTCAACAATAGTAAGAGATACAATTCTCCTTGACAAGAAAGCACGTGAACAAATTGAAGAGCTCAATAAAGAGCGTGGACAAATTGAAGACAAGCTAAAAGCAGAAGCATCTTTTTTGAAGAAACAATACGATGTCGAAGTGAAGAAACATTTAAAAACTGTTAAAGCTAATTATGAAAAAGAAATCAAAGAGCGTGAAGTGAAAGAGTTAGAGACATATAATAAAACGCTTAAGATGATTGAAGACGAATATGAAACACATAAAGAAACGTGGGTAGACGCAATCTATAAAGCATGTATTGACCCAAAGGAGTGATCAGATGAGCACGTGGGCTAATAATGCCATAATTACAAAAGCGAAATCGATGTATGGTAGTTTCTTAAAACCTGATGATTATGAGAAACTCATTAAGTTCAATTCAGTCGCTGATATTGCTAGTTTCTTAAAGAAACATCCTAATTATCAAGCGATCTTAAAAGATATTCAAGAAAATACGGTTCACCGTGGAAATCTTGAATCATTGATACGTAAAAACACGTTTGATCAGGTGTTAAGGTTGTCTAAATTAATTTATTCTAAAGATGAAGCTTTTTATAAACTCAATCTTGTGAAACAAGAAAATGAGATTATATTAGCTGTTTTGAGAACATTTATTTCTGAAGAAACAGATGAAAAAAGCGTATTACCATATTTCTTTAATGAGCATACTGAGTTAGATATGGATAAACTAATCAAAGCAGAAAGTTTTGAAGATTTGTTGGAAGCTGTCAAAAAAACACCTTACTTTGATATTTTAAAACCTTATGAAACGAATAATCCGGATAATATCCGCTATCTGGATATCGAACATAGTCTTGAAAAATATTACTATGATGAAGCATTTAAAAGAATTGATAAGTATTATAAAGGCAAATTGAAAAAAGATTTAATGTCTATATTCCAAACAGCTATTGAACTTAAAAATATTACAAAGATTTATCGATTAAAGAAATTTTACCATGCTGATCCATTAACCATCAAAAGCGTACTAATTGAAGAACATTCTAGAATTTCTTCCAAGCGTATTGATGAAATGATTGCATTAAACGATCCAGATGATATGTTAAAATATTTAGCAAAAAGTGAGTATGCACAATATACAAATGATCAAGATTATATATACATTGAGTATTATGCAGGAAAAATCAAGTATGATCTTGCAAAGAAGTTTATGTATTTTGCACAAGAAGTGCCGAAAGTGTATCAATCTTTTATTGCACTTTCAGAAATAGAAATCGAAAACATCACAAATATCATTGAAGGTGTAAGATACCAAATCAATGAGAATGAAATTAAACAGATGTTAATTTATTAGGAGTGTAGTATATGGGCATAGCCAAGATGAAACTTATAGACATTACAGCTAATCTTGACCAACTCGACGTGGTTCTTGCACGTTTTATTGACGTTAAAGAATTTCATCCAGTACTCGCTAGTGAGATTGTTGAGCGTGTGCATGGATTAACTTCTTTTGTTGATGAAAATCCGTGTTCCACCTTACTTCAAGAGATTTCTGACATAGAAGCAAAATATGACTTACATTTTCCTGTTATTGAACAAGATGAACAAGTGTACAATTTTAATGAAATGTATGATTATTTAGTGAATGTCAAAGAGCAACTTAGCAAAGAAATAGCACGTATTAAAGAGTTAGAAGATCATATCAGAGAATATAATGATGCGTTAATTCAAGTGAAAAATATTGATAGTTTGGATATTCCACTTGAGGATTTATTTGCATGTGAATTTGTTTCTATAAGATTTGGTCGATTACCAAATGATTCTGTTGAGAAGCTAAAATTTTTCCAATCAAAACCATTTGTATTTAAATCGTTTAATTTTGACCAAAACAATAGCTGGTGTATGTATTTTACGACGGATGAATATAAAAGAGAAGTGGATAATATTTTTTCATCACTCTTCTTTGAACGTATTTTTATTCCCGATTTTGTACATGGAAAACCAAAAGAAGCGATTGATGCATTAGAAAAAGAAATTGCTTCAGCTAAAAAAATGGTTGATAAGTACCGAAATGATATGGTCGATATCACTGAGGGATGTTCAAACAAAATATCATGTATTAAAGGTGAATTATTATTCCTTAATCGTATTTTTGAAGCAAAAAAATACGTAGTTGGTTTAGGTGATAAATTTCAAATTTCTGGCTTTGTTGAACAAGGCAAAGTTGCTGAAGTAGAAAAGGTATTTGAAGGCATTTCAGATGTTGAAGTGAAATCAAATGAAGCAGATTCTGATCGTAGAATCACACCACCAACGAAGTTAAAAAATGGTTGGTTTACAAAGCCGTTTGGTATATTTGTTGAGATGTATGGTTTACCAGGATATAAGGATTTAGATCCGACACCAATAGTTGCGATTACATATTCCTTATTATTTGGTATTATGTTCGGGGATGTTGGTCAAGGGTTAGTCTTAATACTTGTTGGTTGGTTATTGTGGCATTATAAGAAAATGAAACTAGGTGCTGTTGGCGTGAGAATTGGGATTGCATCAACAATATTCGGTTTCTTATATGGCTCGGTATTTGGTCTTGAAGAGGTCTTGGATCATTTCTTCCATGAGACGTTAGGTATATCATTCTTACCACTCAAAGTCATGGATAATTCATTTACAATGAACTTAATGATTGGGGCAATAGCTATTGGTGCTGGATTGATTATTATGTCAATGATTCTCAATCTCATCACTCAAGTGAGAAAGAAGCATTATATCGAATTTGTTTGTTCTCATAATGGTATTGCTGGTTTAACGCTATTTGTCTTTATTTTAGGTGGTGTTGCCCTACAGTTTGGAGAAATAGCATCAATCTTTAATATATTTACAATTTTTGGTTTTGTCGTATTACCACTTATGCTCATTTTATTTAAAGAACCAATTGAGCGAAAAATTCATGGTAGAAAAATGTTTCCGACAGGATTTGGTGGATTCTTTGTTGAAGGATTCTTTGAATTATTTGAAGTCATGTTATCGTATATTACCAACACGATGAGTTTCCTCCGTGTTGGTGGATTTATCTTGTCACATGCTGGTATGATGATCGTTGTTCAAACACTTGCTTTTGGTAATATACATCATATTACATGGACATTTGGTTCTGTATTAACAATGGTATTAGGTAATATATTTGTTATGGCACTTGAAGGATTGATTGTTGGTATTCAAGTGTTGAGACTCGAGTTCTATGAAATGTTCTCGCGTTATTATGTAGGTAATGGTATCGCGTTTAACGCGTTAAATAAAGAATAATTGGAGGAAAAGTCATGCCATATTTATCAATCATAGAAATAGTCGTCCCACTCTTACTTGTGGTCGCGATTACACTTCCACTAATTAAAGTCTTCCGTGGAAAAGTATCAAGAAAATCAGCTAAACGTAGATTGATTACACACATCGCTGGCTTCTTTACAATCGTACTATTAGTATTTACGATGCAACTTATCATTAATCCTCGTATTTATGGGTTTGAAAGTGATCTCACAATTACTGGTACAATTGCACAAGGGTTAGGATTTTTAGCTGCTGCGCTTGCTACTGGATTCTCGGCATTAGGTGCAGGTATTGCGGTTGCTGCCGCTGCGCCAGCTGCGATTGGTGCTTTCTCGGAAAATGAAAAGAACTTTGGTAAATCATTAATCTTCGTGGCGTTAGGCGAAGGGGTTGCGATTTACGGTCTTTTAATTTCGATTTTAATTATTGGTAACTTAACTGCTTAAAGAAGGAAAGTTTTATCATGAAGTTTTTCTTAATTAGTGACAATGTGGATAGTCAAGTTGGTATGCGTCTCATGGGTATTGAAGGCGTCGTGGTTCATGAAAAAGAGCCATTTTTAAATGCGCTTGAAGAAGCGCTACAAGATCCAACAATAGGGATTATCCTTGTTACAACAAAAGCTGTTGACTTTGCACCGAAAGTCATCTCGGAATTGAAATTAACCTATCCGAGAAAACTCATCGTTGAAATTCCTGATCGCCATGGTGGCGGGAAAATTGGTGAGTCTATTGATAAGTACGTTAGTGAAGCAATTGGCATAAAACTGTGAGGTGAGGGTTTTTGGCATATTATAATGAAGATCAACTCTATCGCTATTTTGACAGATCGATTCATCATGAGTCCAACAAAAAAATAGATGCACTTAGAAAAGAAATCGATTATTTATACGCGAAAGAAATGAAAAAGATCCGTGATGACCTTTTGATGAAGAAAAAATTACAACTCAATAAAGGGCTTCGTGAACTTCAAATTGATTATCAAGACCGTATTAATCAAATTGGTGTTGGTTATGATGCAAAACTGATTAAATCACGTACAAAAATGGCGAATGTTGTTTTTAATGAAGTGTTTGAAAAGTTAGTTGATTTTATTGAAACTAAAGCTTATACATCATATATCAAAGAGAAGATTAAAACACTTGATCCATACATCGGTGATAAAAAAATAATCATTAAGGTATCACCTTATGACCATAACATTGAAGCGATTTTGAAGAAAGCACTAAAAGATGAGGTGACTTTGGAAATTGATCCAGCGATTAAAATCGGTGGTTTTATCGTCGTCGTTCCAAGTCAGCATATTGAAATGGATGTCACAATAGATACAAAACTTGAAGAGCAGAAAGAATGGTTCTATAAGCATTCTAAACTGTTTATTAGAACATAGGAGGCAACGCGATGGAAAATACAATTTATTCGATAAATGGACCAGTTGTCACTGTTCGTCATGCAAATGTGTTTCATATGCTTGAAAAAGTATATGTAGGACATGAAAAGTTATTAGGTGAAGTTATTTCAATTTCGAAAGAAAAAACAACTATTCAGGTTTATGAATCAACAACAGGACTTGTTCCTGGTGAACCTGTTTTTGAAACTGGTGAACCAATCTCTGCTTTATTAGGGCCAGGATTACTGAAAAATATTTTCGATGGGATAGAAAGACCTCTGAAATCAATAGCGAGTAAATCAGGTATTTATATTCCAATCGGAAGTGATGTTGAATCACTCGACAGTAGTAAGTCATGGGATGTAACAATTACAGCGAAACTTGATGATCAGTTAGATGGTGGTGCTGTTTATGCAACAATCCAAGAAACGTCGATGATTGAACACCGCTTACTTGTACCTGGTGATCAAAAAGGTAAAGTCACTTGGGTGGCCGCATCTGGTTCATATAAACTATTTGATGAAATTGTTAAAATTGTTGATGAAACAGGTAATGAACGTACGCTCACATTAGCTCAAAAATGGCCAATTAAAGTGCCTCGTCCTGTTGAAAAAAGACTTACGATTTCAACACCACTTATTTCCGGACAACGAGTTATTGATACACTTTTTCCGATTGCTAAAGGTGGTACAGCAGCTGTGCCAGGTGGTTTTGGTACTGGTAAAACAATGATGCAACACCAATTTGCTAAATGGTGTGATGCTGATATTATCGTATATGTTGGCTGTGGTGAACGTGGTAATGAAATGACACAAGTATTAGAAGAATTCTCAGAGCTCATCGATCCTAGAACTGATAAACCATTATTAGAAAGAACAGTGTTGATTGCTAATACATCAAACATGCCAGTAGCTGCACGTGAAGCATCTATTTATACTGGTGTAACAATTGCTGAATATTATCGTGATATGGGGTATCACGTCGCTGTTATGGCTGATTCAACATCGCGTTGGGCTGAAGCACTCCGTGAAATTTCAGGACGCCTAGAAGAAATGCCAGCTGAAGAAGGTTTTCCAGCTTACTTACCATCGCGTATTTCTCAATTTTATGAACGTGCTGGTTACATGAATAACTTAAATCATACCAAAGGATCTGTTACGATTATTGGTGCAGTATCACCACAAGGTGCTGACTTTTCAGAACCAGTCACACAAAATACAAAACGCTTTGTTAGAAGTTTTTGGGCACTTGATAAACAGTTAGCTTATGCGAGACATTATGCTGCGATTAACTGGAATCAAAGTTATTCAGACTATGTTGGTGATTTAACGAAATGGTATGAAACCAATGTTGGTCCTGATTTTTTAATCAATAGAACAAAGATTATGAGTTTATTAGCAGAAGAAACGAAACTATTGGAAATTGTTAAATTAATTGGTAGCGATGTACTACCAGATGATCAAAAACTTATTATTGAAATTGGAAAAGTTATTAGACAAGGTTATTTACAACAAAATGCCTTCCATAAAGATGATACTTATGTACCATTAAATAAACAATTATTGATGATGAATGTCATTATTCATTTATATGAACAAGCGAAAAACGTGGTTTCTGAAGGTAAGTCATTAAGTGTCTTATTGGAAACAGGTGTTTTTGAAGACGTCATTAAAATGAAATATGATGTCGCAAATGATGCTCTTGATAGATTCGATGATTATATTACAAAAATCGATCGAATGATCAAGCGCATGAAATAGGAGGACAGCTATGAAACTCCAATATATTGGACTTGACCAAATTAACGGTCCACTTATTTTTCTAGATGATGTTGAAGATGTTGGTTATGAAGAAATGGTTGAAATCAAACTTAAGGATGGTTCTTCACGCTTTGGTCGTGTCGTCCAAATTGATGGGAAACGTGTAGCCATTCAGGTCTTTGAAGGGACACGCGATATTTCTTTAAATAACACCAAAATTCAATTTACAGGTCATCCAGTTGAAATGGCTTTATCAAAGGAAATACTTGGTAGAACTTTTAATGGTTCTGGACATCCAATTGATGGTCTTGGTGAAGTTTATATTGATGAAAAACAGAATATCAATGGGTCTCCTTTGAATCCAGTTAGTCGTGTATATCCACGTAATTTCATTCAGACAGGTGTATCTTCAATTGATGCATTGACGACACTTATTCGTGGACAAAAATTACCAATCTTCTCAGGTTCGGGTATGCCACATAATGAATTAGCCGTGCAAATTGTAAAACAAGCAAAAATTGCTGATCGTAAATCAGATAATTTCTGTATTGTGTTTGCAGCAATGGGTGTCAAAAATGATGTTGCTGATTATTTTAAAAGACAATTTGAAGAAGCGGGTGTAATGCATCGAGTTGTTATGTTTTTGAATTTATCAAACGAACCGATTATTGAACGTATTTTAACACCTAGGTTTGCTTTAACAGCAGCTGAGTATTTAGCATATAAACATGATATGCACGTTTTAGTAATCTTAACAGATGTTACGTCATATTGTGAGGCTTTACGTGAATTCTCATCATCTAAAGGTGAAATTCCGGGACGTAAAGGATTTCCAGGTTATCTCTATTCTGATTTAGCATCTTTATATGAACGGGCAGGAATCGTGACAACAGCGAAGGGTTCTGTGACGCAAATTCCTATTTTAACGATGCCAAATGATGATATTACACATCCAGTGCCGGACTTAACTGGATATATTACGGAGGGACAAGTTGTATTATCGAGAGAG
Organism: Acholeplasmataceae bacterium; assembly: GCA_963676765.1. Lineage (GTDB taxonomy): Bacteria > Bacillota_I > Bacilli_A > Acholeplasmatales > Acholeplasmataceae > WOFB19. Next base: position 741,986 of record OY781159.1, read on the forward strand.
TTAACCCAAACAGGTGTTTATCCACCAGTCGGTGTTTTACCTTCGCTATCTAGACTTATGAAAGATGGAATTGGTGCTGATTATACGAGAGATGATCATTCTGATGTGGCAAATCAACTATTCGCATCTTATGCGCAAGTCCAAGATGCAAGAAGCTTAGCTTCTGTCATTGGTGAAGATGAATTATCACCGGTAGACCGTCAATATATTGAATTTGGAAAATTGTTTGAAGAACATTTCTTAAATCAAGGGTTTGACACAAATAGAGATATAATGGACACATTAGATCTTGGATGGGATTTACTTTCAGTATTACCACGTGAAGAATTATCACGTATTGATGAAAAAGTAATTGAAGCACATTATGATCATGAACGTGCTGTTGAAAGATTCCATATTATTACAAAACCAATCATTCATCAACTCCGAGGTGAGTAAGTTTGACTAATCAAGTATTCCCTACAAAAGGTAATTTGATGGCTATTACGAAATCTAATCAATTAGCGCAAAAAGGGTATGAATTGATGGATCGTAAGCGCAACATCTTAATGCGTGAGATGATGTCTTTATTAGCAGATGTTAAAATGCTAAGAGAAGAAATCGCCTCAACTTTTGAACGTGCCTATCAAGCCTTACAAGAAGCGAATATTACATTAGGAATCGTAAGTGATATTGCCAAATCAATTCCAATTGATGCTGGTGTAGAAGTTGTATATCGTTCAGTGATGGGTGTTGAAATACCTAAAGTTACTCATGTTGCTGAACCAGTTAAAATCACTTATGGGATTGGTTCAACGAATACAAAGTTTGACTATGCCTATAAGATGTTTCAAAAAGTGAGAGATTTAACTGTAAAACTTTCAGAAATTGATAATGCAACCTATCGTTTAGCAAATGCTATCAGAAAAGCACAAAAAAGAGCGAATGCGTTACAAAATATTGTGATACCTCGCTTTCAAGCAAATATTAAATATATTACGGAAGTACTTGAAGAAAAAGAAAGAGAACAATTTACAAGACAAAAAGTTATTAAAGAACAACAAGAAAAACGCAAGAGTAAAAAATAAAACGCGATTAATTTCGCGTTTTTTTAATATGTTAATGTGTATCTTATGCGTCTGTAATAATCTTCAATAAATGTCTGATATGCTTTTATAACTACTTCAAATTCATCAGCAAGTGGAATCATGAAGCGTTCATCAGTTGATTTCAAATAATGAATATAATGATGACTTAGTGTTTTTATTTGATTAGCAAGTTTATGCTCACCTTTGAGTTCTAGCATACGTCTAGAATCAGTGAGTAAAGCTCTAAAAACCATATCGAATGCTTCTAATTGACGGTGTTTTGTATGTTTCTTTTTACACCAGGAACTGACATACGTAGCATAATCATCAAGTATCTCGATGGATTGACTAATCATATCTACCAAAAGATATTGTTTTTCATCAGATGGGTTGATAAAACCGATGTTGACTTGATTACCTAAATAACTTAATAATGTTTCTTCATCAAGCTCCATCTGGCGATAATGTTCACCAAGTAATTGTTCAGGCATAATAAAGATATATTTATTTGCTAATAAGTCGTAATGACTGAAAACGACAGCATACTGTTGATCATCCATATAAATAGATAGTAGGGCTTTCCGCTTGAACTTACTCAAGTTATTTAACATCGTTAACGACTGTAGTCTTGTCAAGTTTTCTTCATTAAATGCTAAGTTATGGTGATTTAAAAATAAATCAAACCATTTTTTTTCTTGGAGCCTAGTCCCTGCCATATAAGTAACTTTTGTTTTAGAAAGTTGCTTCCGATGAAACAAGTAAGGCATACGCATATCTAATACGATATCAACATCCGTTTTATGGATGTTAAAATCTTCTAATAAGATAGAAAGACACGTATAAACTTGTGCGCCTTTAAAGGTCACATGTCTCATGTGTCTTGATGATCCTTTTGATCATGTTTTTTGCGTTTTGTTTTTTTCTCCGGTACGGGGTCATATTTCGGTTTGAATAACGGATTACATGTAAGGATGCGTTTTGTCGTTAAAAAACTCGCCTTAAAGAAATTAAAGCGTTCATAAGCAGTAACTGCATATTGTGAACATGTTGGTTTATGTCTACAATGGTGTCCACTGTGGGGACTAACATTTTTTTGATACCAGCGTATCATTTTAATTGGAATTTTGTTCATTATCTCACCACCGTTATTATATCACGAGAGGTCTGATATGTTAAAACATGTTATTTAGAAGTTTTATCAAACATTATTTCGTTGTTATGCTATAATAGAAGTAGAGATAATGTAAACGATTACAGGAGGTTAGAGATGAAAGAATATGCAACAAATCAAATCCGAAATGTCGCTATATTAGGCCATCAAGGATCTGGTAAGACTAGTCTTTCAGAATCATTGTTATTTGTCAGCAACGCAATTGACAAAAAAGGAGAAGTAGAGAAAAAAAGTACCGTCTCTGACTATATGGTGGAGGAGCAAAACAAGCAAGCTAGTTTGTCTTTAAGCCTGTTACCAACAGAATGGCATGATTATAAGCTTAATTTCTTAGATGTGCCAGGTATTGATGAATTGGTTGGCGATTTGAATCAAGCGCTAGAGGTCGTTAAGGGAGCGATTATCATGATTGATGCCAGCAAAGGGGTAGAAGTTGGTACCGAACGTGTCTGGCGACAAATTAGAGATCGTCATATTCCGACGATTTTGTTTGTTAATAAGATGGATAAAGAAAACGTTAAGTTTGATGATATCTTAGAACAAATTAGACAACAATTAGGTAAAAAGGCTGTACCATTTGCATGGCCAATTGGACATCATGAAGACTTTGAAGGATTTGTGAATGTCGTGGATATGAAAGCACGTTTATATGATGGCGAAACATGTAAGGATGCTGAAATTTGGGAAGAAAAGAAAGCAAAAGTTGAAGAGCTACACACTTTGATTATTGAAAGTGTCGCAGAAACTTCAGAGGAATTACTTGATTTGTATTTATCAGGTGAAGAAATTCCAAGAGATGTTGTACACAAATCATTACGTGAAGGTATTTTTCATGGCGAGTTAACACCAGTTATTGTTGGTAGTGCAACAAAAACAATTGGTGTTCAAACATTATTGAATTTACTTGTTGATATGTTACCTGCACCAAACGAACTAGAACCGTTAACCTTTAAGGATTTACATAGCGGTGAAGAAGTTAAACGTGTAACGAAGGAATCAGAACCATTTTCTGCTTATGTGTTTAAAACAACTGTTGACCCATTCTTAGGTACGATTAATTTATTGAAGATTAATTCCGGTTCTTTAAAAAATGGACAAGAAGTTTTAGTGTCAAATACTGGTGAAACAAAGAAGATTATGAATCTCTTTGAATTAAGAGGTAAACAGCAAATTGATCTAAATGTTTTCCATGCAGGGGATATTGCTGCTATAGCTAAACTTGAAGGTATTGAAACTGGGCAAACATTATGCGATCCGAAACAACCGATTCTTTATGCTCCAGTTGTGCAACCAACACCGGTTATTTATATTGCAGTTCATCCAAAACATAAAAATGATGAAGATAAAATTTCAATGGCACTTCATCGTATTAACTTAGAAGATCCTACGTTCGAAATTAAACGTAATAAAGAAACAGCTCAATTATTATTAGGTGGGCAAGGTATGAACCATTTACATTACGTATTAGAACGTATGAAGAATATATTTAAAGTTGAAGTTGATGTCCAGGATCAAAAGATTGTTTATCGTGAAACGATTAAGCGTAAAGTAGAAGCTGAAGGTAAGCATAAGAAACAATCAGGTGGTGCTGGTCAATTTGGACATGTTTATATCCGATTTGAACCAGGCGACAAAGACTTTGAATTTGCTGAAGAAGTATTTGGAGGTTCCGTACCAAGAGGTTATTTCCCAGCAGTAGAAAAAGGATTAGTAGAAACATTTGAACATGGACCATTAGCGGGATTCCCTGTGATTAATGTTAAGGCAACTTTATATGATGGTTCTTACCATCCAGTTGATTCGAATGAAATTAGTTTCAAATTGGCGGCTAGTCTTGCATTTAAAAATGCATGTGAAACTGCTGGACCAACGATTTTAGAACCAATTGTAAAAGTTAAAGTCACTGTCAAGGATGCATATGTTGGTGATGTCATGGGTGATATGAACAAACGTCGCGGCCGTGTATTAGGCATGGGACAAGGTGATGGTGCACAAGTCGTTGAGGCTGAAGTACCAGAAGCTGAGATTATTTCTTATGCAATTGACTTAAAAGCAATGACACAAGGTAGTGGGCAATTTACACGTGAATTTGTCCGCTATGAAGAAGTACCAGGCAACTTGATCCCAAAGATTGTAGAAGCCTATAAAGAGTAATATAAGAAAGAGCCTTCTACAATTTATGTGGGAGGCTCTTATGCTTTGTGAAATATGTAAGAAAGAAATTGTTAAAAGACATACGATTCATTCATTGTTTAAAGTAGAGAAACATCATATTTGTGAATACTGTTTTAATAAGTATCCATTAATGATGAAAACATCGGTAATACCAATTGAAAAAGGTCAGATCTTATGGACATCAATGATTAAAACGAAAGATACGATATCACCAATAGCACATATGTCTTTTATGAAACCATTTTATATATCGTTTATGCGTCGAAGTGATAAGTGCATTTTCTTGCATTTTGATCAATTAAAGCATAAAATATTAACAATCTTGGATTCACTGGAGTTAGGAGATATATATCTTTTAACACTCCATGAAAATATAGAGATAGAGGAGAATGAGTATGACATTTGAAGTATTAGGTAGAAACGGCTTTGTGCCAACCAATGCGATCAAAGCGTATGCCGAAAAAAGACTTCACAAAGTAGAATCTTTCTTTGGACCAGAAGTGGTAGATGAGATTCGTGTGGTTTGCAAAGTGTTTAAAGACCATCACAAGATTGAAGTTAACGTATTCGCAAGAGGCGCACATGTCAGAGCAGAAGCAAGCGATATTGATATGTATGCAGCGATTGATAAGGCAAATGATAAGCTAATCGCACAAATTAGAAGACATCGGGATAAACTCAAGCATCACCTCGAGAAAGAAGGTATTAAGGAAGCGTATAGTGAAGCATTTGATGCTGAGGATCTAGAAAAAGATATTCTAGCAACTCAACTTGTTAAGAATAAGAAAATAGAACTTAAACCTATGACTTCAGCTGAAGCGATTGCGCAAATGGAACTATTAGGACATGATTTCTTCGTCTTTTTAGATAATGAAACAAAAAGTACGCATGTTGTCTATCGTCGTGAAGATGGAGATTATGCCGTGATTGAAACAAAAATAAATAAATAGTAAAAGGGGAGAAAATCCCCTTTTTTTAATTATTACATAAGAAATGAAAGAAAATGATAAATTTTCTTGCTATTTTCACAATTAGTAGTATAATAAACAATTGGCAAGGGGAGAAGAAAGTTACTAGGAGATGATTAATTGTGCCAATCGATACATATACATTTTTATTATTTTTAGCCATTACATTATTCGTAGGTTTCATATTTGGGAAACTTGCAGAACTCATAAAAATACCTGCAATTACAGGGTATATTGTTTCTGGTGTTTTATTAGGACCAAGCGTATTTGGTATATTATCGGATGTGAATCTCGATTCATTAGATGTCGTTACAAACTTTGTACTGGGTATTATTGCTTACCAAATCGGGACTGAGCTATGGTTACCAAAAGTGAAGAAAAGTGGTAAATCTATTATCATTATTACTGCTATTCAGGCAATTGGTACAGCTTTACTTGTTTTCTTAGGTATTTACTTCTTTGCTGGAGAACGTCTATGGCTCGCGTTAACACTCGCAGCGATTGCTACTGCGACAGCACCTGCACCAATTATGGTGATGGTAAAATCACTACGCGCAAAAGGACCAGTTACAGATACAGTTATTCCAGTTGTTGGTATCGATGATATTTTTGGTGTTGTCATATTTGGTTTATTCACCTCCATTGCAAAAGCGACCATTGGTGGTGGCGCAATCACTGTTCAAACTGCTTTATTGGAACCTTTAATGGAAGTATTCTTTTCATTGTTAATTGGTGGTTTATTCGGATTATTCCTTGGATTAATTTCTAAATATTTCGTCATTAAATTACCGAAAAGAGAACGTTATATTACATATTTAGTGTTTGCCTTATCGTCTGTGCTAGCTTCAGTATATATTGCACATCATGGTTTTGCTATCGGCTCATTTGAAGTTCATGGCTTATCAATGATCTTAACACCAATGATGGTTGGTATGGTGTTTACAAATATGATTAAAAAAGAACCATTTGAAATTCAAGGCGCTGCCTTATCGAATTTTTCAGGTCCACTTATTATCATTTTCTTCACATTAGCTGGTGCTCAGCTAAAAATTGATGTTTTAATTTCAGCTGGATTTATTGCGATTTTATATATTGTCTTTAGAACAATTGGTAAAATGGGTGGTTCATATTTAGGTGGTGTTGTTGCTAAATCACCTAAAGTTGTAAGACACTGGACTGGTCCTTGTATCTTATCACAAGGTGGCGTTGAAATTGGTATGTTAGTAGCGGTATCTAGTATATTTGCTGGACATAGTGAAGAAGCGCTTTTAATTAAGACGGTAGTCTTAGCTGGAATCCTTTTCTTTGAAATAGTTGGTCCTATTGTGTTCAAAATGTCAATTGAAAAAATTGGTGAAGCACATGGTCATCCAGTGATTACAGATGTATCTCAAACTAAAGAAGCAGTCTAATAAAAACATAAAAAAGGATGAATTTAATTTCATCCTTTTCTTTTTCGTTTATTTGATTATTTAGCAGCTTTATAGTTTTTAGCTACTTGATCCCAATTAACAACACTGAAGAATGCTGATACATAGTCTGGGCGACGGTTTTGATAGTTTAGGTAATATGCATGTTCCCAAACGTCTAAACCAAGAATTGGTGTACCTTCAGCAAGCGGTGTATCTTGATTTGGAGTAGATGTTACTTTTAAACCTTCAGGTGTAACAATTAACCAAGCCCAACCACTACCGAAACGTGTTTTAGCTGCAGTAGAGAATGTTTCTTTGAATGCTTCGAATGAACCAAATGCTTTATCAATAGCAGTAGCTAAATCACCAGTTGGTGTAGCACCGTTGTTTACTTTTAAGATTGACCAGAAAAGTTTGTGGTTGAAGTAACCACCACCGTTGTTTTGAACGGCTGTTCGAATGTCTGCAGGCACTAAGCTTAAGTCTGCTAATAGAGTTTCTAATGGTGTGTCTAATTCAGGGTGTTTCTCCAAAGCAGCATTTAATTTATTAGTATAGCCTTGATGGTGCTTTGTATAATGGATTTCCATTGTTCTTGCATCAATAAATGGTTCTAATGCATCATATGCATAACCTAATTTTGGTAATTCAAATTTCATGAGTAATACCTCCTTAATTTCTAGTTCAATATTACAGCATTTATAAATAATTTTCAAACGATATGCACTGTTTGTTTATTGATATTATAATTTAATCCATGATTTGATTTGTGCATGATCAATATCAATAAATATTGTTTTTTGATGCGTATATGTGACTCGATAACCAGGTGTTTTAGGAATCTTTTTCACATACTTTATGTTTGTATAATCTACAGGGATAGAAGATGATAATGAAAGACTTGAATGATAAGCTGCTAACATAGCTGCTTTTCGTATAATGGCTTCATTAAGGTTTTCTGCTTGTAAAACTAGATGTGTACCTGGTGCATCTTTCACATGAAACCATGTATCGTTGCGTTGCGCTAATTGGTGTGTGATATAAGCATTTTGCTTATCATTTTTCCCGATTAAATATATAGCATTATCATCCGTGATTTTTGTGATATTTGGTTTTGATCTACGTTTTTGCCTACCCTGTTTTGCTTTCGTTTTATAACCATAGACTTCCAAATCAGATGCAAAATCAGTTAAGTCATTATCATTACTTAATTGTAAGTATGTTTTATAGGTGTCAAAAAGGTTTATTAATTGCTCATTTTCCTTGATTTGTTCATTGATTGGGTCAATACCTCGTTTCGCTTTTTGATAACTCTTGTAAAAACGTTGTGCATTTTCATTTAGAGTGAGTGTTGGATCCAAAGAAATATTGATATCATGAACTGTGATATTTGAATGTTTTTCATGTAATGGTAATAAGGATTGATAGATTAAATCACCAAATTGTTTCGCTTCTAGTTTATGTTCATTCGATAATTTTTGTTGATTTAATTGATCGCGTTTACGTTTATATTTTTTAAGCTGTTTTTGGATGAATTGCGCATAAGATACTTTCGATTGTTTTTGAACTTTTTTTGGTCGATCAAATAATTGCGATATAGTTTTAAAAGATTGTTTCTTATGTGATTCATCAAAAATATCTGAAACATAAGTTTTTTCGTTCTCAAGATCAAGTGTTGGTTTAACATCAAGTTCTAATGGTGTAAGTTGATTTTCAAATAAGAAACTTGCTGTCAATAAACTAATACCTTGATATTGTTTGGAAATATCTTTTGGTGTATCAATCATGTCATAACGAAAAGAAGTGAACGGTAATTTATCAGATGGAAAAAATTCAAATTCGGCATGCGGTAATAATTGTCTACCCGTATCGAAAAACATTTTTTTGAATGTATCGATAATCATATGATCTTTTGTTAAGATAAGATTTGAATATTTCCCCATTGCTTCAAACACTAATATTTTTTCAATCGGTCCCTCAATTAAATCGTAAGATGTAAAGTGTAGCAACAAAACACGATCTGTCTCATGTTGTGTGATTGCAGTTAATATAGAACCAGCTAATTCTTTTTTTAAAGATTGCGAGAATTGGGTTGTGATGATTTGAGATGGCTTATGATCTGTTAAATAAATAGCAAAATCATTTGGATGAACATTAATCATGAGATGTGATTTCTCGCCATAGCGATAAAATGTTAGACCAAAAGAAAAATCATCGTGTTGAACGATGCGCTCTAGACGTGCTTTTGCTAACTTTTCATGTAGTTCGTTACTTAAGTGATATAGCAGTAATCCATCAATCATATGTTATAAATACCTCACTTATTATTTTAACATAGCACGTTATATTATGAACTTTTTGGCATAATAAAATAATATTTGATGCTATCTATTTACATATTGTAAATAATTATATATAATAAAGGGTAAATCAAGAGTTACAGGAGGAACCGATGAAACTCAATGAACGCGGTTTATTAGTTGTCATTTCCGGCCCTTCTGGCGTTGGTAAAGGTACCGTTCGACGGGCACTATTCAATATGCCGAATCATGATCTTGTCTATTCAGTATCAATGACGACAAGACCACCTCGGCCAGGTGAAGTTGATGGGATTGATTACTATTTTGTCAGTAAGGAAACATTTTTAAAACGCATCAAGGAAAATAAATTTTTAGAGTGGGCTGAATTTGTTGGAAATTATTACGGCACACCAAGAGATAAAGTTGACGAACAACTAGATCGTGGTAAAGAAGTTGTTTTAGAGATTGAGGTAGAAGGTGCATTACAAGTTCGTAAACAAATGAACGATGCTGTCTTTATTTTCTTAGTTCCCCCAGGAAGAAAATCACTTTATCAACGCCTGTTGAATCGTGGCACAGAAGATAAGGCAATTGTTGATGAGCGTATGAAGAAAGCGGATAAAGAATTTATGCTTGCTCATAAATATGATTATATCGTCGTTAATGACGAAGTAAATAACGCGGCTGACCGCATCATGGCGATTATTCGTGCAGAACATGCGAAAACTGAACGAACAATCCATAACTATATGAAGATGATAGGAGAATGATATAATGAATAAAAATACTGATGGTATGCGCTATCCGTCAATTGACAAATTACTTGATAAAATTGACTCAAAGTATAAACTTGTATACGCAGCAAGTAAAGTCGCACAAATACTAGATTCAGAAGAACTAGAAGTTGAAAATGCAAAATGTGTAAAAAGTATTGGTGTCGCTTTAGAAGAAATTATAGCTGGTAGAGTAGATATTGAATTTGAAGGATAAAAGCGAGCAATCGCTTTTTTCTTCTTTAAAAATGGGTTTAGCAGTTGAATAGACTAGCTTTGCGAGTTACAATGATAGTGGTGGTTAAATGGCAATAAAGGATAAATTAAGCTTATTACCAAATGAACCTGGCTGCTATTTGATGAAAAACAGACATGGTACAATTATCTATGTTGGTAAAGCAAAGAAACTAAAACAAAGAGTTCGCTCATACTTTACAGGTGCTCATAATACAAAAACGACACGATTAGTTAGCGAAATCGATGATTTTGAGTATGTGATTACACCTTCGGAACATGAATCACTAATTCTTGAAATGAATCTCATTAAGCAACATAGTCCAAAATATAACATTCGCTTAATGGATGATAAAACGTATCCCTATATTGAATTAACAGAAGAACAGTATCCTAAATTGATGGTTGTTCGCAAGAAGAAACCGAAAGGGAGACTTTTTGGTCCGTTTCCTAATGTATATGCAGCAAGAGAAACAGTTCGCATGTTAAATCATATTTATCCACTTAGAAAATGCGATACTATGCCAAAAAAAGCTTGTCTATATTATCATATTGGACAATGTCTTGGACCATGTATTCATCCGGAAGTGGATTATACAGAAATGACTGAAAAAATTATTCGCTTTTTAAAAGGGGATACGAAAGAGGTTATGCAAGAATTAAAGACACAGATGGAAGAAGCAAGCTTACGCATGAATTTTGAGAAAGCTGCTGAATATCGTGACTTAATGAAAGCAATAGAACAAACAACTGAAAAGCAAATGATTAATCTAAACGACGGTAAAGATCGCGATATGGTGAGTTTCGCTGCGAATGAAGATGATGTTGCCATTCAGATTTTGCTAATGCGGCAAGGTATTATGGTAGATCAACACCAAATTGTATTTGGGTATGTTGGAGATCAAATGAGTGCAGTACTTAATTATTTAGCACAATACTATGAACGTAAACTACCAGATGAAATATTGTTTTCTGAAAAATTTGATGAACAAGATTTATTAGCATTATTTGGCAATACAGCGGTGATGCCTAAAATTGGTCAAAAGAAAAAGATGGTAGATATTGCAACAAAGAATGCAATCTATGATTTAGAGCATTATCACTTGCTATATAGACATCAAGAAGATCAAAGATTGCAAGCATTAGATGAATTATCCGATATTGTTGGTAGACCTGTGCACCATATTGACATATTTGATAATGCACAACTATTTGGAACTGCACCGATATCAGCCATGGTCGTGTACAAAGATCAGGGTTTTGCTAAAAAGTTATATCGTAAATATCATTTGAAAACAACAACAAATGATGATTATCAAGCGATGAAAGAAGTGACATATCGTAGATATCAAAAAATGTTGATTGAACATACGGAAAAACCGGATTTAATATTAATTGATGGTGGTATTGGTCATGTTCGTGCCGCAAAAGATACACTGCATGCATTGAATTTAAATATTGCAGTCGCAGGCTTAAAGAAAGATAGACATCATCAATTGGAAGCACTCGTTTATAAAGATAAACCGATTATGTTATTAAAAAATAAAGATTTATACAAATTACTAGTTAGCATGTCAGAGGAAGTGCACCGGTTCGCAATCACATTCCATCGACAAACACGTTCTAGATTAGCCAAAACATCTGTCTTAGATCAAGTAAAAGGTATAGGACCGAAGACAAAACAAAAATTATTAGCACATTACAAGAGCTTAGATGACATATTAAATGCCAGTGATGAAGATTTAAAAGCATGTGGCGTCAAACAAACATCGATTGAAGCACTTAGAAAGGTCAAGTCATGAGACATATCATACACGAGATAAATGATCAAGATCATACATTTTATGTTGTCATCGAAGGTAGAAAGATAGGTTTTCATTTAACAAATCGTTTATCAAAAACATTTTGGATATTTTTAGGTAAAGGTGTCCTGGTCGATTTTGAAATTGGACCAAGACGTAAAAAAATAAAAAAAGCCTGGGTATATCAAGTGGCTTTCTTTCGACAAATTATTGAATTACAACCATATCGTATTTATTATGATATTGATCAACTAAGAAAAGAGATGAAAAAAGTTTTAGCAAATCAAAAATATTATCTATTCATTGATTTTGAAATGACTATGCCTGGGTATAAACCAAGAGCATTTACACCAGAAATTATTCAAGCTGGTTACATGCTTGCAGAAGCGAAGGGTGAAACAATGATTGATGAAGGGTATTATGTTTTGCCATTACTTGATACAAAGTTATCCAAAAGAACACAAAAGTTTTTAAATCTTGATGAACTATATTTCTATGAATCAGCGATTCATTATGATGATTTTTATGATAAGCTGAAAATGATTGTTGATACATATCATCCAAAGTTCATCGTTTGGGGTAAAAATGATATATCTGCTTTAAATGATTCATATCGACTTCATCACAAAGAAGCGTTAACCGTTGATACGGATTTCATTGATTTATTAAAGTTACATAAAGATTATTTCAATTTAAAAGATGATTTAGGTTTATTTAAGGCGTATCAAGCATACTATGATATTGATGAAACACAGGCGCATGATGCATTAGATGATGCACATGTGACCAAACAAGTGTTTGATGCTTTTATCGATTATATTTAATAAAAAACTGACATGCTACTTCAAAATGTCAGTTTTCTTTTTTTAAAATGATTGTGCATCAACAAGAATTGGAATGACCAAGGGTTTACGTTGTGTCATCTTATAAATCTTTTTGCCTAGTTGATCAACAATAGCTTGTTTAATATTTTGCTCGTTATAGAATTTCTTTTTAAGTTCATTTTCCACGATTAACTTCGTATCATTTGCTAATTGCTTTGTCAATTCTTCATTACCACGCATGTAGATGAAACCACGTGAAATAACAGTTGGACTATTGACTAGTTTACGTTTATCGCTATCCACAGATAAGACTACTGAAAACAGACCTTCTTCAGATAATAACTTACGTTCTCTAATGACTTGACTACCGATATCACCAATACCCGTTCCATCTATATAGACTTCACCTGATGTAACTTCACCAGCGTAACGAATACCTTTTTTTGATACAGCTGCAACATTACCATTATCCATGATTAAAATATTATCTGGATCAACACCTGTATCGATAGCTAATTGTTTATGATGACGTAACATACGATGTTCACCATGGATAGGAATGAATAGTTTTGGTTTTGTTAGACTTAAGATCAATTTTAAATCATTTTGAGCACCATGTCCTGATGTATGTGTATCCGCAAGTGGACCATGTGTAATAACATTTATATCCTGTCTAAAGAGTTTATTAATAGTTCTATTCACTCCTTCTTGATTCCCAGGAATGGGAGAAGAAGAAAAGATAACTGTGTCTCCAGGCATAGCTTGAACTTGACGATGTGATCCACTAGCAATTCTTGATAACGCTGCTAATGGTTCACCTTGAGAGCCTGTAACAAGTAAAGTTACTTGTTCCGGTCTTAAACGTTTCAATTGATCTCCTGAAACAAGCGTACCTTTTGGTATTTTAATATAACCGGTTTGTGTACCTGCTTCAATTGCACGATCCATTGAACGACCAAAAACAGCAATTTTACGATGATTTAAGACAGCAGCTTCAATAATCTGTTGAATACGATACATGTTAGACGCAAATGTAGCGATGATAATGCGACCGGTCAGCCTAGAGAACAATTCATTAATTGACTTACCAATTTTAGCGTCTGATTGGATGAGTTCATCACGTTCTGAATTTGTTGAATCAGAACACAAACATAAGACACCTTCGTCACCGATAGCAGCAAGTTTGTCAAACTCACAAGGTGGACCAACAGGTGTTAAATCAACTTTGAAGTCACCAGTATGGAATAAGATACCTTGAGGTGTTCTAAAGACAATTCCAAACATATCAGGAATGGAGTGATTCATCCGAATAAAGCTCATTTCAGTTTGTTTGAATGTATATTTATAATAACTCTTGTATTCAACAATTTGTGGTACTTTGATATCAGCATGTTCCATAAATTTATATTCAATAAGATCCACTGCAATTCCTGATGCATAAATTTTAGGAATCTCAACTTGTCTAAGTAAATAAGGAATGCTACCGATATGGTCTTCATGACCATGGGTAATAAATAAGCCAACGATTCTGTCTTGGTTTTCCTGTAAGTAAGTAAAATCAGGAATGACATAGTCAATACCTAATAAATGTTCATCGGGAAAAAGAATACCAGCGTCAACAATAAAGATCTGGTCCTCAATTTCATAAATATACATATTTTTACCGACTTCGCCTAGGCCTCCCAAAGCAAAAATGCCGATTTCCCCGGTTTTAAGTAAAGGGTTTTTCATGATTTAATTCCTCCGAAAACGAAAAAGTTCATTAATATTATATGACAAATAAATAAAAAATGATATAGAAACACATATTTTAATTTAAATATTGTGATATTGGGGTTTCAATAATACATAAGATATGTTAAGATACTATAAACCGTATAAGTTTGATGATTTTGGTTCAAACGTTTCTACGCTACGCCTTAGATAGCGCTACGGCACTTTTTTGATATGTGCCTGTTGGCACATTTTTTTATGAACAAGGAGAGATTGTATGAAAAAAGGCTTAACATTTGATGATGTATTACTAATTCCAAGTGCATCGGAGATTCTACCTAAAGATGTTTCATTAAAAACGAGATTAACAAGAAATGTAAGTATGAATATGCCACTTATTTCTGCAGCAATGGATACAGTGACTGAAGCAAAAATGGCAATTGCACTTGCAAGAGCAGGTGGCATTGGTTTTATTCATAAGAACATGTCCATTGAAGAACAAGCAAAACAAGTTGATCAGGTGAAGAAGAATGTTTCAGGTATGATTCAAATTCCTGTGACTTTAAACGTTGATATGACAACGGTGGATGCTGAAAAGTATATGAGTGAATATAAAATCAGTGGTTTACCTGTTGTTGATGAAGACAATAAGTTGTTAGGGATTGTCACAAACAGAGATATTAAATATCTTAAAAAAGAAGCACATCCAGTTACTGAAGTCATGACAAAAGTGAATTTAATAACAGCAAAAATTGGAACAACACTTGAGGATGCAAAAGATATTTTATGGAAACATCGTATTGAGAAGTTACCGATTGTTGATGATGACTTCAAATTAATTGGGTTAATTACTTCAAAAGATATTGATAATGTCATTGAATTTCCTAATGCTAATAAAGATAGTGTAGGTAGACTTAGAGTTGGGGCATCCATTGGAATTACGCCTGATTTCTTAGATCGTGTGAAAGCTGTGATTGATGCTGGTGCAGATGTTATTTCCATCGATTCTGCGCATGCGCATTCAAAAAATGTTGTTGACGCAATCAAAGCGATTAAAAAAGCATTTCCTAAAATTGAACTCATTGCTGGTAATTTAGTAACCAAAACAGCTGCTAAATTACTTGTAGAAGCAGGTGCGGACGGATTAAAAGTTGGTATTGGTCCTGGTTCGATTTGCACAACAAGAGTTGTAGCTGGAGTGGGTATGCCACAATTGACAGCTGTCTTAGACGTTTGTGAATACGCTAAAACTGTGGATATTCCTGTGATTGCTGATGGTGGCATTAAATATTCTGGTGATGTTGTTAAAGCGCTAGCTGCAGGTGCTGAGTCTGTGATGTTAGGTTCACTTTTAGCAGGTTGTAGTGAAGCACCTGGTGAAGAAATCATTTGGGAAGGTAGACGTTTTAAAACTTATGTTGGTATGGGGTCTTTGTCTGCCATGAAACGTGGTTCAAAAGATCGTTATTTCCAATCAGAACAAAAGGATAAATTTGTCCCTGAGGGAATTGAAGGTATGGTATCCTATAAAGGGAATGTTAAAGATACGATTTACCAGTTATTAGGGGGCGTTAGATCTGGTATGGGATATCTTGGCGCGAAAACAATTAATGATTTACAAAAAAATGCTGAGTTCGTTGAAATTACAGCGAGTGGATTAGTTGAAAGCCACCCACATGATATTAATATTACGAAAGAAGCACCAAATTATTCAAGAAAGTAGTAAATATGGAAAAAATTATTGTTTTAGATTTTGGAAGTCAATATAATCAATTAATTGTTAGAAAGATTAGAGAATTAGGTGTCTATAGTGAATTATTAAGCTATGATACACCACTTGATGTTTTAAAAGCTCATGATGTCAAAGGTATTATTTTATCAGGTGGACCAAAATCTGTATTTGCTGATGATGCGTATGCAGTAAGCCCTGAACTTTATACGATTAATAAGCCTATTTTAGGTATTTGTTATGGGCTGCAACTCATGGTTAAAGATTTAGGTGGCATGGTCATTAGAACAGGCGAAAAAGAGTATGGTAGACAACAAATTACTGTGCTTGAACAAAATAACTTATTTAAAGATACACCAAACGTTCAAAATGTTTGGATGAGCCATAGCGATCGCTTAAAAGAAGCACCAAAGGATTTTCATGTTTTAGCGTCTACTAAGCAAGTAATTGCAGCAATTAAACATGATGAAAAAGATATATTTGGTGTACAGTTCCATCCAGAAGTTTTACATAGTGACTATGGACAAATCATTCTAAAAAACTTCTTGAAAGCGTGTGATGTAAAATTTGATTGGAAAATGGATCAATTAAGTCAAATGTTGATTGCAGATATTAGAAAACAAGTAGGTAAGGAAAAAGTGTTAATGGCAATTTCTGGTGGTGTGGATAGCAGTGTTGCTGCTGTGCTCATTCATCAAGCAATTGGTGATCAGTTACGTTGTTTCTTTATTGATCATGGACTACTTAGGAAAAATGAAGCTGATGAAGTTATGGCACGTTTTAAAGATGAATATCATATTAATGTTGAATGTGTTGATGCCAAAGAGATGTTTTATGAAAGATTAAGGGATGTTGTAGATCCAGAACAAAAACGTAAAATCATTGGTAAAGCATTTATTGATACATTCGAAGAAGTTGCGAATAAACATGGTGATTATGCCTATTTAGGTCAAGGTACGTTATATACCGATTTAATCGAATCTGGAACGAAAACAGCACATACCATAAAAAGCCACCACAATGTTGGTGGATTGCCTGAAAACATGCCGTTTAAGCTTGTGGAACCACTTAATCGTCTATTTAAGGATGAAGTAAGAGCACTAGGTATTGCATTAGGTATTAATCAATCATTTGTTTATCGTCAACCATTTCCTGGTCCTGGTTTAGCGATTCGGATTATGGGATCGATTACAGCTGAAAAAGTAAAAATCGTGCAAGACACAGATAAAATTTTAAGAGATTTAATTAAAAAAGCCGGATTAGATCGCGAAATTTGGCAATATTTTACAGTTTTAACCAATACGAAAACAGTTGGTGTTAAAGGTGATGAAAGAAGTTACGAATACTTATTAGTCATCCGAGCAGTAACATCAACCGATGGTATGACTGCCGATTGGGCTAAAATACCGTTTGATGTATTGGAAGAAGCTTCAAGTAAGATGGTTAATGAAGTTGATGGTATTAACCGGATTGCATATGATATTACCTCAAAACCACCAGGCACAATTGAGTGGGAATAACAAAAAGTGTTACAATGGTATTACTTATTGAGGTATATTTATGAAGACAGTGATTTTTTTTGATGTTGATAATACAATATATGATACAAAATTAGGGAAAATTCCTACACAAACATTAAAGTTATTAGATGCACTATCTAAAAATGAAGATGTCATTGTGGGACTTGCTACAGGTAGAGGCCGAAGAAAGCTTGAGATTATTCATGACTTTTTAGGCTATTTTACTTTTCAGGTGTTATTAAATGGCGCAGTTGTTTTAAAAGATAATAAAATCATTTTTGATGAACCAATTAAAACAGTAGATATCAAACATGCTTTATCAAAAACAAAAGGTCATGATTTAAATGTTGGAATGGTAGGTTTGGACGATGAAGCGGTTAATTATTGGGACGAACGTGTTGGGTATGGTATGAAAGTTTTACGGGGTGTTTTTCCTAAAGTTGATGAAGACTTTTATTTAAAAGAAAAAATATATCAATTATGGATGTTTGCAGACTATGAAAGTGAAATATTGAATATTGCAAAAGACATTCCTGAGTTTAGAGTATATCCATGGCATTATGGCGGTGCAGATTTCACGTATCCGCATATTAGTAAAGCTTTTGGTATTAAAAAAGCGTTAGAAACGCTTGATGATTACCGTCTTATTTGTATCGGTGATGGTTTTAATGATATTGATATGTTAGACATAGCAGATATTGGATTAGCAATGGAGAATTCACGTTTTGATGAATTAAAAGAAAAAGCCGATCATATTGCACCAGCAATATCGAAAGATCAGCTTTATGATTTTTTTAAATCTATTCATCTGATTTAGGTCTTATACGATCTTGAACCATTTTAATTAATTCACGTGGAACATATGGCGATATGTCCGCATGGTGCACAATTAATTCTTTAATTGCAGAGGAAGAAACAAAGTGATTTCTTGAAGACGGAAATAAGATACATGTTTCAATGCTACGATTAATGTTTCGATTAAACTGGTATAAGGCATATTCGTTTTCGTAATCTTGAATATTTCTTAAACCACGTACGATTAAATTAATACCATGATTTTTAGCATAACGAACGATGAGGTCATCAGCATAAGCGATGACGATATTGTCAACATCTCTTGTGACGAGTTCAATCATCTTAATTCGTTCCTCGACAGTGAATGTCGGCACTTTTTTGTAGTTGTCAGCAACCACAACATGGAGTTCATCTACCATACGTGCTGCGCGTTTAATAATATCTAGATGTCCAATTGTAAGGGGATCAAATGTCCCTGGGTAAACGGCTTTTTTCATAAGATTACCTCATTTCACTTATTAGTATAACAAAAAACGAAATGAAAAGATATTGAACGAGAAACAAAAAATATAGAGCACAACAAGAAAGGAAGTCTATATGTCCATTTTAAAGAAAAACATGATCATCTTAGCATTGTTAGATATTTCATATATGATTATCAGCCTTGATATCATATGGTCTTATTATTTAGAAGATACTGCTGCATGGTATGCATATATACCATTTGCAGTAATTTTACTTATTGGAATGGTCGGTTTGTTTATTTACAGAAAGATGAGACAAGATTTATTACCAATCACTACATTAGAACATACATTAACAAGGGTTCTAATGTTTGCTTTTCTCATTATTTATGTTGTACAGATGATTATTATTCCAGATTATCAAGACTATCCTGCCACGCTACCGATCTTAATGAGTAGTTTTTTAGCAGCACTTGGATTGGTATCATTGGTCTTACACAGCTATATCTTATGGCGTGGTCATAGAAAATAGCCTACCAAACGTGTTATAATGGAATCTAGAAAGGGGATGATTGTTTGCCTAAAACGATCTTTGTCTCTAACCGTTTACCGGTTACAGTCCATTATAAGAACCGTGAATTTTCATATCATGAAAGTATTGGTGGACTAGCAACTGGTCTTAAGAGAGAACACGAAAAAGAAGGATTATGGTTTGGTTGGTCTGGTTTATCTAGAGAGCGTATGCGTGGTCATCAAAAAGAAATCACTGATAAATTATTTCATGACTATCGTTGTGTACCAATTAGTTTATCTGAACGAGATGTAAAACTATATTACGAAGGTTTTTCAAATCAGACGATTTGGCCACTATTCCATTATTTCCCAGCATTAACAAAATTTGACAGTAGGATGTGGTTGCGGTATAAAGCTGTCAATAAGAAGTTTTATGATGCTTTAAAACCACATATTGAAAAAGAATCACTCATATGGATTCATGACTATCAGCTGATGTTGCTACCGGAATTAATCAGAAATGATTTTCCAGATGTTAAAATTGGCTTTTTCTTGCATATTCCATTCCCGTCATCTGAAATTTTCAGATTGCTCATTTGGAAACACTCTATTTTGAAGGGTATTTTAGGAGCGGATTTGATTGCGTTTCATACGTATGATTATGTTCGTCACTTTTTAAGTAGTGTACGTCGTATCTTAAATATTCAACACCATTATTATAAATTACAATATAATGATCGAACGATTGAAGTAGATGCATATCCAATGGGAATTAATTATGATTATTTTGCTAAAGACCGGGAAATCATGAGTGTCAAAGAGCCATATCGAATTATTTTATCAGTCGATAGACTGGATTATACAAAAGGTATACTTGAGCGTATACGAGGATATCAAACATTTTTAACAAAATACCCCAAGTATCGTAAAAAAGTTAAATTACATTTGATTGTAGCGCCTTCCAGACAAAGTTTACCGACATATGACAAATTAAGTCAAGATATTGAAAGATTAGTATCACAAGTAAATGGCGAGTTTGGTACATTTGAATGGATGCCAATTTGGTATTTATACCAATCATTTGATCAAGATGATTTGATTATGCGCTATAAAGAATCAGATGTTTTATTAGTTACACCATTGCGTGATGGGATGAATTTAATAGCGAAAGAATATATTGCAGCTAGAACAGATCGACAAGGTATGCTTGTATTATCAGAAACAGCTGGGGCAGCAAGTGAGTTATCCGAAGCAATCGTCGTTAATCCGAATGATGACAATCAGATCGCTGAAAGTATTAAATATGCACTTGAAATGCCAAAAAGTGAACAAATTGCGAGAAACGAAATTATGCATCAAAGACTGAAACGTTATAATGTAACGTTTTGGGCGTCTGCATTTATTGATCGACTTTCAAAAACACATGATGAAGAGAAGAAACGTTTAGAAATAAAACCGCTTAATGTAGGTAAACTTATGGAGACATATAAACAAGGCAAAAAGCGTTTAATCTTTCTAGATTATGATGGAACACTCATGGAGTTTACAGATAATCCAATGCAAGCTTATCCTACGAGAAATATCCTTAAATTAATTAAAGATTTGGCTAAAAATCCTAGAAATGAAGTGGTTGTCATATCAGGACGTGATCATGATACATTAGAAAAATGGTTAGGTAAATTAAGTATTAATTTAGTGGGTGATCATGGTTTGTGGTATAAACATGTTGGCCAAGATTGGAAACAAACCATCATGGTGAAAAGTGATTGGAAATCATCAATCAGACACGTTTTAGAGCGTTTTGTTGATCGTATGCCAGGCTCATTTATAGAAGAAAAAACAAATTCTCTAGCTTTACATTACCGTAAAGCTGAACCGGAGATGGTCGCAGTTAAAATGCCTGAAATCAAGGATGCATTGTATTCTATTAAAGGTACGAATCCAATTGCTATTCAATCAGGTAATATGGTTATTGAAGTGAAAGATCAAAGGGTGAATAAAGGGATGGCTACAAGATTATTTGATGTTGATCAATATGATTTTGTCTTTGTTTGTGGTGATGACACAACTGATGAAGATATGTTCACAGCACTACCTAACGCAGAAAAAGTGAAAGTCGGTTTTGGTGAAACTGTTGCACCATCAAGAGTAGATTCGCCGAAAGCATTACGTGATTTGTTATATAAGTTTATTAGAGTTGACAAAGGAGTGTAATTATGGGTGTATTAAATGAATTTTACAAGTTAGAAAATGGTGTTAAAATTCCTAAACTTGGATTTGGCACATGGCAAATCCCTAATGGAGACATAACGTATAATGCTGTGAGTGCTGCACTTAAGAATGGCTATCGACACATTGATACAGCTGCTGCATACCGTAATGAAGAAAGTGTTGGTCAGGCTATTAGAGACGCTGGCATTCCAAGAGAAGAAATTTTTATAACGACGAAACTGGAATCACATATTAAAGATTATGAAAGTGCGAAAAAAGGCTTTCTAAAGACACTTGAAAACCTTGGAATGGATTATGTTGATTTATATTTAATTCATGCACCATGGCCATGGAATGATATTGGTAAAAATTGTGATGAAGGTAATGTGGCTGCTTATAAAGCGATGGAAGAGTTTTACAAAGCTGGTAAAATTAGAGCAATTGGTGTATCAAATTTTTCATCAAAAGATATCGATAACATTTTAGCACATTGTGACATTAAGCCGTTTGTTAATCAAATATCATATCATATCTTACATCATCAAGCAGATACAGATGCATATTGCAAGGCTAAAGGTATTTTAGTTGAAGCATACTCACCACTTGGTGTTGGTAAATTATTGTCGAATAAAGAAGTCATTAAAATGGCTAATAAGTATCAAATTACACCAGCACAGCTATGTATCAAATACGATTTACAACATGAAACGTTACCACTTCCAAAATCAACACATGAACATCGCATTATAGAAAATTCAAAATTGGATCATTTTACAATAAGTGCTGAAGATATGGCATACTTAGATAAATTAGATCCTGATCACAAATAAATAATGAATTAAAAATAAAAGGGAGACAACATTGTCTCCCTATTTTTTCATAATTTGTTGGCAGTCATGACAATAACCATATAATGTCATGTCGTGATGCGTGATTTGAAAATCATGTGCTTTTGCAACTTCATCATTGAAGTGTGCAAGGTGGCAGTCAACTTCAACCATCTTATGACAGTTTATGCAGATCATATAATGATGATGGTCTTTTTTATTGTAATAGTAATAACTGGTTTGATCTATCGTTGATTTTGAAATCAATCCAACATCATAGAAAGCCTCTAACGTACGATAAACAGTTGAAAGATTCATGGAATCATCTTCCATGCTAGCCATAATCATTTCTGCACTTTGTGGCTTTGAAGATGCTTTGAATAATGCTAATATCGCTTTACGTTGTTTTGTCATTCGCATCGTTAAGTCCTCCTTAATATGTTTTTTATAAGAATCGCAAATAGTAAGACGATTGCGTCAATCACAACAATCGCAGAACCAACTGGAATTGCTAATGGGTGGGATAAGAAGATACCAACTACTGTGATAACTAGTGATAATAGTATACCAGTTACTAAAGTCAATTTAAAGCTTTTTGTGAATTGACTAGCAATAATTGAAGGGAAAATCACGAAAGCGGAAATAAGTAGCGTACCAATTGTTCTTACGCCAACAACAATAAAAAATGCCGTTAGTGCTGATAAAGCGTAACCAAGTAAATTAACTTTGATCTTTGAAAATTTTGCATAATCAAAATCATAGGTCATTAAGAATAATTTACGATAGAAAATGAGTATGAATGCTAATATTAATAACATTGTGATGATAGTTAGGATTAAGTCTGCTGAAGTAACGGTGAAAATATTACCGACTAACATGGATTCAACTGAGACGTTAAAACCTTCGCCGCGTTTTACGATAATTAAACCGATTGCAAATGATACAGCTGCAACCAGTCCAATGGCGGCATCGCCATTCATATGATTGTTGGCTGCTAAATATTTGATGAGTAGTGAGACAACAACAACAAATGGAATAGCTATCCATAATGGTTGATGAAATAGCAGTATACCTAAGGCTAAACCTGCAAAACTAACATGAGCAAGTCCATCAGCAATCATAGCTTGTTGATTTAAAACAAGAAATGGGCTTAATAATGCTGCGGATAAGGCTAACATAATACCAATAATTAGCGCACGTTGAATGAAATCATAAGATAATAAATCAAGCATGATGGTGTCCTTTGTGTTCGAATGTATGAAATGATTGATATGAACCGAAGTATTTCACGGTTTGATCAACGTACATCACACATGCGTCTTCCTTTATAGCATCTGTTAAATCATGGGTAACATTAACAATTGTCATATGATTTTCAGTTTGAATTTCTTTTAATAATGCATAAAACTTTTCTCTAAAAGATGGATCAAGAGCGGAGGTTGGTTCATCTAAGATAAGCAGGTCAGGTTGACTGATTAATGCCCTAATTAAATAAACCCTTTGTTGCTGTCCACCGGATAAATAGATCATGGACTCGTTAAATAATTCTGAAATACCCATACGTGTCAACCAAGATTTGATCAAATCACAATCACTTTTAGAAACTCTTAATTTTTGATGTGCAAAACCAGAATAAATAACTTCTTTAACAGTAATTGGTAGCTGATTTCTTTGACCCAATTTTTGTGGTAAATACCCCATTCTAGTCGCTTCGATCTTAATGTTTCCAGATGTCGGTTTTAAAAGTCCTACCAACGTTCTAATAAGTGTAGTTTTACCACTCCCATTAGGACCTACAATATGTAGGAATGAACCTTTTTTAATATTGAAATTAACCTCTTTTAAAGCCGTGTATTTTCCAAAGGTAACACCGACATCTTTGTATGTAATCATTTTATTCTCCTAAGGCAATTGCTATATGATTGAAATTGCGATTCATTAGATCGACATAGGTTATTTCTTGATCAAAATCATCTTGTGATACATTGTGATAACTGCCTAGTTTTAACAATGTAAGCTCATAATCGTATCTAGAATGCAGTGCCTCTTTTATCGCGTTAGCTGCGGTAGGGACCTCTAGATCTTCAATAAATAAGTAATGTACATTTGCTGTTCGAACTGCTTCTGAAAAGTTTTCAATTTCAATTGATGTTAAAACTTCATCAGGCT
Organism: Acholeplasmataceae bacterium; assembly: GCA_963676765.1. GTDB lineage: Bacteria > Bacillota_I > Bacilli_A > Acholeplasmatales > Acholeplasmataceae > WOFB19. The sequence goes on from OY781159.1 coordinate 766,653, forward strand.
TGAATTCAGAAAATAATGCTTCAATTGTCAAATCAAATCGCTCACCGAATGCAGACATCGCATTATGACCTGCAAAATAAATGGTTTGATGCTGATGAGACGTTTCATCAAAATAATCATGCATGGTTTGGTATGCATTTAGAATTTCTGCTTCATATGCGTCACTATTAGCCTGATAATATGATGCATTATCAGGGTCTATTTCAACGATATAGTCTAATATGTAACCTAACATATCTATAGCAGCCATTGGGTCGACCCAATAATGGACGTCCTCATGATGATCATGGTCATGGTCTTCATCAAGTAAGGTTATTTCATCAACGTGGTGAATGGCTTCGGACATATTAACAACAATTGTATCATCACCACCGATTTCATTTGGATCTGATATCCAAGTGTCTATTTCATCACTAGTATATAAAAATAATTTAGCATTTTCGATACTTATCATATCTTTACTGGTTGCTTCAAAACTATGAATATCTTGACCAAGTGGAACTAACATACTAACCGTAAGTTCGTCGCCAGCTATGTGCTTTGCTAGGTCATAATGTGTATACATGGTTGTTACAATATCTGTTTGTTCATCTTGTTCTGAACATGATATTAAAAAGACAAGCATGAACATGGATATTAGAAAAATAAGTGTGTTTTTCATAAAATTCTCCTTATTGCGAATGGTTTGCATATAATTTGCAACTATATTGTAGCATATGTTTTTCTTATTGCAAATTATTCGCACTTAAATAATGCTATTTTTTAGTCAAAATAAATTGTCTTTTATTATAAGTAATGTTATAATGTTGTTGTCAACGTTGAGTGGGAAGCAGATTTCCACTCAATTTTATTGAGGTGTAAAGTGAAACTAAAAATATTAAAAGAAAAACTGTTACCAATTCTAGTGCCATATAATCTTGATGTTTATAGCATTAAACTAAAAAAGGAACATGGCGAAAAAGTCGTTGAAATCTTATTGGATACAGAAATGATCGATGTATTAGATTTGGAAAAAATCCATCGCGCATATTTAGATATATTGGACGACGACGATCTTGATGATGATTGTTATTTAGAGTTGTCATCACTAGGACTAGAAAGACCAATTGAATCTCTAGATGAACTTAAAAAGGCAATCGGTAAGTATGTGTATGTTGAGCTACCTAAGTTTCATGGTAACGCAACAATCATCTCGCTTGATGGTGATATAATGAAATTAGAAATAAATGATAAAGGACGTTTCCGTAAAATAGATGCAAAATGGGCAGAAGCTCATCATATGCGCTATGCGGTGAAACTTTAGGAGGCAGACATGATAAGCAAAGAATTTTTCAAAAACATTGATGAAGTCGTTGAAGAACGCGGCTTAACAAGAGAGCAAGTGTTGGATGCTTTTAAACAGGGTTTAACCGCTGGATGTAAAAAAGCACATGACGTACGCTCTTGTCGCGTCGAATTCAAAGAAGAGAAAAACGAGATTTTAGTGTATAAACAACAATTAGTAGTTGAAGAATACAGCATGGAAGCAGATAAGAATTACACACAAATCCTGTTACCTGATGCGAAAGACATTAATTCACGTTCTAAGATTGGTGATGTACTAGAACAAAAGATTGATCCAAAAGATTTTTCTTATTATGCAGTTAGAGATTTTAAGAGTCGATTAAACGAAGCGTTAGTTGATTATCAAAAGAAAAACTTATATCAACATTTTAAGTCATTAGAACATGAAATGATTAATGCACGTGTGATTGATATTGATGAATCACATTTCAGACTTGATATCGGTAAAGACTTAACGACGTTATTACCTAAAAAAGAAGCATTGCCAAAAGATAATTTCCATGTTGGTGATCATGTTAGAGTTTATGTCACTGATGTTGAAATGAAGACTAAATGGCCAAAAGTATTTGTGAGTCGTGTACATCCTTCGCTTATTATCAGATTACTTGAATTATATATTCCTGAAATCAAAGAAGGTAAGATTGAAGTCATGGGGATTTCTAGAGATCCAGGTGATCGTTCAAAGGTTGGCGTAAAATCAAATGTTGAATCTATTGATCCAATTGGTGCTTGCGTTGGTGAAAAAGGCGCACGTATTCGTGAAATTGTTAATGCATTAAGCGGAGAAAAAATCGATTTATTCCGTTGGGCAGATAACGAAAAAGATCTTATTACAAATGCTTTACAACCAGCTAAAGTAGAAGCTGTTACACACGTAAACCCTAAAGAAAAAAGTGCATTGGCAATTGTACCTGATGATCATTTATCATTGGCTATTGGTAAACTTGGACAAAATGTTAAACTTGCAGTTCAAGCTTGCGGTTGGTCCATTGATATTAAATCAGTAACAATGGCACAAGGTGAGGGTATTATCTTCTAGAAGGTGATCATATGAAACAAAAAAAAGTGCCAATGCGTACATGCGTTGTCACAAGAAAAAGTTATCCTAAAAAAGAGCTTATTCGTATTGCAGCAACGAAAGAAGGTCAAGTGTCTGTTGATCTAACAGGGAAAGCACATGGACGTGGTGCATATCTTAAATTGAGTAAAGATGTGGTTATGCTTGCAAAAAAGAATAAAGCACTAGATAAAAAATTAGAAGTAGTTGTACCAGATGACATCTATGATGAGTTGTTAGGACTTGTCAATGATTAAGAATCTTGGGCTTGCTTATCGCGCTAGAAAAATAGTGATAGGCACAGATATGACAATTGAATCTATTCGTAAGCAATCTGTTTATCTTGTGATTTTGGCACATGATGCATCAGAACTAACGAAAAAGAAGATTCTAGATAAGGCAAGTTTTTACCATGTAGAAGTTAGCCAAGCATTGTCATCACAACAGCTTAATGACGCTATCGGAAAGAAAAACGTCAAAGTAATTGGTGTAGCCGACAGGGGGTTTAGCCGATTACTAAGCAATAGATAAGGAAGTGATTATATGCCTGCAAATAATAAAAGAAATAATCGTAGTAAAAGCAATAATAGAAACAACCACAAACAAACTGCGATAAAGAAACCAAAAGAAGTAAAAGAAAAGAAATTAATTGTTAGACCAGATATGAGTGTAGCTGATGTAGCTGAAGGTATGGGTGTATCCAGTGCTGTCATCATTAAGAAATTAATGGGGCTTGGCATGATGACATCTGTTAACCAAGTTATCGACAGAGATACCATTGAACTTATTGCATTAGAAGATGGTTACACAGTTGAAGATGAAGTTATCACTGATGTTACAAGATATGATGAAATGGAAATTGTTGATGATCCAAATGATTTAACAAATCGTCCACCAATCGTTACGATTATGGGTCATGTTGACCATGGGAAAACAACATTATTAGATACAATTCGTAAATCACGTGTTGTAGAAGGTGAAGCTGGTGGTATTACACAACATATCGGTGCATACCAAGTCAAACGTGAAGGTGGCGCAATTACATTTATTGATACACCAGGTCACGCAGCGTTTACTGAAATGCGTGCACGTGGGGCAAAAGTTACAGATATCGTTGTTTTAGTTGTAGCTGCTGATGATGGTGTTATGCCACAAACCATTGAAGCAATTGATCATGCGAAAGCTGCTGATGTACCAATTGTTGTTGCAGTGAATAAAGTTGACCGTATTCAAGCAAATCCTGATAAGGTTATGACTGAATTATCTGAAAAAGGATTGGTGCCTGAAGACTGGGGTGGTGATACACCATTTGTTAAAGTATCAGCACTCAAAGGAACAGGTATTGATGAATTATTGGATGTTATTCAATTAATTAGTGAAATTCATGAATATAAAGCAAATCCAAAGCGACTTGCTCGTGGTACAGTTATTGAAGCTAGCCTTGATAAAGGACGTGGACCAGTGGCAACTTTAATTGTTGAAACTGGTACATTACATGCTGGTGACTATATTGTTATTGGTAATACGTATGGTAAGATTCGTACGATGAATGATGATTTGAAACGTCGCTTTAAAACAGCTGGGCCATCATCACCTGTCGAAGTAACAGGTTTGAATGAAGTTCCGCAAGCTGGTGATATCTTTATGGCATTTGAAGATGAAAAAGTTACTCGTTCAATCGCTTCAGATCGCCAATCAAGAGCAAAAGATTCAGAACTAAGAACTCGTAGTAAACAATCATTAGATAAATTATTTGGTGCGATGGAAGCGGCTGAAAAGGAATTAAACATTATTATTAAAGGTGATGTTCAAGGTTCAATTGAAGCGTTAAAAGGATTATTAGAAAAAATAGATATTGATGGTTTTCATGTTAACGTTGTACGTTCATCAGTTGGAGCTATCTCAGAAAATGATGTAACTTTAGCATCAGCATCAAACGCGATTATTTTAGGATTTAATGTCAGACCAATGGCAGCAGTTAAGAAAATTGCTGATCAAGAAGGTGTTGAAATTAGATTGTATAGTGTCATTTATCGTGTACAAGAAGATATAGAAGCAGCCTTAAAAGGTATGTTGGAACCAGAACTTGAAGAATATGTCATTGGACAAGCTGAAGTTCGTGATACATTTAAAGTATCTAAAATCGGTACCATCGCTGGTTGTTATGTCACAGATGGTGTCATCAGAAGAGATTCTTTAGTTAGATTACTAAGAGAAGGTATCGTTATTTATGAAGGTAAATTAGCTTCATTAAAACGATTTAAAGATGATGCAAAAGAAGTGAGAACTGGTTTTGAATGTGGCCTATCCATTGAAAATTATAATGATATAAAAGTTGGCGATGTTATTGAAGCATCACAAATGAGAGAAATTGAGGTGTAAATCATGTCAATTACGACAGAAAGATTAGCTAGTCTCATTCAAAGAGAGTTAGCGTCTATTGTTAACCAAGAAGTAAAAGACAAAAGCTTTGGCTATATTAATTTAACTGAAGTGAAAGTCACGAAAGATCTCTCATTCGCAACCATTTATTATACAATTTTGGCGGATGAAGAAGATGTGTTAGAACGTGCTAAAAATGCGCTTGAAGAAGCGAAAGGATCAATTCGTATGTTACTTGCTAAACAAATCAAGCATGTGCGAAAAATTCCTGAACTCATCTTTAAATATGATGAAGCACTCGCATACGGAAATCACATTGATCAGATTCTTAAAACATTAAAGTAACCATTGGTTACTTTTTTGTTATTTGGCTGTTCATGAAGATGATTAATAGGTATAATAGAAAGTGGTGATCATATGTATGCGAGCATTTTAATTGATATAAAACACAAAGACGTTAATCGCTTTTTTGACTATACCATTCCGACATCACTTGAAACAGATATTAAAGTTGGTATGCGTGTTGTTGTTCCATTTGGAAATCAAAAACGCATGGGTTATGTTATTAAGTTATTGAATGATAGTCAGCAAGCAACAAAAGAGATTATTGAAATACTTGATGTTATACCAACGATTCAAGCTGAAACTTTCTTATTAATTGATCATATTTTAAAACAAACTAATGATTTATATAGTGCAGTTTTTGAAACAGTAGTTCCAGCGGAAATAGGCTTAGATTATTATGTAGATATTCGCTTATTAAAGCCAGCATTGGTTGATCATGAATTTTTAGCATTATTTGATAAAAATGGCTTTTTACGTGTCCCTAAAAACCAACATACTTATGATTATCTTATTCGTAAATATGTAAGTCTACATGCAATATCAGTAACAAGATCTTATAAACAAAAGACAAGCGAAAAACAAATTTTTATGTATCATTATCAAAAAGATCATACATATCATAGAATTGATAAATATCCAGAAATATTTGATATGACAGAAAAAGGTTACACAAAGGAAGAATTGCTTGCTATAGGGTTAACGGATGGCAAAATTCAAACACTCGTTAAACATCAAGTATTGCGTAAAGAAAAAGAACAAATTATTCGTGAAATCAATCACATTTATGAAAGAAAACAGAAAGATATTACATTAACAAAATTGCAACAATCAGTATACAATAGTTTTCAAAAAAGTAAACATACAAATCAAACGTTCCTTCTAAAGGGGATTACAGGATCCGGAAAAACTGAATTGTATTTAAAATGGATAAAAGATTCATTAGATGCAAAACAAACAGTGTTAATTATGGTACCTGAAATTGCATTAATTGCCCAAATGGCTGAACGATTGGAATCAACATTTGGTGATATAGCTATTTATCATAGTCATTTATCAAAAGGCGAGCGTTTTGATCAATACATGAAAATAAAAAGACGTGAAGTTAATATTATACTAGGGACGAGATCAGCTGTTTTTTTACCTCTTGACAATTTAGGATTAATCATCATAGATGAAGCGCATGATGCCTCTTATAAACAAACCGATTATACGTCTTATGATGCAAGAGATATCGCAACCATACGTGCATCTTATCATCACTGTCCACTTGTGTTAGGGAGTGCAACACCAAGTATTGAACAAATGTATGAGGCTTTAGCAGGTCGATACAAATTATTGCGTCTTGACGAACGTCCATTTGGTGTGAATGAACCTAATATTCAATTTGTTGATATGAGAGAAGAATTAAAAGCGAAAAATACTTCTATGTTTTCAAGTGCTTTAAAATATGCGATTAATGATCGTTTATCCAAAAACGAACAAATTATGATTTTATTTAATCGAAAAGGTTATGCACCATTTGTGATGTGCAGACAATGCGGATATGTGCCAACTTGTCCTACATGTGGGATTGCTTTAACTTATTATCAACAAAAAAATCAATTGAAATGTCACTATTGTGGTTACGAAGAAACATTTGATAAGACTTGTCATGAATGTCACAATCAAACGATGAAATCCGTTGGTGTTGGTATTGAACAGGTTAAAAAAGAAATTCATAAAGTATTCCCTCATGCTTCTGTCTTATTAATGGATCAGAACCAAACCAGAACGAAAGGTGCGCATGAAGTTATTTGGCATGATTTTAAAAATCAAAAGGCGGATATTTTATTAGGCACACAAATGATTGCGAAAGGGCTTGATTTTCCAAATGTCACTTTAGTTGGGGTGATGATGGCTGATATGTTACTTCGTACACCATCTTATTTGGCAAGTGAAGAAGCATTTATTTTATTGACGCAAGTATCTGGTAGATCGGGGAGAACACAACCTGGTGATGTCATCATTCAAGGTTATGATCTTGACCATTATGCGATAAAAGATGTTAAAATAGGGTATGATAAGTTTTATGAAGAAGCGCTTTATGAGCGAAAGATAAGTGGATTTGCTCCGTTTAATCATGTCTATCAAATAAGCGCATTAGGTAAAGGTTATTTAAAAACATATCAAAAAGCATTTCAATTAAAAAAACTCATTGCCAATCAGGATGGTTATCAAGTCTTAGGACCAGTACCTGCTTACATTAAGAAAAAAGGCGATCAGTTTAGATTTATCATCACCATTAAAACGAAATCAAAACAAATGAAACATATATTTGACACGATTGAAAAGGTGAAAGATGAAGATATAAGATTGCGATTTTATCCGATACCTGATTTCATATAAGGAGTATACTATGAAAATTATATTTATGGGTACGCCAGCATTTGCTGTACCGATTCTAGATATGTTAATTAAAAACCATGATGTCTTAATGGTTGTCACCCAACCTGATAAACCGGTTGGTAGAAAAAGAAAGTTAACACCATCACCTATTAAAACTTTTGCTGAATCGATGGGGATTGATGTGTTTCAACCGACAAGGATTAAGAAGGACTATCAACCAATTTTAGATATGAAAGCGGATGTTTTAATTACAGCTGCATATGGTCAAATTTTGCCGAAAGGTTTATTGAGTGGTATTACATCATTAAATATTCACGGTTCATTATTGCCTGCTTATCGTGGGGCTGCACCCATCCAATATGCTTTATTTGATGGCTTAAAAGAAACAGGAATTACTGTTATGGAAATGATATATGAAATGGATGCAGGACCAATTATCCTACAAGGCAAGATATCAATTGACCCAACTGATAATTTCCAAACGTTGAGTAATAAATTAAGTCTATTGGGAGTCAAATTACTGAAAGAGGTCTTATCAGATTTTAATCGGTATTTTGATAATCGCAAGCCACAAGATGCATCAAAGGTAACATTCTCTCCATTGATTAAATATGATGATGAGACTATCGACTTTTCTTGGCCAACAGCAAAGATTGTTAATCGAATACGTGGGTTAGCACCCGAACCAGGGGCACATTTTACGTATAAGGATAACTTATATAAAGTTTATCAGGCGGTTAAAAGTGATATAATAGATAGTAGTTCTAAGCCATCAACCATACTACAAACAAAGAAGCGTTTGACGATTAAAACAAGGGATGGGGCAATCGATATTATGGAGATTCAAGCACATGGCAAAAAAAGGTTGCACGTGAAAGACTATCTAAATGGACAAACAGTGTTTCATATAGGTGAAAGAATCAAGGAGGATAACGATGTCAACTAAGAAAAAAATAGTTTACACAAGACAAGAAATGTTTGAGTTTAATAAGGCTATACTAGCAAAACGCGGTGTATCTATTGAAGAGATTGCAGCTATTTGTTATGAACAACAATCAAAGTATAGCGATGGAGTAACAATGAAGTTATGCGAGGATTCAGTTGAAAAAATATTAACGTTAAGAGACATTTTTCATCATGTGCAACTCGCATGTGAAATCGATCGTTTAGCTGAAGCAGGTGCATTTCAAGGACCAATCCAAGACATTATTTTTGAAGATTTAGGATTATTTGGTATTGATGAAACAATGGGACTTGATGTATCTGGGTTATATGGGACAATCGGGCAAACGAATTTTGGTGATATTGATGTGAATAAACATGGTATCGTTAAGACGTTAAATGATCTTGGTAAAGATGATGATAAATGTCATACGTTTTTAGATGATATTGTTGGGGCAATCGCAGCAGCAGCATCTACACGGGTAGCACAAGTATTGAATGAAGATTTAGCGCATGAAGTTGAAGGTATTGAACGTCTTACAATTTTTGACTTATAAGGATGATGAAGTGTGGAACCTGACAACAAGAAAAAACATCGTTTAAGTTTAAGTAAACTTGGTAGAGATATCTTTGCCAGGTTTTTTGGCTTTGAACAAGGCATAGACATCACAGATGACGTTGCAGTATTATACAGAAAAAATGTAGTTATTAAAAATATTGTCTTTATTTCAAACTTAATGTATTCGGTCATATTATTTACATTATCATTAAGTACGCCATCGATGACGAATTGGATCATTACAGTGATGACATTTCCTATTACGTTTGCAGTTAATAGATTGTTGAATAAGTTAATTAATTTAGATGCAAGAGATAAGACGAAACAGCAAGTAGCGATGTATGTCTCATCACTTTATATATTTTTCTCTGCTGTATTGATTTATGCAAGACTATATACCATTCCCTATTATGAAACGGCAGCTTATATATTAGTGTTTTATGCGTTAGTTGTTATATCGCTATATCAAATAACGAAAGTATTATCAGGTTCATTTGTAGGTCTTTTAGGTATCTTAACGTTCATTCACTTGTTTTGGACGTATAATTTACAAGAAATGGCAGAAGGCATGGGTTTCGTAGAATTTTTAAATGCTTTCTTTGGATCAGATGAATTTGATGGCATATTTCAAGATATCCTACTAAGGACTTTACTTTTCATCTTATTTTATTTTGTTGTTTACGCGATTGTATCTATGGGGCAATATATGCAGGATCAAAGAAAATTGGAACTTATTAAAAGACGTCAAGTACAAAATGATTATGCGCATATTGTTGGTGACTTATTTACAGTTGTATTCTCAAGTTCCTATAGTTTGATGGATCGTAGACATGCATCTATGGTGCAACAAATGGCTGAAAAACTTGCTGGATATAGTGGTTTGAATCAATCAAAAATCACATCGATGAATCAATATGCAATGGTGCATCTACAATATCAAGAAATTAAGCACTTATTAGATGAAAGAAGCGACTATGATGAACAATCATATGAACGCTTAAAAGAAAAAACAGAATTAGGGTCAAGAATTGCGAAACGGATGCAGTTAGCACAAAAGTGTGAAGATATTGCGAGAGCTTATATTGAAGATACAACATCTGAGAAGTTCTTAAAAGACATGCTTGTTATTCAACCAGAAAAAGAATCACAAGTGATTCTTTTAAGTGATTTATATATTACATTAAGAACAGTTAAACCATATAAACGTCCAATGCCACATAAAGATGTTCTAAAAGCATTTAGAGGTGAACTTGGTAATTTCTTTGATCACGACTTAAAAGAACGTTTTTTGAAGTTTAATGATGAATTTAATGAGATGTTTAATAGTTTCTAAAAAGTTGACAAAACGCCTATTTTAGGCTATGATGATAAGGCATAAACAATTTAATCTCTTATTAAGAGTTACAGAGGCGGAGTGACCAATGACGTAACAGCAACCTATTTAATTAGGTGCTAATCACCAGGGGATATACCCATCAATAAGGAAAACAGTGACGCTTTTCCTTGAAAGGCGTTTTTTATTAAAGGAGGATACATATGTATCAATTATTTACAAGTGAGTCAGTCACAGAAGGGCATCCAGACAAGGTTGCCGATTATATATCTGATGCAATTTTAGATGCTTGTTTAACGGAGGATCCAAATGCGCGAGTTGCTGTTGAAACTGCTGTCACAACACATTACTGTTTAGTGTTTGGTGAGATTTCAACAACTGCTACGGTTGATTATGAAAAGATTATTAGAGAAGTAACGAAAGAAATAGGATATACAAAACCTGAGTATGGATATGATGCAAGCCAACTTAAAATTGATATTAAGGTTAAAAAACAATCGGCAGATATTGCATTGGGTGTCGATAAAAATGAACATAAGGATCTCGGTGCTGGTGATCAAGGTTTTGTTTTTGGATATGCAGTTAATGAAACAGAAACGTTGTTACCATTACCGATATATTTAGCACATCGTTTAGCCGAACGATTAGCGTATGTTCGTAAAAGTAATCGTGTCAAAGGATTAAGACCTGATGGTAAAACGCAAGTGACGGTTGCTTATGATGAGCAAGGAAAACCTGCATTTATACATACGATTGTCTTATCCACACAACATGATCCTTCTTGGACACAAGAAGCTTTACATGCAGCGATGAAAGAATTTGTTATTTCGCCGGTCATGGAAGGCTATGATTTAAGGGATACGACAATAAGAATAAATCCTACAGGCAGATTTGTTACTGGTGGACCAGATGGTGATGCTGGTTTAACAGGTAGAAAGATTATTGTTGATACATACGGTGGATATGCAAGACATGGTGGTGGTGCGTTTTCTGGAAAAGATGCAACGAAAGTTGATCGATCAGCTGCATATATGGCACGCTATATCGCTAAAAACATCGTGGGATCAGGGGTTGCAGATCGTTGTGAAATTCAAATTGCTTACGCGATTGGTGTCGCTGAACCTGTATCTTTATACATTGATGCATTCGGTACGAATAAAGCACCAATGGAACAAATATATGATGTCGTTAAAACACATTTTCATCTAACACCTTCAGGTATTATTAAAACATTAGATTTAAATCACCCAATATACCGTGAAACGTCTAGATATGGGCATTTTGGTAAAGATAATGTGACATTTACATGGGAAAAGCTAGATAAAATTGATTTATTTAAAGAATTATATTAGAATAACTTTAGGTGATAAAAATGGCAGACAAATTAGCAGTACTAGAAGAAAAGCGTTTAAAAGTTGTAAAAGATTCTAAAAGAGACTATAAAAGAGGTAGTTTAGGGTTTATTGGTATTGCACTGGGGGTGCTGTTTTTCATACTCATACCCGACACACCAGCAGTTGCGATTGCTTTCTTTATTATAGGTGCAATTGTTGTTGCTATCTTTTTTGGTAAAGCAGGCGCAACCATTGCTAAAGTTAAAAAAGAGTTAAAACAAAGTTTAGTAACAACACTTTTAGAAGAAGAGTTTGAAGGTGTTCGTTACGACATGAATGGAAAAATCCCCATTAGTCGTATTAATGGTACAAAAACTGTAAAAAGTCCAGACCGTTATTATGGTGAAGATTATATGACGGGTATTTATAAAGGCGTTAAATTTGAAGTTTCTGATGTTGATTTAAAAGAACGCCATGTCCATAGAGATTCTAAAGGACACACACACGTCACTTACGAAACATATTTCAAAGGACGTTGGTATATTTATAAATTTCCAAAAGATTTTCATAAAGAATTAAAAATTTTAGAAGCACGTGCTCCATTTTTTTCAAATCAAGGATTGGTTAAAGTTGAAACGGAATCGATTGCATTCAACAAAAAGTTTAGTGTTTACGCAACCGACTTAACATATGGTTTTTATCATATCACACCATCAATGATTGAAAAGTTAATGCAAATGGAAAAAATGCATCGTGGTTCTATCTTATATTGTTTCCAAAATGATGAATTACATATTGGTGTTAATGATAGAAGAAATTATATGGAAATTTCTTATCGTACACCAATCACCAAAGAAACGCTTGGTGATTTGCTCGATCAAATCGAATTAATACCAGCTACGATCAATGAATTTAGACTAAGTAGTTCTAAATTTAAATAATAAGCTCTACATTAGAGGAGGAAAAGAATATGGATCCATGGGTTATAGCTTTAATCGTTATCGTTGTTATTGGCCTAACGCTAATTAGTTGGATTATTTCAACTACGAATGCATTTAGACGCATGCAAGTAAAGATAGATGAGTCAGAATCGAGTATTGATGTTGCTTTGACGAAGCGCTTTGATTTATTAAATAAATTGTTTAGTGCTACTAAAGGTTACATGAAACATGAAAAAGAAACATTGACTCAAGTGATTGGTATGAGACAACCATCACATGGCGCATCAATGGCAGATAAAGGTAAATTTGCCGATGAAGTAACAAAAGGGTTACAAGCTATCAATGTTGTTGTCGAACAATATCCTGATTTAAAAGCCAATACATCAGTTAATAAGTTGATGGATGGTTCAATGGAAGTAGAAGAAAACTTACAAGCAGCTAGACGTGTATATAATGCGAACGTATCATATTACAATCAAAGAGTTGTTGTATTCCCTTCAAACATCATTGCGAAATGGAAAGGTTTCAAAGAACGCGAATTCTTCGAAGCTGAAGAAATAAAAAGACAGGATGTTAAATTTGATTTCTAATCAATCTATACGTAGAAAACCCTCGATTGCTAGAGGGTTTTTTTATGGATTTAGGAAATTATGTAAAAACGCTGTAATGCATGAAAAACCTTGTAAAAAGGGCTCTATTATAGTAATATAATAGAGAACGCAAAGGAAGTGTATGTATGTTTAAAAAGTGGTTTGACCCAGGCAGAAAAATATTAAAAAGAGCTGAGGGTATTGCTGATCAAGTCTTAAAACTAGAAGATGAAATAGCAGCATTAACTGATGAAGATTTAAAAGCAAAAACAGAAGCATTTAAAGCACGCTATGAACAGGGTGAATCGCTCGAAAGTATGATGGTGGAAGCATTTGCTGTCGTCAGAGAGGCATCAAGACGTGTCACAGGTTTATTCCCATATTTTGTTCAAGTATGTGGGGCTGTTTCTATATTTGAAGGTAATATTGCTGAAATGAAAACTGGTGAAGGTAAAACATTGACAGCTGTAATGCCTGCGTATTTGCAAGCTATAAATGGTCAAGGTGTACATATTGTAACTGTGAATGAATATTTGGCTAGACGTGAAGTTGAAGGGATATTGGGGAATTATTCCGCTTTTTAGGTTTAACTGTTGGATTAAATGTCCGTGATTTAACACCTGAGCAAAAACGGGAAGCTTATGATTGCGATATCATGTATAGTACGAACTCTGAATTAGGGTTCGATTATTTGCGTGATCATATGGTTTTATATGCGAAAGACATGGTTTCACAGCGTGGTCTAAATTTCGCAATCATCGATGAAGTTGACTCTATTTTGATTGATGAAGCGAGAACGCCATTAATTATTTCAGGTGGTTCTAAAAATAATCAAAACCTTTATCAAAGTGCCGATCGTTTTGCAAAATCAATTCGAGACGAAGATTTTGAAATTGATATTGAGGCAAAAACGATTGCGTTAACACCAACAGGAATTGAAAAAGCTGAAAAAATATTCCAAATTGATAATTTATATGATCTAAAATATGTATCACTTGTTCACCATATTAATAACGCATTAAAAGCAAATTACATTATGTCACGCGATAAAGATTATATGGTACAAGAGGATGCTGTTTTAATTATTGACCAATTTACGGGTCGTGTGTTAAAAGGTAGACAATTCTCTGAAGGGTTACATCAAGCCTTAGAAGCAAAAGAAAATGTAAAAGTTAAACGTGAAACAGTGACGGTTGCAACAATTACATATCAAAACTTCTTTAGGATGTATAATAAGTTAGCTGGTATGACTGGTACAGCGAAGACTGAGGAAGAAGAATTCAGAGAAATTTATAATATGGATGTTGTTGAAATTCCAACAAATGCACCAATTATCAGACAAGATGAACCGGATTTCTTATATGCACATTTGGAAGATAAGTATAATGCATTAGTTGATGAAGTTGAAAAACGTCATGCATTAGGACAACCGATTCTTTTAGGTACGATTGCGGTTGAAACTTCTGAACATATTTCATATTTGTTAAAACAAAGACGTATTCCACATGAAGTCTTAAATGCGAAGAACCACGCAAGAGAAGCCGAAATCGTTTTAAAAGCAGGCCAAAAAGGTTCTGTGACGATTGCAACAAATATGGCTGGTCGTGGTACAGATATTAAACTCGGTGAAGGTGTTATAGAACTTGGTGGTCTTGCAGTTATCGGTAGTGAACGTCATGAATCAAGACGTATCGATAATCAATTGAGAGGACGTTCTGGTCGTCAAGGGGATCCAGGTTATTCTAGATTTTATATTTCTGCTGAAGATGAATTACTTGTGCGATTTGGTGGAGAAACATTTAAAAGTCGTGTTGAATTTTTAGAACGTATGAATAAATCGTCAGGCGAACCATTAGCATCTAAAATTTTCACTAGATTTGTATCTGGAGCGCAAAAGCGTATTGAGGGTAATAACTACGATACACGTAAAACAGTTTTAAAATATGATGATGTCATCAGACGTCAAAGAGAAATTATTTATAAAGAACGTCGCGATGTTTTGGTTTTAGAATCAATTGAAGATCAAGTTAGACAAATGATGACATCAAGTTTGGAACAACAAACAAGACAGTTTTATCATGCAGGTGCTAAAAATCAAGCAACCATTGATTTTGAAGCGATGCTAGCTTATTTAAATGGTAATGTATTTCCACAAGAAACTTTTGATGAAGAAACATTAAAATCATTAAATATTGATCAAATCGTTGAACATGTTGTTGGTACTGGTCTCGCTGAAATTGATCGTAAAAAAGCTAGTGTACCACCACAAATCTTTAATGAGTTCTTAAAAGTGGTTATGCTACGTGTTATCGATACATATTGGATGCGTAACATTGATGAAATGAGTGAATTAAGACAAGCTGTTTCATTACAAAGTTATGGCCAACAAAATCCGCTTGTTATTTATCAACAAGAAGGTTTACTAAAATTCAATGAAATGGTTGCAAACATTTCTAAAGATATTTGTCGTTATGCGATTCGTGCACAAATTCAATATAATGTTGAAAGAGAAGCGGTTGTAAAAAATACACAAACGAATCAAGGCAGAGAAGCAACTTCAAACAAAAAGCGTAAATCAAAAGTTAGAAAAAATAGAGGCCAAAGAAATAAACCTTGGCGTTAGGAGTTGTCGTTTTTGGAACGATACGATGTAAATAAAAAACTAGCTTCTTTTAAAGAAAGAATTGCTGATTTAGAAAAAGCTATTAAACCTGAAATATTAAAAGAATCTTTTCAGTCGTTAAATGATTTGATGCAAAAACCTAGTTTTTGGAATAACCAGGACGAAGCAAAGAAAACGACCAAAGAAGCAACCAGAATCCGTTCAACTCTCGATCGATTTGAGCGGATTACTTTCGCATATAAAAACTTAGTTGAATGGTTTCAAATATCTGAAGAGGGCACGGAAGAATGGGAAATTCTCGCTACGGACATTGAAAAACTTGAAAAAGATTTAAAGGTATTTGAAATTGAAACTTTGTTAAGTGGACCATATGATGATCATGATGCGATTATAGAACTTCATCCTGGTGCTGGTGGTACTGAGTCACAAGACTGGACAGACATGTTATATCGCATGTATACAAGATATGCACAAAGAAGAGGGTATAAAGTTGATATACTTGATTACCAATCTGGTGATGAAGCTGGAATTAAAAGTGTAGTCATGCGTATCAAAGGGCCATATGCTTATGGTTATTTGAAGGCAGAAAAAGGTGTACATAGATTGGTGAGAATAAGTCCATTTGATTCCAATGCAAGAAGACATACGTCGTTTGCATCACTTGATGTGATGCCAGAATTTGATGATGATGTTGAAATTGAAATTAAAGATGAGGATATTAAGATTGATGTATATCGTTCAAGTGGTGCAGGTGGGCAATCTGTAAATACAACTGATTCAGCGGTTCGTATTACACATTTAGAAAGTGGTATTGTTGTAACTTGCCAGAATGAACGAAGTCAAATTAAAAACAAAGAAACTGCACTATCTATTTTAAAAACAAAATTAATGCAAGAACAAGTTAAAAAACAAGAAGAAACATTGCGTCAAATCAAAGGTGAGCAAAAAGATATCGCCTGGGGTTCACAAATAAGATCATATGTTTTCCATCCTTATCAAATGGTTAAAGATCATCGGACTGGTTATGAAGTTAGTCAAGTTGAGCAAGTCATGGATGGTGACTTAGATGGATTTATTAATGCTTATTTAAAAGAATTTAGTCAAGTATAAAAGGAGTATTTACATGGGTAATAAAAAACTTGCAATATTATTTTTTCTCTCGGTACTTTTAGCTTTTTTTGCTGGCTATTTTTCTTCAACTGTTATTGACAACCAATCATCGGTTTATAGCTCTGATGTTTTTACTGCAATTACAGATATTTTTGATGAATATTATTATTATGACATTGAAGACGCAGAAATTAATCGTGCGTTTATATCATCAATGGAAGCAATTATTAATCAATATGCAGCAGACAATGATGATTTGTATACGAGATTGCAAGCAATTCCTTTGAATATAACGCCGACGGATGCTGAAACATTTGAGGGATTAGGTATTTCGTTTGCTTTTACGGAAAATAACGAACTTTTGATTTATGATGTCATGGATGAAAGTTCTGTCTTTGGTTTCATTTATCCCAATGATTTGATTACTGGTATTGTGATTGATGATGAACGTTTGATGTTTAGTGAACTTACTGAAAACGAAGTAACTAGTTATTTTTCTGGTGTTGTCAATGAAACCAAGGAACTTATTGTTTTGGATCCAGATGGTAACGAATCCATCGTTGAAGCAACGTATCGATTGATTGAAACACCAACAGCATACACACTAGATTTAGATAGTGAAAATGTTGGTTACATTAGGATTACTGAATTCTCTGGTTATGAACAAGGTGTCACAGTTGGAACAAGCAGTGTTTTCAACCAAGTATTAGTCGATTTAGAAGCAACTATCTTAACAGATGAAACAAAAACTTTGATTATTGATTTAAGAGATAATCCGGGTGGTGCTCTAACAGCACTTAATAATGTAGAAGAAAATCAACCTGCGGGTATCACACAGCAATTACTCGTGAATGACGCAACCACACCAATCTTTTCTATGACAGATAACAATGGTGAAGTCACAGCGTTTTTTGGAAGGTTAACTGCACCGAAGGATTATGATATCAAAGTGCTAGTTAACGAACACTCAGCAAGCGCTGCTGAAGTGTTAGCAGCTAGTTTAATGTCTGCTGGCTATGAGTTATACGGTCAAGAAACATATGGAAAAGGTGTTTATCAGAACACGATTTTCCTTCAAAATATTTTAAATGTTGCGTATTATTTAACATATACTGAGGGCACATGGTCATATGGTAATGACTTAAATGTGATGGATACACCCTTAAACGTTAATCTGATTGAACAAATGGGTATGTATGCCATTGAAATGCCGGTATATAGCGGTGAATTAGCAAGAGATGAGGTCTCGTTAGGGTTATCGCTATATCAGCAATTTTTAAACACATATTTTCAATATCAAGGTGAAGATTTAATCAGAACAGATGGTTATTTTGATACAGATACAGAAGCTGCACTCACCATCTTCCAAGAAGATATGAGTTTGCCGATGACAGGTATACTGGATATTGAAACTGCAAGAGTTATTTATGATTACTACAAAGACGTTGTGAGTGATGATGAACAAGATACACAATTACAAACATTAATTAGTTTAATTGAGGGATCTTAATGAAAATCGTTCAGTCGATTAAAAAACGTAAAAATGATATACAGGTTACATTTGAAGATGGTCAAACGATGGATGTCATTTATGATATTTACGTGAAATATCATATAATGCCTTTTTTAAACATGACAGATGAGCAATACAAAGAAATGCATCAGGAAAATGCATTTCTTTTCTTTAAACGACTTGCATTAAAACGTTTAAGCAGAATGATGACGGCTCATGAATTATATACATATTTAATTGATAAAGGTTCAAGTGAAGGTATTGCAAAACAAATCGTTCATGATTTTAAAGAGAAGAAATATGTGAATGATGATACATATGCGAAGTGGTATATCACATCAAAACAACTCATTGAAGGACCTCGTTTAATGACAGATAAATTGAAACAAAAAGGCGTTGATTTAAATATCATTAAAACACATCTTAAATTGATTGATGAGAGGTTATGTTTACATCAAAGTATTGCTAAAAAGTTAAAAGGTAAAAACAATCAAAATAAACATCAATTAATGATCAAACTTAAACGTTATTATATGCAAAAAGGATTTCATTTAGAAGTCGTAAATCAGGTTGTAAAAGAAAATGTTTATGCACTGGATATTGATGAAACATCTTTATTACAAAAAGATTTGGATAAACTGCTTCGTAAAACAAAAGTATTAGATAAGCAAAAATTGATTGAAAAATTATATCGCAAAGGCTACAGATACGATGATATTAAAACAGCCATCGAAGAGGTGGATATATGATTGTTTGGAAAAATGGTTTTTTTCATAGTCTAGAAAATGAGACGAAAACTTATCATAAAGTTATCACTGATCAAGGCGTAATTGTTGGATTTGATGACGAGATTAATGTTGATGATGCCAGAGTCGTTGATTTGAATGGTGCACATGTCTATCCTGGTTTTGTCGATAGTCATATACATTTATTAGGATATGGCCAAAAACTCACGAGACCATCGCTTCAGCATATGAATCGTGCTAGCGATATGCTGCGTATCATTGAAACACATCAAGAAGTAGTTATATTTGAAGGTTATATTGGTAATGTATTAACCTTTGCTATATTGAATGAACTTAGACCTGATAAACCACTTGTATTGAGACATAGGGATTATCATGCAGCAACCGTTAATCAGTATGTCTTACATGAATTGAATATTCATAGTGACGATGGTTTATTAAAAGAAGAAGCAGCCACAAAAGCAATGACTTTTTACGGTAATACAACTGGTGAACAATTAGAGGGTATATTCGAAAAAGCATTAAAAAAACTTTATGCTTTTGGTGTGACAGGTGGTCATTCAGATGACCTTGCATATTTTTCAAGTGGCTTTAAAGGCACGCTTTCTGCAATGGATCATGTATTAAATAGAATGCCTTTTCGTGCACATCTATTAATGCATCATCATGTGTTAGATGATTATTTAAAGTCTAATCTAGCCTTTTTAGATCAACATGATTACTTACAGTTAGGTGCGATTAAAATCTTTTATGATGGTACGTTTGGTTCACATACTGCGCTAGTATCAACACCTTATGTTGATGATACTTATGGGATTCGTGTATTTGAACAAAAAGTATTCGAACAACTGTTAATTAGGATCAGACAGCATCATCTTCCGATTGCTGTGCATGTGATTGGTGATAAAGGTTTATCTGAATTGTTTGATTTGATTGAAAAATATCCCGCACCAAATGGACGTCATGACCGAATTATTCATGCATCGATGTGGCAAGATAAAGATTATGAAAGAGCTAAAAAATTAGCATTGATATTTGACATTCAACCCCAGTTTGTATCATCAGATATACCAGAAATGCTAGATGTATTTAAGAGTAAGCCGCAAACATTATATCCATTTAGAAATCTTATCGACCATAAACTTATCACATGTGGTGGATCGGATGCACCGGTGGAAATACCCAATCCATTATATGGAATGTATGATGCAATTTACAGAGAAACAAGTATAGGTGTTTATGATAAAACTCAGTGCTTAAGTCGTTATGAAGCATTAAAACTGTATACAATTTATGCAAATATCCCATCTTACAAAAAGAATCGGGGATTACTAAAAAAAGGATTTGTTGCTGATTTCACTGTGCTCAAGGAAGACGTCTTAAAGATACCAAAAACCAAGTTTAAACAAAATAAAGTTGTGATGACTGTTATCAATGAACACATCGTTTATGAAAGCTGATGTAAATGGCTTGAATAGATGATGTGTTTTTTTGTAAAATAGTAGTGTTAGTTGATGGAGTTGAAAAAGATGACGATTGAATTTTATTTAGATTATTTATGTCCAAAATGTTATATTCAACACAAAGTGTTGGAAAGTATGGTGAATGAAAACCAAATCGAAGCTAATGATATTATTTATAGAAGCTATGAAATGGTTTATCA
Source organism: Acholeplasmataceae bacterium (assembly GCA_963676765.1). Lineage (GTDB taxonomy): Bacteria > Bacillota_I > Bacilli_A > Acholeplasmatales > Acholeplasmataceae > WOFB19. Next base: position 787,520 of record OY781159.1, read on the forward strand.
TGAAGACTTTGATCGTGCGATGACATTTACAGACTTTATCGCCAAATACAAACACTTATCAAATGAAGAAGTGATTGTATTTTTAAAAGAACAAAACATTGATATACAGTTATTTCCTATTCATAATGTTCATAAAATGGCGCACTTAGCAAAAAAAGAAGGGAAATCTTTTCTTTACAGTAAAGCAGTGTTTAAAGCAATTTATGAAGATAGAATTGATCTTTCAAATAATGATGCACTAAAAAAGCTATCATTTGAAGTTGGGTTGAATAGACATAATGTTGAACTTGTTTTAGCAACTGATAAATTCTCTAATGCAGTCATTTCGAATAAAGAAAATGCACAATTAAAAGGTGTACAAGATTTACCATTTATTAGAATTAATCGACACGTTAAATTAAGTGGTTTATCAGATGCATATGATATTATTGCCGCAATGAACAATGAACGCCTTGTTGATAGTGATTATTGTGTTGGTGATAATTGTGAAAGATACCGTAAAGTTTGCTAAACTTCCAGTCATGGAAGTTTTTTATTTGTTTCAAATTTCTTAAAAGGAGCAATTCATAAATAAAAACTTGTTAAAACACTGGTATTTGGTCAAATAACGTGGAAAAACAAGTTGAAACATGGTAAAATAATACATATTATATTACCTTTTTTTATTAAATAAAAAAACATTAAAGGAGCGTTTTTATGGCAAACTTGTTTGACACAATACCATCAACATTCTTTAGCCTTCTCGCTTCTCCAAATAGACGTGTATATGTTGATTGCATATTTATTATATATCGTGCAATTGATAGTATTGAAGATGCATTTCAAGGGGATCGTGAATTCATAGTAGGTAAACTGATTGATTATTTTGATGATCATTTACTGGATGAATTTGAAGATGTTGAGGAAGAGGAACTTGCGCATACAAGTCGCCAAAAAGCAACCCACGTTATATCTGTATTAAAAAAACATGGATGGCTCGGTGAAGAAGAACTGGGGGATTATAAAACGTCTTTAAATCTATTTGATTATTCAATTAGAATTATTGATCTGTTAGAAAAAATAGAACAAAATGTGCAACCTGAATATACAGGTGAAATTTTTGCTGTATATTCATTGCTTGCTTCATTTAGTATTGAAGAAGGTATTGGTGTATTAGAACAAGCAGCGATAAAAACGGATGATATTATGCGTAAATTGAAAGCATTGAAAGCGAATATTTATCGCTTTTATTATGATATCACTAAAAAACACCAACGAGAAGACTTACAGGATTTATTAAATAAGTTACTAGTTGAGTATAAAGAAAATTTCTTTGATTCAGCATATTATAATTTAAAAACAACCGACAGTTTATCTCGTTATAAAAGAGGTATTTTAGAATCTGTTAACCGCATTATTAACAACGAAGAGACTATGGATATGTTAGCACTAAATGTTATGTCTATTAAACATATTGAAGATTATAATGAAGGTTATCAGTATGTTGAAGACAAACTGAGATCGATTGCTAATAACTTTAAAGCACTTGAGTATTTGATTACAGCAATTGATAAAAAGAATGAACAATATGTCAGTGCTGCAACCTCGAAAATACTATTCTTTACAAATCAATCTGATGATATTGAAGGTATATTTAACCGTCTTTTCCAGATCATATTATCGAAAACTGAAGTTGATTACAGCATGATCTTCAGATTGGTTCAAACAAAAAACTTAGATACCGATTCACTTTATAATCAGCGTAGAGCACGTCAGGAAACAGTAGTTGAAGAAATAAACTACGATGATGATCTCATTCCAGAAGCACTCAGAACTCAAAAGATTAAAGCATTACTTAAAAATAATATTTATGGAAAAAAAGAAATTGATCGTTTTGTACAATCATTACTGAAAAAAGATGAAGTCGTTGAAGCGAAAGACATTCCGCTTGAGACACAAGAAGATTATGTTAAACTAATACTCATTTTCCTTTATTCAAAATCAATTGGTATGCATTACCAAATTGAGATGACTGGGAATACTGTAACACATGATTTTGTCACATTCCAAAACTTTCTGATTAAGGGGTTGAACCGATGAATAAAACACAAGCCATGAAACAATTAAATGATAGTTATTTAGCGTTAAAAGAAGGCGAAAAAAATAACTTTTCAAGAATTGTTAATAAATTATTTCAAGTAAACTTCATCACAAAGAAAAAGCCAGGTGAATCGAATGACTATCGCTTTATTCTTGCGTGGAAAGAAATATTTGAAGCTTATTTTGCGTTAACGGATTTTCAATTGAATATTCATCGTGAGGATGAAGTTGTGTTCATTGCTAATGAGCAACTGTTTAATCATATGCGTCTTAAAAAAGCAGAAAGCATTATTATTCTAATTTTAAGAATTTTGTATCAACGTAAGAAGGATTTTATTACACTAGATGAAAATGTAGAAATCTATTTATATGAGATTCATGATGAACTCATGCGTGTAGGTTATCTTGATAATAAGCGCATAACGAAAGACCGTTTAAAACCAGCATTAACATTTTTAAGAAATTATAATATTATTGATTACATTGATCGTGGTTTGCACGATGATGCAAGAATTAAAATTTATCCAACGATTTTATACGTAACAAACCTTGAAGGTATTAAAGAAGTCATCGATAAATTCGAAGGTTATACTGCAGATGGAGGTCCAAACACATATGAAGAAATTGACGAAGATTAAATTAATCAACTGGCACCTCTTTACAAATCAAACCATTGATATTAGAGATAATGCACTTATTTCTGGTGAAAACGGTTCAGGTAAATCAACGTTGTTAGATGCGATGCAGTATTTATTAGTTGGTGGACGTTCAGGTGCAAAGTTTAATATTGCAGCAACCGATGATGCTAGACGTACGCTTGAAGGTTATGTACGAGGACGTATTGGTGCTGAAAATAAAGAATATATTCGTAATGGTGATGTTGTTACACATATTGCATTAGAATTTTTTGATGAGCAATCAAAAATGTATGCTGTTATTGGTTCTATACTTGAACTACCAAAAGGTGGACAATTAAAAGAGCGTTTATATCTACTTGAAAATGTGTCTATTCACGATAATCTCTATATCGATAAGAAATACCCTAGAGATTATAAAAACATGAAAGCATATTTAAAAGATTTAGACATTGAATTTAAACCATTTGATACGCAAAAGAAGTATCGTGAAGCACTTGCACACTTTTTTGGTATGGATGCTACGAAATATGCAAAGATTTTACCAAAAGCATTAGCTTTTCGCTCAATCGATTTACAACAGTTCGTATTTGAGTTTTTATTGGATGATGACCCAATTGATATCCAATCCCTAAAAAATAATGTATCTCAGTTAAAGCGCGTGGAAGCGCAAATTCAATTTGATAAAGAAAAACTTCAAAAACTAGATACATTATCTGAACTCGGTGAAGATATTGTTCATCATAGACAACAAAAAGACATTAACATGTTAGTTGATCAATTAAATTGGATTGAAAAAAGAGAAGCATTTATTAAAGATAATGAATCAAGACTAACACATATCGGTAAACAACTTGAATATTTAAGAGAAGCAAAACAACAAATCGATGAGCAAATTGATGAGAATGATTTAGCAATCTTAAATTTAGAACGTGCAAAAAGTGATTCTGACTTATCAAGAACTTTAACCAGTTATCAAGAAGCGTTAAAGAAAAAAGGTCAAGAATACGACCAACAGAAGGAAATTCTAACACAAGTTAAACAAATGCTTGCAAAAGAATTTACGACGATGAAAGAATTGATCAATACCGTACCAAATGCAGCAATTAAAGCATTTGTGAACTATTATCAATCCTCTATGGATCATATGGATCAGGATGAATTAACAAATCATCTTGAACTCATTAGTCAAGAAGTTTCTTCGTTATTACAGGCTTATCACACAGAACGCAATAAAGTTGAACAAGAAAAGACGCAATTATCTGAAAAGATTGGTCAATCGAAACAACGTTTGAATCAATTGCGAAAACATGTCAAAACATATCCATATCATGTGCAAAAATTAATGACAGCACTAAATGATGAACTATCAAATATGTATCAAAAAGAAGTGAATGTGCAACCACTTTGTGAATTATTAGAAGTTAATGATGAAACATGGCGCAACGCATTAGAAGGCTATTTAGGTGGTCAGCGTTTTGATATTATTGTAGATCCCGCATATTTTAATGATGCTCTTGAGATTTATGATAGAGTTAAAACTGAACAACGTATATATGGTGTTGGGTTAGTGAACACACAAAAGTTGGATGAGTTTAATGAAGTAAGCATGAACAGTTTAGCTGCTAAATTAGATTCTGATCATCGATATGCAAGACAATATGCAAATATGTTATTAAACGGTGTTACAACTGTTAATCACGTTCATGATTTGAAAAACTATAGACGTGCTATAACAGCTTCCTGTATGACTTATGGTAATTATACAGCTAGACAAATTAACCCAAGAAATTATGAAGTACCATTTATTGGTTTATCAGCAACAGCAATTCAACAAGAACAAGAAACAAAACACTTGGAAGCTTTAGAACAAGAAATGAATACACTTTATGATTTATCAGATATGCAAACAGCGGTTGTTCGCTTATTAAATCAATCGAAGAGTGCACAATTATTACATCAAGGTCAAATTAGATATTTTGACCTTATCAAGCAAACAAGAAGCGAATATGTCCAAATTGAAGAAAGTGTTCGTTCACTTGCTAAAGATCAAAGTCTTAAACAGCTTGATAAACAGCTTGAGCAAGCAAAAGGTATTCGTAAAGATTTACGACTTCAATCTGATCAACTTGTTGGTAAGATTGCTACGCAAAGAGAAGATCGTCAAAAAGTTATGGATAGAATTGAAGATGTGCAAGATAAACTTGATGATTTTATGCAAGAGCAAAAAATACTTGCTCAAAAACATCCTGAGAAATTGTCGATTGCAAATACGCAATTTTATGCCCTTAAAAATCGGTATAAAGAAGATCACGACAAGATTACTAATTATTTAAGTGAGTCATCTGCAGCAATTCAAACACAAATTGTTAAGGGTGAAGCTAATCTAGCTTCACAAATGAAAGATTATAATTTGTCGTATCATTTTGGTGCAGAACCTACATTAGAGGGTTTAGTGACATACGAACAAGAAGCAAATAAAATTAGAAATAATAATCTTGTGCGATATGAACACGAGGCAACTGAACTGAGAAGAAATTCAGAAATTGGATTTAAAGAAGAGTTTGTTGGTAAACTTAGAGCATCAATAGAGAATGCGCAACAACAAATTGCTGAATTGAATTTTGCATTAACAGATAAGACCTTTGGTAGTGATTCATATCAGTTGACCTATAAAGCATCAGAGGATCCAGATTATAAACTTTATTATGATATAATCATGCATACTGAAGCGATTGAGAATCATACACTTTTCACAGAAGGATTATCAAAACGGAAAGAAACAATTTTAACTGAATTGTTTGAGAAAATTGCATCCAATGATCCAATATATGATAATTTGACATATAAATTCTTAGATTATAGAAACTACATGTCATATGATATTGAAGTTACAAATATTAATGGTAACAAGTCACTTTTCTCTAAAGTATCAAAAGAAAAGAGTGGTGGTGAAACACAAGTGCCATTCTATATCGTTATTGCAGCTTCATTCCAGCAATTGTTAACGAAAAATAGACGTATTGATTCAGGTTGTATTGTACTATTTGATGAAGCATTTAATAATATGGATGAATCAAGAATTGACGCGATGATGAAATTCTATAATAGTCTTTCAATTCAACTCTTAATTGCAGTACCACCACAACGTGTATCAAATATTATTAATTATGTAAACACCAGTCTCGTTATTGTTAAGGATAATGATTATGCCATTGTCGAAACGTTCAATGATAGTAGATTGATTGGATTTTAACAGGAGGACATATGAAATCTATTACAAATGAAAAACTTGCTACATTGGCAGCTAGTGCATCAAAAAAACCAGTGCAGCAAGCCTTAAAACGCGTACTATACGCAAATGATATTCAGACAGCTATTCAAAAACAGGAACGAATTCCAAGTAATCAATTCATGTTTTCGAATGAAATCAAAACATTACCAGTAGCAAATCAAAAAGCTAGTGGCCGTTGTTGGATATTTGCAGGACTTAATGTTTTAAGAGAAGTGGTTGCGAATAAATATAATCTTGATGCATTCGAATTTTCACAAAACTATACAGCATTTTATGACAAGTTTGAAAAAATCAATTACTTCATTGAATCCATTGATGATTTCCTTGATGCTGACCAAGATGATCGTACATTACAACACATCTTAAGGACAGGCATCCAAGATGGTGGTCAATGGGATATGTTTGTGAGTTTAATTGACAAATACGGTGTTGTACCTAAGGCATATATGGAAGAAACTGTATCATCATCAAAAACAAGACCAATGAATCAGATTATTAATTTAAAATTACGTCAATATGCTGCAAGTGCCAGAAAACTACATCAGGCTGGTAAATCATTAGATACATTAAAAACACAGACGTTAGATGAACTATACACATTCTTAGTAACATGTTTTGGTGAACCGCCTAAGACTTTTGATTTCAGTTATGTTGATAAGAACAAAACATATCATGAAATGAAGCATTTAACACCACAAAGTTTTTATAAGGAAGCAGTTGATGTTAATTTAGATGATTATATATCAGTGATTAATGCACCAACCAAGGATAAACCATTTATGAAGTCTTATACCGTTTCTTACCTAGGTAATGTCATTGGTGGTAAAGAAATTAAGTATTTAAATGTTGAAATGGCTGATTTAAAAGCATTAGTTTTAAAGCAACTTGAAGCGAAAGAAGTTGTTTGGTTTGGATCTGATGTTGGTCGTTATGGCGATCGTAAAGCAGGTGTTTGGGATTCAGAGTTTTATGATGATGCCTTACTTGGTATGAGCATGGCAATGAGTAAAGAAGATCAACTTGATTACGCACAAAGCTTAATGACACATGCAATGGTCATTACAGGCGTTCATATCGACAATGGTGAAGCTTTGCGCTTTAAAATTGAAAACAGCTGGGGTGATACAACTGGTAATAAGGGGTATTATCTAGCTTCAAAAGAATGGTTTGATCAATTTGTTTATCAAGCAGTTATTCATAAAAAATATTTATCAAAAGAACAATTGGCAGCATTTGAAGGAGAACCTAATGTGTTAAAACCTTGGGATCCAATGGGTGCATTAGCTAATTAATAAAAAAATCCTAATCCATGATTAGGTTTTTTTATTGGTGATTAAGAGATCATTGACTTAAATCGCGTTGTATTTAATTTTCATATAGTCATTATGCATGATAAAATGACTATGAAAGGGGTTATTTTATGAACGTATATGATTTTAGTGTGAAAACAGTCGATGGGAAAGAAGAATCACTTAGTAAATATAAAGGGAAAGTACTATTAATCATTAATTCTGCAACACATTGTGGCCTAACACCACAATATAAAGGACTAGAAAATCTTTATCAAACATATAAAGATGATGGCTTTGAAATCCTTGATTTTCCCTGTAATCAATTTGCAAATCAAGCACCAGAAAGTGACGAAGAAATCGGGAAGATATGTGAATTAAATTATCAAACAACTTTTAAGAGATATGCAAAAATTAAAGTTAATGGTAATGAAGCTGATCCTTTATATAAGTATCTAAAAAATAATGCACCAAAAGAAGAAGGTCAGCATCAAAGGAAACAAGGTTGGTTTTCTTCCCTAATATTCGGGCGCAAAATTAAATGGAATTTCACGAAGTTTCTAATCGATAAAAATGGCCAAATAGTGCGAAGATTTTCACCATCTCTAAAACCTGAACAATTTAGTGATGAGATTAAAGCATATTTATCTTGATCTATAATTTATGTGAGAAAAAAGAGTTGTGAAACTCTTTTTTTTATCAAAAAATATGAGATTAAAATTATCGAAAAAATAAAATAATATATGCTGAATATAAAATGATAACTTTTAAATCAATCAAAATACGCTTTGAAAACATTTTCATTGATAAAAATGGAAAAATAAATAAAAAATATGTTGACAATCACATAATTTACATTATAGAATAGCAACAATAAAAATAAAGTGAGGATAAAGATGAAGAAAATATTATCATTGTTAGTCGTAGCTGTTTTATCTACAGCACTTGTTGCGTGTACAGGAAACAGTAACACAATCAAATACGGCGTTTTAGGGCCACTTACTGGCGCATATGCAGTCTATGGTAAGGCTGTTGAAAATGGTGCTAAATTAGCAGCAATAGAAGTTAATGAAGATGGTGGCGTTTTAGGTAAAGATCTTGAAGTTATTGCTTATGATAATTCAGCAGACTCAAACCAGCAAGTGGACAACTATAATCGTTTAGTTGATCTTGATGGTGTCGACGCAATTATCGGTGGTACTTTATCAGGACTTACAGCAGCATTTAAAGCTGATGCAGTAGAAGATGGAATTCCTGTATTAACACCAACTGCTACAAATGTTGATATTACATTAAGTGCAGCTAACGTGTTTAGAGCATGTTATTTAGATAGTTATCAGGGCCAAGTGATGGCAAAATTCGCTATTGAAGATCTTGACTCTGCAAAAGGGGCTGTTCTTTATAATACAGATGACGACTATTCAGTTGGTTTAAAAGATGCGTTCGTAGCTGAATATGGAGCGCAATCAATTGAAGTGGAAGAGTTTGCGTTTACTGGCGATTCAGTAGACTTTAGTTCTCAAATTACAAGTATCAAAGATGGTGGGTATGATGTTGTCTTCGTTCCGACATACACGGATACAGTTGGTCCAATCTTACAACAAGCTAGCGCTGCTGGCTTAGATGTACCATTCTTAGGTGGTGACGGATGGGACAGCGTTGAAAATGATTATCCTACAGCTGCAGAAGGGAATTATTTTGGTAACCACTATGCAAAATCGGAAGATGATGCAGATGTTCAAGCTTTCGTTTCTGCATATGAAACAGAATATGGAGAATCTCCAAATGCACTTGCTGCACTTGCTTATGACTCAGTTAAATTAATGGCTGCAGCAATGGAAGATGCAGAATCAACAGATTATGAAGCAGTAGTTTCCGCATTAAATGCAATTAGCTTTACTGGTGTAACAGGTGTTATTTCATTTGATAGTAATGGTGACCCAGTTAATAAATCAGTATCTATCATCCAAATCGCTGATGGTGCCCAATCATTAGTTAAGAAGTTTCAAGCTGAATAATAGCTTTTAGTCAGACGGTTTTAAAGGGGTGTATTAGTATACCCCTTTATCTATCGTAGAAGGGATTTATAAAATGAATTTTTTCATTCAACAATTAATAAACGGTATTAATTTAGGTAGTATATTTGCATTAATCGCAATCGGTTATACCATGGTATATGGCATCATTAAACTGATCAATTTTGCGCATGGTGATATTTTGATGGTTGGAGCTTATGCAAGTTTTTTATTCGTAACAAGAATTCCTTTTGATTTACCAATTATCGTTGTCGTGATATTAGTGATGCTCATTGGTGCGTTATTGGGTATTGTGATTGAGCGTCTTGCATATCGCAAATTAAGAAAAGCACCACGTATTTCTGCATTAATCACAGCGATTGGTGTTAGTTTGTTTTTAGAGGCATTAGCTTTACTCATTTTTGGTGCAAGACCATATGTTCAACCGCCTTTTATTAGTATTGATCCGGTTAACATCTTCGGTTTTAATGTTTCAAAATTGACACTCTATACAATTGGTATATCAATTTTAATGATGATATTATTAACTTTATTTATTCATAAAACAAAGCCGGGGAAGGCGATGCGAGCTGTTTCACAGGATCAAGAAGCAGCAAAACTTATGGGGATCAATGTTAATATGGTTATTTCATTAACATTTGCCTTAGGTAGTGCACTTGGAGCATTAGCTGGTATTTTCTATTCAATCGCATTTCTAAATATCGAATCAACAATGGGTATGATGCCTGGTTTAAAAGCGTTTGTTGCGGCTGTATTAGGGGGCATAGGTAATATTGGTGGTGCCGTTGCAGGTGGCTTTATTATTGGTTTAGTCGAAACACTTGTTACCGCTTATGTATCATCTAAATGGGTTACTGCAATTGTGTTTGGTATATTAATTCTTGTATTGCTTATTAAACCTTCAGGCATATTCGGAAAAGACGTAAAGGAGAAAGTTTAAGATGAATAAATTATTAGAAAGTATTCGAAAACTTTTTGCTTTAAGAGATGATCAAGGAAATAAGCGACCGCTCTTATATGTTGTGATTCCGTCTTTCGTGCTTATATTTGGATTTTATTTCATATTGAATGCAGTTAGTTTTGGTTATTATGAAAGTGTCATTATTACAGTCATTATTTATATTGTTTTAGCGGCGAGTTTAAATATTGCTACAGGATTTCTGGGACAACTCATTTTGGGGCATGCTGCATTTTTGGGTATTGGTGCATATGCTGCTGGCTTTTTTGCAAAAACAATGCAGACCTATATTCCAAATGAGACAATCCTGTTTATATTATCATCCATTGTAGCATTTATCGTAGCGAGTATTATTGCATTAATCATTGGGACACCTGCATTACGTCTTAGAGGTGATTATTTAGGAATTTTAACATTAGGTTTTGGTGAAATCATGAGAGTGGCTGCAACGAACTTTGCATTCACAGGTGGAGCAAGCGGTTTAAAAGAAATTCCTAAAATTGTAAACTTTACATCCGCGTATTTCATGATGGTCGTTGTCATTTTAATTATTATCTTAATGATGAACTCTAAATTTGGTCGAGCGATGTTATCAATTAGAGAAGATGAAATAGCGACTGAATCTGTTGGTATTAATTTATTTAGGTATAAAATATTAGGATTTGTATTAGCAGCTGGTTTTGGGGCTGTTGGTGGTGCCATATTAGCGTTTAAACAAGGCTTTTTCGCACCTTCAAGTATGCAATTTATGCAATCTGTCAATATCTTCGTAATTGTTGTATTAGGTGGTATAGGAAGCATAACAGGGTCAATTATATCAGCAACTGTTTTGCAAATCTTACCGCAAGTTCTTTTATCATTTGAGAGTTATAGAATGTTAGTTTATAGTTCAATATTGATTATTGTGATGCTATTTAGACCGCAAGGACTATTAGGAACTAAAGAATTCTCATTTGACATGGTATTTAAAGGGTTTGACCGTATCAACCCATTTAAAAAAGATAAGCGAGAGGATGGTGTTAATGATGATGCTTGATGTTGAAAACTTAACGATTAAATTTGGCGGTTTGACTGCTGTAGATAATTTTAATCTAAAAATTAATCACAATGAGTTAGTTGGGTTGATTGGACCAAATGGTGCAGGCAAAACTACAATCTTTAATTTATTAACAGGCGTTTATAAGCCAACAACTGGTCAAATTGTCTTGAATGGTCAATCAGTTAGTCGTAAAACACCAGATCAAATTGTGCAAATTGGAAGTTCAAGAACTTTCCAAAATATTAGATTGTTCAAGGATTTGACAGTGATTGACAATATTAAAGTGGCTTATCATAATCACTTAAAATATAATTTTTTCCAAGCAATATTAAAAACGAAGAAGTTTAGAGAAGAAGAAGCGAGAGCGGAAAAAATTGCGTATGAATTGTTAGATGTATTTCACATGAGTGAAGATGCACATACACTATCAAAAAATTTGCCTTATGGTAAACAAAGAAAACTTGAGATATTACGCGCACTAGCAACAAAACCAACTGTAATTTTATTAGATGAACCTGCAGCTGGTATGAATGATCATGAAACAGAAGAACTTATGAAAACGATTAGTTTTATCAAAGATAATTTCGATTTGTCTGTTTTATTAATTGAGCATGATATGAAACTAGTTATGGGAATTTGTGAGCGTATTGTTGTTATGGATTATGGGAAGCAAATCGCACATGGAACACCTGAAGAGATTAAACAAAATAAGGCTGTTATCAAAGCGTATTTAGGAGATTAATATGTTACTTAAAATAGATGACTTACATGTCAATTATGACGCAATTCAGGCAATTAAAGGTGTATCTTTCGAAGTTGAGGAAGGATCCATTGTTACATTGATTGGTGCGAATGGCGCAGGAAAAACAACGATTTTAAAATCCATTTCAAATATGCTTGCAGTTAAAAGTGGTGATATTTTATATTTTGATGAATCTATTTTGAAATATAAGCCACATCAACTTGTGAAAAAAGGCATTTCACATGTTCCTGAAGGGAGACGCGTATTTCCGGATCTAACGGTGTTAGAGAACTTGGAAATGGGTGCATTCACTAGATCTAATCACGATGAAATGAAAAAAGACATTAAAACTGTTTTTAAATATTTCCCAAGATTAGAAGAAAGAAAAAAACAGGCAGCAGGAACACTATCTGGTGGAGAGCAACAAATGTTAGCCATGGGAAGAGCGTTAATGAGTCATCCAAAAATTATGCTATTGGATGAGCCTTCAATGGGGTTGGCACCACTTCTTGTTGATATGATTTTTAAAATTATTGAAGAAATTAATCAAGCAGGAACAACGATATTACTGGTTGAACAAAATGCAAAACGAGCATTAGAAATTTCTGATTACGCATATGTGCTGAAAACAGGTAAAATCGTAGCACATAATGAGTCAAAGAAGTTACTAAATGATCCGAAATTATTTGAAGCATATCTAAGCGCTTAAAAAGTAGAGAGGAGTTTGGATGTCAAACTCTTTTTTTGTTTGATTTCATAGACATTTTTGTGTATTGATGATAGAATAATATCGCGTGTCGCACCCGTAGCTCAGTTGGATTAGAGTGCAGCCCTCCGAAGGCTGAGGTCGCATGTTCGAACCATGTCGGGTGCACCATTGGAGGAATACTCAAGCGGTTGAAGAGGCGGGCTTGGAAAGCTCGTAGACCGGTAACACGGTGCAGGGGTTCAAATCCCCTTTCCTCCGCCAGGTTGATTATACCAAGTTGCTTTTTATCGTTTAACGGCTTAATAGAGACGTTAAAGTCAATTTTATACAAAGCAACTTTTTGTATTTTTAAGGGTGAAATCAGTGAATTTTCATTGATTTTACTCTTTTTTTATGCTTACATATAGTGAAAAATGCTTTCTAGAGAGATGATTTGAAATTTGTCTTAAAACGTAAGAAAAAGACCATTATTTGATAATCTCAATCTTCTGTCCAATTAAATTTGTCTATTTTAAGTTATTTCCATGTTATTTTACTCGTTGTCTCAAATAGTGTTTTTCTAATCTTGCATGGTGTGATAATTTCTGGAAATGACTGAAGATGATTTGATTACAGAACTGATTTATCAAATTGGAGTAGGCAAGATCTCATATTAACGGGTACGCAATGTAATTCTCATGTGTTGTGAGCTAGGCATCCTTGATGAGCCGCTATTTCGACAAGGGGTTATTACATCTGATGGTATTCAGAAACAATTCATCCGAGTCGCCAAAAGGCGTAAAGAAGTAAATATCTCCAAATATTGGTTGCTCGATTCCGCAACAATGGAAGAATTAGGGGTCCTTTTAAGCATGGAAAAAAATGAGGAAAAAGGAGTTAATGTTGACATAAATAAACAAAGTAAAAGAAAAAGAGATAAAAAGATAAAAGAAGATAAAAGCATTTATGGGTTTCCCAAAATGCACTTTTTAACAAAATTATTAATTCAAAGAAAATACATTGAAGAGATAGATGCAGACATCATGAAATATAATGATTTGTTTGAATCAGCGATTGATGAGTATAGTTATGAGAATGTGTTAAGTGGTGTAAACTATATTATTTCATATTCTAAAAATCCAAATCCACCAATTGATGATAAGTTTAATTTCATGAAAGTATCTCTGATTACAAATCTAGATCGATTTAGAAGTTTAGAGAATAGAAGTGGGGAGGCATTTGATGACTGGTTCAAAAACATCTTTTTACAAGTGGATAGATGACATTAAAAAAGACTATAGACACAAGACTGAATTAAATGAAAAACTTCAGTTCTATGAAACTAGGCTCATTGGTTATAATGCAGTTACTTATGATTCGATAGGATCTAGTTCAACAAAGAATAATGTTGAGGAGAACTTGTTATATGTTATTGGTAAAATTGACAAAGTTAAAGCGAAATTAGACAAAGCACAAAAATTGATTGATGAATACATTATTTTTAAGAATAAGTTGAAACCACAAGAAGTGTTGGTGTTGGAGTATCTTGTTGAAACATCTTTAAATAAAAGAGATATTGCTACAATTTTAAAGGTTTCTAGAAGTAGAATTTACACGATTTTAGAGAAAATAGAACTATTATTTTCTGCTTTTAAAAATGATCAGTGATATCTTGTTTATTATGTAATCAAGTTATGATATAATTAGTTTATAAATTTTACTGCAGTAAAAATCATATATTTGGGGTGATCACATGAGTACAGAAGAATTTAATGAGTTGCTTGAGCATTTTAATAGGAACCTTGAATATTTTAAAAATCCAAGAAATAATTACAACGAAGATTCTTGTCGATTAGAATATATTGACAAACTTCTTCTTTTTTTAGGGTGGGACGTTCAAAACAATAATAATTTGCCACCCCAATTTAGAGAAGTTATCGTTGAACAGTACAATGAAGATATGAATAGACCGGATTATACAATGACTTACCGTGGTATAACAAAATTTTTTGTTGAAGCTAAAAAACCATCTGTTGATATTGTAAATTCAATGAGTGCTATTTTGCAGGCTAGAAGATATGGTTGGAATGCCAATCATCATGTCACTGTATTAACAAACTTTGAATATGTTTTGATTTTTGATACATCTATTGTTCCAGAAGAGACGGATAATATTAATACTGGTTTAATCAAGAAAATTCATTTCCTTGATTTTGTAAATAGAATTGATGAAATGAGAATCTTTATATCAAAAGATGTTGTTTATTCTGGCGAATATGATGAATCGTTTAGCAATGGGTTGATAGAATCTGATCGAGAAAAAATTAGAGTTGACAATCACTTTTTGAACACTCTTAACAAATGGAGAGTAGATTTAGGAAATGAATTAATTTCAAGAGATGAAATATACACTGATTTATTTTATTTAAATGACTCAATACAAAGATTTATCAATAAACTTATTTTTATTAGAATTTGTGAAGATAGAAATTTAGAAAGATACCATTCTCTATTTGATACAGTAAATGGATCCGAGGATTTGATAAATGAACTGAACCAATTATTCTTAGAAGCAGACCTAAGATATAATTCTGGATTGTTTGTTGGAAATGAAATAGCTTTTGATTTATCAAGTGATAGTATTATGCGAATCGTTTCAGAGCTATACTTTCCTAGAAGCCCATATTTATTTAATATCATTGAACCGAATTTACTTGGAAAAATATATGAGTTATATTTAACAGAAAGATTAACGCTTACGGAATGTGGTTTAGTACTAAAAAAGAAAAAAGAAAATAGAAATCGATCTGTTGTTTCAACACCTCATGAAATCGTTAGATATATGACAGAGATTTCTCTTGATAAATTTATAAGTGATAAGAGTCCTGATGAAATTTTAAATATGAAATTTTCTGACATAGCTTGTGGTTCTGGGGTTTATCTCGTTGAAATATACGATCAAATTTCCAATTATTTTATAGATTGGTACATTAACCATGACATGTCAAGACTTGAAACTAATTCAAGCGGCGATTACAAGCTGCCTATTACAATTAAGAGGGCAATATTGATTAACTGTATTTATGGTTTTGATATTGATTTACAAGCTGTTGAAGTCACCAAATTTTCTCTATTAACTAAACTTATCGAAGGCGAATCAAGTAATAGCATTGAAAGGAATTTACCTGTTCTACCTGAGTTAACTTATAATGTATTATGCGGGAACTCACTTGTATCTGAATCGGATATTTCAGGACTAGATTTAAGTGCTGCTGAATTATACGAAATATTACCGTTTAGCTGGAACGATTTTTTCGAGCAAAATGGAAAGTTTGATCTTATTATTGGAAACCCTCCTTACGTTAAAACTGAGGATTTACATCAATTGATTCCAAATAAAGAATTTGGAATATATAAAGAAAAGTATAGATCTGCATTTAAGCAATTTGATAAATATTTTCTTTTCGTTGAACAAAGTTATCACTACATAAAGGATAGCGGGATTCTGTGTTATATCATTCCTAATAAATTTATGAAAGTTGATTCCGGTAAAAAATTAAGGGGATTAATTTCAAATCCAAATAATGAAAATACAGTCTATGATTTTGGAGATCGACAACTGTTTGCTGATAAAACAATCTATAGTTCTATTTTAATGCTGAAAAAATCAGGGAATAGCCAAACAGATTATGTGTCTGTTGAAAGTCTATCAAAACTTATTACAAGTAATTTTGATTATCAAATAGTTAAGAATAATGATCAACTTGGAGAAAATATTTGGAGTTTTAAGGCGGATAGAATTCTTGAAAATATTAAAGACGATATTAAACCACTTACTAATTATGTTGATATTTTTAATGGAATACAGACATCTGCAGAGAGACCAATTCCAATTTATTGGTTTACTACGGATGAAGTAATAGAAGAGGATGAACATTCTTATACTATAGAGCGAGATAGCCATAGATTTGTAATTGAAAAAGCAATTCTTAAAAATTACTTTAAACCAACTTCTAGAGAAGAGAAGGGGCTTAATTCATATTCATTATTAAAAACGAATAAATATATTATTTTCCCCTATGATGAAGAAGGAAGACTAATATCAGAAGAGAGAATGATGTCTGATTTCCCTGGAACCTACAGTTATCTATGTCATTATTATGATAGGCTTGTTCCGAAACAAGTTAATCCAGAAATTGGAGTACGTGATGTTCCTACAAGTTCTGATAATACTTGGTTCCAATACGGTAGAACGCAAGCGTTAACTTCATTTATTAGTAAAAATAAACTGATTGTTGGAATTTTAAGCAAAGAGCCAATGTATATATATGACGATGAAGATTATTTGATTTCTTCTGGTGGAACAGCTGGTTATTGTGCAATTTCATTACTTTCAGAGTGCCCATATTCATTAGAATACATTCAAGCATGGTTAACGGCTCCAATAACAGAAGAAATAATCAGGGATTTAGGTTCTCCTTTTGAAGGTGGATTTATTTCACGTGGCACATCAGTTTTAAAAAAGATTGGTATTTATCCTCTTGATTTAGATGATGCATTTGATAGAAGCATACACGATGATATTACATCTAAAGTTAGAACTATACGTAGTATTAACATTGATTTAACTAGAACTCCTAATCCTAGAAGATTACTTGTTCTAAATCAAAGGAAAGAAAGATTAATACGTGAAGTAAATAATATGATTTTTGATATATATAGTAGGCAAGGTGAAGTAGCATGAAACTAAAAGAAGATATGACAGAAGAAAAGCTTAGAGGGGCGTATTATACTCCATTAAATCTAGCTACTAATATTGTGGACAAAATCCTAGATTTTTCTACTATCAATAATATACTTGAGCCAAGTTGTGGTGATGGTGTTTTCATTGAAGCAATACGTAACTCAGAAGATAATGAAAACAAGAAAATAAAAGCAATTGAAATAGATAAAGAAGCTTTTAAAGAGTTGAGTAAAAAATATAAAAAAGATAAAGAATCTTCTCTTCTTAATAAAGATTTTTTTGACTACTATGAAAAGAATAAATCTGTTAAATACGATCTTGTAATCGGTAATCCACCATACGTTAGATATCAGTATCTTGAACCTGATCAGCGAGACGAATTATCTAGAATACTAACTGATAATGGTTTAAAATCAAATAAGTTAATCAATGCGTGGGTTGGATTCACTGTGGCATGTTCAAAGCTTGTTGCAGATAACGGTTCTTTAGTCTTTATACTTCCAGCAGAATTATTGCAAGTTGTATATGCGAAAGACTTGAGAAACTTTTTATTGAGAGAATTTAACGATATTTCTATATTCACTTTTAGTAGTCTAGTCTTTGATGAAATAGAACAAGAAACTGTAATTTTTAAGGGTACTCGTAGCTCAGAACATAAAGGAATAAGAATAATTGAACTTTCAGACATAGACGATCTTGCTAATATTAATCTTGATGAATACCAATATATTGATGCACCATGTACCCAAGAAAAATGGACAAAGTATTTTACAAATGTTGATGAAGTCAATTTAATTAACGAAATTAAAAACGATGATAGATTCCAAAGATTGGACGAAGTTGCTTTAGTAAATGTTGGAATTACCACAGGAAACAATAAGTATTTTTGTGTAGAAAAATCTATCATAAAAAAATATCGATTAAACAATTATGTAATGCCATTAATAGGAAGAAGTGCTCATGTTGACGGTGCAATCTTTACTAATGAAGATTATTTGTTAAATTATGATAAAGACAAGAAAGCTAACTTATTAGTGCTAAATAAGGAGAATAATAAATATCCAAATGGTGTAAAAGAATACATCAAATTAGGTGAAGATCAAGAAGTTAATAAAGGATATAAATGTTCAATTCGAGATAATTGGTATGAAGTTCCTTCTGTTTGGATACCTGATGCGTTTTTCCTTAGAAGAAATAATATATTTCCTAAATTTGTCATGAATAATATTCAAGCTGTTTCAACCGACACTATGCATAGAATTAAGTTCAATGATGGCATTGATGGAGAAAATGTCTTACTGTCATATTACAACAGTATTTCATTTGCATTTACAGAGATAAATGGGAGAAGCTATGGTGGAGGTGTTCTGGAGATTTTACCTAGTGAAGTTGGATCAATCATGCTACCTATAATTAATGGAATTCCAGAAGAACTCAAAAATACAATACTTTCGTACATTGATCTAAATTTAAGAAACAGCACAGATATTGAAACTATCTTAAATGAAGTGGATCGAGTGGTTTTAGTCGAATATTTAGGGATTCAAGAAGAAACTTGCACTAGATTCAGACAGATATGGAGAAAATTAAACAACAGAAGATTAGGTAGAGCCAGATAGGGTGGTATTATGGATTTTAAAGAATTAGATAAGCAGTTAAAGGCAATGAAATATGCTCAAGAAGTTATTGATAGTATAGATATTCCTAGTGGCCCAAAATTTGATTTGAGTTCTATAGAAAATCCTATATATGAACAGAATGAAATATTAAAGGATTCATTAGAGGCGATAAAAACTACCACAAAACTTCTTGCGAAACAAAATGAAGAATTGATGAAAAGTAATGAAGTTCTAAACAAGCAACTTAATTTAATGAAAACAGAGCGAGATAATGCTGAAACGGATAGCAAAAAGAGTAAGGTTCATCAATGGATATCATACCTTATTGCTTTTATTATGTTTCTTGTTGCATTATTTGGAATAATTTTTTAATGTCTTCTATAATCATTGTGAATTCCTGTATAAGCAACGAAAAGAAATTACATAAGATTATATTAGATTAAATCACCATGCACTTTTGAGAGCCTGATTGGGCTATGTCGTGCTTTGTGCTCATGGACAAAATTTGACAATTATGATAGAGTGTATTTATCGTGGAGTACTGGCTAAAAGTAAGCCTAGAAGTAATAGGAGTTCGAGTTGATCGGATTCCTTTTTCTTTTGCAGAAAGATTTGTAGTATTCAACTGGTAAGTCATTACAGTTTTGACATTAATAACCTAACAGTTGGAGTGATTTTAAATGAAAGGATATACGCTTGATTACTACGAAAAGTGGGAACGTGACGGTATACTGGACAAAAGGTTAAGTGAGATAAAGGAACTTGTATCAAAAGCAGTACCGCAAGTTGAAATAGCCAAGATTCTTGGTATGTCTGAGAAGACCATGTATAAACTTAAGAATAGGTATCCTAAAATGAATCAAGCATTTGTCTTTGGTGAAGTGACAACAACTGCGAAAATAGATTATGCAGATATAGCAAAACAAAAACTCAAAGAGATTGGCTATGAAGATGAGTTTGTAGTTATGGAGAAGATATCCAAACAATCAGTTGATATCGCTCTTGGTGTAAATTCAACCGAATCACACGAACAAGGTGCAGGCGATCAAGGCATTATGTTTGGCTATGCTTGCAATGAAACACAAGAATTCATGCCACTACCTATTATGTTAGCAAATCAAATCTCAAAAGAGATGGATAAAATACGTAAAGAAAAATACTCTCATATCTTTGGACCAGATGGTAAATGTCAGGTATCAGTTGCATACAAAAATGGAAAACCAAAGAAAGTATAAACAATCGTTGTGTCTGCTCAAACCAAACCATGGATAAAGAAAGAACTATATGAAGATCTCATCATAAACGAAGTCTTAACTAAAGTTTTTGATTTTAATACGATTGTTGATGCAGAAGTATTAATCAATCCTACTGGAGAGTTTGTAATTGGTGGTCCTTGTGCTGATTCTGGATTAACTGGTAGAAAGATTATTGTTGATACATATGGTGGCTATGCTAGACATGGCGGAGGAGCCTTTTCTGGCAAGGACGTGAGCAAGGTTGATCGTAGTGCGGCTTATTATGCCAGATACGTAGCAAAAGCCATTGTTGGGGCAGGTTTGGCCACACACTGCGAGGTACACTTGAGCTATGCAATAGGAGTAGCAAAACCAGTGAGTGTTTTAGTTAATACCTTTGATACTGGTGTAACATCAGATGAAGAGATACAAGCACTGGTAAACTATGTGTTTGATTTTAGACCAAAAAGTATAAGAAAAGAACTCAATCTTGATAAGGTTAAATTCCAGGAGTTAGCAAAGTATGGACACTTCGGTAGAGAAGATTTAGATGTTCGCTGGGAACATGTAGATGATAAGATAGTTGAACTGAGAAAACTATATGAGAAAGCCTAAAGAAATACATCGCTTTTACAAATCAATTCCATGGCAAGTAGCAAGAGAAATCAAGATACGAGAAGCCAAAGGAAAGTGTGAAAGATGTGGTGCTTTAGGAGAGGAAGTACATCATAAGATTAGGCTAACTGTTCTTAATGTGACTAATCTTGAAATCAGTTTGAATCAAGAGAATTTAGAATTGTTGTGTAAGAAATGTCATAATGAAGAACATAAGCGTTTCTCGAAGCAACAACAATTTGATGAAGAAGGCAATTTGATTTCAAGATAAACCTCGTTTTTATAATTCATTTTTGCTATAATAGTTATAAAAAGGGGTGGTTTCTATGGTAGAAAAAGGTATAAAAAGAGTTCGTAAAATTTATGGAATTACAATAATCATTTTAGTCATAGTGTTAGCAATGCTGTTAACTAAACAAGAATGGGTTGAGTCAGTAATTGTCTTCGTTGGCTCAATCGTGGTAACATTAAAATTTGCAGTATCAATGTATGTAATTGGTTATCAGAAAAATGATAATGTAGAGTTACAAAAAAACGTTGCAACCTATAAAATGAAGATTGATGAGCTTGAGGTGCAAATAAATGAATCTGTTAAACAACAAGATATTTATAGAGCAGAATTAGTTAAGATAAATAAAGTAGAGAACCAACACATTTATCCAAAACAGTTAACTTCTGATGACCAGTTAATGAAAGACGTTAGAAACAATCTTGATGAAGTAGAAGTAGATCTGCGGTTAAATGGATTGTTAAACTCATTTTTTAATACAGTTATTTTTGATAATCTTTGTGTTTTTATTGAAACACTTGATTCTTCAAAATATAGATTTATTGATATTAATTTGAATAAAATTTTTGTACCAATGAAAAAGGATTTAAAAGAGTTTAATCTTCTTTATAATAAAAATGTAACAAGAAGTGATAAGACAATAATGGCACAATTAAAATATACTTATATGATTCAATGGAAATGGAAGTTTGAGTATACAAAGCAAGAGTTTAATGAGGCTGAAAAAGATTTGAAGAGAATTAATGAACTGCTTAGAAAAATTATACTAAGTTTAGATGAGCTAGTTGATTTATATCTTAAAAAACAATCCCCCCTATCAGAATAAGATTGATTTTGTAGGGTACCGCGAAGGTGGGCAATTAAAAAACACAAGGCTATATTTTTGAAAATCTTGAAAAGGGATTGGAGATGAAAACAACTGTGCAGAAAATTATATTACTCGATACAGATTCAGCAATTAACTTTTTTGCTTCTAATGAATCTGAATTTCATAAAGGTATAGTCAACAAAAAAAGCAGTTCCAATGCATTTTTAATGGTATCAGTCTATACTTGGTATGAACTTTTTAAATCAGCAAAGGATTTGGAATTAATTAAGCTCAAGTTAAATAATATATATAGATACTCAGATGGTATGATTAACTTAGACGAAGTTGATACAAGTCTAGACTCGTTATTCAATCCTCAACATTGGTTACAAAATGACTTATATAAAACCAGTGAATTTGCTTTGTTTATTGAGCGCTTAGAAAAAATTGTTTATAATAAAATTAATCCTCATATTATTGATATTTTATTAGTATCAATATATATGCTTTTAATAACTGATCATTTGCTAGATATAAACAATAAAGATAAGATTAAACTATTGGTAGCATACAAAGATTTCGTATTGAAGAAGAGAGATGAGTTTTTACCTGCACTAAAAGAACTATTAAATAGAAATTTGAAGGACGTGCAATATTTTGATAAACTCTTGAATGTGATATATAAAGGTTTAGCATTGAATACATCAATAGAAATTGAAACCGAATTTCAATTTATAAGTAGAATTAAGAAAATTCCATATTCTAATGTGTTGAACATATTTAAACGAATTAACAATGAAACAAATGGAGAAGTTAAGTACGACCTAACATCAAAAGATAGTTTATTAAAATCTATATATAAGGATTTTTATGATGCACCTATACAAGATGAATTATTAGTGGAATGCAAGGAATATTTATTTACAAACAGTCCTATTGGTGGAAGAAGATTTGATCGGAATGATTACATTGATATGAGTAATTTACTATTATCGAAGAATACACCAGGTGCTACAATATCATACATAACAAATGATAAAAAGTGGTTAAAATTTATATCTGTATTTGGAGGAAAATATGGATTTAATTGATAATAGTATCAATCATGAATACAAGCGATTAAAGTCGCTTTTTTCTTTGGTTGATGAATCAAAGACGGAGTTAGTAGATAACTTAATTTATCAACTTTTATATTACTTAGAATATCAAGAAAATTATCAAAATGATCTGCCATTTGCAAATACTAAATTAAACTTCAATTTTGCTGAATTAATATCTTGTTCAAATACTTTAAATTTAGTACTGTCGGATAATCAAGTTAGCATTACTCAGTTGGAATGTTTCTTTGTTCCGTATCAATTGCTTAATCCAGAAGTTAGTAGTGAATTGGTTAGATTGGTATTTGAACACTTGAGTAAAAAGCAACTCCGTCCGTAAAAAAGCAAAACTCCGTTGGAAACAGAGCAAAACTCCGTCGAACGCGAACGATTTTAGAGTAAAACTCCGTAATGACAAGACATTCTGTTTCTTAAACATAACCTCAGTAAAGGTTGTGTTTTTTTTGTTTAAATAATGATATAATGAGCATTAAAGATATCGATTAGAATTGTAATAGAATTATTGGGGGTATACTCATGTCAATATTATTCAAAGAATTTAATGAGATGAAGAAGTATAATAGTACTGCTTTTGTGGAAATTCAATATTGTAAACTTAGCGATTCCAAAAGTATGAAAAAGAAAGTTGCTGTAAGAAATATGGAGTATCGTTTATTGGATTCACTATATATTTATATTTCGGATATGGAAAAGTTTTTCGATGAATATGGAGAAATATTTATAAATGTCACATACAATAATCTAAAGACCGGATATATTGATCCGTATGGCATTAACTATTACCAGAAAAATCAAATAAATGATTTTATTAATCATATGCTAGAATCCAAACCTACTGACTACAAAATTATGATTGAATGGTTAAAAGAAGCATTACAGTTTAATGGATTCTATATTCTAGGACTTTAGAAAGATTTTATGCAAACATAATAAAATATTAGGGAGAATACATGAAGTATTTTAAATATCCATTTCAAAATAGAATAATCAGAAAAACGATTAGTGAAAGGATCAAAAAATACAATAAGAATCAAAAAAGAAATTATTATATTTCAAAAGTAATGATTTATACTGCTATCATCTTTTTCTTTATATTAATGGCATCTATAATTTACTTCGCAGTAAATATGTACGATTATATTGACAATAATATCATTGCTACAATCTTAAGTGTTTTATTATGGGTTATATTTATTCCAGTACCAGGAATCATTTCGTCCATTATCTTTACACCTCTCTTTAAATTATTTCCTTATAATTCATTACCTGGAATTACACCTCAAATGATTAATAAAGTAACAAAACCACTAAGAGATTTTTATAAAGTTCCTAATGAATATATTATTACTAAGTGCTATCATTCAACAGATAAAAAACTAATTAATAAGGATATACTATTATTCATTAATAATGAAAGTATTCGTGTTGTAAACAACTTTTATTCATCAACAAAAGATTTTGGATGTTATGAATTTAAATTAGATGAAATTGAATTTTATAATAAAAAAATAAATAGTAGAATCACTACAATCATTAAAAATAAAAAGACCTAACATATATGGGGATGTTCATAGAATTGGTGACTAAATGAAGAATAGAGACAAAAAATTATTTATAATAATAAGTCAATTATTTATTTTAATAACCTTACTTGGAGTTATTTCATATATTCTTGAATACATTCAAGTAGATTTTTTAGTTGGACTAGCAGAAATTAATTCGCAACTAAATCTGTTTTTTATGAATGCTATCTATTTATTGCTTCTACAATATGGAGTAATTCCAATAATAGGACTTATTATCTCAAAAGTAAAACAATCTTTAGTATTATATATAAGAAATAGACAATATAAAAAATATCTTAAATCACTGTATGATTTAGAATACATTAATTTTTATAATAATAAGAAGCTAAATAAGATTGAGTATATATTTAGCATAATTGATTCACCTGCAAAATTAGTGTTTTCATTTTTTACAATCATTCAATATTCCATTATATTAATAGTATATTTGTTTATTATTTTTACTATAAATATGATGATATTCGTTTGTGCAATTATTTTATTTGCACTTTTGTCAATTGCTAAATATTTATATGTAAAGAGAGAAATCAATAATCAAATCGAAAGTGTACCAGAAGATAGAAAAGCTGAATATTATAAGTCTATATTATTTGATAAGAAAACCATTAAAGAAGTAAAATCATTTAACACGAGTAACTATTTTTCAAGATTAAGTGAAATGAATTTTCGTATTTCATCAAATAAAAGGT
Organism: Acholeplasmataceae bacterium; assembly: GCA_963676765.1. Classification (GTDB taxonomy): domain Bacteria; phylum Bacillota_I; class Bacilli_A; order Acholeplasmatales; family Acholeplasmataceae; genus WOFB19. The sequence continues at coordinate 812,984 of OY781159.1, forward strand.
TTAAACTAAGAATCAAAAATGCGCAACAATACGATTTAATAAAAAGTATAACCATTTTTACTCAATTAATTTTAATTGCACTTATACTAATTTTCAACAACCAGTCTTTTGATATATACAGTTCTATGTTATTGGCTTCTGTGTTTTTAAAATCATTAGGAAATATCAATAACTTGATCGATATAATTCCTGATTTCACCAAAAATTTATTTCATTATAACCAATCTAAAAGTTTTTTTGGACAAGAAAAAAATAAAGTACAGGAAAAAATCCAAATCAAAGTGCTTGAAAGTATTGAACTTAAAAAAGTTTCTTTTCAATATCCCAATTCAAAAAAAAAGGCTCTTTCGGATATAAACATTCAAATTTATCCAAATCAATCTATAAGTATCATTGGGGAAAATGGTGCTGGCAAAAGTACACTGATAAAAATAATCATAGGATTAATAAAACCAAATTCTGGAGAGGTGTTAATCAATGGGATTTCTGTAGAAAATATAGACTTGCTAAGTTATCACAGATTATTATCTATTGAATTTCAAGATATAGTTAAGTTAGATGTTTCATTTTTTGAAAATATTGTCTTAGGTAATATTGATAATTTAGAGCCCAAAGATAGATATAAGTATTTAATTGAAAAATTTAATATGCATAATATTATTGATAAGTTACCAAATAGAGAAAACACTATTTTAGGAAAAATGATTAGTGATGGTGTAGAAATTAGCGTTGGAGAGTGGCAACGTGTAACGCTTTCAAGAGCATTGATGAGCGATTCTTTTTATATCCTGGATGAGCCCACAGCATCAATTGATCCTATTCAGGAGGGAAAATTGTTTGATGTTTTAGAAGACATAACAACTCAACAAAAAGGGATATTGATTTCACATAGAATAGGGTTTTCAAAATTAAACGATCTTATCTATGTTATGAGCAATGGAAAGATTTTGGAAAAAGGAAATCATGATGAATTAATGAGGTCTCATACGAAATATTACGAAATGTATGGTAAGCAAAATAATTCATATACTGCGGAGGAATAAATGAAAAATGTAAAAATATATTTCAAAATATTTTGTGATACGTTAATAAAAAACAAATTTTTGTATTCTCTATATATTTTATTTTTAATCATCATTTCTGCAAAAAATATATTTTTAGTTTTGACATTAGATGAAACTTTACAGGCTATAGAATTAAATCATAATATCGTGAACACAAACACTATTTTACTCGTGAGTTTTTATGCGATTACATTTATGTTTAACTTCATAAACAATATAGTATACAATAAATTAGATCAAAAAATAGAATTAGATTTGTGGTTGGATATTAATAATAAATTATCAAACACGTATTGGATTGATTTTGAAGATAACAAGTCTTACAAAGATATTGAGCATGTGAATCAGTATGCAAACCAAAGTTATAGAAATATCGTATTTTCTATTCCTGATTATATTTCTTTGGTGTTGCAAATAGTATTTTATATAATTTTGTCATTACGTTTAGGAACAATTTATGTTTTTATTTTGTTGATCATTATAACTATTGGTCTGTTTATTAAAAGCAAACTTAATTTTAAAACTGAAAGTTTATATTATAAATTAATACCAAATCGAAAATTTTCTAAATATATGACACGTTTTCCAATACAAGCTGATAATAATGCTGAATACAAGGTTAAAAGATGGCATACAGTATTTTCACAAAAAATAGATGATTCATTCCATAAACAATCAGATATTGAGGCGGAAATACTTTATAAAGAAAAAGGATATAATTTATTGATTGGTATTTTTTGGGCTGTTTCATTTTCAATATTGTTAATATATATATATACTCAATTTCAAAATAGTAATCATCTAAGAGTTTTCACGACTGCAATTTTATCATTTTATTTTCTATTTAATAGTTTAGAATCATTTGGTAATAACATTATCAATGATAGTTTATCTCTAATTGATATCAATAAATACTATGATTATATGAATAAAAAGGAAATGCCGAAATTAACCAAATTTAATGAAGACATATTTGAATTGTCTTTAAATAACGTTGATTTTAAATATCCCAATAGTGAAAATTACGCATTGAAAAATATCAATTTAAGTGTTTCAAAAGGGGAAAAAATCATGATCATTGGGCTTAATGGCAGTGGTAAAACGACACTGTGTACGATTTTATCAGGGATAAATAAATCCTTTAAGGGTGATATCAAATTTAATGATTCAAGCATTAATGCAAACGCCTTTGATTTCACAAGTAAAGTCGCTTTTATGACGCAAGAATTTGGACAGTATAATTTAAGCTTAGAAGACAATATCGTTTTCGGTGAGCCATATGATGAAAAAAAACTAGAAGAGATTATGAATGTTTTAGACATCAAAAAACAGTTTGATGATATTAAACAAGAATTAGGGACAATGAGTGATTTATCCTCAAATTTATCTAAAGGTCAATGGCAAAGAATTGCCATTGTGAGAATATTGATGAAAAATTCAACAGACATTGTCATATTGGATGAACCTACAGCATATTTGGATCCAATAGCTGAAATTGATTTTTATGATACGATTAGCAAGACACTTAAAGATAAAATAGTTTTTTTTGTATCGCATAGACTAGGATTTGCAAAACATACAGATAAAATACTATTTATGGAGGATGGGAAAGTCATTGCCTTTGACACACACAAGGATTTATTAGAAAAAAACGAAAAGTATTTGCAAATGTATAACGAACAAAGGAAATGGTACAAATAAATTTTATTCTGCATTATGCTGACTCTATAATACTGCATAATGTCATTTTTTATTGAATTTCATGAATGGATTGTAATTTTATTACACAGATGTGTTGTTATTAAAACTCACAGAATATCGATTTACAATCCAATAAAGTCACATTTTATTTTTTATTAGATTGGTGTTAGTATAGTTTAGTAGAAGTAAAGAGTAAGAGATATTTCTCTTACTCTTATTTGTTAAAAAAAGCAAAACTCCGTAATGACAAGACATATTGAAAGCATAGGTTTGATACAATAGTATCAGGCCTTTTTTTACGTTATATAAGGCCGTTTTTTGATTCTCTCATATTTCCTCAAGTCTCATAATCACTCCAATTTTACTATATTTTTGTCATTTCAATAGAATTTCTACACGATTTCTTCAAGTATTGTAGTATGATATCAAAAGATTTATAATATTATTGTATTAATTTATTTTGAAGAAGATTAAATAATGAGTATCAAATCATTTAGAGAATCATCACAATTGTTATATGAGAATGACAAATATTTGGAATCACTCACTCTTGCATGTATAGCAATTGATGCTTGTGCAGCGAAACTGTATCCAGGTGAAAGTGTAACTAACAGAAACAAACATTTCTTGAAAGACTATTTTAGAGTTATATCTAAATATGGTTTTCCAGGAATTCAAGCTAGTAGTATTCGAATTAAACTAAATGCTAATATAGATAATTTGAAAAAAGATGAGCATGGGTATGTTGATATGGAGCAAATTATTTATCATGTTATAAAATGTGGTTTGGTGCATGAAGCAACCATTGATGAACGAATCAAATTTACTAATAAAACTATGATTGGTGATTTTAATAGTGATCAATTCTATTTGCCAAGAGCTATTATCTTCGGTCTACTTAAAGCAATAGATGAGGTTATTTACATTATTAACTAGCAAATATAACTATTTGATTATTTTACTCATAGATTTTGGACATAGAAAAGAAATTTGTAAATAGAGGCAACATTAATGCATAAAATGAATTTACATTCAGATCCTTTTAATATGATTAAAAGTGGATTAAAAACAATTGAATTAAGACTTAATGACGAAAAGAGAAGTAAAATCAAAACTGGTGATCAAATTGAATTCACAAATTTTTCAAATATGAATCAAAAACTCATCACTGAGGTAATAAACATCTACCCATTTGATTCATTTGAACTGTTGTATAAAAAGTTACCTCTTGAACAGTGTGGATATAAAAAGACTGAATTGAAAAATGCGAAACCAAGTGATATGGACATCTATTATTCAAAAGAGCAGCAAAAGAAATATGGTGTTTTAGGTATCAAAGTTATAATTAAAAACGTTGTTTGATTGCAGACATTAATTATGTAACACTTTTGTTTTGATGAATGCCCTTATAAAAGGGGGAAGCATCTAAACACTTCTCGAAGGTTATGTTTAAGCAGACCCTTCCTCCGCCAGGTTGACCATACCAAGTTGCTTTTTATCGTTTAACGGCTTAATAGAGATGTTATTAGTGATTTTCCATTGGTTTTATCCTTTTTTATGCTTATATATGGTGAAAAATATACTTTATCGAGAGGGATTTGAACTATGACCAAAATGACTGATAGTTAAATTACTGTTTGTAATATGCTATAATACAATCATTCTATCTTTTTGATAAGAAAAGGTGATCTTTATATGAGTACAAAACCAAAAATCAAACTTGTAGATAGTGATGAATTGCGTTATGAGATTGATAATATATATGAACAAAGTACGCAAATTGAAGTCGCTAAATGGGCTATAGAAATCGCAAAACACATTTTAGATATAGTAGATATTGATTATATGTCGATCAATGAATTCATTGATGGATTCAATGTAAATGAGCAATGGCAAAACGGAAAAGCAAGAATGCATGATGTTAGACAAGAAGGATTTAAGATACACAAACTAGCTAGAGAAGTAAAAAATGACACATTAAGAAACGTGTACAGGGTTGTTGGGCAAGCGATAAGTAGTGGACACATGAAAGAACATGCTATGGTTGCATCTGATTATGCAGTTAGAGTCATAGGATTATTAAGTTCAAATAGTATCGAATTTATTAAAGAAGAAAGACAATGGCAGCTGCGAGAATTAAAAAAAATTACGCAAATACACTCTAAAAAAGCAGCTCCATCCTAAAAAAATCAAAACTCCGTAATGACAAGACATATTGATTGTGTCAGGCCTTTTTTTGCGCCATATAGGGCTGTTTCTCTACTTCTATGCCTTTTAAGAAACTAAAAAAATGTTCTAATTTTACGGGATTTAAGATAATTCAATAGAATTTCTACACGATTTCAGGAACCTAGCTATTAAAGCGGTATAATCGGATAATACAATGTTTCAATATAGTTTATGAGATGGTATAATAAATTAATTGAAAGTAATAAATGTATTATTCTAAAATGTGCAAGTGATACTTTACAAAGATTCAAAGTAAATTAGGTGGTTTTTTAGCAAACTGTCAAGTACTATATTTGTGAGGTGATTATTATGGATTATGGAGGAAAATTTTATAAATTAAGGAAGCAAAAATCTCTGTCTCAAGAAACAGTGGCTAATGATTTAAATGTATCAAGACAGAGTGTAAGTCTATGGGAGACTAATCAATCATTCCCATCAATGGAAAATTTAATTGCATTGGCAAAATTATATCAAGTTTCACTTGATGAGTTGGTTGGGATAAAAGATTTGAAAGACTATAAAGAAGAACCAATGTACTCATCAACATTTAAACTTGATAAAACAGCTATATATCGTAGAGATCACTATTACTTATATACAAAAAAAGATGCATGGTTAGCGTTCTTAACTTTATTCTTTTTCATCTTCGCATTGACATGCTTTATAGTGGCAATACGAGTCAGAGATGAACTTCAACAGCATATATTACTTATGGGATTTGTTTCACTAATTATGGGACACATGTTTTATCCACTAAGTATGATGAAAAATATGTTCAGGAATGGTAAGAATAAAAATATGACATTTGATTTCTTTGATGATCACATTGAAGTATTGATGGATATTGATGGAAAAAAAGAAATTCCTTATAGCGATATAGGTTATTATATTGCAAAAAAAGGATTTTATATTTTAATAAAAAAAGATAGCAATAGATTATATATAGAAAACCAGTTTTCATCGGAGTTTAATGATTTCTTAACAACAAAAATGGAAAAACGTAAGAAATTAAACCTTTTTGGCTAATATAGGGTTCGACACCTAAAATTATATAGATAGTGGAATAACCTATTTTGAGTGGATGAAACAAGCATTACAATTTAATGGATTCTATATTATAGGACTTTAGAATGATTTTATTCAAATATAATAAAAGAATTATGGAGATTACATGAGGTATTTAATGGATTTTATAAATATAAATGAGGTTTTACATTTTCTTTTACCAACCAATAATATATTAAGTGTATCACAGGTAAAAGATGCCAAACTTTCCAAAGTTTACAATGTATACGAAATTCAAACAGAAAAATGTAGATATATTTTGAAACAAAACTCAGATTATGATGAGTTGAATGCATATCTAAAATTTAGCAGGGATGGGAATTTCAGAATTCCTTATTTAATCAATTATCGTGTGATGGACAACAATGTATGGCTATTGTTAAGCCATTCAGGAAATCAAGATATTCGTGGGTGTCACATGGATACTGTTACATCTCAAGTAGCTAGTGCAATTGCTGAGATTCATCTTTTTTACTTTAATACTCAGATTAAATCTTATGTCTACTATCAAGATATTTTGAAAGTGGTACCGGTAAAATATAAGGAGATATACAAATACTTTTTAAGAAAAATTGTTTTGACACCTTGGACATTGATTCATAATGATTTACTACCTATTAATATACTAACCGACTTTAAAACAGTAACTATCATTGATTGGGAACCTAAGTATGGACCTTATTTTCTTGACATTGCTAGACTTATTGCACATAGAGACTATGAAGGTATTAAGTATATGCCAAACGATTTTATATTTGGTTTTATTGATGACTATTACTCACTAGTTATGGAAACCTATAATATTGAATATAGTATGTACAAAAAAGATGTATTATTAGGTGTTGTCTTCGAGTACATTCAGGTTTTAAAGAACTATTGGAGAGTTCAGAAATTTGATTCAATATATGATATGTATATCATTGATTTAGAAGAGGCAATACAAAGATTCTTTATAAGCAATGAATTGTAAAAGAAAATAATATATTAAAGTTTTTGTAAAAAAGCAGTGCTCTATGTAAAGAACTCTTAGTTAAGCCCCAATTTAGGGGTGCGTAATTGTATTAGAATAAGTCACGCAATCCAAATTGAAAGCATAGGATTGATACAATTAGCCAATTCTTTTTTTTTGCGTTTCACTTGTTGTTTTAAACTATCAAAATAATAAAACATTAACAATCAATTATAGTGAAGATTTAGGTGATATTAGTGCTTGGGATCATATGTATATGATTTATGATGTAGAGTCGTATACTTTAATTTTATTACGACAATATTTCTAAATAATCAAAAAAATTAAAAAGAAGAACGAGAGGGAGCAAAATGAAAAGAATTATTTCTCCAGTTTTGCTGATGATTTCAGCTGTATTTTTTCATTTTAATGCTGTTAAGGACACTACCTATTCATTATGATTGCTAAAGTATAGCTAAACTAAAATAAATCAACATAATTCATCATGGCCTTAATTATAAAATACGATTAGAAGAAAACAAAAAAGCGGGTGCTCAATTTGAGCATCCACTTTTTAAGGATTAATTCAAAGTTAGATTTACCAAACCAATCTTGACTGCTCAAGGGTTGGATCAAAAGCATCTTTAACGGTTTTTATTGGCTTGATCTTCAATCTGAAATTTGATGGTAATTTCTTTGGTGAATATGATGTTTCCAATAGAAACATGCGATTGAAATGTCTAGTTGAAGCATACCCGCATTTGGATGCAATCTCAGTAATTGACAGATTTTCATCACCATTAATCATACCAATGGCTTTTTCAATTTTTACGATATTTAGGTATTGTGAGAATGTCATACCACAAATATTTTTAAACCACCTAGAAAAATATGTTTTGCTAAAACCCATAAAATTTGCTGCATCATTAAATGTGATATAGTCAAACTGCATATCAATCATATTTAGGAGTTTTTTGTAATTAGCAAGAGTCTTTATTTTGTCAGTCTTCATTACGATTTCTTCCTGCATAAAAATGTCGGAAATTAATGATGTGATGATTGTGTTTGTTTTAAATTCATAAAAACGTTTGTGGTTTTTAAAGGTTTCTTTGATTATTTCAAAGTGTTTTGCTAACTGATAGTCGTGTTTAAGCACAGGTGATTTCAGTGCACATTGATCTGTGATTTCGTTGATGAGTTTATTATCAAATAAAAAAATGTAGATTATACTGTTTTCAGCACCTTTAATATAGTGGATCGCTCCACTTTGACAAAAAACACTTTCTGTTGATTTTAGAGAATATAACTCACCGTCAATTGAAATGACTGCATCACCACTATGAATATAGATGATTTCACTATCGATGTGCCAATGACTTAAATTGTGCAAGTTTTCATAAGCGCCGACCCATACCTTTTCATCACCGCTATATATTCTTTTTTCATATTTAACCAGCATATTTATACCTCGTTATTGTTTATGTATAATTATATGTTAAAAGACAATAAATGTCCAGTTTCTGTTGATATAATTCTTTTAATACCGTAGGGCGAATGCTAAAATATAATCATATAATCATCCAAATACAGGTGAAAATACTGAAATATATACATCTTGTTCATTATGCGTCCTCTTTTTTTATTCATATTCGTTGCAAGCGATTACACCACATCATGTGGCTATATATAAATATTTGAATCAGGAGTATACATGCCAAAATCAAAAGAAGAGATTAAGCAAATCATCATTAACGGTGACACATATGTTGGTATTGAATTGGGATCAACACGTATTAAGACTGTAATGATTGATGATTCTTTTACACCCATAGCTAGTGGGAATTGTCGATGGGAAAGTGAATATTGTGATCCATATTGGACATACACATTAGATCAAATTTGGGACGGCTTAAAAGAAAGTTACGCTGATTTAATCAAAACAATCAAAAAAACATACGGCGTTGATGTCAAAAAAATCAAGACGATTGGTGTGAGTGCTATGATGCATGGTTTTTTAGCCTTTGATCAGCATAATCAACTCGTCACACCATACAGAACATGGCGTAACGCAACGACGCAAGAAGCTTCAACTGCACTAAGCAATATGTTTGATTTCAATATTCCACAGCGATGGAGTATTGCTCATCTCTATCAAGCTATTATAAATGAGGAACCTTATATTAAAGATATAACATATCTCACTACACTGGCAGGATATGTACATTGGCAATTAACCGGACAGAAAGTAATTGGTATTGGTGATAGTTCAGGCATGTTTCCAGTTTCTACTGAGAGTCAAAATTATGACGAAAATCTAATGAAACTATTCAATGATATAGCTAAAGTCAAAAAAATGCCATGGTCCTTAGAAGATATACTTCCAATCATTATTCCTGTCGGAACAGCAGCTGGACAATTAATTTCGTCAGGTGCAAAATTGCTTGATCCATCGGGGAATCTCGAACCAGGTATCTCCTTTTGTGCTCCCGAAGGAGATGCAGCGACAGGCATGGTTGCTACCAATTCTGTTCAATCGAAAACAGGAAATGTGTCAGCGGGAACATCCATTTTTGCTATGATTGTTCTAGAAAATCAATTAAAAAACTTTCACCCTGAAATTGATCTCATCATGACACCAACAGGAAAACAAGTTGCAATGATCCACAGCAACAGCTGTTCAAGTGATCTTGATGCTTGGATAAACTTATTTATCACTTTTGCGGATAAAATGAAGTTTAGTTATGAACGTGATGATATTTATGATATGCTCTTTAACATAGCACTAGAAGCAGATGAGGATAGTGGTGATTTACTTGCTTACAATTTTTATTCAGGTGAACAAATGGTGGGCACAAACCTTGGAAGACCACTTTTTGTGAGAAAACCGGAAAGTAACTTTACATTAGCCAATTTTATGCGTACCCATTTATATACAGCATTATGTATCCTAAAAAAGGGTATGGATATCCTATTTGAACAAGAAATTGCGAGCGTTCACCATCTTAAAGCACATGGTGGGTTATTTAAAGTCAAAGGGGTCGTTCAGAAAATACTTGCGGATGCCATGAATGTACCGATTGCTGTTTCAGAAACAGCTGGAGAAGGTGGCGCATGGGGGATGGCAATTTTAGCAGCATATGTTTCAGAAAAACATCGCATGCTTTTTGAAACATTTTTAGAAGAAAAAGTATTCGTTATGCACAATCATCAAATTATTCATCCGACTCAACAAGGAATTAAGGCCTTCGAAATTTACTATCAGCGATTCATGAAGGCATTATCTGTTGAAAAAGAAGCAATAAGGAGGCTCAAATGACATTTTCTCACGATTTGAAATCAAAAGTATTACAAGCAAATCTTGATTTAGTCAATAATGGTTTGGTAATTTATACATGGGGAAACGTGTCAGCAATTGATAGAAAAAAAAATATCGTTGTTATCAAACCAAGTGGTGTGAATTATCAACAAATGCGTGAAGATCAGATGGTTGTTGTGGATCTAGATGGTCAAGTAATTGAAGGGGATTTGAAACCATCTGTGGATCTGCCTACACATTTAGCTATTTACAAGGCATTTCCCAACATTCAAAGTATCGCTCATACACACAGTACCTATGCTACTGCGTTCGCTCAAGCGAATCGTGAAATTGTAGCCTATGGTACAACACATGCTGATTATTTTCATGATAATATTCCTTGCACAAGACCACTAACGAAAACTGAAGTTGAAAATGATTACGAATTTCATACAGGAAAAGTTATTGTTGAAACATTCAAGAACAAGGATATCTCAAAAATTCCTGCATGTTTGGTAAGTGGTCACGGTTTATTCACGTGGGGGAAAGATGCTAATGAAGCGGTATATCATGCAACTGTTGCCGAAAGATGTGCTAAAATGGCATTTATTACGGAGTTGCTAAATCATAATATTGAGCGCATTGATCAATACGTTCTAGACAAACACTACCAAAGAAAACATGGACGCAAAGCGACTTATGGACAGAAGGGACAATTATGAAAAAAATCTATTTTATTACAGGCAGTCAATACCTATATGGAGAAGAAACATTAAAAAACGTTACCATGAATAGTCAACGAATCGTCGATTATCTTTCTGACCAATTAAGTGATATAATTCATATTTTATGGCAACCGACAGTAAAAAGTAGCGAAGATATTCTAACTGTGCTACAACAAGCATCAGCAGATCCTGATTGCGTAGGAGTAATCACTTGGATGCATACCTTCTCACCAGCAAAAATGTGGATAAAAGGGTTGCAAATATTAAATAAACCATTGCTTCATCTACATACACAAGTAATTGAAAAAATTCCGTATGATACGATTGATATGAATTATATGAATCTTAATCAATCAGCTCATGGTGATCGGGAATACGCGTTTATTCTAAAAAGAATGAACATTATACATCAAACTATTGTTGGTTATTATCAACACCCAGCAGTTATTCAAGAAATCAAAAGATTCGCAGAAGTTGCGATTGCAATTAATTATTCGTATCATTTAAAGGTTGCTATGTTTGGTAGTAACATGCGTGAAGTTGCAGTCACTGATGGTGATCGAGTGGAAAGCCAAATTAAATATGGTTGGGAAGTCAATTATTATGGCATAGGAGATTTGGTGAAAATCATCAACCAAGTGACACAGTCAGAAATTGAGCAGCAATATGCGTTGTATCAAAAATCATACATCATGAAAACGGATCAAATTGATGCAGTTAAAGAACAAGCAAAATATGAAGTTGCTCTATCCAAATTTATTAGGAAAAACAAAATTCATGCTTTCTGTGATACATTTGAAGATTTACACGGGTTAAATCAGTTACTTGGGTTAGCAGTGCAGGATTTAATGAATCAAGGCATTGGTTTCGCACCTGAAGGTGATTATAAAACTGCTGCTCTTGATGCTATCCTCATGAAAATGGCAGAAAAAAGAAATGGTGCTACTGGTTTCATAGAAGATTACACATACGATTTGACATTACATGAAGAAATAGAATTAGGTTCGCATATGCTGGAAATTTCTCCACAATTTGCTGCACAACAACCTAAAATTGAGGTGCATCCATTGAAAATTGGAAACAAAGAAGCACCTGCAAGATTGGTTTTTGATGGTATCACTGGATCAGGTATTCAACTTTGTATGGTAGATATGGGAACACATTTTTCGATGATTGTTACCCAAATAGAACTTGTTAAGCCAATGGATACACCTCATCTACCTGTAGCAAAAGTCATGTGGAAAGTAAAACCTGATTTCAAAACAAGTGTTAAAGCATGGTTAGAAAACGGCGGTAGTCATCATTCCATTATATCGACGGCTTTGACGATAGAAGATATTCAATTATTTGCAAAGCTAACGGAGACGGAATTAGTGATTATCTAAATTTATTAAAGTCATTTACGCACAACAAATCTTATGTTGTGTGAATCAAATAATACAAAAAGGAGTGATTTGAATGGGATTGAAAAAAATGAGTAAGACGACATTATTTTTGATTATTGTTTTAGCAGCATTGCTTGTAAGCATGGTTGGCACATCGTTTGTACAAACTTCAGCATGGAGTGTAAAAGAAACGAATTACACGGTAACCTTAAGTGAAGTTGAAACCATGATTACTGACAATGTAGCAGAAAATGGACGTGTCGTTGAAGTGCTGTTCGATGGCGATGAGGCAGCACAAATTTCTTTTGATGTCTTTGTACCTAAGAATGCATCAGAAAATAATCAGGTTCCAGTGATTATTGGTGCACATGGATATAACAATTCAAAAGAAATGCAGTTGTCTAATTTCACAGAATTAGCAAGAAGAGGATTTGTTGTTATTGTTTTTGATTTGGCTGGACATGGTCGTACAGATATTACTGTAGATGACTATACACAGGGCACAGAAGGAATGTTAGCCATTGTCGAATATGCAATGAGTTTGAGTTATGTTGATATCAATAAAATAGGAATAACGGGACATAGCGCTGGTGATTTAGATGCCGTTAATACGTTGAATATTATTAATACACCAACGTCATTAAATCACATTTCAGCATTTTTCTGTCCTACCGGAACTTTGAGTGCATTATTTGTCTCTCCAACAGCTACCGATAATTTGATTTTAGGTGTTGCATCTGGTAAATATGACGAATTAGATACACATTATTTTGGAACATATGAATTCTTATCTGCACCATTGGCGAGTACAATCATTCAGAAGTATTTCCCAACATTTACGGGAGTTGTAACTGAAGGTCAATATTATGATGCAACGGGTCCAATTGATTCACCAGCAGCTGGTCAGGCAATTGATGTTACAGAAGCAGTTGCGATTTGGAATCCACCAATTACTCACCCACAAGGTACTTTTTCAAGAATAGCAACCGAATTAACCATTGATTTTTTCTATACATCATTTGGTGTACCAGAAGGTGCGGATTATATTGCTGCAACCAATCAAGTTTGGCCAGTAGCAGTTGTATTTCAAACACTCGGCTTACTTGCATTCTTTGCATCAGCATTTGCAATTGGGGCTTCTTTACTTAAGCGTCCTGCCTTTTCTGATTTAAGTGATGTTGTTACACAGCAAGCAGATCTTCCATCAATCAAGAGTTGGAAAGAATGGTTACCATTGGTTCTGACATTCATCCCTCTTGTTATATTCCCATACATCATGTATTTCAAACTTTATGATGTTGGTTCTAAACTGTTCAATCCAGAAAATTATCCAATGGAAACAGTGAACGGTATTGCATGGTTTACACTGGTCATGGGTTTATTCATGTTTGTCATGTTATTTGTCAACTATGGAATCAAACGACTTGTACATCTTAAGGATGGTGTTAAAGTTGAAAGTGTTTTTGCACCACTAAAAGTTAAGAGTGGCAGTCACTTCTGGAAGATTGTAAAATACTCAACACTTGTCTTAGTGCTCATGTATATTCCATGTTATATTGCTTACCATGTTTTCCATATGAACTTCGGTATTGCTGTTTATACAGTGGGTCTACCAAGATATGAATGGTTACCAGATATCCTAATTAAGTATTTACCATTTTGGTTAGTTTTCTTAATTCCAAATGCTGTTTTAAATAACAATACTAGATTTAAGGAAATCCCTGAATGGGCATCAACATTGTTCATCGCGGTTGCAAATTTTTTACCAATTGCAGTCTTGACGTTTGTAAACTATAGAACACTTTTTACAACAGGACATACAGAGTTTACATTTGGCGATCCAAGTATCTTTGCTTGGAACTTCTTTGCACCAATGATTCTTATTGCATTGACAGGAAGATATTTCTATAAGAAGACAGGAAACTCTTGGTCTGGTATATTGATTGCTGCAACCATTATTGCAATGATGGCATTGACACTTACAAGACATACATCACCTTGGATGTTTAATTTCTAATTCTTTCAATGTATAAATAAAATTGGACTATACTTCAATAAGCATTTCTTGCTTATATGTTGTGTAGTCTTTTTTATATTTGAGGATAAAATCAGTAATTATTCATTAATTTCACCCTTTTTTAGATCCCCATATTGAGATAAATATGCATTCAATTGAAAATAATATCAATCACATATATGATTGCTAAATATGGATAATGATACCTTAAAGATTGTTAGAGATAAAGCAACATTTGTGAATACAAAAATCAATGAAGAATCAAACGTATATGGTCACATCAGTAAAATGGTGTGGCTTTTTTTCACTTAATATAATGATTTAGAGCTAAGATGTAAAATTTTAAGTATAATTTTGTGATCAAAAAGGGTAGTATTCATATTCGAATATAGCTTCATACTAATTGATTTTTACATATTAGAGAATATTACCAACGATAATACTTAGCGCACATTTAGGGTGTTTTCCTCTCATTAATAAATGCGAATGGTTTGCATTTAGAATAAAGTGTGCTATAATCTTTTTGCGAATCATTCGCATAAAGGAGATAGAAGAACATGAAGAAACTTATTATTTTATTGGTCTTACCTGTATTACTTATTAGTCTTGTGGCTTGCCAAGATGATGCAAAAGATGAAGGCATTAATGCTGTTGTTTCCATAGTCCCACAACAGACTTTTGTCGAAGCTGTCGGTGGAAATTTAGTAAATGTTACATTAATGATCCCTGCTGGTTCAAGTCCAGCGACTTATGAACCATCCGTGCAAGAAATGCAAAATCTTGCACAAGCAGATGTTTATTTTGCAATTGGAGTTCCAACTGAAAGTGCAAACATTATTGATCAAGTAAATGCTGATACAACAGAACTTGTTATGTTAAATAATGAAGTAGCAAAAACATACGATGAAAGAACACTCAATGGTGGTAGAGATCCACACATTTGGTTATCCATTAAACGTGTGATTAAAATGATTGAAGTTATTCGTGATACACTCATTAGTCTTGATGGTGATCATGCATCTATATATACAGAAAATGCTACAGTGTATATAGATGCGTTGGAATCTTTAGATACATATATTGAAGACGCAGTATCAACGATGACCTATAAGGATTTTATTGTTTATCATCCTGCGTTTGGGTATTTTGCAGATGATTATGGACTTTCGATGTACGCACTTGAAAATGATGGCCAAGAAGCATCAGCTCAAGATTTAGCAAACATGATTATATTTGCTAAACAGAATGATATTAGAACGGTGTTCTACCAATCTGAATTTTCAAGTACACAAGCAATTGCACTTGCAGAAGAAATCGACGGTGAAGCTGTTCAATTAGCACCATTGGCAGCTGAATATATAAATAATATGCAATCAATGATTGATGCAATTATAGCGACAAACCAAAGTTAAAGACGATGGCAAAAGATGTTTTAAAAATAAGAGATTTAACAGTTTATCATGGAGATAAGTTAACACTTGATAATATCAACATCAATGTTAGATCTCACGAATTTTTATTGATATTAGGTCCCAATGGTGGGGGGAAAACAACGTTATTAAAAACGGTTTTAGGTCAAAAGCAATACGATGGAACTATTTCTATATTCGATGAAACAATAGCAAAAAATTTCAATAAAAAAATAGGTTATGTACCTCAAATCAGTCAATTAAATAAATCATTCCCAATAAGTGTTTTTGAAGTTGCTAGATTATCTTTTTTGCCAGGAAGGATTAGTCCTTTTTATCAATTCACGGAAGAGCAAAATCGAGAAACTCATCAAATGCTCAAACAACTCAATTTACAGCATTTAAAAGATCGATTATTAATTGAGTTATCTGGTGGAGAATTCCAGAAAGTTCTGATTGCTAGAGCTTTATTATTGAAACCTGAACTTTTACTGCTAGATGAACCTACTGCCAATATAGATGTAGAAACAAGTGAAGAAATATATCAGTTATTAAGCACATTAAAAAAAGATTTAACTATTGTCATGGTTTCTCATGATTATTCAAATGTTAAATCATATGCCGATCGTGCAATTTACATAAATCAATCATCTAGAATCATCGATATGTCAAAAAAGCGTAACATGATATCAAACGATACTCGAGGTGTATGCATATGATAGAAGCAGTTTTTCAGTTTAGATTTTTACAGTATGCCTTATTAGCAAGTTTGATGGTTAGTATCATTGTAGCACTCATTGGACCTATTATTGTAGAGAAAAAAATGGTCATGATGACTGGTGGTGTTGCTCACACTTCATATGGTGGTGTAGGATTATCTTATTTTTTAGGTATTGAACCAATGATAGGTGCAGTCTTTTTTGCTATAAGTTCTGCATTGGGTATTGGATATATTAAAAGAAATGTTAAAACAAATGTAGATATTCTTGTTGGTATGTTTTGGTCTTTAGGTATGGCATTGGGGATATTTTTTATCCGCTTAACACCTGGTTATCCTCCAAATATTCAATCTTTTCTTTTTGGGAATATCTTAGCAATTACCAATCAGGAAATGTTGCTCATCATCATTTCAACATTGTTAGTTATATTATTTATTGTGCCTTTTCTACATTTTTGGAAGATTTTCATGTTCGATGAAGAATATGCTGAAATCATTGGAATAAAAACAAAATTACTGGACTATTTGCTTTATACACTCATCGCATTTTCCGTTGTTTCTATGATAAAAGTCGTTGGTATTATTCTTGTTATCTCGCTTTTCAGTGTACCAATCGCAATCAGTTCTCTACTAACAAAAAAATATACATACCGTATGATTTTATCCGGCTTGATTAGTTTTGGGTTATCTATTCTCGGTTTAGTTATTGCATATTATTTTGACTTAGCTGCAGCAGCAACGATTGTCGTTGTAAGTGTGCTAGTGTTTGTAATAGTGAGTGTAGTGAAAAACAAATCAAGAAAATCTACATATAAACAAATCAAATCTCATTAGAATAACCTGAAAACAGAGAGCTTAATGAAACGTTTTTCGATACAAAAATACTATAGACTATGATGAGTTGATATCATCATTGAGTATGGAGAAAATAGGAGTAATACAATGAAAAAAGATTTAAATCAATCATTATGGAATAAAAAAGCAAAACAATATTATGAATCGCAAATCGCAGATAGGTCACAAATTGTAACACAAGTGTTAAAACATCTAAATAAAAAAGACATATTAAGAAATCGTCTTGTTTTAGATGTCGGGGGTGGTACAGGAAGATATGCGATTCCTATTTCTAAATACGCAAAACATGTCACATTATTAGATGTCTCAGAAGAAATGATTAAATATGCTAAAATGCATGCGCAAAATCATCAGTGTGATAACTTGGATTATGTGCATGCAAACTGGTCAGATTATGATTTAGTAGCAAGCGATATGTTATCGACTTATGATGTTGTTTTTACGTCAATGTCTTATGCAACAAGAACACTAGATGGCATATATAAGATGATGGAAGCATCTAAAAAATGGTGTGTTCTCAATCAATTTATTAAAATGCAAGACACAGTTATAAAAGCTATTAAACAAAAACTTTCACTAAGCGATAATGATCCCCATGAAGATGTCTCTTATGTTAAAACAGTTATGAATGAGCTTTGGGATCAAGATAAAAATCCAGAAATTTATTATTCTACCACTAAAACAACAATGAAATACAGTATCGCGGAAGCAAAAGATCGTTACCAAGGAAGATTTTTATCGCTATTCGAAGAAAAAAGTATTGACTTTAACTCATTTATTGAATCACTGGCCAATGAAAATCAATTCATTGAAGTCAAAAATCATACGATCATGGCAACGATTATTTGGAATAAAAATCGATAATTTATAATGCAAAGATACACTGTTTATAATGTTTACAGTATTCTTTGCATTTTTCAATATAAAAAGTTAAAATAGCCAAGAACTAAAGGAGATCATAACTTTATGAAAATAATATACGCAATTTTTGGCTTATTTTTTTTAGGTCTGGGTTTTATAGGTATTTGGTTGCCCATTTTACCAACGGTACCTTTTCTTTTGTTGGCTTCCTTTTTCCTTGCCAAAAGCTCAACAAAAGTCAATCAATGGTTTAAGAGTACCCAAATTTATCAAACATATTTGAAAGACTTTGAAGAAACAAAAATGATGAAGATGAAAACAAAATTAAGCATTTTGATTTTCGCATCCGTGTTACTCATCGCTGGCGCTATTTTCACACCGATTTTTTGGGTGAAACTATTAATTATAGGTTTAATGTTAATCAAGTGGTATGTTTTCATGTTTGTCATTAAGACAGCATCAGGAAATGAAGGTGAAGAAGATGTTCAATAAAAAACTGTTAAAATTATTGTCGCATGATAAAAAATATGTTATTGGTATTGTCGTCATCAAATGGATTCAATTGCTTTTAAATATTATTTTTATTTTTTCTATCGGTTATTTGATTTCAAGGCTCTTTGAACCAGCATCACATTCAACTGAGATTTATATATATTTTGCATGTGCTATTGTTGCACTCACTATAAAGAGTTTACTATTTAGACAAGTTGCCAAACTAGAATTTCTCGCTGCAATCGATGTTAAAAAGACATTGCGATTGAAAATTTTAGATATTGTCCTTAACAGGGGCGTTCAATATGAAAAATTTGCTTCAACATCCGAGTTTACGCAACTCTCAACTGAGGGAATTGAACAGTTAGAAACATATTATAGTAAATTCATTCCACAATTTTTCTATAGTTTCATTGCACCATTGACCTTGTTTATACTATTGAGTTTTGTCAATGTTAAAATTGCGGTTGTTTTACTTGTATGTGTGCCACTTATTCCTATGACTATTATGATGATTCAAAAAATAGCCAAGCACTTTTTATCACAGTATTGGGGACAGTATATGAGTTTAGGTCATCGGTTTTTAGATAATTTAGGGGGACTTGTTTTTTTAAAAAATAGTCAAAGCGATGATCATATACATCAAAAAATGAATAATGAAGCAAGTAAATTTAGAAAAGTAACCATGCGTGTTTTAACGATGCAACTCAATTCAATTACGATCATGGACCTCATCGCATTTGGAGGCGCAGCGCTGGGCTTTGTGATGGCATTATCGCTTTATCATAGTGGTGATATAAGTATTTTTGAAACGATTTTAGTCATCTTAATTTCAAGTGAATTTTTTATTCCTATGAGGTTATTAGGATCATATTTTCATGTTGCAATGAATGGTATTGCGGCAAGTAAGCAACTTTTTAAAATCATCGAACAGTCACATACTAAAACATCATATCTAGAAACTGATTTTAAAAAAGGATTCGTCATAGATAAACTGGATTTTTCAATTAATGATAAAGTCATTTTGAAAAACATTTCGGAAACATTAAATTTAAATGAAATCATCGGTATTACTGGTGTTTCTGGATCTGGTAAATCAACATTTGCGAAAATACTTTCAAAGACACATGAAGTATTAGCAAGCTCCATTTTTGTTGATGGCAAAGATTTTTCTTATATCTCTAAAGAACAAGCATTAAAATCAATTACATATGTCAGTGATTCCAGCTATATTTTTCCAGGTACTATCAGAGAAATGCTTTTAGAGGGAGATGAGCATGCGAGTGATCAGAAACTGAGAACTATTTTAAAAACTGTTCAATTACAACATTTTAATTTATCTGATACTATCAAACCAAATGGTTCAAATTTATCTGGTGGACAAAAAAATAGGCTGGTCATTGCACGCGCATTGCTCCATGACACACCCATTTATATTTTTGATGAAATATTTTCTGCTGTTGACATTGAAAACGAACAGATTATACTCAATGCTATCGAAAAACTCAGAGAGAATCGTTTGGTCATCATGATTTCACATCGTATTAAAATGATGAAAAATGTGGATCGTATCTTTGTTTTTGACAAAGGATCTATTGTTGAAAAAGGCAAGCATGATGATTTGCTTAAATCATCAAAAATTTATAAAAAACTCTATGAGGAACAATATTCATATGAAAAACTTCTAATGGTGGGGGATGAATCTTATGCGTAGAATATTTGAAATACTGCAACTTTTGAAATTGATGAAAGGATCTCGTCTAAAAATGTTTCTCGCAATTACCTTTGGAACGATTGCTAATCTTAGTTCGACATTACTTATCGTTATTGCAGGTTTAAGTCTTGTACAATTTTTAGGTTTACTTGACATTGTTGCCGAAAATCATATTCCGCTTTATTTGTTGATGCTTGTTTTTATACGTATCATTTTTAAATATTTAGAGCAATGGTTCAATCATGATATTGCCTTTAAGGTATTAGCTGATTTACGGGATGTCATATTTGCTAAAATGCGTGAACTTACACCAGCAAAAATGATACATCATGAAAAAGGTGACTTAGTAGCACTTGTGACAAGTGATGTTGAATCATTAGAAGTATTTTATGCACACACAATTTCTCCTATTGGTATTTATCTTTTATATAGTGTTTTAGCAATGATATTCGTGGGTTTCATCCATCTGTATTTAATGATATTCATAGGGATTTCTTATGTTGTTGTGGGGATTATGTTACCAATCTATAACAACAAAATGACCACTGATTTAGGAGAATTAAGTAAAGCAAAAAATGCAAAACTTAATACACTGATGGTTGAAAATCTAGAAGGTGTTAGAGAAATCAATCAATATCAACAAGAGAAAAGGAGATACCAAACTTTTGAGATACAAAATGATATGTTTCAAAAGACTCAAGAAAAGTTAACAAATAAATTTGGAAAAACACAATTCTTGTCACAATTTGTTGTTTCTATGTTCATGTTGTCTTTTGTTGTTTTTGCCGTTCATTTACAAATAAATCAGGGATTGCTGTTTTTAAGTATCATGTTTTACATCAGTTCATTTGGCCCAGCATTGGCACTAGCCAATGTTTCACAAAATTTATCATATACTTTTGCTAGCGGTCGTAGACTTTTAACATTACTTGATGAAAAACCGATCATTGATGAAACCTTAGGTCATATGGATATGGTTGGCAAAAAAATTGATGTCAGAGATATTAATTTTGCATATGACAAAGACCCTGTCATTAAGAATCTTTCATTAAAAGTAGAAAAAGCTAAACTTATTGGCATCATGGGTCCTTCGGGATGCGGGAAATCAACATTATTACATTTACTCATGCATTATTTCAAAGTTGATCAAGGAATCATTGCCTTTGATGATACACAAATCGAAGATGTTAGCATTGATTCACTGCGTCAATATGTTGCTATTGTATCGCAAGATACATATTTGTTTGATACGACAATTAAGGAAAATATTAGGCTCGCAAATACTCATGCGGATGAAAAACAAATTGATCAAGTGATTATTAATGCATCACTCAAACAATGGACTGATAGTTTATCGCAAGGTGTTGATAGTATGGTGGGCGATTTAGGTGGTCAAATATCATCAGGAGAAAGACAGAGAATTGGGCTAGCAAGAGCATTACTTAGAGATACGCCTATTCTATTATTAGATGAATTTACAAGTAATTTAGACGCATTAAATGAAGGAATCATTTTAAAAAAACTTGCAACAATTAGAGATAAAATAATGATTATTGTATCGCATAAAAAATCGACGTTAAATATTTGTGATGAAATATATTATTTTAAACAGGGTGCATTACAAAAGTAATTTATCATTCCTTTTTGCGCTATATAAGGCGGTTTAGCTATTAAATTAAAAAAAACAAAGTATAAACAAATACATTGAACATGAGAACCAATGTATCAAAACTGTATAAATTTAAATGAATATGTCAAAAATTATTGTTAGTAAGTATTATGATATACTGAATATGGCACTTGATGAAGTGTATCATGGAATTATACTGAAAAAAGGAAAAAAGAGGGCATAATATGAATTTTATAGATACTAAATATAGATATGACACACAATTGTTAATAGAAGGTGATGATTTATCGGAAGATGCAATCATCGATTATTTTCAAAAAAACTTTGAGGGAGATTGCTTATTAGTTGTTGGTGATCCTGAACTCATTAAAGTGCATTATCATACGAATGAACCTTGGCTAGTTTTGGCTTATTGCAAAACTTTAGGCGAAATATTTGATATTGTTATTGAAGATATGGTTCGTCAGTCAAATGGTTTAAAAGGATAAAATATATAGTGATAGAGTAGACTATTTTTTTAATGTCTAGTCTTTTTGCATATATCCATCAATGTTCCTATAAAATCACGGATGATTATTATAGGCCTATGTCTAGTATTAGGTTCTATTGATAAACTAACGAAAAAACATTAATATTTTAATCGAATCAATTTTAAGGGGATTTTTAGTTTTGGTGTTATCTACATGTTAAAGATATCTTTTAAATATCATACAATAATTCTGGAGAAAATCATGAGTAAACAATATTTAACTTTCCCATCGATAAATAAGCTATCTTCAATCATTTTATGTGTAATATTAGCACTAGTAATTACTAGTTGCTCAACAATGACAGAAGAACAAAATACATATATGCGATTTAATCAAATTTGGCAAATTGATGTTGACGATGTAAGTCAAATAGCATTCAGTGGACGTGAGCAGTATGTAGATGAATATTATACTGTTTTTCATATTGATGAAGCATCGAAAATTTTTGATTCCTTAGTTTTTGAAACACTAGAAGATGAATCATTTGAAATTTTATTTGATAGTGTTGTTTCAAATATTGGAGCATATGATATTCCGGATACGTATATGCCAGATTGGAATAAGGAATATTATTGGTTACATTTGGTGACAAAAGATACAACGAATAAAACACCAGTATTGAATTATGCTGAAGATCTAAACAACATGAATCATTGTGATCATTTATATTTGATTTTTGACGTTGAAACTAATTTGTTAATTACGTTAGAGATTTATGTTTAAGTAAATGTCACATGTGTATTTGAATCTGATTGCAAGATTGAAACACAGGATATTGACAAGTATTTTAAATTTACTCGACAAATGGGCATTGATGAAAACAGGATAGAGACAAAAATGGTAGGATCAAAATGTAAATTCATACAACCAATTATATCTTCATGTTAAAATAAACAAGCATATATGAAAATATTTAAAGAGTATGGCATAATGAAAGGATGAAATAATGATGATAAATCAATATAAATGTATGTTAGTTAGTGAAGATGATCAGGGGAATTTTTCCAGAGAAATTGTCACTAGATCTCTTGATGAACTTCCAAAAAATGATGTTTTAATTAAAGTAAAATACTCATCGCTAAATTATAAAGATGCATTATCAGCTTCAGGCAATAAAGGTGTAACTAGAGTTTATCCTCATACACCTGGGATAGATGCTGCCGGTATCGTTATCGAAAGTAGTCATGGCAATTTTAAAACAGGTGATGAAGTCATTGTTACAGGATATGATTTAGGGATGAATACTGCCGGTGGATTTAGTGAGTATATTAGTGTACCAGCATCGTGGATTGTTAAACGACCTGAAAATTTATCACTTAGAGAAAGTATGATATATGGTACTGCAGGTTTTACAGCAGCACTTTCAGTATATAAATTGATTAGATCAGATATTAAACCTAGTGATGGTGAAATTCTTGTAACTGGTGCGACAGGTGGCGTTGGTAGCGTTGCAGTTTCTATACTTGGTAAACTCGGCTATGATGTTATTGCAGCAACTGGTAAACCTGAAGCCAAAGATATGTTGATGCATTTAGGCGCAAAAGATATCATGTTAAGAGATGCATTAAATGATCAATCAAATAAGATACTTTTAAAAGGACGATGGGCTGGTGTTATTGATACAGTTGGAGGTCACATGTTAGAAACTGCCATCAAATCAACACGATATGGTGGCTGCGTAACATGTTGTGGTAATGTAGCTTCTTATGAACTATCAACTACTGTATATCCATTTATTATTAGAGGTGTTTCATTACTGGGTATTGATTCAGTACAATGTCCGATGAACTTAAGAAAAGAAGTTTGGGAAAAATTATCAAACATATGGAAATCACAATATACAATAGATCATGTAGAAGAAATTAGTTTGATGTCATTAGATCACAAAATAGATCAAATGCTGAATGGGAAATCAAAAGGAAGAATCATTGTAAAAATTGATAGTTGATTGAATAAAACGAGTACGACATGCACGAGTAGTTCATCTATTTAGATGTGGAATTTAAGATGAGAATCCAAGCGATATCAAAGTACTTTTAACTATGATAAAAATATCGTATCAAAATGGATAGATTATCGCATGAAAAAAATTGTTACATCAAGGACTTAGAAACCAAACTTGTTGACTTAAAGGTCAGGATGTCTAGTGTGTTTGTTATTTCTAAACATTCATTGATTTAATGCAATTGTTATGCTACTATAGAACTGTGTAATACACAGTAAGGGGTAATATATGGAAATTAGACTATTTGAAAAACATGATTATGATGATGCACTCGTACTTGTTAATGATTTACAAAAAGATGTTTACGGGAAATTGTTAGGGTTGAATGAATTAGAAACCATGACGTTTATTAAAGAAATGGGTGTATTTCCAAATGAACAACAAGAACATCTATATATAGCATCTGATCATGCTGAGATTGTTGCTATTATCAATCTTAGAGTTAAAGAACAAAAAAACGATAAAGCTGGTAGTTTGTATTTAAAAAAAGCCATCAATACGTATGGTTTTTGGAAACTATTAAAATTGTTCTTCATTGCCAATAAATATTTTGATGAGTCAATTGATGATGAAAGTTTGTACATTGATTATATTGTTGTTAAGAGAGAATATAGGCATCAATCAATTGGTTCAAGATGTTTGAAGCATGCAGAGCTATTAGCGCTAAAATTACATAAGAAGTATTTAACCTTAAATGTTTTTGAATCCAACAAACACGCGATAGCTGCATATGAGAAATATGGATTTAAAACCCTTAAGCGGACGAAGTTCCCGAAATATGTGGTAAGAAAACTACATTCAAAAGCAATATTGAAGATGAACAAAAGTTTAGGAGATTAAAAATATAGAAATATATAGCAAAGGAACATATCATGATGTATCGTAAACTTATCACTAATGATGTAGATATATATGTTAAAATGATTTTAAATGAAAATAGTGGGAATCATCGAATGCGATATTTCCCAACAGATGCAATCAGCATCAGAGAAAGAATATTGCAAAAAGTAGAGGCTAATAAATATTTGATTTATGTATCTAATAGTGAGGATATGCTATATAGTTATGTTGAATTACTTTTTGAAAAAGAAGAAAAATATATCCAAATATTAGCATATTTCACGAATGGATCATATACAATAACATTTGAAATGTTCATGAAATTTATGAAAAAATCATTTCCTGGTTTCACTTTAGATGTTGTATTAATTGATCAAAACACTGAACTAATTCAATGCATGAAAAGAATTAATGCTGAAACGGATGGTTTAGAAACCATGCTACATATAGCGCATCATAGCAATGAATTTCTATCTGACAGTAACATTACCTCACTATCGAAAGTACATGAAGAGGATTTCATTAAGTTGCATAATGAAATATATAAAAATGTTTACTGGAACGGTGAGCGATTAATCAATCACAAAGATAAATTCAACATATTTATATATCTAGAAAATGATCAGATATTAGCATATAGTGTCATATCCCATTTGAATAGAATAGAAGAAGAGATTTATTTTTTATACTGTGATGAATCAAATATGAAAAGACAGTTAATAACTTACACACTACAGGAAGCATACAAATCTACAACATCAGTGCTTTTGCTTACTGAAGAAAATGAAGACTTGTCATTTTATAGAGAAATCGGTTTTAAAGTTAAAGAAAAGATATATACATTTCATATGAACTTATAGTCTACATGTATTGAAGGCGAAGGTACATATATAGTGATTTATTCCTCCACTCGTTTAATATCAAATATTCTATTAGAAAGTTTAGCATAAGGCATCAAAAAAGTGTCTTAATCAAAATATTTTTGACTTTGATTGTTAACGCGTGGTTCTTTCTCTTTTAGTAGTCATAGTATATAAGTATTAACCGTATGAGTATATTAACCCTCCAAGCATACATGTTAACTAAGTATCACATTGGAATGACGGCTATACCCGTTATTACTATTTCTAATTATAAACTCAGTGTTTTATTGCATTGAGTTTTTTTATTTTGTAAATGAGATGTATTTCATGTTAAAAACAATTGATAATGAAACGCATAAAAAGAAGCTCGTTGATTTACTTAAACATTTGATGGATAAGTATCCTCACTTAGAACTAGTATATAAATGGAAACAACCTATGTTATTGGATCATGGTGTGTTTATGTTAGGTTTTAGTGTATCCAAAAAGCATATTGCAGTCGCCCCAGAGCGCTATGGTATGGAAAAATTTAGTGATGATATTGATGCATCTCATTATGAAAAAAGTAAGATGATGTTTCGTATCACATGGGAACAAGATATTGATTACAAATTATTGTTCAAAATACTTGATTTTAAACTTCAAGATAGATTACAAGAGACTAGTTTTTGGAAATAATAAGCAGTTTGACTTTACAAAAATGTAAGTAAAGATTTATAATAAAAGTATGAAAAACATGGTATCTTTGATTTCTATGAATGATTGGATAGCAGGATGAATTGATGACCTTTTTTAGGGTTGTTTTTTTTTATGACTAAGAAAGTAGGTTATAAAAATGAAGAATAGCAATGAATATACGTCTTGGATTAATGAAATGGTGGATTTGTGTGAACCGGATAACATACATGTAGTTACTGGTGAGGAAAAAGAAAATGAAATATTTTTACAACAACTTGTTGCTGAAAAAAAAGCGTTAAAATTGAATGAATCAAAAAGGCCTAATTCATATGCTTTCTTCAGTGATCCAATGGATGTCGCAAGAGTTGAAGAAAGAACATTTATCGCTAGTCAAAAAGAATCGGATGCTGGTCCAACAAATCATTGGCGAGAACCCCACATTTTAAAAGATGAAATGAAGCATTTATTTAAAGGGTCTATGCGTGGTAGGACGATGTACATTATTCCTTTTTTAATGGGTCCATTTGGATCAAAACTCTCAAAGGTTGGTGTCGAGTTAACAGATAGTTTATATGTTGTTGTTAATATGCGCTTGATGACTAGAATAGGAAATAAAGTCTTATCGTTGATTGAAAATGGGGCACCTTTTGTTCCATGTTTACATTCAGTTGGCTACCCGCTTGATCATGATAAAAAAGATCTCATATGGCCCGCTGCCCCACTAGATAAAAAATATATTGCACAATTTCCAGAAGAACCACTCATTTGGTCGTATGGTTCTGGTTATGGTGGGAATGCATTGCTTGGTAAGAAGTGTTTAGCGCTACGCATCGCAAGTGAGATGGCAAGACATGAAGGTTGGTTAGCTGAGCATATGCTGATTATTAAAGTGACTAATCCTGAAGGTAAAATAAAATATATGACTGGTGCATTTCCTTCTGCATGTGGTAAGACGAATCTCGCGATGTTGATTCCCAACATTCCAGGATGGAAAGTGGAAACAATCGGAGATGATATTGCTTGGTTATGGATAAAAGATGACGGTAGATTATATGCGATAAATCCTGAAAATGGTTTCTTTGGTGTTGCAAAAGGTACATCATGTAAAACGAACCCAACAGCGATGAAGACTATTTCAAAGAATACGATTTTTACGAATGTAGCAATTACGGATGATAAGGATGTCTGGTGGGAAGGCATGGATGGTGATACACCAAAGCATTTAATGGATTGGCGACAACAAGATTGGACGATTGAAACGCATGCTCCTGCAGCACATCCGAATGGCCGTTTCACTGCTTTAGCAAGCCAATCACCAGCATTAGCTAGAGAATGGGATAATCCGGAAGGCGTGCCTATTTCGGCTATTTTAGTTGGTGGAAGAAGACCTGACACTATTCCATTAGTACATGAGAGTTTAAGTTGGAATCACGGCGTTTTTATGGGTTCAATGATGGGGTCTGAATTAACATCTGCAACCCTTTCTAATCAGATTGGTAAAGTACGTAGAGATCCATTTGCAATGTTGCCATTTATTGGGTATCATGTAGGTGATTATTTAAAACATTGGATTGAAATGGGAGAAAAAATAGAACGGAAATATCAACCTAAATTCTTTTATGTGAATTGGTTTAAAAAAGATAAGTTGGGACAATTTTTATGGCCTGGGTTTAGAGATAATTCACGTGTGATAAAATGGATTTTTGAAAGATGTGATGGTATCGATAATGCAATCAAAACGCCTATCGGCTATATTCCGAAAAAAGGATCACTCATGTTAGATCATTTAAATATAAAAGATGAGACGATTGATAAGCTTTTCGATATTAATAAAGATGAATGGCAGCGTGAAATATCATCAATTGAGGACTTTTATCAAATGATTGGATCTAAGTTACCACACGTATTAAAACATGAATTAAAGCGTTTAAAGAAGCAATTCAATGCTTAAACAAACGCTTATCATGTGATGACTGATTAACTATGTATACTATTGAATAAGCTTGTTCCTTGCGCGATAAGCAATGACCATCGATAAATCTTCATAATCATTTGACTTCATTTGCAAAGTATTTATGAGTTTTTAACACTAGTATCTGCATTCTTATTAATATATGTATAATTATTGTTATGGATAAAGCGATTGTTTTTAATATTGGATTTTTTTATGCAATAAATGCTATACTATTTATAAACATCCAAGGGAGAATACATATCATGAGAGTATTGTATAGTAGCAGTAAAAATGAAAGATAACACAAAAAAACTTTACAAGTTATCATTGACGGCTATGTTTATAGCGATTGGTTGGTTATTACCGTTTTTAACGGGCCAAGTACCAGAAATTGGTAGTATGTTATTACCAATGCATATACCAGCTTTTTTAGCTGGATTTATTTTAGGACCATTTTATGGATTGTTAGTTGGTTTTATAACACCATTAACAAGAGCATTAGTTTTTGGTATGCCACCATTATATCCAGTAGCAACCATTATGGCGTTTGAACTTGCGACCTATGGTTTTGTTGCAGGATTCATATTTAAAGTATTGTTTGGTAAATTTAAATTTCAATATGTCAATATTTTGGTAACTTTAATTATTGCGATGTTATGTGGCCGTATTGTTTGGGGTATCGCATCATTTGTTATATTATCACTTAATGGGACATTCACATTACAAATGTTTTTAAGTGGTGCATTTGTAACAGCATGGCCAGGTATTATATTACAACTCATCTTAATCCCCATGATTATTCAAGGATTATATCGAGCAAATTTAATTAAAAAATTATGAAAAAGCCCAATGGGCTTTTCTTTTTTTATAACTCGCAATTGAGCCATCTGTTCTTGATTCAGTACCGCCAACGTAAACACACTTTTGCTGGGTTAGTCCATATGATTTGTCCATAACCGAATGAAACTACTTTTCGTTCCATCTTGAAATCATGTCCTTTTGCAATTAAAGTATCTATTCGTGTTTGTTTGAGTGAAGGTTTTATGAAGAATTCTTAGTTTTAATCTATTGCCATTCTGATGCATCAAGTATTCTTTGGGGATTCATGGTAAAATCACTCGCTGATTAAAAAGCACAATTAAGCGATATTTTATTGATTAATCAGCACTAAAATTGATACAATAGAACTACAATGTATGAGATAGGAGAAAATCATGGTAGCTTGGATCAAAAGTTTTAGATTGATGGTTTCTGAACCGCTTCAACTTGTTTTGGCAGGTGTGATTGCGATTTATACACTTGCATTTAGAATCAATTACACAGCTGGTTTATTTCCAATCATAGGGAATTTGATCACTATATTACTTTTATTAGCAGCAGTGGGATTGTTAATCTATTATAAAAAGTCTTTAGCAGCTCATGCGATACTTTTATTAGGTATGTATATCGGAGGATTAACAGCATTTATCAATGTATTATTTTCTTTGTCATTTAATCCACTTAGGTATGCACCTGCATTTACACCTGAATTGTTTGTGAATTTAATCATATTTCTATACTTATTGCTAATGGTTGTTTCTTATATGTTAGCAGGCAACATCAAACTGAATCCTCTAAAAGGTAAGGTTTTAATGTATGCTTGTTTATTGTTTGTATTTATATGGATATTCAATGGATTTTATTCTGCTTTCACAACACTTGTATTAACGCTTGTTGCATTGTTTATTGGTACTGAATTTTCAGCACTAGTGCTCATTTTATCAGCTATCATAGTAGAACCATTCTTTTTTATAAACACAGCGATTAATGGTTTTCTTGGAACTAGACCACTCAATTATTATTTGTATGTGATAGGTTTATTAGGCTTCATTGTTATATTCATTTTGGAACTTTATAAACGTATGCAAAATAAATCGCTAAATGTATAAACATATACAACATTTGATCATGCTTGGTGCCATACAATGCAGTATGGCATTTTGCATGTATGATTAACTGCACCCGTAGCTCAGCTGGATAGAGCAGTGCCCTCCTAAGGCAAAGGTCGTGTGTTCGAATCACATCGGGTGCGCCATTTATTTATATATTATTAAGTTTATTTCCTATTTTTAACGATGAAAACGATATCATCGTGATATAATTTCATAATTCAAACCGTATCATGATACAATAAATATAGATAGGAGATAAACTTATGTTAAAAAACGAGACATACAAAAATGGTCAAAAGACATATGAACTGAAAAACCATGTTATGACAGTTTTTTTTAAAACTGGTCTTGTTAAAGCGCAAGGACCTTTTCATGATAACAAAATGGAAGGTGAGTGGATGTTCTATCGCAAGTCTGGCGAACTTTGGCAGATTGGTCATTTTAAAAACAACAAAAAACATGGCTTGTGGATACGATATGATTGTGGTGGACAAGTAGATAAACGTGAGCAATTTGCTAACGGGAAAGTTGACAAGTAGAGGTTAATTAATGGAATTTGATTGGGATAAGGCGAGGTCGGTTGTAAATCGTGTAAAAGCTTTAGTTTTCTTTATTAGTTATGATCGAAAAGAAAAAGTGATCAAAGGGAAAATTAAGAACTTTACCGGATATAAAACAGTAACCAAATTACCAGTAGATGAAAACCAAAAATTTATCATTAATATGGATGTAAGTGATGGAGATGCACAATTTGTACTTGTTCAAAATGGATTAGTGTTTCCATTAGATGTAAATTCATTAACAGGCCAAATATCTGTACCAAACGAAAAGGGACATGCAAGACTTCGTTTAATTGGTGAAAAAACATCTTTATCATTCGCAATCAAAAAAGTTGAAGCTGAATAGGCTTCTTTTTTTTGATTTATGATAAAACGTGCTATAATATCGTCGTTATGAAAAAATCTATATTAATTACATTAAGTTTCTTTTTAATCCAAGGGATTGTCCATAATTTAGGACATCCAGTAACACCTCAGCTCGTTACATCACTAGGCATCCCCTCCTATATGTTTGGGGTATTTTTTGCTTTAATGAGTGCAGGCTTGATGATAGGTGCACCTATTTGGGGTGTTTTAGGTGACCGTGGACATAAGCGTTTCTATGCCTTTTTTGGTTTAATCGCCTATTCAATAGGTCAAATCGGTTTTGCTTATGTTGAGCAACAGATGTTCATGGTGTTTTTTCGTTTCTTAAGTGGCTTTGGTGTAGCAGCATCTGTAACGTTACTCACAAGTTCAATTGTAGAATTATCAGATAAAAGAAATCGCGCTAAGAATTTAGCATTTGCTGCTGCGATGACGACATTAGGTGGTGCGATTGGTTATTATTTAGGTGGTTTGTTAGGCTCAAATGATGTTGTGATGCAGTTATTCTTCATCACGGAAATTAAGCATGTCTTCATGGTACAAGCAATTTTGAATGTTTGCCATGCAATATATATTTTATTGTTATTCCAGGAAAATAAGGAAGCAGCAGCACAAAGAGAGCGTCTAGGCTTTCTTACAAGTATTAAGATGGTCACTAAAATTAAGAAAAGTTTATTATTTTTCTTACTAGCGCTGACATTTATCTCCATGGGTATTACTAACTTAGGAAAATATATTGATGTTTACTTTAATGATTTAGGCTACACACCCGGTGATTTAGGTACTTTTGTGATGGTAACTGGTTTTGTATCACTTGCGACTAGTATATTTATTGTACCTATTGTTGCTAGGTTTAAAAAAAGATTATTGTTAATTACTATATTGCAATTAATGAATGCTTTCATCATTTTCTATGTTTTTAGAGCGCAGAATTTCTTACTTGTGATTTATACAGTTTATATGATTTATGTGGTGTTTCGATCTATTTATCAACCGCTTGAACAAAACTATATATCAGAACATGCAATCGATAATCGGTATAGTTCCATTATGGGAATTAGACAATCATTTTTCTCACTTGGGATGGTAATTGGACCATTAATCGGTGGATTCTTATACGATATTTCACCACGGTTACAGTTTGATGCTGCAGCAATTACATTCTTAATTGGTGTTATACTGATTGGTTTGACGTATTATTTCCAAAAAAAGGAAGACAAAGAAAATATTTTGGCATAAAGAAAAGGGTAGCGTTTAGGCTAACCCTCTTTTTTTTCGATATGAAGTATTTCTGTATAAGCCATAATGAGTGGACCTACACCTTTGGCATCATTTTCAACAATTGGTTCATCCATATAGTATGCAAATGAACCATCTCTTCGTTTATCAGATTCAGGACCAAGGCCTGATACTAAAACGATACCGCCAAGATTAAGTTTACCATCTTGATGAGATAAATAAGTTTTAGTGATACCATTGAATATATCAAGACCAATTTGTTGATATGAGTATGGTAAAAATCCTAATCTAACGCCCTTTAGAATTGCATATGCAACAAGTGCTGATCCGCTTGTTTCCAAGTAATTAGGTTTTAAATGACCAAGATCAACTACATCATAAAACATGTTAGATGTTTTATCTTGATACTGTAATAAACCATCAATCGCCTCTTTTAAAAGTGGTTTGAAGAATGTTTTTACGATGCATGCATCATCCATATATGATGCAACATCAACAATAGCAACGATATACCAACCAATGGCACGCAACCAGAAGTTTTTTGATAGACCAGTTTGAGGATCTGACCAATACACTTTTTTAGATGCATCGTAACCATGGTAATATAACTTTTTCTCTTCGTTAAACATGCGTTTTCTAACGACTGTAAATTGCTGGACGATATCATGATAATTTTTATGATTGTTAAAGGTTGTTTCGTATCTGGTATAAAATGGTTGTGCCATAAAGAGACCATCTAACCAAACTTGGTTTGGATAAATTTTTTTATGCCAGAAATTTTGTTCATCAGTTCTTGGATGTGTTTTAATTTGTTCATAAGTGTGTTTGATAGCTTTAACATATTTTTCTTCATGTGTTAGCGCATATAAATCGAATAATACCCGTGATTCACATATATCATCAGTACTATATCTTGTGAAATCATAACCACGAATAGTGCCATCATCGAATACATAATAGTCAACAAATTTTTTAACAAAATCTAAGTATGTTTGATTTTTTGTCGTTTCATACAACGAAAGAAGAGAAGTCATCATACAACCATCAATATAATTCCAATGTGGCTTTTTCCCTTGTTTGATTGATTCAATATTCCAAAGTGGTGCATCAGGCGTAGAGCCATCTATCATTGATTTGATATACTGATCGATTGTTTTATTCATTTTTCCACCATCCAATCTATGTTCATTATAACATGGTTAATCGAGGTGCTTCAACTCTTTGATGTGATATAATGTAGGTATAAAAAATGAGGTAAGTGCACATGGCTAGAATCTTAACATATCATAAAGATATGGCAATGATAGACGAGTTAATTGCCAAAGATAAACACTTAGAGGTTTTGTTTGAAACCGTTAAATCTGTTTCTGTAACATTATCTGACGATTATTTTTTAGCACTTGTGAGTGCAATTCTTGCGCAACAGTTATCAGGCAGAGTTGCGCAAGTTATTTATAATCGCGTAGCAACCTTTTATGAGCAAGAGATAACACCTCATAAAATTTTAGAAACAGAAGATGAGAAATTACGTGAACTTGGCTTATCCTATCGAAAAGTGAGTTATTTAAAATCACTAGCAACATCCATCGTTGGAAAAATCATTAATGTAGATGAATTTAAAGCAATGGACAATCAATCTATTATCGATAAACTCATCCAGGTAAAAGGCATTGGACCATGGACAGCACAAATGTTTTTGATGTTTTCTTTAGGTCGAGAAGATGTTTCTGCACCACTTGATTTAGGATTAAGAAAAGCCTATAGTAAATTGATTGGATATGATGTTTCAGTTAGAGAGTATGCAAAAATGAGTGATGCATGGAAACCGTATAGAACGATAGTTGCTCATTTTTTATGGCATTTAGCCGATAATCAATTGGAGGATTTAAAATGAAAGATATTATATTTGTGATTTTTGGGTCAACGGGAGATTTAACATCAAGAAAATTATTACCTGCTATTACAAAACTTTATCAAAGTAATGAAATGTCTAGAAACATTCGTGTGATGGCACTTGGAAGAAGAGATATGGATACAAATGAATATCTCAACTATGTTGAGAGTTCAATGCCAGATAAAATAAATAGAGAAATATTAGAGAAAGTTGTTATATATCATAAGATTCAAATTACTGAGCGCAACGGTTATGATGATCTAAGAGCAGCAATTAACAAAGAAAAGGGTGAAGACACGAAAGAATTGTATTATTTAGCTATCGGTCCAGAAATGTTTTCGACGGTTGCTGATCATATTCACACATCGCATATTGTTGAACGTGGTAATGAAAATCAATCCATTGTTTTTGAAAAACCATTTGGTCATGATTTAGAAAGTGCTAAAGCAGTGAATAAATTGTTATGGCAGTATTTCGATGAAAAACAAATTTATCGTATTGATCACTATTTAGGCAAAGAAATGATTCAAAACATATTAATGACTCGATTTGCTAATCGTATTTACGAGGAAGTATGGCATAACAGGACAATTAAATCGATTAAAATCATTGCTAAGGAATCAGATGGTATTTTGGCTAGAGCTGGTTATTATGACCAATCTGGTGCGTTAAAAGACATGGTACAATCACATCTTTTACAAATGCTCAGTTTAACAGCAATGGATACGCCACTTAGCTATCACAGCCAAGATGTTACAGACGAAAAAGTGAAAGTATTAGAACATCTTATCATTGATGAATCATCCATCATTTTTGGTCAATATGACGGGTATTTAAATGAAGATCGCATTGCTAAAGACTCAAAAACAGATACGTTTGTATTCTTACGTGCATATGTAAATACGCCACGTTTTAAAGGTGTTCCGTTCTACTTGATGACAGGTAAGAAACTAGATGTTAAAGAATCGGTTATTATTGTGGAGTTTGAAGCAACCACGGAACAGAGAAAGTGGGACTTACCATTATCAACAAATAAACTGTACATTAAGATTGCTCCTGAAGATGGATTTGCACTACGCTTAAATTCTAAAGTACCAGGATTAAGAACAGATGTACAAGATGTAGAGTTAGAATATTGTGTTGCATGTAATGCGTATGGTAATATGCCTGAAGCTTATGAGAAGTTATTATTGGATATAACAAATGCTCATAAGACATTATTTACGAGATGGGATGAAATTGAACACTCATGGGCGTTTATTGATCGTATTAGAGCACTTGATAATGAACTTATCATTTACAAAGATTATAAAGATCTCGAAGTACTCATTAAAGAGAAAACTGGGGAGGTTATGGCGTGAAACGATATGATGTATCAATGACAATTGAAGAAAATATGCAGGTCTACAAAAATTACGAGCATAAAAAACCAGTTTTTGAGGTGGTAGCTGATTTTGATAAAGCTGATTATCATGAGACAAATGTTACTTTTAATGTACACACAGGTACACACATGGATTTTCCACTACATATGATTAAAGATGGTGATGATTCCTCAACACTTGACTTAAATCGTATGATTGGTACTGTTAAAGTGTTTGACTTATCAAATGTGGCAGATGCTATTGATTATGAAGATGTCAAGGATTTACCAATTATACCAAAAGACAATGTGTTTTTTAAAACTAAAAATAGTATGCGTGATTCATTTGATCCAAATTTTGTTTACTTAAAGTTTGATGCTGCTAAATATTTAGCAGATTTTCAGTTAAATATCATAGGTGTTGATGGTTTAGGTGTAGAGAGAAGTCAATTTGGACATCCGACGCATAAGTCATTAATGGCTTCTAATACATATATTATTGAAGGGTTACGTCTAAAAGATGTTGAACCAGGCATTTATTATATGTATGCTTTACCGCTTAAAATTGCTGGTATGGACGCATTACCAATGCGTGTGATTTTGGAAGAAGTATGATCAGACAAGCACATATAAATGACATTGATCGTATTTGGGAACTGAGACTCAAGGCATCCTTATTATTAAAAGAAAAAGGTGTTGATCAATGGCAATCGATATTTCCAACGAAAGAGCAGTTTTTAAAGGATATCGAACATCATGAATTTTATGTTATAGATGTTGATGATGAAATTGTTGCAATGATGGCTTTAAAAGGCGGGAACGAATTGACCTATGAAAAGATTTATGATGGTCAGTGGCATTTTGATGAACCATATATGACGATTCACCGGATTGCAGTAGATGAACGGTATAAACAATATCGTTATAGCATTAAGTTGCTTGCATTTGCTAAAACAGTAGCAACAAAAGCTGGTATCAATTATTTAAGAATTGATACACATGAAGATAATAAAGGTGCGATAAAAAGATTCACATCTTTTGGATTTATATATTGTGGTTATATATTATTATCAGAAAAGCATCCAACAGATCGAAAACGAATCGCATTCGATTTGAGATGGGAGTAGATTTATGCATATACTAATAAACCCTAAAAACTTTGATAAAAAACGCTTTGAGGGACTTGAGAAATTATTACCTGACGTTACGTTTACTAATGATTTAAACGATATCTCAATAGATGCGATTATTACTTGGTCAAATGCACTTATTCCTAAGGTGCTTGATCGCTATCCCAATTTAAAACTTGCGATGCTACCATCTGCTGGTTATGATAAAGCAGATGTAGCATATTTAAGAAAAAGACAAATTATCTTAACTAACGCACGAGGTGTTTATGATATTCAAATTGCAGAAGATGTTATCGCTAAAATGCTCTATTTTAATCGTGACATGATGGGATATCAAAAATTAATGTATAATGCAAGTTGGGAGCCAAAAAATGTTTTTTTTGATATATTTGGTCAAACGATTGGTATCGTTGGTGCAGGTTCAATTGGTAGAAGAATTGCTAAGGTATTAGGCGGTTTTGATGCACATATTATTGGTTATAGAAGAAATGAATCACCGTTACCAGAATTTGATGAAATACTAACTGGAGATGACGGGTTAGCTGATCTATTAAAACGTAGTGATTATGTCATTTTGGCTGTTCCATTGAACAAACATACAACCCATATGATCAATGAAAATGCACTTAAAATGATGAAAAAAGAGGCACTGCTTATCAATATAGCAAGAGGTGATGTTATTGAACAAAATGCCTTAATAAAGGCATTAAATGAAGAATGGATACGTGGTGCAGCTTTAGATGTTGTAACCCCAGAACCATTACCAAGTGACCATCCTTTATGGTGTGCGAAAAATGTATTCATCTCACCACATGTTGCTGGCAATTCACCGAAAGCACATGCGCGTGTTGATAGTTTATTGGCTCGTGTGATTAGACAATATCTTGATGAAGAGCCAATTGATAATCGGATTTGCTAAACTTTAGTAAGTGAGTTTATGACTCACTTTTTTATTTGGATTAATGTTGACAAAAAAAGATAGTGTGATAGAATAAGACATAGATATTTTGAAATTCAAAATAATATGGAATTACGATCTTATTTTTATGTTAAATGTGCATCAAGAGAGTACAAGTTGACAAACTATGAAAAGGGTAAAACGTGAGCATATGACAATTAAAGAAATTCAAGCAATTATTAAAGATTTTGAGAAATCAAGCCTAAGGACACTAGAAATTGAAAATGAAGGTGTCAAAATTAAACTGTCTAAAAATGAGCATGGTGATACAGTCGTGCCATTACCGATAAAACAATCTGAACTAGAACAAAACATAACGAAAAGTCAAAGCCCAAAAGGTGAAACCATTAATGCACCACTTGTTGGTACTTTTTATGGTGCATCTACACCGGGTGGTGATCCATTTGTTACTGTTGGTCAATCAGTTAAAAAAGGTGATGTTGTATGTATTATTGAAGCTATGAAAATCATGAATGAAATAACAGCTCAAATGGATGGTAAAATTGGCGAAATATTAGTTCATGATAAGGATGTTGTGAGTTTTGATCAACCACTCATGACAGTTGTGAAAGACTATGAAGCATAAAGTATTAATTGCAAATCGTGGAGAAATTGCTGTTAGAGTTATTCGTGCTTTAAAGGAGTTAAATATAGAAACAGTTGCTGTATACGCAAAAGCAGACAAGGATAGTTTGCATGTTAAATTAGCAGATGAAGCTATTTGCATTGGTGAAGCAGCAAGTAAAGATAGTTACTTAAATATGAATCGTGTTTTAAGTGCTGCTGTAGCAACCGGATCTAATGCAATCCATCCGGGTTACGGCTTTTTGTCTGAGAATCCTGAATTTGTTGAAATGGTCGAAAGCTGTGGTATTCATTTTATTGGACCATCAGCGGATGCGATTAAACTTGCAGGTGATAAGGCTGCTGCTAGAAAAGCAGCAAAGAAAGCAGGAATTCCAATTGTAGAAGGTAGTGAAGGTGTCGTCAAAGATGTCGAAGAAGGCTTGAGAATAGCAAGAGATATTGGTTATCCAGTTATGATTAAAGCAGCAAGTGGAGGTGGCGGTAGAGGTATTTCTATTGCGCGTTCTGCAAAAGCATTTAAGGATGCTTTTCAAAGAACATCATTAGAAGCTGAATCATCTTTTGGTAACCCGATGCTTTATGTTGAAAAATTTATTGAATCACCTAGACATGTGGAAATACAAGTTTTAGCGGACAAACATGGTAATGTTGTTCATTTATATGAAAGAGACTGCAGTATGCAAAGAAGAAATCAAAAAATGATTGAAGAAACACCCTCACCATTTATATCTGATGCAGTCAGACATAAATTAGGGTTAGCTGCTGTTAGGCTAACTAAAGCTATTAAATACGTCAACGCAGGTACTGTTGAATTTCTTGTAGACCAAAAAGGTGATTTTTACTTTATTGAAATGAATACGAGAATTCAAGTTGAACATCCAATCACTGAAATGGTAACTGGTGTTGATTTAGTTAAAGAACAAATCCGTATTGCTTATGGTAAACCACTGGATTTAAAACAACGTGATATAAAACCAAAAGGACATTCAATTGAGTGTCGAATAAATGCGGAAGATCCACTTCGAGGATTTATGCCAACACCAGGTAAGATAACTAATGTATTGTTCCCTGGTGGTATTGGTATTCGATTAGATACACATATTTATCCTGGATATAGTGTGCCACCATTTTATGATTCAATGTTAGCAAAACTCATCGTTTATGCACCAACAAGATTAGAAGCAATTCGTAAAATGAGAGTCGCATTAGAACAATTTATGGTAGAAGGTATCAAGACAAATGTTGAATATCAATATCTTATTATGCATAATCCTGATTTTATTAAAGGACAGTATGATACCGGCTTTATTGAGCGGTTTAATAACTTAGTGAAGGATGTTGAAGATGAATGATTTTATCGAAGAACGCAAGAAGAAACTAGAGCGTTTTAAAAAAACTGTTCGTAAAAAACCGACGACATCTGAGCCAATTGATATTCCATCAGGTTTATTTATTAAGTGCGAACGTTGTCAAGCTGCTATTTATGAAAAAAACTTAAAAGCAAATCAATTGATATGTCCTTATTGTGACTTTCATTTTAGAATGCCTGCAAAGGACCGTTTATCAACAGTTGTCGATGATGGATCATTCACATCACTTTTTGATGACATAAAGTCGCTTAATCCGCTCGATATGGATGGATATCATGCAAAATTAGAAAAGGCAAAGGCGAATAGTTCGCTTGATGAGGCATTTTATTGTGGTACTGCTAAAATTGTTGGTTTAAGAGTCGCTATTGGAGTGCTAGATAGTTTCTTTATGATGGGAAGCATGGGAAGTGCTGTCGGTGAACGTGTCACAAGATTAATAGAATATGCATTGAAAGAACAACTGCCACTTATTATTTTTTCTGCCAGTGGCGGTGCACGTATGCAAGAAGGTATTCTATCGTTAATGCAAATGGCTAAAACGTCTGCTGCACTTGCTAAACTTGATGAAAAAGGGTTACTATATATAAGTGTTTTAACAAACCCAACGACAGGCGGGGTTGCTGCTAGTTTCGCATCACTAGGTGATATTATTATTGCAGAAAAATCAGCGTTAATTGGTTTCGCAGGTGCAAGAGTCATAAAACAGACCATTAATCAAGATTTACCAAAAGGTTTTCAAACAGATGAATTTCAATTAAAGCATGGTCAAGTTGATATGGTAGTAGGTAGAAAAGACATGCGTAAAACACTCTATCAATTGTTATTGTTACACGAGGTGAAAGCATGAATGCATGGAATCGTGTACAATTGGCA
This sequence comes from Acholeplasmataceae bacterium, assembly GCA_963676765.1. Lineage (GTDB taxonomy): Bacteria > Bacillota_I > Bacilli_A > Acholeplasmatales > Acholeplasmataceae > WOFB19. Next base: position 854,235 of record OY781159.1, read on the forward strand.
AGACATCCGAAAAGACCAACTGCTGAACAGGTAGTCGATGCGTTGTTTAGTGATTTTATTGAACTTCATGGTGATAGATGTTTTGGTGATGATAAGGCAATTATTGGCGGTTTAGCATTGTTTAATGGTATACCTGTAACGGTTATTTATGAAGAAAAGGGTCGCACTACAACTGAAAAGATTACACACAATTTTGGGATGCCTCATCCGGAAGGTTATCAGAAGGCCTTACGTCTGATGAAACAAGCGGAAAAATTCCAACGTCCAATCATTACAATTATTGATACACCAGGTGCTTATCCAGGTATTGAGGCAGAAGAAAGAGGTCAAGCTAGAGCTATCGCTGTAAACTTAATAGAAATGAGCCGCATCGAAACACCAATCATTACGATTATTTTATCGGAAGGCGGATCAGGTGGTGCATTAGCAATAGGTGTCGCAGATGAATTATTTATGTTTGAAAATGCGATTTATTCTGTGTTGTCACCAGAAGGATTCGCATCTATCTTATACAAAGATGCAAGTAAGGCGAAAGAAATTGCGCCAATGATGAAATTAACTGCAGAGGATTTGTTAGCATTTAACGTAATTGATCATATTATTGAAGAAGGTGTAGGATTACACGAAGATAGTGATATTGGGTTTAAACAATTAAAAAAAGCGTTAGATAAATCCATCAAGTCACAACTTAAAATAAATGTAGAAGATCGATTAAATAAACGTTATGACAAATATAGACAAATAGGTTTATATCAAGAAGGAGAATGTCATGAAACCAATAAACATTCAATTAAAGAGTAGCGGAAAATATGTTCCTAGTGGTATCATAACCAATGAGGACTTGGAAAAAATGGTTGAAACGTCTGATGAGTGGATTGTCACACGTACAGGTATAAAAACGCGACATAAAGTAAGTGATGAAACAGTTACTGATCTTGCATATAAAGCAGCTCTAGATGCAATCAAAAAAGTGAATTATGATAAAGAAAAAATAGATCTCATTATCGTTGCGACAATTACAAATTCATTAAGAACACCGTCTGTAGCAAACGAAATTCAACGTTTATTAGGATTAACACATGACGTAATGAGTTTTGATGTAACCGCTGCATGTACTGGCTTTATATACGGTATGGATGTAGCAGCTTCATTGTTTTTGTCAAGTCGATTTAAATCTGCATTAATTATTGGTGCTGAAACATTAACAAAAGTCGTGGATTATAAAGATAGAAATACATGTATCCTATTTGGTGATGGGGCTGGTGCTGTTATTGTTGAGCCAACGAACATCGATAAACCAAGTTATTATTACTCAGCTGCTATTGGTGATCCAAATGGTTATTTAACAGTTGAAAAACATATTAAAATGGACGGTAAACGTGTTTATTTGTTCGCTGTTGATGCGATGCAAAAAGGCATTGAAAAAATGCTTCATGATAGTGGATTATCAATCGATGAAATAGACGCAATCATTCCCCATCAAGCAAATTATCGAATTATTCAAGCGGTCGCTAAAAATATGGATATACCAATTGAAAAATTTGTCATGAATATTGCTGAATATGGGAATACATCAGCAGCAAGTATTCCAATCACATTAAATGCTTACTTACAAGCGAATGATAAACCTGATCAAAAAATCATATTTGTTGGCTTTGGTGGCGGGTTTACATGGGGCAGTGCCCTAATTACACTATAGGAGAATAACAATGAAAAATTTTGCAGAAATGTTAGGAATTAAATATCCTGTTATCCAAGGTGGTATGGCAAATATCGCGACAGCAGAACTAGCTTCAGCGGTTTCTAATGCCGGTGGTCTTGGTTTAATTGGAGCTGGTGGTTATGATGCCAGTTGGGTCAGAGAAGAAATCAGAAAATGCAGAGAAATGACAGATAAACCTTTTGGTGTGAATATTATGCTCATGAGCCCACATGCATCAAATATTGCAAAAGTTATTGTTGAAGAAGGCGTTAAAATTGTGACAACTGGCGCAGGTTCTCCAGGTATTTACATGGATGAATGGAAGAAAAATGGTATAACAGTCATACCTGTTGTTCCATCAGCTGCACTTGCAAGACGTGTCGAAAGAATGGGTGCAGATGCCGTAGTTTGTGAAGGTACTGAAGCAGGTGGACATATTGGTGAATTAACAACAATGGCAATGGTACCACAAGTGGTTGATGTAGTGAAAATTCCAGTAATAGCTGCAGGTGGTATTGCTGATCAACGTGGCGTATTAGCCGCTTTTGCCTTAGGTGCAAAAGGTGTCCAAATTGGTACCGTTCTATTAGCAACCAAAGAATGCCCAGTTCATGAGAACTATAAACAAATGGTTGTTAGAGCAAAGGATACGGATACTGTTGTTACAGGCAGACAAACAAAAGCACCTGTACGTGTGATTAAAAATATGATGTCAACAGAGTATTTATCAATGAGTTTGAAAGGTGTTGACCTTATGGAATTAGAAAAATTAACATTAGGTTCATTAAGACGTGCTGTATTTGATGGTGATATGGATCGTGGATCCTTTATGGCTGGACAATCAGCAGGTCTAGTTCATGAAATTAAAACAGTCAAAGATGTTTTATCAGATCTCTTTGATGGTGTGAATGCATATAAAGATCAATTGGAAGTGATGTAGTGAGTAAGTTAGCATTATTATTTGCTGGTCAAGGTAGTCATTATGTTGGAATGGGGTTAGATTATAAGTCACCCCTATTTAGAAAAGCACATGACTTACTTGGCTATTGCCCAAAAGACGTTTTAAATGAACAAGAAAAACTAGACCAAACACTGTATGCGCAACCACTTATTATTTTAAAGTCACTTATTGGGTTTGAATGTCTAAAAGAAACAATCAAATATGATGGTGTACTGGGATTTAGCTTAGGCGAATATAGTGCATTATATGCCGCGGGTATTTTTGATTTTGAACAGTTATTAACATTAGTTTCTATAAGAGCTAACTTAATGCAAGAAGCAGCATTATTAACACCTGGGCAGATGGCGGCAATCATTGGTTTAGATGAAGCATCTATTCAGTCTGTTTGTGAATCATTACATGATGAATGTTTAATTGCAAATTATAATTCACCTAGTCAATATGTGATTTCTGGTTCAGTTAAAGCGGTTGATCAAGCAACTGTTCTATTAAAAGAAAAAGGTGCAAGACGTGTCGTGAAACTTAATGTTTCTGGTGCATTCCATTCACCATTAATGGCTCCAGTAAGCCTTAAGTTTGAAAATGAGCTTAAAAAATATGATGCTAGATTAGCTCAAGTTCCAGTTTATATGAACAGGACTGCAAAGCCACTTGAAAGTGATATATTAAAATCACTTATGGCGGCACAGATTAGTCATCCAGTTTTATTTATACAATCAATTGAACAAATGAAAAAAGATGGTTTTACACATTTTTTAGAAATTGGACCAGGAAAAACATTAAGTTCGTTTATAAAAAAAATAGATCGTAATTTAGAAGTTATGAACTTTGATACATATGAACAATTAGAAGAAGTGAAAGGATGGTTGGAAAAGCATGGATTTAACAAATAGGGTTGCTTTAGTAACTGGTGGTGCATCAGGTATTGGTGAGGCCATTACGCGTGTTTTAGCAAATCATCACGCTCATATTGTTATAAATTATAGAAGTAGTGCAAAAGAAGCAGAAGCACTTGTTGAAGAGATTAAGGCTAGTGGTGGTCAAGCGATAGCTGTTAAAGCAGATATTCGTAATTTTGATGAAGCAAAAACTCTAGTTGATGAAGCAATGAAGGTTTTTGGACAAATAGATATTGTTGTTAATAACGCTGGCATTACCGATGATAGTCTTATATTAAGAATGAGTGAAGACCAATTTGATCGTGTTGTGGATACCAATTTAAAGGGTGTATGGCACGTTTGCAAACATGCAGCAAGACCACTTTTAAAATCTAAAAGCGGACGCCTCATTAATATTACAAGTGTTGCTGGTATTACTGGCAATGTTGGACAATCTAATTACAGTGCTGCGAAGGCAGGGGTCATAGGGTTAACGAAAACCCTGGCTAGAGAGTTTGCCAGTAGAAAAGTAACTGTAAATGCGATTGCTCCTGGTTTTATTGAAACAAAAATGACTGCTGAATTAAGTCCTGAAATTGTTTCCTCATTTATGGATACAATCCCGTTAAAACGCTTTGGTAAACCAGAAGAGGTTGCTAATGCAGTATTGTTTTTAGCAAGCGAAGAAGCATCTTATATTACAGGTCAGATTTTATCTGTTAATGGAGGAATGGTGATTTAAATGGGAAAAGAAAGAGTTGTCATTACAGGCTATGGTTTAGTAAGTCCAGTTGGACTAACAGCCGATGAATCATTTCAAAATATGCTTAGAGGCATGAATGGTATTGATTACATCACATTATATGATACAAAGAATTGGAAAGTTACTATTGCTGGAGAAGTCAAAGGGCTTGATTTTGAAACGTTTATTGACCGCAAGGAAGCAAAGCGCAATGATCGTGTAACGAATCTTGCATTAGTTGCTGCGCAAGAAGCATGGTCACAAGCCAAGCTTGAGGGTGTCACATTAGATCCATATCGTTTTGGGATGTTTGTTGGCTCTGGTATTGGTGGTTTAAATACTATTTTCGAAGAAACAAAAAAGAGTGTAACACGTGATCCTTCTCGTATTTCACCGTTTTTTATTCCTAATGCTATTATTAACATGGTTGGTGCTAAACTAGGCATGATATATAAAGCCAAAGGACCAAATTTACCTCAAGTTACAGCATGCAGTGCTGCGACTAATTCCCTTGGTGAAGCGTATCGTCATATTAAAGATGGTTACTTAGATATCGTCATGTCTGGTGGATCAGAATCACCAATTAATGAAATTGGTGTTGGTGGTTTTGCAAGTTTACGAGCATTGGAACCATCCAATGATCCATCACGTGCAAGTAGACCTTTTGATCAAACCAGAGGTGGATTTGTCATTGCAGAAGGTGCGGGTATCTTCATACTTGAATCTTATACACATGCAAAAGGTCGAGGGGCTAAAATATTAGCTGAAATCGTTGGTTATGGTACAACTGCTGATGCATATCATATGACCGCACCAGATGAAGAAGCAAATGGTATTACACGTGCGTTACAAGATGCCTTAAAAGATGCTAATATCAAACCAGAAGAAGTTTCATATATTAATGCGCATGGAACATCTACTATATTAAATGATAAACTTGAAACATTGGGTATTAAAAAAGTATTTGGCAAACATGCTTATGATTTACATATCAGTAGTACGAAATCAATGACTGGTCATGCACTGGGTGCATCAGGTGCGATTGAATCAGTTGCTGTAATTAAGGCATTAGAAACATCAATGATTCCGCCAACGATTAATTATGAAACTAAGGATCCTGATTGTGATCTTAATTATACGGTTAATAAAGCAGTTAAACGTGACATGATGTACGCGATGAATGTTAATGTCGGATTTGGGGGACAAAATGCCGCAATGATTTTTAAACGAGGAGAAGATGTATGACATTAGATGAAATAAAAACAATCATTCCGCATAGAGATCCCTTTTTATTGTTGGATGAAATTGAAGATTTTGAAGTGATGAAACATGGCACAGGTATTAAATATGTCAGAGAAGATGAAGACTACTTTAGAGGACATTTTCCAGATAAACCCGTAATGCCTGGTGTTTTAATTGTTGAAGCTCTCGCACAAACAGGAGCTGCTGTGATTTTATCAAATCCTGATTTCAAAGGGAAAATAGCTTATTTTACTGGTTTAAAAAGTGTGAAATGGCGTAAAAGTGTATTACCAGGTGATACATTAAAGCTTCATGTTGAAATAACACGTGTAAGAGGTGCATTTGGTTTCGGTTCTGGACGTGCCTTTGTTGGTGATGATTTAGTGTGTGAAGCAGAATTGATGTTTGCGATTAACTAATGTTTACATTACTTGAATTTGAATCCACTGATTCAACTTCTTCATTACTAAAAGAACATTATGCCTCATTTCCAAATTTCACAGTGATAAGAACCGATTTTCAAACAAATGGAAGAGGGCAATTCGATCGAAAGTGGGATGCAAAGCCAAGGCAAAATTTATTAATGTCCATTTTACTTAAAAACATTTCGATTCATCTCATTGATTTATTAAAAAAACAAACAATTGGTATTTTACAAGGTGTATTAGCAGAGTTTGGTATACAAACTAGATTTAAAGCACCGAATGATATCTATGTAAATGAAGATAAAATATGCGGTATTCTCATTGAGACTAAAACTGGTGAAAGTGAACTAGATTATGTAGTGATCGGTATTGGCTTAAATGTTAATCAAGAAACGTTTGGTGACTATCCAGCTACTTCGATGTCTAAAGTCCTTCATAAAAAAATGGATGTAATGGTAGTCTTTTATAATGTCATCACGGCATTTGAGAAGTATTTATTAAAAGGAGTTTAACATGTCTGAAAGACAATTGCCATTTGATTAAATACCTTCTTTATGTATTGCTGATGTAGTCTATATCTTGGTCGTTATATGTGTATGCGATTTTATTAATTGTTAGTTTATTTGGTATTCAACTTATAACAATATGAATTTTTTTGAACAACTTTTGTTATCCAGTTTATTGCAGATAAGCAAATGGATGATTTTAAGTTAACTAACAAAGGTAGCAAGTGTTGCATCGTTCTGGTTCATTAATATGCCAATGATGAAAAAAAAGATCTTAAAAACGAGACCTGAGTACGCATTTTATCAAGCACATGTCTCGAAATTATCGTTCTGGCAAGCAAAGAAACACAAGAACTGTTGAAAATATAGATTGACAGTATTAAAAAATTTGCTATAATAGGCTAAGGGAATGACTGTCTCCCTAAGCGAGAGCTTAAACCGCATATTGCTGATGACATCTACAACATTTTTTGTTGTAGATTTTTTTTAGGAGGATATATGTTACTATCAATTGCATTAATTATTTTAATTAGTTTAACGTTAGCAACACTTTTTGAAAGAGTAAAATTACCAGGCATTTTAGGAATGTTATTAACTGGAATTATACTTGGACCATTCGTTTTAAATCTTATTGATTCGTCAATTTTAGATATTTCGGGCGACTTAAGAGAAATAGCGTTAATCGTTATATTGATTCGAGCAGGATTATCACTGGATGTAAAGGATTTAAAAGAAGTTGGAAGACCTGCAATATTATTGTCGTTTCTACCGGCAACAATTGAGATAATTGCTATCACATTAATTGCACCAATCTTTTTTGACATTAGCTATTTAACAGCGTTAACAATGGGTGCGATTGTTGCAGCAGTTTCACCTGCTATCGTTGTGCCAAGAATGATAAAGCTGATTGAAAAACGTTATGGTAGAACACATCGTGTACCACAGATGATATTAGCTGGTGCGTCAATTGATGATATTTATGCAATTATTATATTTACAGCTGCAGTTAATTTACAACAAGGACAAGATTTCAGTTTTATTACCATCATCAACGTGCCAATAGCAATTATACTTGGAGCGCTACTTGGTATTATTTCAAGTATTGGTATCATCTGGTTTTTCAAGAAATTCCATTTAAGAGATACAGTGAAAGTCATGTTAATATTTGCAGTAGGTTTCTTATTTATTACATTAGAAGATGTTATTCAACCTTGGATTGCTGTATCTGGTTTATTAGGTGTTATGGCACTCGCAATGACTCTCACAAAACTGCATCCAGTATTATCTAGTCGTTTAATTAAGAAGTTTGAAAAGATTTGGGTAACTGCTGAAATTATGTTATTTGTTTTAGTTGGTGCATTGGTCGATATTACAGTATTAGTAGATGCTGGTCTATTCTCAATTTTATTGATTATGATTGCATTAATCTTCCGAATGTTAGCTGCATATTTATCAACCCTTAAAACAAATCTTACGGGAAATGAAAGATTATTTACGGTATTATCTTATACACCAAAAGCAACTGTACAAGCTGCTATTGGCGCAATACCACTTGCCTTGGGCCTACCGCATGGTGATCTTATCTTGCTTGTTTCGGTGCTTGCTATTGTCATTACAGCACCATTTGGAGCGATAGCAATGGACAACACATATAAGCGACTCTTAACACAAGAAGTGGATGAGAATTTAACGGTTTAAGGTAAAATATAAGATAGTAGCCTAAAGGCTATTTGGGAAAACATTAAAATAGTGTTAAAATAGTGTCAACATACTTTTAATAGATTGCTTAACTATAAGCGTACAAGGAGAAGTTATGAAACGCAACAAGTTCGTCGTTATTGGATCAGGAAGACTTGGTTCAAATATTGCGACTAAAATGTCAGAACAAGGTGAAGACGTTATTATCATTGATGCAACAGATGATTCGTTTAGAAAACTACAAGAATCATTTTCAGGTTATCAAGTAGTTGGAGATGCAACTGATTTATCTGTGCTAGATAATGCATTTATTAAACAAGCAAAAGCCGTTGTTATTACAACAGATAATGATAATGTTAATATTTTTCTTGCACATGTTTGTTATTATGTGTTTAATGTACCAAAGATTATGGTTCGATTAGCAGATACTGATAAAGGTAAATTGTTAGAAGGAACAAATATTAAAGCCATTTATCCGTTTAACTTATCACTTTCAGAGTTTGATGACTTAAATGAAAGCGAGGAAGAACTATGAAAATCGTTTTAACAGGTGGTAAGCACGAATCTGATTATATTATTTCGATGCTTAAAAGAAAGCACAATTTAATTGTAATCAATCAAGACCCTTCATTTGCTGAATATATCTCATCACATAATAATATTGATGTATTCCCAGGAGATCCAACAAAAGCATATACATTATCAGATGCTGATGCGAAAAACGCTGATGTTTTTCTAGCTTTATCAGATAATGATACAGATAATTATATTGCATGTATTACTGCAAAACGTTTATTTAATATTAAACGGACTGTAGCAAAAGTTAAAAATCCGAAAAATGTTGAATTATTTAAGCGTTTAGGTGTTGATTCAGTTATCAGTTCAACGTATTTACTTGCACAAACAATTTTAAATGAATCATCAATTGAAAATATTATTAAAACATTATCAATTGAAGATGAAAAGATTGTCATGTTAGAATTAGGTATTCAGGCAGATTATCAATTAGTTGGTAAACAAATTATGGATATTCAATTCCCAAAACGTGTCAATATTAGTTGTATTTTCCGTGACCCTCATGTCATCATTCCTGATGGGTCTACAGTGATTGAGCCAGATGATAAATTGATTATTGTTACAACACCAGATCATCAAGATGAACTGGTCGACTTTGTCCAACGGAAACGATAAACATGAATAAAAAAATAACATCAGGATATCCATTAATTATCAATTATCTCGGGATATTTGCTATTTTAATCGGTATTATTAATGCCTTGCCACTGGCAGTTATTTTCTTTTACCCAGAAGAAGTAACCTACTTGTGGCATTTTTTGGCACCTTCACTTGTGACAATTGGTGTAGGGTTAATAATTATCATGTTCTTTAAAGGTCGTGAAAAAGGGAAATTAGAGCGCAGCCAAGATGCATTTCTTGTTGTTTCTATTTGGGTCATGGCGATTGTTACATCAGCCATTCCATTTATGCTAACTGGGACATATAATTTCACGCAAAGTATATTTGAGACAACTTCTGGGTATTCGACAACAGGACTAACTGTTGTTGATGTCACACAAACTGCACATATTTTCTTATTTTTTAGAAGTTTATTACAACTAGTTGGTGGTGTTGGATTAGTATTGGTACTTACATCCGCTATTTCTGATAAATTTGGTATGCGTTTATATAGTGCAGAAGGACACAGTGATAAATTGGTTCCTAACTTAATTAAATCTGGACGGATCATTATGTCTATTTATTTAGGTTATATATTGGTTGGAATGATTTTCCTTGTTATCTTTGGGATGCCCGTATTTGATGCGTTAAATCATTCAATTTGTGCGGTTGCTACTGGTGGATTTTCAACACAAGCTGGATCTATTGGTGCGTATAATAGTGTGGGTATTGAAATTACAATTATTGTGCTCATGATTTTAGGTGGGACAAACTTTTTTGTTCACTTAATGTTGTTACGAGGTAAATTGAAAAATGTTATTGGTCATGTTGAAGTAAAACTACTCGGCTTACTATTAATCATCTTTATTCCATTAATGACTATTAATTTCATAACAACCAATGGTGCAGCCTTTGGTGAATCGCTTAGAATCTCGACATTTCAATTCATTTCAGCTGTAACTGGTACTGGTTATCAAACAGTTAGTGGCTTTGGACCAGGTGTTTCTGTTATTCCAGTGTTCTCATTAGGTGTACTAATTCTTGTCATGGTATTAGGTGCTGGACTTGGTTCTACAGCTGGTGGTATGAAACAATATCGTGTTGCTTTAGCATTTAAGAGTCTATGGTGGCACATTAAAGAACAAACAACACATCATAAAACAATTAGAACAAGATTTATTAAGCGTTTAGGAACACCTACAATTATTCAAAAAGAAGATATAAATCAAAACTATGCATTCTTAATGGTCTATATATTAGTCTTAGTTGCTGGTACGATGGTGTTTACGGCTTATGGTTACACATTTACAGAGTCGCTATTTGAGTTTTCTAGTGCGCTTGGTACCGTGGGATTATCTGTTGGTATCACAGGTTTTGCAGCACCTGCAGGTATTCATTGGACGTCTATTATTGGTATGTTTATGGGACGTCTCGAGTTCTTTGTTATCTTTGTTGCAATTGCAAGAATTGCAACTGATGTAAAACGAACTGTTAATAAATAATATTTACCGTGAATTATTTCACGGTATTTTTTATGATAAAATATGTTTGTAAGTTATGGTCCATAAATGCATCTTATCTTGTGGTTATTCACACAATATGCTTTCTATAGTATGCTTGAATTAGGAGGAATGGACGTGTTCAAAATCATTTGGAACAAGTCTGATTACGAGTTCTTGACAAAAAGAGTGATGGAATCAAGTCAATATACATTCATCGATGATCCAAATTTACTAAGTGAAGGTAAAATTGGTATTGTTTGTGATGAAGAAAACATGGAAGATATTAAACCGATTCTTGAACAAATCGAATTTGATAAAGCGTTAATGCTATTTCCAACAACATCTGGTTGGGTTCAAATTCCTTTAAGCCATATTTTATTCATTGAGTCATTTGGTGAAGAAATTGATATGCATTTGTCAGGTGGGCGTATAGAGCAGATTAAACAACCGCTCTATCAACTGGAGGAAATGTTAGCTAATTATAAATTCGCTAGAATAGCTAAGTCCTACATCGTTAATTTAAGAAAGATCAAATATATTAGTTTAGCTTTAAATGCTAAATTAAATCTTGAATTAACAGATGGCTCTAAACTCGCTGTTTCACGTTCATACGCGAAGTCCTTCAAAAAAGTTTTGGGATTATAGTAGGAGGTATAAAGATGTCTTTTTGGGGTTATACAGTTATTGGTATATTTAGTTTATCCATTTTATTTATGTTAATAAAAATCTTGATTGAGTATATCTGGAACAGACGGTTAAATGTGTTTAAAATTAAAGCGCATATTGCACCTACAAAAATGCCTGTTAGAAGATATATGAAATATGGTTACAGTTTTGTGTTAAGTGCTGCAATTATTGCCATTACAATCATTTCTGGATTGAATTTAACACCTTTTTCGCCTGAACCTCCTTTATTAATGGCAGATAAAACATTAGTCAATGCTACGCGTGTTGGATCTGCAATGAAATTAAATCAGCTCATTGAAACATATAATACATCTAATAATTATGATTTTTGGGAATCACCATCTTCTGCGGTGGATGAATCACTTGATTCAACATCAAGAGATTATACAGATACAAATGTTCAAATTGAAGGTGTGAATGAGGGAGATGTGTTAAAAACAGATGGTTATCGCGTTTTTTATGCACCAAGATATTATAATGTGATTGAAGTATTAGATGTTGAAGATAATCATGAAATGACACATGTTGACTCGATGACACTAGATGGTTTTAGAGTTGATTCACTATATTTGACAGATGAGTATCTCATTGTGTTAGGTTACACATATGAAGAAGTTATTTATCCAATGGACACACTCAATGTATATTATGGTTTCTATTTTAGTAGGCAAACTGCATCAATTGTTGTTTTCGATAAAGATACATTAGAAGAAGCATATCGTTTAGAGACAGATTTAAGTTTTATTGATCACCGTGTGATTGATGATACATTGTATCTTGTTTCAAGAAAATGGTTTTATGATGATGCAAGTTTAAGACCGATGTTTGAAATATATATGGATGGCGAAAGTGAAAGAAGTTATTTAGACTATGAGGATATGTACTACTTTGATGATATGCCATCGCAATCAATGACAGTCATTACCTCATTAAATTTAGATTCATTTACAACAACTTCACAAGGTTTCTTAGGTGAAACTGCTAATATCTATGTAACAGAAACTTCCATTTATACATTTAATTCTAGACATCAATATATTGAAACAGTAGAAGGCTATATAATTGATAGGAGTACATCAATTGTTAAATATCATATCAATGATGCAACAAACACCATTGAGTATGTTGCTTCTATAAAAATAGATGGTATTGTTGAAGATCGTTATTGGCTAGATGAATCGGGGGATTATTTACGTGTTGTGACATCTCGTGGATGGTCAGGTGAGGAACCAAATCGCTTATACATATTAGAAGAAAATAATGAACAGGATACATTTGATCAAATCGCATTAATGGATGAACAAATTGGACACGAGAATGAACGGGTAGAATCCGTGAGATTTCATGGTGACTACGTCAACATCGTGACCTATGAACAAATGGATCCGCTATATACGATTGATTTATCAGATCCAAATGAGCCAATCATAATGAATACACCAATTGAAGAAGCTGGTTATAGTGAATATATGCATATATGGGATCAAGATAATCATGTTTTAGGATTAGGTTATTTAGATGCGAATGCAGATAGTAGAATAGACGGTATGAAATTATCAGCATATGATACTGATGATGGTACTATATTAGATAGTGATCCATATCCTTATGAAGATGCATCTACTTGGTCTTATAGTTATACAGAGGCAATGTATAATCCGAAAGCTTTAATGGTTGATGTTGAATTAGGTTTGTTCGGCTTCCCGATGGTTGCTTATCAATATAATACAGCGGATTGGGGATACCATTATCAAACGTCATTTGTTGTCTATCAAATTGATTTTAATCGAGAAAATGTATTAGGTGATCCGATTATTATTGAACATGAAACAACAAACTGGTATAATCAAATCGATCGTGGTATTTACATCAATGGATTTATCTATACATTTTCAGCACATCAAATCGCAAGTTATAATCTTGGAACCCAAATGCCCTTCGAGACTATCTATATCGATTATGAAGAAGCTTAAGAAAATGTAAAGATTATATAAAGGAAGGTCTTTGAGACTTTCCTTTTTTTATGCATGTGATAAACTATTATTGAAATGAGGTATGTTTATGGATAAAGTGAAAATTGGATTTGTGTGTGTACACAATAGTTGTCGTAGTCAGATGGCGGAAGCATTAGCAAAAAAATACTATGGTGATTTCTTTGAAGCATACAGTGGTGGAACAGAAACAAAGCCACAAATTAACCAAGATGCGGTTAAAGTTATCTTAACATATCATGGTGTTGATATGAACAAGACACAACATTCAAAATTAGTCGATGATCTACCAAATGAGTTAGATGTATTGGTAACGATGGGTTGCGCTGTTGAATGTCCTTTCATCCCAACAAAACACCGTGAAGACTGGGGTCTAGATGATCCAAGTGGTGGTCCTGAAGAAGGATTTGTACATACGATGAAATTAATTGAAGATAAATTGAAAAATATGAAAGAACGTATTGAGAAAAGAGAAATTAATTTAGACTAAAAAGGCGATTTGTTCGCCTTTTCTTTTGTGATATAATGGTTGCATACAAATAAAAACAAGAGGTGTTTATTTATGAAAGATCTCATCATTATAGGAGCTGGACCAGTTGGTTTATACGCAGGATTTTGTGCGGGATTAAGAAAACTAGATGCAAGTATTATAGAGTCATCATTCGAAACTGGGGGACAGCTATCATTATATGAGGAAAAGGATATATTAGATGTGCCTGGTTTTGCCAGTATTAAGGCCAAAGACTTGGGTAAAGCTTTGTTAGAACAATACGAGACATACAAAGATGTTGTTGATTTAAAAATAGGAGAAGATGTGCTTGAAATTCAAAAAATAGCAGATTATTTTGTTGTGTCAACAAATCAAGGTACATATGAAACAAGAAAGGTTTTGATTGCCAATGGTGGCGGGAAATTCTCCCCCCGTTTAGTTGAAGGATTAGAAGCGGATAACGTTTATTATCATATTTGTAATGTCGAACGCTTCAGAGGACAAGATATTGCAGTATTAGGTGGTGGTGATTCCGCAGTTGACTGGGCGATTGCATTGCTTCAAGAAGCGAATTCTGTAACTTTAATCCATCGAAGAGATGCTTTTAGAGCGCATCAATCTTCATTGGATTTATTTAAGGAACGTGGTGGTAAAATTATAAGCAACCATGTTGTATGGGAATATGTCACTGAAAATCAAAATGTATCATCATTAAAATTAATGTGTAATAAAGATGAGTGCATTAGAACGATTAGAACTGATGCGGTATGTATATTTTTCGGTTTGAAGAAAACAAGAGTAGATTATGCCCCATGGCAAGTCGAGTTTGATCCCAAAGGTATATTAGTAAATCAAGAAATGGAATCATCTATAAAAGGCATTTATGCAGTTGGTAATGCTGCATCATATGAGGGTAAACAAGATATGTTGACGAGTGGTTTTGGAGAAGTAGTGACGGCGATAGGCGCGATTAATTTTGCTATTCATCCTGAGCAAAAAGTACCTAAGTACTCATCAATGATAAAAAAATAGGAGGTAATTATGTGGCAAGCAATTGGTGAATTTTTTACAGCAGCTCCTTGGTGGGAATTGTTATTAATTTGTTGTGCGAAGATTATTGAAGTTACCATTGGTACAATGCGTATTATTTTAATTTCAAAAGGATATCGTAAACCAGGAACAATTTTGGCTGTATTTGAAATTTTATTATGGGTGTTTGTAGCATCAACAGTTATTAGTAATATAGTAGAAGCGCCAATTAAAGGTATCGTGTATTCAATTGGTTTCGCAATTGGTGTCTATATTGGTTCGATGTTAGAATCTAGATTAGCGATTGGAAGGATGATTATTCATGTGATAACCTCCGTTGAGAATGCACCTTTGATCACACAAGTCGTTAGAGAACAAGGACATGGTGTAACAGAGATTAATGCAAAAGGTAAACAATCAGAGCGTGTTGTCTTAATGTTATTTGTAAATCGCAAGAATCGACCAACTGTAATGAAATTAATTGAAGAAGCTGATCCAAAAGCAGTTATAGCAGCAAATGAAGTATCGCTTATTCAAGGTGGTTTCGTTAGTCCTTGGCGACGTATTGCAAAATAAAGCAAGGTTGCAATTGGTTGCATAAATCACTTATTTATGTATAATAGATAGTGCATGGAGTTATAGCTCAGCGGGAGAGCACCTGCTTGACGTGCAGGGGGTCGTGGGTTCAATTCCCTCTAACTCCACCATGCACAAATTTAAAAACCTATGTGAATGGGTTTTTTCTTTCTATTATATCTAGTCATCATGATATAATAAGTTGATTGAGAAAAGGTGATTGTATGAATAATAATCGTGAGCGTATGCTAGGCAATATGAATATCAAAAAGTTATTATTTAAACTAGCTGTCCCTGCAACACTTGGGATGATTTTTAATGCGTTATATAACCTAGTAGATACCATATTTGTTGCTAGAGGGGTTAATGAATTAGCTATTGGTGCACTAACATTTGCATTCCCTGTACAGATGATATTATTAGCGATTGGCTTAATGATAGGGATTGGTTCTGCATCGGTATATAGCCGCGCATTTGGTCGTAAGGACTATGAAAAAATGGATAAAGCGGTTAATACTGCGTTGGGTATTGATATACTTTTAGCATTAGCAATTACGGTATTAGGCTATGTCTTCTTAGATGACCTATTAAGATTCTTTGGTGCGACAGATATTAATATTGATTATGGTCGTGAATATTTAAGTGTTATTTTGTTGGGACTATTACCAATGACATTATCAATGGTTTTAAATAATTTAAGTCGCGCAGAGGGTAGACCAAATGTCGCGATGATCACGATGATTATAGGCGCGGGTTTAAATATTGTCCTAGATGCTATTTTTATTTTTGTTTTCCATATGGGTGTTCAAGGTGCTGCAGTAGCAACCGTTATCGCACAAACAGTAGCTTTCATCTTTATTTTCTTCAATACATATAGTAAACGTTCATTATTAAAAATACATATCACGCATTTCTTTAGATTTGACTTTAAGTTAGTCAAAGAAACATTAAGTGTTGGATTCCCGACATTTTTAAGAAATGCGACAGCAGCAGTATTAGTTATTATTATTAACCGATTAATTAATCAATATGTTGCAGTTGATCCAGCATTAACGATTTCTATTTATGGAATTATCAATCGTGTGATTAACTTCACGTTTATGCCTGCTTTTGGCGTCATACAGGGGCTTACGCCTATTGTTAGTTATAATTATGGGGCGAAGAATTATAGACGTCTTAGAGAGGCAATTTCGTTTGCAACTAAAATTATTGTTGTTTATTTTTTCATTGGTCTAGCATTCATTATGACATTGGCACCTCAAATATTTGGTATATTCTCAGAATCAAATAATGAAGCATTTATTCAAAACGGTGCGAAAGCGATTAGAATTATGTCTATTGGGTTCTCACTTGTCGGTTTCCAAGTTATTGTCAGTTCGATTATGCAAGCATTCGGTTATCCCATTAGAGCACTTATCGTTACCATTTCAAGACAAGTCATATTCTTTATTCCATTTATTTATATCCTAACATCTATTTATGGTTCTGATGGTATTTGGTATGCATTTCCAGCTGCAGATATACTTGCAGGTATTGTAGGTATTGTGATTTTAATATTGGAAATGAAGACTATTAAATTGAAAGCATTAGAAGAACATATTGCATATGCATAAAAAAAGGCCTATGCCTCTTTAATCCAAGATTGACTCCATGTATCAATGGCATCCATCACTGGTTTTAGAGCATAGCCTTTTTTTGTTAGTGCATATTCAACACGAACAGGAACTTCAGCATAAACAGTTCTTGTGATTATATCTTCGTTTTCAAGTTCTTTTAATCTTTCCGATAACACCTTACCACTAACTTGAATTTCTGATTCAAGTGTACTGAATCGTTTTGAACCACCCATCAATTGGTTGATAATAAGACCGATCCAGCGCTTAGATAAGAGTTTACTAGCTTTTTCAAATTTAGCACAGATTACTGGTTTCATGCCATCACCTCTTACATTTATCATAGCATAAAACTATTTGTAAGCAAATGATTTTACTTTATAAACTAACTATCATACAATAGGTTACGTAAAGTAAGTTATAGGAGGTCATGACATGACAAACAATACATTAAACATAGGTATTATCGTAGGTTCAACAAGAGAAGGAAGAGTTTCACCTCAAGTTGCAGAATGGGTAAAAAAAGAGAGTGAATCAAGAAACGCTAATTATGAAATCGTGGACATCAAAGATTTCAATTTACCATTATTAGGCGAAAAAGGTGATTTTTCAGGTATCGCAAAATGGACAGCAAAACTAGGTGAATTAGATGGTTTCGTATTTATTGCACAAGAATATAATCATGGATTAGCTGCATCGCTTAAGAACGCAATGGATTATGTTAGAGATGAATGGAACAATAAAGCGGCAGGTATCGTATCATATGGTTCAATCGGTGGTGCAAGAGCTGCAGAACACCTACGTGGTATTTTAGGTGAGTTACAAGTTGCTGATGTACGTACACAAGTATTATTATCATTATTTACTGATTTTGAAAATGGTACAACATTCAAGCCACAAGACTTGCATTCAGCTAATTTATCGACATTATTTGATCAAGTAGAAGCATGGTCAACAGCATTAAAAACATTACGCTAGTTATGAATGAGTTTCATAAAAATTTACTCGTTGGTTCTTAACCAACGGGTTTTGTTTTTATATTGACTAAATAAACATAAGTGCTATAATGATATGGGTATGGAAAAAATATTAACAAGAGACGATAAAAAGCGTCATTTAATTCTATTTGATAAGAACATTTATAAGGGTCTTATCATTATGGCTTTACCATTGATGCTCAACAATTTTATAAAAACCGTTCACGATATTATTGACATGTTTTTTGTCGGACGTATTCCAGTTTTTGGGTTAGAAGCGATTAATGCAATCCAGTTAACTTTCCCAGTTTTTTTTACGTTTATATCGTTGGGTATAGGTTTATCTGCGGCAGGTACAGCGATTATCAGTCAGTTAGTCGGTGCAGGTAAAAAAGAAAAAGCAAGACAGTATGCTGGGAATTTGTTAATAGTTGCTGTTGTGCTAGGTGTATTACTTAATGTATTTGCTTTCTTCATGGGGCCAGTCATTATGGAATTGATGGGAGCGAGAGGGTATGTTTTAGCTGAAAGTGCTACATATGTGAGAATTCGTTCGTTTGAACTAGTATTTGTCTTCTTGTTTTTCGCTTTCACTTCGATTAGACAATCTAGTGGGGATACGGTAACAGCTGTAATTTATGGTGTCATTACAGTCATTATAAATATAGTTTTATCGCCGACGTTGATTCAAGTGTTTGATATGGGTGTTTCTGGTGCTGCGTATGCGACACTTGCTGCTAACATCCTGATTGTACCGTTTTTTGCAAGACAACTATTTGTGAATAAAACAGGAATCACCATATCTTTTAATCATTTAAAAGTCAAATGGGAACAAACAAAAGAATTGATTAAAACCGCGATTCCAGCATCACTTGGCCAATCAATTACAGCCATCGGCTTTATTTTAATTAACACGATTATTTATACGTATGGTGATCAAGTATTGGGAGCATTTACGGTTGGTAATCGAATTAATAGTATGATTTTACATCCTGTGATGGCTATCGGTGGTGTCGTTTCTGCATATATTGGGCAAAATATCGGTAATAACAACCCAAAGAGAGCACGAGAAACATTTAAAAAAGCATTGTTCTTATCTGTTGGTATATCGATTTTCTTTACAATTACATTCATGTTTTTAAGAAGACCACTTGTTTCAATTTTTTTACATGAGGATCCTGAAGCAGTAAATTTAGCAGTTCAGTATATGATATTTGTCTTATCAAGTATTCCTTTAATGGCGATATTCCAAACATTTATTGGGACATTCAATGGTAATGGTAAAACAGGATACACCTTCCTAATTTCAATTACGAGATTATGGGTTTTGCGTATTCCACTTGTCTTATTATTTACTTATGTATTTCAAATTGGTGCATCCGGTATTTGGATAGCAATGACAATTTCAAATGTAGTTATTACAATTCCTGGTATAATTTTATATAGAAGATTGAAGTTTGCCCCAGTTGTGCAGATACTTAACAAAAGAGAACCACTTGAAAAAGCAGTATAATACAAATAGGTGATATTATGATAGGTTATTTTAAAAGTCCATTTGGATATATAGCATATACATATCAAGACAATCTAATAACTAAAATGTCATTCATGGATGATAGGCCAACTGAAATGGTATATGATGACTTAATTAATGATGCTTTGAAACGTTATTTTAATGGGACTTTGAAGCACTTTGATTTTGTTTATGATATATCATCATTCACACCATTTCAACAAGAAGTATTTAAAGCTTTGATGCAAATACCTTATGGCGTAACGAAAAGTTATAAAGATATTGCAGAAGCGATTCATAGACCAAAAGCTTATCGTGCAGTCGGACAAGCATGCAAGAAAAATCCAATCGGTATTATGATTCCTTGTCATCGTGTCATTGGTAGTGATCATGCTTTGACAGGTTATTCTGGTAAAGATTATATTCATTTAAAGGAAAAACTATTACAACACGAAAGTGAATTTAAAGATATTTAATAATAATTTATTATTAACGGCCGTTTGGTCGTTTTTATTTACGTTAGGATAATGAAAATTGCTTATTTTCACATAGAAATGTGATATATTAGAGGTGTAATCGTTTCAATTAGGTCGAGAAGGATCGTATACATGAAGAAGTTTACTTGGAAACTTGCTATCACGGTCATTGTTGCATACCTACTTTTGACTTCAGTTGTATTATTATCATATACACTGATTTCAAACGGGTTTATCTTAGGACAAGCCGAACAGGAATTAACAACAATGGGCGAAGGGATTTCAGCCTCCTTTTCGCGCCAAGTCATCTATGACTATAATCGCTATGTCGATGAATTAGAGACATTAGATGACCCATTAACAGAGTTTGTACCTGCAAACTTTTCTTTGCTTGACCAAAATATACTTGGTATTGGGCAAATAGTAGACCGTGATCATGTCCATATTGGCACAGAAGTTTACGCTTATGATGCTAGTTTCTATTTAAATGATTTTGAACAAAACGTCGCCATCTATCGTTTTAGTGACGCTTTTTCTACATGGACAGAAAACACGAGCCTCATGGTATTCAACTATAATGGGTTTATTGCTTATTTTGAAGCGTCAAGTTATCTCCAATCTTTCTTTGTAGGTAATGGTTTAGTTGAAAACTATTATGTGATTGGATCAGACTCTAGATTATATTATGATAGTTCAAATGCCTATAGTTATCCAAGATTTACGACATTCTTTAGAGAAGCTGGTTATTCAGAAGATTATATTTATGATATGACAAGTATGTTAACTAATTTGGAATCTGGTGTCATTCAATCAAAATTATTTGATGATTCACAATTGATTTCGTTTACACCGATCACAATTAGTTTAAATCAAATGACGAAACCACTTTATTTTGCTACGATGTATAATCGTGCAGATGTTGTCACGACTATTTCGACATTAAGTAATATTTTGTGGGCTGTGTTCGCGGTTATTTTTATTATTTTCTCAGTAACCATTGTTATCATTTATCGTGTTTTGGCAGCACGTATTGAGGATATTGATAATGCAAGATTAGCATTATATTTCTCAAAACCATATATTATTAAGATTAATAAACGTGGGCGCATTAAAGGGTATAATCGCACGTTTAGAAACTTCTTAGGTGATTTCGATATTTACGATGATGTTAGAGATTTCAAAGTAAAAGGTGTCTTAAATAAAGAAAGTATTTTAGAAATGGCAAAACGTCAGATTGCTATGACGTTCTTATTTGAAATCGAAAATGATGAAAAATATATTTTATTTATTCCAACAAGAACAACTGGTGGTATCTTATTAATTGGTAGTGATACGACTCACATTGAGGGACGTTTTGATCAATATCGTAAACTTGCTTTAATGAATAGTGTGACTAACTTACCTAACCAAAACCAGTTAATGCAGGATTTAGAAGAATTATTAGAAGATCCAGAGCGATCAAAGTTAAATAATTCATTAATCACTTTTGACATCGTGAATTATCCAAAAATTAAATTAATTTTGGGACAACGGTCATCTAATCGATTTTTAAAGCTTATATCAGAAATGGTTAATCGGTCATTAGATGGTTATCCATCGGTTTTATACAATATTGAAGCAGACCAGTTTGTCGTTTTACTTGAAGGCATAGAAGCATATAAATGGGTTGAACGTTGGTTAGAAAAATTGACAGCTGTTTTCGATAAGCCTGTCACAATTGAAAGAAACTTCTTAACTGTTGATTTCAAGTTTGGTATTTTTAATATTGAGTATGATAGATACGAGATTTTAAACAACTATGTTTGTTACGACAATATGATGCTTGCACTAAAACATGCGAAAGAGTCATCAAGACATAAGAAGTTTACATATGATGTTTCTTTATCAATTATTGCATCTAGAGAACATAAGATGGAACTTGATTTAGCAAATGCTATTAAAAAGAATGAATTTAAAATGGTATTACAAGCACAATTAAATAACAATACAAATAAAATTGTTGGTTTTGAGGCACTCATTCGTTGGACAAATCCAAGTTATGCAAATGAATCACCACTTAAATTTATTAAAATGGCAGAACAAAATGGTATGATTATTGATATTGGACGCATTGCACTTCATGAAACATTTCTGATTGCGAAAGAAATGGAACCATATCATATTACAATTTCAATTAATATTTCGCCAGTTCAAATATTACAAGCTGGTTTTGTTAATGATTTAATTGATATCTTTCAACAATATGATTTACAAAAAGGATCAATCGCCTTAGAAATCACTGAAACATTCTTGATTGATTCATTTGAACTTGTCATCAATAAACTAAATTTATTGAAGAAACATGGTTTCCATATTCACTTGGATGATTTTGGTACTGGCTACTCTTCATTACAATATTTAAGAGATCTTCCTGTTAATGCCTTAAAAATAGATAAGGCGTTCATAGATGAAGTAGAATCAGATGCTCATGCTAGAGCAATTGTGAATATGATATCTGATCTAGCAAAAAATATTAATTTGGAAGTTATTTCTGAAGGTGTTGAATCACCAAGACAAAATTTTATTATTAAAAAAGCTGGTTGTCATATCGTTCAAGGATATCTTGTTTCTAAACCTGTTGATAAACAAGTTGCAATCGAACTCGTCAGGGCTTATAATATAGACCATACGGCAGATGTTAAATCGCTGTTGCCAAAGACGAAGGAGGGACGCAGATGATACCATATGTTTTGGAAATTAGTCCAGCTATTCAAATATTAATTTCTGTTGGAGTTGTTGCTATTTTAGGTGTGTTGATTTATTTTCTGGCTGTCTCATTCTTCAAAGAAAGAAGACGTTTGATTGATGAAAAGTCTTTAACAATTGAAGGCATCTTAACAAAAACAGAAATGCATTCTTTAATTGCTAGTTATATAACAAGAGCTTCTAGAGATATGCAATTCTCACTAATATATATTGACCTAGATAAGTTTACAGATTATGAAAATGCTTTTGGTGCGATTGAATCAGAAAGAATTATTGAACGTATTGTCAGAAATATTGAATCTGTTATATCAAGAAACATCAAAATTGCACGTATGCAAAAAGATGAATTGATCTTAACACTTCCTTATGAATATGATCGTACAGAAACGATGGAAATCGCAAGTAAGGTTAAACAGGCAATTCATAAGCAAATTAGGTTGTTCGGAGATACAACGATTAACGCTACTGCATCAATTGCAGTTGCCTTTTATCCTGCACATGGTTCACAAGTCAAAGAATTGCTTAATTCATTGCAAATAGCTACTTACATCATAAAGAAGAATGGCGGAAATATGGTTCGCATCTACTCGGAAGAAATGAGCAGTGAAGAAGGCGAACACGTAGAGTATTATTATCAAATTAAACATGCGATTCAACATAAAGAGTTTCAATTGTTTTATCATCCAATAATCGATATTGAAAACAAAACGATATATGGTGCAGAAGCTTTAATTAGATGGAATCACCCAGAGCACGGTTTATTATCACCATTTAAGTTTTTAGGTATTATGGAACAATCTGGAGATATTCATTGGATTGGTTTATGGGGATTAGAAACTATAATCAAGACATATCAGGAAATTTCACAAATGTTTCCTTCCGTTGAATTCAGAATTACAATGAATTTATCACCAAAACAATTGATGAGTGAGACAATTTTCCAAGATTTCCAGAAGATTTTAAAGAAGTATCGGATGAATGCAAAACATATCGTCTTAGAAATCGTTGAATTTACATTGTTTGATCGTCAAGATGTCATTCGTAAAAACTTAAGTCTACTAAAACAATTAGGGTTCATGATAGCAATCGATGGATTTGGACTTGATTTCAAAACATTAGAAAAAGTTGCACAACTTAATGTTGATATTATTAAACTTGATTCAGGTTTCTTATCAGAAGAAGAGGATTTCATCAGAAACAAATTCGCTAACTTAATTGTTGATTTTGCTAAAAAACATAATTGTGATGTCGTATGTGAATTGATTGAAACAAAAGATTTAATGATTGCTGCTAGAAATTACGGTATTCATCTATTGCAAGGTTATTATTTTAGCCAACCAATCTCGGCAGAAGCATTGCGCGGTTATATTGGTGTTTCTTCATGGGATCAAAAATTATAAAAAGATAGTTTTTTAAGACTGCTTTTTCTTATTAAATATGCAATAATCATCAAAAAAGGACATCTCCTTACACCTGAAAATATTTTTTTAAAAAAGACATCTATTTATAGATGGGCATAAATATTAGGAAAATGTATGAAAAAGTATTGACAAAATTTGAAAAGAAGTATAAAATCATGTTACAAAGTGAAAAGGCATAGCCGAAGGAATTCGGTGACGCAAAACTAAAGGGCCTAGAACAGGTAGCCAGTTACCATTTGATTAATCAAAGTGGTGCTGGTGTTTTTATTTACCAGAATTGAACATGTATAAAGGCAAAACCGAAGGAATTCGGTGACGCAAAACTAAAGGGCCTAGAACAGGTAGCCAGTTGTCATGGGAAATCATGACTGCTGGCTTTTTGTATATATATTGTTTTAAAAGAAATTTGACATAAAAACATGTGAAAAGCAAACCCGGAGAAATCCGGTGACGCAAAGCTATAGGGCCTAAAATAGGTAGCCAGTTGCCATCAAGCGTATTTGATGACGGCTGGCTTTATTGTTATAAGGAGAGAATCCATGAAAAGACTTTCAACCGTTACTGCAGCTAAAAAATTAACAAAAAGAAATCGCATATTTACAATCGGAATTTTAATTAGTGGTATTTTATCAGCTGTTCTTGGTGTGGTTACATTTTATGGTCAACAAGCCGGAAACTTCGTCATGAATGTCGATTATGAAGCTTACAACAGAGGAATTGTGATTGCTGATAATAGAACAATGGCTGATGCTGGTCCACAATTGATTAGTGGTTCCGTAGAAGATGCTAAAGATGTCACTTACCGTTGGTTAGACATTCAAAGTGCAGTTGAAACAGATGGAAATTTTTACGATCCTGATCTCACGTATATGGCGTACACATTCTATTTGCAAAATGCTGGTACAGAAGTAACTGATGTCATATACAGTATGAGAATTACAGATGTTTATAAAAATTTAGATGAAGCAATAAGAGTTATTTTAATTGATGATGGCATTGAAACCATTTATCAAAAACAAGATGAAGCTGATGAATTTGGTGTTCTTCCAACTTATCCAGTTTCGATGCCAGATGCTGAAATGTTTCTAGATGATGATACAGTATTTAGAAACGTTGTTGAAAGTTTTGGACCAAATGAAATTAGAAAGTTCACAGTAATTGTTTGGCTAGAAGGGGAGGACCCTGATACAAACGATGATATATTAGGTGGCTTAATTAAATTTAGAATGACATTTTCAATTGATGGAGATATCATTCAATGAGAAAAGTAAAATATTCGATTATCTTACTGCTCATCATGGCAATCTTATTAGGAACTGTGACTTATGCTTGGATCAGCTTATCGTTTATTAATAATATTGAAGGTATGCGTTTAACAGCAACCACTGGTGATGAATTGCAAATATCATTGGATGCTGAGCATTATAGTAGTGAAATTTCAAATGAACAGTTAGAAGAAATCTTTGAAGATATTCGATTAACTGATGTTACAAGTATTGATGGTATTAACTTTCATACAGGCGGTTTAAGAGAAGTTGGTATTGCTGTTCCTAATCAAGATTACTTATCATTTGATCTTTATTTCCAAACAGTAGAACCGGTACATACAGTTTATTTGGCAAACAATGTATCAAACGAAGTAAATTATGATACAGCTTCAACTGGCACATATGTTGTGTCACAAGGTGTTGAATGGACGACAAATATTGATTTTCAAAATGGTCCATCAATTGACGATATCATTCGCGCTGGGACAAGTGACACGTATTATGGAAAACATGCAATTCGCATGAGTTTCCAAGAACTAAAAGATGAAGAAAATGTATTAGATGTTAGAGAGCAAAGTGAATTAAACACACTCATCTTCGATCCTTCAGAGGATCCTAGTAGAGGATATGGGCTCAGATATGGTGCGTATAGTTACTTCATACAAAGAACTAGATATTATATTAGAACACCATTAGAGGAACCTAATACAATATATCACTTATCAGATGTTGATCCTACAAATCCTTATGTAACTTATGATGAAGAATCGCTATTACTCACACTACAAGAAACAAACTTCCAAGATGGCGAAGGAAAGACATACTATCGTGGACAACTTAAAGTGAACATATGGGTTGAAGGTTGGGATGTAGATGCGTTTGATGCCATTGATAAAGACTTAATTAGAGCGCAACTACAGTTTAAATTATTACAGTATTTAGAAGAATCACCAGTGTTGAATTAGCTTAACGAGAGTTAATTAAAATAAAAAAAGATTAAAAGATTAAAGGAGACTAGAAAAATGTCAAAAATCACAAGAAAACTCGTATTATCAATTTTAACGGTTGTCTTAACAGTGGCAGCACTTGGAACGACAACATTTGCGTGGTTCACACTTACAAACACTGCAACAGTTCAATCATTTGATGCAGAAATCGTTGCCGATACCGGTATCGAAATTGCTTTGGATAACACAGGAAATCCATTGCTATATGATTGGAAAACAACAATTACGACACAAGACGTCTATGATTATATGACGGCTGTGTATGGGGAAGATTCATTTAGATTTAATAATGTTACTACGACAAACGGTACATCATTTGCTGATCTAGAAGGTACAGTTACAACAGCTGGTTATTTAGAATTACCAATTCATTTCCGTTCACCAGATGCTACTGAAATCTTCATGGATGCATTCACATTGACTTCAACACCATTCTCATGGACATCATCAAATGAAACATTTGTTAACGAACATGGTGATACAATTTCTGCTGGCGACTCATTTAACGTTAATGCTGCGGATGCATTCCGTATGTCAGTTACAGGTACAATTTCATCAGCTTCAGTAACAACAGCTTATGAAAATCCAACAAGTGGTACAAACTACAATTTACCACAAGATTCAAATACAACACCGCTTGATTTAATAGCTAGTGATGGATCAGTTAGTTTCTATGAAGCAGTTACTGCTACGGAACCTAATGGTGTAACATCAGTTAGTGTTGTAAATACAATTACTGTTATTGATGGTGATGCAAATATTCTTAAAGTTGCGGATTTAGCTGGTGGACAAAGTGGTACTGCTGGTGCAGAATACTTTGGTTCAATTACAATTAGAATTTGGTTTGAAGGTTGGGATCCTAATGCTTATAATGCTTTATTAGGTAGAATCGTATCATCAACACTTCACTTTACGGCTTAATATAATATATTAATTATGATTCTAGTCTGGTAAGTGTATCTGTTTATCAGATATGCTTACCAATCCTTATTGGATTAGACTAGTTACGACTTAATAAAGGAGTTACGTATGAAAGAAAACAATTGGAATGCTAAACGCATTTTAAAATTAATTGCTAACGTTATATTTTATGCTGTTATTGTATTTCTCATGATTTTTTCAATAGCAAATATTAGAGTACAACGTGAAGATAACTTAGCTAATGTTTTCGGTGTAGGTATGCTTTCTGTACAATCTGACTCAATGAAAGGCACGTTTGAAACCGGAGATCTATTATTCGTTAGCATGTTAGGTGAAGATGATTTTGCTAATTTGGAAATTGGTGATGTTGTCACATACTACGATACATCTTTAGAAGCTTTTAATACGCACAGAATTGTTGCGATTGACCGAGTGGAAAGAATGTTAACAACACAAGCTGATTATAACTATGAAAGTCCAGGAGATCCAACATTTGCGGATAAGTCTGTTAGCTTTGATAGTGTAATTGCAACTTATAATGGT
Organism: Acholeplasmataceae bacterium; assembly: GCA_963676765.1. Classification (GTDB taxonomy): domain Bacteria; phylum Bacillota_I; class Bacilli_A; order Acholeplasmatales; family Acholeplasmataceae; genus WOFB19. Next base: position 882,324 of record OY781159.1, read on the forward strand.
TCTATGATTGCTGGTTTAGGTAATTCACTTGACTACTTACAAACACCAGTCGGATTTGCTTTATTCATTATTTTGCCAGTACTTTTAGTGCTTATTTTTGAAGGTGTCTTATTAGCTAGACATGTCATGGCATTAAACCGTGAAAAACTAGAAGTAAAATATGCAGAAGAACGTGAATTGGCAGCACAAAGCATTGAATCAGAACGTGAACGTATGCGTGCTGAAATTCTTGCTGAAATGAAGAAAGAAAAAGCTATACATGCAAATTAATTAATCAGGAGTATTTTTTATGGTAGAGTTCGCTCGTTACTATATTGACCTGTTACGAAACTTTTTCATTAATGTCGGTGAATTCTTTAGTGCTGTATTTCAAGCATTCGCCGATTTCTTTGTTCGTAATGTGGGTGAATATTTTAATAGTTTTATTACTGCAACAGCACAATTTGGGCTACTTGATTGGGTCATGGCATTCGTCGTCATTGTCATCAATTTGGTCTTTTTCGTGTTTTTGATATTAAAACTCTATCAGTGGATTTCTAAATACGCGCGCTTCGTCGGGCGCGAGATAGAAAAAGACGAATTACTTGAAGAAATTGCGTTCTTAAATCAGAAAACAGTCGAACTTGTGGATGAACGTAATAAGATCTTAGCTTTAAAAGTTTCTAACTTAGGATTAAGTCCTGATGAAGAGTTAAAAGCTGAAGAAAAGATTTTGGAAGAAGAAATTAAGGAGAAAGAAGATTCTCGCTTCATCAAACTTATCGCAGTAGATGAAGAGTATAAGAACCGTGTTACACAAATTCATATGCAAGAAGAAGACATGATTAATTTGAACGAACTTGTTACAAGGTTCATTAATTTTGCAGCAAACCGTTTAGGTTTGTTTTATAACAGACAGATCATCTCAGCATTCTTTGCTGGTATGGCTTCCTCTAAAACGATGATTTTAGAAGGGATATCTGGTACTGGTAAAACATCACTGCCTTATGCAATGGGTAAATTCTTCAACAATGACTCCCATATTATTGCCGTGCAGCCTTCATGGCGAGATCGTGCAGAAATGATGGGTTATTTAAACGAATTTACGAAACGCTTTAATGAAACGGAGTTCCTAGAAGCGATTTATGAAACAACATATCATAACGATATAAATATCATCGTGTTAGATGAAATGAACTTGGCACGTGTTGAGTATTATTTTGCAGAATTCTTATCACTCTTGGAAATGCCTGATAAAGATAAATGGTTAGTGGATGTTGTCCCTGATGAACTACCTTCTGATCCAGCACATCTTCATCGTGGGAAATTATTGTTGCCGCAAAACGTCTGGTTTGTCGGTACAGCCAATAAAGATGATTCAACCTTTACCATTACCGATAAAGTATATGACCGTGCAACTTCTATCGTTATTAATACAAAGGCAGATTACATTGATGCTCCTGAAACAAAAAGTATTACGATGAGTAATGACTACTTACAAGAATTATTTAGAGCTGCATCAGATGAACATCAATTATCATTAAAGGCATTAAAAAATCTTGAACGCTTAGATAAATTCATTACTGAAAACTTTAAAGTCACATTTGGTAACCGTATCATGAAACAAATTCGTGCATTCGTACCTGTATTTGTCGCATGTGGTGGTAGTGAAAATGAAGCGTTAGATTATATGGTAGCAAGAAAAATATTCAGAAAGTTTGAAGGATTGAACTTACCGTTCTTACAAAAAGAAATAAATGACTTATCAGCATTATTAGAACGATTATTTGGGAAGAACTCATTTGCTGAATGTCAAGATTTCTTAACATCGATTAAGAAAACATTTTAACCATTAAGGAGTATGTGATGAAACATTTAAAAGAATTAAAAGAATTTCATCAAGCCATCACAAATGCTTATTACGGCATTGAAATGGAACAATCATTTCCAAATCATTTCTATGACGCTCTTCTTTCTGGTGAAAACGAAATGTATCAAAAATCAATTACTGAAGTGAAATCATTTCATGTTGATTGGATACCAACATTAGAATCATACTTACCATCGATTAATAAAATTATTATGGATCCGAAGTCTGGATTGCGTTATGAACAACCGGTTGTCGCTATCGAAAAAGCAAAAAAAGTGAATGCACAATCGATTCGTCATCTATCTATGCACTCTCATCTGGTTAAAGAAATCAGAGGTGATATGGTTATTCCTAAAAAGATTATGACGACACAAGCAGAAATAGATTATGGTATTTATGAAAACCGATTTATGAAAACACTTATTCAGCGCTTGTTTGATTTTGTATTTCGCAGATACAATCTCATTAAAGCAAACATTGAATCGTTTAATAAAAGGCATTTTGATCTCAAAAGTAAATTTCAAATGCAAGATACGAATATTGATTTAGATATTCATGTTGCATTTACAGAACAGGCTGATAATGAAGCAGTCATCAAAAAAAACAATGAGATGCTACATCGGATTGAAGGACTGATGAAGCAAATCAATGGCTTTATGTCGACAGTGTTTTGGGAAGAGATTAAAAATGTTAAACCAGTACAACCTCCAATTATGCAAACATCTATTCTCTTAAAGAATATTGACTATAAGAACTGCTATACACTATGGTTATACCTAGATCGCTATGGCAACTTAGATTTTGATAATGACGTGAAAGAGAAGAATTTAACATTCGATCAATATTATACGAAAAATGTTTACCAGATTGCACTACAAACAGTCTCAATGATTTATGGTAATCAACTTGCTTTAGAAGATCATTATCAATATTTAAATGAAAAGGAATATCGTAGAAGAAGTCCTAAAATTATTAACAAGACATTAAATGAATTGTTAACACAAGATCAAGTTGAACAAATGGAAGACTTCACCTTAAATGAATATTTCTTAGAGCAAAGTAAAAAACAGTTTCAACAATTACTAGAAGATAAGCAAGAAGAATCATCAAGTTATGATGTTGCATTAAGAAGAGCACTTCGCGACACCATACAAATTACAAACGCACTATTTGAATCGTATTTTGATTTAAATGATAAACCTGAAGGCGAAGACTTCATGTTTAGATCGCTTGTTAAAGAATCAACATTTGATCAACTACAAACTGCCAGGCAAAGAGCACGTATTATGAAGATTGTTAGGGAAACAAAAGAAGTCGATTATAATAATATGATGCGTTTAGAAAAAAGAATTCTAAAAGAAATTGATTACTTAAACAAACAATATCTTGAAGAAGAGAAGGATAAAATTGAAAAAGAAGCTAAGCAAAAAGGTTTAGCAGAGAAGCTTAAACTTGAACGTCGTAATGCAGAAAAAGATCAAGCAAGAATTACACGTTATCTAAATTACGTTTCTAATCAACATAAAAAATTAGAGGCACAACATCGTATAACAACTGAAAAAATTAGAAAAACTAGAGTTAAAGTTAAGGTCTCTGAAAAACAAATTATTGCAGCTGAAAAACGTAAGGCTAAGGCAGCGTATCATGAAGCATTAAAACGCATCCAAGAGCAGTATAAAACAGATAAAACAAAACTCCAAACACAACTTAAAAAACAACAAGAAAAGGATAAAAAGCGTTTAGAAACACAATTGATTAATATTGAAAAAGCTTCTCGAAAACGTATTGATACAGAAAAGAAAAAGATAGAAAAACGTTATGCAAAAAAACTTAAAAAAGCGAGTAAAAATGCGTAATTAAAAAGGAGGTTGAAACGATGCATAAGTTAAAGATTAAAGAACATCGTAAATTAACGATCGTTTCACTTCTATATGTATTGTTTGCAGTATTTATGTTAACGGTCGTAACTTATGCATGGTTTACGTTAACTGACCAGAATAGTGCTCATTTAATTGAAGCTGTTTCCGGTGTTGAAGCCGAGTATGAATATTATGTGTATAATGATGCATCTCACACAGGATCATTAGAACCAACACTTATTGATAATGTATCCACAACAGGCGAAAATTTAGCATATGAATATATTCCTAATCCAACCGTTGCTCATTTAATTGATGGTTATATTGCACCTGGAGAGATATTCTCGTTCGCGATTAAGATTATAAATGTTGGTACGGATATTGGTTATTTAAATTTAAGTTTAACAAATGTATTCTCTGAAGGATTTGAACGAGAAGAAAATCGTATTCAAAATGCGTTGTATTATGAAATTACAAATATTGTTCAAACAGATGGAGTAACGGAATCAAGTGACATTAAAGATGATGCACCTACTGTCTATTGGCAAGATTATTTAGATGATGTCGATCATAGGAGTTATCCAATGGTTAAAAATGTGCCATTAGGAGCTACACCTACAAATAGACAAACAATTATATTTTTTGATATCGTCTTTGATCCAACTGTATATGGGTTTGATATAGAAGGAGAACCTTATACTAACTCAAATATTTTCATGGGTCAAAAAGTTACCATTAATCAAATATATATGACTATTTCGCCTAATCCGGAGGTTATATGAAAAATGTTGCATCTAAAATCCTAACTGGATTTGCTATATTAATCTTCATATTAGCCATTGGGATTATGATTGCTGGAACAATCGCGATGCGTCGTAATGAACCAGTCTTCATCTTTGGTTATGCGTTAGCTGTCGTCCCAACTGAATCCATGGTGGGTGATCAAGATGATTCTCTTGATATTAATGATCTAGTTATCATTAAGCGAATTGATATCAGTGAAGTGAATGTGGATCAACATCCAGTCATTGTTTATCAAGGGGTTGGTAATAACGGGTCCGATATTTTAATTATTCACCGTGTTGTTGAAGAGACTGAAGAGGGGTTAGTGACACAAGGCGATAATACGGAAACAAATCCGATATCTGACCAAGCAGCAGGAATACAGGATTATATAACAGCAGATAATTTTCAAGGCATATATGCCTTTAAAATAACATTTTTAAAACCCATAGCAAATATAATGACAGATTCAAGAACAACTATATTTGCGATTATCGTTGTAATATTAGTCATGATATTATTAACAGAACTTATTCATATTGTTAAAACAATGCATGAAAAAAAGAAAGATGACATGGCAAAACAGCATGAATCCTATATTGCATTAATGAAAGTGAAGCATCGTAGGGAAATAAAAGATGAACTTAAAAAAGAGTATATGGCAAACTTAGAGCAATCTAAGGACGCAAAGCTATAGGGCCTTAAAGAGGTAGCCAGTTGCACCAATGATTTGGGCAGCTGGCTTTTATGCTTTAAAAGAAGAGGATAATATGAACAGAAAAGCAGTAGTTATCATGTTAATCTTAGCCATCTTTACACTTGTTAGTAGTGTAAGTTATGCATGGTTTACATACGTTGAGCAAAAGAGTTTAGCGTCTTTTGAAGCAGGTGTTTTATCTGTTTACACAACAATGAATGATGAACCATTTTCAACAACTTACAATATCACAGATATTGCATATGTTGATTTTGAAAATGATGTCATCAATGATGTATCACAGACATTTGATTTAATGGCTTCTTCAAATGTCATTGACATTCAGTTAGACCCTCAATCACCACTTGCAGTGCATGAGATCACAATTAGTGAACCTACAAACCAAGAAGGATTACTCATATTGTTGATCAATGAAGGCATAAACTTAGAATCTGGAGCTCCAATCACATCTAATTACCACGATCTGATTGAGACGATTACAACCGGTTCAAGTACTGCTGAAGAGATGAGACTCGCGATTGATTTATATAATCAATCTGTACTAGATGATATTCATCAAACAGTTATGAGTACATCAGACACATTAAGCTTACAAGTGGTGGTATGGGGTGATTATAATGCATTAAGTGATCCAACTAATTATCTTGATTTAACTTTCACCTTAACAATTACAATTGATACAATTAATGCAAAAGGAGCTGTTTCTCCATGAGATTAATTGATCGTATATTACTTATTGGTATGAGTATTTTACTTGTCTTAATGATTAGTGTGATTGTGACTTATGCTTACTTCCAAGTTTCAGAAACGCATGGCATTACCATTGATACTGGAGAATTTGAAGTTGAGTTAGTTGTTAAATTTAATGGAGTTACTGTTGATGTTGATAGTAACTATTATGATAAAAATCGTGGGAAGATTATTGCTAATGCTTCTGATCCATTAAGCGATAATTATATTGAAAACATGACAATTGATCTAGTAGTTACACCAGAAGTAGCCGCACGTATGCGGTTCAAAATTCAACAAGAATGGGAATTGCGTCGTTATTATTTAGACCAAGATACAGAAAATCCAATTGATCCGGTATTTGAATCAATTTATCATCCTCAAAAGACGATAGCATATTACCCATATTCACTCATGATGTGGGCACCTGACTTTCCATATAGTTATGAACAAGATGGCACTGTATATTACATGGATATTATACCCAATAGTGGTGTAGTTACGATTCCGTTAATTCATGGCGGATCACCATATACAGTACGAACAAATAGTGTGTTATTTGAAGAGTGTTATGTGTATTTTGATATTTATATCGATCTTGTACAGGCAAACAGATTTGCTGAAGTATGGGGAATCGATCCCAATTATTTTAATGAGTAAATAAGGAAGGTATATATGAAACGTGTGATATCCAAAGTAACAATTATTATCTTAATCGTTACAACAACGCTTTTTATAAGCTCTTTTTTATCACGTGATTTTGTATATGCAGATGATTATCAAGCATCATCATCTTGGACTGGTGCAGATATTGGTGTAACTCCTTTAAATGGTATAACATTTGATAGTGATTATAGACAGTTTTCTACGGTTATTGATGATTATACGTTAGTTGATACAAATAAGACTTATGTGCTTGAAACGGCATATGATTTATACATGTTTTCAGAACTCGCAAGAGGAACTCAAAGTACGTTATATCTAAGTCTAGATTATGTGCTTGGTACAGACATAGATTACTTTGATGCATTACAAGAAAACATTGCATATTTGTTTACACCAATTGGCTTTAATACACCATTTACTGGTACATTTGATGGCCAAGGATATGAAATAACGAATCTCATTTTTAGATCCGTTAATTCAACTGAAGATTATGATACATATATGCCCGGTTTAATTTATTATTCAATGTTTTCAAGAATATCTGAGACAGCTATTATTGAAAATCTTGGTTTAATTAATCCACTCATTGTGCAAGCGATTGAACAAGGAGCTATGACGCATGTATCTGTATTAGTTGGTGAAAATAGAGGACTAGTTCAAAATGTTTATTATCTTGATAATAGAGGGGATTCTGCTGGTATTAATGCAGAAGGTAATTTCTTTATATCAGGTCTAGTGTCAAGAAATATAGGAACCATAACGAATGCATTTGTGTCAACGCCACATGTTAAAAGTTTAGCGGTTATTGATAATTTAGCATCTGCAGTATTAGTCTATTCAAATACTGGCACAATCTCACAAACATATTATGATGAAGATGTTTATGGGGATGAAGGAACAACCAGTATTTCAAATGGTGATGGTCTTTCAACAAGTGAATTCCAAAATGCGAGTAATTTTAATAGCGATTGGTATTTTAGTGATTCTTATAGTGGTCTAACAACTGACCCAGAACTTATAAGTCAAACAATCATTGATAGTACATATCCAACACTGCAAGGTGTTGCAGTAAATCAAAGGGTTATTGAAATTAATGACGCTGTTGATTTTGTTTATATGAATGAATTATTAAATGTATCTGGTCTATTTAGAGCAAGTGATTATATAATTACAAGTGATATCGATATGAACCAAGTCTCACGCAAGGCTTATAAAGCTGCTAGTGTGGGTTTTTCTGGTTCTCTATCTAGTACGCTGATTAGTGCAGGGTCAACGCTTTACACGCATACGCCAGCGCAAGGTGGAACATATCAGTATCATACAATTATTGGACTAAAAATAAGTGATACGACATTGATTGGGAATTATGCTAGTTATGCACTATTTAGTTCTTTGTTTGGTAAGGTTACGCATCTTAATTTTTTGGATTATACAATTATTCCTGAAGATATTGAAATGACTGCAAATAGAGATCGCATTTTAATTGGTGGTATTGCAGCTGCAAGTGCAAATGGTGCATTAATCGATGATGTGCATATTGATTTAACTATTGATATTCCAGAAACAACCACAGAACTTGGACAAGTTTTAGTTGGTGGTATGGTAGCTGAAGGATCTATTCAATTAGCAAATTCAAGTAGTACTGGTTTCATTGATGAATTAAGTTTGAATTATAATGCAAGATCAGATGAATCTGTTGTTGCGGGTATGATTGGACACGCTTTTAATGTCACACTGGATCATGTATTAAATAATATGACCGTTGAAGGTCTAGGTTATCAAGATATACCTTCTGGGACAACTTATTATGGGGGTATGATTGGTTTTGGTAGTGCCATGGCAATGCATTATGTTGTAAATGTAGCTGATATCAATACACATACAAATGGTGCCATAAATACTTCATATATTGGTGGTATTGTTGGCTATCAAACTGATTTGCTAGATCAGACGACATATATTTATAACAGCGGTAATGTTGCAACGACAATTAATAGAGCACAGGATTATCACATGGCTGGTTATGGCACAATTGAAGATTTAGAAGATAATTTGAATATGGTATCTCTAACGAATAGTGGTGCTATTACTGTGCATCTTTCAGATACTATAACAACTAGTGATTTAATCAACATGGATGGTTATGTTTCTGGTGTTTTAATTAGTTATGCAAGTGGTACAATTACAGGTCTATTCCAAACGAGAAATCAAGTGATTGATTTATCGGGTTTATCACATTTTGCAGGAACACTACTCGCACTTGATCAGACTGATTTAACAGTTGCTCAAGCTTATCAAGAAGGTAATTTAACATTTGAAACGACAACTGATTTGACAAAATCAACAATGCATATCGCTTTGAATGTATTTGGAACAAATCTAAGTCAAACTCATTTACGTCAAGAGGGTAACGCTAACTTTCATTTAACTGAAGATTCCAATGCTACTGTAACAGCTGGATCATTTTATATATATGGTGTGATTGAAGAAGTCAGTCAAGATTTTTATGCAACTGATCTATTCAATGGTGGAGACATTACAATTGATGTGGACAATGGTGTAGATCTTTTATATGATTTGTATATTGGTGGTATTGGTTTTCACAATAGAAATACGAATTTATATGAAGAACATAATATAGATCCTGAATCTATTGATATTGAAACTGTTTCAGGATCCCTAGATACTGCACTTAATAGTGGATCAATTACAGTTCGTGGTGATTTAGATGGGCATGTGAAAGTAGCCGGAATTTTAGTGATGAATGCATCGATTGTCACAAATGCGATTAATTTAGGTAATGTCGATGTAAGAAGTGATGCTCAAACAACAAATGATGCAATCGAGGCTGCAGGAATTGTCTACCTAATGCTTGGTGAATATGCGCAAATTAGAGATGCTGCTAACAATGGTGACATCATTGCAGTATCAGCAACATCAATTGGTTATGCACATGCTGCAGGGATTGCAGTAAGAAATGAATTAAATGAAGATTTATCTGTTATTTCAACTGGCTTTAATCGACAGTTCGCGAAAATCATGTTTAGTGTAAATTATGGTGATATTTACGCATACAATGGCACAAATGAAAATAGTTATACGATAACATCAGAAACGAGAAGTAAGGCTTCTGGAATCTTTGGTATTGGACTATTATCAGTGGTGAATAATTTCAATTATGGTAATGTCTTTAGTCGTTATTTAGGTGCTGGTATTTTTGGTTTTATTTACTATAACCGTTTTGGTTCAATTAATACGGATGAAGTCTATATTTCAAATAACATTAATTATGGTAAAGTTAGACAAGTTACTGGTTATAATACAAATAGTGGAGCATTTACATATAGTATGTATGCAACCCCAGACGAAGATGAACCATATGCTTTTGGTGCGATGGTAGGTAAAGTTCACACTGGGACAACAGAATGGACATTCTTAGGTAATACGATGTATGCGATTGATCGCATCTATTTTGGTTATTTATTAAACTTCGATTACAGAATTAATATGTTTGCTAGTGCACCAACACCAACATCATCATGGTATAACTTATTTGGTGGTGATTCTGATGATGCGAATCAAATCCTACTCTTAATGTTAGAGTATATGGCAACGACAAATCCAGATGATGAATCAGCTGCACCATTCACACGATTTACGACTGGTGGATGGATTAGTGGTGAATTTAGTAAAGTAATTACATATTTAAATGTTTCTGAAGCAGAAGAAGGTATGTTTTATGAGGGCTTTGGATTTAGGTCACAGCGTCCAGTTTATAGTGGTACTGACCAATACATTGCTGATTATATTGACTATATACCTAGAGAGAAAGTTAATCCAAATATATTGACTAGCATTGAAGCAAATACAAGTTATACATATCCTGGTATTTATGCATTGGCTTCTTCATCAGGTATTGGAAATGGTATTTTTATTCCTGATAATTTTGATACAACAGGGTTAAATCCTTATACATTAGATAGTGCAACACCTGATGAATCATGGCTAGGAGAAACAACTGATCCAACATCCATTAGTCATGCTTTATATGATGAAATGAGACAAATTCAAGCATCGTTTGCAACGACAATTTATAATTTGGAAATTATGCAAACGGATATTAATGGTAATCCAGTTCAAGATGGTCTAGTTTTATCAAATCCAGTTATTGATGATGAACGTGGTTTATTAACGTATTACTTACCAAGTAATGCAGCTGTTTTAGGTGGCGTAAGTCCAACATTAACAGATATAACAACATATACTGAGGCAGGGCCTGGTGTCCCTGGTGTTAATGTCGTACCAGAAATTCCTGGTAGTGGTGAGATCGAGTATGCGTATATTGGAACACATCAAAAGAGCGGTACATCAATGATACCTATCGGACCTTATGCTTCTACAGGAATTTACAATCTATACTCCTATGATTCATATGGATATCCATATAATTCTGATTCAACGAGTACGTCCGTTTATGATTGGAAAATAGCAGAAGATGTCAGCGGAGATAGTGTTTTTTCAGGTGATATATTTAAGCATATACCACACACGAGAACTAGATTCATTTTTTGGTATATCTATGATGCTACTGGGTATAGAGTAACTACTTCAGGTGGTAGAAGACCTGCAGGTTATGGTGCATATAGAAGAATTAATTATACATATTCATGGGGGTCAACCGTTCAAATCTATGATTATGTCGGTCCGAATCCAGTTTTAGAATCATATGTGTATTCAGGTATTATTGAAGATGTCGATATTTATCCAGAATCAAATGTTAGATTTAAAGCGAATACGGATGAAGACTCATATATGATTTCCGAAAATGCAAGTTTAACTTATGGTGGTAGTGATGATCAAACATTAGTATCAGTTCCAAGAGCTTATGGCATTTATGAAAGTATGTATGACGGTGGTAGTTATATTGACTCTGTCAGTGACCATTATGGATCGATTCGCGTATTTTCAGCATCGTATAATGCTGCAGATCCATCTACGTATAGAGATTATGAAATTAGGGTTATTAGAACAGCAGCAGAAACTATTTATGATATTGATTCACTTGATGTGAATGGTATGAATGGACTACCGGGATTTTATAACCATGAGGATGTTACAAGTACAGTTGACCTATATTATGAGTATGATGGGACAAATGGCGCTATTCTTTGGACATATGATACGTATAATATGCCTGATTTGTACAATGTTATACCACTCATCGAATTATTTGATAATAACACACAAGTAAAAGTTGATTCCAGTTATTACAGGTTGACACAAGGTAATGTTACAACCTCAGGTACGTTTAATAACCAGACTGGTAGTTGGGGTGTCGGACAAGTGACAACTAAGTTTGTTATTGAAGATGATTTTCCAAGTGGTAATTATACACTTCGTTTAACACTAGTTAGTGGTGGAACTTATGAAGTAACGTTTGATAAGATGGAAAGTGCGAATGCAACGATTTTATCATTCGTGTATCAAGAAGAAACAATTACACCAACTGGTATGAGTTATACATCAAAGATTCCTTATGGCATCTATTATCAAGCAGGAAATACGGAAACTAACATTGTAAATTTCAGTAATTTGAGTGCAATTACTGATGTCTATTATACGGATATTGAAGCAAATCTTCCTTCCTATTTAGAAGGTTTAACGTTATCAACATTTACAACAATTGATGATATTTCATTATCAATTAATGTGATTAATGGGTATCAACATCAATATACAGTTGCTTATCATTTATCAGCAGAAGATGGCTCAACTGCAATATTTACACATTATTTAGTGGAAGAAGTAATGAGTCAAACACCAGTTAATATTTATAAAAATGGTGGTGCGTTGGCATCTATTGTTGATCCAATTGAAATTGGTTATGAGGAAGCACCAACTGTGCGTGTTGAATATCAGTTTGATCATGTATTCTTCCCGGGTGAAGAAGTGTTGAGCTTAACTTCAGGATTCACACCACTTGATGGTAGTGAAGTAGCAATACTCAATGAAGATTATTTTATGCAGACAATGGATGATGTAGGTTATGAAATTGACTTTGATAGAGATACACCAAAAGGCACATATCAATTTCAATTGACGTATAGTAATGAAGTGACGATTTGGGGAGAAACGATTAACTGGACATATGTTATGTCAACGGTTGAAGCAATTAAAGTTAGAAATGATAATTCACATCTTGTGAATGTATTATTCGCATCAGAATCTGTATTTGATGAAGTGTTAGACGCATTTAATACGATTATCGAAATTGATGAAGTAACACCAACTGAATACTTACAGTATTATGATCCTGAAAATCCAACACAGCGTGAAATCGTTGCTCTTCCAACGTCAGGTATCGATTATGATGTTTATGAAGATTATCAAGCATATTGGGTTGTTGGACAAGTACAACAAACAAATCTATCAGCATATTTACCAACATTTTATATCCCTGATGGAGCAAGCATTTATCGCGTAATTGATGAAAATAATATTGACTATAGTTATCAATCAAATCAATTGCCTGCTGATTATGCGGATTATGGGACAGGTGAAAGCTTAAACTTTGTACACTATCGTATTTATGCAGAGGATTATGACGATAATCCAACGCATTATACGGATTATTACATTGCGGTACAAGATACAACAAACAACATTAAGTTTGATGTTACTGTCATTAATGAGACAGATGCACGTATTGATGAAGTATTTGTGCATGTGAATGTTGCTCAAGTTTCAGTAGACTATGAAGATGAAATCACGAATGACATGATTTCGATTTCGATGAATTTATTTAGTTATTATGATCCTGTATCATTAAGCTATACTAACAATCAATTCGTGACTTCTATGTATGGTAGGTATATGGTTCATGTGGATCTACCTGAGGGGTATACTGTTGATATTGAATTTCAACAAGCATTTATTGATGGCTCATCAATGTACTTAGAATCTTCACGCATTCCAAGACGTTATTATGTCACAATCCATATCATAGAAGATACACCTGAAACTGCGGCATGGGGCTATCAAGATGTATTTGAGTTCCAATTAAACGAGGATGAACTTCAGCAAGATGTAACGTATCAACCTGGTGATCGTTTTATGTATTTAGATAATACATATGAAGTACAACCTGGTTATACCTATACATATCATGGATCCAATGAGCCGAATACATTAAGTGCTATCGGTATTAGAAATGTGGATCTCTCATTTGATATTTACTCAACGTATATTACTGGTGATGTCGTTTATGACAATGGTGTATATTATCAATCACTTGGCGTCAATCAAAATGTCTTACCTAATGCAAGTAGTGTTGATACAGGTTTATGGTATGAATTATCAACCGATTGGTTAAGTTATAATCATTATGATGTTGGTGATCGTGTTTATTACAATAGTAATTATTACATCGCAATTACCAGCTCGCACAATGCAAATCCAGAAACAAGTCCACTTGCATGGACATTAGAAATTATGTAAAAGAAAAAAGGTTATTAGCAGATGCTAATAGCCTTTTATGTTAGTTTTTTAGCGTATATAACAGCAGAACACACACAAGGTGGTTTACCACAAACAGAACAATGACAGCCTGATTCAAGGCTAGACTGATACCAGTAATTAGGTATTTCAATGAAGCGTTTAAAACTTGTTTTCATTAAGACGCCATGTAAGTTCGTTCCAAGTTTAGATTTCCAAGCAATTGTGAATACTGTCTTACGATCACGTATCTTAAATTCATGTAAGGCATCAACAATTAAACTTGTACCAATACCTAATCCTTTAAAGTTTTTATTAATGGCAATCGTCTTTATCACTCCTAAATCACTTGCTCCTTGCAAAGGATAAGGGATAACATCTGATTCTATATTTAATAAATCTGGTAAATCTTTTTCATCTAGTTTAATAGATATGCAAAATCCAAGTACTTGATTTGTTTTATGATCTATGGCGGTTCTGCCTATATAATTTGTATGGTCTTTGACACATTTATCTAGTAGTTCTTCAGTCACATAATCTTGACCAAGTTGTTTATCAGATATTTTAAAGATTTCTAAGAAATGTTTTTCATGCATATCAATAATTCGATAACTATCCGTTTTTGGACGTACAATATGCTCTTGTTTTTCTTGATTTATATCATGTGCTATTTTTGAATAAGACAATGATCATACCTCCTTTGAATGAAAAATCAGCCGTGTTCGCGGTTGATTTTAAATAGATAAAACTTATATCACTAACTTCATTATACCTTAATAAAGGTAAAAAGTCTAACTTGAGCTACGACTCAAAAGGATATTTGAGTGGCATTTCTTCCCTAATAGTGTCCATTAATTTCATCGTTTTCAGTGATTTTTTGTGTGTCATGACTGGATCCTCAAAAAAACCCATTTCAATATCATGAACAAATGATTGGATTTCATGAACAAATCCACCACCTAAGTGTTTACGTTTTTCCCATTTCCCATTAATGCTGAATAATTCGTTTCCATGAAATTTTGGCATGACAATTCTAGCCTTTTCAAATGTTAAGATAGCATGATCTCCCAAAATAGAAGCAATACTATGCTTGATTTGAATCTCGGCATTATCTTTAAGTGTTATATAGATGGTTCCTTTTTTATCAACACCTGATTTTGTAAATTTTGTCTTCGTTTTAATGTCTTTGATCTCTTGGTCTACGATCCAATGCATGAAACTTACAGGATAAATACCTAAATCTAATAAACTACCACCAGCTAAAAGAGGATTTAAAATACGACCTTCCTTTTTAGTAAATGGGATGATTGGGAATCCAAACTTTAATTTAGCATGTAACAGTTTTCCAAATTTATGTGCTTTTATTTGATCTACGATATAAGTCGTTGCAGGCAAAAAATGTGTCCACATCGCTTCCATAAGAAGGACTTTATGGGTCTTGGCAACTTCCATCATATCTGCAAATTCCTTCGCATTGACGGAGACAGGTTTTTCAACTAATACATGCTTGTTATGATGCATAAATAAGATTGCATGTTCTTTATGAAAACGATGGGGTGTTGCAATATAGACAGCATCAATAACATCGCTTTTTGCCATTTCTTCATAACTGCCAAATGCATACTCACATCCATAATATGTTTTATAGTTATCAGCTTTTTCATTAGAGCGTGCTGAAACTGCAGTCAATTTCGCATGTTCTACTAATTTTAAATCACTTGCAAATTTTTTCGCAATGCCACCTGCACCTACGATACCAAATCTAATCATATATAACTCCTTTAATTAATGAAACTGACAATCGCAGTAACAATCAAATCTTGTTGAGCTTTTGTTGTGATGGATGGTTCACCATCTCCACTTTGCTTCCCATACCATCCAAACTGTGCATGTGTACCACCTTCGACAATAAAGAATGTCGCATCTTCGCCTAAATAATCAAGACTGTTTTGATAATTTTCTTGATCTAAAACTAAGTCGTTTTCTGCTGTAAGAGATAGTACATCTTTTTGACTAATATCCGTAGTTGCATAACTTGCGAGTAACACAACTGCAGATATTTTTTCCTCTTTAGCAGCAACCATTGCTCCTACAACACCACCAAGCGAATGACCAATAATGATATTGTCAAGCGCTGGATTGATATATCTAGCAGGCTGATTAGGTGCAATAATGGCGAGGTTAAACATTGGTTTTATAATGGTAACATTATATTGGTTTGAGGCTAAACTTATTGCTAGATAACGATAACTTGCTGGATCAACTAATCCACCAGGAACGATGATTATTTGTTTTAAAGGACTATCAACGGTATAAGTGATTGCTCCTATGGTCTCATCTGTAGTGATATCTGATGTATCTAATAAGGCAATTGTATCATACATATCTTCTGAAGCTTCATATGAAAAACTTGCATAAATGGAAAGGCCAATCACCATGAATATAAACATAATAGTGAAAGCAATCATGACTTTAATCAATATGCGTAATGGTTTATTTTTTATCTTTGACATAGATGCCTCCTTCGTGTTAACTAAGTCTATTTTAACTGATAATCGATAAATTAGACAATCAAAAGGTAAATAATCATCATCATTTCGTAATGGTATACTACAGGTATTATTGCGTTATTTACATGGTTACGATTGCGTTATTTATGATTAAATTGATGAAACTATATATTTCCCTTTCTTTGATCTAGAATTTATGTTCTTACTAATTGCAGTTTTCTACGTATCTGCCTTTGTAGACATCAACATGAATATAACACCTGAAAAGTTAGAAGAACTGAATATAGAGTTATCGATTATATGACACAGTTGTATGAACCACTAATTTCTAGATATAAAGATGTATTAGTCTATACAAAAGACAACATGGAAGACAAACAACATGGGTTAACTGCATGTGTGATTAGTGGTAAATTATTAGAGAATCCGTTACTTAGGACAAATTATACGGATTTCAAATATTATGTATACAAAACAAAAAAAGACAAACAAGTTGTCTTTTTTTAATCCATATGATCAAATGATGATTTTAACATGTCATAAGCAGGCTTTAAACGTTCGCGGTAGGATACTGTATGCCAAATGTCCCAATCATATGTAGCAGGTGTTAAACTGATATCATCATATATAAAACTAAATGTGAAGCCTGTAGCATCAATTGGCACAAATGTTTGATCATGATTGATACTAAAATCAGCGATGATTTGTTTTGTGCTTGGATCCATAACATTTAAAAGTAGCCAAGGAATTCTTATTTCAACAAAATTTGTTCCAAAGTAATAATCAGCCAATGAGTTATATGCACTAGCTTCTGGGTTGGAATTACCATAAGTTAATTGTCCTGCTTCATAAGATGAAAAAGGAATTGTTTCATTTGTCATTGGTAACGCTAGTTCGGCTGATAAAACATGGTTGATTGGATTAAATATACCTGAATTAATCGTCCTGGTTGGACTGTTTGATGTTATCATATTCAAGATATCACGATATAAATAGTCATTGGCATCATAATAGTTGTCTACGACTATTCTTGAGTTGTTTTCACCATTGATTTTGATCACAAAATCAGCATAAAAAGGAAGCGATACAGATTCATGTTGCCAACTGTCATTTCCTTGATTAGGTATTGTATCCATCGGGATATAGATGGTGTCGTTTTGCCAATTAATTTGTTGATCCTCTATCAGTATATGAAGATATCTTTCATCAGTGTCTATGTATATGGATGTAGTATTTGCACGAATTAAAGGTGTAATGGATGCCCATTCAGACATATCACCATCCGTCTGGTGGTCATTATCTGGATCCATTGCGAGTAGTCCAAAAGCTTGTTCATTCGTTTCATAGTTAGACCAAAAAGGTCTGCGCCATGAAAGGTCGAAATCCATGGTATTCCATGTACGCTTAAACCATTCATCCTGCCATGAAAAGATAAGTGCACCCATTGCGTCAGTTTCAGCAATTGTTTCAAATAAATCAACGAGTAGTTCACCTTGTCTAATTTCTGAATGACCACCTTGATTAAAACCTTGTGGATTCTCATGTGTCATCCCTCGCGAAGAAGGAATACCTACTTCAGCAACCAACACAGGCATATCGTGGTGACTAATTAAATCGGTTAAATAGGCTTTATAAGGGTTTTTATCACCTGTATCAGGATCAACCCAGTTTTGATATTCAGGTTCGAAATTCATGAACTCAGGGTAGTAAGGATAGATATGGTAACTAGCAAACATACCAGCAAATGCGTTATTGGTCGTTTTGATATGTTCTGTATTTACTGAGACCATATCTTCACGTTCATCTGGTTCATTAGGATGTGTTAATAGATCAGTTGTTAACCAATTTGTATAGCTTATCGGTCTTGTCATTTGGTAAGTCTTTGCTTCATAAGCTAATAATGCATCGCCTACTTCAGCTAAGCAAACTTCAAAAGGAGAAGCGTTTCTTGTATATAGATAGTCACCCTTATAGCTAGTTTTATCAGGGTTAGCATCATTGGTGCCAACAACAAAGTCAGGTGCCCATTCGATGCCTAGGATCCAACCCAAGATATAGGGACTTACATCATATGAATATGTTCCTGATGCATGACCAGGTCTCTCTGCTAATGTTTTATTGCCGTGGAAGATATCGACAAGATCTTTCGCATCTGTAATAAAATTAGTAATGATTAAATTGTCTGATGCATAAGCATCATTTAGATTAGCAATATCTTCTTCATTAACCCAGACACCTTGCAAGATATATAATGGAACATCCTTTTCTTGGTTAAATTCATATAATGCCTCATAAAATACAGGTCGCATGGTTGTATATATTCTGATCGTATTAGCATTCATATCATAGATTTGCTCAAACCATTTCAAATATGCTTCTTTATCTATTGCTAATGCACCTGGAAAAGAACCGGGGATGGTCGCTCCCATATTAACACCTTTTAAAAATGTTTCTTGCGCAGTGCCATTAACTTCAGTATAAAAGGAACCGTTGTGACTTAAAGCAATTGTCGTTATATCATCTTTCTTAAAAACAAGTTGATTTTGACAACCAACAAGGGTTGTTAGAAACATGATTAATATGAGTGCGATTGTGACATGTTTTTTCATAAATACTCCTAAACATTAAAGTCTATCTTTATTGTATCAAATATAGAGGAAGCTTATAGCCAAAACGTAAAAAAAACATCCCACAGGGATGCTATTTCTTAATTGACATGATATAGACTTGACATGGATTCCATTTGTCCCATAATTCAGGAAACACTTCAAATGGCTTGTAACCAAGTGATTCATAAAAAGCATTTGTTTTGTCATATGAGTCATAGTTACCTTGTTCAACTGTTTTGACTTGTAAGAAGTGATAACCTTTAGATATAGCATATGTAATGAAGAAATCATGAAGTTTTCGACCATACCCTTGATGATGATACGCTTTTAAAATACCCATGCAATATATTTCTGCTGTATAAGGACTTGTTTCTTTAACAGAAATAAAGCCAATTGGGTCTTCATTTTTATATATAGCAATAAATGGTAAATGCATACTTTCTTGAATATAATTATTCGTATATTCAGGTATGCCAAACCATGTTGGTAAATCATGTAAGACCTTTGTAGCAATCTCTTTTTTTAGGTTAGGATCTGCAATTAAATTTATCATATAACCTCACAATACTAATTGTAGTTTTTGCATATCATTTATCTTACTTTATAGCTTTGTATCAAAAGTTTTCAAAGGTGAAATAATTTGGGTGTTAATTATAAATTGAATGTTTTGATGATTAGTCTTGCTGCATCTTCAGCACTTAAATCACTGTTATTAATTCTTAAGAAATTTTTATGTTTGATTTCTCCGGGTTTAGAAATGCAACGATAACGATCAAAATCATTTAGTAAACGCAATTCAGATAATTCAGTATCACGTTTTGATGCTTTGTGTTTTAAACGATTATCCGTTTTATTTCTTTCTAATCGAATATCAAGTGTCGAATCAAGTTCAACGATATAAGTTTCAATATGATGAGATTCAAAATAAGAAATCAGGTTATCTAGATAATCTAAATCAGTCTGTAAGTTAAATGCCAACTGCAAGGTGAAAATCAACCCAGGAAGATCTGTTTCTATAAACGTATCAAAAATGGCTTGTCTTAGCGCTTCAATAGCAGGCACATGAAAAGTCTTAAACACGTCTAAAACGAGTTCAATCGTCATATGATTATGAAATAACGAATAGCCTCTAAGTTTTTCTAATGCTTGACCAACTGTCATTTTACCAACAGCACTATCCCCAAGTATACAAATAAATTTCATTTCAATGTCACCTACTTATTATTCATAGTATAACACAATCACATGAGTGAAAATTATTCTATTGATGGATTGCATTTTCAAAAATACACTTTATTGTCACTTATGTTGTTTATAACTGTAGGTATTCAGCTCGTTTATGGATGATATTACTTACTACCTATGGTTTAAGAAACAAGAAGAAGGATGACGCAATAAAAAGTAGAAATGACCTTTCAAAGATGATATCATACTTCTCTCCCCCATAACACATTTAGTTATCAACATATTTAATCTTTCTCATAACGAGTATTACATTAAATAGTGTTGTAAATATATATATTAGTAAATATATCAATGGAATTATAATTTCATCGACATTCTCAAATCCTTGGAAAGTCAACCATAATGTTGATAGCGAAGTAAACAATTCAATGACTCCAAATAAAACGAATAGTTTACCAAATTCAACATTTGCAATTTTCCATATCTTTTCACTCGACAATGATTTTTCAGTTCTAAACCCAAATATTCCATTTCTTTTTGGTGTGAATTTAAAAAATATAATACCCAAAACAATCTTTACAACCAACATAGTTTCTAAAAAAATCCAAATACCGATTATTGTCCAATATAACATCAAACCCCTCCATTAGTACTGCAATCTCCACGTTTACCATACTAAACTCTTAACTATCTATTTGTACCCCATTGTTGCTCTAATTATCTTAAGTATAGCACGAGATAATACGTTTTAAAATGCAAAAGGGAATATTCAGCTCAATTGCTTGATATTTTTTTAGTAACATGTGATATCTTCATGGAATTTAACACCCATCAACTACATAGTGTTTGACAATTCATGAAAAGCTAGATCTTTCAAGTACTATTTCAACAAAATATCGATAAACTGATTGAACTGTTCTTACTTCTAATTAATTTCCATTTTTCGCGGATTATTAATACAAGTAAATAAAAAAGTTTATTTCAATAAATCCCTAAATAAAGGCGTTAAACCGATATTTTTTGGTATGAAATAAACTCTAATTGTTGAAATGGTGGAGATGAGGGGGCATGCGCTTAATTAAGCACAAAGTTGTCTTATATGTTTTTATCAAAAAAGGATAATTTTTCAAGTAATATTATTGCATCATTTTGTGCGCCTTTAAAAGTAACTATTGACTTACCCATTTTAGTATCTAAATAGAAGTAGAAGTTACATTTGAAATTACTTACAAATAGAGACAGTTCCTTACTTTGCTTAATAGAAAGCTTCATCAATTGTTTAATGATAATAATTTCTTCATCATGGTTAGACAATCCATTTAAGTAATCAAATATTTCATTTATTTTAACATGATTCTGGCTTTGTTGAATGGTTTTATTACTAAAGTATTTTTGTAGATCATCTTCAGAAAATCTCCATGTACCACCTATTTTTTCTCCATTCAGCAAACCTAATTTATATGACGCCTAATTGTTCTTTCTGGAATATTTATCATTTCCATAATATCTTTTAATTTGTACATTTTTTCATCACCTCAAGTAAATTATATATTGATTAATATTTTTTAACAATGACATAATTGCATGAAATGGCATGTTTAAGTGTAATAAAAAATATCCATTTATTTGGATATTTTATTCTATCGTTACTTCCTGAGAAATAATGAAAGTTGTTCTTAATGGTGGAGATGAGGGGATTTGAACCCCTGTGCAAGACATTGCCTCAAATACTTTCTACATGTTTAGTCCGCTTCTATATTCACCTAGCAACTTAAACGAACAAAGCTTTACTAGACTAGCCTATAAAATTCTTCAATATGCCTAGGCTTCATACTGATATAGTTTGCTAAGAGTTAGGCTAACATAGTATCACAAACAAATACTAAATCAGCTCGCTAGTCCTTTTCTTAGGCAGCGTAAGATAATCTTTGGTTTCCGGTTATTAAAAACCTCGGCTTTTTTACATGAGCAACCATGACATGCTTATATTTAATTTTATGCCGTGACGAATCCAGAACATCCCCAGCGAACATATCATACACCAAAATAATTGAAATGTAAAGGTATGTTGTTTATTATGTTAGACATTATTTTATAGAATTAATAAATTACAGTAAAAATTAACATTTTATTGTTAAGATGTTAAAATATCGGTCATATATGCCCTACTAAAATGAATGAAAAAAGACTAATATTTAAGCATGGGGGGATGTCGGGGGGCATTATGTATCCGCTCATCCCCGAATAAGTGGATACTAGAGACGTTGGAAACAGCGTCTCTTTTGTTAGAACATTACTTTCATTATACATTCAAAATGGTATAATAAACACTAGAATAGGAGTGAGTATGATGCTTAAAACAATTATTTTTGACATGGATGGAACAATACTCAATACAATTGATGATATTACAACGAGTGTTAATTATGCACTTAATAAATATAATTTAGAAAGTAAAACAATAAAAGACGTTAAATTAGCTGTAGGTAACGGTGCGAAAGCACTGATAGCTAGAGTCATTGATAATGGCTATGATCATCCATTGTTTGATGAGATATATCAAACTTATCAGGAATATTATGATGCACATCGTATGGTGAAAACTGCACCTTATCCCGATATATTGGCTGTTCTTCGCCAATTAAAGTATGATGGATATAAGTTAGCTGTTGTTTCTAATAAACATGATTACTTAGTAAAATCACTGAATAAACAATTATTTGAAGGGTTATTTGAGGTTGCTGTTGGTGAGACAAAAGAAAGACCGTTAAAACCAGCCCCAGA
Source organism: Acholeplasmataceae bacterium (assembly GCA_963676765.1). Taxonomy (GTDB): domain Bacteria; phylum Bacillota_I; class Bacilli_A; order Acholeplasmatales; family Acholeplasmataceae; genus WOFB19. Next base: position 905,510 of record OY781159.1, read on the forward strand.
TGTTATTTTTGATGTAATTAAGATGCTGAACACAACGCTTGATGAGGCAATTTTTATTGGTGACTCAAATGTGGATATCATTACCGCGAAAAACGCTAAAATGAGATCAATTGGAGTGACATGGGGGTTTAGAGGCTATAAAGAACTTAAGCAAGAGGGTGCAGACTACATTATTGAACAACCAAGAGCGTTGTTTGATGTCATAAAGGAGATTCAATAATATGTCATTAATAAGATTAGAAGACGTATCAAAGTACTATAAATCTGCTGATACTGTTTCGGTAGGGATGAAACAGGTGAATCTAAGCTTTGATATTGGAGAATTTGTGGCGATTACTGGTGAATCGGGTGCTGGGAAATCGACACTTTTAAATGTGTTATCGGGACTTGATAAATATGAGGAAGGCGAGTATTACCTATTAGGTGAAGAGACCTCCCATTATACAATTCGCGACTGGGAGCGATTTAGAGGGGCGTATATTGGTTTTGTTTTCCAAGATTATAACATTATTGATAGTTATACTGTGTTACAAAACGTATTATTAGCTTTAGAAGTCCAAGGATACGATCCTAAAAAGCGTAAAGCTAGAGCTTTAGCATTAATTGATCGAGTTGGTTTAACATCACATAAAAACCATAAAGCATCAAAACTTTCTGGAGGTCAAAAGCAACGTTGTGTTATCGCAAGAGCACTTGCCAAAGACTGTCCAATTATTGTTGCTGATGAACCGACGGGTAACTTGGATTCTGAATCAGGTAAACAAGTAATCGACTTATTAAATGAAGTAGCAAAAGAAAAATTAGTAATCATCGTTACTCATGATTATGAACATGTGGAAGAACATGTGACTAGAAAAATCGTGATGCACGATGGTGAAGTCATTGAAGATAAGAAATTTAAGAAAACAGCATCACTAGAAACAACCGAAATTCCACAAATCAAAAACATGAGTTTTGGTTTATTAATGCGATTCGCATTTAGAAATTTATTTTCTACTCCTCGAAAGTTAATTTTTATGCTTTTGATGCAAATTATTGTCGTTGCAGTCTTTACACTTGTCTATACTAACCAAATAAGTCAAATCAGAGAAACAGGTCTAAATGCTGATTATACGGAAGTATTTCCATCTGTACCAGAATCAAGAGTATTAGTTGAAAAACGGGACGGTAGTGCATTTACAGATCAAGAATTAACTAACTTTAAAAACAATAGATATACGAATGATGTATATGAAAATGGCTTGAACTTTATCAATGATCAAAGCATATATTATATGAACAACGATTATGGTTATGTTGATTATCGTTCTCTAGGAGATTCTGACACATCGAAAACATTGATTAATAGTGATGTCGATGGACGGATACCTTCAGCGATCAATGAAATTGTAATTACAAATTATAGCTACATGAACCTGCAAATTGGTGATACAATTGAAATTTATAGGGGACCAAGAGAGTACTCTTATGCATTTGATATGGATTTTCCTGTGGGTGTTGGTTTCAATGCTGCATATAAATCTATAGGTGAATTTGAAATTACAGGATTTGACACATTAGATAGAAATCGTATTTTCTTTTCAGATGCTTTCTTACAACAAGACTATCCAACAGTCGTAGATCCTTATTTAGATGATGCTGCATATAATGAGTTGTATGGTATTATCCAAGGTAATTTAAGAACAAGCATTGATGGTACAGAAATTGAGTATATTCAGGGTGATAATCTTACATCTTATGATGTGATTATTGAGAATTTTTTGGATGGAGATCAACAAGTAACTTCGACAAGTGACATGACATTCACCGTTACATTACAGGGATATGGTACCGGAAGTGTCACATTAGAAGATTTGTCAATCATTAGTTATAGAGATGTGGATGCGAATTCATATCTTCTCATTGATTATGATATTATGATTGATATTATAAATGAAATGATGACTCAGTTTGAGGATGTTTATCGAACGGATACACCAAGATCAATTGTCTCCATTAGTGTTGATGGTTATCATAATGGCACAAGATTTATTGAAACTATCGATCAAGGGACTTATAAGGTCTATTATCCGTCAAATCTTGCAGATCCACTACGCGATTTCTATGTATTCTTATATAGTGTGATTGCCATAATATTCTTAACGATATTTGGTATGTTCCTATATACAATTGTTCATGCAGTTACTAAAAATGTAATGGCTGCACGTAAGCGTGATTTTGCTATCTTTAGATCTGTGGGGACAAGTCAAACGACGCTGGCAAGGTTAGTAGTCATTGAACAAGTTATCATGAATGTTAGTGCGTTTATTATCACTGTCATTGGTATTCAAATATTGAGCATGAATGTCTCGATGATCCGTGCAGAATTAACATATATGGAAATTACAGATTATCTGATTTTATTAATTGCTTTTGCACTCTTTGGCGCATGGTTAGGATTACGCTTCAATCGTAGAGTCTTCAAACAAACAGTCATTGAATCATTGACATCAAGTAAGGGTGGTGAGTAACATGATTAAACTCGAACATTTAAACAAATATTTTAATCGTAGACAACGAAATGAAATACATGTTATTAATGACGTATCACTTTCCTTACCTGAAAAAGGATTAGTTGTTTTATTAGGACCATCTGGTTCAGGTAAAACAACCTTACTAAATGTATTAGGCGGACTTGATAGTGTTCAAAACGGTAAAATTACATTTGGTGATGATGTTATGGAAGGTTATAATGCTCAAGCATGGGATCGCATCCGTAATGAGCACGTTGGTTATATTTTTCAAAATTATAATTTATTACCAGATATGAGCGTGTTTGAAAACATTGCATTCGTTTTAAAAATGATGGGTATTGTCGATGAAGAAATTATTAAAGATCGCGTTGAATACATTTTAAAAGCGGTTAATATGTACCCGTTTAGAAAGAAGAAAGCAACACAACTGTCTGGTGGTCAACAACAAAGGGTTGCGATTGCTAGAGCTATTGTTAAAAATCCTAATGTCGTGATAGCAGATGAGCCAACGGGTAACCTTGATTCAAAAAATACGCTTGATGTGATGAATATTATTAAGCAAATTTCTGAACAAACTCTTGTTGTATTGGTTACACATGAAAAACACATTGCTGATTTATACGCAGATAGAATCATTGAGATTAAAGATGGTAGACTCATTAAAGATAATGAGAATGAGTCTAGCTTTGCACATGATTTTGGTCCTGATGAAACAATATACTTGCAGGATTTAACAAAAGTTGATGGTCAAGTTGATGAACATCTAAAAGTTAATTTTTACAGTGACCAAAAACATGCTGATCCAATTGAAGTAAAACTTATTGTTAAAAATAAAACATTATATTTAGATGTGGATTCAACATATCAAAAGATTAAGTTAATTGATAAAAATAATGGTATTAAAATTAAAGATGAAAAGTATGTGAAAAAGACAAAAGCACAGTTAATGGAAACAACTTTTAATCGTGAGAAAATTGATAACAAAGACGTTCCTAGACAAAGACATGCGATTGTAAGTATCAAACAATCATTATGGTTAGCTGTTAAAAAAATATTACAAACAACGAAACGCGGAAAACTGATGTTATTCGCATTTGCAATTGCAGGTATGGTTATTGCCTTATCTATATCGATGTTTGCCACAGCTGTCATTATTGATCCAGAGCCAGGTATGCCGATTGATAGAGGTTATGTTAGAGTGATTAATGATACGAACTACACATCTTCACAAGTTGAGTACCTAATGGGTTTGACAGATGTTGATGAGGCATATTTCCTAAACGTATATGGAACTTTAGAAGGATCGTTTATAACACCACAAGGCACAAATGCTTCACTTGATTTCAGTGGTCAAATAAACCTCTTTAAAGCGCTACATACGAATGACATAGTAGTGGGTTCCTTACCTGAAGAAGGTACAAATGGCATCTTAGTAACGAGAGCTTATGCTGACAATATTATTCAGTCTTATAGTGGTCAAGATTTTGGAATTTGGAATGATGAAGGATTATTGAGTGAAAAAGTTAGAATAGGTAATGAAATCTTCCAAATATCAGGTATTGTTGATTCAGGTATTAGCATGATTTATATGAGTGAGTCAGCAGCTATTGATTATCTATTATATAATACAAATTTATATGGCCAATTTGAGATTATTATTAATGATGATTTGACGGATGCTGATCTTGATTATGGTCAAATGCCTGCATCAGTTTATGAACGTGTTATTTCATCTTCATTATTTGCAGTCTTAGCACCGTTTGTCGATGTAAGTACAGCAACGTTTCCTTATGAAACTAGTTTGTTTGATGTAAGTGGTGTTATCGATGATACTGATTTTAATGTATTTATGACAACAGATCAATTAATTGGGACTGCTATTTCATCATCACGACTTTTATATATTCATTCAAATGATGCTCCTGAACTTGTTGATAGGTTGACAGAAGACAATGTCATTGGTGCACGTATTACAGATGTTTATCAAAATGCTTATGATTCTTTAAGACAACAACAACAATTAATACTCGCTTCATCGATTACGACTTTCGCTATCTTAATTGGTGCATCACTTGTCGGATTCTATTTTGTGATTAGATCATCATTGATTGCAAGAATCTACGAAGTAAGTGTCTTTAGAGCATTAGGTGTTCATAAAAAAGACATCTTTAGTAGTTTCTTAATTGAAATATCAATTTTAACAACATTCTCAACACTTATTGGTTATTTATTCGCAACCATGTTGCTTTCTAGATTAAGTGCTGGTTTGCTTGGTGATTTATCGTTTATTATTGTCACGCCATTAACCATTGGTGCAGGATTAATATTAGTTTATGGTTTAAATATTTTAGCGGGTATAATGCCGGTCTATTTCCTCTTGAGAAAGACACCAGCACAAATCTTATCGCAATACGATATTTAATAAAAAAAGGCTCAATAGAGCCTTTTTCATTTGTTTATAACCAAGAGGTTACATCATCAACATCAAGTCTAACGGATGGATATCCATCTTCCGCTTTTTTACCAATTGATAAGATTAATAGTGGTCGATAACGTTTTGAATCAATGCCCAGTGCTTCCGCTAATAAATCATGTCTAAATCCGCCTATTGGACATGTATCATACCCATAAGATCTCGCGACTTGCATGAGTTGCATCGCGATGATACCACCATCTAATAAACCAGTTTTCTCAATGGCTAAAGGTGTTAAATCATCTTCGAAGTTTGCAATATTTCTTAATTGTCTGTCACGTACTTCTGGTGGCATTAAATTTGCATCAACTGCTTTATTATATATCTTCTCAGCAAATTCAAATTTATCTAAATCTGTAAACATACAGATCATCGCCGATGAAGTTTCTAATTGAGATTTATTACCGTGGAGTACGGGAGCTAACTTTGCTTTCGCATCATCTGACTCAACAATGATGAACCTCGTTGGTTGCATATTCATCGATGAAGGTGCGCTTAAAGTATCTTTTATGATGGCAGTCATTTCTGCCTTTGTAATTTTAATATTTGAATCATAAGTACGAATTGAACGTCTTTGCGTTAAGCTATTCATATGGATTCCTCCTATCGAATGGATTATATCATTTATCGAGCTTAATTGCGAAGTAATGCGCTTATATGTATGCTATAATGAGGAAAAGGATGATAATAATGAGTACAACTTTTATATTAATTAGACATGGTGAACCCCGTTATGATGAAATACAAAAAACTGAAACAACAGGGCTTGCATGGGATTTTGGTAGATTGACTGATGACGGAGTCAAACAAGCTTTAGCACGTGCAAAAGATGAACGTCTTCAAGATGCTGATATTATTATCTCATCTCCATATACAAGAGCACTGGAAACTGCAGGTATTATTGCTAGTTATACAAAGATCCCGTTACGTGTAGAAACAAATCTCCATGAGTGGTCACCTGATGTAACATTTAATTACCGTTTTGGTCCGGAAAAAGAAGCGGAAATGCGACAAGTAATGGATGAGTTTTTTGGTGGTAATGGTGAAAGGCCAAGGGATTCGAAATTAAAATATGAATCATTATCAGAAGTAAAGGGTAGAGTTCATGAAGTATTGCAAAAATACACATCATATAAAAAAGTAATTGTCGTATGTCATGGTATTGTCATGAACGCAATGACAACTTTCAAAGATAAAGTTGCTTTTTGCGGTGTGAGAGAAATAGAACTTTCATGAATATTAAAAAATTAGAAAAATGGTATATCGATAATCATATAAGATTTCCCTTTCGAGAAACAACTGAACCATATAACGTTTGGGTTTCTGAAATCATGTTACAACAAACAAAACTTGAAACCGTTTTGCCATATTATGAACGGTTTTTATTGTTATATCCAGACGTCTATGCGCTAGCTAAGGCGACCGATGATGAATTAAAGAAATGTGTAGAAGGTATTGGTTATTATAGACGTTTTAAATATATGAAAAAAGCTGCTGAGGTTATTGTTGATGAATATCATGGTAAATTTCCAACTACTTATGAAGATGTGTTAAGTTTACCTGGTGTTGGTTTATACACAGCTGGTGCTATTATGTCTATTGCATATAATGAACCACATCATGCAGTCGATGGTAATGTAATTCGTATTCTTTCCAGACAATATAATCTGCAAGAAGACATGCGTCTAGAAAAGCATAAAAACAGCATAAGAGATATGAATCAAAAACTAATTGATCGAGCTAACCCAAACCAATTCACGCAAGCCTTAATGGATTTGGGTAGAAATATATGTAAGCCTAAAAATCCATTATGTGATGTGTGTCCGATTGCTGATACTTGTCAAGCATATGAACTAGGTATACAATCAACATTACCTTTTATGTCAAAACTAAAAGCATTAAAAGAAATTGACTATATCGTTTTAATTATACATACCAAAGAAGGTATCGTGTTAAGGAAAAGAACTGAATCATTACTGGAGGGGATGTTTGAGTATCCGCAATTTGAGAGTGAAAGTTTAATCCACATATTGGATGACTTAAACGATCAAAATGTCACTGTTGAGCCGATAAGTGATGAAATAATAAAGACACATGTGTTCACACATCAAAAATGGCATATGCATATTTATGAATGTCGTTTAATAGGTAGTGGTATGTTAGATGAATGGCAAGTATTTCAATCACATGAAATTCATCAATTGCCAATGGCAATCGCCCACCGGAAAATAAAAAAATGGAAAGATTAACTTTCCATTAATTCAATAAAATATGGATTTTTCTTGAGTAATCGATACGTTGGATAGCCAAGTGCATACAATACTGCGGCCTCACCTAAGGCAACCCATGCTGCAGCAATGATAAACGGTGCATCAAATACATAATTTAACATCGCACCAACGAGTATAGCATTGATGACAACTGGAAACATAAGTGCAACGATTGGCATTTTTCGAAATGTATACATCAAGCTTAAACTGATGAGCGTTGCGGTTGTGCCTACTATTGGATCGATGATGCCTAATGTTGATAACAAGAGATTTGCAACAAATGTGCCAATCGATAAACCAACGACATGTTTTGGGTTGAAAAATACTAAAACGAGCAGGATTTCAGCAATTCTGAATTGTACAACCTCAAAACTCATAAATTGAAAGATATACACGAGCACGACATAAATGGTCGCGATCATCGCTTCCCAAAGGATAAATCTAATTTGTTTATTCATCTATAACTCCCTGTTTTTTTAAGCTGGTTTCCTAGGATACAGCTTTTCTTTTTACCGCTTTATTCTATCAAAAACGTGTTATAATTACAACACAAAGGAATGATGATATTGAGTATAAAATATGAAGTATTACATACATGTAAACAAACTGGGGCAAGATTAGGTAAATTAACTACCCCACATGGTGTCTTTGAAACACCTATTTTTATGCCTGTTGGCACACAGGCAACTGTTAAAACATTAGAGCCATCGGAAATAAGAGAAGTTTCTGAAGGGTTGATATTAGGTAATACATATCATTTATGGCTACAACCTGGTGAAGAAGTCATAAAAGCACATGGTGGTATCCGTGGATTTATGGATTGGGATGGCGCGTTGTTAACAGATAGTGGTGGATTTCAAGTTTTCTCATTAACTGATATGCGTAAAATTACGGAGGAAGGTGTTACGTTTAAACACCATAAAAATGGGTCCAAATTATTTTTATCTCCTGAAATAGCAATGCGTATTCAAGAAAATCTTGGTGCTGATATCATCATGAGTTTTGATGAATGTCCACCACCATATGCGACACATAAGTATATGAAAGAAAGTGTTGAACGAACATTAAGATGGGCGAAACGTGGTAAAGAAGCATTAACAACGGATCAAGCGTTATTTGGTATTGTCCAAGGTGGACTTGACAAAGATCTTCGTAAATATAGTGCTGAAGAACTTATGAAAATGGATTTCCCTGGTTACTCAATAGGTGGCTTATCGGTTGGAGAGAAAAAACATGAAATGTATGAAATAACCGCATTTTTAAATGATATACTACCATTTGATAAACCAAGATATTTAATGGGTGTTGGTGCACCTGATGATTTAATTGAAAATGTGATGAATGGTATCGATATGTTCGATTGTGTATTACCAACAAGAGTAGCTAGACATGGTACCGCATTAACAACAATAGGTAAGGTTGTTATTAAAAACCAGACGTATGAAAAAGACTATAGTGTACTTGATCCTAATTTGGAAACAAAGGTTTCAAGATATACTAGAAGTTATATTAGACATTTATTTAAAGCAAATGAAATGTTAGCCATGCGTTTAGTTACTTACCAAAATCTCGCTTATTTAAAGCATTTAATGGCTGAAATTAGACAAGCAATTAAAGAAGATAGACTTGGCGATTACTATGAAGCAATGAAGAAAAACACGAATTATTTCAAATCACGATAATTCTCTTTATATTTCATATTAATTCGTGTAAAATAGAGATAGTTAATCGAGGAGGTATTTACATGGTGTTCGGCGAATCAGAAAACTTCAATCAAAAACCAGTCATCAAAGTCATCGGTGTCGGTGGCGGTGGTGGTAATGCCATAAACCGCATGATCGAAAATGACGTTAAAGGCGTCTCTTTTGTTGCGATTAACACAGATGCACAAGTATTAAAAGTTTCAAAGGCGGATACAAGAGTCCAAATCGGTAAGTACTTAACACGTGGCTTAGGTGCAGGTGCTAAAGCGGAAGTCGGTAAAGAAGCCGCACTTGAATCAATTACTGATATTGAAGAAGTCCTATCGGATGCTGACATGGTCTTTATTACTGCCGGTATGGGTGGAGGCACTGGAACAGGTGCAGCACCGATTATAGCACAGAAAGCAAAAGAACTTGGTTGTTTAACAATTGGTATTGTAACAAAACCGTTTGCTTTTGAAGGTCCTGCAAGAATGCAAGCAGCAATCTATGGACTTGAAGAATTAAAACCGCATGTAGATACATTAATTGTGATACCAAATGAACGTTTACTTGCAATATCAGGTCCAACAACACAATTGTTAGATGCATTTAGGGAATCTGATAACGTCTTAAGACAAGGTGTTCAAGGAATCGCAGAAATTATTGCAATACCTGGTTTAATTAATGTTGACTTTGCTGATGTGAAGACTGTTATGGAAAACAAAGGTACTGCACTAATGGGTATTGGGATTGCTTCTGGTGAAGATAGAGAAATTGAAGCTGCTAGAAAAGCTATTCATTCTAAATTATTAGAAGTTTCAATTGATGGTGCAACAGATGCGATTGTTAATATTACATCTGGCACAAACATTACTCTGTTTGAAACTGAACGTGCACTAAACGAAATTAGAAACGCAACTGATCATAGTTTAAATATCATTTACGGAACAACTGTTAATGCTGATTTAGAAGATGAGATGATCGTTACAGTGATAGCTACTGGATATGAACTCAAAGCCAAAGGTTCAACCGTAGAGAATCTTGCAACTGAAATCTTTAATAAATCATCTGATGAACAAATGACATTAACTAGACAAGGTCTTAAACAATCTGAAGACGTCGATTATGAAGAAGACGGTATTGTGCAAGACAATGATGAAAGAAAGAGAAATATACCTGATTGGTTAAAACATAAAAACAAATTTTAAAAGGCGAAAGCCTTTTTTAATGAGAGGACTGAGACGATGCTTAAAGCTGGTATCGTAGGACTTCCTAATGTAGGAAAGTCAACGTTATTTAATGCCATCACAAAGGCAGAAGCACTTGCTGCTAACTATCCGTTTGCAACGATTGAACCAAATGTTGGAGTTGTTTATGTGAAAGATCAACGATTGGACGTGCTTGAAAAGATTTATAAACCAAAGAAAGTTGTGCCAACTGCTTATCAATTTATTGATATAGCTGGTCTCGTTAAAGGGGCCTCAAAAGGTGAAGGTCTTGGCAATCAATTTTTGTCGCATATCCGAGAAGTAGACGCTATTTGTCAAGTTGTGCGTTGTTTTGAAGATGAGAATATTACGCATGTTGAAGGCTCCATAGAACCAATTAGAGATATTGAAACGATTCAATTAGAATTGAATCTTGCAGATCTCGAATCGATTGAAAAAAGAATTCACCGTTTAGAGAAAAAAGTTAAAGCGAAAGTTCAAGACGCAAAAGAAGAATACGATGTTTTAAAACGTATTAAAGAAACACTTGACCATGATGGTAATCCAAGACTTTTAGAATTCTCAAAAGAGGAACTTAATCTCGTCAAAAGTTTTAACTTATTATCATTGAAACCAATGATTTATATTGCAAATATAGCAGAAGACGATTTAACCGATCCGCATCAAAATGCATTTTATAAGGCTTTAGTTGATTACGCGAGACAAACAGAAACGAAACTTGTCTTTATTTCTGCTCAAGTTGAAATGGAAATTGCTGCCTTAAATCCAGAAGAACAATTATCATTTTTAGATGCTTATGGTATGGAAAAATCTGGTTTGAACGAAGTGATTGAACAATCATATGATTTACTAGGATTACAAACATATTTCACTGCTGGTGAACCTGAGGCTAGAGCATGGACGTTTAAAAAAGGCATGAAAGCACCGCAATGTGCTGGTATTATTCATAGTGATTTTGAGCGTGGATTCATTAAAGCAGAAACACTATCTTATGATGATTTAGTTAAATATGGTACACCGCTTGCTGCTAAAGAGGCAGGTCGTGTACGTCTTGAAGGTAAAGACTATGTTGTTCAAGATGGAGATATTATGCTATTTAGGTTTAATGTGTAATGATTGATTCATTTAACGGTGTCATTATTTGTGCATCTAAATATTTTAATGCCGAAGAAATTAAAGTTATTTATGAACAAGGATATCACGATTTTGGTGAAAACCGTGTGCAAGACTTTTTAACTAAAAAAAAATTGCTAACTGACTTAGATGTAACTTGGCATTTTATTGGACATCTTCAAACAAATAAAGTAAAAAAAGTTATAAATGAAATAGATTATCTTCATACACTTGATTCTTTGCATTTAGCAGAATCTATCCATAAATATAGAGAAACACCATTAAATTGTTTTATTCAACTAAATTTGACTGAAGAAGTGCAAAAAAATGGTGTTTTACTGGATAATTTAAACCATTTCATCAATGAAATCAAAAAATATGATAAAATAAAACCAATCGGTTTTATGACAATGGGAAAGCATGGAGACCTCGTTGAAACCGAACGTGTATTTAAAGAATTAGATGCACTTGCTATACGTTATGATTTGCCATATCGTTCGATTGGAATGACAGATGATTATGAACTTGCCATTAAACATCATGCAACACATGTAAGAATTGGTAGAAAATTTATAACGTTATTGTAATAGGAGGTATTATGGGACTCTTTAGTAAGAAAAAGAAAACACAGACAACTGAACCATCAGTAACAACCTATGATCGCCTCATTTTTGAAAAACTTGAGTCAGATGAGGATCGTTATTTGATATCATTGGTTGACAAAATGATGAAGGGTTCTCCACTGATTCTAAACTTTGATCTATTAAATATTGATCAAGCCAATAAAGTGATAGCCTTCTTATCAGGTGTTGTATACGCTATAAAAGGTGAAATTGTACATATCCAAGAAAAAGTCTTCCTCTTCGCTAATGAAGACGTTTATAAAGATGGTACGATTGATGATTTTTTGAAAGAAATCGTTGAGTAATTAAAATTGAAGATTGTGATGATGAGAACACATAACATGTGTAAAGGTTTAAAGCGAGCTAGTGAAGGTGGAAGACTAGCAACAAACACAACATGTTATATCACCTCTGAGCAAATATATAAATTGAGGGCTAGGATTTATCCTAGAACTAAGGTGGTACCGCGGATATCTATTCGTCCTTAGCAAATACTAGGGACTTTTTTATTTATTAGGAGGAATTATGAATTATAAAGACACGCTGCATATGCCAAAAACTGCATTTCCAATGCGAGGTAATCTTGGTCAAAAAGAACCAGATATGCAAAAAGATTGGGATAGACTTAATCTATATGAGGAAAATTTAAAAAAGAATAAGGATAATGAACCATTCATCCTACATGATGGTCCACCATATGCAAATGGTGATATTCATCTAGGACATGCATTAAATAAAATCTTGAAGGATTTTGTTTTGCGATATCAGACAATGAAGGGACGTTATACACGCTATATACCTGGTTGGGATACACATGGTCTTCCAATTGAAACTGCACTCGCAAAAAAAGGTATTAAACGTAAAGAAATGGAACTTTATGAATATCGTGAGTTATGTTATAAGTATGCGATGGAACAAGTTGAGAGACAAAAGACACAGTTTAAACGTTTAGGTGTTTTAGGCGAATGGGATCATCCATATATTACACTGACTGCAGACTATGAAGAAAGACAAATTAAAGTGTTTGCGAAAATGGTCGAACGCGGTTTAATTTATAAAGGATTAAAGCCTGTTTATTGGTCTCCATCAAGTGAATCAGCATTAGCTGAAGCTGAAATTGAATACCAGGATCATACATCGACTTCAATTTATGTTGCGTTTCCATCAGTAACTGAAAATCCATTATTAAAAGATGCAAATTATATCATTTGGACAACGACACCATGGACGATTCCTGCTAATTTAGCAATCGCTGCTAATCCAAAAATGCAATATGCTATCTTCATGGTAAACGGTAAAAAATACGTTGCTGCACAAGAATTATTAGAAAAACTAGCTAGTGATTTTGGGTGGGATGGATACGAAGTATTAGCAGTTGTGACGGGTAAAGATTTAGAATTAGAAAAATATCTTCATCCGCTTTATGGACGTGTTTCACCAGTTATTCTAGGTGACCATGTAACAGCTGAAGATGGTTCAGGTTTAGTTCATACCGCGCCTGGTCATGGTGATGATGACTATAAGATCGGACGTCAATATAAACTAGATATCTTAAGCCCAGTTGACAACCGTGGTTTCATGACAGAAGAAGCCGGTAGTGAATTTGCAGGTTTATTTTATGAAATTGCAAATGATAAAATTGTTGAAGCACTAAATCGTGAAGGCATTATTTTAAAAGCGCAAAAATTCTCACATTCTTACCCACATGACTGGCGTACGAAAAAACCTGTCATCTTTAGAGCTACACCACAATGGTTTGCTTCCATCTCAAAGATCAAAGATGAATTACTTGATGAAATCAAGCATGTTGATTGGTTGCCAACATGGGGTGAGGTTAGACTATCAAATATGGTGACTAACCGTGAAGACTGGGTCATTTCGAGACAAAGAGCTTGGGGCGTTCCAATTCCTGCTTTCTATGCTGAAAATGGCGATGCTATTTTAGATCCTAAAGTCATTAAACATGTTGCTGCATTATTTGGTAAACATGGTTCAAACGTATGGTATAAATGGGATGCTAAAGATCTATTACCAGAAGGATTTACGCACTCATCAAGTCCAAATAACGTCTTCAAGAAAGAAATGGATATTATGGACGTTTGGTTTGATTCAGGCACGTCACATCAATTAATGGAAACAAGTGGCGAGTCATATCCAGCAGATCTTTATTTAGAAGGTTCTGATCAATATCGCGGTTGGTTTAATTCTTCACTCATTACTGGTGTTGCTGCTTTTGGTAAAGCACCGTATAAAAAAGTTGTATCACATGGATTTACACTAGATCCACAAGGTAGAAAAATGAGTAAATCGCTTGGTAATACTGTTGATCCTATTAAAGTAATGAATCAACAAGGCGCCGATTTATTACGCTTATGGGTTGCATCTGTTGACTATCAATCAGATGTTAAAAATTCAAGCGATTTGATGAAACAAATTTCCGAAAGTTATCGTAAAATAAGAAACACTGTTCGATTTATGCTTGCTAACATTAGTGATTTTGATCCAGAACAGGATTATATTGGTTATTCAATGCGTGGTAATTTAAACCGCGTCATGACAATTAAGTTTGAACAACTTAAAAGAGATATCTTAAAAGCATATGATGATTATCAATTTGATCATGTGACAAGACTTGTTATGCCATTCATGATTAATGATTTATCGGCTTATTACCTTGACTATACGAAAGATATCCTCTATATTGAAGATGAAAAGAATTTTGAAAGATTAAGTGTTCAATCAACATTGTATGATTTACTTAAAGATCTATTAATATTATTGACACCAATTATGCCACATACAACATCTGAAGCTTATCGTTACTTACCAGGCTCAAAGGAAGTGGATGTTTATTTAGAACGTATGCCTGAGAACTACGTTCATGATAATAAACCTTTGATGGATGCATTTGAAGCATTTGAAACTGTAAGAACTGTTGTACTAAAGGCACTAGAAGATGCTAGAGCAGAAAAAATCATTGGTAAATCACTACAAGCAAAATTAAATTTATCAGTAACAAAAGCACAAAAAGATGCGATTGATTACTTAGATATGAAACTCCATCAAGTGTTAATTGTTTCATCTGTTGATTTACATGTCAAAGATGCGTTGAATGTTCAAGTGACAAAAGCTGAAGGACACACTTGTGCGCGTTGTTGGAATGTTGTAGACCATGTACATGATGATGAATTATGTGATCGTTGTCATGACATTTTAAAAGGAGTATAGCATGAACATACTAGTCGTTAATGATGACGGCTACAAAGCCGAAGGTTTAGCTTTATTAGTGAGAGCATTGACTCCATTTGGTAACTTATATGTTGCTGCACCAAAACATCATCAAAGTGGGATGAGTCAAGCAATAACATTCAATCGAAGAATTGAAACATTTATGACTGACCCACTCATCGGAGCGAAAGAGATGCTAGTTGTTGATGGTACACCAGCTGATTGTGTTCGCTTAGGTTTGAAGTTATTTGATGTTGATTTTGATCTTGTTGTTTCAGGTATTAACTATGGTCAAAATATTGCAAAAGATATTTTGTACTCAGGTACAGTAGCTGCAGCATTTGAAGCTAAAATTTTAGGTGTGGACGCAATCGCAATTTCGGCACCACGTCCCGATATCGATTATTTATATGATGAAACTATAAAAATAATGGATGAAATAATTGAAACTGGCATTTATCATGGGGATGGCATTTTGAATATTAATTTCCCTAAAATTGAATTTACTAAACCAAAAGGTGTAAAGATTACATCACAAGGTGAAAGATATCAATATGCGGAGTATGTGAAAAGTGAAACACCGGATAGTTATCATGTTAGAAGTTCTATTATTCAATATGAAGAAGCAGATCATTCTGATGTTGCTGCTTATGAAACAGGGTATATTTCTGTTACACCATTAAAGATTAATCGAACTGATATGGCAAAAATAAAGGACATTATGGGCGAATAATCGCCCTTTTTGTGGTAAAATAAGAGTTAGAAGGTGGTGTGTCGATGGCACAGTTTAATGTACATTTCTTTAAAGAAAAGAGTCGTCATATCGATATCGAAGTCCTTATTGATTTTTTTGAAAAGGTTGAAGGTGTCACTGTTGAAATGGATGATCAAAGTGTTCGTTTTTTATACACGCATCCTCACCTGCCTTATCAAGCACTATTTAAAATTACACCTAAATCAGAAGTACCTGATATTTATCGATTAAACCCCCGCTTTTTGGATGTTAATTTTCATATGGAAATGCCGATTTTGACACCGAATTATATTGCAAAACATATATTTGATGTTATAAAAAAGATTTGTGATAAATTTGGATTCCATATATACAATGAAATGTTTGAAGACGTTTTAGCATTTAAAATGGAATTATTGGATAAAGTCTTTCATATGTTAAAAGATGCATATATTGAAAAGAATCCAGTCTTATTAAACGATTACTTTGTATTGCCAACTGAAAAGTTAACAGCCGTGTTTCGATATTTAGATGATATTGTTGAACTGCAAAATTACTATAAAGAACTAGACACATATGTGCCAAAATATCATTTCTTATCGACAGAATCACATCATTTAACAATTGGTATCGAGTGGAATGAACAAACACTTACTGTATTTCCGCCATGTATTGATTACGTATTTTATCGCCTGAACGGTGAAATTAAGGTGATTGTTGCTGATGAAGTGTTAGAAGCACTTGATAAATTTGTAACAGACGTTCCTGGTTTCATAAGAGGTACTAAAGTTTTGACAAAGAAATTCCTTCGAAAAGCACATAAGATCATGCGCAAATCGAAGTTCTCAAAAATTGATCATACTTTTGAAAAACAAACTGTTAGGAAATTACTTGATTAACATATGAAATATCTTAAGCATATATCAGGATTTATTCTGATCGCATTTGGCATTGTTGGTGTCATTAGGACACAGCTTGGTGCCTCACCTATCGATGCGTTTAATTACTATTTATTCGTCATATTAAGAGATGCTGGTTTAAGTGTCACACTTGGTACTGTTATCTTTATCATTGGAACGTTAGCTACAATATTAACGTATATACTTACAAAAGATAAAAGGCTGATATTCAGTTTTATATTTCTTACCTTACTAAGCCTTGTCGTTGACGGTTGGAATGCATTGTTTGGTCTGTTACCTGAGGTTGTATTTGAACTACTTATATATCGCATGATTACCGCAGGTGTTGCGTTTTTTATGATGTGTTTTGGAGTCGCAATTACAATGTCTACTGGACTACCTATGTTACCCTATGAAAGACTATTGTTGCATATTGATAAAAAAAGAGATAATATATCAGTTTCAAAAATATTTATTGATGGTACATTCTTTGTATTAGCGATTGCCTTAGGCTTGTATTTGCAACGTTTAACCGAACAAGTGTTTGTCATGACATTTATCATTGCCTTCTTCACAGGGGTATTTGTTAATATATTCTTAAAATTTATAAAAAAAGATGCTCAAAAAGGAGTGGTTATTCATGAAACTAAATAAAATGATAGACCATACAAAATTAGGTGCTAACATTTCTAGAACACAAATTGATCAGTTGTTAGATGAAGCGAAAACTTATGACTTCAAAAGTGTATGTATTAATCCAATATGGGTTAAATACGCTGCTAGTAAGTTAAAGCATTCAAATGTTTTAACATGTACAGTTATTGGCTTCCCACATGGTACGCATGAACCAAATGTTAAAATCTTTGAAGCTGAACAAGCTATCTTAGATGGTGCAGAAGAATTGGATATGGTAATAAATGTAGGTGCATTAAAAGCGAAAGAATATCATACGATAAAAAAGGAAATTAAAGGTATCGTTGATATTGCGGAAGGTCGCTATGTTAAAGTTATTTTAGAAACTTGTTATTTAACAGATGAAGAAATTAGGAAAGCCTGTGAAATCGCAGTCAAAGCAGGTGCAAAATTTGTGAAGACATCAACTGGTTTTGGTACAGCAGGAGCAACTGTTGAACATGTAAAATTGATGAAAGAAGCAGTAAAAGATCAAGCAGAAGTAAAAGCCAGTGGTGGTGTACGTACTTATGCTGATGCAGTAAAAATGGTCAATGCTGGAGCAACCCGCATTGGCACATCAAATGGCGTACAAATCGTTACAGGAGGACAAGTAGATGATTCCAACAGCGCATATTGAATTAACAGATCCATCATTAATTGCTAAAACAGTGTTAATGCCTGGTGACCCTTTAAGAGCAAAATATATTGCAGATACTTATTTAACTAAAGTAGTACAAATTAATAGTGTAAGAAACATGTTAGGATACACAGGTTATTTTGGAAGAAAAAAAGTGACAGTATTTGGTTCAGGGATGGGTATGCCATCAATAGGTATTTATAGTTATGAATTATATAATTTTTATGGTGTTGAAAATATTATAAGAATTGGCTCATGTGGTGCATATGATCCAGATTTAAAACTATATGATGTTTTACTTGTTGAACAAGCTTATTCAGAATCAACATATGCGAGAACACTTGGTTTAAGAAGTAGTCATACACTTAAAGCAAATCGTGCTTTGAATAACAAAATAGTAAAAGCGAGTGAAAAAACAGGTATTCCTATTCAACCAGTTACCATTCATTCATCTGATGTGTTTTATCGTATACAACCAGATGTTTGGAAAGATATTCGTGCAAAACATCATACAGCTGCAGTAGAAATGGAATCATTCGCATTATTTGCAAATGCGAAAGCTTCTAAAAAAAGAGCTGCTTGTATTTTAACTGTTTCTGATTCACTAGCTAATCATGAGGCGACTACTGCCAAAGAGAGACAAGAAGCATTTACAAAAATGATGGAAGTGGCATTACATTCAATCTAATGGATATCATTAAAAATGATTTTAAGACGATACAACTTGTTTGTTATCATAGCGCTATTGACACAAAAGAATCGCGTGTTTATCGCTATTTATTATCGAAACTAATCGTCTCACACACAAATGAATATACGACGAAACTTGCAATGTCAGTTCGTCTTGAAGCGCTCTATGGAGCGCTTCTTTCAGCGAGAAGTGAACTTAATGGTAACATTAATACCTTAAGCATTTCACTAACGATAGCAGATCCTAAAATTGTTGGTGACGATACTTTATTGAAAGATGCAATCGACTTTTTTAAGGCGATTATCTATGATCATGATCAGTTTGATGAGTCGATTTTTAACGATGAAAAACGACTATTAGTGGAACAATGGCAATCGCTTAAGGATCATAAGTCAGCTTATGCCAAATATCAGTTTTCTAAACTATTTAGACTACCTGATTTATCCGGATATCCGTTATCGGGTACATTAAAAGATATTAAAAAAGCGACACCTCAAGGACTTTTGGCTTATTATCAGGATGTATTCTTAAAAGGGAGTATGTATTTAGTTATCAATGGAAATATTGAATCAAGCGAAATAGAGAATATATTATCATCGAAGAACCTATTATCTTCGCCAGCGTTTCAAACTACTTTTAGAAAGGCACATAAATTAAAAGAGGTCGTTGAAGAAACAGATATGAAGCAAGCGATGATTAAAATGGGATATGTATTCCCGATTTATCGCTTTGATGAAAACTATGAATCGGCATTACTAGCAAACTTAATATTAGGTGGTTATCCTGAATCACGTTTATTTAAAATCATTCGTGAAAAGGAAAATCTTTGTTACGACGTGAGTTCTAATTACGATGTTTATAAAGGCACTGTAACCGTGGGTAGTGGTGTTGCTATTGACATGTGTGATATAGCTAAAAAATCAATGATTGAGCTTGTTGAAGACCTTAAAACAAATGGTATCACAGATGATGAATTGAAAACCGCTAAAACTTATATTAGTCATCAAATAAAAGCTGGATTAGATCATCAAAGTTATTTCACTAAACGTGCGTATTATGCATATTTGACAACACATGATGAACCAATTGAATCACGTTTAAAACGTATTGAAAATGTTACCATTGAAACTGTGAATAAAGCACTTAAAAGCCTTTTTTTAGATACAATCTATGTACTTAAGGGGGTTACTTCATGAAACATACCTTTTACAAGGAAGCAAATGAACACGTCTATCAATTTACGTTGAAAAATGGTATGCACGTTCATTTATTACCTAAAGATGAACCTTCATTTTTAACATATGCTGAAATATCAGTTCCATTTGGGAATTTTGCATTAAAATTTGAAACTGAAGATGGTATAAAAGAGCTACCTTCTGGCACAGCTCACTTTTTGGAGCATAAAATATTCGCAATGCCTGATGGCAAAGATGGATTTCAAATGTTTACTGCTTTAGGTACGGATGCTAATGCAATGACAGGATATGTTCAAACATCTTATTTGTTTTCAGCAACTGACAATGTAGAAGAAGCTTTATTACATATGTTAAACATGCTTGATACAACGCATTTCACAAGAGAAAACGTAGATGCCGAACGTTCAATTATTGCTGAAGAATTGAAGATGTATTTAGACGATCAACAAACGGAAATGATGCATCGCTTAATCAATAACATGTATGAAAGTCACCCGATTATAGAAGACATTGGTGGCACGCTAGAAAGCATAGAAAATATTACAGCAGATACGCTGACATTAGCGCACAAATATTTTTATCAACATGCTAATCGTTTATTAGTCATTGCAGGTAAAATTGATGTTAAAAAGATGGAAAAACTACTTAGATCTTATGATCGAGAAGTGGTCAAAGAAAATATTAAAGTTCTATATCCGAAAGAACCTAATCGTATATTAGTCAAACATGATGTACAAATCAAACAAGTCAATATACCTAAACTCATGTTAGGTGTTAAATTGGTTGCTAAAAAAAGAAGTATCAAAGAACAAATCAAACAAGAGTTGGCATATAGTTATTTGATGGGTATGTTATTTGGATCTTCATCAACATTAACGGAATCACTTATGCGCGAAGGTTTAATTAATCAAAACTATTACTATACACCGGTTTTTGAAGAAAAAGCGGAACACTTACTGCTGTATGCAGAATCAAAGAAACCTTTTAAACTTAAAAAGCGTATCATTGAAGCATTGATAGAAGATAATGAGGATATTAATTTAGAGAATTTTGAGCGCTTTAAAAAAGTATCATTGGGACAACATGTATTTGCTTTAAATTCGTTGGAATACAAAGCGCATTTATATGGCAAATATATTCATCAAAAAACAAACCTTTTTGAAGCCATTGATATGATGCGTGAACTTTCATTTGAAGATGTCATGAATGCCAAGGCACAAATTAAGAAAAATAGAATTGCAACGCTTATTTATAAAAAAGGCTAATTCAAGGCCTTTTTTTATAAATATGTCATATACGCATTATGATGCGACGAAAAGTGTATAAATTTGCATGAAATGATGAAGTTAATATTCATTTAATATTTTATTTCGCAATTATGTCATTTTCTATTGATGAGTTAAACTGGTTGCATATATGAGGGGGGGACATCATGCTTAACCAGTTAATATTAGTCGGAAGACTAACAAGAGATCCTGAACTAAAAGTGTTGGATGATGGTAGAAAAGTGAGTGATATCACACTGGCTGTTCAACGATCATTTAAAAACATGGACGGTAATTACGATACCGATTTCATTAAAATCACGGTTTGGGAAGGTTTAGCAAGTGCGATTGAGACGTATTGCAAGAAAGGTGCAATGATTGCAGTAAAAGCCAGATTACAGACATATAAATTTGAACTTGATGAAGAAAAACAGATGAATATGTTGGAAGTCATTGCTGAGCGTATTACGTTCTTATCATCAGCAAATCGCACAAATGAATAGCAGTTGTGAAAAAAGTTCATTCAATTGGACTTTTTTCATTTTATAATGTGCCTGAGGTTTGCTATAATGGGATATAGGAGATGATAATATGCCTTACGATTTTAAAAAAGAAGTTACATTACGAAAAGACGATATTATTCGTGATTTGCAAGGACTAATAAAAATTAATTCAGAACTAACTGTATTTGATCCTAAGCGTAAAGAAGCACCCTTTGGTGAAGGTATTAAAGAAGCACTTTTGTATATGCTTAACTTAGGTGAACGTGATGGCTTTGAAGTTGAGAACGTTGATCAATATGCTGGCCATATTAGATTAGGTGACACAGAAGATTACATCGGCTCAATTGGTCACTTAGACGTTGTACCTGCTGGTACAGGATGGACTTATCCTGCATATAGCGCAACTGTTGTTGACGGTAAAATGTATGGTCGTGGTACTGAAGATGACAAGGGACCTACTATTGCATTTTATTATGCAATGAAAATATTAAAAGAACTTCATGTACCGTTAAGCAAAGAAATCAAACTTGTTTTAGGTACAGATGAAGAAACAGCATGGCGTGGAGTTGACTATTATTTTAAGAAATATCCAAAAATGCCTGTTGCTGGTTTCATTCCTGATGCTGATTTCCCTTTAATTTATGCAGAAAAAGGTATTACACGTATTTTCTTAGATGGAAAAGATGAACCATCACCAATAAAAAGAATTGAAGGTGGTTTAGCAGATAACATGGTACCAGAATCTGCGTTTGTTGTATTTACAGATGATACATACAGAGATGCTTTTAATAAATTTTTAAGTGAAAAAGGTTATGAAGGCTCTATAGAAAAAATTGCTGATGGTATGCAATTTAAAGTCATTGGTAAATCTGCACATGGTTCACTACCTCATTTAGGGGAAAATGCGATTGATAGATTATTTGAATTCTTAGTGACATTAAACCTGGATTCTAAGTTGGTTAACATGTATCAAGCATTATTACTAAATGACTGGACGGGTGAAAAACTTGGTGTTGCTTACACTGATGAAGAAATGGGTCCACTTACAAATAACCTTGGTAAATTAGTATTTGATGGTGAAACATATCAATTATCATTAAATCTTCGTTATCCTCATGGTGTCACCTTAGATAAAGTTATGGAAATAGGTAATAAGAAACTTGCTTTATATGATGCAAAACTTCACTTAGATAAACATCATGAAGTACTTTACTTTGATCCTGAATCTGATTTAGTACAAACATTGATGAATGTATATAAAAAACATACAGGAGAAGTCGAAGCCAAGCCAATTAATATTGGTGGTGGTACGTTTGCTCGTGTTATGAAAAATACAGTGGCATTTGGTCCACATTTCTTAGATAAACCGACATATATTCACCAAAAAGATGAATTTGTGGATTTAGAAGATTTCTTTAAAGCAGTCGTTATCTATACGGAAGCATTATACGAATTAGCTAAGTAAGGAGGAAGCATGAAGGCTTATTTAGATTTATGTAAACATGTCATGGAACAGGGTGCTTCCAAAATGGATCGTACTGGTACAGGTACGAAAAGTATTTTTGGATATCAAATGCGTTTTGATTTGAAAGATGGATTTCCATTATTGACAACTAAAAAAGTACATGTAAAGTCAATCATTCATGAATTACTATGGTTCATTAAAGGCGACACAAATATTAAGTATCTGGTTGAACATGGTGTAAGAATCTGGAATGAATGGCCTTATAAGGCATTTAAAGATAGCGATGATTATCATGGTGAATCAATGAAGCAATTTGTTGAATTAATTAAATCAGATGATGAATTCGCTAAAAAATATGGAGACCTAGGTCCTGTCTATGGTGCACAGTGGCGTAATTTTAATGGTGTTGACCAATTGCAGTATATTTTACATACATTAAAAAATAATCCCAATTCAAGACGGATGATTTTATCAGCATGGAATCCTGCTGAAATAAAATCAATGGCGCTACCGCCATGCCATACACTCATTCAATTTTATGTCGCTGATCATAAATTATCACTGCAACTTTATCAAAGAAGTGCCGACATATTTTTAGGCGTACCTTTTAATATTGCAAGCTATGCTCTATTATTAATGATGGTCGCTCAAGTAACAGGTTATGAAGTAGGTGACTTCGTGCATACATTAGGTGATGCTCATATATATAGTAATCACTTTGAACAAATCAACTTACAATTATCTAGAACACCTAAAGTATTACCAAAAATGACACTCAATCCAAATGTTAAATCGTTATTTGATTTCACATTTGAGGATATTGAACTTTCACATTATGATCCATATCCATTGATTAAGGGCAAGGTGGCTGTATGATTAAGCTTATTTGGGCAATGGATGAAAATTGGTTAATAGGTAAGGATAATAAATTACCATGGCATTATCCATCAGACTTAACATATTTTAAAAATCAAACGAAAAACGCGCATGTTTTAATGGGAGATTTAACGTATCAGTCATTAAAGGGTTATTACAAAACAAAACCTTTACCCTTTAAAAAAATATCGGTTGCTAATTTAGAACAAAAAAATTATCTAGATGCTTCCTTAGTGACTGATGTACAAAACTTCTTTAAAACAGAAAAAGATGATGTTTTTGTTATTGGTGGAAAGACGATTTATCATTTAGCACTACCATATGCTGATCAACTTTATATCACATATGTACTTGATCATCATGAAGGGAATGTCTATTTTCCAACGTTTGATTTAAGCGCATTTAAACTCATAAGTAAACATCTAGAACCTGGTTTAATATTTGCAGTTTATGAAAGAAGGAAGTCAGCATGATTAGTTTTATATTTTTAGTATTATGGGTGGCATATGCGACGCTTATGTCCATTTTTATACCAAACTTATTCTTAATCCCAGTTTGGATTGTTACTGGTTATATTGTTAGTTTAATTGGTGTTGTGCTCTTTGTAGCAATTAACATCTATACGTGGTTTCCACTAACAAAAGTTGACAATAAATTAAAGTATATGACAACGAGAAGTATTGCAAAATTCTTAAACATTTTTGTGTTAAGGTTAAAACTTCAAATTGAAGGTAGAGAAAACATTCCTGCGACCGGTCGTTTAACAACTTATTCTAATCATAAATCTTATGCAGATCCAATTATTATTGAGCATGTAATCAAAAGAGCAACCACTTATACGCCAAAAACCGGTGTTTATAAATTGCCAGTTGTAAAGACGTGGTTAAAATCGATTGGAGCATTTCCAATTGATCGTGAAAATACAAGAAATACTGCTAGAGCCTTAGTGGATGCAATAAAGGTTGTTAAAGGTGGCATGAATATGGCCATATTCCCTGAAGGTGGTATTAAAGATCGATATGACAACAAAATGGTTGAAATGCGAGCAGGTGCTTATAAATTAGCAATGAAAGCAAAAGCTGATTTGTTACCAATCACTTTAATGAATACACCACAAATTAAGCATCGTGCACCATGGCGTAGTACAGTAATTAAAGTCATCGTTCATCCTGTTGTACCTTATGAAAGAGTAAAAGACATGTCAACTGCAGAAGTTGGTGACTATATGTTTCACATTATTAATGAACCATTTACGAAGAGTGAAGCCTAAGCTTCACTCTTTTGTATAAAAAAAGACGCTTTATGCGTCTGGATGGCGTTCATGACTCAAGAAATTAATCGCTTTATCAGTAACCTCAAATGTAATGATATCACCATTTGATAAAAAGTAATCAGCAAATGAGAATTGATTTGGATCTGCTTTGACTAATAGTGCTTTAATGACATGTGAATGAGCAACACATAAGACATGGTTATCTTTGTGTTTATCATGAAGAGCATACGTTTGTCTTGCAATTCTATCAATGAGCATGTCATCATTTTCATAGCCGTCATGCGTATATCCTTTTGTACGCACAAGTGGCATTGCTTCATTTATAGGCATGCCATCCAATTGATTAAAATCTCTTTCAACATAATTAGGCATGATTTCAATTGGATTTTTATATTTCAACTTTTTGGCAATAATATAAGCAGTTTCTAGTGCTCTTGATAAAGGTGAACTAACGAGCGTATCAAATGGTAAATCTTTTAAAAGTTTTGCTGCTGTTCTAGCCTGTTTTTTACCAGTCTCATTTAAGGCATTATTGATACGTCCTTGAACAAGTCCTTGACTATTATAATGTGTTTGTCCGTGACGGACCATTGTTAAGATCATAATCTACCTCTTTTCCCCTAGGCATTATAACATACATTCATAAATTATGATAGAATAAGGGTAGGGAGATGATGATATGCATGTCATTGATTTAATTACTAAAAAACGTGATGGCAAGACATTAAATAAAGAAGAAATTACATTTTTAATTGATTCATATACAAATGGTAATATACCGGATTATCAAATGAGTGCTTTTTTGATGGCAACCTATTTTAATGGGATGTCACATGAAGAAGCAACTCACCTCGCATTATCAATGAGAGATTCTGGAGATGTACTAGATCTATCGATGATAAAAGGTGTTAAAGTTGATAAACACTCTACAGGTGGTGTTGGTGATAAGGTAACATTAGTCTTGGCACCTTTAGTTGCTAGTGTAGGAGCAAAGGTGGCTAAAATGAGTGGTCGTGGACTTGGACACACTGGTGGAACGATTGATAAACTTGAAAGTATCCCCGGGTTTAAAGTGGAATTAACAAGAGAACAATTTATTAAACAAGTTAAAGATATTGGTATTGCTGTAGTCGGGCAAAGTGGCGAGGTTGCACCAGCAGATAAAAAACTATACGCACTAAGAGATGTTACAGCGACTGTTGATGTGATTCCGTTAATCGCATCTTCTATTATGAGTAAAAAATTAGCATCGGGTGCTGATGCCATTGTTTTAGATGTTAAAGTCGGTAAAGGCGCATTTATGCAAACCATTAAAGAGGCTAGAGAACTCGCTACGTTAATGGTGAATATTGGTAAATTAGCAGGGAAACAAATGACTGCTATACTCACTGGTATGGATGAACCGTTAGGTCATAAAATTGGTAATGCGTTAGAAGTTGTAGAGGCTATCGATACACTCAAAGGTAATGGACCAGCGGATTTCATTGAAGTGGTCATGACAATTGCCCAAGAACTCATTATTTACGCAGGTATAACAAATGATATGGAAGATGCAAGAAAACTTCTAAATCAAGCAATAAATGATGGTAGTGCGTATGCTAAGTTTATGTCATTTGTAAAAGAACAAGGTGGAGATGTGTCCACACTTGAACATTTTGACGATTTACTATCTAAACATACTGTTGAACTAAAAGCTACTGAAGATGGTTATATAACAACCATTGATGCATTGACGATTGGTAAAGCAGCGATGCGGTTAGGTGCTGGTCGTGAAACCAAACAAGATCAAATCGACTTATCAGTAGGTGTAGATCTTCATGTTAAAGTGGGATACCCAATTAAAAAAGGTCAAAAAATCGCAACACTATATGTCAATAGCAGAGGTGTCGATGAAGCATCTAAATTAATATTAGGTGCAGTTGAAATTGGTCCTAAGCCAAATGTGGAACCACTTGTTAAGGAGATTATTAGATGATTATGGTAATATTACCTGATTATCAAAACTCAATGAAGTAAAAGCAACTAGTTTCTTTGTGAAAAAAGATCAAAAAATGTTTTATGATTACTTGGGGAAGCACTTTGCTTTAAATGACAAAGAAGCATTCAAAGGGTATCATACAGGTTTCACAAAACACGAGATGGTTGTGCCACTCATCATATCTGTTCATGAATAAAAAGAGCGATGCTATTGCATCGCTCCTATTTTACTTATGACGTATAATATCAACGTTTTGTTTACCTTAACGAACATCTTATCCATATTGTCAATGCTAATTTCATCATAAATTATATGAAATCACTTGTTTAATGTAAGGCGTTTTATAGGCAAAAAAGGTTCTAAAGTTAGAACCTTTTCATCTTATTAATTATTTTTTTACAGGTGCTTTAGTATCTCTAGCAGCTTCAGCAGCTACTAAAACAGTAGAAGCTAAGTCTGTGATATTGGTAGGCACTACAAGTTTAGTAGCTTGACCGTTAGCTACTTTGGCAAGTGCTTCGTACGCTTTGATTGTCAAGACAGCTTTATCAGGCTTGGAATCTTTAATCAATTTAATACCAAGTGATTCGGCTTCCTTAAGCTTATAAATCGCTTCAGCTTCACCTTCAGCCTCTTTAATCTTTTGTTGCTTAACAGCATCGGCTCTTAAAATAACAGCCTGTGCTTCACCTTCAGCACGAAGGATTTCGGCACGTTTTTGACCTTCAGCAATAAGAATTGTCTGACGTCTTTCACGTTCTGCACGCATTTGCTTTTCCATTGAGTCCCTGATGTCTTTTGGTGGCAAAATGTTTTTAACTTCCACACGATTGACTTTAATACCCCATGGGTCAGTCGCTTCATCTAAGATTTTACGCATCTGCGTATTAATTAAATCTCTTGATGTTAATGTTTGGTCTAAGTCTAAATCACCAATGATATTACGCAATGTAGTAGCAGAAATTTTTTCAATCGCATGAAGCGGAGATTCTGTACCGTACGTATACGCTTTAGGATCGGTAATCGAGAAGAAGACAACTGTATCGATTTGCATGGTAACGTTATCTTTTGTAATAACAGGTTGTGGGTCAAAGTCCTTAACTTGTTCCTTTAAGGAGACCACTTGTGCAATTCGATCGACGACTGGTATTAGGAAATGAATACCTACACCCCAAGTTGTATAATACCCCCCAAGTCTTTCAACGACGACTTTTTTCGTTTGTGTTACTAGTCTAAAGCTTGCAGCAATAATAATTAATATTAATGCGCCGACAATAATTAAAACAATTAATACTGGAT
This sequence comes from Acholeplasmataceae bacterium, assembly GCA_963676765.1. Classification (GTDB taxonomy): domain Bacteria; phylum Bacillota_I; class Bacilli_A; order Acholeplasmatales; family Acholeplasmataceae; genus WOFB19. The sequence goes on from OY781159.1 coordinate 934,134, forward strand.
CCATAATTATACCTTCCTTCTATTATGATATTTTTTCAACAATGAGCGTCGCGCCTTCAACATCTAAGACGCGTATACGTTCATCAACGTCAATGGTTTCATGAGCAACAGCAGCCCAGTCATTCAATCGTAACTGAACACGTCCTCTACCATTTTCTGAAATCTTGACAATAACAACACCTTCTTGGCCGACAATTGAATCAACATTTGTCTTTATTTCGTTGACTTTAAAGTACTTCATAACGACAGGTCTAGTAAATAAGAAAAGTACAATAGTCAAGACAATAAATAATGTAACTTGAAGCCAAACCCAACCACTAAATAAAGCAAGTAAAAAACTTGGGATTGCTGCAATGGAGAACCAAATAGATACCATATCAGCAGTCATAAATTCGATTGTTAGTGCAACGACAAAGATACCTAACCACACCCAAAACATAATGTCCATACTATAATTCCTCCTTAAGATCGACAATCAACAATTTTTCTTTGTCATGCCAACTTGCCTTAAATTTGTATGTTGTCACATCAAGGCTCAAATTAACGAGATCTGCGATTTCATTAACAAAAGCTTTGTTGGCAACACGACTATAGGAAGATCTTACTGAAATACGATATTTTGCATTATCAGGAATATCATGTTTCGTTGCAGCCTCTTTAGACAATGGTTTGATAAAGATTAGCTTTTCTTCCTTATTAATACCTAACATAACGCTATATGCAGTTTCGAAAAATATAGTTGCTGGTTTATTTAATGTTAAATTACCGTTTGCAATCGTAACCACGCAATCTTTTGGCTTTTCATTAAACCAATTTATTTGCATAATATCACTCCTAACAACCTAATTATAGCATTAAATTATTTCTATTGCAAGAATATTATCTAAAATTATTATTTATTAATCAAAGAAGTAATTAATAATAGTCATGCCAAAATCTCTTCCATATGATTTGATTTGCAAATCTAAATCGCCAGCAGAAACATGATGTTCTTTTGCTGTAACAATCAAATCAATAATCGATCCAACAGGATCATATGACTGATAAGCATATGCCTTTGGATCAAAAACAGTAAATCGAATGGTCATATTAACTTTAATTTGCTCATTATCTTGTTGATATGAGAAACGTCTCGCTTCAATAATCTCATGCGTTGATATACGATCTAATACACGATCAATAAAAGGAATGATAAAAAATAATGTTGGTTCATCATACATACGTTTAAACTTACCAAATCGCTCAATAATTGTCACTTCATCCTGACGATTATATTTTGTATGTAATAATAGAAACACAAGTATTAATAAGATAAAAGCAATAATAGCTCGCCATGTAGTTGATAATAGTATAATCATAATGTTACCTCATTGTAATTTCAATTTAAATATGCTATAGTATAGATGATCACTCGGGGAGCGTTAGCTGAGAGGACATAAGTCGACCCGTTGAACCTGATCTGGATGATACCAGCGGAGGGATAGTGCAATATATTTTAACTATCTTATTTCTTTGGGCATCCATAGAAATTTTTTTATTTCTAAGGAGGTTAAGAAATGAAAGCAATTAGAGAAACAAAAGCACTAGTAGCAACAGCAATCTTACTCGCTAGTGCCATTGCAATCGATTTGATTGTAAGTTTTATGCCTGGGCTGAATTTAAGTATGCCATTTGGAGGGAAATTCTTTGGGATTTCCATGATCCCAATTATTATCATTGGGTTAGTGTTTGGATTGAAATATGGGTTATTGGCAGGTTTTGTATTTGGTATGTATAATTTTAGTTTCGATTATTTGATTTATTTATCTGCATTAAGAGATAACCTAGAGTCATGGACTGGTACAACATGGACTGGTGTGCAAATTATGTTATTGATTTTACTTGACTATGTCGTCCCATTTACTGCATTTGGTTTAGCAGGATTATTTAAAGATGGATTAAGTAAAAGTACACATATCATTTTTGCAACAATTGCAGTTAGCCTTATAAGACTTGTATCAAGTACGTTATCCGGTGTAGTTTTATGGCAATCAAGTATACAAAATGCGGTTGATGCTGTTAATACAGGTGATGCTGATCCAAATCTCGCAACACGGATATTTGCATTAATGGATGGAAATCTATGGTTATATAGTATGTTTTACAATCTAACATATATATTAACGACTACCATCATTGTTATTGCTATCTTGCTCTCATTACGTGTGAGACTTAAAGATTTATTAGAGAAGAATAATATCATTGTAAAAAGTGATCTTCTACAACTTTAAGGTAATCAAGTCTTGGATTAAAACCAAAATTGATTAAAAATGCTTTAGTTTTAAATGTATCATAAGGGATGGATTTCCGTCCCTTTTCCTTATGTTGAGATTCCCAATAACGATAAAGTACGTTAAAAGGTAGTAGAAAATATGCATTGTGTTTTTTGAAATGGACGATTAAAAATGCGATACCACCATGTTCTTCAACACTTTTTAAATGGTCAATTTGATGAGGATGCACATTTTTTAAAGGCATGGCAGTTTTTGAGTTCGTTTCTTTCGCATCAAAATCAATGTAACGACCTTTATATAAGCCGTTGAAATCTGTAGTTGAAGGTGTTTTATAATAGGCTTCAATAATCTTAGCTTTATTACGTGCAGGATAAGAAACATTCACAACCTGAATAGGAGTCGGTTTCTTATGGATGACTGCAATATGATTAGCTAAATAGTATTGATTGGTTGCTTCAATATCAGATTCTAGCGTCATACCTAGGTTTGCATAGTTTGTTTGTTTGTTTTGTGGTTTCCGTTTTATTGGGTATTTAATCATCATATTCACCTACTTATATCTTATCACAGACAAAACATTTTCGTTGTTATAAATAAAAAACATGATATAATTATGGTAGTTAAAATACGTTACAGTAATAAGGAAGTGTTAATGTTGAGTAATATAAGATTTTTTGCCTTGGGTGGACTAGGCGAAAATGGAAAAAATATGTATGTCGTTGAAGTCGACAAAAGCCTGTTTATTTTGGATGCAGGTATTAAATATCCAAGTTCAGAATTATATGGTGTTGATGAAATCATCCCTGACTATAAAGTCTTAATACATGCTAAAGATCGTATCAAAGGCATCTTTTTATCACATGCTCATGAAGATCATGTAAGTGCAATCCCACATTTAATTAATGAGCTTAATGTGCCTGTTTATGCTTCAAATTTCACGATGCAAATTGTAAAAGATATGCTAAGTGATTCAAAATTCAATTTAGATCAATATACATTAAATGTCGTTTCTCAAAATAGTATTATTAAATTTGGGAATGTCAGAGTATCATTTTTTAAAACAACACACTCAATTCCTGAATCACTAGGAGTTGCTATTCATACAGTAGAAGGATCAATCGTTTATACTTCTGATTTCACGTTTGATCAAAGTGGTGATATAAGATATCAAACAGATTTTAAAAAGATTAATACACTAGCTGAGAAACCCGTGTTAGCACTATTAACTGAGTCGCTTGGTTCAACACTAGTCTTAAATGGCGGTGTAAATCAAGCATTAGATCACAAGTTAAATAGTATATTTGCGAATGCTACAGGTAGAATCATTATTAGTTTATTCTCATCTGATTTACGAAAAATCCAACATGCTGTAAATATTAGTTTAAAACATCATAAGCGGATTGCTATTATAGGTAGAAGAGCACAACGTATTGTAGATATAGCGATAGCTGAAGGCTATTTAGATATTCCTAAAGCGTCACTAATCAATTTACGCTATATTGATGAAAAGAATAAAAATGATGATCCAGATATTGTAGCACTTGTTACAGGTAATAGACATGAACCATTCTTTATGCTTCAAAGAATGTGTAAGAAGAATGACCGTCTCATTAATATTAATGAAGGTGATACTATTGTCTTAATGACTGCACCAGTGCCTGGTACTGAAAAGATGGCAGCACGAACTCTTGATATTTTATATCGTAGTGATGCTGATGTTGAAAATATTGATAAACGATTATTAACTGCATCGCATGCTACTGCAGAAGAGTTAAAAATGATGATTAATTTCTTAAAACCTAAGTATGTAATTCCTACGATTGGAGAGTATCGTCATCAATATGGTGTAAAAACTCTTGCAATGGAAATGGGATATGATGAAGATCATGTAATCATGCTGGATAACGGTGATGTGTTTAGTTACCAAAATGGTGATTCTTATGTATCAAGAGGCGATATTAATGTTGACGAAATCTTAATTGATGGAACAGCAGTTGGTGATGTAAATGATTATGTCATGAAGGATCGCGAATTATTAGCTGAAGATGGCGCGTTACTTATTGTATCTCACGTTAATCCTAAAACAAAGAAACTCTTAGGAAATGTTGAAATTGTCACAAAGGGTTTTGTCTATGTAAAAGAATCAGAGGCATTACTTGAACAAATTAAAGAAATCTTTATTAAGGTCAGTAAAAAGCATCTTACAGGACGATATATCAATTGGAATGAGTTTAAACGTGATGTTAGAAATGAAACTAACCGCTATATATATGAACAAATAAGAAGAAGACCGATAACCATTCCAGTTATCATTTCTACAGACATATAAAAAGAGCATTAAATGCTCTTTTTTTAACGTTTCTTATGTTTTATCTGATCTATTTTTTTTAAACGATCTGCTAATGCTTTTTCATATGCAGATTCTAGTTTAGGGATATAGTATGTGTGATCCATGATTTGATCTGGCATATACGTTTGATCATTAATACTACCAGGGTATTCATGTGGATAATGATAAATTCCAGGATTTTGTTTAATCCGTCTATTGCTTGCTTGATCAGGTACAACACCCGTTTCTTCATTCTCATATTCTTGCAAAGCTTTATCAATAGCAGATATAGCAGTGTTTGATTTAGGTGATAATGTCATATCAATTACAATTGTACCTAAAATAATTCTCGCCTCTGGCCAGCCTACTTTAACTGCAGCTTCGCATGCAGCCATAACTTTGACACCCATCATTGGGTTAGCGAGGCCAATATCTTCATAACTAATAACGATTAACCGCCTAATGATTGCTTGCAAGTCACCTAATGTAATAAGTCTTGCTAGATAATGAATAGCAGCATCCACATCAGATCCTCGTATTGATTTTTGTAATGCACTTAATAAATCATAGAAGTGATCTTCGTGATCATCTAAATCGTGCCTGATTTTACCAGCAACACGATAAACTGTTTGAGCAACTATTTTGTCACCATCATTTAAAATGATTGAACAACTCTCTAAAATATTTAATGCACTTCTAATCTCATGATTTGAAAGACGAATCATCGCTTTAATAGCATTTTTATCAATGCGCAAATCAATTTCAAGTTCTTGTAAGCCACGTTTGATGGCTTTTTCAATTGCTTGATCATCTAAGTTTTTCACTTCAAATAGGTGACATCTAGAACGAATCGCCATATTAATACTTTGATAGGGGTTTAAAGTCGTTAATCCGATAACAATGGCATGACCATTTTCCATGAATGGTAATAAGTAATCTTGGATATCCGTTTTCATACGATGAATTTCATCGATAATAATCATCACATCGTTATAACTTGTTGTATCAAGAATACTTTTTAATTTAGCCTTATTGTCGGTAGATGCATTGAAAAAATAAGTATCCATTTCTGTTGTTTCAGCAACGATGGATGCGATTGTAGTTTTGCCAGTTCCTGGTGGACCATAAAGAATGAATGACATTAATTTATGCTTTTCAAGCATCTTCGTTAAAACACCAGATTTTCCTACTAAATGGTCTTGTCCAAATACATCGTTAAATTGTGTTGGTCTCATGCGATAAGCTAATGGTTTCATAACGTCTCCTGTTAACATTATAGCACACTTGCTTATCACTCATAAATGAGTTAAAATAATACCGTATTCGACTTGTTAAGTTACGTCATTGGAGGACAAAAATGGACTTGAAAAAATACATAGCAGAAGTACCAAATTTCCCAGAAAAAGATATTTTATTTAGAGACATTACACCGTTAATGTTAAATGGTGATGCATATAGAGAAGCAGCACATGCATTCACAAAATTTGCAAAAGATAAAAAGGCAACTTTAATCGTAGGACCAGAAGCTAGAGGTTTTATTTTTGGTTGCCCAGTATCTGTTGAATTGGGTATTGGATTTGCCCCAGTCAGGAAACCTGGTAAATTACCAAGAGAAACTGTTTCATTATCTTATGATTTAGAATATGGTAAAAATACACTATCCATGCATAAGGATGCCGTTAAACCTGGTGATCGTGTCATAGTTATAGATGACTTGCTTGCAACAGGTGGTACAATGGATGCAACCGTAAAACTAGTTGAAAAATTAGGTGGAGAAGTTGTAGGTTTAGCATTTTTAATTGAATTAACAGCGTTGGATGGACGTAAAAAACTATCAGATTATGATATACTAACTTTAATTAGTTACTAATCTAATTAGAAACGAGTGCCCATATGGCAGATGTATTATTTAAATCTTTAGCAGATCGATTTGCTTCATATATTCATAAACAAGAAGATATTGATTTAATTGAAAAGGCTTATAAGATTGCTAAAGATAAACATGTCAATCAGATGCGCAAAAGTGGTGACCCATATATCACGCATCCTGTGGCAGTTGCTAAAATTTTAGTTGAACTACGTGTAGGGCCAGCGACGTTGATCGCTGCTCTTTTGCATGATACGGTAGAAGATACTGATTATACACTAGAAGAAGTGAAAAAAACTTTTGGGGCTGAAATCGCAAATATTGTAGATGGTGTAACTAAAATTGGTCAATTATCATTTAATCAAGTAGCGTCTCAAGCAGATAATCATCAAAAGATGCTATTAGCTATGGCAAAAGATATTCGCGTCATTGTTATTAAGATTGCAGATCGACTACATAATATACGCACACTTGGTTCAATGCCACCAGAAAAACAATATCGTATTGCAAGCGAAACCTTAGAGATTTATGCGCCACTGGCACATCGTCTAGGGATTTTTAGAATTAAGGCGGAATTGGAAGACCGTTCCCTTCGTTATACAGATCCACCAATGTATTATCGTGTCTCAAACATGATACAAGCAAAAAAAGCTGAGCGTGAGGCATCCATCGAAAGAGTTATCGCTCATATTAAAGACTTATTTGGAAAATCTGATTTAAGTGATTTCGAAATTAAAGGTCGTATTAAGAATATTTTTTCTATCTATAAAAAGATGGTTAGAGATAATCGTGCTTTTGAAGATATTTATGACTTGCTAGCTGTAAGAATTATTGTTGATAGAGTGGAAACATGTTATCAAGCACTTGGTGTCATTCATGCGAATTTTACACCAATTCCAAGACGTTTTAAGGACTATATAGCTGTTCCTAAACCAAATATGTATCAATCGCTTCATACAACTGTTTTATCTGAAGATGGCACGTTATTTGAAGTCCAAATTAGAACACATGAAATGGACCAAGTTGCAGAGTATGGGATTGCAGCACATTGGGCATATAAAGAAAATAAAACTTACTCTAAAGAACGTGAACAATTTGAAATTGCTCAAAAACTCAAATGGTATGGTGAATTATTAAAGATGAGTGAAGATGAAGATGAAGTGTCAGGCGCAGCTGAGGAATTCGTAGATACTGTAAAAGGCGATATCTTAGATGCAAACGTTTATGTCTTTACACCTAAAGGTGAAGTAATTGAATTACCGAAAGGTGCGACACCAATTGACTTTGCTTATCGTATTCATTCAGATATTGGTAATAAAATGGTTGGTGCAATCGTCAATAACCGCATCGTAACACTTGATTATCAGTTAAATACAGGGGATATCGTATCTGTTAAGACAAATAAAAATTCAACTGGTCCATCAGAAGACTGGTTGAAAATTGCGAAATCTTCACATGCGAAACATAAAATTAAGAGTTTCTTAAATAAGTTAAATAAAGATAATATCATACAAAGTGGTAAAGATCAGCTTGAACGTGAAATGACAGCACAAAAAGCAGATCAAACGATTGATGATGCGTTTGTTAAAAAGCATTTTGAGAAGAATTCAATTAAGACAGTTGTAGAACTTTATCATGAAATTGGTAAAGGCATGCTGTCACCTAAAACAGTCGTCCAAAAATTATTAGGGAAAGAAATAGATAAACAATTAATCTTACAGCGTCAAATGGAAAAAGCGGCAAGACAACTCACGACACATTCTGAAACAGGTGTCGTCATTGAAGGATTATCAAGTCCACAGCTGAAACTTGCTAATTGCTGCCTACCTATTCCAGGAGACCCAATTGTAGGCTATATATCTAAGACAAGTGGTATTGTGATTCATGCATCATTTTGTCCGAACTGCAGACAATTCGAAGAAAGCCGTTTAATTGAAGCATTTTGGTCATCAGAAATTGATCGTAATTATCCAACAAGAATTAAAATTATCGGTACAGCAAAACCAACGCTTCTTACTGAAGTTGTCACAGGTGTTAATGCACAAAAAGTGTCAATTGCTGAAGTCAATGCGACAACAACTACATCACTAGAAATGATCATTAAATTAAAGGTTTTAGTGAAAGGGCAAAATGATTTACAGGGCTTGCTTGTTAATTTACGTAAAATTAGTGATATATCATCTGTTGAAAGGGACTTTAAATGAGAACTGTCATACAGCGTGTCAAAGAAGCATCCGTTTCAGTTGATAAAAAAATCATTGGAAAGATCAAGCATGGTTATTTAGTCTATGTTGGCATCACACATGTTGACACAATTGAAACAGTTAAAAAGATGGCTGACAAAGTCACTAAACTACGTGTATTTGAAGATGATCAGGGTAAACTAAACTTAAATATTAATCAAGTGAATGGGGCTTTATTAGTTGTTTCACAGTTTACATTATATGGTAATGTCATTGGTAATAATAGACCATCATTTACTGAAGCAGCTAGGCCAGATGTTGCAAATAAACTTTATCAAGCATTTGTCCTTGAGCTTAAAAAAACATGTCATGTTGAAACTGGTCAATTTCAAGCACATATGGATGTCAAATCGACAAATGATGGACCAGTCACGATAATTGTTGAATATTGATTGACTTTATCCATTGTTAAACGCTATAATAAAAGCATAATTACATCGCCTGAGAAGAAGGATTTAGGTTAGACGTGACACCTTCAGAGGCAAGATACTTATAAATGAGGGCTAGGAATAATCCTAGAACTAAGGTGGTACCGCGAATCTTTCGTCCTTAGATGTTTTTTTAAGGACGATTTTTATTTGAGGTTTTTATGAAAAAATATCAACATATGCCAATCCTTGATTTAGGTGATTTTATCCTACGTACCATCAAAACGTCTGATTATAAAGATATGTTTGAATACGGTAGTGATAAAGAAGTAACTAAGTGGCTTAGTTGGGGGCCTATGATCAGTCCCAAAGAAGCTAAAAGAAGTATCAAAGAGGTTTTTTATCCAAGGGCTAAAAGAGGACTTCCGATTGGTTATGCAATCGTTTATAAAGAAACAATGAAAATGATCGGTACGATTGATTATCATGCAAAATTAGACACAAGAAATGCTGCTGAAATTGGTTATTGTCTCAATAAAAATTATTGGGGTAGGGGTATTATGACCAAAGCATTAAAGAAAATGATTGCTATTGGTTTTCAGTATTTAGATTATGATGTCATTATTATCAAACATCTTCATGACAATATAGCAAGCAAAAGAGTTATTGAGAAAAGTGGTTTTAAATTTATATCAATGAAGCCTTATATTTATCAAAAAGCTAATGCTAAATTAGAAGGAATGCTCATGACTTATGAGCTTAAAAAGGAGGATTATCATGGCTATTCACCGCGTTAAAGGAACATATGATGTGTTGCCATCTGAATCAGCTAAATGGCAAGCGTTAGAAGAAAAAATTCGTGCAATCTTCGAACGTTATCATGTAAAAGAAGTTCGAACACCTATGATGGAGTATAGCGATGTATTTCATCGTAAAAACGACCATTCAGATATGGTAACAAAAGAAACGTATAACTTTGAGGATCGTAGTCATCGAAAATTAACATTAAGACCAGAAGGAACTGCTGGTGTAATAAGAAGTTATGTTGAAAACAAGTTATATGCGACGCAAGAGCTAGAAAAAGTTTATTATATTGGTCCTAATTTTCGCTATGAAAGACCTCAAAAGGGTAGATATCGTCAATTTTACCAATTCGGTGTAGAAGCAATCGGCGCGGTTGACCCTGCATTAGATGCAGAAATGATTATGTTAGCATATGATTTCTTCGAATCCCTTGGTTTAAAAGGTGTAAAAGTTAGAATCAATAGTTTAGGTAATCCTATATCAAGAAAAAACTATCAAAAAGCGTTAATTGATCACTTTACACCACATCAACACACATTATGTAAGGATTGTCAAGAAAGACTAACTAAAAATCCGCTGCGTATTCTTGATTGCAAGATTGATCATGATCATGAAGCTGTTGTTAGTGCTCCAACACCACTAGATTATTTGGATGCGGAGTCAAGCACGTACTTTGAGCAAGTTAAAACATATTTAGATCTCGCTTCCATTGATTATGAGATTGCACCAAGAATGGTTAGAGGGCTTGATTACTATAGCCATACAGTATTTGAAATTGAGGCTGATATTGAAGGCTTTGGCGCACAAAACGTTTTAGGTGGCGGCGGTAGATATCAATCGCTGGTTAAAGAACTTGGCGGTCCGGATTTAGGCGGTATCGGTTTTGCCTGCGGTATGGAGCGAATATTAGATGCATTAGCGATGGAAAACATTGATATTACTAATGAAAAAGCATTAGATGCTTATATTATCGCATTTGATGAGGAAAGTAAGAAAATTGCTACAACACTCTTACATGACCTTAGGAAAGTGTCATTAAGCGCTGATATGAATTATACGAATAAAGCCTTTAAAGGTCAGTTAAAACAAGCTTTGAGATATGAAGCATCGTATTTGATTATTTTAGGTGAAGATGAACTGAAAAAAGGCGTTGCTGGTGTTAAGAACACGAAAACACAGGAACAAGTTGATGTATCATTAGACAACGTTGTAAGCTACATTATAGAAAGAGGACAATAGTCATGTCATTTACTTATTATACAAATGGAGAACTTAACAGTAAACATATTGGTGAGACAGTTCAGCTAAGAGGTTGGGTTCAAAAATCACGCAACTTAGGCGGTTTAGTGTTTATTGACTTGCGCGATCGTTTTGGAATTACACAGCTTGTTATTAGACCTGAAAATAAAAACTATGAAATTGCACTAACAGTCAAAGTTGAATATGTGTTAAGTATTACAGGTCGCGTTCTAGAGCGTGAATCTAAAAATAAAAATATACCTACAGGTGAAATTGAAATTGATGTGGATACATTAGATGTTTTAAACACAAGTGAAACACCACCTATTATTGTCTCTGATCAAACGGATGCACTGGAAGAAACAAGATTAAAATACCGCTATTTGGATTTAAGACGTCCTGTTATGCAAAATTTCCTAATCAAACGTCATGAAATAATGCAGGCCATTAGACGTGTTTTAGTAGACGAAGGTTTTTATGAATTAGAAACACCTATTCTAGGTAAATCAACACCTGAAGGTGCACGTGATTACTTAGTGCCATCAAGACTTTATGAAGGTCACTTTTATGCATTACCACAATCACCACAAATATATAAACAATTATTTATGGTTGCCGGATTTGAAAAGTATTTCCAGATGGCTAAATGTTTTAGAGACGAGGATTTAAGAGCTGATAGGCAGCCAGAATTCACACAGGTGGATATTGAGCTATCTTTTAAATCAGAAGCTGAAATTCGCGCATTAACAGAGCGTATATTGAAACATACGTTCAAAAAAGTTTTAAATATTGATATTAAAACACCATTTATGGAAATGACATATGCGGAAGCAAGAAATTCATATGGCAGTGATAAGCCAGACTTACGATATGGTTTAAAGATTCAAGATTATAAAGACAAGTTTGCAGATAGTGATATTCCATTATTTAATGAAAAAGAAGCTGTTCGCGGCATTCGAATTGATGAAGCAAGTAGTTTATCACGTAAAAAGCTAGATAAATTAGGAGACTTAGTAAAGAAAAATCATGGAGAAGCCTTGGCTTATATTAAAAAAGCTGGTGAACAAATTAGTGGTAGTATCGCTAAATTCATCAGTGAATCTGATGTAGAAGGCTTGAATTTAAAAGATAATGAAATGATTTTATTTGTTCCTGGACGTAAAAATGATGTGTTAGATGCATTAGGTGCACTTCGCATAGCATTAGCAAAACAATTTGATTTGATTGACCCTAATGTTTATCACTTCTCATGGGTTGTAGACTTTCCACTCTTTGAATATAATGAAGAAGAAGATCGCTTAGTCGCACAACACCATCCATTCACAGCACCACAACATCTGGAAGCGATGACAAATGATCCAATTAATGCATTAGCTAAAGCGTATGATGTTATTTTAAATGGTTATGAACTAGGTGGTGGATCCATTCGTATTCATGATCAAAATGTCCAAGAATTAATGTTTAATACACTGGGTTTAAGTGAATATGATATTAAAGAACGTTTTGGTTTCTTTGTCGATGCTTTAAAATATGGTACACCGCCACATGGTGGCATCGCATTAGGCCTAGACCGACTAGTCATGTTAATGACAAAAACAACAAATATTAAAGATGTTATTGCGTTCCCAAAAACACAAAGTGCGAAGGATCAAATGATGCAAGCACCGAGTGAAGTGGATATGAAACAACTGAAAGAACTACATTTGAAAGTTGGTGAATAAATGGCTAAAATCGTCTTAGCCGGTGGCTGTTTTTGGGGTGTAGAAGCTTATTTTAAACAGTTAAAAGGGGTTTGTGACACATCAGTAGGTTATATAGATGGTAATAAAAGAAACCCAAGTTATGAGGAAGTTTGTAACGGAATTGCTTCTCACACAGAAGCATGTGAAATTGATTATCAAGAAAATGAAATTACAATTGAGCAATTATTAGAGCATTTCTTACGCTTTGTTGACCCATTTAGCATTAATAAACAAGGGCATGATATTGGTAGACAATATAGAAGTGGTGTTTATGTATCTAGGGCATCAGAAATGGATCAAGTGATGGCTTATTTTAAAACTTATTTTGGTGCTGAATACGAACGTGTTAGAATCAAAGTAAAAATGAATGAAGATTATGATGAAGCTGAACGATATCATCAAGACTATTTAGATAAAAATCCTGGTGGATATTGTCATGTTGATTTGAATTTAGTTAAAGAGGATGAAAAGAAAAATGCGTAAAAATTACATTTCGTGGGATCAATATTTTATGGGCGTTGCTAAACTTTCTGCACTTAGAAGCAAAGATCCGGATACACAAGTTGGAGCATGCATTGTAAATACGGAAAAAAGAATTGTTGGTATAGGCTATAATGGCTTTCCAACGGGTTGTTCTGATAATCTTTTCCCGTGGGCTAAAAAAGGTGACATTGTAGATACTAAGTATCCATATGTGGTTCATGCCGAAGCTAATGCGATATTAAATGCGACACAATCGCTTAAAGGATCAAGCATTTATGTGACGTTATTTCCATGTAATGAATGTACAAAACTGATTATTCAAAGTGGTATTAAAGAGATTATTTTTGAATCTAATAAGCATAAAGATCATGAAACACATCAAGCAGCACTCAAAATGTTAGATGCTGCAGGTATCAAATATCATCAAATCAATGTTGGGACATTAACTTATGATTAAATTCATCAAAAACCATCTTAAAATCATTATGATTGTATTGTTTGCATATGTATATGCACTAATGGTTTTAGTCGTGCCTACTGGTTATTCAGTGATTGCACCTGGTGGATTAACACCTATGAATGAAACTTTTATCATTGATGAGCATCCTGCATCTGATCATTTTTACACTGTTTATGTCTATTCGTATCACCCAATTACAGCTTTTCAGTATTTCATGTTACATGGTGATGAACGCATGAATGTTTATAAAACGACAGTTAGACAATCTGAGACATCACCTGCTGAAAGTGTGACACAAGGTAAGCTGCAAAAGACCTCATCATATGAGTTAGCATCAATTAATGCGTATGAACAGGCCAGTTTAGTAGATGCATCAATTTCTATTGATTATACATTTGATGGTTTATACATTAATGATTTTCCAAGACGGATTGATGAACTAGAAATTGGAGACATCATTATTGCTATTGATGGTGTGCAAGCATCCACGACAAACGATCAATCATTTAGAGTACTAGCTTATCAGGACGATGTCGTCTTTACAATCAATAGAGATGGAGATATATTTACTTATCATTATGTGAAACAAGCTGCTGATTTGTCATTCTGGTATTATCCTTCATATACGATTAATGATGCGAATCCATCTTACGAAATACCTGGATTAAACAACAATATTGGTGGTCCTAGTGGTGGTCTTCTACAGACGTTATCTATATATGTAAGTTTACTAAATATAAACTTATATGATAGTAAGATTGCTGGAACTGGCACGATGAATAGTGATGGAACTATTGGTAGAATTGGTGGAATTAGACAGAAAATACTAACCGCTAATTATTTGGGTGTTGATGTATTTTTCATACCTGAATCACATGTTAAAGACATTGAAGATTTATCTTATGATTTTGACATCATTGCTGTAACTACGATAGAAGATGCTTTAGTAAAGTTATTGGAGTATGCAAATGAACTGGATTAGAAAACAATTAGATCATCTATATAAAGGGTATCAACGATACTTAAATCTAACGAAACGTGTAGATTCATACGTTAAGACTTTGACACTCGTTAAATCGGTATTGGGTTCACTATTGATTACTGTCTTAATTGTTTTAATACCAACATTAGTGGTCATCAATATGTTTATATATACTAAACTTACTTTGTTGTTAGCTGTCTTGCTGGTGGTTATCTTAATAGGTGCAATATTTCTCTATTTTAACTTCTATTACTTACTATTAAAAAACTATCATCCTAAACTTGAAGAAGTTAACTACCGAATACCACAACTAGTTGAAAGCACATTTGTTTCAATTGTTGTTCTTATCATAGGTGGTACGCTTATTTCAGTTTTACTATAAGGAGTCTATAATGTTCATTGGAATTTTAATTATAATCGCAACTATATTGATAGACCAATTAACCAAAATACTTGCAGTTAGTTATTTTGATCCTATTTATAATACTGTTGGCTCATTAGTTGGCACAACCAACCATGGATTTACGATGATTCCTGGTATCTTAGATATTGGTTATGCAGAAAATACTGGTAGTTCATTAGGATCGTTTGAAAATGCATATCTACTATTTTTTATTGTGACAGTCGTCGCATTAATTTTCTTTGGTTATCTATTTACAAAAGTAGACTTTAAAAAAGCTAAAATATATAGTCTATCGATAGCATTTTTTATTGGGGGAACCATTGGTAACGCAATTGATCGAGCAGTTAGAGGTAAAGTCATCGATTTTATGCACTTCCCATTTCTTGATTGGATCGTATCTTTTCACAATAATTGGGCTGACATCTGGCTATCTGCAGCCATTGTTTTATTTGCTATAGATGCTATCTTTTTAGAGCATAGAAGAGCAGAAGATAAGAAGGAACTTAGTGATGAAACAGTTGAAAATAACAACTGAATATGAAAAACAACGTCTTGATCGTTATATCCAAGACGTTGTTTTGCAATCTGAGAGTAGAAGTCATATACAAGGCTTAATTAAAAATGGTCATATTACTGTAAATAATCAAAATGTGAAAACCGGTTATGCATTAAAAACAGGAGATGTTGTTTCCGTAGAAGAAGTTGAACCAACATCATTAAATTTAGAACCTGTTGACTTAAATCTAGATATTGTTTATGAGGATGATGACCTACTCGTTATCAATAAACCAAGTGGTTTAGTAGTTCATCCAGCTTCTTCCTATCATGAGCCTACACTAGTTCATGGTTTGCTACATCAAATTGACAATTTAAGTGGTATAAATGGCGTTGTTAGGCCGGGTATCGTCCATCGTATTGATAAAGATACAAGTGGTCTTTTAGTGGTTGCTAAAAACGATAAAACACATTTAGCGTTAAGTGAAGCATTAAAGACACATGATATTAAGAGACGTTATCTAGCTATTGTTTATCATGCATTTAAGGAAACTACTGGCCGTGTCGTCGCACCAATTGCTAGAAACCCTAAAAACAGACTTAAAATGAGTGTTATAGAAAATGGTAAACATGCGGTAACACACTTTAAAGTGTTACTTAACTTTGATGATTATGCACTCATTTCCTGTGAACTTGAAACAGGAAGAACACATCAAATCAGAGTGCATATGGCCTATATTGGTCATCCAATTATTGGTGATCCACTATATGGACCTAAAGAGACAATTGGTGAAAGTGGGCAATATTTACACGCCACTGAACTATCTTTTATACATCCAACAAAAAAAGAGTATATGACATTTCGTGTCGATATACCCGATGCTTTTCTAGCATTCATTCAATCAATTAAAACAGATTTTGTTTGGTCACATTCTTAAAGTTCATTTTTGTGACTAAAGCTAATTGCTTTTCGCCTAAATCATTAAATATTTTTGCGACCACTTCATCAACTTCTTTACTTGCACCTTTTAGTAGTTTCACGCCCAATTTTTTAGAATATTGACGCATTTTTACTAAAAATGCATAACGTGCAATAATAGATGCAGCAGCCACTGATAAGTGAACTTGCTCTGCACGAACATGAAAGTTAATGTCTCTGAAAACCAATGTTTCATCTTTAATATAATTAAAATAAAGCTGTGGTGTACAAAATTGGTCCAAGATAACAGGTACTTGCTGTTTTAGCTTAGAAGTTGTCTTAATAATCGCCTGGTTATGAAGTAATGCTTTAATCTTGTTGAGGTTATAACCTTGTTTTGTTAGCTTATTATACTTTTGAGGCGTTAAAATGAGTAATGAGTGTGTCAATCGCTTAGCAATCTCTGGCCCCATTTGAATAATTTTAGCATCTGTTAGATTTTTGGAATCTCTAACATTCATTTCCTCAAGATAAGCAATATCCTCTTTAGATGTGTAAACGCTACAGACCACGATAGGGCCAAATACGTCTCCAGTGCCGACCTCGTCTGAGCCAACAGCTTCATAGTCTTTTCTTCCAAGATGGTTCTTGATTGCGATCAATTCATGTGATACTTCAGGACCTTGCATTAAAACTTTACCTGATTTATAACCAAGTACGACGATGTCATTATGGACAGCGTGGAATAGTAAATAAGGATTCTTGTCTTCTACTAAATGATTGATATAGACTTTATGTAGTTTTTGTAGTTCATTTTCTGTTACGGAAAGCGTACAGTGTTTCATAGATTTATCGCTCCAATTCCATTATATTATATCATATTTTTACGAAAAAAGGTGTTTAATATGCGATTTATGACAAAACAAATAGAACTTGATAGTGTATTGAAAGCGGTTGCTAAGCATGCAAAAACAGATAGTGTGAAGATGCGTATACAAAGCCTTCAACCTGCTATAAATAAAGATGAAATACGTACACTTTTGAATGAGGTTGAAGCACTAAGATCTTTGAGTGTGCAAGTGGGACAAATCCCTTTGATACCGGATTTTGATATACATGATCTTATTGGATATGCTGCAGTTGATCGATCTTACTCATTAGTAGAAGTTCAGCAAATAAGATTATTCCTAGCAATGGAGAGGGATGTGCTTGGTTATTATAAGAACGCAATTTCACTTAAAATTAATCCAAAAGATGTGGCACATTACTTTCAATCGCTTATTAGTCATCGCGCTTTACTTACTGAAATAGACAATAAGATTGATGCCGATGGATCCATTAAAGATGATGCGACTGATACCTTATTTAGCATAAGAAAAAAACTTTCGAAACTTGATAAAGGCTTACAAGATAAGCTAGCAAAATTAGTATCGCTTTATGGTAGCTATTTATCAGATCAAGTAATCGTTATTCGTAACGGTAGATTTTGTATTGGTGTCAAAGAAGGTAATAAAAATCGTGTTAAAGGTGTAATTCACGATGTTTCAGCAAGTGGACAAACGGTTTATATCGAACCAGAACAAACAAGGCAAATAACAGCTGAAATTGAATCACTTAAAGTGCAAGAAACTAAAGAAATTGAACGCATTATAGCTTTCTTATCTGATGATATTCAAACCAGTCATGAGTCATTAGCAAATAATTTGAAACAGTTTATTGAATTAGATTTCATTCAATGTAAGGCCAATGAAGCGATGAGACTTCATGGTATCGTTCCACACATCAATGATGAAGGTATCATTGATTTAAGGCTTGCTAAACATCCCCTATTAGACCAAAAAGAGGCAGTTCCTATCTCACTGCAGTTAGATGGTCATCATAAAGTACTGTTGATTACTGGTCCAAATACAGGTGGTAAGACGGTTGCTTTAAAAACATTAGGCTTATTGACCATGATGATGCAATGCGGGTTATTAATACCAGCAGACCAACATACCCATTTAGCTATTTTTAAGCAAATATTTGCTGATATAGGTGATGAACAATCGATTTCTCAATCATTATCAACTTTCTCTTCACATTTGACTAAAATCATTCAAATGACAAGAGATGTTCGTGATCAAACCCTCATTTTATTGGATGAAATCGGTAGTGGTACGGATCCTAACGAAGGTGTTTCTTTGGCAATCGCTATTTTAAATACTTTTAGACAACATGATGTTCGTATGATGGTTACAACCCACTATTCTGAATTAAAACGATTTGCTTATGAGCAACCAGACATACAAACAGCAAGTGTCGCCTTTGATAAAGAGACGTTAAAACCTTTGTATCATATTCATATGGGAACCACTGGTTCATCACACGCATTTTTAATTGCTAAACGTCTAGGATTACCAACATCTGTGATTGACGAAGCAAATAGAATTTATGAAGGCAGACAAACTGATTTGGCAAAACTCATGGAACAATTAAATGATGAAATGGTTGCTGTTCAAGAAGAAAAAATTGCTTTAGATGTGCTTAAAGATAATCTTAAACGAGAAGAAACATCCTATCGAGAAGCAAAACAATCACTTATTGAAAAACAGGATGATATGCTCGAAAAAATTAAATCTAAAGAGCTTAAAAAATGGGAAAAACAAAAAGCAGAACTTGCTGATTTAATGGAAGAAATTAAGGGAAAAGCAGTCTTATCTCAACCGGAGTATGCCAATTATAAGAACAAACTTAATGAAAGTCACGTTGAAGGAGAAAGTTCATTAGATGAACGAATACTACATGTAGGTGATGATGTCTTCATTCTCCCCTATCAACAATATGGAAAGATTAAGAGCATAAAAGGTAGTAAATTTGAGGTTGTTTTCGGTAGTTTTGACCTCACTTTTAAGCGTTCTGATTTACGTAAGGATCAAACAGGTAAACAAAAACCTAAAACCACTTCAGTACGAAAAAGGAAAGAAACTCACTCAGATGCATCAAAGAGAGTTGCTTCACTTGAACTAGATTTAAGGGGTTTTAGATATGAAGAAGTCGCACCTGAAATGGATCAAGCGATTGATCGTGCTATATTATCGGGTTTTACTACATTACGCGTTATCCATGGGTTCGGAACTGGTGCGGTAAGAAAAGCTGTGCAATCTTATATTAAACAATCACCTTATATTACATCATCAAGATATGGTGGCGAAGGTGAAGGTCTCAATGGTGTCACTATTTTGACGCTAAAGTAAACAATCTACTTGAAAAAATCATAAAAAAGAATATAATAGAAGTATCAAAGAAATTTATTAAGAAATGAGGAAAATTTAATGACTGACTATCAAGGACAACCATATGAACAAGTCGTTGGAAGACAAGGGTTAACAGTAGTTCAATATTTCGCAACTTGGTGTGGACCATGTAAAATGCTTAAACCAGTTTTAGAAGGATTAAGCAAAGAAATGGAAAATACATCATTTGTTCGTGTAGATATTGATTTATATCGTAATCAAGCAATTGACGCTGGTATCCGTAGCGTTCCAACGGTTGTATTATACAAAGATGGTGAAGAAGTTGCACGTACAAGTGGTTATCAACCAAAGGAACGTGTCAAAGCTTGGATTGATCAAAACCGTTAATAAAAGAAAGCACATAAGTGCTTTTTTTTATGCTTTAATACTGGTATAATATGTGATGGTGAAGCATATGGATGGATTTTTTCTGGTTGATAAACCAGTCGGTATGACATCACACGATGTCGTTAAACATATAAAACGTGAATTTCATATACCAAAAGTTGGTCACACTGGTACGCTTGATCCTTTTGCTAGCGGCCTTCTTATCATTTGTATTGGTAAAGCTACAAAACTATCTGACCTCTTCATGGGAAAGGATAAAACATATACTGGTACAATTGTTTTAGGTAAACATTATGATTCATATGATACAACTGGTAATGTATTAAGTGAAAAGCCAGTTGATACGACAAAAATGAATGTCTTATCATCTATGAATACCTTTATTGGTGGTTATGAACAAGAACCGCCAATGCATTCTGCCATCAAAATTAATGGACAAAAACTATATAAATTAGCACATCAGGGTAAATCAATTGATCGACCAAAAAGATCTGTCATGATTAACCGCTTTGATTTGATATCATTTGATGGTCGTGATATTGTATTTGAAGTGAATGTCTCCAAAGGTACATATATTAGAAGTCTGGCTGTAGATTTGGCTCATAAATTACATACAGAAGGAGCTTTATCTATCTTGAGACGTCTTCGTATTGGCATGTATCAAATCAAAGATGCGAAACCTTTAGATAAGCTATCTTTAGATGATTTAGTACCTATTAATAAATTTTTCGAATCGTTTAAACATATTGTTTTAAATGATTATATGGTTCATCTTGTGAAAAACGGTGTGGTTTTAGATGAAAGACAAACAACCATAAATGAGCCATTTGTTGTCAAAGATGAAAAAAACACTTTCATTGCTTATTATGAGCCTTATGGGGATAATAAGTATAAACCAATCATTATTCTTTAGGAGTTTTTATGAAAATTTTTTATAATACATTTGATCAAATCAAAAACACCTCTCAAATTACTTTAACAATGGGAAATTTTGATGGTGTTCATGTTGGTCATCAACATTTAATAGAACGTGTTTTAACGTATCGTGATACTAAGCATGCTATTTTGACATTTGATCCACACCCTTCAGCAATTTTAAGAAAACAACCCTTTCAAACACTTACTCAAAAAGTTGATAAACTAGAATTATTCTCTGCATATCCGCTTGATTTCGCGTTTATGGTTAAATTCGATCAGCAATTTTCGCAGTTGAGTGTTCAAGAATTTATTGATTTCTTAAAGCGTATATCCGTCAAACGACTAGTAATTGGTAGAGATGCGAGATTTGGTTTTAGAGGACAAGGGACAATTGATGAATTAAGAAAAAATTTTGCTGTTGATGTTTTACCGGATTATATACATAACAATATACGCGTTTCAACAACGTATATTAAGGATTATTTACGTAATGGTGACTTAGATGTTGCACATGAGTTACTTGGTCGAAAATATCGTATCAGTGGTAAAGTTGTTCATGGTAATAAAGTCGGCAAACTACTTGGTTATCCTACAGCAAATGTTAATTATGGTAATTATTTCATGCCACATACAGGTGTTTATTATGTGAAAGTCTATGTTCATAATAAATTCTATGATGGTATGGCAAATATTGGGTATAATCCAACAGTGAACTTTTCAACGGAAAAACGTTTAGAAGTGAATATTTTGGATTTTGACAAAAATTTATATGATCATCATGTTGATGTCATCTTTATGAAGTATATTAGAGATGAGATTAAATTTAAAAATAAGGAATCACTAATCAAACAGTTAAAGGCAGATGAACAAACAGTAAGAGCATTGAGCCAAGCAAAAGACGTGGTATAATAAAAACAAGGAAGTGATATTATGAAACTGATCATCGCAATCGTATCAAATGATGATGCAAACAAAGTCCAAAAAGCACTTGTAAAGGAAAAGTTTTTCTCAACTAGGTTAGCAACTACTGGTGGTTTTTTACGTGCAGGTAATGTAACATTTTTGATTGGAGTTAATGATGAAAAAGTACCTCAAGCACTTGAAGTCATTGAAGCTCACAGTAAGAAAAGGGCTAAATTAGTACCGAATACTATTGTTAATGAATTCGGTTCATTTACAGCACTTCCAATTGAAGTAGAAGTCGGTGGAGCAACTGTTTTCGTTGTTAGCGTCGATCAATTTATCAAAATTTAAATAAATGACTTGCATATTTGATTGAATATGCTAAAATAGAAAAGGCGATAACAAGGTTACGGGTTTGCCAACCCTTACTTTAGTTAATCGAGAAAGGATACAACATATGGCATTAAGTAAAGAAAAGAAACAAGAAATAATTAAGGCGTTTGCTATTAAAGAAGGCGACACTGGTTCTCCAGAAGTACAAATCGCAGTCTTAACAGAAAACATTCAAAGCCTTAACGGTCACTTAAAGACTCACATTCATGATTTTCATTCACGTCGTGGTCTATACAAGATGATTGGTCAAAGAAGACGCTTGTTAAACTATTTACGTAATAACGATGTTAATCGTTATCAAACACTAATCCAAAGACTTGGTATTCGTAAGTAAGAAGGTTGCTTAGCAACCTTTTTTTCTTGCATTTATACCTTGTATAAAGTGACATTTAATGAAAAATATGATATCATAGTTTGGATATAGACAAACAAAAATCGAAAGATATAAAATGAAGGAGATTTTATATTCAATGGAAAAGAAAATTTATGAGACAACACTAGGTGGTAGACCACTAGTAGTTGAATTAGGAGAAATTGCTAAGCAAGCAAATGGTGCAGCAATAATCCGTTATGGAGAGTCTACAGTATTAAGCGTCGTTACGGCGAAGCATGAAGAATCATACCTCGACTATTTCCCTTTAATGGTTATATATCAAGAAAAACTTTATGCAGCGGGTAAAATTCCTGGTGGTTTCTTGAGAAGAGAAGGACGTCCTTCAGAACATGAAACATTAACATCAAGACTAATTGATAGACCGCTAAGACCACTCTTCCCCGAAGGGTTTAAAAATGATGTACAAGTTGTAAACACTGTTCTTTCAAGCGATCAAGCATGCACACCTGAAATGGCTGCAATGTTTGGATCATCATTAGTATTAGGTATTTCAAACATCCCATTTACAATGCCAATCGCTGGTGTTCAAGTGGGTCGTGTAGATGGTAAACTTATTGTTAACCCAACACCTGAGGAATTAGAAACATCTGACATTGATTTGATTGTTGCAGGTACAAAAGAAGCGATTAACATGGTTGAAGCTGGTGCTAAACAAGTTAGTGAAGCTGATATGTTAGAAGCAATCTTATTTGCACATGATGCAATTAAAACACTAATTAATTTCCAAGAAAAGATCATCGCTGATAATCCATCTGAAAAAATGTCATTTACAAAGCTTGAAATTGATGCAGATCTTAAAAATGCGGTATATGAAAAATATGAAGCTAAACTAATCAAAGCAGTTTCAATATTCGACAAATTGGAAAGATATCAAGCAATTGATGCACTAAAAGAAGAAGCTGTTGAAGTTCTTGGTAACAAAGCGTTCTTCAAAGAAATTGAAGGTCATCAAGTATTTGATGATAAAGCTAATAAAAACTATATTAAACAGGTTAAATTCTTGGTTGATGAGATTGTCACAAAAGAGGTTAGACGTTTAATTACTGAAGATAAGGTGAGACCTGATGGACGTAAAGTTGATGAAATCAGACCTCTCGATTCACAAATAGATCTTCTTCCTAGGGCACACGGTTCAGCGTTATTTACACGTGGTCAAACACAAGCCTTGGGTACTGCTACATTAGGTTCATTAGGCGAAAATCAAATCATTGATGGTCTTGGTGATGCTGATACAAAGCGCTTTATGTTACATTATAACTTCCCGCCATTCTCAGTTGGTGAAACTGGTCGTTATGGCTCACCAGGTAGAAGAGAAATTGGACATGGTGCATTAGGACAACGTGCCTTATTACAAGTATTACCTGATGAAGAAGCATTCCCATATTCAATTCGAATCGTATCAGAAATTTTAGAATCAAATGGTTCATCATCACAGGCAACAATTTGTGCAGGGTCACTTGCTTTAATGGCTGCTGGTGTTCCAATTGAAGCGCCAGTTGCTGGTATTGCAATGGGACTTATTATGGAAGGTAAGAACTACACAATTCTAACTGATATTCAAGGTATGGAAGACCACGAAGGTGATATGGACTTTAAAGTTGCTGGTACAACAAAAGGTATTACAGCACTTCAAATGGATATCAAAATTGATGGTATTACAAGAGAAATCTTAGAAGAAGCATTAGAACAAGCCAAAGCCGCACGTTTAGAAATACTAACACATATGGCTACTGTTATTGATACACCAAGAGATGACTTATCTAAATATGCACCTAAAGTTAAAATGATCAGAGTAAACCCTGATAAGATTAAAGATATTATTGGTGCTGGTGGTAAGATTATTAACCAAATTATCGAAGATAACAATGGTGTTAAAATCGATATTGAA
Organism: Acholeplasmataceae bacterium; assembly: GCA_963676765.1. GTDB lineage: Bacteria > Bacillota_I > Bacilli_A > Acholeplasmatales > Acholeplasmataceae > WOFB19. The sequence continues at coordinate 958,857 of OY781159.1, forward strand.
CAAGATGGTCGTGTCTTCCTCATGCATATGGATAAAGTTTGGATAGAATCAGCTGCTGAATATATCTTGAACATCGTAAGAGAGGTTGAAGTTGGCAAAATTTATGAAGGTAAAGTGATGCGTATTGAAAAATATGGTTGCTTCGTAGAATTATGGCCAGGAACTGATGGTTTAGTACATATTTCACGTATTGCTAAAGAAAGAATCGAAAAAGTCGAAGATGTCTTATCAATTGGTGATCAAATCATGGTTAAATGTATCGGTGTGGATGATCGTGGAAGAATCGATTTGTCAAGAAAAGATGCACTTCCTGGTGCAAGCTCATCTGATGAAAGAAAACCACATCACAATAAAGATCGTAAGCCACGTGGCAAACGACCAGCACATAAAGATAACTAATATTATCACTTTATACGATAAACATGATAATATGAAGATGTTAGCCGAAGGTGATCGAGCCCGAAAGGGTTAGGAAAGTCCATGCTAGCACATTCTGAGATGAATGTAGTGTTTGTGCCTAAGGAAATCATAACTTAGGGTACGAAAGTAACGGCGTGAGATAGCCTAAAGGAAACTATGGCTTATCACATAACGTGCCACAGAGACGAGCAATATGGAAACATATTGATGAAACGCGGTAAACCCCTCAAGCTAGCAACCCAAATTTGGTAGGGGCATATACAAAAGCGAAATCAAGCTTAAGTATGCTACATTGTAGAGATAAATGATCACAACCCATTCTATGGGATACAGAACATGGCTTATGCAAGCTAACACTTTAAAAGGTCCTTATGGACCTTTTTTTCTTATAAAATGCATGGTAGAATAGTTTCAAAGGATGTGTTAACTATGCCGCTTTGGCTAAACTTTTTAATTATTTTCATATTAATCCTAGTCAATGGATTTTTTGCTGCCGCTGAAATGGCATTGGTATCAATTAATGTGCATCACATAAAACAACTTGCTTTAAAGCAACATAAGAAAGCTAAGCGTGTCTTAAAACTCACAAGTGATTCAACAAAATATTTATCTACGATTCAAGTCGCTATTACGTTTGCAGGTTTTCTATCTTCAGCATTAGCTGGTTCTAATTTATCAGGTGATGTTGTGTTGCTATTTGCAAGTATTAATATTACAATACACCAAACTTTAGCAATGATCATTGTCACAATTCTTTTATCGTTTGTAACACTAGTACTAGGAGAACTCGTTCCTAAAAGACTTGCAATGTATCATGCAAATAGTTACGCATTATTTTCTAGTAGTGTAGTCAATGGCTTAATGATCGGATTTAAACCTTTTGTCTGGCTATTAACAAAAACGACAGAAGGCATGCTTTACCTCTTTGGTGTTAAAAAGCAAACGAATGAAGAACAAATCACAGAGGAAGAAATTAAATCATTCATTCTAAAAGGTCATTTACAGGGTTTATATCAAAAAGAAGAAAAAGATATGCTAAACAATGTCTTCAAATTTGATGATTTAAAAGCTAGCCAAGTGATGGTGCCTAGAACGAAAGTATTTGCTTTATCTATACATGACAAACAACTCATCCAAAAATTTATTAAATCACATTTTGCACGTGTTTTGTTATATGAAAAATCCGTTGATGAAGTGAAAGGTATATTACACATCAAAGATGTAACTTCATATGCTCAAAAACATGGATTTGAAAATGTTGATGTTAAAAAAATCATGCAAAAACCCACATATATACCAGAAGATATGTCTTTACGAGATGTCTTCATAAAATTAAAAGAAACAAACACAAAATTTTCGGTATTAGTAGATGAGTATGGAGGTACAGTTGGCATACTTACCATGGAAGATCTAGTTGAGGAAATCGTGGGTAATTTATATGATGAACATGATCAATATGATGACGCTATTAAAACAGTAAAACCGAACATGTATCTTGTAAGAGGAGATGTTAACATACAAGATATTAATCGAAGAATTGGAATTTCTATTAGTGAATCTGATGAACGATTTGATACGCTTAATGGTTTAATTATAGCCTTAATAGGCAAAATACCTGCTCCAGATGATATGCTGACGATACCTTATAAAAACATCATCATCAAAATTGAAAAAGTAGTTGATCATGCAGTTAAATATGCTATTATAGAAAAAAAGGATAACGAAAATGGCTGATATAATTGACCTATACTTTGAAACAATTGGTGAAGGTAAACCACTTGTTATGCTCCATGGTAATGGTGAGGATTTGACAAGTTTAAAGCCACTTGCAAGTAGTCTTAAAGATCAGCATAAAATCTATTTAATCGACCAAAGGGGGCATGGTAAATCACCTGGAGAAGTCGCATCTTCATATGACCAAATGGCTGCTGATTTAATTCTTTTTATGGAAAAACAAAAGATAACATCTACGGATATAGTCGGTTATTCAGATGGGGCAATTGTAGCATTAAAAGCAGTTATTAAGCAACCTCAAAAGTTTGATAAATTAATATTATGCGGGCTGAATATTGCTCCTGCTGGTTTAACAGAAGAAACATATGAATCTATTTATCAAACTTACCAAAAAGATAAAGATCCGCTATGCAAATTAATGCTAGAAGGACCCGTATTTAATGTATCAGATTTACATGTTTTGAATCATGATATATGGTTATATTTCGGTGAATATGATGTAATTAAAACTTCTCATCAACACTTCATACACAATCAATTAAAACACTCAAAACTTGTTGTATTGCCAAATGAAAATCATGAGAGTTATATTATGTTTACAGATAAATTAAAAACTGATATTAACGCTTTACTATAAGATGGAAAATGCGCGTAGAATAATATATGTAATATACATAATATAGAAACCTAACATAACAGCACCTTCACGTTTGGAGAGCTGTTTTTTTGTTCGTACAAAAATGAATACGATAATTGTTAAACCAATAACAATACCCATATCGATAATCACATTAGCATTCAGTCCAAGTGGTGTAATGATACCAGCAAAGCCGGCGACCAATAAACTATTAAAAACATTTGAACCAATGACATTACCAATCGCAATATCAGCTTCTTTTTTGCCAGCAGCAACCATCGATGTTACTAACTCAGGTAGAGATGTACCTAATGCAACTATCGATAATCCGACAAGTGTTTTAGCGTCAGTGGATGCGACTCCGAATATGTCAGTTAAGACTTGAAGTGAGAGAAATTCAGCAGCATTTGTAACTAAAACCCCCCCTAATGAGACACCTGCTATACCAATAATTAATAGTAATATGGCACGTTTATTGGAAATAATATGAATTTTTTCAACAATTTCTTCTTCACTTTCAGTTTTAATCATCATGATAATAAAACCAATAAATAGTAATAATAAGATGAGTGCTTCCCACCAAACAATCGCTTGATCAACTTGGAAAAATAACGCAAACAGAAAGAAAATAATAGAAATAGCAAGCAAGAAAGGTAGTTCTCTATTCTTAATATTACGATGTACAATTAGTGGCATCATTAAGGCACTTGCACCTAAAATTAAAGTAATATTTGCAACGTTTGAACCAACAATATTACCCATTGCTATATCAGCAGAAAGTCCCTCAGAACTAGCACTTAAAGCAGAAGTTACACTCACTGCTAACTCAGGCAAAGAAGTCCCAAAAGCAACCAGTGTTAAACCGATAATCAACGTTGGAATCCGTAATTTTTTAGCAATTGATGCGGAAGACTCAACAAAAAAGTCTGCACCTTTTATTAATAAAACGAATCCAACAATGATGTATATGATATTTAAAAATATTTGCATAGATTTAACCCCGATTTTTGTATGTATTTGTCATCAAGTAACCGATACTAATTTTAGCATAAAAGCATAGACATAACAAGCATAGATAACTGTAAGAATCACGCATAAACAACAGCAATTATTGACTTTTGACATGGATTCATGTATCATATTGCTATAAATGGTTCACGGAGGAATCAAGAAATAAAAATGGAAGAACACAGTAGTCGGCTCGAAGACCCGATATCGCGACATAGAAGAAAGCATAAGATAACATCTTTTTTCGGTGTCTTTTTTTGTATTATGAGGGGGACTGAATTATGATGTTTACAGCACTAGTTATTGCAATCATTCTCGCTCTTTTAATTGCTGCCTTGGAAATTGCAAGTAGTGCTTTAGAAGCAATTTCTGAAACTCAAGTTAGAGAAGATTTGGAAAATGGAATAAAACACGCAGCACGCGTGCTCGATTATATAGAACATCCAAAACCCTATAGACAAACGATGTTTATCGTTATTTTGATGCTGTATGCAATCATTGCTGTATTGCTTGATACGGCCTTTTATCCCTGGTTAATGGGATTATTCCAGACAAATCTATGGGTAGTGGGTGTATTAACGCATGCATTAATCTTGTTTGTTTGGTTAACCTTTGTTATCGTATTAGCTACTATCGTTGCTAGTCGTATAGGTTACAAAAATAAAGAAAAAATCGCTTATAAATTAATGCCTATTGTCAAACTTATGAAGTTTATATTTACCGGTTTAGTTTGGTTATATGATCATCTATCAAAGATGTTTGGTCATTTATTCGGTTTAAAAGCCTCTGAAGGTGAAAAGGAAGTTACTGAAGAACAAATCAGAAATATTGTGGAGGAAAGTTCTAAGACAGGTAACATTGAGGCTGCTGAAAGTGAAATGATTCAGAATATTTTTGATTTTACAGATACAACAGTCGATGAAATCATGACACATAGAACAGAAATTTCTGCATTAAATATAAATTTGACAAAAAATGAAATTTTATCATTTATTAAAGATGAACAATTTACCAGATTTCCTGTTTATGAGAAAGATATTGATCATATCGTAGGTACTTTTCATGTTAAGGATATTTTAAAGATGCTAAATGAAGAGGATTTTAACCTAAAATCTTACATTAGAAAACCGTATTTCATTCCTGATTCAAAGCGTACTGCAGAATTATTTGCTGACATGCAAAAGGAAAAAAACCATATCGCAATTGTTTTAGATGAATATGGTGGCACTGCAGGTATTATTACGATGGAGGATTTAATTGAAGAAATCGTAGGTAACATATTTGATGAATATGACATTGTAGAAGAAGAAATAAAAGTTATTGATGATCATACTTATGAAATAAATGGTTTAATGCCTATTGACGATGTTGAAGATGAAATTGAAGCGGATTTACCTGTTGATGATTATGACACGCTTTCCGGCTTTATTTTAGGACAATTAGGACGATTCCCTGAACCAGGTGAACATGTCGATATCATATATAATGGTTATCAATATAATGTCTTATCTGTGGATGAAAATGTCATTACCAAAGTTAAAGTAACAAAACTTGGTAAAAAAATCGCGGAGGATGAACAATAATGCCCCCTGAAATTTGGATCATGTTTGGTGTGCTAATCTTTCTAATCGCATTATCAGCTTTCTTTTCTTCAGCTGAGACAGCATTTTCATCCGTCAATTTAATCAAATTAAAATATTTAATTCAAAAAGGTTCAAAACGTGCGAAACATACACTAACTTTAGCAGAAAACTTTGAAGATGTGTTGACTACGATACTAACTGGTAATAATATTGTTAACATTGCGTCTGCTTCGATAGCTACGGTTATATTTGTCGGGTTCTGGCCTAATTATGGTGTTACAATATCGACAGCAATCATGACAATCTTAGTCCTAATTTTTGGTGAAATAACACCTAAAACATATGCTAAAAAGCATGCTGAAAAATATGCGTTAGCTATTACACCATTGTTGCAATTCTTTATCTGGATTTTAAAGCCGATAAGTGTCGTTTTTTCCGGTATTCAACGTTTAATGAATCGTTTTTTTACATCAAATGAACCAGATACCGTTACAGAAGATGAACTTCTGACATATGTTAGTGAAGTTCAACAAGAGGGCGGCATTAACGAAAATGAAGAAGAATTAATTCGTAGTGTCATTGATTTTGATGACTTAACAGTAGAAGATATCTTAACACCACGTGTACGTGTCATATCCATCTCTGACCATGATGATCAGAAAGCTATTATTCATGCTTTTAGGCACTCTGGATACTCAAGATTACCTGTGTTTGATACATCAATCGATCATATCATTGGTACAATTAACCATAAAGACTTTTATAATCTTGTTGTTTTAGAAGAACACCCCTTAGAAACGATTATTAGTCCACCTTTATTTGTTACTGAATATATGAAGGCAACTGATTTATTATCCTTATTAAGGGAAAATAAAGGTCACATGGCAATTGTTAAAGACGAGTTTGGTGGTACAATTGGTATTGTTACAATGGAGGATATTTTAGAAGAAATTGTTGGCGATATTTGGGATGAACATGATACGATTGTTGAATCAATTGTAAAAGTTACGGATAAACAGTATCGTATAAAGGGACATGCCGATATGGATATTTTCTTAGAGACTTTAGGATTACCAGAAGATGATGATTTAGATGTAGCAACTGTTAACGGTTGGGTGGTAGATCAGTTTGGTCATATACCATTTATTGGTGAATCATTTCATAATGGTAATTTAAAGGTCACAGTAACTAGTGCTGACACTAAGAAAGTGCTTGAAATTATTGTTGATATTCTGAATTTAGACGAAGAGTTAGAGGAGGATGTTGCGTAACATCCTCCTTTTTTTTAGCAAAAAAAAAGTACATGAATTAACATGTACTTTTAATTGAATATAAGTTAAGTTACTCTGCAGCAGGTTCTACGTCGTCAGCAGGTAATGCAAATAAAGCATCTAGAATAGAAACAAATCCATCAGTAGTAATTGTAACACCAGCAATATCATCTAAAGATGATGTTGATGACCAACCATTAGCCTGAACATAAGTTGAAATTTCAGCTGATTGTTCGAACCATTCTAATTGACCATCTGCTGTAGCCATACCATAGTCAAATCCAAGTTCTATTTTAGTATTTTTCCATGTAAATGTGCCATCGACACCATGACTTTGACGTACATCTAATACAACATCTGAAAATTTACCATCAGCAACTGTCATTGTTGCTGTATGAATTTCAGGACCATGACTACCGTTAACAGCAGCAACAGCTTGGAATTCACCAGCTTTAGCCATTGCTAATGCTTCTAAAGCTAATTCATAATAAGTATCTACTGTGATCGTAACACCTGCAACTGCATCAATATTACCTTCAGCGTCTACTTCATCTTCAGAAACACCATTTTCTAACCAATGAGCTTCTAAAGCAGCAGCTTGTTCATACCATTCTAATTGGCCATCTTCTGTAGCCATATTATAATCATCTTCAAGTTCTTTTTTTGTTTCATCGTTAAATGAGAATGTACCTTCAACATCAGTACCTTGAAGCGTGTCAATGTAATATCCTGCAACACTTCCGTTTTCAATTGTTACTGTAACTGTTGTTAATTCAGGACCATTACCATGTGTAACACCGTAAGCATAAGCAGTGAAATCACCGTCAATTGCATATTCTTTTTGACAAGCAGTCAAAACGAATGCAGTCATCACTACTAAAAGTAGTAACCACATTTTCTTCATTATTCAATTTCCTCCTATATGTATTGAATTATTTACCTATATTATACAATACTGTCGTAAAACGTGCAATCTTATCGATAAAAAAACAAATAAAAACGTTTTCTTTGTTTAGAAACACAGAAAATGGAAATAAAAATCAAATACACTTTTTAATTAATCATATAAATGATACAATATTTATGCGAAAGGTATAAGATAAAATGGATAAAAAAAGTCTAACAGAACGACAAAAACTAATACGTAATTTTTCCATTATTGCTCACATTGATCATGGGAAATCAACACTCGCTGACCGTATCTTAGAGATGACGGAAACTGTAAGCAACAGAGAGATGAAAGCACAGCTCCTAGATTCTATGGATTTGGAGAGAGAAAGAGGAATTACGATCAAATTAAATGCCGTCGAAATAGCTTATAAAGCACAAGATGGCAAAACATACACTATGCATTTAATCGATACACCAGGTCATGTTGACTTCACATATGAAGTATCTAGATCACTTGCAGCCTGTGAAGGCGCTGTTTTAGTTGTCGATGCTGCTCAAGGTATTGAAGCCCAAACATTAGCAAATGTATATTTAGCAATTGATAATGATTTAGAAATCATTCCAGTAATTAACAAAATTGATTTGCCAAGTGCAGAACCTGAAAAAGTGATTGAAGAAATAGAAGATATCATTGGTATTCCAGCCCATGATGCTGTATTAGCTAGTGCAAAGCAAGGTTTAGGTATTACTGAAATACTGGAACGTATTGTTAAAGAAATACCTGCACCAAATGGTGATGCTGATGCCCCGCTACAAGCTTTAGTTTTCGATTCATTATATGATTCTTATAAAGGTGTAATTCCGTATATTCGTGTTGTAAATGGAACGATTAAAAAAGGCGATAAAATAAAATTTATGGCAACAGATACGACTTATGAAGTTGTAGATGTTGGCGTTCATACACCTAAAATTGTTAAAAGAGATGTATTAGGTCCCGGTGATGTTGGTTACGTAACGGCTTCAATCAAGGATATTGATGGTGTACGTGTTGGTGATACAATTACCCATGTAGATGATGTTGCAGACAAACCTTTACCAGGCTATAGAGAAATGAATTCAGTGGTTTTTTGTGGTTTATATCCAATTGATTCAGATCAATACAATGATTTGAAAGACGCTTTAGAAAAACTAAAACTGAATGATGCATCACTTCATTACGAACCGGAAACTTCCCAGGCATTAGGATTTGGATTTAGGACAGGTTTCTTAGGTTTATTACACATGGAAATCGTGCAAGAACGCATTCGAAGAGAGTTTAATATTGAACTTTTAGCAACCGCACCATCCGTTATTTATCATGTGTATCTAACAGATGGTACAATGATTGAGATTGATAATCCTTCCATGTTACCATCACCGCAGGAAATCGATCATATTGATGAACCATTTGTTAAAGCGGTGATCATGAGTCCTGCTGATTATGTTGGTCCTATAATGGAAATATGCCAACGTAAACGTGGCATATTCGGCGATATGAAATACATAGATGCCTCTAGGGTATCTATTACATATGATCTCCCATTATCAGAAATTGTTTATGATTTCTTTGATAAATTAAAGAGTTCTACCAAGGGATATGCTTCATTTGATTATGAGTTATCTGGTTATAAGACATCGAGACTTCAAAAGATGGATATCTTATTAAATGGAGATCCTATCGATGCATTATCGCTTATTGTACATCGCGATTTTGCTTATAGAAGAGGGAAAATTATTTGTGAAAAAATGGTTGATTTAATCCCTAGACAAATGTTTGAAATACCCGTTCAAGCATCACTTGGATCAAAAATTATTGCGAGAACTACGATAAGAGCTATGCGTAAAGACGTGCTTGCTAAGTGTTATGGTGGAGATATCACGAGAAAGAAAAAACTATTAGCGAAACAAAAAGAAGGTAAAAAGAAAATGAAAGCCATTGGTCGCGTCGATGTACCGCAAGAAGCTTTCATGGCAATCTTATCAAATAGTGATGATTAAGGTCATCACTTTTTTTATATTATGTAAACCTTTATTGTATAATAGAAATAGGAGTGATCGATGTGAAAGGACTATATGTACACATCCCGTTTTGTGGGGCAATATGTCATTATTGTGATTTTGCTAAACGTGTACCAAAAAACGACAAGATGATTGATGATTATATTAAAGCGTTAACGCGTGAGATTGCGTCTTATGAAAATCATTTTTCGTCAATTAATACGATATATATTGGTGGTGGAACACCATCATTATTAACACCTAAACAACTTGAAAAACTTTTTAAAGCTTTGGAAAACATTAATCCAATTGAATATACTATGGAAGTAAATCCAGAGTCTTATACAGAAGAAAAAGGGATCATGATGAAAAAGTATGGCCTTAATAGAGTGAGTTTAGGAGTCCAAACATTCAATGAAAAACTGTTAACTTATATCAATAGAAAGCATTCAAATAAGGATGTTTTTAATGCCATTGAGCACTTGAAGTCTATTGGAATAGAGCATTTGTCAATTGATTTAATCTATGCAATTCCAGGACAAACAGTTGAAGATTTAAAGTTTGATTTGAAACAAATTGCGAAATTAGATATAAACCATGTAAGTTTATATTCATTAATACTGGAAGATAAAACATACTTTTATCATCAATATGTTCACGGTAAATTTACGCCTGCCGATCAGGATATAGAGGCTGAAATGTATGGATTAATTATGGATGAACTAACGAATCAAGGTTTTCTACAATATGAAATATCTAACTATGCAAAAGACGGACATACATCAAAGCATAATCTTATCTATTGGACACTTGATGAATATATCGGTGTTGGTTTAGCTGCACATGGATTTGTTGATGGTTATCGCACATATAATGAGAGAGCATTGCCTAAGTACTTAGATCATTTTCAAAAGGCAAAAACCTTACAAACAGATGAAATGTTGTTGCAAGACGCCCTTATTTTCGGTCTTAGAAAACTTGAAGGAGTGTCTGTTAATGAGATTGAAAATCGTTTCAATATACGTATTCTAGAGCGTTATCCTCATTTGAATGAACGTATAAAAGAGGGACTTGTGACGATTGATAATGGTTATTTAAAGTTAACACATAAAGGCCTATTTTTGGGCAATCAAGTATTCATGGAGTTTATTTAATGAAATATATTTTAAAAGATTATATGTATCATTTAAAACAAGAAAAGGGGGCAAGCAAGAACACAGTTGACGCTTATATGCGTGACCTTTATCAGTACGCTGATTTTCTTTTAAAGTATCATAAAATTGATGAACCATCATATATTGATAAGAAGCATATTGAAGCCTATTTAAAAAGTTTAAAGAAGAAAAATAGTGCTAAATCAATCGCAAGAAAACTAACTGCAATCAAAAGTTTTCATCATTTTTTATACATAGAAAACATTGTTCATCGTGATATTGCTAAGGATTTTGCGACCCCAAAAACAGCTAAATCATTACCTAAAGTGCTATCAATAGATGAAGTAGTGGCTATCCTCGAACAGGTAGATAAACAGTCTCCACTAGGGGCTAGAAACAAAGCTCTATTAGAATTGATCTATGGTTCTGGTTTAAGAGTTTCTGAACTATTAGCTATCAAAACGGATGACATTCATTTAACACAAGGCTATGTCATTGTTCATGGAAAAGGAAATAAAGAACGAATGGTGCCCTTATCTGATATGGCTTTAATAGCACTAAGAAATTATATCATTAATGGTCGTGAATTATTAGTTAATGAACAAAGAACACAGGACTTATTCTTGAATAGAAACGGAAATAAACTCTCAAGACAAGGCTTTTTCAAACTCTTAAAAAAGCTTGCAAAAGATGCTGGTGTAACTTCAGAGTGTTCACCACACACATTGCGTCATTCATTTGCTACACACTTATTAGAGAACGGTATGGACTTAAGAACATTGCAAACATTACTTGGTCATGAAGACATATCGACCACGCAAATATACACGCATATTAGTCAAAAGAGACTTAAAGAATCATATGAAAATGCGCATCCACGTGCGCAAAAGGAGGAAGAAGATGTTTAAAAGAATTTTTTTAATTGTTATGGATAGTCTGGGTATTGGTGAGGCACCCGATGCGAAAGACTACAATGATGTAGGAGCAAATACAATTGGTCACATTGCAGAAAATATGCACTTGAAAATACCGCATATGAAGTCAATGGGGTATGGTAATATAGCACCAATCAAACATGTGAATCCAGTGAAAAACCCTACTGCTTATTACACAAAAATGCAGGAAGCATCACTTGGAAAAGATACGATGACTGGCCACTGGGAAATGATGGGTTTATACATTACCAAGCCATTTCAAACATTTACTGATACTGGATTTCCAACTGAATTAATTAAAGAATTAGAGGAAAAAACAGGTCGGAAAGTGGTTGGTAATATCGCTGCTTCTGGTACAGAAATCATTAAAGATATGGGTGAAGAACATATGAAAACTGGTGATTTAATTGTCTATACCTCATCAGATTCTGTGCTCCAAATTGCGATGCATGAAGACATCATTCCAATTAAAGAGCAATATGAAATATGTGAAATCGCAAGGGAAATCACAATGAAACCTGAGTGGAAAGTTGGTCGTGTAATTGCTAGACCATTCACTGGCTCAAATAAAAACGACTTTAAACGAACACCAAATAGACATGATTACGCCTTAAAACCATTTGATAAGACTACTTTAAATTTCTTATCTGAAGCCGGTTATGACGTGATTGCATTAGGTAAAATCAGTGATATTTTTGATGGTTATGGAATCACTGAATTCTCTAAAACAAAGTCAAATGATGACGGTATGAAACAGTTAACTGATGTTGCTAAGAAGGATTTTACAGGATTATGTTTCTTAAATCTTGTGGACTTTGATGCATTGTATGGACACCGTAGAAATCCAGTTGGCTATGGACAAGCTATCGAGGCATTTGATGCACAATTGCCTGTTTTCATGGATCAATTAAACCATGATGATTTGGTTTTAATTACAGCTGATCATGGGAATGATCCAATTCATCATGGTACAGATCACACTAGGGAATACGTACCATTATTAGTTTATTCTAAGGCTTTTAAACATCAAAAAGAATTACCTGTATTCAAGACTTTTGCGGATATTGGAATGTCAATAAACGATAACTTTAAAACTGAAAAGCCCAAACATGGGACCTCATTCATGAATCTCTTAGAGGTATAGTATATGGAAATCGTGGAGTGATTTTGAATTAAAATTTCCTATCATATTTGCCACTCAATAAACTGTTGTTGTCTGTAATCACCTACGACTTAATGGCAAGTTATATAACTTCAGCAATGATTGGAAAACGTGCACTTGGCAGCAAAGAAGACACAATTTAAAGTGATAATCTAGCTACTAATCTGATGCTTATATATTCAAACTTTGTATCATTTGAAGTGATAATGGTTGACTATATTTATGACAAAAAAACACATATGATAGATGCAATGGCTGCTAAACAAACAAGAAAAAAGCACGCATAGCAGGTAAACAGGAAATATAAAAAATTCGAAAATTTCCTCATTATTCAAATTTTTTCAGACTAATTCATGTATTTATTAAGCGCTACAGAACTTCAATCGAAGCGTAAAAAAGACAAGATGTATGCACTAAAAAATGCTAAATATAGGATTATAAAATATGCACTAAGTAGAAGAAAAAACCCATGAATGCATGTGAAGCACTTGAGTTAAAAATTGACTGAAAAACTCAAAAATAAAAGCGAATTCTTTATGGAGTTCGCTTTTATTTTTCAATTTCTAAACGTTTTTTACACAACAAAATGACAGTTGAAAGTGAAACTGCAATAGGAAATAATACCAACAAATTCACGAGTATCATACCCAGAAATCCATGATTATAATAGACTGGATTTAGAAAAGGATACACATAGGGATCCACTTCATTAGGAAATAAATCGTGAAGATATTCACCGTATAATTGATGCACAATTAACTGGACAAATAAGAAATAAATAAATGGATGAATCATGGAAATCCAAGTAGATCTTAGATTTAAACTTGTTGGTCTAGATCGCAAATAGTACGTGATATATAATGGTGGAATAATGCCATGTAGTAAAATTTGTAAGAATGTCACATTATCCATAAATGGTAATAATAGAGTAAAGAATACAATACATGTAATTGTAATATCGATAGTCGTTATAAAGGCAAATCTGTCCATGTGTTTACTATTAATATTTAAAAGAATTAAGACAGTAGAAATGAGTACAAATAGGTTAGCATGATTCGTGAAAAATGTTGAAACCATTAACATGCCAGCCAGACTATTTTCATAGTCAGCTACCCGTCTAATTTGCAATGAAATACCTATTAAACATGAGACTGTGATTACGTATCCTAATATCGAATTAATGCGACTCCTAGCATCATCCATACTTAATAAATCACCTACTCAAATAGTGTTCTTAGCATATTTAAATCAGTATATAAACCCAATCCAAGAATTAATTGTATACGTGCTTTTTGTCCATTCAAACCATTAGTAAATATAACTCCGAGTTGCTTTAATTGATGTCCTCCACCTTCATAACCATAGTTATCAAGGACACGACCTATGGGCGATCTTGAAGTTAAAACAACGGGTATACCATTTTCAATTGCTCTCTTGATACCTGGTATCATTTGCGGTGTAACATTACCTCGACCGAGTGCCTCAACAACTATACCTTTAATATGATGATCAATTAGTAAGTTTAGCATTTGTGAACTTTCACCTGAAACTGTTTTTATGATAGCAACATTATCGATAATGTAATCAGGATGTATGTTGGGTGCTTTTCTAGGTGGAATTCTAGAATAGATGACACTCTCTTGTTCAACAATTCCGATAGGACCAAATTCCAAAGACTTAAATGTATCTAACGAGAGTGTGTGTGTTTTCGTCACTTCACGTGCAGTATTGATAGCGTCATTTAAGCAAACGAGAACGCCTTTGCCAATGGATTGATCACTTGAAGCCACGAGAAGAGATGAACGCAAATTAGCTAATCCGTCATATGCAATTTCTTTATAACCCCTCATGGAACCAGTTACGACAATTGGTTTTTTATGTGCTAAATAGAGGTCTAAAAAGTAAGCAGTTTCCTCTAAGGTGTCTGTACCATGTGTAACAACAACCCCAGAAATATGTGGATTTTTTAGTCTATCATCTATAAGTTTAGCTAATTCAAACATGTCAGATGGTGTAATAAATGGGGAAGGTTTCAATGAAAATGTATGTGATAATAATTCAATATAAGGCAGTTCAGACTGCATCATACTCACTAATTCGTCTAGGTTATCCCCGATACCCATTCGTTGATTATCTTGTTTAATCATCGAAATTGTACCACCCGTAAATATAACTAATATCGTTTTTTTGTTCAATTTTATCACCAATTTCATTGTATCACGAAAATTGAGATTCATAATCCTATAAAACATCATTTTTCAACGGTTCATACAACATTGCCTTTCGAGAAGCCATTTTTTATAGTACTTAAAAGTATCAACATATCAACACAAAACCCATTGGTAGCACAACAAAGGCTCTAATCTATGGTTAACATAATATATATTATACGAATATATATGAAATAAAAAGAGTGTTTGAATTTTTGTTAATCGTTATTATATATATTAATTTCATATAAATAAACTACCTGAATATGTCTTCTGCCTTATTTAAACATATTCATATACCGTATTTGAGCATATATTGTTTTATCGAAAGAGCTTTCTCACTACTTTTTCATCCATGGGGGTTACTAATTGCCTTATGGGATGCTTAAATAACGCTAGAGTGTCTTTTGGGTGCATTTACCCATTATTTAATCTTATAGATACCCTAGTAGATTAAAGTGGGTTTAAATGCCACTGCTTCTTCTACTTGCTGTTATGTGTGTGTCTCGTTTCTTGTTAGCTCACATGCTATGTTTAAATAAATATAATTAACATTTAAAGTGTATGTAACATTTTCACCTTTATCATGAATAGTCGTTTTTATGCTTTCTTGACTTCTTATGATTTTTTTATGTTTCCTTACTTGATACCCCATTCTATTTCGTCGAGTATTTTCGAATTATTCTAAATCTTCTTGATGTTCTGATTTGATTGATGCTTTGAAAGATTTTATTTTTTGATCAGAGATTTTTCTTCATTCGAAGATCGTTCTTATCGCATCAGCTCATCTTTGATGATCTTTTCTTCTTTATCACTTTTAACATGCAATCTTAAAAATTGATTCATGATTAAGTTTATGATACAAGACTCAAGTAGTTGTTTTACCCCGTGTATCTTTTTCTACTTCTTTTTACTTGTTTCGTGCTTTAGCAATTCTTTTGCTTCTTATATTCGTATTTTTAAAATCAATTTTTCTCATATTATAGAAATTTTATAATTAGTTAATATTTGTATTAAAGTTTAAATATACTAAACTTACGTTTTTTTGCATAAAAAAAAGATGCTAACATTTACTGTTAACATCAACACGCTTATATGTCGTATGTAGCATCTTCCGTATTAATAAAACCCAAGACTAATGTTGAGAATAACATTGGCTTCTCATACATTGATGCATGCCCCGCATTTGGTATAATCACTAATTCAGAGTTTTTAATTTTGTCATGCAATTCATACTGATTATGTATCGGTGTAAGATAATCCTCATCAGCACCTACAATTAATGTTGGTACATTAATGTTAGCTAAGTTTTCTCTTTCATCATAGTCTTCAGCACTATTAGTTAATCGTTCCATCGCATCCAAGAATTCAGGATTAGAGAACACCGGTATTAAGATTGCTTCACGTTTCTTCATCCAGTCTAATCGCTTCTCATAAAAGCTAGGACTATAGATTACAGGTATCGTTGCTTGATAGTAATTTTGACCATTTCTCGTCTTACCGATATTGTTCCAGGATTTGCCTATTTCCGAGATCCAAGGACTGGTGTAAGCTGTAGTATTAAAGAGTACTAAACGTTCAACATGATTAACATGTTTACATGCAAATTTAACTGCAACTTCACCTCCATATGAAATGCCAACGACATTCACTTTATGAAGTTTTAATTCATGTAACAGTGCTTCAATAATTTCAACTTGTAAATCTTGATTGTATACACTATTTTTCAATTTATCTGATTGTCCTTGATCAATAAAATCCACTCTAATAAGTTGATTGTTTTTGGTCAATGATTTTACAAACGGATCCCAAGATTTTGTCGACATCATGATACCATTTAAAATCAAGATTGGTTTGCCAGTACCTACTACATGATAATAAATACTTCTACCTTTAAAATCTAAATATGCCATCAGAATATCCACCCAAGCTTCCTTGCTTCTTTTAATAGCTCATCTCTAAATTTAGGATGCGCAATTGAGATAAGTAATTGAACACGTTCTTCAATGGTTGTACCTCTTAAACATACACCACCATATTCAGTTACAACATAGTCAACATCATTTCTCGATAGACTCACTGCTGCACCAGGTTTTAATGTTGGTACAATTTTAGAGATTTCTTCTCGTTCACCAGTTTCAGGATTTTTAACCATTGCTGTTGAATAGAGTGTTATAAAACTTTTCCCACGCTTAGAGTTTTGTGCACCGACTGCTGTATCTGATTGACCACCTGTTCCTGAGAACTGTCTTGACCCAATTGACTCAGATGCACATTGGCCAGTCAAATCAATTTCGATTGTTGTGTTAATCGACACTTGATCATCATTAAGTCCAATGATCGCTGGATCATTCACATAATCACCAGGTAAGATTGCGACTGATGGATTGTCATCAATGAAGTCATATAATTCCCTCGTTCCAAGTGCGAAACAACACACATGTTTTCCTTTTTGAATATTTTTTCTAGAACCGTTAGCTGCACCTGATTTTACTAAATGCATTAAACCGGTTGTGAACATCTCCGTATGAATTCCTAAATCCTTCTTATCTAATAACGCATGTGCGACTGCATTTGGAATACCACCAATCCCTAACTGAATGGTTGATCCATCTTCAATACGATCCGAGATGTATTTACCAATAATTAAATCCTTTTCATTAGGCAGCGCATCGGGTAACTCTGGTACAGGATAATTCGTTTCAATTAAATAATCAATATCAGACACGTGAACATTCATTTCTCCAAACGTTCTAGGGAAGTTTGGGTTCACTTCAAGGATAACGATATCAGCCAATTCAATCGCTTCTTTTTCATAAACATTCGATAAAGATAAGGAAACAAAACCATGCTTATCAACTGGACTTGCGGTACCGACAAATATATGCGGTTTTTTATGCTCAAAACGTTTCTTGCCAGCAAGATGTAGATGATTAGGAATAAATGTCACTGTACCCCGTTTATGTGCCTTTCTGAGTGACCCTGAATAAAACCAGGAGTCAACATTAAATGATCCTGCATACTTCTCATTTGTGAAGTACTCAGAATTATCAAACGGCAAACAGTTTGTTACCCTTACACCTTTCACACGATCAGCAATTGTGTGTAGTTTTGACAAAAATAATTTTGGTTCTGCACCAGCCATTGCTGAAACGATGATGTCATTATCTTTAACGAGTTGAAGTGCTTCTTCAACAGTAATTAACTTCGCTTGTTTCATATTATGCCTCTCTTTTGTTAAGTAGATAAGGGAAGGGTTGCCCCTCCCCTTCATACTACCATAAATTTTATTTATTTAGCTTCGATAACTGAAATGTCTTCAATTGGTCTAACGACATCAAAAGCTTCTACTATATATTCTGTTTCAACAACTTCTGTAGTTGCAGGATTATCACCTTGTATTGTTTCAGCACTATATTGTAATAAAGCCATTGAAGCAATACCCCAACGTTTACCTTCTGTGAAATCTACAATACCGCCCATTGGAATATTAATATCTGATTCTTCCATGGCTTTTGTAAATGATTCCCAAGTAAGTAAATCTTCACCAACACGTTCTAAACCTTGAACGAATACGCTTGCTGCAATGTAACCAGCCATCGCGAATGCATCAGCTGCATATTCAGGTGTGCCATATGTTGTCATTGCAGTTGCAAAATCCCAATAATCTTGTGAAAAACCATTTGTACCTTCAGGATCAGAAATATCTAACCATGCGTTTGCAAAAATTTCAAAATCATAATCAACAGTTTCACCAGGAACAGCTGTTACGTTAGCTGATACATATGATGTGAATACTGGTGCAGTATTACCTGCAGCATTTAAGGCATTAATGCTTGCAGTGAAAGGCCCTTGGTTCATCGCTAGAATAACAGCTTCAACGTTTGCATCTAATAATGCTAAGACAGCACTGTTTAATGAAGTTGTGTCAACTGATGTACCATTCATAGCAACACTTTGGAATACAAAGTCATCAGTCTTACCTTCTACAGATGCTTGTACATCAACACCTTCTTTAATACTTGAACCTGCATCGTCACTTGTATATAAGACACCAACTTTATCGCCATCTGCTAATTTGGCATCGCCATTATCACCAAATAGTGATTCGTTTAACACACGTGCAGTCATTAAACGACCATCGGTCTTGTAAATTGGTTGAACTGCCATCACAGGATTATTTAATCCATCTTCTTTTTCGAAGTATAATCCATTAATACCTGTAGCAGCGTATACCATAGGAACACCAGTTTCCTGGATATAACTTAGTGTCGCACCAACTGTAGGTGTACCAAAGTGTCCAACTAATGCAAATACGTTATCTTCTTCAACTAATTGTTTTGTATAGTTAAGTCCAGCAGTTGGATCAAAACCATCATCATGGTTAATGAAGTTAATGGTACGACCACCAACACCACCGTTTGCATTCACTTGTGCGAAATATGCCAGAATACCTGAATTAAAAGGTAAACCAATATATGATAATGGACCACCAACAGTTGCTGTGTTACCAACTGTAATTGTTGTTTCTGTAATACCCTGTACGATAAGTTCATGCACCTGGTAAGGAACTTCAATTGATTTATCTTCAAATGAAACTGATAGAGCTGCTTCTTGCGCAACAGCACTTGAATCGAAACCTGTGATTGTCCAATCAGTGCTTGTTAAAGTTTCTTTTGTCGCATTTGAGTACACAGCTTGAACTTCTAGACCTGCATCTTCAAAATTTTCATCAACTGCATAAATTTGTTTCGTAGGTAGTGATACTAACTCTAAACCAATCAATGTAACTTCAGCAGTTGGGTCAAATACTGTTACTTGGAATGTAACTGATGCTTCCCCAAAAGTGACTGTAATTGTTTGTTGTCCAACAGTTGTATTATCAAATCCAGTAATTGTTGCTTCAGTTAAATCAATATTAACTTCTACACCATCTGTGTATACTGCCTTAACAACAAGACCATCTAAATCAAGATCTTCGCCGACATTATATTCATCATCTGTAATGTCTTCCATAATGACGAGACTCTCAACAGTTGCATCTTCAACCACACATGCGAATAACGCAAACGCAGTGAATACTGCAACAACTAATAGAAATACTTTTTTCATATTAATCTCCTTTTATATGTTTGTATTTTTCTACCTTTTAAGTAGTTATTACCTAATGTTTTTTTGAACCTAAATATGCACTGATTAATTCATCATCTTTCAAGAATGCTTCACCAGTACCTTGTTTCTTAACTTTACCTAATTCTAATAAGTAAGCATAATCTGCAATCTTTAGTGTTTGAAATGCATTTTGCTCAACGATTAAAATCGTATTACCTCGCTCTTTAATCTTTTCGATAATCTTAAAGATGTCTCTAACAATGAGTGGTGCTAAACCTAATGAAGGTTCATCCATTAATAAGAGTTTGGGTTTCCCCATCAAAGCACGACCAATGGCCAACATTTGTTGCTCCCCACCGGAGAGTGTCGATGATTGTTGTTTCTTCCGCTCTTTTAAGATTGGAAAGAATTCATAAACCTCATCAAGTTGTTCTTTGATTTGTGATTTGACACTTATTTTCTTTTTAACGATTTGTCCGTTCTGAACTTCTTCAACCTTGTAGGGTTTTAATGAATAAGCGCCCACTAATAAGTTTTCTTCAACGGTTAAACCATGTAACACCATTCGTCCTTCAGGTGATTGCATGATACCTTTTGCAGTAATTTTAAAAGTATCTTTATTTTTAATATCTTCGCCTTCATATTTAATTTCACCGGACTTCACATTAACGAGTCCTGATATGGCGCGTATTAAACTTGATTTACCTGCACCATTCGCACCAAGAATAGCAACAATCTGCCCTTTTTCTACATTAAGATTTACACCTTTGATTGCACGAATAATACCATAGTCAACAATTAAATCTTTTATTTCAAGAACTGGCATCTCTACTCACCTCCTAAATATGCTTCTTGGACAGTACTATTTTCCTGAATTTCAGAAGGTGTGCCAATGGCAAGTTTTTTACCAAATGAAATTGCGCAAATGGTATCACATATATTCATCACAAGTCCCATGTCATGTTCAACTAAGAAAATTGTGCAGTCATAGTCCTTATTAATACGTTTAA
Source organism: Acholeplasmataceae bacterium (assembly GCA_963676765.1). Classification (GTDB taxonomy): domain Bacteria; phylum Bacillota_I; class Bacilli_A; order Acholeplasmatales; family Acholeplasmataceae; genus WOFB19. The sequence continues at coordinate 980,021 of OY781159.1, forward strand.
TTGTTTCAGCTAATTCTAGTGTCTCAGAATCATTTAAACCTGCTGCTGGTTCATCTAAGATGATTAAAGAAGGATTAGACATTAACGTTCTTGCTAATTCTATACGCTTTAACACACCATAAGGTAATCCTATAGGATAAGCTAAAGCATATTCATTTAAACCGAGATCACTTAACAACTTTAAAGCCTTTTCCTTGATCACTTGTTCCTCTTTTCTAAACTTGCGCGTTCTTAATGCATGTCCGAAGAAACCTGTTTTATATAAGGAGTGTCCACCCACTAATAAATTATCAATGACATTTAACTCCCAAATGAGTTCAACATTTTGGAAGGTTCTAACAATGCCTTGTTTAATGACGTCATGAACAAGTAAATCATTTAATTTTACCGTTTCATTATGTGTATTAAATCTTACGGTACCCGCTGTTGGTTTATAAAATTGCGTAATACAATTAAACACAGTTGTTTTACCCGCACCATTTGGACCAATTAATCCAAAGATCTCGCCTTTTTTAACATCAAAGGATAAATCATTAACTGCTTTTAAGCCACCAAATTGCATCGTTAAGTTCTCAATACGTAAAGCAATACGTTTATCAAGTGGTTCTACTTCTAATACATTTTTTCGAAAGATTGTCTTAATGTTTTTCATTTTCTTTCCCCTTTCGAATTGTAGCTTTTCTATAAAGTTTTGCGATTAAACCTTTTAAGTCATTAAAGACTTTCATCACACCACCAGGATAGAACATGACAACTAAGATAATCAGTACACCAGTAACGATTAAATGTGCATTTGGGTATGTTTCGAAAAACGGAATATGTGTGAAAACCAAGTCTTTTAATCCAAATACGATAAAGACACCAATGAGTAATCCCCAAATATTTTTCATACCACCGATGATAACTGCAGCTAAAATATTAAGTGATAAATCGATACCCCATGAATGTGGATAAGCTGTCGTTGTTTGTAACATCAATAACATACCACCAATCATTGCAAATAACGTCGCCAACAAGAATGCTAATAGACGATATTTTAAAATCGATACACCCATCGCTTGTGCAGCTGATGTTGAATTTTTAATAGACAACATTGCACGTCCTGTTGGACTATTAATAATATTTGTAATTACGACCATAATACATACGAGCAGAATGATGGTTATAAAGTTCATCGCATTATACACAACTGATGGAGAACTTGTAATACCAAAGAAAGTGATTTCACCTAATTGCATACCTTGTGCTGCACCAAAGAGCGGTGAGTAGGTGAAGAAGTTTCTAAATATCTCAGATAAGCCTAATGTCACAATCGCAAGATACATACCTTCAATACGAAGCGAAATGAATCCAACCAATGCACCTAAACCAAGTGCCACAATAATACCGATAATAAAGGCAAGTTCAGCAGGTAGTCCAAATGTTTGAAATAAATAACCTAGTAGATAACTTCCAAAACCCATGAATCCAGCTGTACCTAATGACGCTAATCCCGTATATCCAAGTAACAACAAGAATCCTAAAGCAACGATATAACGAATAAGCAAAGGACTCAAAAAGTTCAGTACAGATGGTCTGATCGCGCCTGTCATACCAATTGCTTGAATCAATATTAAAATAGTGCCAAATACGAGAATTGCAAAATATGGATGTTTTGACATTTTCTTCACTTTTTGAAGGATTGTTGTCATGAATGTTTGTTTTTTATTTTCCATCTGCTACACCTTCTTAATGATCTTTTTGCCAAATAATCCAAGTGGCTTAATCAATATAATGACTAACACAATAATATAAACAAATACTTTCGTATAAACTGCTAAACTATAGCTACCTAACATCACATTTTGTGTAAAGAATCCTATTAATACATTTAAAATTGGAATGATAACTGCGCCAATGATTGGTCCAATAAATGAAGTGAAACCACCTAAAATGGAGGCTAAGAAACCATTGACCTGCATTTCAACCATAAATCCAGAACTAATAACCTGGCTACCGGCATAAAGAATAGCACCCAGCGCACCTAACATACCAGCAATACCCCAACTCATTCTAGTAATAAACTTCGTATTAATACCCATCAATCCAGCAACACGTTCATTGGAGGCTGTAGCTCTTACACCTAGACCCCATTTTGTAAATTTTAATAATGCAAAAACTGAACTTATAACAACCGCTGCAATACCAATAATGAACAGATGATTATGTTGGATACGTAAGTTTGTTTCTCCAACTGGTATGATAATTTGATCTGTAAAGAATTTTGGCATCAATGGCATATTAATCTCAAAACGTGCAAAAATCGTCGGCAATAGTCCTAGGAGAACTAACACGACGCCCATTGTAATAATCTGTTTTGACACAACTGTAGTAAACTTTGCATGCCGAATGATGACTGTATCAATAAATATCCCTAATAAGAACCCAATAATGATACCAACTATAAATGCTATTATCGTCATAAGAATTGGATTTGCTCCAGGAAATCTCGTCATCAAGAATGATGAATAAAAGATTGCAGTTACATAAGCAGCTGATGTTGAAATCATGCCTTGTGCAAAGTTTGTTGTGTACGACGTCCTGAAGATGAGCACAATCGCTAGCGTTACCAACGCTAGCGGTGCTGCATCTGCCAGACCTAGTATTAATCTGTTAACAATTTGGATAATTAATTCCATATTAACCCCACTTTATGATGTTTGCTGCCCAAACATATCCAATACCAGCAGCTAACATACACACAACAGTGCCGTTTGTAACTTGTCCAGTTTGTAATGCTAGGTGTAATGATAATATTTGGTCGATTTGACCAATATGACCATAATGCTCTAAATAGATTGACTGTTCTTCTGCTAAACCTAATTCATTTAACATTGCGATATGTCCACTACGTTTCATATGCAGAATATCTAAGAACCCAATATCACTTCTAGTCATGTTTGATTTACGAAGTGCTTCATCAATACATTTGTACCAATTTTGCATGGATACTGCTTTTAATCGCTCTTTCATACGTTCAGCATCCATTAGTCTTAATGAATGTGCTGCTTCATCAGCGTTTTCTCTTGTTAGTGGGTGACATTGACCGCCTAGTTCAACACCTGCCGTTCTAGCGAGCGATCCATCACCAATCATATGTGAACCTAGTAATAGATTTTTACCATAATTCTTCTTGAGAATAATCGCACCACCACCTGCACCGAGATCATACATCATGGACATTGACTTATCGGTATAATCCACAAAATCGCCATTGCGATACCCACCAACAACCATGACAACATGTACTTCATCATCTGCGATTAACATGTCTTTTGCCATTTTTAAGGCTGAAACGGTTGTACAGCAACGGTTTTGCACATCAATACCCCAAGCATTTATAGCACCAATCCGATCTTGTATGTATAATGCTGAAGTGGTTAATGGATATTCTTTCCATTCTTCTGTAACTGAGAGTATGACATCAATCGATTTAGGATCAATACCTGTTCGTTTGATCGCATCAAGTGCCGCCAAAGCTCCCATTTCCTGTGAACCATCTTCCGGTAATTTTACCGGTATAGTTTTCTCGATGATACCGAGTTTATTAATGACTGCATCTTCAGCCCAAACACCATTTGTTTTTTCACTGATTTCCTTAGCAGTCATTCTTCCTTTTGGAAGATAAATGCCTGTGCCGACTACGCCGACATTCACTTTATTATTCATCGGGATACCTACTTTCGCTATAAAATCTGTTCTTTAAGTGCGTCAATAAAACCTGTTAAATCATCTGTAATAACAGAGTGACCAGCTTTTTCAAAGGGTATGAGTGTTGCTTGATCACCAAAGTATGCTTTTGTTTCTAAAGCATTTTGAAATGGCACTGAGCGATCCAACATACCATGGATAATAACAACAGGTGATGTAATGAATCTAAGGCGATTACTACCGTCTATAACACCATTGTTTTCAGCAGTCATATTAAATACCACAAGAGAATAATCTGTATCAACAAGACATCTTTGCTTCATGATAGCATCTAGAAGCAATTCATAATCCTCGTCAACAGGTTGATTTTCATGATAAATCACTGCATTATATACTGTTTTAATTAAATCTCTATTGTTTGTTTGATACGCATATAAGATTGGTAGTACTTGCACTTTATCAGCTGCTACTTCCTCTTTTGTCATAATTCTCTCAGACAAGATAGGTTGATTTTGATTATCTTTTTTGTACATTGGATAACCTTTAATACCAACTGAATCTAATAAGAAAAGTTTTTCAACTCGATCGCCTAGGTCTGCAGCAATTTCCATTGCGACACCACCACCAGTAGACCATCCTAATAAGCTAAATTTATCAATCTTTAATGCATCAATAAATGCTTCCACATCTTTCGCTAATTCACCTAAACTATTAAAGGGTTTCAAATAAGTAGAATCACCAAAACCTCTTAAGTCAGGTGCATACACTATGAAATCATCTTCAAGTTTGGCCATAGCATTTTGAAAATGTACAGATGAACTCATATTACCGTGAAGTAAAATAAGTGTCGGACCATGATCGCCAGCTTTACGATATGCGATTGTTTCACCATTAGGAATGGAGACTTTATGGACCGGATAAATCCTCATAGTCTCATACCACCATTGGCATTAATCGTTTGTCCAGTAACATAAGATGCTTCATCTGATGCTAAAAATAATGCGACATTCGCTATTTCTTGTGGTTCACCAAGACGTTTCAACATTGTCATCGCAGCAAACTTATCTAGTAAGTCTTGCGGTACTGTCTTTAGGATGTCTGTCATGATATACCCGGGAGCAATCGCATTCACTCGTACATTTTGGCCTTTTCTAGCAAATTCTTTAGCCCATGTCATTGTTAAACCAATAACACCAGATTTCGTTGCTGCATAATTAGCTTGACCAATATTACCAAACACACCAACAACAGAACTTATGTTAATAATTGAACCATAACCGTTATTAACCATTTGTGGTCCAAATAAGCGCGTCATATTGAAGACACCTTTTAAATTAACATCAATAACTAGATTCCATTGATCGTCTGTCATTTTTTTAGTCATAGAATCACGTGTGATACCAGCATTATTAACCAAAATGTCAACCTTACCAAATTTTTCAATAACATCTTCATAAAAAGCTTTAATGCCATACACATCAGTTACATTAAGTTTGTAACCAACTACATTTTTGTGTTCATATTTTAGATCACCCATATCTGCAGCAATAACAGTTGCACCTTCATTTGCAAATGTTTCTGCAATCGCTTGGCCTAACCCCTGTGCACCACCTGTAACAATAGCTACTTTTCCGTTTAGTCTTCCCATTTTAATCTCCTTTATTTATACTTTTTTAAGGACAACTGCTGTCCCCATGCCGCCACCGATACAAAGGCTAGCAAGTCCATAATTTACGTTTGTTTTAAGCATTTCATGTACAAGTGTTACGATAATTCTGTTGCCACTCGCACCAACTGGGTGTCCTAATGCAATCGCACCACCATTGACATTTGTTTTAAGCATAATTTCTTCTTTCGTAACACCATACGCCTCTTCTAATTCATGTATAACACCTAATGATTGTGCAGCAAATGCTTCATTTAACTCAATTAAGTCCAATGCTTTAAAATCAATACCTGCACGACTTAACGCCTGTTTTATTGCTGGTGTAGGCCCTAAACCCATAACTGATGGATCGACACCACCTTGACCAATGCCAACAATTTCGAATAATGGTGTTAAATGATATTTCTTAACAGCATCTTCACTTGCTACTAATAAGAAGCTAGCACCATCATTAATACCTGATGATGTACCTGCAGTAACCGTACCATCTTTTTTAAATGCTGTACGTAATAATGATAGTTTCTCTAAATTTGTACGTCTATTAATGAATTCATCCTTGTTAAAGACGATATCTCCCTTTCTTTGCTTCACAGCAATTGGCACGATTTCTTCTGTGAATTTACCTGCATCATCAGCAGCAATCGCGCGTTTTTGAGATTCCCAAGCAAATTGATCTTGCATCTCACGTGTGATACCGTATTTTTCTGCAATATTTTCTGCTGTTATACCCATGTGATAACCATTAAAAACATCAGTTAACGCATCATATAGCATATGATCACGCATTGTTTGATCACCCATTTTGACACCGATTCTAGCTTTACCAGGTACTAAAAATGGAGCACCGCTCATTGATTCTGCCCCACCAGCAACTATGATTTCTGCTAAACCAGCTGCAATTGAAGTATATGCATTCATAACTGTCTTCATTCCGGATCCACATACCATATTTAATGTTGAAGCTGGTGTTGATGATGGAATACCACTGTAAATAGATATTTGACGACCAATATTTTGGCCTAAACCTGCACTTAAAATATTACCAACTAATACTTCATCAACTGTTTTAGGATCAACTTTTGATTCCTTTAATAAAGCCTTCAATACTTGAGTTCCTACCTCTGCTGGATGTACTGAAGCAAGCGTCCCCATAAATGATCCAATGGCACTTCGCTTAGCACCTACAATATAAACCTTTCGCATTTTTATCCTCCTAGATAAAGCGTTTACATTCCTTTTACTAAAAAATGATGTTAAAGGGCTTGTATGTCATTATTTATTGTTAAATAAGATATTAATCGCTTTATACAACGTTTTTAAACTGAATATATATTCATATTACGTTTTCATATTAACACAAACTGTATACAGTGTCAACTGAATATGATTATTTATTCATATTTTTATAAAGCGTTTACATTTTGAGCGCTTTGTTATCATAAATGATAACTGAATGATAATTCATTTTTCGAGTTGCTATTTAGCTTTTTTTCCTATACACTATTAATAGGTGACTACAAATGAGCAAAAAAACATACCGCCTTCCAAAAAGGAAAGACGGCAAGAAAACTTTTGATTTAATTATTGATACTGGTAAGCGATTATTTTCTAAACAAGGTTATGTTGCTACTTCTATTAATGAGATTATAGATGAAGCTGGAATCGCTACTGGCACATTTTATTTGTATTTTGATGACAAACTAGCATTATATTCTTTTATATTACTTGAATACCATAAAAGCATCCGCAAGCATATTAATGAACGAATCAAAAATGTCCACACTAGATATGAAAAAGAACGTCTCGGGATTAAAGCCTTCTTAAGTCTTGCTTGGGGAGATCCACTTGTTTATAAAATCATCTGGGAATCGATGTTTATTGATGAGTCTCTCTTTAGGGATTATTATGTCACATTCAGTGAGGACTATGTGAGAAGTCTAAGTCATTCTGTTGAACGTGGAGAAGTCAGAGATGATCTTGATTTAGAAACACTATCCTATATCCTAATGGGGATATCAAACTTCGTTGGGCTTCAAGTACTCTTTAGAGATACTTTGACAGAAAAAAAACTTGATGATATCGTTGATAATGTCATGAAAGTATTAGAGTTAGGCATGTTTAAACAAAAATAAAAGTCACTAAGTGACTTTTTTTTATGATTCAAATAATGATAATTGTTCAACTGACAATTTTTTATTACCAGAAATGATTCGTTGCCATTTCGCACTTCTTCCTGTGCCTAATGGTCTGATCTTGTTTTCTTCTTTCAATCGCTTTAATGTCCGATCTATCGTCGCATCCGATACATTTGGATGTCTTTTTCTTAGATCATTCTTAGTAAATATTTCAGGTAATTTTAAAACGCTATTTTCCAAGTTATCACTCTTATTTAGTTTCTTTTCAAATGCATATTCATGTGCGAAACTATCAATCTCCTTGTAGCTATCTAAAATGATATTGACGATAAAACGATTGAGCATATCAATTTGAGGGTAGCCCTGATCCCAATAATAACTAGCTGAAACATAACTATTATCAAAAGCATCTTTGACTTTTAAGAAATACGTGAAGAAACTGACATATTTAAACACACTAAATGATCTAGCAATTAAAGCGAACAGCAATATCGCTGCGACTAATTTATCCTGATGACTTACGATATCCATGTTGAGAAAATCTACATAAAAACTTGTAATGAGTTGTGTTAGTTCATGTTTTTGATCACGTACAGTCTTATCATATAATTGCATCAACAACTCTAAATCTTCACGTTTACCTAGTCTAGCTTTACTGCCTAACATACCTTCTTTTCTAGTTGTTGAAGGATTAAATGCAATTGGATCGCTATGTCTTGATAGTAACTTCAAAAGATTACCTACCTCATTTGCTAATAATTCAAAATCTTCTAACCCTTCCCTCAGTTGATGAAGTGCTACTTTGATATTATGTAGTAAATGTTCATCTTTTGTGTGAGGCACCATTTTCTTTTTAGCAAACAATTTAATGCGTGCTTCCGTCATACTTAAGTTTAAATAAGAAGCGATTGCGATAATGTCTTTTTCTTCTGCTTTCTTAGAAAAAGCCTGTTCATCACGACTAAACAAGTCATCATAATAAAATGACTTGCCTTTAAATTCATAAAGCCTTAGTAGTAATAACATCATCTCTGCATTAATTTGTACACGTTCGATGTTTTTAAGTGCGTTCATTTATGCCTCCTATTCGAAACAAGAACCACCAATAAATTCCCGGATTAAAGAGTTAATTGGCACTAATTTATCATCGATATCAACAAAATACTTCAAGAATTTTAGTAACCTATTAGCCGTAATAAAGTGTTTAGACTCAGTAGGTATTGCTCTTAGTTGTTGTATCGCATATTTTTTTAAAACTGCTAATTCATAGGAAAGTTCAGAATTGAATACATAGTCTGCTTCTTTTTGAAATGGATATATCCATTTAAACTCACCACGTCTTACGGATTGCCACATTTCCATCGTCTCAATAGCTGGAGTACCTCTAAATTGTTGATCTCTAACAATTCGACGCAATAATCTTAATTCTGTAATCGAAATCGGATTATGATCATCAATATGCAGTTGAGTCTGCGGTGAAATGTAAATCTTAAACTTCTGATGTTTAGGAATTGATGCTGTTAGTCTTTCATTTAACGCATGTATACCCTCAATAATGATTGGCGTATCCCCTGTTAACTGAAGTTTTTGACCAGCTTCCCTTTTACCTGTTTGGAAATTAAAATGCGGTAGGGTAACTGTTTCACCTTGAACCAAAGCTAACATATCATCATTAAACTGTTTTAAATCAAGTGCTTCAATATGTTCCAAATCTGGCATATCAAAATCATCTTTAGGTGCGTAATCTTTTCCAAGATAGTAGTCATCAATAGAAATTCTAATTGGATGTATACCTCTTGTCATTAATTCAATTCTCAAGCGTTTAGCAAATGTTGTTTTACCTGATGATGATGGCCCAGCTATGGCGATTAAACGGATTGAATCTGCGTTACTATCGATCAAGTCACCCAATTCAGATAACATGTGGAAATGTTTGGTTTCACACATATTAACGAATTCAATTGCTTTTTCTTGATCTTTAGCCCACTCATTCATACGTGGAATTGTATTACCTGAAATTACTTGACCCCATTTGGCAGACTTTTTTAATGCTTTCCCGAAAGTAGGTTCATCTATAAATGGCGGAATTTCACCATTTAACTCAGCTCTAGGATAATGAATTAAAAATCCTGGATGATAAAGTCTAAATTGGTATTTTTTTATATAGCCTGTTGAAGGTAACATATAACCAAACATATAGTTCATATAACCTTCACATTCATACAAATTAACGTATTCTTCATCACGATATTTAATAATATCCGCTTTATCATGCATATGATAGGATTTATAAAGTTGTAATGCTTCACCAACTGACACACGGCGTCTATTAATTGGATAGTCACCAGCAATGATTCGATCAACTTCCGTTTTTAATTCACCCAACTTGGAATTATTCAAGGTTCCCTTCAAACCTTCAAAAATCGCCAATATAGAGCGTGAAATATTATAATTGAAATGAATCGTTGATTGTCCAAAAATGCGATGTACTGCCATAGCAATCACATATCTGAGGGTTGCTTCATACATGTGTATTGCGTCAGGTGATTCATAACCGATAAAATTTATATCACAATCTTTTGTTAAAACATATGTTAATTCTCTTAATCTTCCGTTAACGGTTGCTGCTAATACATCTTCTAAAGATAAATCTCTCGTAACTTGTTCTAATGTCACTGGATTATCATATGTAAATGTTTGATCCAATACATTAAGTTTCATGATTTTCCTCCTAATTATCCTCATCATCAAAGAGATCAAATCGATTTAAGTGAATAGCTTTTTTGTCTTTTGTTATCACTTGTTCTTCTTTGATTGGTGCTGGTTCGCTAGATGAATGGATATCATGTTTAATATGTGTTTTTGTTTTTACTATTTCTTGTTCTTTTGGTTGTTCTATATATAATTTTAATGCTTCTCCCATTTTTACATCATCTATCATTTTCTTACCAAACTTATTACCATTATATTTCAATTCACTTGCAGATGTTTTTAAAATGCCTCGTTCTGCGATAATAAGAACTGGTACATTTTCTTTTTGTTGTGATCTTGAGAATCGTTGAATTGATGCACCATAATGTGGATTAGATTTCAAACGATCGATGACTAAAATACCGCGTCTATTGCGTCCATATATTGGCAATTCTTCAACGATATCTTTAATCACATGACCACGTGACGTTAAACACATGAATTCATCAACTTCATTGACATAAATTGCGCCAACAAGCTCATCTTCATCGGCAATAGAAACACCTTTAACACCACCTGCTTGAAGGCCATATAAAGGCAATTCTTCTGTTTTAAAGCGAAGACAGTAACCTTTTCTAGAAAGGGATAAGATATTCTCTTTTTCTCCTCTGTCAACTGCGATTAATTCATCACCATCAACAAGACGCATCGCTTTTAATGTCTTATAATATCTTGAAACATTTAAATCTTCAATTTTTACTTGCTTCATCATGCCGCCTTTTGAGGCTAACAAGAAATGTTCATGTGTATCAAAACGTTCAACAGCGTGGACTTTGATGATAATTTCATCATTTTCGATCGGGACGATGTTATTAATGTATGTTCCCAAGTCTTTCCATTTCTGTTCTTCAATTTTGAAGACTGGTAAATAAATATAATTACCTAAGTTTGTAAACATGAGTAATGTTTCTAAAGTTGATGTTTCTCTTTCGTAAATTAAAGCATCATCTTGTTTTAATCCTGGCTCAGTTGTCGCTTGATAACTGCGCATACTTGCACGTTTAACATAACCTTCCTTAGTAATACCAATCATGACATTTTCATCGCTTATTAAATCCTTTTGATCGATTTTGATCGTTTCAATTTCATCTTCAATAAGTGTTCTTCTATCATCACCTAATGCATTTGATACATCAAGTAATTCACGTTTTATTACACGTTTTAATGCTGATTCACTTGATAAGATATGATTTAATTCAATAATTCTCTTCTCAAGTGACGATTGTTCATTCTCGAGTGCAACTACATCTGTATTCGATAAGCGATATAGTTGTAATGTTACAATAGCTTCTGCTTGTAAATCTGTAAAACCAAAAGCACTCATAATGTTTTCTTTTGATTCTGCTTTGTTTTTTGATTGGCGGATAATTTTTATAATCTCTTCAACAACAGAAACCATTTTAATTAAACCAGCGACAATATGTTGTCTCTTTGTGGCACGTTCAAGTTCATAATTAGATCGGTTAGTGATGACATCTTTTTGATGATCAACATAAGCCTTTAGAATTGGAAGTATTCCTACTTGAACAGGTCTATGGTTTAATATTGCAACCATATTATAGTTATATGAAACTTGTAAATCTGTTGATTTATACAATAAATTAGTGATTAGTAATGGATCTGCACCCTTCTTTAAATCAACTGCAATACGCATACCTTGTTGGTCAGTTTCATCTCTAATTTCAATGATATCATCAATCTTTTGATTGATTCTTAATTGATCCATTGATTTGACTAAATCAGCTTTATTCACCTCGAAAGGAATTTCAGTAATAATAATTCGTTCCTGCGATTTAGATATTTCTTCAACATGTGTTTTAGCACGAATGATAACTTTACCAGCACCTTTTTCTAAAGCACTTAAAATACCGTCTTTACCTTGAACAATACCACCTGTTGGGAAGTCAGGTCCTAAAACGATTTTCGATAATGCATGAACACTAATATTTTCATCCGCTAAATAGGCAATTGTCGCATCTACAACTTCTCTTAAATTATGTGGTGGAATTTTGGTAGCATAACCTGCAGAAATCCCCATCGCACCATTAACTAATAAATTAGGGAATTTAGCCGGTAAAACAGTCGGTTCTAATTCTTCGTCATCAAAGTTTGGAATAAATGGTACAGTTCGTTTATCAATATCTGCTAATAATGCTTCAGCAGCAACAGAAAGCCTCGCTTCTGTGTAACGCATTGCAGCAGCACTATCTCCATCTATAGAACCATTATTACCGTGCATATCAATTAACCCAACACGCATTTTAAAATCTTGACTTAAGCGTACCATCGCATCATAAATAGATGAGTCACCATGTGGGTGATACTTACCCATAACTTCACCTGCAATACGAGCCGATTTTTTATACGGTTTATTATGAAACATACCTAGTTGTTGCATTGCAAATAAAATACGTCTTTGAACAGGTTTTAAGCCATCTCTAGCATCAGGTAATGCACGATCTTGAATGATGTACTTAGAATATCTACCAAAACGGTCAGATACGATTTCTTCTAGGGTAGTTTCAATGATATTCTCTATAAAATCATCGATTTGTTTGCTGATGTTCTTCTTCTTTGCTGCCATTATTCAACCCCCAACTCAAGATCAAAGTCATCGCTCATTTCAAAGTCGACATTTTCTTCAATCCACTCTCTTCTAGGAGCAACACTATCCCCCATAAGAATAGATATACGACGGTCAGATGCACCAAAATCATCAATTTTCACTTGAATTAATGACCGTTTAGTAGGGTCCATTGTCGTTTCCCATAATTGGTTTGCATTCATTTCACCTAAGCCTTTATACCGTTGAATGCTGTATGGTGAGCCATCAATATAACTTTTCAATTCTTCATCACTCCATGCATAATGAGAATTTTGTTTCTTCCCACGACCACTGGTGATTTTATATAAAGGTGGTTGTGCAATATATAGTCTACCATCTTCGATAAGCGGTCTCATATATCTAAAAAAGAATGTTAATAGTAAGACTTGAATATGCGCACCATCAGTGTCCGCATCAGTCATGATGATAATCTTCTTATAATTACATTTACTAATATTAAATTCAGGTCCAAATTCCGCGCCAATTGTATGAATCATTGTGCTAATTTCTTCATTTTTCAAAATTGTATCCAGCGACGCTTTTTCTGTATTAATAACTTTACCTCTTAGTGGTAATATTGCCTGAAAACGGCGGTTACGACCTTGCTTTGCAGATCCACCAGCAGAATCACCTTCCACTAAAAAAAGTTCGTTTATCTCTCTATCTTTGCCTTGAGCGGGTGTGAGTTTACCAGATAAAATAACTTCTTTCTTATTTCTTTGTTTACCAGTTCTCGCTTCTTCTCTTGCTTTTCTCGCAGCTTCTCTTGCTTTTTGTGCACTCTGTGCACGTTTAATAATTGAGGAAGCAATCTTTTTATGTTCTTCAAGATAAGTGGTCATATGTTCATAAATGACACCATCCGTTGCATTTCTTGCCTCAGGTGTTCCCAATTTTCCTTTTGTTTGTCCTTCAAACTCTAACACTTCTTCAGGAATACGCAGCGAAATAATAGCTGTAATACCCTCTCTGATATCGGAACCATCCAAGTTTGAATCCTTTTCTTTAACAAAACCATATTTTCTAGCATAGTCATTGATAGATCTAGTTAAGGCAGATTTAAACCCAACTTCATGTGATCCACCATCAACAGTTCTAACATTGTTAACAAATGAAATAATTTGTTCGTTATAACTATGTGTGAATTGTATGGCAATTTCAGCTTCAATCGTCTTTCGTTTGTTGTGCTCTAATGGTACCTCTTGTTCAAAGACAACAACTTCACTGATTGTTTTTTTGTTTTCTGCTAAGAAATGAATATATTCTTTAATACCTTCATCATATTGGAATGTTTCTTTTTCATTATGGCGTTGATCATGAATATTCATTTTTAAACCTTTGATTAAAAAAGCTGATTCACGCATTCTTTCCTTGATTAAATTATAAGAAAAAAGCGTTGTTGAAAAAATTTTAGGATCTGGTTTAAACCAAACAGTCGTCCCTGTTTTTCTGGTATTACCTAAGTTTATTAACGCATCGATTTTTTTACCACCATTGGAAAACTTTTGTTGCCAAATACCCTTATCACGATAAACTGTTACATATAAAAATTGTGATAGTGCATTTACAACAGATGATCCTACACCATGTAAACCACCAGAGACTTTATAACCAGAATTATCAGAGAATTTACCACCAGCATGAAGTACAGTAAAAATGATTTCTGTTGTTGGTTTACCAGAAGCATGCATTTTATAAGGCATACCACGCCCGTTGTCAGAAACTTCAATACTATTATCGCTTTTAATCGTTAGGGTAATTTCATCAGCATATCCGGCTAATGCTTCATCAATTGCATTATCCATGATTTCCCAAACCAAGTGGTGAAGTCCTCTTTGGTCAGTAGAGCCAATATACATTCCTGGTCTTTTTCTGACTGCTTCTAGTCCTTCAAGTATTTGAATGGATTTTTCATCGTATGTTTTATTCGTTTTGTTCACATTTTCACCATCTTTTTATCTCACTTATATTATAGCAAAAAAGATACTCAACTACAATATTTGAGCATGTTTTATTTTGCGTGAAATATTCAACAAAACATGCTATAATAAAACGTAAATGGAGGATACTTATGACCTATCTATATATTATTTTATTGATGGTACTATCTTATTTATTCGGTAGTTTACCAAGTGGCGTGATTGTTGGCAAAATTTTCAAAGGCATCGACATTCGTGAACATGGTTCAAAAAACATGGGAACAACAAATTCAATCAGAGTACTTGGGTGGGGATTAGGTATACTTGTATTTGCACTTGATATTATAAAAGGTGCAGCTGTGATTTGGATTGTAAGAGATTTGATTGGTGATACATCCTTATATAGTTTTGGAAACATAGAAATAGGTATCTTAAGTATTTATGGATTCATGGCAATTATTGGTCACGTATTTCCTGTATTCCTTAAATTCAAAGGTGGCAAAGCTGTTGCAACCACTTCTGGTGTGATGTTAGCCATTGAACCTTGGACATTCGTTGCTGCTGTGGCAATCTTCTTACTATTTGTATTAGTATCAAGATATGTATCAGTTTCATCGACAATTATTGCATTAACCGTATTATCATTTTTCATTGTTAGAGCTGCACTTCCTAACTATCGTGATACTAATTGGCCAACAAGAATTGTTGATGCCGTAATTATTCTATTAAGCGCAGTCATTATTATCTTAAGGCATAAAACAAATTATCAACGATTAAAAACTGGAACTGAAAACAAAGTATAAAAAAAATGCCAATTCGCTATTGCGAATGGCTTTTTTTATTTGTATTGATTCATTGAACTTAAGATTTGACGAACCTGCTTTTCAGAAGGTGTACGACCCATCTGACGCATCATTTCACGAATCATTTGTTCATTGACGGGTGGATTTTTTTCTAAGTATCTCTTAAACCAGGCTCTTGCACCAAAGAATCCTGCAATTCCACCGACTAAAAGTACACCTACTAAAATTAAGATAAACACCCAAATTTGCATGTTTTCAATCATGATGTTTCACGCTCCTTACCGTATTTATTCTACTTGATAATATTTCAAAACACAAGTGTTACTTCCATATTTGGAATAAACTAGTTACGATGAGCGTTTTTTACGATAAATCGTAATTCTTTTTATACCGTATGTGCGTTCTCTTGTTTTTTCAAAGTTTCTAACTACTTCAGGTAGAATTACCTTTTTAGCAGATTCACAAACAACATATGTACCTAATGTAGAAGCATGATCAAGTGCTTCCATAACTTCTGCATAACAGACGAGTTCATATGGTGGATCTAAAAAGATAACATCATATGGTTCCCCTACTAAATTCGCTAAAAAAGAACGGTAATCAGATTTAATAACAACCATTTTTTCAGGTTCGCCAAATGCATTAATATTTTTTCTTGCTGTCTTTACTGCATCCATGTCATGGTCAATAGCTATCGCATGTTTTGCACCTCTACTGATTGCTTCTAATGCATATGCTCCTGAACCCGTGAATAAATCTAATACAACCGTTTGAGCATTAATTTGAACCATGTTGAATACTGCTTGTCTGACCATATCTGCTGTCTCTCTTGTTGTTTCTTTACCTACTCGAGATAGTTTACGGCCACGATAGATGCCTCCAATAATGCGCATAATAATAAATCCTTTCATATAATTAAAATAAAAAAACCCTAGAAAGCTGTGAGAACGGTTTATGTTTCACGGTGGGAATCGACTTGATCAGTATTTTGGGATTCCAATGACTTGGCTTTCAACACCCATACTGTTTAATTCCCGATTTAAAGATTTGGGTTCCACGGCTGCTTCCTAGGTTCACCCTCAATTTAACACGAAGATTAACGAAAGTCAAGCCAATAGAACTTTAATAGTAAACGCTTACACGAACAAATGTTCCTGCATTTATCATCAGACTTAATAAGAGATCTCTCACTTTAGTTTCGATGACATAGTCATCGTTAATCGATTGAATATCTATTCTTGCTGTATAATACTTGTCAACTTTAAGGTCTGATAGGGCTGTTACGTTATAATTTTTGGACATTTCATTAAGATCTTCCATTGACTCAAAATAGACAATAAAACTGATGATAATTTTTGCTCTAATATGTAAATCTGTTAATAGTTCAGCTAAATGTTGTGTGCGTGCGATAATAAATGCAGGTTTATGAAAAAATTGCTGTTCATATTCTGATTTATTAAAATCATGAAAATAACGCATATCAATTCTACGTTTCATCTTGGATTCTAAATATGTTTTAAATTTATGTACTCTTTTTTCATCACGATAATGGAAATGTGCATTAATTTCAATTGAGTCTGAACTAAAACCATAGGCTACAATGATAAATTTAAAATAATTTGCATAAACTAATATATCTTGAAATAAGCGATCAAATTGTTTCTGATTACCTTTAAATTTATAATCAGCACATAATGTGTAACTTTCATTATAAACAAGTGGTTCAAATAAGGCATTCGCATAAACTGCTACTTGTCTATCAACATCATAGTATTCATATGTGTCATAAGACACGCGTTGATAGAGTGTAACAAGTTCCCAAATAGAAATACCAACCGCAATGATTACTAATGAACCTGCTAGACTATAACGCAATGAATCTGTAAACGATGATAGCAGTACTAAGTATATGACAGGTGGGAATAAACTTACACCTAAAGCTCTAAACATTGATGTGAAACCCTTCAAATGAATAATACGTGCTAATATGAATAATATGATAACCATATAAAATGTAAAAAAACGATCCCAACTAAAATCATGTAGTGTATTAACAATCATATTGATCTGATTAATGAATAAAAATATACCAAAAGCAATGAATAATAGCATTAAGAACTGTCTTAAGCGCAGATACCACTTCATTGTATATAATTTCTTAGACTGTGGCAAATGATAAAAGCTTTTCATAGCTCTTCTATACTCATAAAACGGCCATCTGGAGCCATGCATGGAGATACTTATCGGCAAAACATCTCCATCTGTCATATGCTTATTCAAAAATGTTTCAAATCTTGCAAGTGGATTTAAAACAAACAGCAATGTCGCAATCATAACAATCGGTACTTGATAATCTTGTAAAAGATAAAGAAAGAGTGCCGTTAAGCCCCCGTAAATGACATATATAATAAGTTTTGGTATGCTACCAAATATAAATATAGCTAAATATACAATTGTTATTAAAACAGCAATTAAAAAAAGCCCCTGTTCATGCGCTTCTAAGAAGATGAGTACGAAGGGGATGGTAATAAGCATTAATACAACAATGATTGTAGAGATGAGAATACGTCTTTTCATGAAATGCCCCTTTCATCTTCATTATAACAAAAAATGAGTGGGTTTGCCCACTCATTTCAGTTTTTAAACAACTTTCTTTAATGCTTCAATTAGTTCAGCCTTTTTCATCGAACTATAGCCTGTAATTTCTTTATCTTTTGCAAGTGCTTTCAGATCTTTAACAAGCATAGAACTCAAATCAACTGATGGTTCTTTTTCAGCCTTCTTAGGCGCTTCTTCAATTTTAGATTCAACTTTTTTCTCTACTGGCTTTTCAACTTTTGGAGTTGCTTTTTTAGCAGGTGCAGTTTTCTTTACAGAAGATTTACTTTCAACTGTTGTCTCAACTGGAATATTACCCTTAATTGCATCTAATGCTAAATCCACAAATGCTTTAAATGCTTTAGGATCATTAATTGCTAAATCAGCTAATACCTTACGGTTTACTGATACATGTGCTAATGATAAACCATGGATTAATGTTGAATATTTTGTGCCATTTAATTTTGCTGCTGCATTAATACGTGTAATCCATAATTTTCTGAATTCTCTTTTGCGTTGTTTACGGTCTCTATATGCATAGCTTAATGAACGCATTACCTGTTCATGTGCTGTGCGATATAACGCACGTTTTGATCCAAAGTAACCTTTGGCAAGTTTTAATATCTTTTTACGACGTGCTCTTGTCGTCGTTCCACCTTTAACTCTTGGCATTTGTCATTCCTCCTACTTTAAATTTGAAATAAGTGACTTGATACGCTTTTCATCAGTAGGATGAACGCTTGTTTCGCCTCTTAATTGTCTATTTTGTTTTGTTGTTTTTGATGCTGCTAAATGACCTTTGAATGCATGGCCACGTTTAAGTTTACCTGTACCGGTAATTTTGATTCTCTTTTTTAAACCACTATGTGTCTTTTGTTTTGGCATGATTATTTCCTCTTTCTACTTCTCCGCAGCTGGTGCTACAACAGCAACCATGCTACGTCCGTCCATTTTTGGTTTTGCTTCCACTGTTGCGATATCTCCGATAGCCTCAATGAATTTAATAATTACTTCACGACCGACATCTTTATGCGTGATCATACGGCCTCTAAAACGAATCGAAATCTTAACTTTATCACCTTTTCCAAGAAACTTAACAGCATGTCTTAATTTTGTGTCAAAGTCATGTTTATCAATGGTTGGAGAAAGTCTGATTTCTTTTAGATCAACGATATGTTGATTCTTTTTCATTTCCCTTAATTTCTTTTGTTGATCATAGCGATACTTAGAATAATCCATTAGTTTACATACCAATGGCTTTGCATTGGCACCTGATACAACAACTAAATCTAAATCTCTTTCTGCAGCTAACGATAATGCTTTGCTTTTGTTCATCACGCCAAGCTTTTCACCGTCTTCAGCAATCAATAAGATTTGCACATTAGGGATGTTTTCGTTGATTAAATCAACATTCTTACTTCTGTTTTGCTTAATAGCATTTCACCTCTTTAAATTGATTTTTATGAAAAGAAAAAGTGCGTACGTCATGTACCCACTTAAAATAGTCAAAATAAACTTGTGACTGGCTTGCCCATGAATGTATCATCAGGCGAGAGGGTACCTCTTCTTTTCACGACATAGTAATTATACATGACCACCTATCTAATGTCAAGGTAAATCACATATAAAAGGCTGCGTTTTTCAGTGATCATATCCACACTCCTTTAAATATACCAAAAATAGCATCATAAAGCCATAGATGAAGACATAAAATGAAGATAAATGATAATGTGTAAACGAGGCATTATAAAAAGGTATACAGTAATATAGCCATATGCTAGTTAAATCTTCTTGAACAATCGAAATAATCATATATAGCGCAATAACCAGGAAAGAAATTTGTTTATATTTTTTAGGTGTTAAGAGTAACAACCATAAAAATAAGATAAAGATGTCAATAATCGTCCAAAATGATGTCAATAAAAAAGCTAAATCAATAGGGTTATAAAGCAATGAAATAACAGCAATTCTTAAAACATTCATCAAGACGCAAAGTAGTAAAATAACAATGCTATATATTGTAAGTTTAGATATAGTAACCTTATGTTTTGAAAAATATGCAAACAATACATCATCATAACTTGCATGAAAATCAAATGCAATAGTCGTCATTACAACCGACATGATAAAAACCATTAACTGTCTTGTTATACTGTCAAAGTAGCTTAATGTATCCACTGGATACAATAAGCGATCTAATATCGAATCACTAGTTAATCCGATAACTAAGAGAACAAAGCCATATCCTACTAATAAAATGCCAACAGCAAGCACTTTCTTCTTATGTAACATATAGTGCAGTATTAGTGTCTTCATAATATGATTTTATTCGTTATCAAATCATCAAATAAGGCAGGCTGATGACTTACAATCATAACTGTTTTTCCATCTTTTTTAAGTATCGATAGATAGGATATAAACCTAGAAATACTAATCTCATCTAGCCCCGAGAACGGTTCATCAAGCAAGTACAAATCAGCATCTCCTATCAGCGTTGCGATTATCGCTAATTTTTGTTTATTACCTTTAGATAGTCGATCTACATCAATAAACAAAGGTACATCAAATAGATGTAGTAATTTAGGATCATACGTTGCCTTCTTCATGTTAGAAAAGCACATTAGAAACATATACCCTTTCATAAAGGAAGGCAACGTAACAACTTCTGGTAAATAAGCAATTTTATGAACATGTCTCACTATTTTTCCAACATCCGGTTCAATAAAACCCAGAATTAGTCTTATTAATGTTGTTTTTCCACTACCATTTTTACCAACTAGTAAAGTAAAAGAACCCTTGTCAATATGTACATTATATGGTTTTTTTACATCATATTTTCTCACGTTAGAAAGTGTTATTAAGCTCATAAACGTGGTTTAACGGTCCTGCCGACTGTAAGGTCCGTGTATCTCTTAAATAGTTAATATAGCCAATAACCTGTTCTTGATGATTGATATAATGAATTACAATCGGACATCCATATAATAATTGTGCTTCATACTCAATATGAATATCTATAAAGTTATCTGCTTGTTCAAACCTAGATACTTGATTTAATCCAACTTTAATTTGATCAATGCCTTGACTCAATTCATCAAATTCAACTCTAATTGTATAAATTCTTGTTATCAATACATCTTCTTGCCTATTCGCCTCTAAACTCGTCCAATGCATGTTCTCAATTGAATCTTCTATGTACATGTAGCTAAATGTACCAATCTCAAATACATAGCGATTACCGTTTTGCAATGTCATATCAAGAAAACAATCTTCAATGTAATAATCCTCATTCAGTGAAGGTAAATCAAGTTCAAACATCATTTTTGTGTATGTATCTCCCAAATAAACAGATTCACCGTCCATTGTTATTTGTTTTAATGAGACATTTAACTTTTTTGATTCATCAGCATTCATTAAATAAATGGATTGATAAGCTTCTGGCTCGCTCATCACATGTTTTTCATTGGTCATGTAAATAGGCACATCCATACCTTGAAAAGGATCCATGACACTGTAATAAGTAGAAATCGTAATCGCTTTATCAGCTACTGGTTCCTTATTATAAGATATGATAACGACACCAGCTACAGCTAATATGAATATACCAATATAAATTAATACTTGTTTCATATTTGTTTCTTCTCTAATCTTGTGTATTGTGTTGTTTCTACAAACACTTCATAACCGCCTTTACTTGTACGAAACCAAAATGCATAATATGCAGCTACCCCGTTTGTAATCTTTCCTTCACCATAGATATAAAGGTCCACTTGTGTCCCTGGATCTACTTCAATATCTAATTTATATGTTTCTTTCTTTGACGAAGTTTGCGAATAATCTGCGGATAGTTTCAAAGAACCTTCTAAATTATTTTTAAATGATGATTTTGTAGCAGATGATTTAATACCAATTGAACCTGATGCAGATAATGATAATTTAGTTGATGTATCTTCTGTCACGCTATATTGATATGCAAAAGGTGTAAATCCATCATTATAATAGGAGAATATCGTCTCCGTTATATATGAACATTTTATATCTTTGTTTACTTTATAAACACGCCATCCGAAAAACTTTCTTCTATTGACATGTTTATAATATTTGTTATACTCCGATGTCGTATAATCTTCTAACAATTTACCACTATCAATTTCAAGTGATTCAAACGCTTGATAATTAGCATCTGCAAAACTTTCTACATTACCAATTAACAACAAACTCAAAAACAATAAAAATACAATAAATTTTCTCATTTTTATCCCTCCAAACTATCATAGAGAAAACAATTGTATTTTACTTTTAAAAAAAAGAAGTCATTGTGACTTCTTCATGATTGCTTCTACATCTTTTACTTCTTTTACAATAGCTTTTGTTAAGTTGATGGCACCGTCTTTTGTAACCACAATATCGTCTTCAATACGAACACCAATACCTTCCTCAGCAATGTATAAGCCAGGTTCCACTGTTAAGATTGCACCTTCAGGAATTGGCTCATGGTACATACCAATATCATGTACATCTAATCCAAGATAATGACCTAAACTGTGATAATAGTATTTAGTAATTTCACTATCTTCTTTAATAAGACCCAATTTTTTAGCACCATCAATCAAAATTTGTTTACCAAAATCATTAAATTCTTTAAAAGTGACACCAGCTTTTACCCATTCAATCGTTTTCTTGTTTGCTTCTAAAACGACCGCATAGACAGCTTTTTGACGATCACTAAATACACCCGATGAAGGATACACTCTCGTTACATCGGAACAGTAGTGATTTTTTTCAACACCAAGGTCAAATAAAACTAATTCTCCATCATTAATTACACCATTATTCGCATTGTAATGAAGTGTTGTAGCATGTTTGCCACTTGCAGCAATCGTCTTAAATGATGGTGTTGTATGTGCTCTATTTAGAACATAATTATATTCAGCTTCAATTTCATATTCTTTCATTCCCGGTTTTAGATTAGCCATGATACGATCTAAACCATCTTTTGTTATAACAACAGCTTCTTTAATCGCTTCAATTTCAGCATCTGTTTTTACCATTCTAAGCTTTGCTAACATACGTTGGCATGGTTTGATTTGTAAATATGGGAACCCGATTTGAAGTTCTTTAACAAATTCATGAGCTGTTTTATCTTTTGCATCAACAGTAAGACGTTCTAAATCAAAATACGCTGTTTTCAGTTCTCCAAACAATGCCCTTCTGGAAGTTGATAACAAAGCAGTAATCGTTGATTTCAAACTATCGATATATAAAATATCACTTACTTCAAGTTCAGCAATTTCAGCAGCTTCATCTTTTTCTAAAGTTTTACCAGTCCATAATGTCTTAACCGGATCATTTGCCTCAATAAATAAATATGTTTTCGTATCAAGATCACCTTTCACCATAAGTAATGCGGCATTTTCTTGATCAATACCTGTCAGATAGAAAAAATTACGATCCACTGAAAATGGAAAAGCTTCATCGTTTGTTCTAATTAAAGTATGTCCGGAAAAAGATAACGTAAATGAATGGTTATCTGCAAATTTTAAATATTGTTCTCTTCGTTCTTTATACACTATAACATCTCCTTTAGTTTGTCAATTTCTTTAAATATGTGCTGATCTAGTGTGTCAATATAAGCTTTCGCCTCTTGAATAGATTGCTTTTTAGTGCCAAAATAAACTTTTAACTTGGGTTCTGTTCCACTTGGTCTAAAGACAATCCATGTTTCATCTTCAAAATGAAACTTCATGACATTTAACTTTGGTAAATTCGTTTTTTCCTTAATACCATCTACAACTTTAAAACCATTTAAAATATCATCATATGCGATAAGATTCAACCCGATTTGGGGTGGATGATGTCTGAAATGATCAACGATATGTTTAATTTGTTTGACACCCTTTTCACCTTTCAGTGTCAATGAGTGTGTATATTCATAGTAAGCACCATACTTGTCATAAACTTGGTTTAAATAATCCACTAATGTTTGTTGTTTTAATTTAAAGTGATTTGCCATTTCAGCCAAAATAAATACAGCTTGAACAGCATCCTTATCTCTTACAAAATCAGCAATTAAACTACCATATGATTCTTCTGCACCAAATAAATATGGGTTTTTACCACTATAAATCTCTGCTTGCTCACCAATAAATTTAAATCCAGTTAATGTTGTAATGACACTTTGGTCAAAATCTTCCGCAATACGCTTGATCAGATTTGTTGTAACATTTGTTGTGTACACATGACCATCAGGCGGTAACTGATTTTTCTCTTTTAAGAAACTTAGAATGTAATATAATTCAAGTGATGCAGTTTGATTTCCAGTTAATAATTTGAATACATTATCATGCTTAACTGCAATCCCAAGACGATCAGCATCTGGATCTGTTAACATCACGATATCTGCATCAATTTCCTTTGCATATGCAATCGATTTATCATATGCTTCTTTTTCTTCAGGATTTGAAGAAGCTGTATCACTAAAATTAGGATCATTTATCATTTGCGGTTCATAAGGATGTATATCATAACCTACTGATTTCAAAAGTTTTGGTATGACTGTACCACCTGTTCCATGAAGTGGTGAATAAACGATTTTTAATTGTTTATCCTCATCTCTCATTTGAATATGTTTCACGCGTTCTAAATAAATATCATCAAATGTGTGATCAATTGGTTTAATCAAATCATTATCGACTGTTTTAATGGCGAACGGATTATTTATTTTAGAGACTTCATTAATTATTTCAGTTGCCACTTTAGGACTGACTTGTGCACCTGTCTGATCATATGCTTTATAGCCGTTATATGCTTTAGGGTTATGTGATGCAGTTATCATAATACCCCCATCACACTTTAACTCTCTCACAGCAAAACTAAGCATTGGTGTTGGCCTTAATTCAGTAAATACATATGAAGGAATTCCTTCAGCTGCTAATACTTTTGCTGATTCATTTGCAAATAGTTTTGAATCTCTACGATTATCATATGCAATCGCAACCCCATTTAATAAATGGTTTTTCTTCATATATCTCGCAAAACCAAGTGTCGCTCTTCTAATGGTGTAAACATTAATACGGTTTGTTCCAAGCCCCATTAAACCACGCATACCACCAGTACCAAAACCAAGGTCGGTATAAAATGCGTCTTGTTTCTCTGATTCACTTAATTTTTCAAGCGCTTCTTTTGTTGATTTTGGTAAATCTTGTTTTTTCCAAAAATCATATTGTTCTTCATAGGTCACTAACAATCACCTCTATTACTTCTATTATACAAAAAAATGACCATAAGGTCATTTCTTTTTAAGCATTCTTATAAAATATCTTTAATAATCCCTTTAATGTTAAATCCTGATCGAGTTCTGCCTTCTCCATGCATAGCGGTGCTATCGTTTCTGAAAGACCACCTGTTAAAATAACCTTGAATGGCTCATTAACTTCAGCTTTAATTCTAGTAATCATGCCATCCACTTCTGCTGCAACGCCATAAGTAACCCCTGATTGCATACAATGAATGGTATTTGTACCTAATACTTTCTTAGGCACTTCAATATCAATGTCTGGCAATAAAGCTGTGTTACCGACTAATGCTTTAATAGAGATTGTTACTCCAGGGCTAATTACAACACCTTTAATTGTTTTGTTTTTAACATATATATATTTAACTGCTGTACCCAAATCAACAATTAACGCAGCATGAAAATCATCGTCAACACCAGCAGCATCGCATATAAGATCCGCACCAACTTCACGGGGATGATCTGTTTTAATATTAACACCTGTTTTAACACCAGGACCCACGACTAAAGCTTTGACTCCTAAATGTTTAAAAGCAATTTCTTTTAATTTTTCGGTGATGCGAGGTACAACCGATGAAATAGCTACTTGTTTAATATCTTTAAATGAAAACAAGTTTTTCATGGCGATATAATACTGATCAGCAGTGAGTGTCACATTAGTGTTTAATCGATAAACATCAACAATTTTAAACCCATCTGATAATCCTATTGTTACATTTGTGTTTCCGACATCAAAAAGTAAAATCATTTATTAACTCCTATTTTAGGTGCTGCAAATTGTTTTAAGCCAATAACTATTGGTGTACCAACAACAACAGCTGCAAGTGCTTCAATTAGACCATTAGCAGCAGCAATTGAGTAAACAATTTGAATAACACCCGTGTTATCTCCAAATGTTGCAGTAAATGCAGATGGACTAAATAACGCAACCGTTAACAAGACGAATATAGTATGCGATAGTGTCCCTAGTATAATGACAGATGGATAAATTGTTTCATCCTTTTTACCACGTGTAATAAACGCGAAATAAAGCGTAATAAATATCGCTGAAACAGCTAATGATACTGGTATAGTGACCTGATTTATATTCGCCTCTTTCGTACTAGCCTCAGATAATAAATTATCAGCTTCAGCATCAATCAATACAATTGCAAGTGTGTTTTCGGCAATAAGTACATAATTAGGACTATCCGATTCATTCTCAGTTGCAATTTCCGCTTCTAAAACAGCTCTTCTACCTTGTTCATTATTGTAGTCGGCATATGCAACATTGTGAACAATCGCTCTTACACCAAAGAAAATGGCAAATATTGCAATAAACGTGACGATTCCATAAACAATTGATTTGGCATGTTTAACATGTGCAAATATCCATTTAAATCCTTCAAAAATATACGCAGTTGCAATTACAAATAAAACGCGTGGAATAATCGCAATCCACGGATACTGGAATGCTAAGTCAAATGGTGATGCAGCATATAAATATGCAGCAATCATGGAACCCAATCCATACATTAAACCTAATATCCAACTATCTTTCTTTTCCAACAAAAAAATACCAATCAGAACGGGAATATGAACAAGCGTCAAACTTACACCTGGCATAATTGTGATAAAGCCGATCTGTGGTACCAAAGACATAAGTAAGATAATCGCACTAAAAACAGATAAGAGCGTCATCGAACGAATGTCAGCTTTTCGATTCTTCTTCATGTTTAAGTCTCCTTTTTAAGCCACAATGGGTCTCATAAGTTACTCTCATTATACCATGTTATTGATACGTAGCAAGTATAAAGATAACACCACGAAAAAGTGGTGTTTTGTTTTAATTTTCAAATGCTCCCCACGGACTGTTATCAGGATCTGTGTAGACTCTATGTCCTCGATTTAAATCATTAATTAGCAATATATCTTCTTCAGTTAACTTAATATCCTGTGCGTCAAAATTTTCTTTTATGCGTTTTGGTGTCACTGATTTTGGAATCATGATAATGCCATTTGTTAAACCCCACGCAATGACAATTTGCGCAATACTTTTATTATATTTAGCAGCAATCTCGGCTAAAACTTCACGATATCGACCTTCAAAGATACCACCTTTCATGAATGGACCATATGATTCAATTTTAATATCTTTCTTATCCAAATAAGCTTTCAATGGGACTTGTGAAAGACCCGGATGTAACTCAACTTGATTTACCATTGGAACTATAGTCGCAGTTTTTAATAAATCTTCAATCATGTGAATTTGAAAATTTGAAATACCGATTGCCCTACATTTACCTGCTTTATATAGTGATTCAAAGTAGGCCCAAGTTTCTGCGTTAATCTCTTGATCATGATTTGGCCAATGTATTAAATAAAGATCGACATAATCTGTTTGTAATTTATCAAGTGATGCTTGAAAAGCAATCTTCATTTTATCAAGATTCATATGTCTTTTTTGTTTCGTTGTAATCCATATATCTTCACGTTTGACACCAGCATCCTTAATCGCTTGTCCAATCGATGCTTCATTACCATACATCTGTGCAGTATCAATATGTCTATACCCAATAGAAAGCGCGTATTTAACAGTATCATAAGCACTTTCACCAGATTTAACTAGAAATGTTCCAAGTCCAAATTGTGGCATTTTAATGCCATTTGCTAATGTGATTGTCTTCATTTTTTGTATCTCCCTTCTTAACCTCTTCATTCATATTATAGTAGTAAAAGCATAATCAAACAAGAAAAAAGGCTATACGCCTTTTATCCATTTATGATATATGCAATTTTATCAGGTGTTAGGTCATTTAACACTGCAAATAGCATTTTTCTAGCTTCATCCAAATCAGTCAAATCCATCATCGCTGCTGTTGAATGAATATATCGAGCAGGTAGTCCAATCGTTGTAGATAGAATACCTTCATGCATGGAGAATGCTTTTGCTGCATCAGTACCACCTTTAGAGATATAATCTTGTGCTTTAATATCATGCTTTTCTGCTATTGCTCTTAAATAGGCAAGTAATCTTGGTGGCATAATGTTTCTTGGATCAGAAACACGTAGTAGACATCCACCGCCCAATGAGGCTAGTGAATCATTATCAGCCATATCATTGACTGGACTTGCATCTAAGGCTATAAATACATCAGGCTTAATTTTGTTAATAGCACTTTCTATACCACGTAATCCAATTTCTTCTTGCACGGTTGCTCCTATTGCAATATGAAATGGCAGGTCGATATCCTGGAAAGCTTCAATTGCATCTAAAGCAAGTCCACAACCATAACGATTATCAATTGCTTTTGAAATTACTCTTTTATTATCATACGTATAGGCAAATGGATTATCAAATAGAACCATATCACCTATTTGTACACCTGCTGCTTTAACATCTTCTTTTGAACGTGCACCAATATCTAATCGTAAATCATCAATTGATAGTTTCTGATCAGTTTTTAAATGTGGTGGGATTGCACCAATTACACCTTTAATCATGCCTTTAGTCGTATATACATTCATCACCTGAGAGATGAATACTTCACCGTTTAGTCCCCCTGTATTAACAAGTCTTAACTGTCCTAGAGAAGTTATACCAGCTACAATCATGCCAACTTCATCTTGGTGTCCTGCAACCATAACAGTAGGTGCATTTTTGTCTTTAGAAGCTTTATAGGCAAATATTGAACCCATTTTATCTCCAATAATTTCAAATGATGGATATTGTTTCATAAAATCCTTCATGTAAGTTTTTACATTATGTTCATGTGCTGGTGTTCCAGCTATATCCATTAAATCTTTATAACGCTTTGGTAACATGCCTCTTTTTTCCTTTCAACTGATAAATTGGTCCAATTTTTCTTTTTTTAACTTCATATTCTGTCATATAAAGAGAAACTGGTAAATCTCTATTAATATCATATAACTCAAATGATTTTTCTAAATACGAAATTGAGTCATCAAAAAAGACTTCATGATCAGTTCTAAATTGTAGCATGCCTTGAGCATCTAAAATTTTAAGATATAAAGGGGTAAAAGTATTTGCAGTTAAACGTCTTTTGTGATGTCTTTTTTTTGGCCATGGATCAGAAAAGTTTAAATAAATCTGATCTACTTGCTTTTCTCCTAAATAAGTTTCTAAATCAATCGCATCGCCTAAAACAATAGTTAAATTATTTAAGTCCATACTTTCCTTTTTTTCAAGTATGCGATAACATACATATTTATTTTTTTCTAAAGCAATAAAATGCGTATGCGGATAGTCTTTGGCTAAGTTCGTAATAAAATCGCCTTTCCCACTACCAATTTCAATTGCAATCGTCGTATCAGGTAATGTCAACTTTATGACATCCACAATGACTCCTCGTGATGATAATAAGGTCTCATCGACACCTTTAATTCGCTTTTGTCTCATACATATCCTTACAAAGATAAAAAGTGGCATTAACCACTTTTATTATCCTAATCTACCGAGTCCTTCCGTAATAATAAAATCCGAAAGTGCTTTGATTGCTTCTTCAGCATCTGGCCCTTCTGCATTAACTATGACTTCTTCACCTTTATAAATACCTAGTGACATAAGTCCCATAATTGATTTAAGATTAACAGTTTTTCCCATCGCATCCAGCTTAATATCAGATTCAAAACTCATTGCCAGATTTACAAGTCTCGTTGCCGGACGGGCATGAATGCCGTATTCAGATGTTATGAAGAATGATTGTTTCATTCATCGTTCCTCTTTTCTTTTACTTTTAATATGATCAAGCAGATGTACGCCTTGTTCATTAACTAACAATGTAATTTTACTTCCTGTTAAGAATGCTGATATATCCAGTGCTTTAAGTTGTTCAATATTAACTTTATCAACCATTTTTAGTTCAATTTGCACACGTCTATGTTCAACTGTAGCTTCGCCTATATTATCAATTTCACCTAAAGCGCTGATAATATTTATTAAATAGGCTTCATCAACGGTGGGTTTACTTCTCTTTTTTTCCCATAATACATAAAATATGCCAATGCCAATCACCGCGAGTACTAATACGATATATGGTAAAACTTCTGTAAATGAGATAAGAATAGCCATGCTATAAACCTCCGCTACTTTGATTATATCGATTTTACGTTCTTTTTTCAATCAAAATCTAAATTATTTTATAAACATTGAATCTCCAAAAGAGAAAAATCGATAAGACATTTCAATTGCTGATTGATATGCTTTCTTTACGAATCTAGGACCTGCAAAGGCGGATATAAGCATAAGAAGTGTAGATTTTGGTAAATGAAAATTAGTGATTAGATGATCAACCGCTTTAAACGTATAACCAGGATAAATGAATATACCTGTATCAAATGCTCCAGCATGGAAACCATCATCATAATTAGACTCAAGTGTACGCAAAGAGGTTGTGCCTACAGCAATGATATGTTTCCCATCTTTTTTTGCTTTATTAAGCGCTTTAGCAGCATTTTCTGTAATGATATATGATTCTTTATGCATATGATGATCTTCAACTCTATCCACTTGAACTGGTCTGAATGTACCTAACCCAATAGTTAATGTAACTGGTATAATTTGAATACCCTTATTTTTGATTTTCTCCAATAAAGAAGGTGTGAAATGCAGTCCTGCAGTTGGTGCTGCAGCACTCCCAGGATGTGTCGCATATACCGTTTGATAACGCGATTGATCTTTTAGTTGTTCCGTAATATATGGTGGAAGTGGCATCGTACCTAATGCATCTAAAACTTCCATAAAAATACCATCATAAGACATATTAAAATGTCTAATACCAGCTTCACCTATTGCCGTGCAGGTAGCTGTCAGTTTATTTCCAAACTTTACTTTCGTGCCAATCTTAACTCGTTTAGCTGGTTTCGTTAAAGCCTCCCAATTATCATGACTAAGTGACTTTAATAATAATACTTCAATCGCTGCATGAGTTTCTTCTTTTTCACCTAATAGGCGTGCTGGTATAACTTTCGTATCATTAATGACTAGTACAACATCAATTGTCAATTCATCAATTATTTCATGAAAATGATGATGGCTAATGGTTTCATTTTGACGATCTAAAATCATTAAACGAGATTGGTCTCTTTTCTGTGTTGGATGCTGTGCAATTAACGCTTTCGGTAATTCAAAATCAAAATCACTTACTTTCATTGTTAAATAATCCTTTATAATATGTTACACCTAACGCATCATATGCTTTTTTTGTAGCAATTCTACCTCTAGGTGTTCTTCTAATGTAACCTTCCATCATTAAATATGGTTCGTAAACGTCTTCAACCGTCGTCATTTCTTCAGCAATTGAAGTTGCAATTGTTTCAATCCCAACTGGTCCCCCATTGAATGTTTCTACAATTGCTTTTAAATATCGATAATCTGTATGGTCCAATCCATTGCCATCAATACCTAATTTTGATAATGCGAGGTCAGTGATTTCTTTTGTCACAACACCATCACCAATAATTTCAGCAAAGTCTCTAACGCGTCTAAACAGACGGTTCGCGATACGTGGTGTACCTCTACTACGTAATGCTAAACTTTTGATAGCTGGTGCTTCAATCTGATTTTGATAAACACCTGCAGTTCTTTTAACAATCAGTTCTAAATCTTGTGGTCCATAATAATTCAATCTAAACACAACACCAAAACGATCCCTCAATGGTGCTGATAAATCACCAAATCTAGTGGTTGCACCAATTAAAGTAAACGGTGGTAAATCAATTCTGATACTTCTTGACTCTTGGTCTTTACCTATCACAATATCCAACACATAATCTTCCATAGCCGCATATAGAACTTCTTCAACTACACGTGGCAAACGATGGATTTCATCAATAAATAATACGTCACCTGGATTAAGCGAACTTAAAACAGCCGCTAAATCACCACTACGTTCAATAGCAGGACCTGAAGTCACTCTAATATTGACATCAAGTTCATTTGCAACTATTTGTGCTAAAGTTGTTTTACCTAAACCTGGTGGCCCATATAACAACATATGGTCAAGTGCTTCTTTTCGTTTTAATGCAGCTTTTATATAAATATCGAGAACTTCCTTGATTTCCTTTTGTCCAATATACTGACTTAATGTCTGCGGTCTTAAAGACTGATCTTCATCTTCTTTAATTGACATTGCTGTCACAATGCGTTCTTTATCCATGTGACCCCCTATTTAATAAGTGTCTGTAAAGCTTGTTTAATCATATCTTCAACACTTTGATCAGGATTGATTTTCTTCAATGTTTTTCTGATTTCAGTTTTTGAATAACCAAGCGCTAATAATGCTTGTGTCACATCATCTTCTTGTGCAGGGAATAATGTATCTTCTTCACTGACTAACTTGCCTTTTAAGTCAAGGATAATTTGTTGTGCTGTTTTTGTACCAATCCCAGGAAATTTCGTTAGAAATTTAACATTTCCAGATTCGATTGCATACATCGTCTCATCAACGTTAGGACTTGCAAGAATTGACAGTGCACTTTTTGGACCAATTCCAGACACACCAATTAATTTTAAAAATAAATCCTTACTTTCGCTTGTATCAAAACCATATAATGCATTCGTATCTTCGCGGATATAATGATGAATAAAACATGTCACTTCGTCACCCATGTGATATTGATATGGATATGGCGATAAGACTAAATAGCCAATACCATTATTTTCAATCACAATATGGCTTGGTTTCACGCTTGTGACAATTCCTTTAATCGTTGCGTACATTCATTCACCTACTCATTCAAATGATAGTATCATTATATCATTTTTACTCGCTTTTTTCCATGCATAAATGTATCTATGATATAATAAATTTGAAGGTGATTATAAGTTGAAAAACGAGGCATTAAAGACGATAAAAACTGAATTTAGCGAAGAACTTAAAAGCGATAAAATCTATCAACATATAGCACGTGATATTCGTCGTATGTTTAATGATATACCACACGACTTGAAATACATATCTCAAAGTGATGATAATCATAAAGCGCTTTTTTCCAGTCGTCTAAAAGCCATAGATGATGAATATTTATTTCATATCGACCACTACGATAAAGCAATCGATGTCATTCGTACAAAAAATGAAGCAGAGATTAACAAAATTAACAAAATTAGAATTTCACAACTAGATAAAATCACGAAACGCTATAATCAGCAAGCTGATGACATTAATAGACGGCAAGAAATTGTTGAAAATGAGTATCGTGAAGCTTTAAAAGATTATGAAATGACTTATCAAAGAGATATTGGTAGTTATCAAAAAGTTGCTCAAAATGCGCGTAAACTCAATCAAAAAGTTACGTTGGAAATTGAAAAAGAGCAACAAGAGGCACTGTTTGGTTTAAAAAAGACTTTCGATGCTTTAACAAAGACAAGGGAAACTAAAAGAGAAAGTGTCATAAAAGTTTACGAAGAAAAAAATAAAGAGATTGATGAACGACAATCTATAACAACAACTTCTAATAATGATATATATTTAAATATCAAAACAGATTACAATCAGTTTTCAATGCTTTTCAATAAAAAAATTAATGAACTAAATAAAGAAAATCAAAAAGCTTTAAAAACGATTAAAGAACGTTTTGAAACAAAACGAAAACCAATTGATCTTCAATTAGCAAAATTGAAGGAAGATTATAGAGCTGCTATTGATCGCGTGAAAATTTCCTATCAGGAAGAATTAGTAAGGATGAATGCAGATTTTGATGAAAAAAAGGCTGCTTATGAAGAGAAAAAGGCTCGTATTATCCATGAATCTAATGAACTAGTTTCATTACTCAATTCTAAACTAACTGCTTATAAAGAAGCGATAAATCGCGAAAATTTAGCATCTGCTAAAGAACTACGTAGCAAAATGAAAACAACATCAGATGAGCATGAACAAATCGAATACCAAAAAACACTTCGACTTAATTTAAAAACTGCAAATGCAGAATTAAATCGCCAAATTTTAAGAACAAACAAAGAAATATCAACGAAACAACGCGATTTTCACTATCGTCTATATAGTCATGATTTGTCTTATCTTAAAACCATTAATGATTGGCGTTTGCAAAAAAGGCTTGCTACTTACAGGCATAAACAATCCTTAGCAAAAATAGATTTAAACTTTAATCACAACATTTCACAATCAAAAATTCAACTTCAACTGATTGAAAATATACATAAGCATCAAGAACAATTGTTGAACTTATCATTAAATAGTGATTTACTTGCACTTGAAACGCAATTACAGATTGCTTCTCTCGTTCAGGAGAGGGAATTGAACTTGTTAACTAACGATCAACAAGTTGCCATTAATTCAACAAAACTAGAACACGCTAAACTTGAATATGAACAGCAATTAGCATTAGAGGATTTAGATTTTGCTCAAAAACAGGATGAACTTTCTTATAAATACAATCAGTTAACTGTTAGTTCTAATACCCAATTAGAATTAGAAAAAGCACGTAGTGCAAGAGATTTTGCCCTTGAAGAACAACAAATCAGAAGTGATATTGCTAAAAAAATCTTGGAGCGTCAAGTTCATCTTTTAGAAAATGAAAAACAAACAAAACTTCTATCTCTAAATCATGAGATGAAAGATCTCCAAACAACGCATGATAACGAAGCATTTCAAATTGATATGAAACAACACATGCTAGCTCATAAACGCGCTTCTTTCATTATGCTTGCTGAAATAAAAAACCAAAGACGTTTTAGTTTATCCAATATTAAGAAATTACGTTTGTCATGCGATGAAATGTTACTCGATGATCAATACTATATTATTCAATTCACAAAATATTTAACAAAATTGCATGAGAAGCGTTTAATGATGAGACAATTAATTAATCAGCTTTATCTATTGCCTTCTCACCCTGAAACATTTAAGAAAGCATTATCATATGCCATGCGTTTTGATCATGAAATTGATCAAATCATGCATGCATATATTGATGATTTTGAGTTAAAATCAAGACAAAATTTCAAGACAAAAATGGAACATCAAGATAAATATCACCATGTGCTCTTGTACAATGAAATGATGAAATTTTATGAAGCAAAAATAAAACGTTTAAACCGTGAGCAAAAGGATATCGAATCTGAAATTCAACATATCGAACAAAATTATATTAAATTCCAAAGTAAAATTGACCAAAACAAAGCTTTTATCGATCAATTAAATAAAATCAATGATCAAATAAAATCAGGTGCACTACCAAAACAAAGTAGCTTTGATTATAAAGAAAATATCAAATTAATTAAAAATCATCAAACAATTATTACACATTTAAAAGATAATATGCGACGGTCCGATCGATTGATCAACATGAAAAGACACGAGATTAATCAGTTGGTTAAATCACGTACAGCAGTTCAAAAACATATAGAATCTGCAACTAAAAAATTAACAAGAGAAAAAGCGCTTGAATCTCAGTTTTATCTTAAACATCTCGTAAAACATGACAAGCATTATAAAGTTTTAAGTAAAAAGTTGAGTTTATTTACACAACATTCGCTTTCATTCTATAGTGATTTAAAGGATCTAGTTTACGTTACAAATGATGCGCTAAAAGATGCGACTAAAAAATTAAAGACACATCGTTATCAGTTTGAAAAGATTTTAATTACAACGGAACAAAGATTGCTTCAAGACGCCTTAGTTTATTATCAAGAAAAACAATCTATGTTCAGTCAATTTGGTAATGAAATCAGTGATAAGGCAAATACATATCTAGATCAAATAGCTGAAATGATTCACATATTTGAACGTGATCAGAAAAACTCAAAAAACTTACAAGACACGCTACTACAAAAGCAACAACATGCATCACAAAGAGATGAATCACATCAAATTGAAATTCTTGCAATCAATAAAGAAAAAACTAAACACGAGGACTTAAATGCTGTCAAACAATTGGAGGAACATTTAGATATTCACCTCGTTCACAGTGACCAAGAAATGAATGCATTAAATGAAAATCAACGCTCAATCGCTATGCAATATGTTAAAGAAGTTGAACAAAAGATGGATAGTTTTGAAAAAGAACATCAAAAACATATGAATTTCTTCAAAACACGATACATGAATATTATTAACGATCTAGATAGCAGCAATCTCACCTTAAGCAATAAGAACCAACTATTACTGGGGAGATATCTAACACAATATGCGAAAACAATTGAAACGATGAAAAACAAACGCAGTCATTATGAGAATCAAATCGATCATCATTTATTAGATATTAAAAAACTGAAGACTACTTATGAAAAAGACGCTCAATTAAAAGATAGACAACGTCAAGATGAATTAAGAAACATTCAACATCACCTGAAAAAGTACGAAGTGCAAGCTACTTTTGAACAAAAAGGTACATTAAATAAAGAGGCATCTTCATTAAAGCGTAATTTGAGTTTTAAGTTGAAGGCATTAAAATTGAACTAAAGAAGGCGAAAATGCCTTCTTTTTTTATATGGTTAAATTTTTGAAAATTCTAAAATATTTAGTTTTTCGCTTTATTAAAACGTTTTCTTGCTTTTTTTAACATTGAAAACGTTATCACCTATTTATAAAAAAAACGCCCTTTATTTATAATTTTAATATGATATAATTCGGCTATAGAAATACGTTATAACTAAAGGAGAATATTATATGGGTACACAAGTACCATTTGATGACAATCAAATGAAACTTTTTTATGCACGCATTGATGAAAATCTAAAGCGTCCCGGTCCACTGATGCCTACACTCCATGATGCGCAACAAATTTTTGGGCATATACCATTGACAATTCAAAAAATAATTAGCAAAAGACTGGATGTCAGTGTTGCTAAAATTAATGGTGTTGTTACATTTTATGGTAATTTTTCTGTTGAACCTAAAGGGGAACATCAAATTAGTGTCTGTTTAGGTACTGCTTGTTATGTAAAGGGTTCAGCCAATATTATGGAAACACTCGAAAATCATTATCATATTAAAGCTGGAGAAACAACGAAAGATGGCAAGATTACATTATGTGCAACCAGATGTATTGGTGCATGTGGTTTAGCACCTGTTTTTTCTGTTGACGAGAAAATAATTGGTAGCGCAACTGTTCAAAAAGTGAATCAAGCCATAAAGACACTAACAGAGGAAATTGCTGATGACGCTGAAGACGATCATTGATAAATATCAGTGTGTTGTATATACACCCTCATTATTAAAAGACAAAACTGTGCATTATGGGTTTTGTTCCGATCTTATGAGTGATGCTTTAATTATAATTAACAGCGTAAAAGACGAGAAAATTTTGAACCACAGTATTTTAATCACAGGGCTAGCAACGCAACAATCCATAAGAACAGCTGAAATGCTAGATGTTGATGTTGTTTTACTCGTAAGAGGAAAAATACCATCAGAAAAAGTTATATCACTTGCAAATGAATCAAGCATTTTATTATTAGCAACCAATGAGACCATGTTCAATTTAAGCGGCAAACTTTTTATGGATGGTCTAAAAGGTATTAAATACAACGAACAATGATAAAAGAAAATCAAATTATTGCTAAAAACTTTGAATATGCTGGTCGTGCTTCTTCTGACCTTAAACAGGCGTTGCGTAAAATCAATATCCCAAGTTTTTTTATGAAACGTATTTGCTCAGCTTCTTATGAAGCAGAAATAAATGTCGTCATTCATTCTGTTGGCGGTTATATGACTTATACATTTTACGAAACATATATTGAATTGAATTTCTATGATGATGGTCCTGGTATCACTGATATTGATCTAGCCATGACTAAAGGTTATTCAACAGCGACTGAAATAGATCACATGAATGGTTTTGGATCCGGTATGGGATTAGCAAACATTAAACGTTGTTCAGACATGATGGAATTGACTTCATCACCTGAAGGAACTCACTTGCGATTACTTTTTTTCTTGGAGGAAAAAGATGGCAATCATTGAAGAAATCCTAGCAAACAAAAACTTTGAACATATGACCAATCAATCATTGCTTCAAAATGAATTCAGCAGTATCTATGCAACCGATCTCATTAGTATGGTAATCAAACACGGCGATAAATCACCAATTCTAATGACACAAATTACAGCGGATGCAACCCTTGCTGTAGCCGTAATGCTTTCATTACCAGCAATTATTTTGACTGAAAATAAAGTGTTAAATAATGATTTGATAAATCGTGCGAATGATGAAGGAATTGCAATCATAAAGACGCCACTAACTAGCGTAGAAGCTATTTCTTTACTTACACGTATGAACATCCTATGATTTACTATTATGATCTTCACATTCACACAACATTATCACCTTGTGCCGATTGTTTAATGACACCAAACAATATTTGTAATATGGCGATGTTAAAAGGTTTAGATTTGATTGCTGTGACGGATCACAATTCAATGAAACAACTTGCTGTTATCCATGCACTATCTAAGAGTTATGATTTCTTATTTGTACCAGGTGTTGAAGTAACAGTTAGTGAAGGTATCGATATTCTTGTTTATTTTAAATATGTAGATGATGCTTTGTTGATAGATAAAGTTTTATCAACTCACTTAGCAGACAAACCACTTGATGAAATGCTTTATGGCGAACAAGCATTATATGATATTGATGACCAAAAAACTGGCGATTTCAATACACTGCTTATTCAACCACTACGTATAAGCGCAACCGAACTATTTGAATTGTTAGCACCATATGAAACGATTCAAGTATTGGCCCATATTGAGCGTGTGCCAGCATCTTTGCATGATCTTATATATAGTAAACATATTGATGCAATTGAAACTAAAAGTGCGTTTATGAAAATAGATAAACCCATATTACACAATTCAGATGCACATCAAATTATAGATATTTTAGAAAGAACAAAAGAAAACCAAATCAACTTAAAAAATTTAACGATTGAT
Organism: Acholeplasmataceae bacterium; assembly: GCA_963676765.1. Lineage (GTDB taxonomy): Bacteria > Bacillota_I > Bacilli_A > Acholeplasmatales > Acholeplasmataceae > WOFB19. Next base: position 1,019,377 of record OY781159.1, read on the forward strand.
GATTTCTTTGACTACTTTAAATCATGACCTTATTTACTGACTATATTTTTGATATCGTTCAAAATGCTATTAATGCCAATGCATCTAAACTTAAGATTGACATAATGAAAGATCATCAGCTAAAACTTATCATTAAGGATAATGGTGTTGGTATTCATAATAATGATTTGAAACGAATTATATCTCCTTTCTATACAACTAGAGAAACAAGAAAAGTCGGATTAGGACTATCACTAATCATACTACTCACAACGCTAACAGATGGTTCATATAACATAAAATCATCACGTTTATTTGGCACCAAAGTAACATTTACATTTAATTATCATCATATTGATTTTCCAACAGAAGGTAATTATGGTTTGTTAATTGCTGATATAGCTAGCAATTCACAAATCAAGACAATAAATTTTTCATATAAACAAAAAAGTCAGCATATGACTTATCGATATCATAAGCAACCAAGATCATCAATTATTTCAGATATCAACAATAAAATAACAAAGACAGAGGTGACTTATGAAATCTTTAAAAGAACTTAGAGCATTAAGAGAAAAAGCTCTAAAACGTATGACACTACGTGCAGTTAAAGATGGTTTTAGAATCCAAGTAGGCATGGGAACATGTGGGATTGCTGCTGGAGCTAGACCAATTATGCATGCATTTTTCGATCAAATAGCGTGTCATGACTTAAAAAATGTAACGATTACACAAGTAGGTTGTATGGGGAATTGCGCTTATGAACCAATGGCAGAGATTGTTGACGCAACAGGTCAATCCTATATCTACTGCTCTTTAACCATTCCTATGGTTCGAGAAATCATTGAAAAACATATCATCAATGGTAAACCAATCCAAAAATATTTGCTTGAAGATCGCAGGGGGTTATCGTAATGTTTGAAAGAATACAACTACTCATTTGTGGAGGAACAGGTTGTTTAAGTTCGAATTCTAAAGATATTAAAACAACTTTTGAAGATATGATTAAAACTATTGGTCTTGCATCAGAGGTAAGTGTTATCATGACAGGTTGCTTCGGACTATGTGAACGTGGACCTGTAATCATTGTCTATCCAGAAGAAACATTCTATGCGAATGTAAAAGTTAGTGATGTCAAAGAAATTTGTGAAGAACACCTATTGAAAGGTAGACCTGTAAAAAGATTACTTGTAAAAAACGAAAAAGACAGAAAAAAAATCAAAAAATTCACGCAACTTGACTTTTATGCAAAACAAAAAAGAATTGCCCTTAGAAATTGCGGTCAAATTAATCCACTTGATATTGAAGAATATATTGCAAAAGAAGGTTATGAAGCATTAGGGCAAATATTAACGACTAAATCTCCGGAGGACGTTATTGATGAGATGATTAAATCTGGTTTACGTGGTCGTGGTGGCGGTGGTTTTCCAACTGGTCTTAAATGGCAGTTTGCAAGCCGCGAAAAACCTGGACAAAAATTTGTTATTTGTAATGCAGACGAAGGTGATCCTGGTGCATTTATGGATCGGGCTGTTTTGGAAGGTGATCCACATTCAGTATTAGAAGCGATGGCTATTTGTGGCTATGCAATAGGATCCAAGCAAGGCTATATTTATGTTAGAGCTGAATATCCAGTAGCTGTTGAAAGATTGGAACATGCTATTAAACAAGCACATACATATGGCTTACTAGGTGAACACATATTTGATACGGATTTTACTTTTAACATCGAAATCAGACTAGGTGCTGGAGCATTCGTTTGTGGTGAGGAAACAGCTTTAATCAAATCGATTGAAGGTGAACGTGGCATGCCAAAATTAAAGCCACCATTCCCTGCAGTCAGAGGCTTATGGGATAAATCAACGAACGTCAATAATGTTGAAACATTAGCTAATATACCCGTTATTTTCTTAAAAGGTGCGGATTGGTTTCGATCAATTGGAACAGAGAAATCACCAGGAACAAAAGTCTTTGCACTTGGAGGAAAAATAAATAATACCGGATTAGTCGAAATTCCAATGGGTACTACGCTTCGTGAGGTTATTTATGACATTGGAGGTGGCATTCCTAACAAACGTGCATTTAAAGCTGTACAAACCGGTGGGCCATCTGGTGGTTGTATCACAGAAGAAAACCTAGACACACCAATCGAATTTGAGACTTTAACTGCACTTGGTTCAATGATGGGATCCGGCGGTATGATTGTCATGGATGAAGATAATTGTATGGTCGATGTAGCACGCTTCTATTTGGATTTCACAGTGGATGAATCATGCGGTAAATGCACACCCTGTAGAGAAGGCACAAAACAAATGTTAGAAATTTTAAATCGTATTTGTGATGGTGATGGTACCTTAGAAGACATAGATGAATTAGAATCTTTAGGAAACATGATTAAAAACACATCACTTTGTGGGCTTGGTCAAACCGCACCAAACCCTGTATTATCAACATTAAAACATTTTAGAGATGAATATATTGCACATGTAACAGATCATGTCTGTCCAGCAGGTGTTTGTTCTAGTCTAACAAATTTTGTAATTGATGATAACTGTATTGGCTGTACAAAATGTGCTAGAAACTGTCCAGTTGATGCTATAAAAGGATCTCCTAAAGAGATACATGAAATTGATGTTGATTTATGTATTAGATGCGGTGCATGTAAAAAAGCATGTCCAGTTAACGCCATTTCAAGTCAACCACGTTTAAAGGAGTTTGATTATGAGCAAACAAATTAATGTAACCATCAATGGTAAAACATATGAGGCAAGTGCTAATGAAACGATTTTAGAGGTTGCTGCTAGGAATGATGTTTATATTCCACGTTTATGTTTCTTAAAAAATATTCATGAGGAAGGTAATTGTCGTATATGCTCTATTAAGGTTGAAGGGCAACGTAATCTCAAACCGGCATGTAAAACACAAGTGCAAGATGGGATGCGTATCATCACAAACGATCAGGACGTGTATGATTATGTATCAATGAATTTAGAACTTCTAGCCAAAAAACATCATTTTGAATGTTTTAAATGCTCAAGAGAAGACAATTGTGAATTTCTTGATTTATTGAGACGCTACTCAGTAGACAATGAATTTTCTCATATGTATGGCTTTCATCCTGAAGATTATTATTATACTGATTCTTCTGGTGTGATGGTCATTGATAGTAGTAAATGTATTTTATGTGGTCGTTGTGTGTCTGCTTGTGAAAAACAATCTGGTTTAAGCATTATTCATTTTAATGAACGTGGTTCAAATACATATGTTGGACCCGCACAATTTCACGCACTAGAGGATGCAGGTTGTATTTATTGTGGTAAATGTATTCAAGCTTGTCCAACTGGTGCATTACGTGAAAAAGACGATATTAAAGCTGTTGAAAGAGCTTTACGTGATCCACACAAGAAGGTTGTTGTGCAAGTCGCTCCATCCGTGCGTGCTGCATTAGGTGAGTCATTTGGCTATCCAATTGGTACAAACGTTGAAGGTCAAATGTTTGAAGCTTTAAGACGCATGGGCTTCGATGAAATAATGGACACAAACTTTACAGCTGACTTAACGATTTTAGAGGAGGGAACAGAATTTATTCATCGCCTAAAAAACGATGGTGTATTTCCAATGTTTACTTCTTGTTCACCAGGATGGGTTAATTACCTAGAACAGTATTATCCCGAATATATTCCAAATATGTCATCTTGTAAGTCACCACAACAAATGGCAGGTGCACTCATTAAGACGTATTATGCTGATAAAATGAGTTTGAATCCTAAGGATATTGTATCTGTATCAATTATGCCCTGTATCGCTAAAAAAGCGGAAGCGAGACGTGCAGATATGGGACGAGATGGTTATCAAGATGTGGATTTTGTCTTAACAACACGAGAATTTTCGCGTTTGATTAAACGTCATGATCTTGATTTGAAAACACTGCCTAAATCAGAACCTTATGGTATGTTACAGGCTTACACAGGTGCTGGTGCAATTTTTGGAGCAACCGGTGGTGTGATGGAAGCCGCACTTCGCTCAGTCAGTGAAATTTTAGAACAAAAATCGACACCAGTTGAATTTAAAGAAGTTAGGGGTCATGCAGACATTAAGGAAGCAACCTATACCATTAGTGGTAAGAAAATTAACGTTGCAGTTGTTCACGGAGGTGTTGCTATTAAAATGTTTTTAGATAGTTTAAAGGATAATCCGAAAACTTATCATTTCGTTGAATTCATGGGATGTACAGGTGGCTGCATTAATGGTGGTGGACAACCTATTGTTCCTGCTAAGCTACAAGAAAAATATGACGTTAGAAAACTACGTGCGAACGTTCTATATGACATTGACGCACAAAAAGAATTAAGAAAATCACATGAAAATCCTTTTGTTAAAGCATTATATGATGAATTTTTAGAAAAACCAAACAGTCATAAAGCACATAAATTACTTCACACGACATACAATAAGAGAGAGCCCTACAGCGATGTTTAAAAAAAGTTTAACAGTCTTCATTTACAGTGCTTTAGTTATCCTGTTATGTAGTTGTCAATCTGAAAATCTGTCAACTAAAATTATAGCACCTTTTGGTAGTCCTTCATATGCTGCGCTATATTTAGATCGCGACAATTATGTTGTAGATATTGTACAAGGTGCTGATCCATTGGTAGCTGCTTTTGGTTCAAATCAATATGACGCGATTATCGCTCCAACAAATTTAGGTGCTAAGTTTTATAATTCAGCTGCTAATTATCAATTGGCTGCTTCGCTTGTATGGGGAAACTACTATTTAATGAGTGATCATGAATTTACTATCGAATCACTGAATGGTAAAACTATTTATGCATTTGGTGAAAATCAAACACCCGACATCGTTTTAAAAGGAGTGATCGAAGCTCAAGCTATCAATTGTTCAATTGCTTATGTCGCTTCGATTGCAGAGATTACATCATCTTTTCTATTGGAACCAGAACGAATCTATATGATTGCTGAACCTACATTAACGACGTTGATCGAAACACATCCCAAGATTCATACACTTGATTTACAATCATTATATAGTTCTTCAAGTTATCCGCAAGCAAGTCTTTTTGTAAAAGCCTCATTATCAGATGAAGCAATTCAGATGCTTAAAGATGATATCGCTTTATCCATACAACAAATCAATAGTGAATCACAAATATCTATTACGAAAAATATGTTAGAAAGTGAACTTGAAACTGATTTACTATATGCATCTATTGTCCGTTCGAATTTATCTTACATAGATAGTAGTGACGCACGTAATGATATTGAAGCATATTTGAATCTTATCATTACCTATAATGAAAAATTGCTTGCGACTTTACCAAGCGAACAATTTTATCGGTAAAAAATATGAAAAAAGTGATTTTAATTGCATCACCTATATTAACAATCGTTATTTTTTGGTACGTTTTATTCTTATCTGTTAATGAACCACTAATCGTACCTTCTTTTCAAGATGTCTTTCATGCGTTCATAAATCTATTAAACGGTGAGAATCTAATCATTGTGTTAAACAGTTTATTTCGCCTCATTATCAGTTTTATTATATCAGCTTTACTAGGAATCAGTTTTGGGTTTATAAGCGCTAAATCGTCTTATTTTGAACATTGGCATAGACCACTTGTTACAATTCTAAGAGTCATCCCTGTTTTATCCATTATCGTTATTTTGTATATCATTGTCGGATCAATGATGGCACCTTATATCATCACATTTCTAATGATTTTTCCACTATTTTATCAAGCAACCCTTGAGAGTGTTAAAACAATAGATCCAGCATTAATTGATGTCCTCAGAATGAATGAAATGCATTTAAAAGAAAGCATCCGTTATGTTTATATACCTTCATTATTAGGACCATTGAGTCTGACGCTATGTCAATCACTCGGTCTAGGAATTAAAGTGCTAGTCATGTCTGAATACTTAATGCAAGTGAAACAATCGATTGGTAATGAAATATTTGTAGCTCGTATCAATCTTGATTATAGTGCGGTTTTTGCTTGGACAATTATACTAATATTCATTGCATTACTATTTGAAACACTTCATTATTACCTTAAAAAAAATAGGGCTCAATAGCCCTATTACTCTATAAATTCGAATTCAAAATCAAATATTTTAACACGATCTCCATTTTTAGCTCCAGCTTTTCTTAAAGCATCGTCGACGCCGATAGATCTTAACTGTCTAGCGAATCGTTTGACCGCATCATCATTCGTGAAATTGATACGATCGAATAAAACACGTAATTTTTCACCATCTAAAACAAAAGCATCATCTTCTTTTGTGAGTGTAAATGGTGGTTTATCATCCATCGTATAAACTTTTTCTTCTTCAACTGCTTCAATAATTGGTGGAGCAGTTTTCAATGTTTCTTTAATCGTATATAATAGCGACTTAACATTTGTTTTATCTAATGCAGATATACCAATCACATCCGGTATATCTTTTTTTAATGCCACTAACTTTTTATCACTATCTGGCATATCAAGTTTATTAGCAACCACCAATTCAGGCCTTGTTAATAAAGTCTCATCATACATTGCTAATTCATGTCTGATTTTCTGATAATCACTATAAGGATCTTCAGCCGTTAGATCAACAACATGAACAAACACACGACATCTTTCAATATGCTTTAAAAAGCGAATTCCTAAACCATGTCCTTGGTGTGCATCTTCAACTAATCCTGGTAAGTCAGCTAAGACAAATGATTCATCATCTACTTCAACCATGCCTAAATTTGGTGTTAATGTTGTAAATGGATATGCAGCAACCTTTGGTCTTGCATTGGAAACAACCGATATTAAAGTTGACTTACCAACAGATGGATAGCCTATTAAGCCTACATCTGCTAATACCTTAAGTTCAACTCGTATACGGAATAATTCACCTTTATCTCCATTTTCTGCATATTTAGGCGCTGGATTTTTATGGGTTGCAAACGCAATATTCCCACGTCCACCTTTACCGCCTTTAGCAATAATCACTTCTTCGTTATGATGTGTAACTTCACCAATTTTTCGTGATTTATCCTCTGTATACACAACCGTACCAAGTGGTACACGAACATATTTATTCTCAGCATTCGCCCCATGCATACCTTTCGATTTGCCATTCACACCATTATCGGCTTTAATATGGCGATTATAATGCAGTTTAGATAATGTGTGCATACCTTCATCTCCGACAAATATCACATCGCCACCTTTACCACCATTGCCGCCCCATGGACCGCCAAACTCAACATATTTTTCACGGCGAAAAGACGACATTCCGTCGCCACCTTTACCTGCTTTTACTTCTACGATTACATCATCAATAAACATTATTAATCACTCCTGAAAAAAAAGGATAACGTTCGTTATCCTTCGTAAACTGAAACTTGTTTTCTACTTCTTCCGACTCTTTCATATTTAACATAGCCAGAGATTTTAGCGAAGAGCGTATCATCGCCACCACGTCCAACATTGTTACCTGGATGAATTTTAGTACCGCGTTGACGGTAAATAATTGATCCTGCGTTGCAATATTGTCCATCTGATAGCTTTGAGCCTAAACGTTTCGATTCTGAATCACGACCATTACGTGTGGAACCAACACCTTTTTTTGAAGCGAATAGCTGGATATTTAGCTTAAGCATGTTATCCCTCCTTATTGTGGTTTTTCATATATTTTGGATATTGTTCAACTAAATCATTGAAAGTGTATATCAGATTATCAAACAGTCCATCCACGACTGAATCGTGAGATTTAATGACTGCAGTGAAATACCCTTCCTTTACTTCCAAGTCGACCTTGTGATCGACCTTTAAACATTCAAGTGCGTTTGCTGTGACAATAATTGCTGTAGATACAGCTGCACATACAATATCAGCACCATGTTCGGCAAATTCTGCGTGTCCTGTAACCTTTATTGATTCGACTTGCCCGTTCTTTTTCGTAAAGACCGATTGAATCATATTAAGCTACGATTTGTTCAATGACAAGCTTTGTATAAGATTGTCTATGACCTTGTTTTTTACGGTATTTTTTACGGACTTTATACTTGAAGACAATAATCTTCTTGCCACGTCCTTGTTTGATGACTTTAGCAACCACTTTTGCACCTTTAACGAGTGGTGTTCCGATAACCGTTTTTTCTCCGCCTACCATTAACACTTCATCAAATGTGTAAGTATCGCCTGCTTCTACATCTAATTTCTCAACGAAGATTTCTGTACCTTCTTCGACGCGAAATTGTTTACCGCCAGTTTTAATGACTGCATACATATTAGCTGTTTCCTCCTTTTCGTATTTGAAGACTCATTATTAAGGTAGCTTTTAAGGCATTTTTCACCTATTCTAAATGGTACAACATAGATATTTTAACGTAGTTAGGGTTATTTGTCAATGAAAAAGTTCGATAATTCACATATTGAAAATATTTTTAACGTTTACCTGGATCATATGGTATACCTTCAGCTTTAGGAGCACGCGATTTCTTCGAGGTAAATGCTAATACAACCAATGTAATGACATATGGTAATATACGATATATATGTGAACTAATACCTAATGTACCCAGCCAAGATATACCATCATTGTTAATATCAATATATCGATAACCAACGGAAATTGTTTTTAGTACACCAAACAGCAACGCTGCAAAAGCAATATTTTTTGGTTTCCAATTACCGAATATCATAACAGATAATGCTAAGAATCCAAACCCTGCAACATCACCGTTACTGGATGCAGCAACAGTTGTTACGGAATAAATAAACCCACCAAGTCCTGCTAATCCACCGGAAATGATAATACCAATATAACGCATTTTATAAACATTGATACCAACTGATGCAGCCGCTTGAGGATTTTCACCACAAGAACGAAGTCTTAATCCAAGTTTTGTTTTATATAACATCACAGATAAGCCAATATACAACCCTAAACTAATCCAAGTAGTGATATACGTTTTATTGAATAATACATTGCCAATTACACCTAATGGATTATCCAATCTAGTGCCCAAACCAAAATCATCTTGATTTAACATGAAGAAGTCATTTGAACTAAATCTTGAATCAATATTCAAAGTACTTTGAGATGTAAGTAACAAAATGAGAAATAGTACCAATGCAGGTGCTAAAAGGTTTAAAGCACTCCCACCAATTGTCTGATCAGCCTTTAAATTAATTGCTGCAAATCCCAATAACAAGGCGAATAAGCAACCACCAATAATTGAAACCAACATACCCAACAGTAACAACGGTTGTCCAAATGAAAGTGGGATATTCAATAGGATAATGCTTCTAACAAATAAAACACCTACAAAAGCACCAATAATCATCAATCCCTCTAAAGCAATATTGATGATACCACTTCTTTCAGAAAACACACCTGCTAGTGCAACAATCATAAGCGGGATAGTATAAATAATTGTTTGCTGTAATAAGAAAGTCATACTGTTACCTCCGCATCACCATTTGAAACGTTTGATTTATCAGTAAGTACCTCACTGGCAATATCAATATTTTCTATTTTTTTACGACGTTTACCACTTAAAAAATCTTTTAACACCAGTGAAAATGCACTCATATAGACGATAACTGCAATAATGATATCTGTTATATATTCATTAAATGGTGTTAAGTTTTTAAGTTGAAGTCCAGCAACATTTAGATATGACATAAATATGCCAGAGAAAATGACACCTACTGGATTACTATATGCCAGCAAAGCGACCGGAATCCCATTAAATCCAACAACCGGAAGCGCTTGATATGTTGACCAATAAAATTCAGTATTTCCAGATAAATAATATAGCGCTGCCCCAGCACCAGCTAGTGCACCAGCAATGGACATAGAATAAATAATACTTCTTTTTTCATTAATACCTGCATATTTTGCTGCATGTCGATTACTACCACATGCTTTTAACTCATATCCAAACGTAGTTTTGTTTAAAATGATATAAACAACGACTGCAATCCCAATGGCAATTAAAATACCACCATTGATTTGTGAACCAGGAAACAGTATATCTAAACCCATTTTTGAGGTTACAACACCATTATGCGATGTCTTGTATACATATGCCAAATTTTTCGTAGGAGATGGATCTAATAAAGCATTGAATAAACCTGTATTATTGTCGAATAACGATGTTACGATATTCGCTGCAATCCAGTTCGTCATAATGCTCGTAATAACTTCATTGACATTCAAAAAGGCTTTAAAAAATCCTGGAATAGCCCCCCATAAAGCACCAAATACAATACCTGCTAGAAAAGCCAATATCCAAACAATAATTGGTGATACAGCAGTTGTTGGAATTGACAAGGCAACAATCAAAGTTGCTGCTGTCCCCATGAGATACTGGCCAGCTGCACCAATATTGAAAAGTCCAGTTTTAAAGGCCACTGCAACAGATAAACCAGTCAATATAAGTGGCATACCTCTAAATAAAACATTCCCAATATTAATGCCATTGAATCCAAATGTTAATGTACCACTAATATCTCTTCCTGTGTTAAACACACCAATAAATATAAGTTGTAAGCCTTCCCATGCAGCTTTCATTGAGACATCCTGTCCAGAAACGATTGCTATAATGAAGAGTATAATACTACCTAATAACATACCTAATAAAATAGATACAAGCGATGCTAAAAGCGATTTAGTGGCTGGTTTTTCATAAAAAATACGTAATTTACCATCACCATCTGCTGTACTTTGGAATAATTTTTTGAATTTGTCAATTATGTTTTTCACTCACTTATTCCTCCTTGTTTTTTAGCACCAGCCATATAAAGACCAAGTTCTTGAACTGTGACTGACTTAGGATCAAATTCTCCAACGATTTCGCCTTCATATATGACAAGTATGCGATCTGAAACATTCATCACTTCATCAAGCTCGAGAGAAATCAATAATACCCCTTTGTTCGAATCTCTTTGCGCAATTAATTGTTTATGGATGTATTCGATTGCTCCAACATCTAAACCACGGGTCGGTTGAAAAGCCACAAGTAAACTTGGGTCTTGATCAACTTCACGCGCAATGATAGCTTTTTGTTGATTACCACCTGACATTGATCTTACGATGGTTGCTGGTCCCTGTCCAGAACGTATATCGAATTTTTCAATCAGACCTTCAGCATATTCAGAAACCGCTTTATCTCTAATAAACCCAAATTTTTGGAATTTAGGTTGCCAATAACTTTGTAAAACTAAATTTTGTTCAAGTTTGAAATCTAAAATTAATCCATGTTTATGACGATCTTCTGGAATATGAGACATACCAAGTTTACTTCTTTTTCTAATCGACATATTCGTAATATCTTTGTCATTTAATTTAATATGACCACTAGCAACTTTCTCCAAACCCGTTAAAGCATGAACGAATTCCGTTTGTCCATTGCCTTCAATTCCAGCTAAACATACGATTTCACCGGCTTTAACATGAAATGAAATATTTTTAACAGCGTTGTTTTTATGTCTTTTCGAAGTTACAACTAGATTATCAACTTCTAATATTGGTTTTCCTATATGTTGATTTTTTTTCACTTGCACGAAATCGATTTTCCTACCGACCATCATTTCAGATAATGCTTCTACAGAAGTATCAGAGACATTAACGGTCCCAATATGTTTACCTTTTCGTAAGACTGTCACACGATCAGCAACCGACATGATTTCATTCAGTTTATGTGTAATGAATAAAATTGATTTTCCTTCTTTAGCAAAACCTTTCATAATGTCCATGAGTTCAGCAATTTCTTGTGGTGTCAACACAGCAGTTGGTTCATCAAAGATGAGAATATCATTTTCGCGATAAAGCATCTTTAGAATTTCTACTCTTTGTTGCATACCAACTGTAATATCTTCAATTAAAGCATCAACATCTACAGAAAGTCCATATTTTTCACTAAGTTCTATAACTTTTTGTCTCGCTTCTTTTTTTTGCAAAAAGCCTTTTTTCGTTGTTTCAGCACCCAAAATAATATTATCGAGTACAGAAAAAATATCAACTAGTTTATAGTGTTGATGAACCATACCAATACCAAGGTCATTCGCATCATTAGGACTTGAAATATTCACCTTTTTACCATGTTTAAAAATATCACCGTGATCTGGTTGATATAGACCAAACAAGACACTCATCAGTGTTGATTTACCAGCACCGTTTTCACCTAGAAGCGCATGAATTTCTCCCTTTTTTAATTGTATCGTTATATGATCATTCGCAATAACACCAGGAAATGTTTTGGTTATGTTTTTCATTTCAATGACATAGTTATCCATCTAGATCTACCTCTTTCATCTTTACATGCATTATCTCATGTATTACTGTAAAAATAAATAGTATTATGTAAAAAAAAACATATATCTTTTTTATATAGTTATTTATTTTATGTTATTATCAATGACATTTTCGTTTGAATGAGAAAAAGAAAAGGGAATAACTATCCTTTAAAAAGGCTGTTATTCCCTTATGTGTTTAATAAATTAAATCATTTATTGGATGAAATCCACTGTTACATTTTCATATGTAGCAGTTTCAAAATCATCATAATCATTATCAACGACAACTGTACCAGCTACTACTTCATCATATAATGTTTCGTATTCTTCAACTGTGAAATTTGTAAATGACCAAGTTGCAACAGGAAGACCAACTGCATCATCTTTAACACCTAAGTTAACAGCTGTATCAGCGATTGTGTCCCAATCTCCTTGATAGAATGTATCAAGTGCGATCATCGTACCTTCATGTAATCCTTTAACTGCAGAAGTGATAACAGTTGCTGAGTCACCTGATTGGTCAACGTCAACACCAATAACTTTACCATCATTAGCTGAAGCAGCAGCAAATGCGCTAGAAGCCATTGAACCACCAGCAGTGAAGATGATTTCAGTTCCTGTTGAATACCAACCATTTAACATAGCTTGTAATTCTGCTGAGGCTGAGAAAGTTGAACCATAGTTCCAGCTTAATTTAACATCAACATCTACACCTTTTGCAACAGCAGCATCGCTAACACCTTGTAGGTAACCATAGCCAAATCTATTAACGGCTGGGTTAGTACCACCACCACCGCCAGAGAATCCTAAATCAGTATAACCTTCCATAACAGCTGCATAACCTGCAAAGTAACCAGCTTGTTCTTCTTTAAATACGATTGCTGTAACATTATCTAGTCCCATTGCCCAGCCATCAATAAATACAAATTTAACATCAGTGAATTCTTCAGCAGCTGTTGCTAATGCATCACCTTGCATAAATCCAGCAGCTACAATAATATCGGCACCTGCACTTGCAGCTGCAGCCATCGCATCATAGCGATCATCGTCTGTTGCTAAATCACCATTAGCTGGTTGATAATACTTATATGTTTTTTCATGTTCATGTGCATATCGTTTAACACCTTCCCAAGTACTTTGGTTAAAAGACTTATCCTTTAATTGACCAATGTCTGTTACGAAAGCGATTTGATATGTACCATCTGATGATTCCATCGTGTCTGGAATTGCATCATAATCATAACCTTGAGTTTCAGTATTGTCTGTACATCCAATTACTGTCAAAGCTAAAACTAATGTTACTAAAATCATTGTAAATTTCTTCATTTTTTCCTATATCTCCTTGTATAGTTTTTTATTGAGACTCCTACATCTCAACCAATATAAGTATACATACAATTTACAAAACTTTCAATAAAAATATACCCTTTTTTACGTTTGTTTAAAAAAGCACGGTGATTTTCACCATGCTTTCCTCATTACACTTCAGTATTTTTTTTATTTTTCTTGAATAAATTAGCAACTTTTTGTGGAAGTGATATCATCGAGTCACCAATCACAACAGGTAACATACCAGTCGCTTCTAAAAGTGCATCTCTTCTAATCTTTTCCTTTGTAATGTCTACTGCATCAGTGAATAAATACTTCCTTGTTACGATACCAATACGCAAGGTTAATAATGCATTTGAAACACCTTGTGTCACTGAAGACATGAGTGGTTTAATTAATGGGATTTCACCAATTGTATTCAGCGTTGATTGTGGTAAAACATCTCCAATATCCATGTTTTCTAAGCCTTCAGCGATTAATGCTGTTGTCATAACGTTAATTGTTAGTTTTGCTAAATTACGATATGAAGGTCTAAACCCACAGGAGACGACTAGTTCTTTGATCATTTTTAAATTAACCACGATAACCGTGAAAAAATCCAAACGTCCATTTTGAGATATAGCAGTTGATAACATAACTGTCTTTGCATGTTTCTTAATTGTTTGATTAAGTTGTTTCTTAATTACTTTATTATACGTATGATTTAAGGCATCATTTAATGTCTCTTTATTATTTAAAGCGATTTTCAGCTTATCTTTTTCAATTTCAGGTAAATCACCTTGACTAAGCAATCTTTTAGCTACTCTTTTGTAGACAGCATAATTTCTTTTCTTTGCATGTTCATCAAGTGTCGTTTCAATTGAAAATGATGGTGAAAATACAATGATATGAATTGGTCTATAAATTAAGATATAAACGAGTAAAAACGTTAAAGCATAAAAACCATACTCAATATAAATAGATACATTTCTTAAGCGTTCTCCAACATCCAGTACAGAAGATAATAATATTAATATAAAAAGAATGATAAATCCTAAAGCTGTCAAATACCAAAATAGTTTTGTTGAATTTCTTTTCATCACCATCACGTCCTTATCATGATTATATCATGACTAAAGCCTTATAGTGCTGTTTTCTTACCTTGTTTAATACTATAAAACTCTTCTTTACCTAAAATAAGATGATCAATCACATCAATCCCCATAATTTCAGATGCCCTTATGAGTTGGTTTGTTGTTTGTACATCTGCTTTTGATGGATCAGCGTTACCTGATGGATGATTATGTACAAAAAGCATAGCTGCTGCTGCGTATTGAATGGCTTTTCTAAAAATATCTCTTGGATGAATCACCATTTGATTAAGCGTTCCTATATAGATTGTTTCTTCTTTGATTAATTCACTCTTTACGTTCAAATAAAGCACTATAAAGTGCTCTTGATCTAAATGTTTCAAATCTGGACTAAGCATGTAGTAGACGTCATAAGGTGACGTAATTTTAGGTTTAATTTCAACCACTGGTTTTGCTAACCTTCTACCAAGCTCAATAGCTGCAATCAACGTGGTTGCTTTTGCAACTTTAATCCCTTTGATATGCATAAACTCTTGAACCGTTAATTTCTTCATGTTTTCTAAATTTTCGATACTTGTCAAAACCTCATGTGCTAAAGCTAGGACTGAATGATCTTTCGTACCAGTTGATAACAATATCGCTAATAACTCTTCATTTGATAACGCATGTGCCCCAAATGTTAATAAACGTTCTCTTGGCCTTTCCGTCTGATTCATTTCTCTAATTAAATACAAACATAGCACCCCCCTCTAAACTATACTAGGAAGGTGCTATACAATTTACTTTAAATGTTTTAATATATAACCAGCAAAATGAAGTGATCCAGTAATGACAATAACTTCATCTTGACTTTTATGTGCTATCTTATTTTTTACATAAGACACGACATCCTCAGGATGATATTGAATCAAGTCAGTTTCATATGGTTTTAATGATCGAAATCGAGAATCTGGAAATGATACCAAATCAATATGATCAGCAAAACTTTCCATTAAAACAAGCATTGCTTTTATATCTTTGTCGCCAAGTGCTGAATAAATTAAATGGATCTTCTTCTTACTAAAACGTTGCTTTAACGCGTTTTTTAAAGCCGAAATAGCATGTTCATTATGTGCGCCATCAACTATAACATCAGGTTTGATCATCATAAATCGAGCCGGTAAAAATGCACTTTTTAAACCTTTTTTAATCTGCTCAACATTGATATTAAACGGTATTGCCTTTGCAGCTTCAATGGCTAGTATAGCGTTTTTTAACTGATAATCGCCCATTAAACCTGATGTATAAATGTCTCTTTTATACGAAAATGATAATGGTTCTTCCGAAAGTATTTGAGCATCAATTTCAAGAATTTTCATGTCAACATTTAATACCTCTGTATAAGCCTTGAAGTAATCATGAAGATTAGCATCAACTGTTGTGATTAAACGTCCATTTTCACGCAGTATTCCTAGTTTATTATAGGCAATAGATGTCAATGTGTTTCCAAGCTGGGTCATATGATCAAACCCGATATTCGTAATAAGTGATAAATCATAATAATCTAGTGCGTTTGTAGCATCCAGTAGCCCACCAATACCTACTTCAATAATAACGACATCTAACTTCTCTTTTTGAAAAAGTGAATATGCAGCAAGTGTTAATAACTCAAAGAATGATAATGATTCACCATAGGATTTATAAAATGTTTCATTGAAATCTTTAACATTTCTCAATAAATCTAAAAGTTCTTCACTACTTACCTTTTTTCCATTGATACAAATACGCTCGCTAAATTCGAGAATATAAGGCGATGAAAATGTTCCAACTCTTAATCCTTTAGCTAGACAAATCTCTGTAAGAAAAGCAACCGTAGAACCTTTTCCGTTTGTCCCAGCAACATGTATTTTATATGTATGGTCTAAGGATATTTCTTTTTGTTTTAACGCTTGCTTCATTCGATCCAAATCAGCTTTTGGCTTAAACTTTGGCTGACTCTGAATCCAATCAATTAACTCATATAATTTTTTTTCATCATGCTTCATACGCTTTAAGTTTTTCAGTAACTAGCTCGAATTGACGTTTATAGTCCTCATATTTATCTAATTCTGCTTGACGTTTCGATTCTGGTGCTTTTGCCATAAATTTTTCATTATTCAATAAAGATTGACTTCGTTCTAATTCATTTTTTAACGAGGCTTTTTGTTTCAACAATGTTTCTTTTTCTTGTGTCGGATCAATGATACCAGATTTAACGATATACGTATTAATCACTGACCCGACTAATAAGATTGTTTCTTCATCTGTATTCAAAACTGGTTCAATATATAACTTATCCGTTTGTAAGAACTTTTCAAAATAGACACGTTGTGATGCAAATAAATGGATGAATGTATCCTTCATAACGAGATGAATCGTTAATGGTTTAGAAGGGGATACCTGATATTCAGCTCTTAAATTTCTTACTTTTGTAATCGTGTCTTTTAGTATTTCAAACGCCTCAATAGCATCATTATTAACTGCTTCAGCAACCGGCCATTGAGATGTCATAATTGTTTCTTCATTTGTAATTTCAAAATATAAGGCATCTGTAACAAATGGAATAAATGGGTGCATTAATTTCAACACTGCTCTTAATACTTTTAATAAGATAGCTTGAGTTGTCTTTTTATGATTGTCATTATTTAGTGCTAATTTAGCAAATTCGACATACCAAGCAGCAAACTCATCCCAAATAAACGTATATAAAATACGTGAAACTTCACCAAATTCATATTTATCGTAATAATAATCAGCTTCTTTAATCACTTGATTTAAGCGTGATAAAATCCACTCATCTGCGAGGTTAAGTTCATGCTCAATCGTAACGTTCATATCATCAATATTCATCGTGATAAAACGCGTAATATTCCATAATTTATTAATGAAATTCCATGATGATTCCACTTTTTCTTCTTCATAACGTAAATCAGCACCAGGAGCTGAATTCGTCGTTAAGAAATAACGAAGAGCATCGACGCCATAATGTTTGATTACATCCATAGGATCGACACCATTTCCAAGTGATTTAGACATTTTTCTACCTTCACTGTCGCGAATTAAACCATGAATTAAAATGTCTTTGAATGGATCTTCTTTAGTGAATTCTAAGCCTTGGAAAATCATTCTAGCAACCCAGAAAAAGATGATGTCATAACCAGTAATCATTACGTTTGTTGGATAATAACGTTTATAATCTTCTGTTTCATGTGGCCAGCCTAATGTACTAAATGGCCATAATGCACTTGAAAACCATGTATCTAATACATCTTCATCTTGATGCCAATCAGCACCAGGAGATTCAACTTGTACTTTAACTTCATCCCCCTTATACCAAGCTGGAATACGATGTCCCCACCAAAGTTGTCTAGAAATACACCAGTCTTGAATATTCGTCATCCAATTAACAAAGATTTTTGAAAACCGTTCTGGAATAAATTTAGAACTTGATTTTTCTAATGCCTGTGTTGCTAATTCATCCATCTTAACAAACCATTGTAGCGATAGTCTTGGTTCAACAACAACACCAGTTCTTTCGCTGTAACCTACATTATTTGTATAATCTTCAACTTTATCTACTAAACCAATTTTTTCTAAATCTATCATTAACGCTTTACGACATGCAAATCTTTCCATTCCTTCATATTGATATGCCATGTCATTCATCGTACCATCCTCATGCATACATAATGGCATAGCTAGACCATGTCTTTTCCCGACTTCAAAGTCATTTGCGTCATGTGCTGGGGTAACTTTAACAACACCAGTACCAAATTCCATGTCAACATAATCATCTGTAATGACAGGAATGGATGTTTTCGTGCCTGGAATATATACTTTTTTACCAATAACATCTCTATAACGTTTATCTTCTGGATGAACCATTAATGCTTGGTCAGCAAACATCGTTTCTGGACGAGTGGTTGCGATAACTAAATAGCCTCTATCGTCAGTAAATGGATATCTAAAATAATAAAGTTTCCCAGCTGTCTCTATATGTTCGACTTCAATATTAGATAATGCAGTCTTCGCTTCAACATCCCAGTTGATAATACGATTACCACGATAAATCTTACCTTTTTCATATAAATCTAAAAAGACTTTATTGACAGCCTCATTTAGATGGTCATCTAATGTGAATCGCTCCTTATCATAATCAAGCGAATTACCTAATGCAGCCCATTGTCTACGAATCGTATTAGAATACTCATCTTTCCAAGCCCAAGCTTGTTCTAAAAACTTTTCACGACCGATATCATATCTTGAAATACCTTTTTCACGTAGTCTTGCATCTACTTTTGCTTGTGTAGCAATACCTGCGTGGTCCATACCTGGAAGGTATAAGGCATCATAGCCTTGCATTCTTTTTCTTCTAATAATCATATCTTGTAAAGTATTATCCCAGGCATGACCTAAATGAAGTTTTCCTGTAATATTAGGTGGTGGAATAACGATTGTAAATGGTTCTTTTGATTCATCCCCTGATTTAAAAAATCCTTTTTTCATCCAAGACGCATAACGACCTTCTTCAACTGATTTAAAATCATATTTTTTTGCAAGTTTATTCATTTTCTTCGTGCTCCTTCATATACATTTCTTTCGATATTTTATACATATTAACCGTTTTTTTTGTTTTGTCAAAGTGATCTCTTTCTTCATCGTGTGTGTAAACAAAACCACACTTTTCAATTACTCTTTTTGATTGCTTGTTTTCTTCATAATGACCGCAAACTATTTCTTTCATTTCTTCATCATAAAACGCATAATGGAGCACTTTCATGACAGCTTCAGGCGTGTAACCCATTCCCCAATAAGTGTCATCTAAGACATAACCAATTTCTCTTCTATCTTCAACTGCATTGATAAAGTTTCTGACATGTAAACCAATCGTGCCGACTAGATCATCATTCGGTTTAATGGTTATTGCCCACACTTCACCTTCAGTAATCAACAGTTTTAATATTTTAGTTGTATCAAGTATTGTTTCATGTGGCTTCCAGCCAGCCATTGGACCAATATTTGTCTTTTTAGCATACGCAAATAGAAGATCAACATCTGTCAATTTCAATGGTCTCAATTTCAATCTTTTCGTTTCTAGTGTTTGCATCTAATTACCTCATAAAAAAACGCCCTTAGTAAAATCTAAGGACGAATATATTCGCGGTACCACCTTAGTTCTAGATTGCTCTAGCACTCAATAATCAGTAACGTTGATTATACGCTAATTACTACAATGATTTCGCAATTAGAACTCCTTGGTGACATTCATGATTTTAATGACGATTTTTCAGCAACCAATCGCTCTCTAAACACTTAAAAATCATTACTATTCCAAATCATAGCTTTGATAACATTATACAATATGGCGACAAATTAGTAAAGTATAAACGTTATATAACGTTAATACCCCAATCAGCTAGTCTTTCAAGAACAATATCCAATTGTATCGCAAAGTGAAGTCCTTCGATACCTTCACCTGTATATTCATCGACGTAACTTAAGAAATTAATGCCAACTAACTCGCCATAAATGTTAACAAGTGCACCACCACTATTACCAGGACTTATTGCTGCATCGTGTTGGATTGATATCGTATCTGTATAACTAGTTTCACCATCATAAGCCATTGGTCGATTAATTGCTGATATCATACCCATTGTCGCAGAATTTGGTAAATCCAACGGTGATCCAAGCGAAAACACAAATTGACCAACTGCTATATCATGTTCATCAGCAAACGTAATCACATCAAAATTTAGCGATGATGTGAATCTAATGAGTGCTAAATCATTTGTAATATCTGTTTCAATAAGTGTCGTATTATAATTTGAAATATTTATTTCACCAGATGCATCAAACACTGTCATTTCATAATTATTGAAACCTTCAATAACATGATAATTCGTTAATACGTAATAATGATTATCCGTACGACTAACAATCACACCAGAACCAGTTGCTGCTGAAGACAAGAAATTGTTATATGCTTCAATATAAACAACCGATTGTCTTGTAGCTTCAAGCATTTCCGTAATATGTGTATTAAAAACATCCATGACATCAAGTTCTTCTAGCACAAGATTGATGAATGTTTCTTCATCAATAAAATCACCACTAGTAATGATATCCGTGACAATACCCTTAATCGTTTCTTGATCAGCGATTGTTAAAGCTTCCTCATTCAAGTAGTTTTCTATAATACTTCTTACGTCTTCAATATCATATACATCCGTTTCATCAAGCCATTTAGCATACACTGTTAAACTTTCATTAATGCCGGATGTAAAATTCGCTTCATATAAAAAATCTTCATCCAAATACCAACCATCAAACACATATCCTTCCTTCGTTGGTATTTCATGAGGGATAAATTTAGTATTTGTTTCTACAAGCATATCATTAATTTCCGATCCACCCATTTCATCGAATGTAAGTGTGACACTTGTTGTAAAAAACGAATTACCCAGTGTACATGCTGATAACAAAAATAATAAAGTGAATATCATCACAAAACTTATGGTTTTTTTCAATTTTTTAACTCCTTAATATGTATAAAATACCAATTGTTCCTGGACCACAATGACTAGAAATCACACACCCAGCATGGCCTTCAATTAATGCGTTAACTGCTGTATTTGCACGAACTTTATCCATCATATAAGTTGCGTACCTATCAGCAAGACTATGTGTAATCATGACATAACTTAAATCTACATTGTGTTTGTCAATTTCTTGAAAGAAATCATGCAACATAATATCCAATGCACGTGTCATTTTGCCTATTGATTTACGATAAACATTCAATGTACCGGATCGGACTTGTATAATCGGTTTTATGCCTAAAATGTTACCGACTAATTTTGCAGTACCTGAAGCACGTCCACCTTTATGCAAATAATCGAGTGTCATAATTGCAAACTGAGATCGAACAAGTGGTACAATTATTTCTAATTTTTCTTTTATTTCAACAGCGCTTAACCCTTTATCTCTAAAATCACAAGCTTTTAAAACAAGTAATCCAATGCCTGACGATAAATTCATTGAATCGACTAAATGAATATCTTCTGAACCAATCATTTGTTTAGCGAGCATTGCAGACTGAAATGTACCAGAAATACTTGATCCAATACCTGTATACAATATTTCATAACCTTCATCAAGATACTGTTCAAAAAAGGTAATGAATTGCCCAGGAGATATCGCGGCAGTTTTAGGTAATATTTTTTTCTCAGTTACGATATCATAAAGTTCAGTGGTTGTTAAATCCACACCATCTCGATAATGATCATCACCAAACTGTACAGATAGTGGTAAGACATAAATTTCTCTTTTTTCTCTCAAATGCGGACTTAAATCTGCTGTTGAATCCGTCAAGATGAGTACGTGTCTCATTTATGCATCCTCCCCAAGATTTAAGATTTGTTTGAATAAGTTGACTGCTCCTCCAATATTTATACGTTTTGTATTACTGACTGCAATCACTTTAGTGTTTAATAAATCATTTAATTTATCATGTTGTTTTTTCCGTTTTGTTTTCGGGATTTTATCATACTTAGTCGCTATCACACCAACAGGTAGTCCTGATTGTCTTACATTGTTCAACCATTCAATATCTAAATCAGTTGGCCCAACTTTAAAATCAATTAACAAAATAATACCTTTCAATGGTTCTGATTCGTTAATAAAATTAACAATCATTTTTAAAAAGCCAGCACTCATTGTTTTCGACCTTTTTGCATAACCATAACCAGGTGCATCCACTAAATTAAATATCTCATCAATTTGATAGAAATTTAGCAACAACGTTTTACCTGGTGTGGAAGACGTTCGAGCTAAATTCTTCCGATTAGTCATGCCGTTAATGAAAGAACTTTTACCAACATTTGAACGACCCATGATTAATATTTGAGGAAGATTATCAGGTGCATCAGTCGCGTATTCTAGACTTTTGATATAAACTGCCTTTTCAAACATTAACAAACCCTCCTCTATTTCATTTGTATAACAAAAAGTAGCCCTAAAGACTACTTTTATTATAACTTACTTAAGTGCATATTGGAAGACTTGATCCACGCTTTCAACTGGAATAATTTTAAGCGCTTGTCTAACTTCTGCTGGAATATCATCAATATCCTTTTCGTTTTCTTTCGGAATTAAAATCGTTTTTAAACCACTGCGGTGTGCAGCAATTGATTTTTCCTTAAGTCCGCCTATTGGTAAGACATAACCTCTTAATGTGATTTCTCCAGTCATACCAATTTCTTTATGCACATAACGATGTGTCGCTGCTGAGATGATCGCTGTAGCAATCGTAATCCCTGCAGATGGACCATCTTTTGGCACTGCACCTTCCGGTACATGAACATGGAAATCATTTTCATTAAAGATATCTGGATCAATATTGAATGTCTTTGTATTAGCTTTTACAAATGAAAGCGCAGTTTGTGCTGACTCTTTCATCACATCACCTAATTTACCAGTTAAAACAAGACTGCCTTTACCTTTATAATAAGTGACTTCAACAGGTAGTGTATCACCACCAAATGCTGTATAAGCTAGACCGGTAGCAACCCCAACTTGTTCTTTTTCATCTGCCAAGTTGTGTGTAAATCTAGGTTTACCAATATAGTCTTTAAGGTTATTCATTGTAATATCAATTTTCTTGATTTTTTTCATCAAGATATCTTTGATACCTTTTCTTATTAATGCCCCAATAAAGCGATTAAGTTCACGAACACCAGCTTCTCTTGTGAAGTGTTGAATGATGTAATAAATCGCATCATCACTAATTTGGAATTGATCATCTTTTAATCCGTGTGCCTTTAATTGTTTTTTGATGAGATGTAATCTCGCAATTTGGAACTTCTCTTGTTCTGTATAACTAGATAATTCAACAATTTCCATACGGTCTCTTAGTGGTGCCGGTACATTTTCTAAATAGTTAGCTGTTGTAATAAATAGTACCTGTGATAAATCATATGGCTCTTCTAAGTAGTGATCAGAGAATTTAGCGTTTTGTTCTGGATCTAATACTTCAAGCATTGCTGATGCTGGATCACCTTTATAATCAGATGACATCTTATCGATTTCATCTAATAAGAAGACAGGGTTAACCGTTTTAGCATCCTTCATACCCTTAATTATACGACCAGGCATCGCACCAATATACGTTCTACGATGACCTCTAATTTCAGATTCATCTCTAACGCCACCTAACGATTGTTTTACAAACTTACGATTAAGTGCTTCTGCAATTGAAATCGCAAGTGATGTTTTACCAACCCCAGGAGGGCCAGATAAACATAAAATCGTTTGTGGATTTCTTTTTGTCATAATTTTAACAGCTAAATATTCAATAATACGTTCTTTTACTTTATCAAGCCCATAATGGTTTTGATCAAGTTTCGCTTGAACTTTATTTAAATCATAATTGTCACGTGAAGCCTTCTTCCAAGGAAGTTCAACTAATAAATCAAGATAACTTCTAATAATTGATGATTCAGCCATCATCGAAGGCGTTGATTGATAACGTGATAGTTCCTGTAAAGCTTTCGCTTCAATTGTTTTAGGCATTTTAGCTTTAAGAATCTTTTCACGAAGTTCATCGATTTCATTTTCTTTTTTCGCTTTATCGCCCAATTCATTTTGAATGGCACGCATCTTTTCACGTAAATAGTATTCTTTTTGATTCTCATCAATGGATTGCTTAATTTCATCATTAATCTTTTGTTCAAGTTCAAGAATCATCTTAAGTTTATTGATATCTTCAAGTAGCATTTTTAAGCGATTATTTAAGTTTGGTTCAATAAGATATTTCATCTTATCTTTTTCTTCGATTTTCAAACTATTCGCAACCAAATCTGCTACTTTTTCAGAAGGTAAACCTTGCTTGATTTTGTCTAATGGATTACTATTTGGTAATAGTATGGTTGAAGAGTTATTAACAACTTCTTCAACGACCATCTTAACAAGGGTAGCTTCCTCTTCGACATTGCCAACTGTTGTTTCTAATTCTTCATACTCCACAACAAAATACGGTTCTGTAACGAAGTAATCTTTAACCTTGATACGATTAATGATTTGCAACTTCGATTTATAAGAGCCATTTGGCATTTTTATTTTCATATGAACCTTGACTAGTACACCGAATGTTTCGATATCCTCAGGTGTAGGCATTTCAATCATAGGGTTCTTTTGAATAATTACAACCGCATATGAGCCAAAATTACGTTCAGCTTCTTCTAGAGCTTTCAGACTAATTTTGCGGCCAATTTCAATTCTTATATCATTATTTGGGATTGGCGTTACGCCACGTACGACGATCGCCGGTAAACTTTTTGCTAGTTCCATCGTTTTCACCTCTTGATGTAGCAGGATTATACGAGAACAGTATAGCACGAATGATTAGAATTTGCAATCATTAAGCATGAGTGCCAACTCTTTTATTAAACCCGCTTAGCAGCGTCCTTAACAAGCTTATAAGCTTTGTCAACGACGATGTCTTTTTCAATTAAAAAAGCAGGAAGATATTGTGTTACTTGTTCTGGTTTTAAGTTATATTGTTTCGCAAACCCATCAATCTTTTCATTTAATTCTTCTTCAGTTGCTTTTAAACCTTCAGCTTTTGCTATTGTTTCTAATACAAGTGTTAATTTAACACGTTTTTCCGATTCCACTTTCGCTTGTTGTTCAAATAACTCTTTTGTGAAACCATACATTTGAAGCATCATTTCATAATCCATGTTATATTGTTGTGCTTGACGTTTGAAATGTTCAACTTGTTGATTGAATTCTTCTTCAATCATAGATGCTGGGACTTCAAATGATGCATTATCAACAACAGTTTTAAATAATTGATCTGTAAATGCTTGTTCACTCTGTTTTTCTTTTTGTTCCAAAGTTTCTTTTTTAATAGCTGCTTTTAATTGATCAACTGTTTCTACACCTTCACGGTTTAAACCTTTTGCCCATTCATCAGTCATTTCTGCTTTTTTAGCAACTTTAACTTCATGTACTTTAACTTTGAAAACTGCTGCTTTACCAGCTAAATCTTTCGCTTGGTATTCTTTTGGGAATGTAACATTTACATCTTTTTCATCGCCAGCTTTCATTCCTAACATTTGATCTTCAAATCCAGGAATAAATTGACCAGAACCAATTTGTAATTGGTAATTTTCAGCTTTACCGCCATCAAACGGTACATTATCAACAGAACCTTCAAAATCAAAGATTGCAGTATCCATTGCTTCAATGGCACCATTTTTAACTTCTAATTCAGCATTCTTTGATAATAAGTCAGCAACAGCTTGTTCAACTTCTTCATCTGTTACTTCAACTGCTTCTGTTTTTACTTCAATACCTTTATAATCACCTAATTTAACTTCTGGTTTAACATCAGATTCTAAAATGATATCAAAACTTTCAGTTGTTGAGATTTTTTCTGCATCATAATCAACAGATGGTTGACCAACCAATTCAAAATCCGGATGGTTTTGAGCATCATGGTACTTATGATGAACAACATGTTCTAATGCATCTGGGTATAATGACTCTACACCAAATTTTGATTCATATACATTTCTAGGTACATGACCTTTTCTAAAACCTTTAACTTCTACTTCTGCTTGTTTGTGATCAAAAGCATGACCTAAGCCATGTTCGAATTCTTCAGGTGTCACTGTAAATGTGAATTTCACACGATTTGTTGCTATTTTTTCTGCTTTCATTTTATACTCCTCCTTGAGACTTTTCGCTTTTCTATTATAGCATATATCCATATTTTATAAAGTGATTTAATTAAAGATTGCCATTTTTGGGAAATTAAGTTAAAATTAGTCTAATCGGAGGATACTTAGATGATAACAATTAAAACAGTAACATCGGTTTTTGATGCATGGCGTTTCACAGAATTTCCCAATAAGCTTTATCGTGATGTAGCAGCGTTTGTACCAGCACTTTCAATGGATGAAAGGAATGTCTTCAATCCAAAAAAAAATCCCGCACATGATTACTGTGACAGCATCCGTTTTCTCGCTTATAAAGATAACAAACTTGTAGGACGTGTGGCTGGTATTATTAATCATGAATGGAATAAGGCATATAATAAGGATACTGTTCGTTTTACAAGACTTGACATGATTGATGATTTAGAAGTTACAAAGGCCTTAATTGGTGAAGTTCAAGCATGGGGAAAAGCAAACGGCATGACTGAAATTATTGGACCTATCGGATTCACTGATCTTGACCGTGAAGGCATGCTTGTCGATGGTTTTGATCAACTTAATATGTTTATCACAATATATAATCATCCATATTATTTAAAACATATGGAATCACTTGGTTTTGTTAAAGATGTTGATTGGTTAGAAAAACGCATCACATGGCCTACATCAGTACCAGAGAAGGTTGCTCGTGGTGCAAAAATCGCAAGACAACGTTATGGCTATAAACTTGTAAAATGTAAAAAGAAAAAAGAGATATTTACATATATTTATCAGGCTTTCGATACATATAATGAAGCATTCATGTCACTTTATGGATTTTTTCCAATCACAAATAAAGTCATGGATTATTATATTAATCAAGTCATGGCTTCAGTTCAATTAGAATATCTGTGGTTTGTTCTTGATAAAAATGATAAAGTTGTTGGTTTTGGTGTAATCATGCCAAGCTTGGCTATGGCAAACAAAAAAAACAACGGTAAGCTATTACCATTTGGAATATTTAGAGTATTACATGATTTAAAACACCATGACACCATTGATTTCTATTTCATTGCTGTCGATCCTAGAAATCAAAATCACGGTATGATGGCATTGTTTATGGAAGATGGTATCAAAGTTGGTATTAAAAACGGTGTTAAGTATGCGGAAACTGGTCCAGAGCTTGAGGATAATAAAGCGATTCAAAATCCTTGGAAAGACTTCGAATATGTTGAGCATAAACGCAGACGTTGCTGGATTAAAAAAATAGATTAAGATGAAATATAAAATGAAAACGCACTCACTTCGCAGTAAGTGCTTTTTTTTGTGATAAAATAGTTCTAATAAATGCAACAAAGGAGTCCACATGAAAAGATTTTATTTGACAGACCGTTATGCAATGGTCAATTTCACAAAGATGTTATGCGATAGTGAAATGAGCATTATTACATCTCGTACATTTGAATATGTTTTAGCACAGTTTATGCGCACACAACGACAAAACGAAGACGCGACCATGCAGACATTAAAGGGAATATCAGCTAAGCAAATTATTGAAGCTTATAAGTTATTACTTTTATGGTCATATGAAGATGTTTCAAGACTGCATCCAAATCTCCATGAATTATTTGCAGTTCGTGAAGTGTTTTATCGCTTCACTGAGGACTTTTATGATTATTGGCGCAACCTTGAAAAATATGGTATCTTACTTGGTAACAAGGCTTATACGAGAGGTTATCATTCGAATGAATTGATTCATACAAGTGATCGTTTCAATGCCAATGTTTTATCCCTCTATCGTCAAATTGCTCAAAAAATTAAAAAACAACCCTACTCGGTTTTTAGACAACTACCTGCTGGTGTGAATGCTATTATGAGTATTTATCCACATCGCTTTTCTGAGAAACCTGCTTATCATTCAATTCAGGGTTTTAACTTTTTGCAGCAGTCCCTTTTACGTCCCCCTTTTATGATTTACTCGAAAGCAAATCGTCGTAAAGGTATCTTTAGAGAAACAAAAATAAATCCATTGCTTAATATGACACTGAACAAAGTTGATTATATCGTCCATCCAATTTGGATAGGTAAATTACTAGCATTCGTTTATATTCATATTGACTACTTACATCATGGTGTAGCTCTAAGCAATTTATTTGAAATTGCGCAGTATCAGGAATATGTCAATAAAAAACCCGACCTTATTATGATATATGGTTCCGATGAACATGCTTTTGACCTTCATTATTATAAGGATCTTGAACAGATGATTTATATCGGTATTGTGTCACTGGATGATGCGTATGACTATTTCGGCTATTTAAAGAAAATGTTATTAACACTTCATAATGTATACATGATTGATCAAGGACGCCTACCAATTCATGGCTCAATGGTAAACATTTTACTAAAAGATGGTCGTGAAAAAAATGTCATCATAATGGGAGATAGTGGAGCAGGTAAATCGGAATCACTTGAAGCGCTTCGTATCATAGGTAGTGATTATATTACAGGTATGAAAGTTGTTTTTGATGATATGGGTATCGTTTCATTAATTAATAACAAATTACTAGCAAGTGGTACAGAAACTGGTGCATTTGTTCGTTTAGATGACCTAGAAAGTGGTTATGCGTATCGCGAAATTGATCGTGCGATATTCTTAAATCCTGATCAAACGAATGCGCGTGTCGTCTTGCCGATTAGTGAATATAAATTCGTCAGTGATGATCACCCAATCGATTTATTCCTTTATGCAAACAACTATGAAGAAACAGCAGATGGTCTGCACATATTTCATCACCTAGAGGATGCTTTAAAAACGTTTAAAAATGGTAAGCGATTTGCTAAAGGAACAACAGCTGAAGTTGGTCTTGTAGAAAGTTATTTTGCAAATCCATTTGGTCCTGTTCAACAGCGAGAAGCAACCGATTTATTAATTGATCATTTTTTCAAGAAAATGTATGATGATCGCATTGTAGTTGGTGAAATCTATACACAACTTGCTGTTCCTGGGAAAGAAAAAGATGGTCCAAAAAGTGCATCTAAGAAATTGTTAGAATACTTAATTAATAAATAAAAGGCGATTATAATTCGCCTTTTTCTACGTTTGGAAATATTAAGTTTTTGGAATCTTCAAGCGTCGCAAGCGGATACATTACGCGATGTCTTTCTTTTTCAGGAATATCGATCGGATGTCTTTGTGAACCGATAAAATCGATTAATATTGTAATCAAACCAATGATTAAAATAAAGAAATAACTTGCAAATCGCCACATGAGCATTGACCAGAATACTTCATAGTATAAAAGTGTTTGAAAAAGTAATGCAAATGATATTTCCATCCCTCCAGAATTACCTGGTGTCGGAATATATGCTACAGCTGAATAAATAAACACACATAATGCAAATATTTCAATATAAGAAACTGTACCACCTAACGCCAGAATAACAAAATAAGGAATCGAAAACATTGCGAATTGATAGACTAATGATAATAAAAACGTTGATAACATAATACCTTTTGATTGACTCATCTGTTTAAAACTTGTTTTAAATCTCACAATAAAGTAATCGATTTTTTGTATTCTATCATCTACACTTTTTACAAGTTTTATTTTATGTAATAATTTTAAAACACCTACGCTTAACTTTCTACTAACTACAGGAAATAGCGTAAAAAATAAAACAACAAATGGCATCGCAATCATAAAGAATGATCCAATATATGCTGAAATTCTTAAGACATCAACTTCCACTAGTTGACTACTTGTAATAAACACCGCAAGCGCAATTACTATAAAAGCAAATTGATTCATCACAAATGAAGCAACTGGTAATAGACTTGAATCAGGTCCTGAAATACCATACTTATATAGATACATAATTTGAAAAGGTTGTCCACCTGTACCAAGTGGTGTCACATTATCATAATATTTGCCAAATATTGCTGTTCTTAAAGAGACTTTTAATCGATGTTTTTTAAGCTTTTTGCCAATCATGATGAAGAACTTCATCCCTTCAGCTAAGAGTGCTATAATTGGACATAGCAGTGCTAATAATACAAAATACCAGTGATTCATCCAATCACCTAGGACTTCATTGAATCCTACAGTAGTTGCATCAGCAAAAAAGTATCTTGCAATTAATGCCACGATCACGATATTTAAAGCTAAAAAAATAGCTGAAATGATTATATTTCTTGAACGACGCTTCTTTTTCATGTCTAACTCCCAAATATGCTTGCATTTTTGCGATGACTAATATCATTATACTATAAATAAATTAATTTTTCGCTCACTTATTTATCGTTTTCATAAAAAAGATAGCATATTTTGCTATCCTCATTTATTAATCAATTAATGTAATCCAATTAGCCGGATCAGCAACATCACCAAATTGTATGGATGTTAATAAATCATACAATTTTTTTGTAGTTGGTCCCATTTCCATATGATACGTGAATACATGTTTCACACCATCTCTTGTAATCGTCCCAATTGGTGTAATGACAGCAGCTGTCCCACAAGCCAATGCCTCTTTAAATAAAGTTATATCCTTATATGCCATCGGTTCTTCTTTAGTTTCCATATTCATGAGATGTTTTGCTATATATAAGATAGATCGTTTTGTAATACCATTCAATATAGATTCAGAAGCAGGTGTCCAAACATAATCATCTGTGATACCAATGAAGTTTGCAGCTCCAACTTCTTCTACATTTTCATGATGAATAGGATCTAAAAATAAGACATCGTTATAACCTTCTTTTTTAGCCAAATACTGTGGTAACATGCTTGCAGCATAATTACCACCCGTTTTAGCTTTACCAGTACCTTTATGGGCAACGCGATCATATGGTGTCACAAGTAAATCAACTGGTTTTGAAGCATTAAAATATGATCCAACGGGTGAGACAACAACAGCAAACACATAACTCGCTGAAGGTTTTAAGCCAAGATTATCTCCTTCACCAAATAAAACCGGTCTAATATATAACGTACCATCTCTATATGCTGGTACATATTTCTCGTTTGCTTTTACAGTTTCAGCCACTGCTTCAATAAACCAATTTTCTGGAAAAGGTGGCATCATGATACGTTCACATGATTCTTTTAATCTTTTCGCATTATCTCTTACTCTAAAAAGTTGAATTTTGTCATCTTTTCTACGATAAGCCTTTAAGCCTTCAAATGCTGATTGACCGTAATGAAGCACAGTTGACATGATTGACATATTCATTTGATCCTGATCAACCAAACTGCCTTTTTGCCATGCACCATCTTTATAGCGTGCAATATATAATTTATCAGTCTTTTGATATAAAAAACCTTTACCTGCCATATTAATCTCCTTAATAAAAGCGACTATACCCTATCAGCCGCTTTGTGTTCAATCGTTATTTGTACGTCTAATATCGGTTTGTTGATCAGTATCAGTATGTAAGAAATCACCAACGAATGCTAGTGTATTCTGTTGATCATATATGAGTGAGAATATAAATGAAATCATTAATCCGTATACAAATACAGGCCCAATCATCCAAACAACTGGCCAATAATAAGTTACACCAGTAATTGGATGTATAGTTAAAAAGTTTGGTACTAACACCTTAAGTAATGTCCCAACACCAGTTAACGATTGCAAATCTTTAATACCAAAGATTAAGGAAGGGTTTCTACCAGAAGGATCCATCAACTGTGACCCTGATGGTACCCAACCAAGTAATGATAAGATAATCTCATTGAAATAAATCAAGAATAACAATCCAATAAGCATCATTGGCATATAAATAATACGCTTAATCGATAGTTTGTGCATCTTAAATCGCATCATGAGAAATGGTGCTAAGAAAATTAAGAAATGTGTCGTATAAAACCTAATGGTTTCTAAATCAAATGCACCTTTTGTATATAAAATCGGTACAGCGTTAAACGTTTCACCGATGGCATCTGCTGGAAATGCAATTGCTAGTACACCTGATGCAATCCCCAACATAATCATAAAATCTTTAATGACAACATTTTTTGAGAAATACATCAACGGAAACAATAAGACACTTGCAGCACATATATTTTCAAAGGATGCCTTTACCCAAATATGTTCAACATAGTACGTGTCATTATATGGGAATATCAGCAATTTCAAAAAATGAATTGCTAAATTTATTATTAAAATAGTAAATATAAACCAAAATCGAAATTTATTAGAGCGATTGCGTAGGAAAACAACAACAAATGTTGTTAAACCTATCGCGATAAATATGTATAAGAAATAAAAAGCATTTCCAATTTCGATTACTGGCATTTAATCCCCCTTTAAATATGATGTTTTTTACGTTTTTCTTTTTTACTTAAATAATAATAATTATATGTATGTAACTTACGTTTCATTTCTACTTGACTTAAAATTACACCTAAGATGTTTGCACCATAACTTTTAAGTGATTCCACAGCATCTTTAACATTGCTTTTTTTCGCTTGACCATAACCCACAACAAAGATGACGCCATCCGCTAGCTTTGCCACATATAATGCATCTGATAATGATTCAACGGGTGGTGAATCGAGTAAGATATAATCATATTTTTCCTTTAATGTTTGCAATAATTGTGCTAATTTTTGTGATTTTAACAAGTTAATAACAGCTGTAGAAGACTCTTTATTGATAATGTAATCAAGACCTAACTCATCTGATTTTTTAATAATATCTTCCACTGAAGCTTTACCTGCAAGATAATCTGTTAAGTTGGCACTTGTCGTATCATCAAACACACGATTCAATTTTGGTTTACGTAAATCAAGATCAATTAGTAAGACTTTTTTTCCTTCTCTTGCCATCAAGTATGCAATATTTGAAATGGTCGTTGATTTACCTTCTGATGGCTCAGTGGAAGTGAATTGTAAGATTTTATGATCTTCGTCAACATTAAGAAATTCAATATTTAAAACTATTTTTTGAAATGATTCGCTAACAAATGATAATGGTCTGTTTTTGGCAACTAAGTAAGCATAATTCTCAACACGCGGTTTACTAAGGAGATCCTTAAGTTTTTTATTATCTAACATTTAAATATCCTCCTCAACTTTAAACTCTGGAATTGAGCCTAAAACTTGTAAATCTAGGTCGTTTTGAATTTCATCTTTTGTTTTATATGTATTATCAAGGAATCCACTTACTAACGCAATTGATACCCCTATGATACCACCTAACAATGCACCAATAACTACATAAAGTGGTTTATTAGGAGAGTCATACTTGCCAAGTGGCGCATCACTAATTCGAACGATTACTCCACTCAAAAATTCAATGTCTGATCCACCATTTGTAATGTAAATAGCACTATCAATAACTTGATTCACAATATTTTTCGTCATTTCAGGATCATTTGATACATAACGAATTCCAATAAATAAGTCAGTCGAACTTGATGATACCGTTAATTGGTTTCTTAACGAACTTATTTGACTATCGGAAAGTTTTAAGTCTAATTTTTCATTAACATCCTTCAATACTGGATCACTTGATAATAACGTAACAACCGAATTAATCAAACGCAATGATGAATTATAATCAAATTCATTGTTTGACCCACTGGTTTCCACTTGAACGATGATTTGAGCTTCAGATTTATATTGTTCTTCAATTACAAACCATGCAAGTGCACCAGCAATAGCAGCTCCAACAATCACTAGTGAAAATATTAAAATGAGATGTTTTCTAACAATCATGTAGAGATCGTATAAGCTGAACTCTCTTTCGCTTACGTTTCCATTATCCATTCACATTACCAACTTTCGTATATTGTTTATATTATATCATAATATATCTTTTATAATTATCTATATTTACATAAATTTGAATGCATTAATTATCGTCTTTTACTTTAGGCTTAACAAGATTTTTGTAATAATCTGCTTTATTGATTTGTTTGTTTCTAGCTATCGTTAATGAACCTTTTGGAATATCTTGTGTGACCGTTGATCCAGCTGCAATAAATACTTCATCCTCAATTTTTAATGGGGCAATCAAATTCACGTTGCAACCGACAAAAACATCGTCACCAATAGTTGTTTGGTGTTTGTTAACACCATCATAGTTAACAGTAATTGAACCGCAACCGAAATTAACGCGATTACCAACAACTGCATCCCCAATATAAGATAGATGGGCAGCTTTTGTATGTTCACCAGTTGTTGATTTTTTAACTTCTACAAAGTTACCAATTCTATTATGTGAACCAATCGACGCTTTATTGCGTAAATGCGTGAATGGTCCTATTGTTGAATATTCACCAACCGATGAATCATAAACAAGTGAATGTTTAACCTCTACAAAACGGTCAATAAAGCCGTTATGAATTTCAGTGTTTGGTCCTATAACTGCACCTTCTTTTATCACACTATTACCGGTAATGGTTGTGTTAGGCATAATCATAACACCCGCATCGATTTGCACATTATGACCAATTGTAATCGTATTGGGAGAAATCATTTGCACACCGCTCAGCATATGATTTTTATTTATTTCATCTCGTAAAAAACGCTCAGCAATGCTTACTGCATATAAATCATTGACTCCCATCATCATGTAAGATTCATCAACTACATAGGATCCAATTTTATAGTCATGGCGCATGAGTGCAACGATGTCCGTTAAATAATATTCATTCTTACGTTCATTTTTACGGATTTTCTTTAATACATCAAATAGTACTTTATTATTAACAGCATAAACACCTGAGTTTACTTCTTTAATTCGTTTTTGATCATTTGAACAATCTTTTTCTTCAATGATTGCAGAAATTGAACCATAATCATCACGAATAATACGACCATATGAAGTCGGATTATCAAACATCATAGAAACAACAGTCAAGTCATTCCCCATTTCTTCATGCGCTCTTAAAATTTGATTTGTCAATTCAATACTCATCAAAGGCATATCACCAGGCATAATGAATGTCGTTCCTTCTTTGCCTTCTAATACATCACTTGCTGATAAAACTGCATGACCTGTACCTAGTTGTTTGGTTTGTTTCGCATATTTAACTCGATCACCCAAAATATCCAACAATACTTCTTTTTGATGACCGACAACAACAACATTTTCATCAATTAACGTTCTTTCAAGTTTTTCGATAATATATTCAATCATCGGTTTTTTTAAAATAGGATATGCACATTTTGGTAATTCAGTTTTCATCCTTGTGCCTTTTCCGGCAGCAAGTACAACACCATATGTTTTACTCATGTCATGATCTCCTTTGCTTCATAAATTGTACGATTTCATTTATCGTATTATCAACCACATGTTGATTTTGATGAGAAACAGTAATACGAATTAGTGGTTCTGTACCACTTGGTCTGACAAGCAATAATGCATCATCTCCAAGTTTGTGTTTCATCTTTTTTAGAAATACTTTTGTTTCTGCTAAATCTAATATTGTCTTATCAACATCCTTAAGATTATATAGCTGATAAGGATATTTTTCATAATTTAATAACTCCTTTAGCGTCTTTTTATAACTATCTAAAACGTATAGTAAATAGATCGCTGCTAATAAACCATCACCTGTATGTAAGATTTGGTTAATGATGATATGACCACTGTTTTCGCCACCGATACTATAGTTGTTTTCATGTAGTTCTTTTGTTACATATTTATCGCCAACATCTGTTAAACTATATGTAATATCATCATCTTTTAATGCTTTTAACAAGCCAGGATTACTCATTTTTGTCAAGACAATATGATGATCTTTTAACAGTAGGTTCTGTCTTAAGAATTTAGCAATGACATAAATAATTTCATCGCCTTCATAAATCGTTTCTTTATCACAAACTAGTAAACGATCTCCATCACCATCAAAACTTATACCCAAATCAAAGTTATTTTCAATGATATAGTCTTGTATATGATCCATGTGTGTTGATCCACAGTCAACATTAATATTCAATCCATCAGGTTTATTACCAATTTGAATAGCAGATCTTGTATACTTTTCAAATATGCTTTTGGCAATTTCATAATTACCACCGTTTGCACTGTCATAGGCTATTTTTATAGTTGATTTAAAATCAGGAAATGCATCATATAATTTTTCATATAGTTCTAAAAAATCATCTGCTAATTTAAATGTACCAAAATCATTCATTATCGTAGTCGGATGATCGATAACTTCTTCAATTAATTTCTCCTCATCACTATTAGTTTTGTAACCTTTGTTAAACACTTTAATGCCATTATCTGTATATGGATTATGAGATGCTGTTACCATAATACCAATCATGCTGTTTTCTTTTGCATAATAAGCTAACATTGGTGTTGAACATACACCATAAAAACGAACATTCAACCCCATGGATAAAGCACCTGAAGCAACCATATAGGCAATCATTGGTGATGATTGTCTAGTATCATGACCAATAACAACTTCGCTTAAATCAAAAGCTTTTGCAAGTCCTTGTCCAACACGAAAAGCTAAAGTTTCATTTAACTTAATAAACGCTTTACCTCTAATACCATCTGTACCAAAATATTTTCCCATCAAACCACCTACTCTACCGTAACACTTTTCGCGAGATTACGTGGTTTATCAATATCAAGTTCACGATTTTTTGCTGCATAATAAGCAATAAGCTGTGTAGGTACAACCATTACCATTGGTGTTAATGCTGGATGAACATCTTCAATAATAATATCATCGGTTGGTAATGATGACGAACGTGTTGATATCACAATCGGTGTAGCACCTCTTGCAATAACTTCTTTTAAATTAGATCTAGTATGTGATCCTAGATTTCGATTTGAAATAAGTGCAATAACCGGTGTGTGTTGTTCAATTAACGCAATAGTTCCATGCTTCAGTTCACCAGCAGCAAACCCTTCAGTCTGAATATACGAGATTTCTTTTAATTTCAAAGAAGCTTCTAATGCTGTGTAATAGTCAATACCTCTACCAATGTAAAAGCAATTTCTCATGGTTAAATCAGCTTTAACAAGTGATTCTAAGTCTTGCTCTACAAGCAGTTTATCCATTGCTAATGCTACACGATTTAGTGCATCTTTAATATCAAGTGAAGCACCAATAGCTTCTGCTAATATAGCTAACATAGATATTTGTGCGACATAAGCTTTTGTTGAAGCAACAGCAATCTCCGGACCTGCCATCAAATCAACGGCATAATCTGCTTCTCTTGCTAACGTTGATGTTTTAACATTAGTTACTGTTAAAACCTTTGCATCTCTTTTTCTAATGCTTTTTAAACAAGAGCGCAGGTCAGCAGTTTCACCACTTTGTGAAATAAATATATAAAATGGTTTCTCAGAAATCATAGGTTCATTATAAGCAAATTCAGAAGCAATATGAATTTCTGTTGGTTTATTAACATATTTTTCAAATATTAATTTACCGATATAACCAGCATGCATTGATGTTCCAGCTGCAATAATATAAAATCTATCGGCAGTTTTCATCGCTTCAACAATTTCATTATCAATTAAGATCTTGTCATCTTTAAGATAAGTTGAAATAATCCGTCTTATAACCATTGGTTGTTCATGGATTTCTTTCATCATATAATGGTCGAATTCACCTTTTTCAGCTTGATAAAAATCACCTTCAATTTTTAAATAATCAGGTTCAATCAATTGATGATTTAAATCAAAAAAGTGAACTCTATTATCATGAATAACAGTAAATGTTTCATCTGATAAAGCAACAAACGAGTCACAATAATCGGATAAAGCCATGATGTCGGATGCGACAACATAGCCTTCTTTATTTTTACCCAAAACGAGTGGTGATTTATTTTTACCAGCATAAATTGTTTCTGGATTCTCAGTGTCAATTACTAATAGTGCATAAGAACCTTCCAACAATTTTAATGTTGTGGAAATTGCATTTTCAATATTCATTTGTGCAGACATCTTCTCAATTAATTGAACGATAACTTCTGTATCCGTCTCACTTGAGAAATAAACATCTGACAAATATTGTTTTTTAAGCTCATCGCTATTTTCAATAACGCCATTATGAACTGCAACAAAACGTCCTGATTGTGATGCGTGGGGATGTGCATTTGTTTTTGTCACACCTCCATGTGTAGCCCATCTAGTGTGCCCCATACCGATAGGTGAAGGTGTAGCTTTTTCTGATAAAACTGCTAAATGAGCAACTCTACCAATGTCTTTATATGTATCAAACACACGAAAACGAGGGTCATACAGCGTAATACCAGCTGAATCATAACCACGGTATTCAAGGCGTCTTAAACCACTTAATACGACGTCTTTAGCTTTTCTATCTGATCCTACATATCCGACAATTCCACACATATGACATATCCACCTTATTTGATTTTATTAATCTTGTGTACCATTACCATTTCTGTTATATGTTGTAATAATGGTTGCTAGACATTCTTTAACTTCTTCATTTGTTAATATTTCTAGTTCCTTAAACATTTGGTCCAAATTTAATTCTTCTAACTGAACATCACGTTGTTTTTCAATAAATATTTTTTCATGCGGTGTTTGATCCTGACTTCCATTATCATGATCAACTAGTAATTCTTCATATAATTTTTCGCCAGGTCTTAAACCAACAAACTCAATTTTAATATCCTCATTTGGCCTTAAACCAGTTAAACGAATCATTTTCTCTGCTAAATCTTTAATCTTAACCGGTTCACCCATATCCAAGATAAACACTTCGCCACCTTTAGCAAATACACCACACTGTAAGATTAAGCCAACAGCTTCTGGTATCGTCATAAAATATCTCGTAATTTCAGGATGCGTAACTGTAATTGGCCCTCCATCTGCAATTTGTTTCTTAAATAATGGTATAACTGAGCCATTACTACCCAGTACATTACCAAAGCGAACAGCACTATAAATTGTGTCCTTACTATGATTTTGTTGTTCTTGTACGATAAGTTCAGCATAGCG
Source organism: Acholeplasmataceae bacterium (assembly GCA_963676765.1). Classification (GTDB taxonomy): domain Bacteria; phylum Bacillota_I; class Bacilli_A; order Acholeplasmatales; family Acholeplasmataceae; genus WOFB19. The sequence continues at coordinate 1,058,722 of OY781159.1, forward strand.
TTTCGTAGCACCCATAACATTCGTGCTTCTAACTGCTTTATCACTACTTACCATCACAAATTTTTTAACTTTAAATTCATTTGCTAAAGATGAAACATTATACGTACCGATAACATTTGTTCTAACAGCTTCAACAGCACTATCTTCCATAAGAGGTACATGTTTATACGCAGCAGCATGAAATACTACACTGGGTTTAAATGTTTCAAATACTTTCTTTACTCGTGCTCTATTGTATACACTACCAATCCAGACTTGTAAATCTAATGTCTTATTCGCTTTTTTGAATGTCCTCAGCAATTCTTGTTGAATTTCATAAGCGTTATTTTCATAAATATCAAATATGATTAACTGCTTTGGTTGTCTTTCAGCGATTTGCCTACATAATTCACTGCCAATTGAACCACCACCACCAGTGACTAAGACCACTTCATTTTGAATATAGTTAGCGATACAATTATCATCCAATTGAATTTCTTCACGGTTTAATAAATCTTCAATTCTAATATCAGAAATAATTGGTCTAGCTTCACCAACATCTTCAACCATTCCTGATAATTTCTTAATTCTAATATTTCTAGATGTAACAATTTCTCCTAGTTCTCTTATCTTTTTCACTGGGAAATCCTTTACAGCAATAATCACTTCTTCAATCCGATATAAATCCAGGTAATAAGAAATTTCAGACAAACTTCCTGCTATTTTGATACCCATCAAACGTTTATCATGTTTTTCTTTATCATCATCTAAAAAACACATTGGCATGTTATTTAAATCCTTATTGCGATAAAGTTCTTTAACTACTTGTTCACCCGCAGCAGCACCAGCACCCACAATTAATGTTCTTCTACCTAAAGCTTTGTTCCAATCCCAATTCGTTTTGAAATAATTGATAACTCTTTTCATCATTCTTGGTAGAACGACTATCCCAATTTCCAAGAAAACGATAAAGAAATAAGCAGATTTATACATAAAAGTCATACGTGTAACTGCTAAAAAGACTACGATAAGTATATTAACAACTATCGTAGTCGCGGCGATTCTAATAAAATCTTCAAAACCGAAGAAGTCTGGGAGCATACCATAGACACCAACGATTAAATATGCGATAAAATGTGCTAACACTATAAATGGTAATGCCATTGCGATTTTATCAATACTAATTTCAATTTCTAGAAAATAAAAAACAAATACCGAAACTAGATAGGTTAAGCAAATTGCTAAGATGTCTGTTAAAATGAAAGGCAATGCACCTTTGATTCTTTTGAATAATGTTTTTTCCATTTTGATTCCCCACTCTAATTTATAGTTAAACCCAATTAACAATGACTTTTTATTAATTATTAATAAAAGACTCGTTACCAATTTATTATACCGCTTATTCTTCTTTTTTTAAAGGATAGGACCCTATATTTAAACAAAAACGCTATTTAATAGCGCTTATTCGTAAATAATCCAAAAGAGTTGCGTAAAAATTAAGTTGCAAATTCAAAACTATTCATGATAGCAAGCAATAAGATTCGTTCACTATACGCTTCATCTTCTGAAATATCAACCTCAAGTGATTGCTTGTTAACAATCTGTTCAATCATTACATCAACATTGTCATTGAAAAATAAGCTATGATGTATAATTTCTATATCTTCAAATGCGTGATTAGTGATCGTGACAACAACTGTGACACTCAAAGGAAACAGTTCATATGTTCCTTCATATAACCCGTCATCTACAAATGTTAAATCAGGTGTTACAATTATAATTTCATCTAAATCATCAAATTGAACACTTAGTTTAACAAAACCAATAAATGCCATCAAAACGATTAACATGAATAATGTCGCAATAATCGCGAAATAGACACTTTTTTTCATGGTTTTCACCTTATCCTTACTTGCATATTATTCTAACACAATGCCCGCTTTTTGTAAAACACATTTTTTTGACAAATTAAAGGTCTTCATCGTATAATATGAGTTAGTCTCCATATCGAAAGAGGACATGCGATGAAAAAAATTGAAACATTCTTAAATAGTACATTATATATCATTATTGTTTATGCATTTGCATTACTCACTTGGAGCATTAAACCTGAAACTGATAGCATAACATCGTTTGGTGTTTTTAATATGATTGGGATCATAACCATTGTCTTATGTTTAGCATTGGTTTTATCTTTTTATAAAAATGCACGTTATGCAATCCCCCTACTTACTTCGTTAATATTTGTCGTTAATAATTCTGTGATGACATTTGATACACTAAACACATTCGGATTTCCATACATATCGTTAGCATTAATCTTAGCAGGTCCTGTGATCCATATCATTAGATTTAAACCAACTTTTAAATTTAGAGGTTTAACACTTGGTTTACTTTTGATTGCTGTTGCTTATTTAGTACCACTTTTATACACAGAAATCAGTTTAAAAGCAGTTGCTGTATCTGGTGTTGGATTACTCTATTTTTTATTCTATTTTTTCCTATCTAATACAACAAAAGGTGATGTAGGATATTTCTTTAAACTATTACTCATCATCAACTTATTACTCGTTGGTGAGTTTGGTGTTAAGATGATTAGAAGTTTATCTGAAAACATGGATTTAGGCCTTGTTGAAGCTTTTAAAATAAGTATGAACACTGGTTGGGGAGGTAACCTTGGTTGGGCCAATGTTAACGATCTTTGTTACTACATAACTTTAACATTACCTGGTCATGTTTATTACATCTTTAAAAAACCGAAACATATGATATTTTGGATATTATTATTATTACCTGCAAGTGTTATTTTGTTAACCCAATCAAGGGGTGGATTTATTGGCTTCGGAATCGCTGCATTTGGTCTTGGTTTAATCATTATGTTTCATGGCAAACACCATCACTACTTCTATGCGATATTCACTGTTATTTTAGTCGCTATTGTCGCATTCTTTAGTCGTGATGTCCTAATCGGTATCTGGAATGCATTTATGCAAACTTTAGATGGTGGTACGATTGACAGTTTCTCAAGTAGCAGGATATGGATTTATTCAAGAGGCTTAGAAATATTCGAGTCATCACCTTGGTTTGGCCAAGGTTGGATGTCCATTAACATATTAGCCGAGGAATCAGGTGGACGTCTATTCATGTATCACTCTACAATTATTCATGTCCTCGCGACAATGGGTATATTCGGATTAATTGCACTACTTATCCATTACTATCAAATTTTCAAACTCATATTCGACGGGTGGTCATTGGAAATGCGTTTATTATTTGTTTCATTCATCGCGGTTCAAATTCACGGTTTAATTGACAACATTCAATTTTCTGTGCCTTATTCATTACTTATTGCAATGCTATTCCCACTCATTGAGAACACAAATGTTAAAACGCATTTTAAAAAAACAGGTAGAACATTTACCTATGATTCATCTACACTACTCAATCAAACAACATAAAAGCGCTCAGTGAGCGCTTTTTTTAATACCAAAAGTATTTAGCATATCGAGAATTAACTTTTCCCGATTTCTTGATTTCCAATTAACTGATACTGCAGCTTTAACTTCTCCGCCTTTAGAGAGAACAAGTTTTCTAAATTGTTTTAGTGTTTGCGAGCCACCCATCCATTTATATGGGAAATAGTGTGTGATAAATAGATAAATGACTTTACCCTCCAAAGAGTTCAATTGGTTCATATATTTTACCATTGGTTTAGCCATTCTTGCCCCATGTGTTGGACATGCAAAAACAAGCTCATCATAATCACTAATATCCGGTGCCTCAACAAGTGCGTTGTCCTTGCTTTGTGGATAATTATTATTTGTCTTTATTTCTAGTTGTTCAAAACCTTCAAATAGATTAGCAACTATTTTTGTATTGCCTGTAAGCGAGTAAAACACTACTGCCTTTTTCATCTTCTTCACCCTTATTTTGTCTTATCCTCCCCCTAACACATCAATATTTAGTTGTGAAATACAGCCCCAACTGCATTTAGCGTAAGCATGTTTTTATTTTATTACTTTTTTGTTAAATGTAAAGTACTTTTTTTATTATTACGCATTTATCCTCATTTTTATGCAAACAAATGACCTTTGTTTGACAAAAATACGCTTTTTAGATATTGTTAGGGTAACATGAGATAAAGAAAGGTCTGATATTTTATGACATTTTATCTTGGTGTTGATGGCGGCACCTCAAAGACAGAAATTACAATAATTAATCAACATAAGGACATTATATTTGAAACAACCACAAGCCCAACTGCACTTAATGCAGTTGACTTAAATGTACTTAAAACGACATTAAAAATTGCCTTAAAACCATTTTTAGATGCCAATCAAAACTGTTATTTTGAGGCTGCATTTATCGCTTTAGATGGTTTAAATTTTCTATCTGAAGCGATAGAGGTTGAAAGTATCTTGCATCGCTTAACTTGCTTTAACGATAACTCGAAATTATATGTTAGACACAATATGGAAAACGCACTTTATTCAGGACGCTGTTTTGAAGAAGGAATCGCTTTAATTGCTAGTACGAAGATGGTTGCTTTTGGTAAAGATCTATTCCGTACACATCGCTGTGGTGGATGGGGATATAAAGAAGGTGAATCAGGCTCTTCCTATGCACTAGGTTTACAAGCGATTAGATATGCAATTCGTGCCTATGATGGAAGATATGATATGGATGAATTTGCCATTGCCATTGGTAAAGCGATTGGCCTTAATGAGGCAGCCGATATTATTGAGGTCATGGCAGACTTTCATGATAAACGTGCAAAAGTTGCTAGTCTTGCACCAATTGTAACGATGTATGCTAACGATTTTAATCCATATGCCATGCGCATTATTGATCGTGCCACTGATGAATTAACTTTAGCTGTTAAAGGTGTATATCAACATTTAAAACTTAAAAATAAAACACTAGTTGTTATCGGTGCTCTCGGTAACTCAGGCGGTTATTTCAAAGATCAGTTACATGCTAAAATATTAGCCATTGATCCTGATTTTAGAATCATCAAACCATTAATCAAACCAAGTTTCGCTGCTGCACTAATGGCAAAACGACTTGCTAAATAACTTTTATATACGTAAAAAAAGGACTTACAAGTGACCTGGGGGGGATAGTCATTTGAGTCCTTTTTTTATGCATCATAGTTCAACTATGATGTTGGAATGCAAAAGGCATCCTAACGTATTGTAACATATGGATATCCATGTTACAAGTATAAAATACAAATTGGTATTTTTGATTACGTAATTAACATATTACATCAATAATCTGATGACCTTTAATCACGAATCCTTCTTCAAAAATGAATGTTTTATAAACTTCATCAAATTTTTTTACGATACCATAAAGCATTTTGAAATAACCATCTTCATAATATGTGATATGAACTTCTTTATGAAACCTTATTGATTCCTTTATTGTGCGATCAAGCGTCTCATACTGATCACTCGTTAACATTGGTTTATCCTGTTTTCCACGCTCATAATGCATCGTTTTTAAGACATCTTGATAGCTAATTAAAGCGTCAAATGGTGCCCATTTGATAATTCCTCTATCCTGATATTTACGCATGATGACCACCAATACTTTCATTTCTTCTTTTTTCTGTTGAATGTTCAAGTTCACTAGATGCTCTATTAATGCTATTTACCCCATGTCTATGTTTTATATGATCAATAACATCCATGATAATTTCTTCTCTTTTTAGTGCATCCATATCCTCAAAAATGGAACATTGATAATATGTTTGTACACTTAATTTAGATAAAGATATCCCCACTTTTCTAATTGGTAAACCCTCATCATACATATCAAAGAGTCTTAAGCAACTTTCATAAATAGCACTAACACTGGATGTTGGTGTTTCCAGTGTCATTTGTCTACCAAAACCACCACCAAATTCCTTTGCATAGCCGATTTGTAGAGCAATACATTTGGTTTGTTTCTTCGCTAGACGCAAGCGCCTTGTTACCTCGTCAACCATTTCCTCAATAATTAAGATGATTTCTGAACTATCATAATCTCTAAACAACACTTGACCAAGGCCAAAACTTTTTCTAACGCGTCTAATTTTGTATTTATCCTGCACTAAACTCATATCAATTCCATGTGTGTGATAATAAAGTTCTTCACCTAATATGCCAAAACGTTCCTTTAAAAACGTTGGACTACTGTTGGCAATATCGCCAATTTTGTGCATACCAAGCACATGCAAATGATGTGCCATACGATGACCAATACCCCACATCTTAGACAATGGTTGAACCGGCCATAGACGTGTTTTCAAATCATCATATGTCCATTTAGCAATAAACGTCTCGCTATGCTTTGCATCGATGTCCATAGCAAGTTTTGCCATTAACATATTAGGTCCCACGCCACATGTCGCATGTAACCCCAATTTTTCTCTAAGTTCGTCTAAAATTCTTTTGCCAATTTCTTCATCAGTCATTTGATAGTAATTTAAATACGCGGTGACATCTAAAAAAGCCTCATCAACGGAATAAATATATAAATCATCTTCAGCAATAAAATCTAGATATATACCAATAATTTTGGCTGAATACTTTAAATACGTCTTCATCTGTGGTTTTGCATAAATAATCTCAATATCTTTAGGCAGTTCATAAACACGGCATCTAGATGATACCCCTCTACTTTTTAAAAAAGGTGTCACAGATAGCACAATAGAGCCATTACCTCTACCTTTATCCGCCACTACCAATGGCGTAGTAAAAGGATCATAGCCATTTAATACACAAGCTACTGAAGCGTAAAAACTTTTTAAATCGATACACAATATATGTCTGTTTAAACGATAATTTTGCATGGCTATTTCTCCTTTGTGTGTCCATTATAGTTGACGTTTTTAATGAAAGCAATATGAAAATGTTAACATCAAAAAGAATATAAAAAAGACCTATATAGATAACTATATAAGCCTTATATTTATACGAGTATTACGCATCTAAATAATCAATGAATTGCATCATGGACAATCTGGTTTTTGCTTCAAAAATAACTTTATCTGGTGCTTCATCACCATCAATTTTAAAGTTAACAATCATTTTCCAAAGTAATTTATCATCTTTCTTCTTAAACTGATTAATACATCTATTGACAACACCAGGTACTTCATAGGTGGCATCAAAGAGTGTGCCTTCACACAAATTAACGGTTATTTTCATTTTCATCTCATGATCCCCAGCTTGATAAACCAAATAACCGCTAGAGCCTTGTTGAAACAATAATCCTTTTTCTGTTTCGATACGTAAGAGATTTGGCTGCCAATCTTTCATTAAATGGGCATCAACAAACTTCAAAAAAGCTTCTTTTGCAGAAACATTAGCTGACACTTCGACAACATAATCATAATTAATCATTTCATTCCTCCTCATCCATGAGCGAAAATAAATCTTGAATGTCTTCTTTTTCAATACATAATTTATCATCATGTATTGGTGAATTAACATGCATGGAAACAGGATACATATCGAGCGCTTCATCAGAATAAGGCTTCAATAGTGTTTTTATTTGTGCTTCTGTCATAATACTTGTATCTAGCCAACGCTCTTGTTGTGCTTCATCAAGTATAACCGGCATGCGTTCGTGAATCTTACGCATTGGCTTATTTGCGGTTGTCGTTATAATGGCAACCGTATGGACATGATCACCGTTTGCTCTTCTATATGTGTTCCATATACCCGCTAACGGGAAGATCTTTTGGCCTTTTGTGAAAATACGATATGGCTGCCTTCCTTTATCCCATTCATAAAAGGAATCTGCTAAAATAACGCAACGTCTGGATTTAATCGCTTCAATGAAACTTGGTTTTTGAAATAGTGTCTCTGCTTTTGCGTTAATCATTTTAAAACCAATTTTCTCATCTTTGGCAAATGAAGGAATAAATCCCCATTTTAATAAACCAACACGATTTTTATTCCCATCATTAATCACGGATATAATTTCTTGCCCAGGGGCAACATTATATCTTGGTAAATCAACATCTACATTAACCTGTTCAATGTGATACTGTTCTTTCAAGTAACCCTGTAGTTCACCTTTAGAAAACGTAAACGTAATCCGACCACACATCTCAATCACTCTTTCTCATCTAAAAAAAGAAACGCGTGAGCGTTCCTCTAGTTAATCATTTTTCGAATAATCTCGTTTGCGAATTGAACCGTCTAATTTATGAATAACAACACTAGAACCAGCAGATGATGCTAAAACACCAGCGTAATCAATCGCTTCTTTTTGCGTATCAAAATACTTAATGGTCTTATTTGACCCTTCTTTACGTACACGCCATTTTTTAAAATTAGGATTTTTTGCATCCTTATTTTGTGAAACATGATATTTTTGCGCCTTATCATCAGTAGACTCTACTACCTTTGGTGTATCTTTTACAGATGCCACTTTTTTCTTAACAGGTTCAGGTTTTTCAGCTTTAAGAGCCGGTTTTGGTTCTGATTTCACAGTTTTCCGAACATGTTTTGGTTCAGCCTTTTTAGGTTCAGGCTTCTTTGGTTCTTTTCTATCACCAATAAGTGAAGCTAATAACATAACTAAGATTACTGCACCAGCAGCAATGATTACATAATGATACCATTCCATAGATAAAACCTCCTACTACATTGATTTTTACATATTTTAGAAATATTGTCAATTAAATCGCTTTATAAAGCAATCATCACATATCAAGTTCGAAATTTTTAGTTAATGTAACATCAAAATCTGCTGTAATAGCTGATTTCATATCATCATCAATTTTGTAAAAAAAATCTTTAACTTTAATGTTTTTAGCATGTTTAACTTTGAATACATGTGCTTCTTCTTTTAAAATTTCTGGTGCAACCGCTGGTCTTAAATCAAGACCAACTTTTGGATATGGACTTACATTTTTTAGCTGAAGATGGCAACGATTGAATGCAATGTTTCTTATCTGATCGGGACAATCACAATAAATCACAACCCCGTTTTCACCAACCATGTTAATATTGGTGAAACTTATATTGTTAATCTCTCCTACTATGCCATCTTCATGTCTTTTAACTGCTGAGATAAAAATAGGTTCTCCAGTCCCCCACCATAGACCTGGTTTATGTCTTTCTACCTCAATATCAATGTTTTCAAATCTAATATTTTGAATATTGCCACCATCTCTCAATTGAAAAGAAATGCCTCTACTAGCCTTTTTAATCATTATATCATGTATATACATATGATGAAAATCACTTACTGATTCTGTACCAAATTTAATACCTGCACTAGTCGTTATTAACTCACAGTCATGTACATGAATATCTTCACATGCACCATACATAGCTGTACCTTCAGTGTTTTTAAAGACAATCGCATCATCAGCTGCTTCTATATGGCAATTTTTAATTTCTACATGTTTACAATGATCTGGATCAATACCATCGCAATTCGCTAATTCTAAGTTATTCAATATACGAATACCATCAATTAAGACATGCTCGCAACCGACTATGTGTATTGTCCAAAAACCACTCTTTTGAAAAGTGATATCTTTTATCTTGAGATTGGTAACATGTTCAAAAAAGATAAGTGGTATTCTTGGATAATATGAGCCTTCAATAAAACCCTCATGCTTATTGCCATAAAAAATCGCTTCATTACCATCGATAATACCTTCACCTGAGATCTCAATATCATCTTCATTATTCGCATAAATAAAAAATTGAGAAGGTCTACCTGTATATTCACAATTTTCCCAAGTTGGTGTCGCATCTAAGTTAAGTGATTTAGATGCTAATGCGGAAAAATGCATATACTCATCAATTTTATCAATGCCTTCTAATATTGCTTCTTTAGCTAAAAATAAATGTACATGTGACTTTAATATAATAGATCCCGTTTTAAAATGACCAGCTGGTACAAGAACTTGTCCACCATGATGTTCATAGCAAGTATCGATTGCTTTTTGAATAGCATATTGATTATTGGTTTTGCCATCAGGAATTGCACCATAATCAAGAATCGAAATCATTTAAAATCACTCCTTTATATGTATATCTTTATGCCAAAAAAACAATCCATAGTATAAACATATATTTACAATATTAATGATAACAAAAAATATATCAACAAATCCAACATCATCAGTAAATGTTAATATGATATTTGCAATTAAGAAAGCAATTAGTAAATAGACAATCCATTGATACTTTTTGATGAATATAAATCCAATATAAATGAAAGCATCTACAAGCATAAGAAATGTAATCATTATTTTTGTTATAAATTCGACATCAGCATGAATTGCAAACACTATTCCTCCATAAAGGAGTATGGCTGCAGCTATAAACATGCATACGTTCCATAGTTTTTTCATATCAATAGCTTATTTATTAAAATATACCTAAATAAATTAAATATGTTAATCCTGAAATGACACTTGATAAACAGGTACCCCAAATTAAATCAATGACGGTTACCTTCAATGGCCAATTTTTCAATGTTGCAAGATTTGTTAAATCATAGGTTGCATAAGCTACAAAACCAAACACTGCACCAGATAAAAACGCATTGCCAACCAACTCATTTTGGATGGCAGGATGAATCACTAGATAAACCATCCCTATGATATATACGAGGTAAAAGACTAACGCAGCTATAAAATTAGGTTTATCCGCTAAAAGGTGACCTAAGTGTTTACGATAAAACTTGGGTGCAATCAACCCTAACCAAAATGCGTCAATAATAACAAATATACCGATTGCGATTAAACTTATCCAAATAAAATTCATTTTACAAACTCCTTTTCAAGTTGATCCATTTGTTTCACATAACGATCAATATTAAATTTTCTTTTCAATCCTTTGTCATTCATATATCTAAGTGTTCCAAAAATCTCTCTTTCTTTCCATGGTCGATCATGTTTTCCAAAACACCATGCAACACCTGTATATCCATTTGGTGTTAAGCCATCTTTAAAGTAGTGATTATTTAAATAGATCATCGTTTTATATGCTGATTCATAATCTGGACTCCACTCAATAATCTTCTTTCCCCAATACATACGCATATAACCATGCATTTCATGTTTGTAGACCATTTGCTTCATCGCTGCATTAAAATAGGGATCATGTGTCCGAAAATTAATATAATCATCTATGCGATAAATATATGGTCTTTTGTCATCCTCATGATGATGCATTGTTTGATATGCCCAGTGCACCGTCATACGATCAAATCTATCGTAAGTAGGATTGTAATAAACATAATTATATGCAAGTTCCCTTCTTACAATTAATTCTTCAAGAAATTGAGCTTGATTTTCCTCTTTCTTATCTTTAATCATATGATATATCGTTACCGGTGAAATCATTCCATACTTTAAATACACGCTTAAATGTGACGTATAATCTAGTGATGGATCATTATGCAAGTGATATTTATCAATATTTATTAAAAATGTTTCTAACACTTTTCTTGCATCCATTTCACCTTTTGATAAGGTTAAATCAATTAAAACTTCTTTTTCATACTGATCCAACAACTTTAATATTTTCGGTCTTATCGTATATGCACCATAAGCTTCTTTATCAGAAGCCACCTTAACTGGCACAAACACATTTGCTTCAACTTCAAAAAAGGTAATTTCAAATTCTCTTGCCAATTGTTTAATTTCATCTGCAAAAACACGATCAAAACGTAAATACATTTGATCGATAAATATTGTTTGTACATCATTGTCTATTAAGGTTGAAATTTGTGTTCTATCAACTGCTTTAACATCATCACTATACGATTTTAAAACATCAATTAAATCCGTTAAATAAGTTTTATAAAAAAATCTTGCAACATCACTTTCCTCATATGGATGAACAATATAAATCACAAGTTTTAATCCTCGTTCATTTGCATAATTCATTGCTTCATAAAGGCTATAATTGTTGACAACACGAAAACTTTTTGTCATGAAGTAAACACAATAACGTGCCTTCTTGCTATATGCAAAGACTTGTTCTTTTCGCATTAGCGTTTAAACCATGGAAAAAATGCGTTTGTCTTCTTTGCATATTGATCCCAACCAGGTGACTTGCTCATGCGCTTTTCTAACATTGGCACACCACTAACAAAACGCAATAAGAATGTGATCACAATTGGACTAATAAAAACAAATAGACTAATTAAATCACTACCAGCTACAACCATCAGTGCAAGTGCCCACCAAATAACAGCTTCTCCAAAATAATTTGGATGCCTTGTGTATTGCCATAAACCTTTTGTCATTAATTTCTGTTCTTTATTAGGATTTGCGATATGTTTCCTTAATTGTCTATCACCTATGACTTCAAACAAATAGCCAAACAACCATAATAAGTCAGCAATAATTAGTGTAACCCATCCTAGCACACTTAAATGAAACCCGTCTGTAAAACCGTATATATTGATATAGAATACGCTGATACCTACGATAAACATAAATAATCCTTGAAGCATAAAGATTTGAAAAAATGCTCTAGGCACAACCCATTTCCCCCATGCTTTACGCCACGCTTTATATCTAAAGTCTTCATCTTTGAAGAGATTTCGTTTCATAATGTGATAAAACAATCTTAACCCCCATAAAGAAACTAAAATATTTACGACTAGTTTCTCTATTGTAAAACCATATATAATCATTAATATCCATGCTGTTATAACAAAACCAAGTCCCCATCCGATATCGACAATACTGTTATTTTTAATGATTGTTGCAATTACAAAAAATATGAAAAAATAACTAAAAATGATAATGCCAGTCCATAAAAATCCCATGACTAATCACTCCTTATTTTTTATATAGGCAATCGCTACTGTTCCTTTTCCACTATGAATAGCAGTTGCACTTGAGACATCTGTTATATATATAGGTGGAAAACCAATTAACTTTGTAAATGTATTTTCATATTCATCTGCCATTTCTTGATTTAGACAGTGAACAAGTGCATAACGCTTAATACCTTGCTTTTCCATATCTTTTTTTATATGCTTGATTATTCGTTTAGTAATACCTTTTTGTGATAAAGCAAAACCAAATGCTGTTCCCTTACCATTTTGATCAATTGCCATAATTGGTCTAATACCCAAAGCCATACCAATCTTTCCTACTGCTTTTGGTAATCTACCACTCATTGTGGCATATTTAAATGTTTCTAGGCATACAAGAATTTCTGATTGTTTTTTCTCTTCATTCAATGTCTTTTCGATCAATTCTACAGGTTTATTATCTTGTAACATCTCAACAGCATGCATGATAAGTAATCCTTGTGCTGCTGAATTTGTCATACTATCAATTAATGTAAATTTAGTTTGTTCATCTTTTCTTGATTTAATTTCCTGTTGAATAATTTGATGTGTTGCACTCAATTGACTAGACACTGTGATTACCAAGATATGCTTATAATTTTTTAATAGTTTATCAAATAATGTCTTCACTGTACTAATCGACGGTGTAGCAGTCGTTGGATATTCATGGCCTGTTTCAATTAAATCAAATAAAACATCGTTGTTTAGCGTTAATTTATCAAAGTAATTAACACCATCTGATACAACATTCATTGGGATAACATGCACATGGTGTTTCAATAAATAAACTGGATCAATATCCCCAATAGAATCAGTGACAATTACTGTGTCATGTTCATCTTTATACATATCGATATCCATCATCATATCATCAACTTTTTGACTGATGATGGTTCCAAATGTGGCAAGTTTTTTAAATACGATAGCTGGATTATTCGTATGAATATGCACTCTAAACATATGTTGACCTATCGCAACAATTAAACTATCCCCATCTTTTTTTAAAGCTTTTAAAATGTCATGTTCATTTTTAACATCTGATTTAATGAGCCCTTCTGTACAATAACGATACAATCCAACTTCATCTTGACTATGATCTTGTTTAAACTCAATAGTTTCTTTATGTGTTTCCTTTAAAACTTCATCATTATAATACATATTGATGCCTTCTAAAAACAATATAAAGCCCATCGCTCCACTATCAACAACATTTCTAGATTTTAATACATCTAATTGATTTGTTGTATCTTTTAGAGCTTGATTCGCATTTGCATATGCCTTGAAAAAGAATGTCTTAACATTCTCGCTAACCGGATATATCTCAATAAGGCATTTAGCCCATGTTTTGATAACTGTTAAAATCGTTCCTTCTACCGGATGATCAAGTGATTCATAAGTATGCATCACACTATCATTAGCCATTTCTGCAAACTCTTTCAACGTCACTAAATCTTTTCCCGCAGAAGCAAGCCTAAGCCCATTAATGAATTGAGCAAAAATCATGCCACTATTTCCTCTAGCACCAATCAATGCAGATTCACTAATTGATTCCAATGTCTGATGAAAGGATTCACCAACTTGAGATTCTCTCACAATCGTTTGCAATGTATGAACTAGATTATTACCTGTATCGCCATCTGGTACAGGAAAAACGTTGATATCATTAAGCAATTCACGTTTGCTATCAATAACCGAAGCTCCGTATCTCACCATTTGATATAAGTCATTACCATTTATATTTTTCATATTTTGTCTCCATTGTTTGATTATTTATATTTTATCAAAATAACCATCATAATAAAACCAAAGTACATATACATAACATGTATTCATTTTTCATGATGTGTCAGTTTTCTTCTATAAACAACATCCAATCCTCTACTTTCATTCTAGCACAATGAAGCATCATAAAAAACAAAAGGATAAAACAAAAATTATTGTTTTATCCTTCCTATCATTTAATCTAATGTTCTAAATGTAATATACAACGATGTTGCTTCTTCAGCAGTAATAAAATATATATTTACATCATTTTCATAAGTTTGAGATAAATAACTTGAAAACGTATTATTATCCATTTGATACATCATCGCTTCATCATTGAAAACTCCAAAAACAATTGCCTTACTGGAATTGTAATACATATACTCATGATAGTAAAACTCTAGACGGATAAGCTCATTATCATATGTAAGTGTTATGTTTAGCTTTTCCGGATAACTATATCGTATATATTGGTTAAATGGTATTTGTTCGCTAACTCCTAATACATCTACTTTCAACTCATAATCAAATGCATAATTTGCATTTTTTGAAACCGTGATCATATAACTACCGGGTGCCAGCGTAATGACATAATTCCCTTCCAATAACCAAAGAATTCGGTTTGTATCCATATCTACCAATTGTAATGCACCATATGCTGTAGTGTCAATTTCTACATACGACTTCTCACTAAGTACAAATGAGTAAGTTGTTTCATATAATGGATCATAGCGCATGGAGACATCCAATGTGTCCGTAAATGTCATATGAACATTATCCGTATGTGTCATCTCTAAATAATACCAGCCATAAATCATATATGGTTCGACAATTATTTGATATGTTCCAGGTTCAGTTAATGGTAATGAAACTAATTCATCGTTTTCATTATAAACTTTAAGAAAGGTTTGACCATAGTCATATAAGGATGTCTCATCAAAAGTAAAATCGCCTATTGATGAATCACCGCTTCCCATGACTGTAAAATCCACGCTACCGCTTTCTAATGTATATGTATAATAATCTTTTTCATACATCATACTATTTGCAAATAATGCTTGATTTTCATCTGTTAATACATAAGGATTTTCTGCATCATTTGCCGGTGAAATGTCTTCAAGCAAGTACATGTATAATATACCATTTGCATAAACATCAATTGTCATTGTTTGTCCAGCTTCGATGGACAAATAATCAACAATATATTCATTATGAGTACTTGTGGAATATTGGTTGTCATCCTTCAGATAGCTGATAACAGCCATGTCACTGTCATTCTCAAAAACCAGTTTATAGACAGTATTTTCAGTTGCAGAAACCGTTAAACTAGCTTTATCATAGACTGATTCTAGCATATCGATAACAATTGCTTCATCAGGCACAAAATTCAAACTTGTTTCTTGAATATCTTCAATTTCATAAACTTTTAATGTTCGTGTATATGATGTATTATCTTCAATAAGCAGAAATGCATCAAATGGTTCATCAACAACAATATAATAACTCATATAATTAACTGAATAATGTTTCTCAATATCCAGTGGTTCACCTGCTTCATCAACAATTTCAACATAGTTTGTATAGTCAAAGGCATAAATGCCAGCATCTACAGACAAACGATAAATATGTCTTTCACTACTCGTTTCACCGACTTCATATGTTTCACCTAATTCAATTGGTTTTAAAGCCGCACTATAATCATTTGCCCCAGATGTTTTCACATCATCAAAATTAAAATCAAGCTGATAACCTTCTTCATAAACCAAAGACGAAAAGTAAGTACTATCCTCATCATAAAAATCGAGTACAATTAATTGATCTTCAATGCTTACTTGAATATATACATCTCCAGTGAAATCTAAATAGCCAAATAATGAAAAGTTACGTTGGAGTTCATAAACAGATGTTATTAAAAAGATATCTTCCCCATGATAGGCATATGTTGCATTCATTTGTAAAATTTTATCGATACTTGGATATTGTGTATAATAATCAAATATGTTAATTTCTGTTGCTTCAGTCAATGTATCATTAAGTTCATATTTAATGTAAGCATTTGGTATGTCCACCGTTGGATCTTCATACATATATGCATAACCATAAAAATTATCCGCATGCAATAAACCCGCCTCATCTACAAAATCATTAATCATGTAACCAGATGTATAATCTTTACCATACATTTCATAGCGATTACCATTAAAAACCAATTCAGATGACAACAATTGCTCAATGGATTCTGACGCCGTATCATCTAGGTCAGCAATCGAAAATGTTTGTTGGTCCTTTACTAAAGTTGCATGAAATGATTTGTCAATATATGTACCATCAAGCTGGTATTCTACATCAGTCACATAATGAATATTTTCTTGCTGTCTTGCGAAAGTTACATAATATACATTATTTTCTAATACAATAAAATGTTCAGTTATACTTGCATATCCTGATATAACATAATCGTATGGCCCTGTTCCCAAATAAAATACAGCATAATTATACATATTAGTTATACCAAAATAAACCATATCAAAATATGTGTCTGCATCAAACGTATCCTTCGATAAACTTGACCGATCAAGATCATAATAAAGTTGTTCATCATTCATTTTAAAACCGGTAAATGATTCACCAGTTAAGATAAATCCTTCATAAGATGTATCCGTCATATGATAAAACTCTGCATAATCATAGTCAACATCAACGTAGACTAACCAATCATTGTCCAAGTTTTTATATAAATAATCGCTAACTTTGATTAATTCAAACGTATCAGTCACAGTTTCTTGACTACCCGTTAATTGATATGTGATGGTTGCTATTAAGCCATCAATTTCTAATGCATAGCTTGCATACGTTTCTGCAATATCTGTTAATGCATAACTATTCTTAGTAGAATCTATATCATAAAGCAATTGATATGTACCTTGAATAAGCAACGTTTGATCAATTTCACCACTTTTGATACGAATACTGAAAGATTTTTCTAATGTCATGACATATGCTGTTAAAGTTACGATAACATCATTGCCATCCCTTGGTCTTGTGATAATACCATCATTTGTTAAATGTGTTTCATCTGAACTTTCCCATGTTATATCATGCAATAAATATGTTTCAGGCAAATTTAGATCAGCAGTTGTTTCATAAAGTGATGATTGTTGCAAATAAGTTAGTTCTGATCCTGCAATGTTTAATGTATCTAAGTTCATGATATCATTTGGCACGATTCTTACATAAAATGCTTTGGATTGCTGATTAATATGCGCAATCAATTGAAATGAAACATTAACTCCTGCTTCAGGTCTAGTAACGATGCCATCATTTGTTAAATAGTCTGTGTTTTGACTTTCCCATGTAATATCAAAACCTTCATAGGTTTCTAGAAGCGTGATATCGCCATCAATTTCATATCGCTCACTACTCGCATCATATGTAATATGATCTCCATCTAATGAAAATGAAGTCAAATCCAATGTTGATTGACAACTTACTAATAAAAAACCAACGACTATCATCATCAAGCTATACATATACTTTTTCATACTTTTCCCCTTTTAAGCGCATTATGTCCATAAAAATAACATATGGTTTGCATAATATTAATGTTTAAAATATAATACTTATGCACATAATAAACGTATTTATCTCTACCAATATATTTATTGTACACGATTATGTAAAAAAATAATAGGTCATAGGATGTCCGCTTTTCAAAGGAGTATATCATGACTGACACAATTAGATTATCGCATCACCTAGATACGATTAGAAAACAAAAGAAAATGACAACAGATACATTATGTGAAAATATTTGTTCACCACGTCAATATCGACGATATTTATCAGGTGATAGTTTATTACAACATGATAGAATTTTTCAATTTTGTGAGAAATTGGGCATTACGATTCAAGATTTTTATACTTCATTTAATAAAACGAACAATTTTATTTACAATAAGTTACATGATGTATATGTAACAATTTATAATTATAAAGCATATGATAATGCTATCAAAATGCTTGATGAAATAAATATGCCTAATTCAACGAATGTAAAAAACATTAAATATTATCAATTTGTTAAACTGTCATTAGACTATTTCACGCACAAAATATCTCAAGCTACATTGATAGATGCATGCAAGTCTTATATAAACACATATCAATTAATAACCGTTAAAAGAGTTGATTTTGTTGATACATTATATGTTAAATGTTTATTAGATTATACTAGACATGACTATCCAAATATAGCTGCTGATTTAATGTATCGTTTTATTACACCTTCAGAAGAAATAGAGTTTACAGGTATTTCAAATGAAAGTATGCAACCATTTTATGCAAATCTAGCACAATTTTACTATGTACAAGAACAGTATGAAAAATCGAACACATTACTAGATATCGCATTAAAAAAATCGATACGATTACGTATTTCCGATTCACTTCCATGGTTATACTATTTTAAAATGCTCTATAGCAAAAAAATGCACTTAGATGACGATATCACCATGTATGCTCTTAAATGTTTAGCTTCTTGTATTGCAACCTTCCCAAGTCGCTATGAAGAATTCTCATCTTTAATCGCCAAAGACTTAAATATCGATATTGAAACGATATTACCTCAGCATGAAACTTTACTTGCTGATTGTAAAAAAATCATTGAACATAAATAAAAGAGATGCGTGCATCTCTTATTTTTTAATCGTTTTTCAGTGTTAATAGTGTCACACTTTCAACTTGCGCTGTGAAAGGAAACATATCAATCGGTGTGACTTCTTCAATCACATAGTCTTCAACGAGTAAGGCAATATCTTTCGCTAATGTTGAAGGATTACACGATCCATAAATAATTCGCTTTGGTTTAATTTGTCTCACCAAACGAATCGTTTCTTCTCCTAAACCAACACGTGGCGGATCAAAAAACATCACATCAATTTGCTGATCACTAAATCGTTTAAGTGCATGTTCGAATGTGTCTTTAATCACTTCAACATTGTTTATATGATTTTCTTTTAAACTTGTCTTCGCAGCTTTCACGGAGGCTTCATTCACTTCAATCGCATAAACCTTTTTACAGTCATTAGCAATATAATGTGAAATGGGTGCACTGCCAGCATAAGCATCAATTGCGATATCATCTTTACAAAGTTTTGCCATTTCACGTATTTTTGTGAAAAATACATTTGCTTGTATTGTATTTAATTGAAAAAATGAAGCAGGTTCTAATTTAAAGACATGTTCATTTAAATGCGCTGAAATATCATCTTCACCAGCAATTTTAGTAAGTGAATCATTAAAAAACGTTCTCGAACCTTTTTTATCTAAGACCATAAACGCAGATTTCACAATCGGTTCTATTTGCATTAATGATGCAGCTAATTTTGGTAATCTATCCGGTGTTTTTCTGCATGTGAATGTTACTTGGACATTATTTTCATCACCAATTCTTACAATAATATTAGTGATATAGCCCTTACGATATTTTGTATCAAACGCATCAACACCTATTTCTTCCATTAAATCAAGGATTGTATGTAAAACTTTATTAATTTCCTTTGCTTGAATAGGACAATCCTTAATTGGCACAAATTTCTTACTATCTGCAGCATACATGCCAATCTTATTACGTTTTGTTTTACGAACAGGTAATTGGGCTTTATTGCGATAATGCGTAGGGTTCTCCATCCCAATCGTTTTTTTTATGCGATCTTGTGCTAAACGAAATGGTACATAGCGTTCAAATGCTTGAACAATCAAACTGCGCTTTTCCACAAGTGTCATATCATATGCTAAATGTTGCAACTGACATCCTCCGCATGCTTCATAGACAGGACAAAATGGCTCAACCCGATGCTTGCTTTCTTTCTTTAGTTGATCTACTTTTGCAATCGCTCGATTATGAAATACTTCTGTGATAGCAGCATCCACAATTTCACCTGGTAAAGCACCTTTTACAAAAATAGCTAGTTTTTTATAATAAGCAATACCTTCACCATTAATTCCTAGTCTTTTAATATTTAATGTTAATGTATCGCCAATGTTTATCACTTGTTTATTCATATAATTTCCTTTGCATGCATTTTTAGTTTATTTCCCTTTAAGTATACCAAAAAAAGCACTAAAAAAGTCATATCATTTGATATGACTTTATCGATTAATTATGTCTTAATACTTCTCTAGCAATCATGACTTCTTCATTTGTTGGAATAATCATAATTTTTACTTTCGAATCAGCAGTTGAAATAACATGTTCACCACGTTTTTCGTTTTCTGCATCATCTAAATATGCGCCCAGTACACCAAGACGATCAACCACTGCTTTTCTAAAGTCTGAACCATTTTCACCAATACCAGCAGTGAAGATAATCGCATCTAGACCACCCATGTAAACATAGTATGATCCAATGTAGTCAGCAATTCTTTTAGCCTGAATTTGTTGTGCTAATAACGCTTGATGATTACCCGCTTCAATTCCAGCAGTAATATCTCTTGCATCATTAGTTAAACCTGATACACCAAGATACCCAGAATTACGATTTAAGTCATCTAACACTGATTCATAAGAACGATTTTCTTTATCCGCGATAAACTTTAATAATGCAGGATCAACATTACCACTTCTTGTACCCATTGGGATACCTTCAAGTGGCGTAAGACCCATGGATGTATCAACCGATTTACCACCATCAACTGCACATAATGATGCACCATTACCTAAATGACATACAATGACTTTAGCATCATTGTTACCAAGTATTTCATACGCACGTTCACTCACATATTGATGTGATGTACCATGAAAACCGTATTTTCTAACATGGTAGTTTTTGTACCACTCATATGGTGTTGCATATAAATATGCATCTTCTTTCATTGTGGCATGGAATGTTGTATCAAACACTGCAACTTGAAGCACTTCAGGTAACGCTTTTCTAAATGCTTCAATCCCTGTAATGTTAGCAGGATTATGAAGTGGTGCCAAATCATTTAAACTTCTAATTTGTTCAACAACTTCATCTGTGATCACTGTTGAATCTTTAAATAGTTCTCCACCTTGTACGACACGATGACCAACACCATTGATTTCTTTTAATGAATCAATGATTTTATAGTCCACTAAGCCATCTAATAAGAGATGAACTGCAACCTTGTGATCAAGAATACTTGTTTCTGTAACAACTTTCTCACCATTAACTTCAATTTTAAAAACTGCGTTTTCATATCCGATTCTTTCAACTAAACCGGAAGTAATGACACGCTCTTCTGGCATGTCTAAAAGCTGGAATTTGAGCGATGAACTCCCAGCGTTCACTGCAACTATTTTCATTTCTAACTCCTTTATGTTAAGTCCATTACTATGATACATGATTTCTCATGAATTATCAATACCATGAACTTTTATTCACATTAATATAAAAACCCAAAATATGCTATAAATTGTAAGATTGTACCTAGTCCTACAAATAAGTGCCATATAAAGTGAAAATATTTCACTTTTGGAAATGCATAAAATGCAACACCAATAGAATATGCGATACCGCCTGTTAATACAAGCCAAAATGATTCAACACGCCACTCAAAAAGTTGTCGAATAAAAATTAAACCACTCCATCCCATTGCGAGAAATATTGTAGAATGTAACCAATTATATTTACCAACCCATATTGATTTAAATACAATACCTACGACAATTAAAGCCCATTGAACAATAAACAGGAACACGCCTAATCCCATTTGCCCAATAAATGGCTGTTGTAGGTCAGGAAGTAATAAAAGTGGTGGAACAAAGCTTGCGCCAATTAAGATATAAATGGATAAATGATCAAACCGCTTAAAAACATCTTTTGCTGTTTTGTTTGTTAAGGCATGATATAGCGTTGACATGGTGTATAAGTTAATTATACCAATACCAAAAAATAAACTAGCAATAAGTTCATTTGTTGTATCACTTTTTAATACTAATAAGATGAGTGCAACCACACCGAAAAGAGCCATAATTCCATGGCTCACGGCATTTGCGATTTCTTCACCCATTGTTTGTCGTTTATTTGTTTTCATGTCTAATCCTCATCGATGAATTGATCTAGGAAATCTTTTCCTTTATGTGTTTCTGGTTCTGTATCATAAAGTCCATCAAACTCAAGTTGTCTAGCTGCTTCATAGGCCACTAAAGCAACCGCGTTTGATAAATTGATACTTCTAACTTTATCTGTTGTTGGAATTCGATAACAATCACTTAAATGTTCTGCTAATAAGTGTCTATCTACCCCTGTTGATTCTTTACCAAATATAAGATATAAATTATCTTCTACATGTCGATAATCAACATCCGTATATTTCTTTTTACCATATCTTGTTAAAAAAATATAGGTCCCAGGATTTTTTTTACAAAAATCTTCATAATCTTCGTAAACAGTATAGTCGATATATTCATAATAATCCAGAGCACTTCTCTTTAATCTTTTCTCATCAAGCCTAAACCCTAATGGTTCAATTAAATGAAGTTTCGCACCCAGTGCGACGCATGTGCGCATAATATTACCCGTATTTTGAGGGATTTCTGGCTCATATAGTACAATATTTATCATGTTATTTATGTGCCTTTAATAACGTTTGTTTCATATCCCAAAGCTGCTGTGATAAATCGACGTAATATGTATGTGGATTGTCAAAGCGTTTCACCTCAGACCATAATTGAGCCAATGCTTTTTGATGATACACTCTAATAGCTTCCAATGTTGGTTTTTCATAAACCAGTTTACCTGATTTAAAGATTGGTTTTAATAATGCTTCTACTTGATAATCCTCAATATCTTTCGATTTATATGTATAGATTGGATCAAATAGATGATATGGTTTTGATGTATCAATTATTTCATCATGTAATGTAATAACATCCGCTTCAGCCATGCAATTGTTATCAAAAAATCTATAAACTTGCTTAAATCCCGGTGTCGTTGTTTTTTCATTATTTTCGGAAATTTTAATTTTTGGAATAATCTCGCCTTGATACTCAATCGCAGCTAATTTAAACACACCACCAAAGACAGCTTCTGATCTAGCGGTAACAAGCCGTTCTCCGACACCAAATGAATCAATTTGTGCACCTTGATGAATAAGTGCTCTAATCAAGTGTTCATCGAGAGCATTAGAGACTGTAATTTTAACATCTGCTAAACCAGCACTATCTAACATATCTCTGGCAGCTTTTGTTAAATACGTTAAATCCCCACTGTCTAAACGAATTCCTTTTAAACGTTTCCCCATTGGTTCTAAAACTTCTTTAGCAATTTTAATTGCATTTGGGATGCCTGATTTTAATGTATTATACGTATCAACTAACAAGACAGTATGATCAGGATATGCATTGGCATATGCTTTAAATGCTTGATACTCTGTATCATATAATTGCACAAAACTATGTGCCATTGTGCCTAAAGCAGGGATGTTAAATGCGTAATCAGCATACGTATTAGATGTTCCTATGACACCACCAATGTAGGCTGCTCTAGCACCATAGTTAGCCGCATCATAACCATGTGCACGTCTTGCACCAAACTCTAATACTGCTCTACCTTTTGCCGCATGTACAATACGAGACGCTTTTGTTGCAATTAACGATTGATGATTAATTGTTAACAAAATCATTGTTTCAATTAATTGGCATTCAATAATCGGACCCTTAATGACTAGTAAAGGTTCATGTGGAAATACAGGTGTACCTTCCTTCATCGCGTACACATCACTTGAAAATTTAAAATTTTTCAAATAAGTTAAAAAGTCTTCATCAAATATTTGCTTTTTACGTAGAAACATTATTTCCTCATCAGAAAATGATAAATGAACCAAATAATCAATAACTTGCTCTAATCCTGCAAAGACAGCATAACCACCCTTGTCCGGTACACTTCTAAAAAAAACATCAAAAACAGCAACCTGATCCAGTTTGCCATCTTTGAAATAGCCGTTTGCCATTGTTAATTCATAAAAATCCATTAATAAATCTAATTTTCTATGCGTCATAACAGCCTCCTTGTGCATTACTATTCTAACACTTTTTTGTTATTTTTTGGTAAAATAGTACTAGAATAGAGGATTGATTATGATTATTATACTATCTCCAGCAAAGACCTTTAACCGTGATACAAGTCCATACGATAAAGAACCTTATTTTTTAAGTGATGCTATAAAACAAGTGACAAAGTTAAAACGGCTATCACATGAGACCATCATGAAGAAAATGCATGTATCTGAGACACTAGCAAGATCAATTCAAACTGATTATGCTCATTTTAATGAACTTAAAACCGCAGCTATTCATGGCTACAATGGTCATCAATTTAAAAACCTTGATGTGAAGACACTTGAACAAGCAGGCTTAAAAGATCAAATTAAAGCTATTTATATGCTATCTGGATTATATGGTATCGTCAATGCTTATGACGCAATTTCACCATATCGACTTGAAATGAAGGATAAAAGTATCGAAAATCTATACACTTATTGGAAACCTAAATTAAGAACCTACTTTGGGAAATATTTTTCAAATGAGATGATTTATAATCTAGCAAGTGAAGAATATGGTAAACTAATTAAAGATTTTAATAATGTTATTACCATTCAATTTTACATTTTAAAATCTAATAAATTATCCATCCATGCAATGGAAGCAAAACGTATACGTGGCTTATTTACAAACTATATAATCAAATATCCACATGTTGATTTAAAAGGAATTAAATTAGATGGTTACACGTTTAGTTTAATACATTCAAATACAAATACATATACATATATTAAGGTAGCACCATGAAGCGTATAATAAGAATGTTTCTCAGCAGAACAAGTTTAATCGGTATTTTACTACTATTGCAAATTGCACTATTTTTTGTATTAATTTATTATTTAGCTGGTATTCCATATGTTAGTGTTGGACTTTATATCATTTCAACACTCATC
Organism: Acholeplasmataceae bacterium; assembly: GCA_963676765.1. GTDB lineage: Bacteria > Bacillota_I > Bacilli_A > Acholeplasmatales > Acholeplasmataceae > WOFB19. The sequence continues at coordinate 1,084,258 of OY781159.1, forward strand.
GTCATTTATTTGGTCTATCGTGAAGAAAATCCTATTTACAAGTTATCTTGGATTGTCCCAATTTTAGTATTTCCACTCTTTGGTGGGCTGTTTTATCTTTTTTATCGTTCTAGAAACATCTCAAATCGTGTAAAACAGCGCTATATGGAAACTTTAATCAATCGCGTAAATTATGTCTCCCTAGATTCTAATCCCCATCAAAAAACGCTTCATTACCTTGGTCACTTCTACTGGCCATATTATGAGCAAACAGATATTCAGTTTTTAGACTCTGGTGAAACACTATTTGCTGATTTAAAAAAAGAATTACAAAAAGCAGAACATTTTATTTTTCTAGAATTTTTTATTATCAGTCCAGGTAAAATGTGGGATGAACTCTTAGAGATATTAAAAGAACGTGCAAGTAAAGGTGTTGAGATTAAACTCATTTATGATGATTTTGGCTCTTATCGCTTACCTTACAGATATCCTAAAAAATTAGTTTCCTATGGCATTGAAGCATATCAGTTTAATAAGATGCGGATACATATCAATTTCGCAATGAATTATAGAGATCACAGAAAAATAGTTGTCATCGATAATAAGGTTGCTTTCACTGGTGGCACAAATATCGGTGATGAATATATTAATTTAGAACATCCATTCGGACATTGGCAGGATGCAGGTATTAAATTAACGGGTAAAGCAGTTTGGTCATTATCCTTATCATTTATGCAAACATACCAATTTGTTACCTCACAAGATATTGATTTTAATCATTATCGTTTAAACGTGACTTCTAATGCTAAAAAAGGTATTGTTGCACCATTCACAGATGGTCCAATCAATGGTGAATTACTTACGAAAAATGTATACCTCTCATTAATTAGTCAAGCACAAAAAGAGATTCTAATTACGACTCCATATTTAATTATTGATTACGAACTTTCAGAAGTACTAAAATTAGCAGTAAAAAGTGGTGTTTCAGTTAAATTAGTCATTCCAAACATTCCTGATAAAAAACTTGTTTACATGGTGACTGAAACATTTGCAAATGAACTGTTCTCAGCAGGTGTTGAAATATATCGGTATAAGCCTGGTTTCATTCACTCTAAAATGATGGTTGTTGACCGCAAGCATGCGCTTATTGGAACAGCAAATTTCGACTTCAGAAGTTTATATCTTCATTTCGAAAATTCAGTATACTTATCGGGTGTTGATGCCATTGATGATATGGTGGATTATGCACATAAAGTCATTGGACAAAGTGAATTAATGAATAAATTAAGCAATAGAAATTTCTTCTATCGTCTCATTCAATATATTTTAAGGGGTTTTTCTTCAATCATGTAAAAGGCTATTTACAAGCCTTTTTTTTGTAAAAAAAAAGCCTCATTCAATGAGGCTTGTGTTGAAAATTTTTTATTATTTGCGATAGAATCCAATCACACCGAACACTGAACCGAATGTAATTAATGCAAAGCTTAAGAAATAACATACATTCATGATCATAAGATACCAATCAGCAGTCGTAAATGCTCCTGATACATTTGATTTTATACCAAGCATGATGATAGCAAACATCAATGTGATCGTTGACAATCTAATAAAGAAGATTGAAAATCGTTTTGGTCTTGCATTTGCAAATACTGCCCATAATAGTATAACTGCTGCCAATGCTGCACCAGGTGCAATCCAAATTGAAATATCTAAGAGTTGATCAATTGGACCACTGATTGCTGCTAATGCGCTAACTAACCAAGCAGGTGTTAATAAGTTATTATCAGTGAAGAATGAAATTGCTGTGTAAGATTCAATAACAAATACTGCTAAAAGTACGACTGTAACTAAAAACCTTAAAACAACACCACGTCTAATTGCCCAAACTAGAAATAGCAACCCAACGAGTAAACCCAATCCAAGATATTCATAGACAATTGCAGGTATTAAATCTGCAACTTGCGTTGCAATCGGTTCTGCAAAAGCTAGAAATGAGATTGTTCCACTTGTTATCATTTCTGCTGTTATAATTGCTGAAACAACTAATATTAATAAAAAGCCTAATGTTCGAAAAATTTTCCCTACCGTCTTATTGTAGACTCGTTTATTCATTCACTCCACCACTTTCATCGTATTTACCTTTATATTTTATCAAATAAAACTATAAAATACAAAGTATTTCCGCTTGTTAACGCATAATCCGCGATTATTTATGACAATTTATTTATAATACTTAAAAAATGATTAAATCTTATGTTCAATGATAAGATCTTCCGCCTTATACAAATTAAATTTAGTAAACAATAAATCAATGAACCAAACTAGGCATAGCGGTACAATAATAGTTGCTGCTATAAATAACCATCCCATTACACTATCATAACCGTACACACCAATAAAGACTAATTGACCAACAAGTCCAGATGATCCCATACCTGCACCAGTTTTAAGTGTTTCCGTTGGATCAACAACCGTGAAGACTGAATTGAATAACAAATAAAATGTTGGTGAGATAATGGCTGATGCAATAATTGTTGGCAACCATATTATAGGTTTTTTAATAATATTTTTAAACTGCAACATTGATGTACCAAGTCCCACAGATAATATTGTAGCAATATTATTCTTTTTTATGCTTTGTACAGCAAAGCCAATCATTTGTGTCGTACAACCAACTAACGCTGCTGCTGCTGCTGTTCCATTCAAAGAAATGAGAATCGCAATCGCTGCTGATGATATTGGAGCTGTTAATAACATTCCCATAATAGCTGCGACTAATATACTTGTTATGATAGGTTGTTGCACTGCACTAAATGCAACAAAATCACTAATAGCAATTTTTAATACATCGCTTGGAAAACTCAATATAAATGTTAATAAACCGCTGATAAGAACACCTGTTAAAGGCACCAGTAAAATATCAAAACTGGTTTTCTTTTTTAATATGGCATTCATTATTAAATAGCCAAATACAACGACTAAATAGACTGTCAAAGGATTACCAGGTCTACCATATGGTGGCCACATAATCCAAGGATCTGAACCATAGGAAACTGTAAATGCGGTCGCAATCGCTCCCATTGAAGCAACGACAACCATTTTTAAACCATCAAGTTTTAAACTTAACGCAATACCAATACCAATACCAAAACCCATTGCAGTCGATAATGCTGCATATATTGGTCCTGTTACTTCTGAAATGTGTAACAAACCACCTAATTGATCAATGATAACACCAATGATAAGCGTAGCAAAAAATCCATATGCCATCCCATTAAGTGTTTTCATTAGAAATTGTTGAATAGGGCGTTTATTTGTTGTGTTTTCACTCATTGACTTATTGATCACTTTCTATTTATGTTAAAGGTTAATCGTCAATTTATCATTAAATTAACTATATTCCCTTTTCAAATTTCATTCTATCATAAAATATCAGTGTTCGTTTTGATTTAACGATAAAAGTATGACATAACCTTTCAAACACTTCTCATTTAAGATATAATAAATCATGTGAGGTGTTATAATGTCAAAAAAGAAAAAAGTTGAGATTGGTCAAATCTATCGATATGATCCAAAAGATGATGCATATGTCATTGATATATCGCTTGATAACTATTTAGAAATATTTAATGATTGGGATCGTTCTCCACTTAGACGTAAAGATATGAATCACGAACTTTTTGAATATCTCGAAGATGCAAGTTATGAAATTCCATTAAAATACAAAACCAAAATTCTATTTGGTATTCCATCGAACGTAAAAGACAAACAAAGACAAGACAATGCGATCGCTGGATTAAAAAACAATTTCCGCTATGTCATTCATTTCATTAATCGTACATTAGCGACCAATAATCGCAAAAGTATTATCTATGCACTAATGGGGTTAATTTTTATTGTATTGTCAACAATCTTTGAACAATACATTCCTGTGGAAGACCCTTTCTTCTTAACCGTTTTGGCACAGGGCATATTCGTTGGTGGGTGGGTACTCCTTTGGGAAGCATTCTCCTTATTCATATTTACAAGTTATGATCATAGAGATCGTCGAAAACGTTATAAACGTTATCTTGAATCAAAAATAGAATTTACATATTTGAACCCACCAAAAAATAAGGGCTTATAGCCCTTTTTATTTTAAATTTGATATGTGTCTTACATCAACAGCGAAACGACAATAATCATCGCCTTTAAGTGCATTTTCAAGTGGTTTGGCTTCTAATGGTTGACCAAAGATTACTTCATACTTCTTTTTAGCGAATCCACCACTACAATGACACCATAAAGGATCAATTTGATGTTGCTTAGACAATATGCTTTCTCTTGCGAACGGACAATGACAAGTATAGTATCTTTTTGTTTCAGGTGTTTTGGCGTGCAACCATTTTACGATATCATAAGGTATTTTTGTTTCATAAATAAATCCATCTTTATAAATACCACCTTGAATCTCTGGATTTGATTTGACATAATCAACAACTTCAGTTGTTATTGTTTGTTCAAACCAAGGTTCACCTGTTTTAGCATGCTTACTTAAGATTTCGATCTGTCTTTTATGATAATCTTTCAAATATGCAGTCAGCGATACAGATGCTTCATATGCTGCCTTTTCAGCTAGAAAAACTTCATCTGGTATTTGATGATTATTTCCTGATAAGACGAGTTGTAATTCTCTTTCAGTTATTAATTCTGCATTTAATACATCCATTAAGTGTGCTGTGAAAGCTGCTAATACTTTTGGATGTGTACCTAACTTTGGTATTGGGTTAGTTTGTTCGACTATTTCTCTGATATGCCTGTTTTTAACTATTTCAAGTCGATCATAAATACATGATATTACACCTATGCTTCCAGTGTATTGGGACAGATGAATATATAAATCAGATCTTTTAATCATATAAAAATAGCGCATTAAACCATAAAAAAATTCGGGTTCAAGCGAACCTTTTATTACCCTAGAAGCTATAAATTGATCCAAATCATCGGCGCTTACATCATCAACATTATTCGCAACCATCTCATTTAAATTGTTTAATGCCTGCATCGCAATCTTCAATGATTTTTCTGGTAGTTGATGCTTTGCATACAATTTCGCTAAATTATCCAACTGCATGATAAATCCCCTTTTATATATGTAATTTAAATGCTAAGTCTTCCTCAAGCATGCCATCAGGTTGAAATCCTAATTTTATTAATAATTGAATGGATGCTTCGTTTTTTGGATGTGTGCATGCTTTTATCAAATGGATATGTTTAGTCTTCAACCAATCAATGATGCCATTTATTGCCTCATATATATAGCCTTTACGGGAGTATTTAGGATGTATCGTGTATCCTAACCAACAATAATTATCGACTTGATTTAAAAATATATCCCCCAGCAATCCATCAGTTAGGCGATTTTTTATAGCAAGTTGAACACCTTTCTGAATATCGGGTAAATCATCAATAATCATCTTTGCATATTCATCCTTTGTATAACCTTTAAAATCTTGATAAACCATCCAATCTTCATTATTCCGATAGGCGACAAAAACATCTAGATCTTTCTCTTGAAAAGGTCGTATGATTAGTCTCTTGGTTTCTATTTTCATACATAAATCTCCCTTTATGAATAATGTACTATTTTTTTGTGATATTTCGAACTACATGAATGATTCTACTCGTTTTCTATCTTTTTACAGATGTGGTAAGAATGAATTCATCCACACATTTTTAAGTCGGTTTTTTCATTGTATCCCCAAATTTGATATGATTATATTTTTATTATAACAAAAAAAAGACCTATGGGTCTTCTTTAATTCAAAAGTGGTGCCTGCGGTCGGACTCGAACCGACACGAGCTTTCACTCACCAGATTTTGAGTCTGGCACGTCTACCGATTTCATCACGCAGGCAGTTTCTGATACCAAATGCCTTTATAAGGCGATTCAGTAATTTTTATGAAAAACAGTTTAAATCCAATATTCGCTTAATTATTGTAACATGAAAATTACTGATAATCAATTCATATTGACAGTTTGCAACAAGAAAATGAATAAATTATTAAAAATAAAAGTTCAGTATATATAAACTATGCCTGCAAAGTAAATCATTTTCAAATCTAACGTGCCAAAACACATAGGAGGAGAGATGAATATGCTCGTAACAAACGCAGTACATGATTTTTTAATGAATTCTTTCGCTGTTAAAAGCCGAAAGACTTATGATTGGGAGAAAAAGACATTTCAAAGTTTCTTAATATTTTCTAAAAAGCACAATATACGTAAATTAGAACACTTAAATAGAAATGTCCTCTACGATTATCTAGGATCTGAAAGAGACCGCGGATTACAGAATGTAACGCTTAATAAGAAGTTATCATTGGTACAACGATTACTTGAATTTCATGAAGTACACACAGATATCTCACAAATTAAAAGATTAAGAGAGAAAAAACGCACTGTTGACAAATTGTCTGATGAAGAATTATCTATATTATTTGAATATTTAAATGATCTTAACCTTGATGAAGGTAATAATTTTGTCTATAAGACCCTCTACTACTTCATTTTAGATTCAGGATGTCGTATTGATGAAACACTTCATATCAAAAAAGAAAACATCAGTTTGAAACATCGTACGATTCTATTAGAAAAAACAAAGTTTGATAAACAACGATTTATTGATTATTCAAGTTTTGTATCAGATATGTTAAATGAATTATATGAAAAACATGATGGCGATTTACTGTTTTGGAACATCCGACTTAATCGTCCACTTGATTACAATAGCGATATTCAATATTTCTATCGGAAGATGAGAAGAGAGACGGGAATGAAAAAACTAACGTCTCATAGGTTAAGACATACATTTGCGTCATTATCGATTCAAAATGGTATGAATATACTTTCTTTAAAAGAATTACTCGGACATGTGAGTCTTCGCACAACACAAAGGTACTTACATGCTGATCGTAAAAAGACAAAGTCTGATTACGATAAATATAGTCCTTTTGGCGATAATTTCAACAGTCGTATTGAATTTGATCATATGATTGCAGAATCTTAAAACTAAATAAGATGTGTATTAATAATTGTGGGTTGGGTACAGTAACACCCACCCAACTAATACATCATTAGCAATTAAACATAATTCAAATAATAAAGTGAAAGAGGTATAAAAATGAAAAAAGTTATTTTTGAAAACTATGAAATCCATTCAGATGGATCACTTTATAGTCTAAAATCAGGTATAAAGAAAACGCCTAGATATAATAAGACCTATGATAGACTTTATGTCAATGTGTATTATAATGGCAAAAAACACACATGTGCTTTTAATAAGTTGATGGAAGTGGCATCTATTACAGGCTATAATAAAAAAACCGATAGAATCGGTTTTATATACATAAATATAAATTTTGTAAACTATCCAATTAATAATGTATCATCAAATCTATTTTGGTCTTTAATCATAAAATAATTTAAAACATATAAACCATTATCAACTTTTTTTTACTAATCTCAATAATCGTAGAAATTTCCAAAATCCTCTATAATGAAATTTCCCTAAAGCTCTTCTTGCTTCGTTCGGATCCTCTCTTCTACCAATAAATATAAGTAATTTTGTAAGAAAAAGATATTTTCCTTCCAATGTCAAAGTCCACTTCCTAAACTTGGTATTTTCATCAAATTCAGTTAATATTTTTTTAGCTGAATATGGTTGAATATGGCTAAAGTCTATGATTAGATCCGTACTTACGTTGTTTCCAGATAAAAAACACTTGTTAAATATATCATTCATTTTATATCTTCCTATTTTCAATGCTTGAATTCTATTTAGATAATGTACGGGTGCTACCAATATAGTGTCTTTATTCCTGCCTGGTTGAACATCACAACTAGCAGAAATAATTATAGCGTCTGTCTCTGTACCGATAAGATCATTATTTTTATCATACTCAAATAATAAAATTTTGTGTATAATATCTCCCTGCAATAATACACCCGATTCATTTTTTTCGAAACAATTAAGAAACTTTTTTTCTGTATAGTCTTTTTTTATTTTTTCTTTTAACTCATCGGCAGTTAATTTATCCAATTGTGGTAATGAATTTCTTATCCAATCTATTAAACTTCTTGAAATCATTTCACTTTAAAAGTAATACTTCTGTGTTTTTTCTCTCTAATAGAATACAGGATTTCAGATTCTTTTTCATTCATATATCTCATTTTATCAATATCAAATAAATACTCAAAATTTACCGTTTTATCTTCTTGAAAATATAGAGTACTAGAATCTAAAGGTTTAGCATTTGTGAGATGATATTTTAACAAGTCAGAAATAGTTTCAGTTGATAAATAATTATAATCTACCTCATGAATAGATCTTGAATAATTACTTTTTTTATTAAGAGTCATAGTATTTTCCATATTTTAATTATCCTTCCCAATTAATATTCCCTCGAGTTTACTCTGAATAGTATTTTCAATAATCTCAAGATTTTTTAATAATTCTATTTTAGTTGTATTATATTTTTTTAAATAATTATAACCATGCCTATCATTTACATCTATTTCAATAAGTAGTGCATTTGTATATTTAACCTGCTCAATATCATCTACTTTATTTCTTAATGCAAAATTAACCATAGGATTTGAAATAGTAATATTTAAATAGTGGTATTTATTAGTTATAAATGAATATCTATGCATATATTCATACAATTCAGTTGTACAAAAAATATTAGCGTTATTATTATGCTTTTTTGAAAAATCTTTAATTTTCTTCTTATTGTCTTCTATAACAGTTAACGAAGTACCTGAGAAAATAATATTATTTGTAATTAACTTAGTAATTTCGTAGCCTAAATCAAGTTTGTTCTTCATATACTTATAAATGAATTTATTACTAGAAAAATTTTTATCCTCAAAACTTACTTCTATTATTACTTGATTTAAACTAATATTTATTTGAGAAAACCCATCATGACTTTTTGCAGTAAATCTTGGAAATTCTGGTGGGGCATCGTTCGGAAATGAAGTATTATGCAAATCCTCAAATTCTATCGATAAAAGAGTTTGAACATCTGAAAAGATTTCATCCAAACTTAGTATGCGTCTATATTTAATTGCACAATTACCTTTGACTATTCTCAATTTCTCACCCCGTTTGAGTCACTATCAAGTAACATAATTATATCATAAATTATTTATTCACAGCAATAAACTAGTATTTCACATTATATTCCATATAATTTATCCGCATTTCAATATGCAAGCAACATCTACATTTTTATACTGCATAGTATATTTAAACAACAGAAAATAAGGTATTTACGTTTTCTAATAAAAAACTTGACAAAGCACTCTCATAGTTTTAAAATATGTGTACAATTTAATACCTCCCAAGAGACCATTTTATAGGACAATAAAGGCATTAATTCCAATCAGAAATACAGTGGCGAAACAGGTTGATGGCACGTCTATCGATTTCATCACGCAGGCATTGATATTGCTATCATATTGTAACATAAGCCTATATTATTTTCAATTACTGAGTGACGTAAAAGCAAGAAAATCCTTAAAATCACAAAAAGTGTTAAAATAAAATTGAAAAGGGAGGTTTACACATGAAAAAGAATATGGGTCAGATTGATCGCTATATTAGAATTGTACTTGGGATTGGATTTATCATTGCTGGGATATTCACTGTTTCAACCATACTATGGTTAAGTATCGTTTTCTTTGTTCTAGCTTTAGTGATGGCAGTTAGCTCAACCACGAGGGTATGTCCACTTTATATACCATTTCACATTTCAACGATTAAATCTAAAGAAGATTAATACACAAGAGCTTAATGGCTCTTTTGTTTTTAATATATAAAAAAAGCGATATTTACATCGCTTTTAAACTTTCTATTCCTAATAATCTTAGACCCTCATTAATAACAATCTGAATAGCTCTAGTTATTAATAAATTAGCTTGTAATCTTGATTGCTCTTCAACTAAGATACGTTCCTTACCATAAAAACTATTAAATGCTTGTGATAAAGACAATATATATTTGGCGATAACACTTGGACTGTTTTGATCTTTAGCACGTTCAATTGTTTCCGGGAATTGATCAACTAATTTAATGAGTTCAAAATAATGGTCAGTCTCATATACTGCAAAGTCAACTTCTGTTAAATCAATGATTTGATCTTTCAGCATAGATTCAATTCTTACACTACTGTATTGTAAATAAGGACCCGTTTGACCTTCAAATTTAAGCATGTTTGCTAAATTAAAATCTACATCTAAATGTCGCTCGTTTTTTAAGTCATTAAAAATGATTGCTCCTACACCAACAGCTTTAGCAACTAAATCTTTATCATCTAATCCAGGATTCTTTTCTGTGATAGCTTTTTTCGCTTCATCAACAGCTTGATTAATTACTGCTTCAAGACGTTTTGCTTTACCGCCTCTTGTTGACATTTTTTTACCATCTAATAAAACCAAACCAAAATTAATATGTTCAATTTCAACTGGCCAATCAAGCAGTTTTGCAACAGTTGCTAGTTGTTTAAAGTGTAATTGTTGTTCATTACCTACGACATATAAAACTTTTTTAGCATGATAGTTCTCTATACGGTACTTTAAAGCTGCTAAATCTCTCGTCATATATAGTGTTGCACCATCGCTTCTTTTAATTAAAGCAGGTGGTAAATCTTCACCTAAATCGACAATGGTTGCACCTTCATCAATCTTAAGTAAACCTTTAGCTTCAAGTTCATCCACAATAGCATCCATTTTATCATTGTAAAATGCTTCCCCATTATAGGAATCAAAACTTACATGTAAAATATCGTACATATGCATGAACTCTTCAAGCGATTTCGCTCTAAAGTTTTTCCATAAGTCTAAATAAGTTTCATTACCATCCTCTAATGCTTTCAAGATATCTCTTGCTTGATCTTCTAATGATTCATCCTTTTCAGCTTCATCATGAAATTTAACATATAATGCTTGAAGCGCATTGATTGGATCACTTTCTATCGCCTCTGGATCACCCCATTTTTGATAAGCAACAATCATCTTACCAAATTGAGTACCCCAGTCACCCAAGTGATTAACACCCGTTACTTCAATACCACACTTTTCATAGATATTTTTTAATGCATTTCCAATCATTGTTGAACGAAGATGTCCCACAGAAAAACTTTTTGCGATGTTTGGCGATGAATAGTCAATGACGATATGTTCATCTAGTACTTCATGCTGTCCAAAATTTTGTTGTACAGCATAAACATCATTTAATACCGCCTCACTAAACTGAACACGCTTCATAAATATATTTAAAAAACCACCCATAAATTCAAGACGGTCAATTTGATCATGAACCAATACAGGTTCTACTTTGGTATAAACGTCTTTCGGTGACATGTTCCAACGCTTAGCAAAACTAAATAGTGGAATTGCTAAATCAGCTAAACCTCTTTTGGGTCTTTCAACCGTTACATCAACTTGAAAATGATCCTGAAATGTTTGTTTTAAATCTGCTTTAATTTTATCAATCATAACTTCTCCTTGAAAAAAAAGCACAATGTGCTTTTTATTCTTGTTCTTCTAAAATCGCAATTATATCTTCATAGAATTCTCTAACGTTTGTATTTCTATTTTGTTCTGTAGAACTTAAATCTGCATTAAACGTTTCCAGAATTTCACCATCCACAAATAGCACAAATTGTGGTGTAGTTTCAGTAATTAATGCATAATCTTCTGATAATGTTGCAAATCCTTCTGCATCATGTAGAGGACTTAAATAATAAATAGTGTCAAATAAATCAGAAATCTTCACACCATCAACTTCAGCAATATAATCTTCAGCTTGGAAATATTTTTCGAATGTTCCAATATGTGCTTGACTGCTTTGGTTGTCTGATGAAGAAATAAACAATAAGAATGTATCATCATTATCTGCGAATTTTTCAACTTGTTTTGCATCTATTTCATAAAATGGATGATCTTTTGTGAAATATTCATTAGCAGTTGCCATATAATCTGCATAAATTTTCTCTTTATTTGATGGGATAGCTACAATAATTAAAACAACTAAAATAATGATTGTAGTTGCTATAGAAGCAATAATCCCAATTGGTACTTTTGGTTCAACTACATTATACTTGTCGGCCATGTGAATCCTCCTTGATATTAACATTAAAGATTATAGCATAATTTATGCCTATAATCAATGTTCAAAAACCTTTTTGTAGATAATATCTACATGTCGTAAATAGTATTCTTCATTTAATTTACTAAAATCAATAGCTTTTGCAAGATTAGGTGTTTTCTCTAACAATGTAAAGAAGTCCTTATTTTCAGCTAATGCTTGATGTGAAATAGCCTTAATTTGATCATATGCAGCTGTTCGATCATAGCCATTATCAATCAATTGATGAAGGACTACTTGTGCATAATATGTATGATTCGATAATGCCATATTTCTTGCCATGTTCTCTGGATATACAACTAATTGGTCAAGTGTATTTGCATAACGTACTAACATATAATCAATTAACGTTGTGGCGTCCATTAACGCAACTCTTTCAACTGACGAATGACTAATATCTCTTTCATGCCATAAAGCAACCGATTCAAAACTGGCTACCATATAACCACGTAATAATCTAGATAATCCGCATACATTCTCACTTGAAATTGGATTCTTCTTTTGTGGCATTGCCGATGAACCTTTTTGATTTTTACTAAATGGTTCACTAACTTCTTTGACTTCAGTTCTTGACAAATGTCTTATCTCAGTAGCCATTTTTTCAATTTGTGCACCAAGTTGTGCAATAACTGCCATATAGTTAGCATGACGATCTCTTTGTAACGTTTGCGTAGCAATTGAGGCTTGTTTCAAATGAAGTTTTTTCGCAACAATCGCTTCCAAATCGGGATGATTTGCAGCATATGTACCAACAGCACCGGATAATTTGCACATTTCAACATCTTTACAAGCGGCAATAAACCGTGTTTCAATACGTTTAACATCTGCATACCATAATGCAAACTTCAACCCAAAACTTGTCACTTCTGCATGCATCCCATGCGTTCTACCCATAATTAACTGTCGTTTATATATGTCAGCTTGTTTCTTTAAAACCTCAAGCATCACTTTAATATCTGCTTTAATAATTTTGTTTGCTTGTTTTAATAGTAACCCATTTGCAGTGTCAACGATATCTGTTGATGTTAAACCATAATGGAAATATTTTTTTTCTTCACCCAAAGTTTCACTAACTGCAAGTGTGAATGCTAATACATCATGTCTTGTTTGCGCTTCAAAACGTGCAATATCATCATACTTAAATGATGCAGCATTAATCTTCAAATATGTTGCCTCATCAAAAAGACCAAGTTGATACCACCCATAACTCGCTGCTTTTTCAACTTTAAGCATCGCATCAAATCGTTTTTTAGGCATCCAAATTCTTTTCATTTTCGGGTTTGTATAACGATCTATCATATTATCACCTACTTATATAAATCAACGATGTCAATCGTTTGTGTTCGATCTGGTCCAACTGAGAATATCGCAACTTTCACGCCTGTTAACGTTTCAATTCTCTCTAGATATTTTTGTGCATTTTCTGGTAAATCATTAAATGACTTAACATGTGTAATATCTGTTTGCCAACCAGGTACAGTTTCATAAACAGGTACACATCGTTCGAATCGCTTTACATCAGCAGGGATATAATCGATTTCTTCACCATCTAATTTATATTTCGTTACAATTTTAATTTCTTTTAAATCATCTAATACATCTAGCAATGTTACAGCTAAAAAAGAAATACCACTTACGCGTTTTGTATGTCTTAAAATAACCGTATCAAGCCATCCAATGCGTCTAGGACGACCAGTTGTTGTTCCAAACTCATTACCCTTAATTCTAATTTCTTGACCCAAATCATCATTCATTTCACTTGGGAATGGTCCCTCTCCAACACGTGTTGTATAAGCTTTTGTGACACCCACAGAACCCTCAACTAACCATGGAGCAATCCCACAATTGACGGGTACTGAAGCAGCTGTTGGACTTGATGATGTGACATAAGGATATGTCCCATGATCAAGACATAATAAGACACCTTGAGCTCCTTCAAATAAAATTAAGTTCTCTTCCTCAATTAATTTATTCAATAATAATGAAGTATCTTTTACGAATGGTTTCATTTTTAAAGCAAGTGCTTGATATTCAGCAAGTAATTCACCTTTATCAAATGGTGGTAGACCAAACGCGATAAACTCCGCATTTTTTTCAGGCAACACGCGTTCTAAATACGCATCAAAACTTTCTTGGTCAATAAATTCAGCAACTCTTAATCCCATACGTGCTGCTTTATCAGTATAAGTTGGTCCAATTCCTTTGTGGGTTGTCCCAATTTTACGATCACCTTTTTTCGCTTCTTGTAGTTTATCTGCTTGTAAATGAAATGGTAATGTAATGTGTGCACGATCTGAAATAAATAATTGATAATTTTTTAATCCTTCTAATTCTGCAAATAATGCTTTTGGATTAATGACCATACCGTTTGCCATAATGTTAATATTCTTTGGATCTAAAATACCACTAGGTAACAAATGAAGACTATGTTTTTGACCATTAAAAATGACCGTATGCCCTGCATTATTACCGCCTTGAAAACGAACAACGACATTAGCTTTTTGTGCTAAATAGTCAGTGATTTTTCCTTTTCCTTCGTCACCCCATTGGGTTCCGACAACAACAATTCGTTTCATAGTTACCTCATATCTTCATTTTATTGTCATAAAAAAAGTAATTCAAACAATGAAATTACACGATGATTTTAGCATATCTACATGCGATAGTCAATGTAAAATCAAACGTGCAAATAAAAACCCCGAGGTAACACCTCGGGTTAAGTTATTAAACTTCTTTTGCCTTTAATTTTTCAACAAGTTGAGGATCAAATATTTTTGATCTAATCATTTTTATTTCTTCAAAATAAGGTGGTTTCCCATCAACATATGGTGTTTCTAGTATTTTAGGAATCGTTTCAAAATCAGGGTGATATATAACACCCAATAATGCATCAAAACCTATATGACCAAACCCAAAGTTTTCATGCCGGTCTTTCGCAGCACCTTTAACGTTTTTAGAATCATTTACGTGAAACACTGTAATATATTCTTTTCCAACGACTTTATCAAAATGATCAATAACTCCTTGAAAATCGTCTCTAATATCATATCCAGCATCATGTGTATGGCATGTATCAAAACAAACACTGATTCTATCTTTATTATTTACTAAATCAATAATCGCTTTTAATTCTTCAAATGTTTTACCCATTTCATTGCCTTTACCAGCCATTGTTTCAAGTGCGATTTTAACATGTAAATCCTTTGTATTTTCAATCACTTCAATAAGACCTTCAGCAATCCATTTAGTTGCTTGTTCCCTATCCTTACCTACAGCACTACCAGGATGTAATACAATTTGTGTTGCATGCATCGCAGCTGAACGCTTAATTTCTGCTGTTAAAAACGCTACTGCGAACGCCCTTTTTTCAGGATTAGGATTACATAAATTCATAATATACGGTGCATGAACCACAACATCTTTTTCATCAAGATTATTGTTTTTCATCGCTTCTAACGCTTCAGCAATTTTTAGTTGATCAAGTTCTTTTCTTCTTGTATTTTGTGGCGCACCCGTATAAACCATAAATGCTGTTTCTTTATAGCTTAGTGCTTCTTCAACTGAGCCTAGAAACATGTTGTCACCAGACATTTTAACGTGACTTCCTATTTTTAGCATGATTCGCTTTCCTCCTCGTATCTTTTAGAGCTTTTTTAACTGCAAGTTTATTTTTCTTTTTATAATTTGGTTTTACTTTTTTCGGTTTCTTAATTTTTCTAATCGCTTGTCGTTCCTCATCAGTAAGATTTTTTTGAGCAACTTTCTTCTTTGCTAAGTCTTGTCCAGTTAATGTGTAATCTGTAAAATCAATTTTTTGTCTTAATTTTTCAACTTTTCTATGATCATTGACATCTAGGAACGTAATCACCACACCATGTTTATACATACGACCTGTTCTGCCTGATCGATGGAAGAAAAATTCCAAATGATACGGTAAGTCAAAATGAATCACATGGGAGGCATCAAAATCAATGCCACGAGCTGTAACATCGCTTGTCACTACATATTGATACTTTAATGCATGAATATCTTCAAGAATTTGTTTTCTCCGCTTAACGCCTAAACTCCCGTTATATGAAACAACCAAATAGCCAGCTTCATGAATCGCTTGAAACACTTTTTCTTGGTCATCTTTCTTAGAAACAAATATGAGTCCTAAGTAAGGGTTAATATGTTTTAAAACAGCAAGTAAAGCATCTAATCTGTCACGATGTTTAATATTGATTAATTGATAATCTATATTCAATTCATGTGAGGAAGTTGTATCAATAAAATCATATATTCCAAAGTAAGTTTTAATAAATGGTTCCATTGCTTTTGTGATAGTCGCACTAAAGAGCATTAATTTGGTTGTTTTAAATTGTGGTAATATCCTATCAATCATTGTCATGAATGATTCATCAAACATCATATCTGCTTCATCTAATACAAAATATTTAGCTGTATGAATGTTTAAAACATATTGGACAATCGCATATTCAATTAATCTTGCCGGTGTCGCTATCACTATTTGAGGTTGATGTTTTGCTAACCAATTCAATTCTTTTTGCTTATCATTACCAGCATAGTATGCCTTTACAATGACTTCATCATCGGCATCGTTTAACATGTTTGCTACTTGGTGAACAAGTTCATTCGTTGGAACAGTGATAACAGCTTGGACCTGATGTAGAGATTTATCAATATTTGCAAGTATTGGAAGTAAATAAGCATGTGTTTTACCTGTACCAGTTGGTGCTAAACCAACTAGGTGTTTTGCATGTAAAAATACATCAAAAACGCCTTTTTGAATGGGCGTAATTTCGTCATATCCTAATTGTTTTAACATTTCTTTTATAGTCATAAAAATCACCGTATTTAGTATACCATTAATTCATAAAAAAAGTGATTATTTCGATTGTTTCATCGTTATCCGTTATAATGGTTATAGGTGATAAAATGAAAACAATAGATTTAAAGCCTCGTGGCTATTGTCATGGCGTGCTCAATGCGCTAGCCATTGTCAAAAAAGCTATTCGCGACACTAGTTATCCTAGACCAATTTATGTCCTTGGACAAATCGTTCATAATCAAAAGATTACTGCTGCTTTTGATGCATTAGGTGTCATCAGTTTAGACGAACCTGGTAAAACAAGATTAGAAATGTTGAAGCCCATTACTTCAGGTACAGTAATATTTACTGCACACGGTGTATCTGAACAAGCAATCAATCTTGCAAAAGCAAAAGGGTTAACCTATTTAAATGCGACATGTCGCGATGTTTTAAAAGTGCATAAAGCAGTGAAACAAAAACTTGAAGAGGGGTATAAAGTGATTTACATCGGACATAGAAATCATCCAGAACCGGAAGCAATTCTCGCTATTTCTGATGATATTTTGTTTGTTGAAGATGAAAAAGATGTTTTAATGCTTCCTCCAATTAAAACTGATAAAGTGTTTGTTACCAATCAAACGACGCTTTCTTTATATGATATTGATCCTATCTTAAAAATGCTTGAATCAAGATTTCCTACATATGTATTTGATGATAAAATTTGTAATGCAACGACTGTTAGACAAAATGCCGTCATGGAACAAGAAGATGTTGATTTAATGCTTGTTGTTGGTGATGTAAAAAGCTCTAATTCAAACAAATTACGTGATGTTGGCAAAACATCAAAAAACATCCCTGCATATCTCATTGCAGGTGTTGAAGATATTGACTTATCTTGGTTAGCAAGTGCTGATAAAATATCAGTAACAAGTGGTGCATCCACACCTACTTCTGTTACAAACGAAGTCATTCAATTTTTAGAACAATATAAAAAAGATGATCCCACAACATGGGATCACCAAACAAATTTACAACCAGAAGACATCTTATGATGTCTTTTTTGTTTCAAAAAGCCTAACTTCACGTTTTGTAAATTCATGATAATTAAATAAATTAATATCTATCTTTAAATCTTTTTTCAATAATAATTGTGAAAAACCTGCACCAAGCAATCGAACTGGCTTGCCGTGAAAATGCTTCTCATATAAGTCCATTATATAATCATGTAAAATAATTTTATCATCCGTATATTCGGTAAAAGTAAAACTCCTTGTCATTTGCTTAAAATCTGCATACTTCACTTTAATCGTGACACCTTTACAAACATATTCACCTTTAATCAACCGTTGATATGTTGTTTCAAACAAATCATTAATAATTGGTGTCATTGCTTCTAAGTTATCCATATTATAATTAAGTGTTGTCTCATTTGATATGGACTGGTTAATTGCGTATTTATCAGGATCAACAACATCATTGGAGCGACCGATAATATGATCAAGATAACTAAGATAGGATTCTTCTGACATTATACCTAATATTTTTTGTCTATTTTCTTTCTTCGTGAAATCACCAATCGTCTTAATTCCCAAAGTAATCAATTGAGGATACGTTTTTTTACCGATTCCAAACATATCTTTAATCGTAATTGGAAATAACTTTTTGACAATATCTTTTTTTCTAAGCACCGTTATACCTAATGGTTTCTTCATATCAGACCCCATTTTGGCTAGAAATAACGTTGGTCCAATACCAATGGAACAAGGTAATTGATACGTTTCCATTAAGCCATTTTGAATTTCTTTTGCGATGTCTAATGGATGTTTTGTCTCTGATAGTTTTGTGACATCCATATATGCTTCATCAATTGATCCAGCAAGCACTAAATCTGAATATTGCTTTAAAAAATTAAAAAAGAGATGTGAATATTTTCTATATAACTTAAAATCAGAAGGTACAACCAATAATTTTGGATATAAATTAAATGCATCATTTAAACTCATACCTGATCCAATTTTATATTTTCTAGCAGGATAACTAGCCGTTGAAACAACTCCTCTTCTTGTCACACCAGAACCACCAACAACAAAAGGCTTTCCTTTAAGATATGGCTCATGAATCATGGCACAACTACAAAAGAAGGCATTTAAATCAATATGAAAGATTATTTTCACATGGTTTTTCATGAAATCACTTTCTTTCACTCTCTTTTTATTGTATAATAGTTACGATTAGAACAACGAGGTGACTTTAATGGCTAAGAACAAAGCGAATCATACTCAAAAACATGACCACCAAGAACATGACGGAAAAGACCGTACATTACATAACCCATTAAATACATGGTGGGGTAAAGCTGTTGTTTGGTTCATGTTAATTGGCATGGTTGGCGGTATTCTGTTTGCATTTATATTTGCAATTATCAGCGGCACCGCTTAAGAATAGGCGCATAGCGCCTTTTTTTATGCCTTATTTAATAACATTTTTGCTTGTTCAATCGCAAAATGAGATATTTTTTCATCCGAAAGCATTAACGCAATCGCTTCAATCCGTTCATCAGGAGTTAATTTATTGATGTGTGTCACCATGCGGTTATTTTCTTTTATCTTTTGGATGCCTAAATGATAATCAGCTCGAGCAGCAACCTGTGGTAAATGTGTAATAACAATAAGTTGCATCGTTTTGGATAGCATCGCCATTTTTTCTGCGACTTTTGCAGCTGTTCTACCTGATATACCAATATCAATTTCATCAAGAACGAGCATTGAAAGTTCATTTGCTTTCGCATAAATACTTTTTAAAGCGAACATAAAACGTGCACGTTCACCGCCAGAAGCCACTTTTGCGAGTGGTTTTTCTGGTTCACCCTCGTTTAATGAAATCATAAATTCAACTTGGTCTAACCCTGTTTCATATAATTGACTATCATCTTTTGTTTTATCATCAAAAAGAATTGTGAAGGTTGCTTTTTCTAAATCTAAATCCTTTAATTCTAAAAGTACATCTTTAACAAGTTTTTTCGCAAGTTTCTCACGTAAATTTGTTAGTGAAAGACCCGCTTCATATGCATCATTGAATGCCTTATTCACTTTATCTTTTGCTTCTTTCATATAAGCATCATAATCCGTAATCATTAATAATTCAGATTTTATGTCTTCATAATAGGCAATAATTTCATCTACACTTTTTTGGTATTTCTTTTCGATTTTTGTCAGTTCATATGATCTTTCTTGCATTTGATTAAACGCATCCTCATCAAAATCAAGAGATTCGATTGTTTCATATAAACGTGATTTAACATCATCTAATTCATAATAAGCACTTTCAAGTTGCTCTGTCATACGATGATATGTTTCATCTAAATCAGCAATCCTTAATAGTGATTGACTTGCATCATATATGCTATCAAGTGAAAACTGTTCGTGATCAAGATTCGTATAAGCATCTCTTAGTTGTTTCATGATTTTATCATGATTCTTAAGTTTATTAATTTGTTCTTCTAGTTTTTCTTGTTCACCAATTTCTAAATGATATGATTCTATTTCTTTGACTTGATACGCTAAAAATTCGCTTTTTTCAACACTTTCAGTCCGTTTCTTAGATAACTGTTCAAATGCCTTTTTTTGGTCCAAAAAACGGCTTCTAAGCACTAAGTAATGATGCAGTAATTTATCCGCTTTTTGTTGATCTACTTGATCAATGAATGACAGGTAAGATGTACGGTCATATAAAGCCATTGTCTCATTTTGAGAATGAATAGAACCCATCATCGCTGTCATTTCTCTAAGTGATTGAAGTGTGGTTAACTGATCATTAACCCTTACTTGATTTCTACCATTACGATCGATTTCTCGTTTTATAGTAATTTCATGTGGCAAGTCATGCGTTTGAGCAACTTTTTCATTTAATAAAAAAGTGCCACTTACGACTGCCTTGTCTTCCCCATGTCTAATCATTGAAGTATCACTTCTTTTTCCAAATAATAATTGAAGTGATTCTAAAATAATGGATTTCCCTGCCCCCGTTTCACCAGTCATGGCGGATAATCCATTATCAAAAGTCATATTCAAATCATCAATAAGTGCAAAACTAGATACGTTTAACTCTTTTAGCATATAACATCCTCAATTCTTCGATCAATTTTTCTTGACGCTTCCTTTGATGTATCTATATATATCATATACTCTTGATTGCCTTTTTTCCCTTTTAAAGATGAAGGCATGATATCAATTACTGGAAAAGCGAGATTTTCAATAAAACGAATAACTTGTTTTATAATCAATTTATGGGTTTTCTTATCTTTTAAAACACCGTTTTTCATATGGATTTTCCCAACCTCGAATTGTGGCTTAATTAAGCCGATAACAATACCCCTAAATCCTTTGATATGGGTCATTATTTGCGTGATTGAAATAAATGAAACATCAATGACAATAATATCAGCCTCAGGAAGTTTAACATCTAAGAAGTTAGTACTTTCATGAACTTCTACAAAGGGATGATTTCTTAAAGATTCATCGAGCTGATCATGACCAACATCATAAGCATAAACATATGATGCCCCATGTTTTAACGAAACATCTGTAAATCCACCTGTTGATGAACCAACATCAATCACTTTTTTTCCTTTGAAATCAATATGGAAAAATGCTATCGCTCCAGCAAGTTTTTCACCACCACGACCAACATATAATACTTCGTTTAGAAGTTCAACCTTTTCTTGATTTATGTCTTGCCCTGATTTTCTCGCAACAACCCCATCAACTGTAACCAATTTTCGCTTAATAAGATCAGTTGCTTTACTCCTTGAACTAACTAGTTCATGTTGGACAAGATATTGATCCAACCTCATCTCATAAGCTCCTTGATTTTTTGTTTGATTGCTGTTTTATCCATTGCATATTTTTTCAACATATCTTCATGTGCACCAAACGTAACTACCTTATTGGTTAGACTCATACTTGTAATGTCATTTTTATAACCTTTTTCAGCCATATAACTTAATATTGCAGGATATAACCCACCGTTATTACTTGCTTCCTCATAGACTAATATTGGTTTTCCTGACATACAGATTTCATCCAGCATTTTAACATCAATTGGTCTAATAAAGCGTGCATTGATGATCGTCGCATCCAACTTTAACTCCAGATTGACAGTTCTCAATAAATCAAGCGATGGTCCATAACTTATGAGTATAGGTCCCATACCTGTTTGAAGCTTTGTCCATGATAATGTTAAATCCTCGAATTCAATCTTATCTTTCTTATGATCAAATGCCACATATCCTCGTGGATAACGAATTACCATTGGATGATTTTGTTTTAAAAACGCATAATATATTAAAGCTGCTGCATCATGATAATCATATGGCATAGCAATCACAACATTAGGCATTAATGCAAACATACTCACATCAAATAATCCTTGATGTGTCGCACCATCTTCACCCACGATACCAGCGCGATCTACCCCAAATACGACATGATGATCTGATCTTGCAATATCATTTAAGATTTGATCAAACGCTCGTTGACTAAAAGTCGCGTATACAGGAAAATACACTGGTACACCTTGATGCGCAAGCATCGCTGCCATGGTTGCTCCATGTTCTTCTGCGATACCAATATCCATATAACGATCCTTATATTTCTTTTGGAAATTTCCCATTTTTGTTCCAACAGTCATGGCAGGCATCACAACATATGTTTTTACATGTTCTTGTAATTTATCCATGATATCAGCGATTAACTCACTCCATGAAATACCTTTAGGTTTGATGCCATTATGGTTGGAAATACCATGAAACTTACCAACTGTATCCGCTTCTGCTTGTGGATGTCCTTTACCCTTTTCGGTAATGACATGTATCACAACAGATTTCTTTATATCCTTTATGCGTTTTAATGTTTTAACTAATGATTTTATATCGTGACCATCCATCGGTCCAATATACATATAACCTAGATCTTCAAACATATTTTGACGTTGCAATAAACTTCTAAGAGATCGTTTAATGCGTCCAACAAAACCTAATACGAAACGTGGTAAAATACGCGCCCAAAAACGTTTTACATATATCATTAGTTTAGCACTTCTAATCCGCGTCAATGTCTTAGAAATTGCCCCAACTGATTTTGAAATACTCATTTCATTATCATTTAAAATAATGATCCCACGATGTTTTGTATCTGAACCTAATAAATTTAATGCTTCAAATGACATCCCATTCACGATAGACGCATCACCGACAATTGCGATTCCTTCTCCACGTTCTTTCTTAAAATCTTTGGCGTGTAAAAGTCCCACTAAAGCAGATAATGCTGTACCTGCATGGCCACTTTCCCATTGGTCATGTGCAGATTCCGTGTAATCAATATAACCAGATAAACCATCTGTTTTTCTTAATGTATGAAATTGATTTGCTCTACCAGTTAGTATTTTATGCGTATACGCCTGATGACCCACATCAAAGATAAATGCATCCTCAGGACTATTAAACACATAATGGAGCGCAATAATTAATTCAATCGTACCTAAATTAGATGATAAATGTCCACCTGTCTCAGGAATCTTTTCAAGCAAAAAAGACCGAATGTCATCGGCTAATTGATCTAATTCCCTGAATGAGAGATCTTTTAAGAACAATGGATTTTTAATATCCTCTAGCGTCATACTAGTCTTCTATTTCTTTCGTTACGAGTTTTTCAGCATCTTCTAACATGGTATAACATGCTTTTGATAACTCAAGACCTAACTGATACTTTTTGACAGCTTCATCCAAGGGGATATCTTTATTTTCTAAATCTCTAACAACACTTTCTAAATCTTTAAGTAATTGTTCAAACGTTTTATTATCAGCCATTATTTATCCTTCTTTCCGGTAACATTCGCTTCTACAATCCCATCTTTAAAATTAATCTTAATATCATCACCATTAGTGATGTCATGAATAGATGTAACTACATGTTCATCATGCCTAACCATAGCATATCCTCTATCCATAAGGCGGAGTGGATTGTTTCCTTCCAACCCAGTTTTCAACACATTAAATTGATGACTTCTTATGCTTAATAAATTCATGATGGCTCGTTTCAAATTATCATCTAATCTTGCTTGCATCACTTTATACTGATCAATTTTATCACTTGGATTTTTAAGTCTTGCTTTTATAAGGTCAACTCGTCTGTTGTACCTATCAAGCAAATTAACTGATGATCGATAAAGTGAATCTTGAAACCGTTCAACATCTCTCTTAAGTTCTGTTAAACGCATCGTTGGTGAGCGTTGTTCAAGTCTTTCATCAAAATACGACATCAACGTTGTCTTATCATTTAAATAGCGAATAATCGCCTTGTAAGACTGTGCATTGAATTCTTTGATTTTATCCAGCAAATCAATTTTATTAGGTGTCGCTAGCTCTGCAGCGGCTGTAGGTGTTGGTGCTCTTAAGTCACTTACAAAATCTGATAACGTAAAATCAGTTTCGTGACCAATTGCTGTAATGACAGGAATGTTAGATTGATAGATTGCTTCAATTGTAGGCATTTCATTAAAACCCCATAAATCCTCAATCGATCCACCACCACGACCTACAATTAAAACATCAACTTCATTTCTTTCGTTCGCTCTCACAATTTGTCTTGCTATTGAAATTGATGATTCAGGTCCTTGTACTAATGCTGGATATAAATGAATTTCAGTTAACAAATAACGTCTTGTCACTGTATTTTTTATATCTTCAATAACAGCACCTGTAGAGGATGTTACAACACCAATACGTTTAGGAAATTTAGGAATAGGTTTTTTATGTCGATCATCAAACCATCCCTTTTCTGTTAATTCTTTTTTTAGAGCTTCATATTTTAAATACAATTCACCAATACCATCAAGTTTCATTTGCGATACTTGAATTGAATACGTACCTGCAGGTTGATATAGAGATATACGACCTACGATTAACACGTGGTCGCCATCTTTCGGTGCAAAATTAATACCTTTTGTATCTCTTGAAAACATAATACAACTAATTTGTGCTTGATCATCTTTAAGTGTGAAATAAAAATGTCCACGACTATGATGCTTGAAATTTGAAATTTCACCCTTAATCAAAATGAGACGAAGGTGTTGATCACCTTCGAGCTTTATTTTAATATATTTGGTTAAGGCTGTAACACTTAAATAGTTTTCCAAATCAATCAGTCCTTTAATGCTTTAGCAATACTATCTAATAAACGGTTATTAAACTTACGTTGTTTTTCATCATCAAGATTCGTAAATTCTTTTGTGAGTTCTAATGCTTCATTAATCACAATCTCTTTGGCTGTATCATTGACAAGCAATTCATATGTCGCTAGTCTAATAATCGCACGATCAACATATGATAATCTGTCAATCGTATAATTATAAAGATGCTCTTTAATAAGTCCATCTACTTCTGATAAATGACCAATGATATCTGTATATACTTCAGCCAATTCCTGTTCCTCAAATGACGGAATATAAGGAATTTCACTATCCTGATATAAGTCATATTGATAGAGCGTATTCATAATTTCAATTCTTCTGTCTCTAAGCTCAATTTTCATATCTATACCTCATTAACATTTTAGCATATATTAGCTGCAATTGGTAAACATATAAAAAAAAGTTGGCTTTAGCCAACTCTCATTTTTAAACTATCTTGCAAGCCATCCACCATCAACAGCTACTGTAAAACCATTAATGTAATTTGCTGCATCACTTGCTAAGAAAACACAGGCACCTGCAACATCTCTTGGTGTACCCCAACGACCAGCTGGAATACGTTCTAGAATTTGTCCTGCACGTGTTTCATCATCTCTTAACGCTGCTGTGTTATTCGTAGCCATATAGCCTGGAGCAATCGCATTGACATTAATGCCATATTTAGCCCATTCATTAGCCATCGTCATTGTAATACCTTTAACACCTGATTTAGATGCAGTATATGATGGTACACGAATACCACCTTGATAACTTAACATAGATGCTACGGAAATAATCTTACCGCCAGTTTTTTGTAGCACAAATTGATTCGCTACCGCTTGACTGAAGAAAAAAACTGTTCGTACATTAATGTTCATCACGTCGTCCCAATTCTTTTCAGAAAAGTCTAGTGAGTCTTCACGTCTAATAATACCGGCATTATTCACTAGAATATCTACATGCCCAAAAGCTTTGAGAGTTTGATCAACAATATCTTTTAAGCCAGGTTTCCCAATCGTAATTAAATTTGCTTGTACTTCTAGATATTTTCTACCCATTTTTTCAATTTGTGCTTTTGTGTCTTTGGATTCAATATAGTCAACACCAACTATATCAGCACCGGCTTCTGCTAAGCCTAAAGCCATTCCTTGACCAAGACCAACTGCAGCACCAGTAACGATTGCTACTTTTCCTTTTAAACTAAATTGATCTAACATACGCATTTTCATGTTCCTTTCTATTTCAAGTCTGACATTTGAACAAAGTCCATATCATTAAATGTTTTATTTTCACCACACATACCCCAAATAAAAGTGTAATCAGATGTGCCAACCCCTGTATGAATTGACCATGAAGGTGAAATCGTTGCTTGTTCGTTTTTCATCACTAAATGTCTTGTTTCTGTTGGTTCACCCATAAAGTGGAATACACGTGTATCTTCCTTCATACCAAAATAGAAATAAACTTCCATTCTTCTTTCATGTGTATGACATGGCATTGTATTCCAAACTGAACCAGGTTCTAATACTGTCATCCCCATAACGAGTTGACAAGATTCACATACTGCTGGATGAACATATTGATAAATTGTTCTAGCGTTTAAATTTTTAGGATCACCTAATTTATTTGGATTCGCGTTTACAAATGGAATATGGACGGTTTTATATACTTTATGCGCTGGAGCACTATTTACATAATATTTCGCAGGATTTTCTGGATCATCAGAACCAAAAATAACTGCTTTAACACCTGTACCAACATACATACCGTCTTTAGCTGCCATTATTTGTTTTTTACCATCTAGTATTATATATCCTGGACCACCAATGTTTATAACTCCTAGTTCACGACGTTCTAAAAAATAATCAGTACCAAGTTCCTTTGTCACTGGTAGAGCTACTTCTCTATGAACAGGCATAATACCACCAGCAATAATTCTATCATGATGTGAATACGTGAATTGAATATCATCTTCAACAAACACTTTATCAATTAAATATCGCTCTCTTAATTTTTTCGTGTCATACGTTTTTGAATCCTCTGGATGATTGTTGTATCTAATATCTAATTTCATTTTTTTTACTCCTTTTTAGCTAATAATTTTGTGATTAATGCATAACTTGTTTTTATATCTTTTCCTGTGACACCTTCAAATATTAGGAAGGCGTTTGGCTGTTCTTGTTTAATACGTCTAATGATGGTTTCATAATCCATCAAACCTTGACCTAATCCAACTTGAACGAGTTTATTGTTTTTAACAATAAAATCCTTCAAATGAAAAATCACAATGTCACTTTTCAATAACTTCAATGAATTTTCAAATATAGCCATTCGATTTTGATAATTATCAATCGATAAGAAATTAAATAAATCGATGGTCACTTTTAAATTTGGACTAGCAATTTCATCAAGAAATTGACGCAATCTTTCAGGACTAAAAACAACATGTGCATAAGCACCTTCAACAGCAATGTTAACATTTAATCGCTCTGCTTCATCACATAGTGATTTAAAAATCTTAATAACTTCAACAAACTGTTCATCACTATGATTTTCTTTTACATATCCCCATGGACTACCCATCAAAGATCCCGTTTCACTACCTACATAATAAGCATCTAATGTCTGTGCATATTGAAGATGCTTTATGAAATTATCAATACCTGCTTTCACTACATTTTTATCTGGATGTACCGGATTAAAATAGGCACCAAGCATCATAATTAACGGTGGATTAAAAGCCTTTCTAATATCATTTAAATTGAAGTTTACCACTGCTTTTTTAAAAACTAACTGTGCACCAGCAAACCCATTCATCGTGATTTTTTGTGCCATTTCATCTGCTTTAAACTTACCGATATCATGTGCACGAATCCCAATCTTATTCATTAAAATCGCCTATATAACCAAGTTTTCTTGAAATCTTTTCTGCAATATGTACAAAATCTTCAACAACTTCTTTTCTGCTTGCATGATCAGTTGCTAATTCTGATGTCACTAATACCCCACATACACGGTTTTCAAAATTCCAAACTGGTGCAGCCAGTGTTGAAATGTGACTGCTATCTTCCAAATTACTTTCTGTATAGCGTTTACGTTTAATTTGATCAAAATGTGGTAAATTAGGATTTAACACTTTTTTGTCAAATACTGCATATGCTTGGCCAAGTGGTGTTTTTTCAAAGTCTCTTGAAATACTACCAATTTCTTGAGGTGTAATAATCTTTGAATTGTTTGGTTGATGTTTATAAACATAAACAACTTTATCATTGATTCGTTTTGTTACAAACACTGTTCTACCATGGCGTTTTGCAAAATCATTTAAATCATATTGTGCTGCTTCAATCAAATTTGAATTTTTTGTATAAACTGATCCAATAGCAAACATCTTTGATCCAATCACATAATTCTTTAAACGTGGATCTTTATAATAAATTGCATCGGCTTTATAAAGCGTTTGTAAAAAGTCATAAACTGTCGCTTTAGGAATACCCAGCATCCGATAAATTTGTCCTAATGTTAAACCTTCATCATGTTTTGCTATTAATTCTAAAATAGCTAATATACGTGTTACTGATCTGTTATCTTTCATCGTTCTACCCTTCCTGAAGCATCACCTTTTGCAAGTTTATTGACTTCTATTTCATTTATTAAATTATAATCACCTGGAATGGTGTGTTTTAATGCGCTTGCTGCAACTGCGAACTCAATCGCTTCTTGTGGAATACTTGTAAGTAAACCATGAATCAGTCCACCTGCAAATGAATCACCACCACCTACACGATCAATAATCGGATTAATATCATAGTGTTTAGATAAATAAAATGATTCCCCATTATATAGCAGTGCTTGCCAGCCATTATGTGTCGCAGAAAATGATTCTCGTAATGAACTTGCGATATATTTAAAGCCAAATGCCTTTTTCATTTCTTTAAAGATGGCTTCATATCCCGATGTATCCAATTTACCTTTTGTGATATCCGTGTTTTTCGGTTTAAATCCTAAAACAAGATACGCATCTTCTTCATTACCAATACACACATCCACGTATTGCATTAAATCTTTCATGACTCTTTGCGCTTCTTCTGGTGTCCATAGTTTCTTACGATAATTAAGATCTACAGAAACTGTAACACCATGTTTTTTCGCTGCAATCAAAGCCGCTTTTGTCAAACTAGCAGCTTTTGGTCCTAAGGCAGGTGTGATACCTGTCCAATGAAACCAAGATGCTCCTTTAAATATCTTATCGAAATCAAAATCATAAATATCTGCTTCTGCAATTGCGGAATTTGCTCGATCATAGACGACTGATGAAGCCCGCATACTTGCACCTGTTTCCAAGAAATAGATACCCAATCTATTGCCACCACGACTTATATATGATGTATCAACACCATAACGTCTTAAATGATTAATCGCACTATCGCCAATCGGATTTAGTGGTAATTTGGATACAAAGTGAACTTCATGTCCATAATTAGCGAGCGATACTGCAACATTCGCTTCACCACCTCCATATGTCGCATCAAATGATTCAGATTGTGTGAAACGTTTATGACCAGGCGTTGATAGCCTCAGCATAATTTCACCCATTGTTATAATTTTTGCCATTAAGATATGTCACCTCTTGCTTTTTTAACTGCATCCACATATGCTTTTGCTCGATTAATAATCGTGTCATAATCACCAGTTTTTGCGTGTTTTGTTAAATCACTACCAACACCAACTGCAACCACGCCATTTTTAATCCATATTGCAACATTATCTAATGATACACCACCGGTTGGCATGATATTTATATCAGGTAGCGGTCCTTTTACTGCTTTAATATAACTAGGTCCAAAAGCACTACCAGGGAATAGTTTAACAATTTCTACTCCAGCTTTTCTAGCTGTCAACATTTCAGTGATCGTTAGGCACCCTGGTAAATAAGGTACATGGACTGATAAACAATATGCTGCTGTTTCAACATCAAATCCTGGACTTACGATATAGGTTGCACCATGTTCAATAGCTAACACTGCTGTGTCTTTATCTAATACAGTTCCTGCTCCAATAATGAGTGCTTTATCTTGAAATCTTTGCTTCACATCAGCAATCACTTTTTCTGCATGTGGCACCGTAAATGTCACTTCAATTGCTGAAATACCGCCTATCATGCAAGCCTCAACAATACGTATAGCCTGTTCACTGTTTTCAGCTCTTATGATTGCAACCACACCAATATCTGCTATTTTTTGTAATACATCATGTTTGAACATGCGGATACCTCCCTGATACTATAGACACCGTTTATATAATATGTGTAAACATTGACCCTCCTAGAAGGGTAATATTATCATTGTTTTTGATATGCTTTTACGTGATCTAATACAACCTTTTCACCTTTAACACCATGAAGTGTTACATCTTTAATATACACATGATTAACGTAATGAAATTGTAGACCTTGAGCTTGTTGTAATTCCTCATTATCCATCATTGCTGGTAGAAAATATTGTGGTTCATTTGCATATGTAAATGAAATATTTTCTAATGATACAGATCGAATCGGCTGTTCTGGTAAACCGTAAAAGAACCCTGCTGCAGCATGAACACCAACTGCTTCAATATGCTTAAACGTAAACGATCCTAAATAAGGTGTTCTATTATCTATTTCATGCATCTCTTTACTCCAAACATATTCATCATGACCATCAATATCACAATAATAATACATATTAATGACTAGCGGAACTAACACATTATCCATATAAATATTTTCAAATGTAATACCATCAATGACTGATGATTCACCACGTCCACGCCTCGTTTTAATACGTAGGCCCCGATCTGTTTCTTTAAAGTAACATTGAGTAACAGTTAAATCTTTAATGCCTGCGGATGCTTCACTACCTAACACAACTGCACCATGCCCGTATGCCATCATACAGTTTCTAATAACCATATCGGAAGTTGCTCTACGATATTTCATACCTAAGTCAAATTTATTAGACTTAATTGCGATACAATCGTCGCCAACAGAGAAATTAACACCAATAACATTTATATGATCGGTTGCTTCTGGGTCAAAACCATCTGTATTTGGACTTACTTTTGGATTAATCACCTTTATATCTATCATATTGAAATAACTTGAAAAATAAGGGTGAATACTCCATGATGGTGTGTATTGAAGCGTAATACCTTGCAAAGTCAAATGTTCACAGTTTGAGAAGAATAATCCTTTTGGTCGCCAAGCACCCCCGCGCATGACTTTATGATTCTCCCACCAATCTGCATTAACTGCATTACCATCAATGACACCTTTACCAACAATGTTAACATGTGACACTTCAATACCCGTTAAGATACTTGCAAATGTATTTGCAACCTCTCCTTCCCAACTGGACAGTTCTAATAATGAACCATCTCTTCTTTTCACCTGTCCAGGTAAGATTGGATAGTGGTTACGATTAATATCACCAAGTAAAGTCGCACTTTCTTGAATATTAATCGTTTGATAACTTTTTAAAAAAACTGGTCTCATATAATATATGCCTTCTGGTATGATGATTAAACCATCCTTTGGACATTTGTTTATCGCATCTTGTAAAGCATTAGTATCATCCGTCTTCCCATCACCAATTGCACCAAAATCCTTAACATTTAAAATCATACTAGCTTTATCTGTTTTCACAGTGATTTTCTCTTCACCTGCAACAATATGATATGTTTCATCAGGCATTAAATCAAAGAGTGAAAACACATTTGTTTTTACATCTTCTAGCATTTTTTTATCATTGACGAAAACATCATATGCTTTCGGTGCATAATAAATGGTTTTATTTTCAAGTTCTAAAGTTACAGAACAAGGTGATTGACTAATGTTTTTCATGATTACATCTCCTGTTTGCTTTTTTGCCAATTTTTAAACCACTTTCTTAAAAACATCCAAGCCGTATCAAATACGATATAAATAATTGCGAAACTAAACGGATCTGCTGTTGATTCACTAATCCAATCGCCAATGGTTGATAACCCTAGTGATACCCATAATCCTAAGATTAATTGTGATAACAGAACAATAACAATCACATAGAGCAATGTTGCAAATAAACTAGCAACTGACGTACGTTTAAAATGATGAATCAAATAAAAATCAGTTGGTTGTTTATCTGTATTCATCCATTTAATAACATTTTGTACGAGATATTCAACACCTAGTGCTAATACAAGTGTCATCATGACAATACGATCCATATAATCAAATTGTTGTGGAAGTCCAAAAACAACAAGATAAAATGAAGCGCCCGCTAGCCAAAATTTAAGAAACTCAATTTTGAACCAAGCGGGAATCGATGCAAATTTATCCACATGATAGGGATTCTGATTTCTATTATTCTTTTTCTTTGACATATTTCCAATCCACATAGAACCAAGCAAACACCGTACCAATCACAAACAAAGTAGCACCTATAATAACAACCGTATATGCTGTAACTGCTGAGGGCGTTATCGTATAATCAGTTCTCGCTGCCTGTTCTAAGAAAAATGTTTGGGTATAAATAAATGCTGATACAACTTGAATAGCTGTAATAAGCGTCATTAAAATCAATGTAAAAGGCGCACGTTTTTTGCCAAATCCAATACTATTAAACAATTGTAAAAGTGATAATAGATACATTGTAAATAGTAGAAATGCGGCAATATTATTTCTCACAGAATCTGAAATATATCGTAGTGCATCAATATGTGATAACAATTTAATTGATGTACCTTGTACCTCAAAATCTAAAAATGCAGTGTAAAAAATCGTCCCAATCAAAATAAAGATCATCGGTATTTTTTGTTTATTAAAAGAATACCAGTACTTTATTTTATGTTTCGCTTTTTCCATAAATGTTTGTTCTTGTTCTTCAAACGGAAGATGTACTGTTTTTACTTTTGTCTCATTTCTTTTGTCCATAGATTCTATTCTCCGTTTTGTTATCAAAGAAATACAAATGTTCAACTAAGATTTTGAATTTCACTTTATCTTCTGCTTCAAATGTAAATCTTGCATTCATCTTACTAATCATTTTTTGACCACAAAGTGTAAAGTGAATGAGCCCTTCAGCACCTAGTAATTCATAAAAATCAACATCAACTATATTTTCTTTATCTGTTGGTTTAGCTTTATCAATTTGAAAATATTCAGGTCTAATGCCAACAGTAACTTCATGTCCAAAATAACCTTGTTTTTTCAGTTCACTAAACGCTTCATGTTTACTGATATCTATCTTGACATGTTCTTCACATGAAGCATCACCTAATATTAATGTGCCATCTTCTGTTAGTCTTGATGGAATAATATTTGTAGGTGGAGTGCCAATGAAATTAGCAACAAACTGATTTGCAGGATCATCATAAACTTCACTTGGTGTACCGATTTGTTGAATATAACCATTATTTAAAATTACGATACGATCAGCTAGTGTTAATGCTTCAATTTGGTCATGTGTAACATAAATCATGGTTGCTTTCAAACGACGATGTAAAGCCTTTAATTCTTTTCTCATTGAAGTCCTAAGTTTCGCGTCTAAATTTGATAAAGGTTCATCCAACAAGAATACCTTAGGATCCCTTACAATCGCTCTACCAAGCGCAACACGTTGCCTTTGGCCACCAGATAAATTAGCCGGTCTACGGTTTAAATAAGGTGTTAAACCAAGCACTTCAGCTGCCCACATGACACGCTCATGGATGTAATCAGAGTTTGCTTTTCTAAGTACTAAACTAAATGCCATATTATGATAAACCGTCATATGTGAATAAAGCGCATAGTTTTGGAAAACCATTGCGATATCACGATCTTTAGGTGCTTTATCATTTGTTTTTAAATCATCGATCAAGAGATCTCCTGAAGAAATTTCTTCTAGACCTGCAACCATCCTAAGTGTCGTTGATTTACCACACCCAGAAGGACCAACAAATACGATAAATTCGCCATTTTTAACTTCCATGTTAAAGTCAAATACTGCTTGGACACCATTTGGATATATTTTGTTGATATTATTAAACTGCATCGTTGCCATTGATATTTAACTCCTTTAAATGGGCTCTAAGAATGTGATACTTTTGTAGTGAAATGAAGCCTGCATATATTAATAATAATCCTGCAACACCATATTCAATCATAATAACTAATACATTACCAAAAGGAATCCATTCTTGATTTAATGCGTAAAGTGGTAAATTAAATGCACGTACAATATTGATACCTGCTAGGACAAAGAGGCCAATACGAGACCAAAAGCCATCATAATACTTAATTTTTTCAGCAGCCATAAACATGACCAACATCATGATAATACCTAAGCCAATTTCTAAACCAACACGTAAATCTGGTTGAACATAATAAACGTGTTCATCTGTTAATACACTAATAAACTGGTCATAGTTAATGTTTGTAAACAAAGCTATTAATGTCATCACAATGGATAACATTACGAGCAAATAACTCGTCCGATTTGTTTGATAACGCATCTTGTCTGCTTTAGTATTATGAATGCTCATGATACACCTCTAAATGCTTCTTTTCTTTCCTAGCACGTAACACGTGTTTATTAAACTTATAAGCTGTAACAAATAATACGAAACCACCAGCGATTAATAAACCAATAGATATTCCAATTCCCCAATTGAATATAGATACGCCGGGCTTTGACCAGTTAATTGTCGTTACAAACGCCAATTGTTCTGGATCCAATGTTAGATATTCTGCTTTCAATGGTAATACCTGGATAATCGTAACAACCCCAATGATCATGACCATAATTGCAGATAAGACCGAGAATACATAGTTTGCTGGGTAAAACTTTCTATTTTTATGTGAATTAAATAGCAGTGCCAAACCTACTAGTATTACACCATAGAGGGCTAGTCTGAAAATCAAGTGGTTAACTTCTTGAGCATGTTCAAAAAACACACCAAGTCTTGCTGCTCCTCTTGCCCAGTTTGATGAAAATACAAGTGTGTAAATAAAATTTATGATTGCTATTAAAAATGTAGATAAGTAACTTAATCGTTGTGTCAGTTTCATTGTAAACCTTTCATGAAACGGTACTAGGGAAAGGAAATACCCTTCCCCTTAACCGTATATTTATGTGTTAATTAAGATACTGTAGCGTAAGCTTGTCTGTAGTAATTGATATATACATCAGTATAAGAATCAATTTGTGTTGCACCTTCACCATATAGGAATAGATCCATATATTCAGTTTTAGTCACAGATTCACCAGCACCTGAGAATCCAAATTTCACCATTGTGACTAATGCATCATCTGCATAAATATCACGCCATGCACCTGTTGTATCATCAATTTCATCTGATTGTGCTTCCGTTAATGGGAAGAATGTAGGTGTAATTGAATACCAAGGATTTGTAGATTCATATTGACCAGCAAGACGTAAAACACCAGCAGATCTAGCAGTGTTTAGACGTGAAATCCCTTCTTCACCATCTGATGATAAAGTTTGGAATTCTAAACCTAATGAACGGATATGACCAATAGGTAGTGTTGCGCCAACATATTGACGTAAGTAGTTAATCATGTTACCGCCTGCAAATTCATTCATTTCACCAAGTGCATCTTCGCTCATACGATAAACTGTTTGATCAGCATATGTCATTGTGCCATTTGTCCAACCTTGAGGTCCATAAAGACCGATAGTTCCGATTGAATCAACATCTTCATAATCATACATTCCATCAAATAGTTGGATAACTTTTGCAAGTTTAGCTTCATCATCTGCTACGCCTGCTGGAATTCCCCATGCTTCATTCTTAACTGAACGTACTGATTCTGAATAATGGAAGAAATGACCATCGCCTAACCAATCAACGACTGGAGGTAATACTGCTTGATATTTATAGTCTGAGTCAATTGAGCTACCATCATCAATTAAGCCTTGAGCTGTTGATGAAGCATTGTAATCATAACTCATAAATCCTGTTGAACTTGATAATAATTGTGCACGCCAGTTTGACCCAGCTGGATCTTCAGGATTTTGTAAAATTAAACCATCATTATAAATATCTGATAAATAGTTAACTGCATCAATAAATTCATCGTCATGACGCGCGTCATTTAATGTGCCTGTTTCATCAATATAGAGCCATTCAGCACGTGATACAACACCACGAACACCAAACATTTCCAAGCCTCTAAATAGGTTTCTAATACGGCTACCTTTTGATTCACGTGGGAAGAATACTTCAACGCTACTCTTCGCACCATCTGTGTGGTCAGCTGTTAAGAAAGCTGGATTAGATTTAACAACATACATAAGTGCTAATAATTCATCAGTATCATAAGCAGCATCTGTGCCAACAAATACATCTGAAAGGTTTGTGTAACCTTGATCACCGTATGTATCTTCAATATGTGTGATGAATGCGTTAGCAACATCAGCACCAGTTGGATTTGACAAACCAGCTAATGTATCTAAGATATTTGTTGTATAAGCTTTTTCGACTGTGCGAGTTGTACCATCGCTATTAGCAACTGTAATCTCTGTATCGATAGGTGTATTAATGACACGATTAGTATAGTTATTAGGTACAACTGCAGCTGTTGTATCAAATACTGGACTATCTGTATCAAGAATATCTTGTACCCAGTCAATACGCATTAGGAACATTAGTTCTTGTTCACCAAAACCATCAAAGTAAGGTGTGAAGTAAATACCACCATCAGCTGAAGTAATTGATTGTTCAACTGCTGG
The DNA here is from genome assembly GCA_963676765.1 of Acholeplasmataceae bacterium. Classification (GTDB taxonomy): domain Bacteria; phylum Bacillota_I; class Bacilli_A; order Acholeplasmatales; family Acholeplasmataceae; genus WOFB19. The sequence goes on from OY781159.1 coordinate 1,121,218, forward strand.
ATTATCATCTAGGAATGCTGAGAAATTAGGCATATCGCTTAAATGATCAGCGATGTTTACGAAATTACCTTTAACACCTTCAGGTCCAATTGATGCGCCTGTTGCATTGATTACATCAACCCCTTCAAATGATGATGTTTGCAATCTTTCGAACTGAGCATCTGTATTTGCATCAGATTCTGTTGCGATATCATTGAACTCTACTCCTAAAACATCTTCGATTGCTTCCCATGAAGGAAGTAAATCGCCAGGATTATAAGTTGTACCATTTAACGCCATATATGGTAAATCAAGGTGACTTGAGATTGTCATGTTACCTTTATAGTTGATTGCCATATTGATCTGAACTGTTTCTTCTTCCTCAGGCGTACATGCAAACAATGTTAATGTTGCAAGTAAGACTACAACTAGACTTAAAATTTTTTTCATTCTTCTTTCTCCCTTTCTTATTTTTCCTTTTTTTATTCTTTCACTCCACCAACATTGACACCGGCTGCAAAATACTTTTGTAAGTATGGGTATACAATGATGACAGGAATAATAGACAAGATAATTGCTGCATAAGCGAGTGAGAATAGTGAGTAAGGATATTGTACAACAATATCTGTGTCACTAGCCGCTTCTGTTATGCGTCTTAAGATAACTTGCAATGGATGTTCTGGATCACGTACAAGACGCATATTCCAAAAATATCCATTCCAACGATTGAGTGCATAGAACAATGTCACAGTCGCAATCGCTGATTTACTCATTGGTATATAAATATTACCTAATACTTGGAACTCATTGGCACCATCCACAATGGCAGCTTCTTCAATTTCTCGAGAGATACCATTAAAATAATTCCGAAGTAATAAAATATTAAATGCTTGGACACCAAACCCAACAATAATACCCCAACGGTTATTAATTAACAACTGTTGATAATTTAAATATGTTGGAATCAACCCTGCATTAAACCACATCGTAAATACAATTAAGAATGAAATTTGAGTTTTAAATAATAAATTTCTTCTTGATAACGCATATGCAGCGAAGATTGATAATGAAATCGCAAAGAGTGTACCATAGAAGGTATAAAATAATGTGTTTGTATAAGCTACCCAAAATCCTCTTGCTTCTGTTCCAATAATCAATTCTCTAACTGCTTCAAACTGTACATCAACTGGCCATAAGACAACTGCACCAGTTTCAACAGCTAGTTTACTTGAAACTGCCATTGAGATTGAATAGATGAATGGATAAAGCGTTGATAATGCAAATAATCCAACAAATACATAGGCGATGATTTTAAATATTAATTCTGATTTATCAAGTCTTTTCATCATTGCCTCCTAGAATAGCGACGTGTCAGAGACACGACGTGATATAAAGTTTGCACCTAACACTAGGAACATTGCAATAAAGGCGTTAAATACGTCTGCAGCGGCAGCAAAACTAACATTTGTAGATGTCGTCCCTGCCCAAACTCCACCAAGTTTTAACACGTATGTGGAGATAACCTCAGCTGTTTTCAACACTTCTAGACCACGACCAGAGGTCAAGAGTAAGATCTTTTCATAACCAATCGATAACGTTCGTCCAATCCGAAGAATTAGCATAATCGTTAATGTCGGTGCCATACCAGGCAATGTGACATATCGAATTTGTGCAAGTTTGTTTGCACCATCAATTTTCGCCGCTTCATAATTCGTAGGCGAAATGGACATAATGGCGGCAAAGTACACGATGGATCCATACCCCGCAGTCTCCCATATGTTGGATATAATGTATATCGACCTAAAGTATTCAGGTTGTGAGAGCATTGGTGTACCTTCTTCAATCACACCTAAATTGATAAATAACTGGTTAATAATACCTGGTGAGGTAAATGAATTCCCCCCCATTAACATAAGTCCTACGATTGATGTAATAACAACCGTCGATATGAACTTAGGTAAATATGTAATAATCTGTGTTGAAGCACGGAAAGCTTGATTTTTAATTTCACTAAAGAAGAGTGCTAAGATGATTGGCACTGGAAAACCAAAGAAAAGCCCATACGTAGATAGCGTAAAGGTATTTCTAAAGGCACGCCAGAATAAAACTTTCTGGTTACCAAACATCAGTACTTTAAACGCATAAAGACCTGTAAAATCACTATTAGCAACTGATACTGAATAGTCATCAAAGTCTTTAAACGCAATCATAATACCGCCGATTGGTCGATATTTGATGAAATAAAAGAATAACGCAACAGGAATAAGCATAGCATAAATTGGCCAATTCTTTTTAATTTGTTTCCAATAGCGTTGCCATCTTGTTCTTTCCATCTCGTCCATAATGGCTTGATGTTTTAATTGTTCTTCCGTTAATGGTACTTTCTCATTCATGTCGTTTTCCCTTTATCCTTGTGTCTTAAGTAATAATCCATATCAATCGCAATATTTTCTTGATGAACAATAATTGCACATAGTCCTAGTCCAACAACAAACGTGATGATATGATTCAATAAAACATTGGTGAAATTTGTTGATTCCAACAAATTGTATAATCCCCACTCCATTAAAAATGTCACGAGATAACCAACTAGAAATAGCGATGCCATCTGCCAGAAGGTGAACTTTCCCTTAACTTCAAAAGCTTTAAATTGTAATAACAAAAATACAACTGACATACCTATTAAAGATATCCCATGTAATCCTGCTACAACCCAATCACCATTAATGATGCCAAATAATATGACATGTACAATCATCATGAAGCCATTAATCAAAAACCCATATTTGCGCCATCTAATGTATACGAGTACGATGATTGCTGCTGAAATTGCTAGATAGAATCTTACATCTAATAAACCGAATAATGCGACTGCAATATCAGTAATAGCTGCCATCACGGAGAAGATTGCAATATCTATCATCCTAAATTTTCTAATTGTCAAAATTACAACTCCTCTATTATAATGAAGGTAGTAAACAAAGGAGAAAACCATGATTGAGCTTACATTAAACCCAAGCGATGATATAACTGCCATCCTAAATGCTTACTCCCTAGATCAACACATTACCATCCATTTGAATCCAGGTTATTATCATCAAAAATTAGAACTTAATCACCATCACCTGACCCTCATCGGTCGATCACCTAAAGATACAGTAATAACTTATAACGACTACAGTTATAAACTGCATGAAGATGGTCTACTTTATAACACGTTTAGAACATCAACAGTTGCTGTTTTAGGTGAGCATATCACGTTTAAAAACTTAACGATTAAGAATACCGCTGGTCGCGGTTTCACAATCGGTCAAGCAGTAGCCTTATCAGTGTATGGTACAGGCTTTAAAGCAATCAACTGTCATTTTATTGGCCATCAAGACACCTTGTTCATTGGTCCCTTACCAGTTGATTTAACAGCGCGATATGACCATTTTCTTCCCTTAAGTTACCGTCATATAGATGCTGTTTTAGCACTTTTTGATGATTGCACTATCGAAGGGGATGTTGATTTTATCTTCGGTAGTGGCACATCACTTTTCACCTGTTGTCGAATCGTAGTTGTGAACGAAGGTTATATATTCGCACCTTCTACTTATCAATCTTTCCCTTATGGGATGATTGTTGTGAACTCAATTATTGAAGCTAGAGTTTCATCTTATATCGCTAGACCTTGGCGTGAATATGCCAAGCTTCATCTTATCAATTGTATCATCAAAGGTGATATTAAAGATGAGCGATATCATGCTTGGGATAAGGTGTATTTTACATTTAAAGAATACCCATATCATATGTCAGCGCTTTCATCATCTTGCGATGAAAATGAGCTTACTAAGCTCATGAATTTCATCAATCAGACGTTTAAAGTGATCGTTTAAAAATTAAAATAATGTTTTGTATTATAGTAACAAATATCTTCTACAATGCGACCTAATAATTCATCGTCATCAGGAAATAATCCATTTTCAACTTGATCACCAATAAAGTTACATAAAATTCTTCTAAAATACTCATGTCTTGGATATGATAAGAAACTTCTTGAATCAGTTAACATCCCAACAAAACGTGCAAGCAACCCATTGTTACCAAGCGCTTTTATTTGTTTTGTCATGCCATCAATGTTATCTAAGAACCACCAAGCAGATCCAAATTGAATTTTACCTGGTATACCATCACCTTGGAAAGCTTGCATACTTGTAATTGCGACTTCAAAATCTCTTGGATTAAGTGTGTAAATAATGGTTTTTGGTAGCTCATGCGTTTCATCCAATGCGTTCATCAATGCTGTTAGTGGTTGTGCAACAGGTTGGTCATTAATTGCATCAAAACCAGTATCAGGACCAATTTGGTTAAACATACGTTTTGATAAATTGCGTTGTGCACCAATATGATATTGTTGAACCCAACCAAGTCTATGATAAGCTTTTCCTAAAACAACTAACACGTGTCCTTTATATTTTGCAATTTCAGTTTCATTTAATGCTTTATTTTGTCTAGCTTTTGAGAAAATTGCTGCAACTTCTTCTTTAGTTGATGGTTGATAAACGATTTGATCTAAGCCGTGATCAGCGATTCTTGAACCGTTTTCGTGGAAATATTCAATACGTTCAACCAGTGCCTTCTCTAAAGCGTCTAAATCACTAATTTCATAACCGACAACACCCGCTAATTGATTGACCCAATCATTAAACCAAGACAAATTTATATTAATTGCTTTGTCAGGTCTAAACGCAGGTAAAACATTCACTTGGAATGTATTGTCTTCAGCAAGTTTTTTATGCCACTTAAGATTATCAACTGGATCATCTGTTGTTACTATTGTTTCAACACCACTCATGGTAATCATTTTTCTTGCTGTTAGATGTTTTAATTGTTCATTTACATTTTCATAAATTGCCTTGGCAGTCTTAGGACTTAATAAGTCATCAATACCAAAGAAACGTTTCAATTCAAAGTGTGTCCAATGATAAAGTGGATTACCAAGTAGTTCAGGAACCACTTCTGCCCATTTCATGAATTTTTCAAAATCGTTTTTATCACCAGTAACATATGGCTCCGTGACACCATTAGCACGCATTAAACGCCATTTGTAATGATCACCAGACAACCATACTTCAAAAAGATTTTTAAAAGCTTTATCTTCAAAAATCTCTTTTGGATCTAGATGACAATGGTAATCTATAACTGGCATATTTTCTGCATGTTCATGAAAAAGTCTTCTTGCAGTTTTTGAATGTAATAAGAAATCATCGTGTATAAAAGGTTTTGACATAATATTCCTCGTAATCATTCCACTTTAATTTTATTGGAACGTATATTTTCGCAATCCCATATTTTAACGCATTGTATTGCACAAGTGTCTATATATGCGGACGCCGTTTGTATTCACCTTTATTCTACCAAAACATTTTCAGGTTGTCAACTACTTTTGAAAAGGTTTTCATTATTATGATAAAGCATAAAAGAAAGATGTAATAACAATACACTTGTACATCTACATGTGGATATAGCAGGGTAAAAATAAATGGCTGTGGGAGAACCTCACAACCATTTTTATTAATGTATTTAAATTAAGCTTTTTTGAACTTCCTATACACACTTAAACCAACTGATCCTACAACTAATGCGCCTGCAATAACGATAATCAGAATCGTGGAAAATCCCAAACCTTCACCCTCATAACCTTTACTAGCAAGGATTTGTTGCCAACTGTTATCCATTTGTAGTTTTAAAGCACTATTATATCGGTATATTTCGTCATGTTGATTAATGCGGATATCATAACTAGCTGCTAAAAATTCAAAATCCCCGTCCACTGCAATTTCATCAGTAAAAACATCTTTTCTAGGTGTCGTATACATCACTTCTTCTGTGTTTTGTTTTGCTTGATCATAGGACATCATAAAATTAAGGAATTGATATGCATAATCCTGATTCGCACCCTTTGGTGTAATAAAAGCATCTACGAATACGTTTGTACCTTCATCTGGGACAAAGAATGATAGATTTTCATTCTCACTCATCAAGTAGTTTGCATCTCCTGAGTAAGCGACTGCCATATCATAGCTAGCAGGGTCAAGCATGGTATCAAATATTTCATCTGTTTGCACAGAAACTTCAGCTGTTAAAGCTGCATTCAACCAATCTGTTGCCGCACTAAATTCTGAAGTAGATGGATCATTAATTGTTTGCACACCTGTTGCTTTTAAACCCGTCAAATATGCATCTCTTGAACTATTATAAAATGCAATATGATACGTATCGCTCATCTCTAATACATCCCAACCTGTTAAATCAGTTTCATCAACAGTAGTCGTATCATATAAAATACCTAAATTACCCCAAAGGTAAGGCACAGCATAGTTTAATAAATCAAAACCATTACCGTTATCGTCTAGTGTATCAAGAATATCAACCAACCCATCTGCTAAATCAATTGTGGGATCAAAAGTAGTAATGAGATCCCAATTAATTGGATCAATCAGATTTTCTTCAGCTAACTGCTCAATAGCATAATCAGATGGAATCACAAGATCATACTGATTACCAGCTTTAATCTGTGTAACAGCAACCTCATTTGAATCAAACAAGATTTGTTCAACACGAATGCCTGTTTCTTCTTCAAAAGTTTCTAAAAGTGAAACATCGATATATTCTCCCCAGTTGTATAAGCGAAGTGTATCTTCTTCTGTACAACCGATTAATGTAAATGTTACGAATAAAACCATACATAATGCAATCATTTTCTTCATTCTAATTCCTCCGTTTTTTTACCTGATTTAATGTAATCATATAATATTTTAGAACCGATAATCATCAATATTATCGCAGATAAAGCATTGAATATTAATTTAGGGAAACGACGATTATTAAACAAATAAATAGAAATGTTCATATCGCCAGATGACCCTGCCACAAAATAAGAAATAATAAAATCATCAAAACTCATTGTAAATGCGATAGCTGCACCAGCGATAATCGCAACTTTGATTTGTGGAATAATCACTTTCCATAATGCTTTTAATGGAGATGCTCCTAAATCATATGCAGCATCTGCAATATTAGGATCCAAACTTTTGACTTTCGGATAAACCGTAATCAAAACATACGGTGTACAAAATGCGATATGCGCAAGCAGCATTGTATTATACGATGGTTCTAACGTCATTGCGCCAAACAATACAACAAGCGATACAGCAGTAATGATATCCGGACTAACAATCGGAATATTATTAACTTGCATCGTCAAGTCTCTCAAGACTTTACGTGTTTTTGTTAAAGCAATAGCTGCAAGTGTCCCAAGTATCGTCGATACTACTGTCGATATAGTTGCAATCCAAAGTGTCATTAACACAACTGATTCTCTTGGATTAGTCCAATTGAACAGTTCTCTATCTGTAAATAACTCAATATATCTTTGAAATGTGAATCCACCCCAACTTGTATATGAATTACCAGCATTAAAGGAGAATACTGCCATTGAAATAATTGGTGCATAAATAAAGAGTAAAGCAATAATTAGGAAAATAGTTTCTGTTTTACTAACTGTTTTCTGCTTCATTCGCATTCACCCCCTTATAGCGGTCAAGTTTCTTGATATAGTATACAAAAGCTAGAATCACGACTGATAATACAATCGCTATAGCGGATGAATAAGGTATTCTTTCCTGTTCAATAATTGAACGCTCAATTAACGTACCCACCATATATAAATTAGAACCTGGATCTAAATATCTTGGCACAATAATTGTTGTTGCTGATGGTAAGAAAACCATCATGATTCCTGATATAATACCTGATAATGATAAAGGTATGATTACACGCAAGAGCGTTTGCAGTTTACTTGCTCCCAAATCAGCAGATGATTCTAATAAATTTCTATCTATTTTAGCTAATACAGCATAAATAGGCAATACCATAAATGGTAAATAAATATAAGTTAAACCAATAATAATCGCAATCGGTGTCCCAATAAGTGAAGGTGCAAACACTTCAAGTATTTGCTTTAACGCTCTAATTCTTAATAAACTATTAATCCACATCGGTGCATTAAATAATAAGATTAAAGCAATTTGCGTTCTCGCTTTTAATTTCGTCAAGATATAAGCAAGTGGATAACCAATTGCTAAACATAATATCGTTGTCCCAAAAGCAATCCATAATGAAGTTGCCATACTTCTTACAAAACTTGGGGTACTAAAAAATTCAAAATAATGATCAAATGAAAATGTAAATGGAAATAAACCACTAATCGTTTCTGTTTGAAACGATGATAATACTAATAACAAAATAGGAATAACTACGAGAATCGTCATCACAATATAATAAGGAATTCCAAGATAACGTTCAAGTTTATGTGTGGTTTTTGATTTGATTAATTGTTGCATTACCATTGCTCCATAACATGTAAGTCTTCTGGCCCAAACAATAAATCAACTTCACTACCTAATTCATGAAAATCTGTTGTGTGAATCGTGAAGACACGCTTATTTGTTTTCACATCGATTTCATAGTGCACGCCTTTGAATGCAATAGAGTCAACAACTCCAGTTAAGAAACCTTTACCTTTTGATACGATATCAATATCTTCTGGTCTAATGACAACGTCAACAGCTTCATTCTTGCCAAATCCTTTATCAACACATGTATACTCTTGACCATCAAATGAGACGAGTAAATCATCTTTCATGATACCTTCAATAATGTTAGATTCACCAATGAAATTAGCGACAAATCTGTTAGTAGGTTCATTATAGATGTCTTCTGGGGTGCCGATTTGATATATTTCCCCTAAATTCATTACAACGATTTTATCACTCATCGTCAATGCTTCTTCTTGATCATGTGTAACAAAAATAAATGTAATACCAGCTGAACGCTGAATTTCTTTAAGTTCATATTGCATTTCTTGGCGTAGTTTTAAATCAAGTGCAGCAAGAGGCTCATCAAGTAATAGAACTTTTGGTTCATTAATTAGTGCTCTAGCAATCGCAACTCTTTGCTGTTGACCACCAGATAATTTATGTACTTCTCTATTTTCAAAACCCTCTAAACCAACCATTTTCAAGTACTTTAAAACTTTCTTTCGAAGCTCAACTTCTTTTGTTTTAGCAGTAATAAATTGTCCCTTTAATGTCTTGATTTCCTTTTTAAGCGCTTGTTTATCTTGACTTGTATTTAATCTTTCTTTTAGCGCTGAAATTTCTTTTTTTAAACTGTAATTAGGATCTTTTATTTGATTAATTTCATCTATCAAAGTTTCTTTTAATTGTTTAATTTCATCATGTGATGAAGTAGATTCAATTTTCCTTTCATACTGTGCTTCTAACATAGCAATCTCTTCTTGCATCTGAAGTGATTGACTTTTCACTCTTAACCCAAAGGCCACATTTTCAAATACATCCAAATGAGGGAACAATGCATAACGCTGGAATACAGTATTTGTTGGTCTTTTGTGTGAAGGAATTTCTAAGATACTTTTTCCATCAAATAATACTTCACCAGAACTAGGATCTACAAACCCACCAATAATACGTAATGTTGTCGTTTTACCACACCCTGAAGGACCAAGTAATGTAACAAATTCATTCGGTTCGATTTCGAGATCTATTCCTCTTAATACAACTTGCCCATTGAACTCCTTTGTAATATCCTTTAATGTAATTAAAGCGGCCATATGTTTGTGCTCCTTTTCGCTATATTTTCATGTCGTATGTTTAGTATATTTAAACTTTAAGTTAACTTTTCATAAACCATGACAAAACTATTATATAATAATATTTTACAATGTCAATAGATTTCTTTTCCGAAGGGAAATCGTATATATTCCCAAAATTTTTTCCACTTATGATATAATTAAATTATCGATTTTATTTAACAAAGAAAGGTGTCTAATTTATATGTATAAAGATGCTGTTTCATTAATGAAAACACGTAAATATATGATCCAGTTCACACTCTTCACCACTATCTTTCTCGCGCTTTATTTTACCATTGATTATCTCAATATGAGTTATGATGAGATGCAATCAAATTACGGAACCTATTTAGTTGTCATAAATGTTGTACTAAATATACTTATGGCTACACTCAGCGGTTTTTTAATGCATTTGTCGACGTCGATGGTATCTATGCGCGGCAAGGAGGGTAAAGGGTCTGTTTTCGGATTCTTTTCTGTATTATTTGGTATATTAACCTATGGTTGTACATCATGTGTGATTGCGTTCTTCGCCTCGATAGGTATAGCTTTCTCCGTTGTTGCTCTCCCTTTAGCCGGTTTACCATATAAATTAATCTCATTACTACTCATCACAATCGGTTTGATTTGGATTAGATATGAATTGAATCATGGTTCATGTAAAGTCAACTTGAAACCGAAAGACCAGTAATGGTCTTTTTTTTATGCAGTTGACAATCACATCACACTGACTTATAATATAAATGTGACAACCTTGTCACTTTTGGAGAAAAATATGCCAACAGAACGTTTTTATCGTTTAAAAAAACAAAAGAAAGATCGTATCGTTGAAGCCTCACTCAAAGAGTTTGGACTTCACGATTTTGAACATATTAATATTCAAAACATCATTAAAGATGCGGCTATTTCACGTGGCAGCTTTTATCAATACTTTGCAGATTTAGATGATTTATTTGGTTATCTAGTTGATTTAATCGTGCAAGAAAAACAGGCTTATTTAGCAAAACACGCAGTACTTCACGGTGACGCTCCTTTTTTTGATCGTATTGGTGAACTTTATCGTTTGGGTTACCAATTTGCACTTGATAATCCCTTAATTCATGAAGCTGGTAAACATATGGTTAAACCAGTTTCAACGACACATAATCATATGGTTAAAACACGGCAAGATGCATTATATGATTACTATCAAAGAGAAATACAGAAAGATATCGATAGAGGAATCATTAGAGATGATATCGACATGGACATACTTATTCACATCATTCAATCATTTTTAGATGAATTAACACAATCACATTTTATTGAGCAACGTTTAACCCAAACCGAAGTTAATCAACGCTTTGAGCGTTTCATAACACTCCTAAAGAAAGGAATTCTTTAATATGTTTAAAGTACAAGACTTGAGATTTACATATCCAAAGAACAATGAAGAAACAATTAAGGGGATTTCATTTGAAATTCAGAAAGGTGAAATATTTGGCTTTTTAGGACCATCAGGAACTGGTAAATCAACGACCCAAAAACTACTCATAAAAATACTTGAAAATTATCAAGGTACCATCAGTTATAATGGTCAAAACATCACAGAACTTAATCAATCATTTTATGAAAAAATTGGTGTTTCATTTGAAATGCCAATTCACTTCTCAAAAATGACAGCGATGGAAAACATCAACTTTTTCTTAAAGTTGTATAAGAAAAATGCTAATGTAGAGTCACTCATGAAACAAGTTGGATTATGGAAAGATCGTGACAAAAAGGTTTCAGAATACTCAAAAGGTATGAAAATTAGATTAAATATCGTTAGAGCACTATTAAATGAACCTGAAATGTTATTTTTAGATGAACCTACAAACGGTATTGATCCAGCAAACGCAAAAGTTTTAAAAGATATGATAAGAGTTTTTAGAGATAATGGTGGCACTGTCTTCATTACATCTCATATCATGTCAGATATTGACCAATTATGTGACCGTGTCGCTTTTATCGTTGATGGTCAAATAAAGGAAATCGATTCACCAAGAAATTTAAAGATTAAATATGGTAAACGTGTATTATCAGTCGAATATAAAGAAAATGATAAAACGATGGCGAAACAGTTTAATATGGATGATATTGGTAAGAATAAGGACTTTTTAACCTTATTACAAACAAAGGAAATTGAAACGATTCATAGTGGTGAAACAACACTTGAAGATATCTTCATTCAAGTTACTGGTGTAGGTTTAAATCATGAGTAAACATATGTTGACCTTACTTAAGGGTGAACTCATTCGATTAAACAAGTATCACGTTACCGCAGCTTCCTTTTTATTGGCTTTTGTTTGGTTTATCCTCTTGTGGTTTATTGAAGATGAGGGCCTTTTAACTGAGTTCTTACCTATGATCATCATCGTTGATACAACAATGATGTCAATCATCTATATTGGTTCCGTATTGTTTTTCGAAAAGACAGAAGCAACCATTTCTACGATGCTTGTAACACCCGTTAAATACAGCGACCATATCATCTCTAAAGTCATCGCTATTACAATTGAAACTATAGTATCAACTGCGCTTATCGTATGTGTATTCTTCTTTATTCGAGATATCACCATTCATTGGGGTGTCCTTGTTGTTGCACTTGTATTACCAACTATGTTGTCAAGTTTAGTAGGGTTTTCGATTAGTTATCACACAAAAGATTTTACATCCTTATTATCTTGGGTAATGGGGTATGTCTTTCTTACGTTAGTTCCGATTGTATTGTCTTCTTTAGATATAGTTTTTACAGGAGATATATGGCAATATATCTTCCTAATTTTCCCCGCTGGCTCCGCATTAGAAATAACCGGTGTTGCAATGGGGCAAGCAATCACTGCCAAATTTTGGGTAAGTATTGGCGCAACGATTATTTCTATAGCTTCATTATATCAATACTACGTTTTACCTAAATTCAAAGATTATGCAGTTAGACAAAGTGGGGTGTGATTATGTTTAAACGCATCTTTATACATGAATTAAAAAGTGTTAAGAGTGATAGTTTATACTTATTTTTGGCCGTGTTCCCTTTGATCATATCTGGTGTAAGTGCCATTTTAATCCCCTACATGAAAGAGAACACCGTTGGACAATGGGAATTCTTAGTGACTGCCACGTTCATCTTATTAAACGGATTTATGTTTGGTGCAGTCATTGCCTTCTCGCTTTTAGATGATCAAGACGATAAAGTATTGTTGTCATTAAGGATTACACCAATCTCTGTAAGATGGTACATTGGTATTAAATTGCTATTTGGTTACATCTTTGGTGTTTTAGCTACTTTATTAATTATGATTTCAACAGGTACATTGTTTGATTTATCGGCTGGCGTTGCCATAATGATTCTTATATTAGCACCAATGCAAGCTCCAATATATACGCTACTTATCGTCTCGCTTGCTAATAATAAGGTTGAAGGCTTTGTCTTCTTAAAATCAACATCGCTTTTATTAATTGCTCCTGCTGCTGGTTTATTTTTATCAAATTGGACAGAATTATTACTTTCACCATTTCCAGCATTTTGGACAACAAAACTCATTGTTATAGAACAAGGTTTGCATACTTATTTATCACATAGTTATTTATACTTCGCAGGTGGTATCATCGCGCATGTTATTATTGGTTACTTACTGTTTAATATTTATGCTAAAAAACATCAGCTGCATTAGCAATAGAAAAAGCTCAACCACCAGGTTGAGCTTTTCCTTTGAAAGGATAAATAAAAAAGGTTTTAAAAAAGAAATGATGTCTAAAACTTTATGTCTTACTAGGATTTTATCACGTTACATATGGCTAATGTGTGCGTTTGCATAACTCGTCAAAATTATTACATAAGCCGTCTAACATAAAAGACGCAACCTATCAAAGGGTAGGCTGCGTCTTTTAACTTTACTTATATGATTCAGGAATTTCTATTGCGTTTGAAGCAGGAATACCTTTAACTGCTTCTTTTTTACCCCAAAGCATATCATATATTTTATCAAATAATGATTGCTTCTTAATTACTGGATTAATAAGCACTTCATAATCATGGATAAATTCTTTTGGTACTTGGTCAATTGTCTGCCATGTAGCCATCGCTTCTGCTTTTGGCATACCTTTTTTAATAGCTGTTTTACGTACCGCATTAACTGCTTGAATTTCTCTTAATTTGTTACCGTTTAGTTTGTAGAAATACATTGAAATTAAAGTGACTAACCATGCAATCATCGGTAATAATGCAAATGTAATAATTGCTGATAATTGAACACCTTGAAAACTAAATCCATCCATTTCAATACCAGTACTTGGTAATGTACCATTAAGTGCTGGAATAAGACTTACTGTAAACACTGATATTAAGACAGTTGCAAACGATGATACAAACTTATCGATTAATGAGAATAGTGTACCTAACATGCCTGGTACGTAATTACCAGAACGATATGTTTCATAGTCAGTACAGTCAGCAATCATTGGAATAACCATTTCTGAAGCTAAATTATAGGCACCATATCCCAGGCCAAAGAAGATAATCCAAGCAATCGTGATGAAGTTAGTTTGTATAGAAATTGATCCATCTTCTGCCCATTTGATGAGTGATAAATGCGTATTAGGATTATTAGGATCCCAAATCATAAGCATAATTACAATACCAATATAGAAGACAAATGCGAATGCAGTAAACTCTGTTACAGCACGTTTTTGTCCTTTGTTACCAGCTAATTTCGCACCTAATACGAAGAAGCCACCCATGAAGACAAATGATACAGCATACATTGGTATGTATAGACCATTATAGTTCTGCATCATAATATAATATATCAAGACAGCAACTGCTCCTGATGTAGCAATCGTAGATGCCAATTTGTTGGCAGCCGCTGATGATACTAACCATCTAATTTGACTATTGTTTTTTAATACACCAAGAAAATCTTTAAATTTAGCAGGTTTATGATCAGCATCAATTCCCCAGTTTTCTGGAATATCTTTTTTCCAAATAGCAATCACTGCTAAAAATGTATAAAACATCGAAATACCAACAGCAATCGGCACTAAAATATTATAAAATTGTGGGTTGTATTGTACACCTAAATTATTTGATACATCCACTGGATCAACGATAATTGGTAATAAACCATTCCCAATCATATTAATTAATACGATTGAACCAACCATACCAATCATGTTCCATACAACAAATTGTGAACGTTGTTTTGGATCATTTGTAATACATGTTTGTCCAGCTTTTGTAACAGCTGTTTGAGCTGTGTAACCAAAAACATATAAAACATACGTGAAGATAAATAATACCCATCTCAACCAAGATGCTTCAACTGGTCTAATAAGGAAGAACATTGCAAGCACAGATCCTGCTAGCAACAAGTTACCAAAGATCATATACGGTCTGAATTTTCCTAATTTACCATTTGTTTTATCAATAATCGCCCCAATGATCGGATCTGTAATCCCATCAAATATACGCATACCAGTAACAATTGATGAAAGAATAATTGTTAATGCCGCCATCGCTGTTGCTGATAAAATACCTCCTAGGAAACCACCGCTTAAGTAGTACCCCCCATAATAAGTGACAAATGTCATTAATGCTAAATATGTGTTTGTCGCTGCATTATTAAACGGAAACAATGCAATTTGATACAGTTTACCTTTATTTATATGTCCGTTTTCAGGTTTCAGAATGCCGTCAGTCATTTGTATTCTCCGTTCTTCTAGTCAACTATTTTTCCCAACTTACATTTTTTTGACGCTTAAGTTTGTAAGCTTGTGGCTTTTTCTTCACTTTGTAAATCATTGATTGATCTTGTTTGTCGTTTGCTTTTGCCACGATTTTATTTTCCTTATCCATGACAATTTTTACTTTTGCAATTTTATTAACATCTTTGTCGAATACTAATTGACCATTATGATAAATTTCTAGGTGATCTAGATTTGTATATACTTTAACTTCTGTTTTTCTACCAGTGCGTTTCTCATAGTTTTTACCACATATGTGAACGAATGGTTCTTTTGACCAATGTGCTTTATAAATATAATAAGCATCTTTTTTCGTTTTTCTATCAAACGTCATCAACCCTTTGTGGTTCATCCCTGGATCACCACCTTGATTTCTTGCATCTGCAGCGAAATCAAACATGTTCCAAACATGTGTCGCCCAAATATAATCTCTAGCGTTAATGATATCTAACATTCTTTCATGATAAATTGCTTGATATGCTTCCGTGTTGTCGCCTCTATGTGGAAATCTATTATGAACGTTTGTCATACCTTCAGCCCCATATTCAGAAAGTCCAACGACTTCATTAGGGAAGAGTTTATGATAACGATCTAACTTCCATCCAGCAAGTGATGTGAATGGGAGATACCAACCAAAATATAGGTTATATGAAACAACATCAGGTATACGATTTAGTTTATTTCTAATTCTTGCAGGCATATAATCTGCAATAACTGTTTTACGTGTAGCATCTAATTCATGAACTAATTCATTCATTTCTTTATGGAATAATAAGCAATCTTTACCTGCTCTTGAAATTGTGATTTCATTTGAGATACCCCAAGTTACAATACTTGGATGATGATATTGTTGCACTATCAATTCCTTCATTTGATTTCTTGCATTTTCATTACCATCTTTCATATGTTTTGAAATGTATGGGATTTCTGCCCATACAACAAATCCATATTGGTCGCATAAATCATAAAAATAATCGTCATGTTGATAGTGTGCCAAACGGATTGTATTGGCTCCTACTGATTTAATTAATTCGATATCTTCTTCATGGTGTTCTTTCAATAATGAATTACCAATACCAGGTCTATCTTGGTGTCTACAAACACCCCTTAATGGATACTTTCTACCGTTTAAATAGAACCCATCATTTGGATCCATTTCAAATGTTCTAAAACCAACATGAAATGATACTGAATCTTCAATTTTATTGCCATTTTTTAGTTCTACTGTTAAATCATATAAATAAGGATCTTCCATACCATCCCATAAGTGAACATCACTTACAGTAATTGGACCAGTAACTTCACCTTTAAATACTTCTTTTCCGGCTTTATCAGACAATTTCGCATAAACATTACCACTACCTACGACATAGCTTTCAATCGTAAGTTCGCCATTTTTACCATTTACGACTGGTGTTGCTTTCACACCTTTAGAGCCATAATGCAATAATTCAAAATGGTTTTCTGGTACGCTAATCACATTAACATCTCTATAAATACCACCATAGAAAGTAAAATCGGCTTTTTGAGGATATACTGTCTCATTCACCGAATTATCAACATGTAATGCTAATTCATTTTCAGTTTTAAGTTTTGATGTAACTTCCAGTCTAAATGTTGAATAACCACCATCATGATGACCAATTTTCTCACCATTTAAATATACATCACATGATGCATTGACACCTTTAAATTCTAAGAAAACTTTTCCACTAGGGTCATATGTTTTTTGATCAAATGTTTTTGTATACCAGAAACTATCTCTAATATAGTCATTTCCCCCATCCTGACCATCGATACCATTCCAGTTATGTGGCACATTCACTTTTTCGCCTTTTTCATTTTTTAATAAATCAAATGAAATATTCTTCTTAATAAATCTCCAGGATTTATTGATATTAATTACTTTTCTCATTTGTCCTCCAAATAAATTTATATAATATAAAGAAGGTTTTATAAAAATACACCTATCGTAAATATAAAACGCTTTCAATTCCGTTTCAAATTATAACATGTAAGCATATACATTTATATCCCGTTCGCATAACTGGTCATTATGATTTCATAAGAAGTATGTTTTCACACACTAATCCATTCTTATGCAATGAAATCGTTTGAAAATGCTTACTTATAAAAAAGCAAAAAAGTCTGCCTTTTTTCATAGCAAACTTTTTAAATATTTATTCATTTTCTCTATTTTTCAATCTTTTATCAAGTTCGTTTTTAACGATATCGACATTGGATATCGGATATAAATGATACGTTTTATGCACTGTTTTAATGATCAATTTACCATAAGAACGCTGTGTTTTCATTAGTCTCAAAAATGACATTCGAGCATTCTTGATTGCAAGTATATTGACTATATCTTTATCATATAAAACGACTTCATGATGTTTTCTTGTGTGAATATATAATGCGTCATGATTCCCTAGAATTACATCACTTGGCAAAAACATCGTTTTACCAAAAAGCACAAGATAAAGGATACTTGCAAATAATAAAATCACACCAATGATTATATATGAAATATCAACTTGACTTAAGTCAAAGTTTAAAACAATTAATCCAATTAAGATTAATGCTGGCGGCAACACAACGGTTGCCCATAACTGAATTAATCCAGATAATGATCGCTTTGCATAAACTTTCATACCTGAACCTCCTTCGTTATTAAAGACTAAATTCTACAGAAACAAAAATGTCATTATAAGCTTTGAAATGATTGTTTTCATTTGCAGTCATAAAATCAAAATTTGATTGAATACTTTCTTTATCTTCAATGATGGATGGGGTTGCCTTGACCACTTGACCATCAATTAATAATTCAACCTCATCGTGTGCTTTCATATAAGCGATTTTATTTGATTTACCTGATGTAATAATGACTAATTTTCCATCTGGTTTTGTCACATAATTTAAGTTTCTTGATTTGTCTTCATAGTTTAATTTTAAGATACCTTTTGATTCCATTTTATAATACCTCTCTTTATTATTTATTATAATTAAATTATATAAATATTATAAAAAGAAAACAAGTTTTATGCTTTTTATTGCTCTTTTCCGTTACCGAATACTTGATTGAACTGTCTAGCCACGCGAACAAACGTTGTTGATCTAGATAATTCTTTAAGTCTTCTTGCACCAACATATGTACATGTTGATCTAATACCACCTAAAATGTCCAAAATAGTTACATTTACATCACCTCGATAAGGCAATTTAACTGTCTTACCTTCAGATGAGCGATACTCAGCCACTTCACCATAATTCTTTTCCATAGCAGTTTTAGAACTCATACCATAAAATTTAACGAATGTCTTTTCTTCAAACACAGGTGTTCCAGTTTCATTATCAATTAAACCCGTATTACGTTTTTCCGTAATAACGTGTCCACCACCTTGATTATGACCCGCAAACATACCACCTAACATCACGAAGTCTGCACCACCACCAAAAGCTTTAGCAACATCACCAGGGCACGTACAACCGCCATCTGAAATTACATGTGCACCTAGTCCATGAGCAGCTTCAGCACATTCGATAATGGCAGATAACTGTGGATACCCAACACCTGTTTGAATGCGTGTTGTGCAAACAGATCCAGGACCAATACCGACTTTTACAATGTCCGCACCTCGTAAGATAAGTTCTTGTGTCATATCTGCAGTCACAACATTACCAGCAATAATCGTGTGATTCGGGAATGCTTCTCTAACTTTTTGCACAAATTCGCCAAAATGTTCCGAATAACCATTAGCAACATCTATACATATAAATTCAATTTTGGGAAATGTTTTCAAAATTGTTTTTAAATTAAGAAAATCATGTTGACTTGTACCTGTACTTACAGCAAAATTATGTGGCTTCAATTGATCAATATATGGTTTCAAATCTTCCACAGTAATCGTTTTAACAAGACATGTAAATAAGCCGTGTTCTTGTAAGGCTAAAGCCATCTCAATCGTTCCAACACCGTCCATATTAGCAGCCATAATTGGTATATTTCGATATGTCTTTTTACTATGTCTAAATGTGTATGTTCGATTTAAATCTACATCTCTTCTACTTTTTAAAGTTGATCTTTTAGGTCTGATTAATACATCAGCAAAATCCAGTTTGTGTTCGTCTTCTATTCTCAACTTGCTCAATCCCTTCTTTATGAATACGTGTCTATTATACACGAATCTAAGAAGATAGAACAAAATTTCTTCACTAATTAGAATTGTTTTGCTGAGGATTTTATGAGTAGTCTAGATTGCATTAAAAATGAATTAAAGGTATAATCAAACCGTAATATAAAAAGCGTCAAAGGAGAGTTATTTATGGCTAAAGCACGATATGGTTATGGTTGGTTGCTAAAATTCATTTTAGCTGCAATTTTGTTGGGTGTCGGTATTTATATGGCTTTAGCACCTGATGTTGTTTATCTCATTACAGGTGTATCAATATTATTATTCTCATTACTGCGTATATATCCCCTTGTTAAAACATTAAAAAAGGAAGTACTAAGAACTTTAAATATTGTTGAAGTGTTATTAGATGCCATTATTGGTGTTGCACTTATCTTAATTGCAATCTATAAAGCTGATGAATTAAGTGGGGACAATGTTTGGTCAATTATTTTTAGATACTCACTTGTTATTTTCTTTTACGCAAGAGGGCTTGTATTTTTCCATTCCATTGTTTTCTTTGGTGAAAAAACAGAGATCCCTAAATTTTGGGTGCATATAGTTGCTATTTCATTAGGTGCTGTATTAATTGTTAGCCCTGATTTCTCAGTAGCAACCGTTGGTATTATTTTCTTAATTATTGCTTTAATAGGTGCTATTTATCTCGGATTCGATGGTTTTAACGGATATAAGAAATACCGTGAATTCCAGTTAGAACTTAACGAAGGTAAAGCAAAAGAGACTGCAAAAACTAAAAATAAGGGTAAATCATTACCTGGAACTGAAAAGAAACCAGTGATTGAAGAACCTGAAGAAGATCAACCAAGACCTTACGTAAACTAAAAAGCGTTTAATTACGCTTTTTTTAAGGAGTATTATGACAAAGAAAGCACATATTGCAGGCATCGGATTTGCTGTAATATTTGGATTCTCATTTCTATTTTCAAAATACGCATTAGATTATATATCTCCTATGGGATTATTAGCCTATCGTTTTTTATTCGCATTTATAACATTTTATGTTTTAAGAATAACTCATGTTATTCACTTTAAATTGGATAAGAAAATGTTAGTATTAATCTTACCTGTTGTCATTGTTCAACCAGTCTTATATTTTATTTTTGAAACATATGGACTTAATTTGACAACGAGCGGTGAAGCCGGTTTAATGATTGCTTTAATTCCAATATTTGTGGCTTTGTTAAGTGCTATGCTATTAAAAGAAAAGCCATCTTTATGGCAGGTCATCTTCATTTTGATCAGTGTCTCTGGTGTTATTTTAATTCAAACCTACAAAAGTTTTGAATTAGGTAGTTCATTATGGGGATTCTTATTATTGTTTGGTGCGGTTTTATCCGCTGCTTTATTCAATATTACTTCAAGAAAAGCAAGTACTAAATATCGTGCAAGTGAGATTACTTATCTAATGATGATTGCAGGTGCCATTACATTTAATAGCATTTATGTTACACAACTAATTACTGAGGGTCAGATTTTAAACTATGTAACAAACCTTCTTAATATGCATATCATCCTACCTATATTAGTTTTAGGATGCATCATTTCAACAGGTGGTTTTTTCTTAGTTAATTACACCCTTCATCATATGCCACCTCATATTTCATCCATCTATACAAATCTTTCAACCATTGTAGCAATTATAGCTGGTGCTATATTTTTACAAGAATCAGTTACGATATATCATATCATTGGCAGCATACTCATCATTAGTGGTGTTTATGGTACCATTGTTAATCAAAATAAAAAGGCCGCCATTAAGGTGACCTAAATGGCACATAAGTGCCTTTTTTTATGCTTTCTTTTTGTCTTTAGTAAGCGGTTTGAATAATTTCCTCCACTGTGTGAATAAATCCCCGATTGTACCGAGAATAATTAACACCGTAAGCACCGTAATTAACACCGTAAATGTGTGTGCTAAATCACCTCTAGCCATGCCTGCATTTTGTGCTGCTATCGTAATAAATGAATCCGTTATAAACCCATTACTTTGAATGATAACTATTGACAATATACTACTTAATGCAGCACCAATTGTATAAATAGTTAGCATGGATAAACTATATTTTCTTTGAGCAACAAGCATCGCTTGAGCACCAATGCTAAATACTTGTGAAATAATTAAAAACGGAATAAATGGATTAATCACAGACATACCAAACAATGGTGCAACCATAATATCTTGTTCATAAATACCAAAACGCTCTAAATAATAAACTAATACTGTAATAAATGCCGCAGCTGCAATAACCTGAAAAACTAAGGCGAATATAGCTTTACCACTGTGATATTTTTGTGATTTATAATCTTTTGGAACTTCCATCAATGCTTTTAATTTCCAGCGTTTTGTATGTTTTTTAACTTTATCACTTGAAACAATCCAAAATACAACTGTCACAATAGTAAATGTGTAGACTAAAACATCAAATGTGCCATTTAAAATGTTTTCAGTAACGTAACCAATGGCTTGCCAGACAGTTTCCTGATCGACTGATAAGAGTGCATTTAATGCACTAAAGAATAACGCAAAAATCCCAGCAGCGATTAGTGTTATACGAAGTGTTAATAAATAATCTGCATAAAATTCTGGAGCAATAACAAATCGTTTTCGTTCATCATAGTTACTTGCTATTTCTCTAGGATGTCCAAAATCATGAAGCACTTTATCGATCTCTTCTTCATCCGGGTCATCGGATAACAGATCATTAATATGTGCTTTTAACTCTTCTTCAACTTCATCCCTCATATCCATCGGTAAACGTCTAGTTACAGCATAGATATATCTTTTTATATAATCTTTCATGTTCAGTCCTCCTTAAATAATTGTGTCATGTTATCAACAATAGATAACCATGCTTTTTTTAATTCATATAATATATCTTCACCATCTTGATTTAATTGATAATATTTTCTAGGTCTTGATTCACTCGTATCCCAAGTACTTTCTAATAAACCTTGCGCATCTAGACGGCGAAGTAGTGGATATAGTGTACCAGCTTCAATTAAAACACCACGTTGCTCCAATGTTTGCAATAAACTATACCCATACTGTGATGTCTGAAGTGCGTCTAGTACCATTAGAATTTGTGTACCTCTTCTAAGTTCGACCACCATCGACTCTAAAACCTTTTCTCTTATCATGGCATTCCCACCTTTCATCACTATTTTACTGTATGTCATACACTATTATCAATAATTTAATATTATTAAAATAAACATAAAAAAGAATCCTACTAAGTAGGATTCAATTTATAATATCTTAATAATTTTCTTGATAATACGCTCAAACTCTTTAACTTCATCTTCTGTGAGTACTGAAAATATGTGTTCTCTAATCTTCCTTCCAGTCTCTTCAACATCTTTACCGACTTGCAGTCCTTTGTCCGTAATAAAATAACGATTCTTATATGTATTTATGTCTTCTTGATAAACGAACTCACGTTCACATAGCTCTTTTAACGTTCTAGAAATGTGAGCGCGATTATAAGATAATAGTCTCGCTATCTCTGATTGATAAAGTCCATCTTCGTGTTGTTTTAATGTCATAATGACAGGTACATCAATACGATTTAAGTCATATGCTTTAAAGATCTTCAAATGCTCATTCATCATTCGTTTATTAATACGATGAAAGAAAACGGGTAAAAATGGTTTTTCTTTCATAGCAATCACACTTCAAACTGACTATTGTATAAGTCAGCATAGAACCCGTTTTGCGATAACAATTCGTCATGTTTACCACGTTCGATAACATTACCATCCTTAAGTACAAGAATGATATCTGCGTTCTTAATTGTCGATAAGCGGTGTGCAATAACAAATGTTGTTCGACCTTTCATTAATTCGTCCATTGCATCTTGAATAAGAATTTCAGTTCTAACATCAACAGATGATGTCGCTTCATCCAAAATTAACATCGGAGCGTTTGTAACCATTGCTCTAGCAATTGTCATTAATTGTCTTTGGCCTTGAGAAATTGATGAATTCTCGGCTAATATCATATCATAGGCATGCGGTAATGATTTAATAAAGTGATGGACATTTGCTGCTTTTGCAGCTTTAACTACTTCCTCTTTATCTGCATCACTTTTACCATATGTTAAGTTTTCATAAATGGTACCTTTGAATAACCAACTGTCTTGTAACACCATACCAAAATGTTTATGTACGTCTTCACGTGACATGCGTTTTGTCGACACACCATCAATTAAGATATCACCAGAGTTTACTTCATAGAAACGCATAAGTAGATTGACAAGTGTCGTTTTACCTGCACCTGTAGGTCCAACAATGGCTACTTTTTGGCCTGGTTTAACATCTAGAGAGAAACCATGAATAATCTCTTTATTAGGCTCATACCCAAAGTGTACATCTTTAAATTGAACCGCACCATTAAATGATTGTTTTGTTGAATTTTCAGGTTCTGGTGTCATTTCTTCTAACGCAAGGAAATTAAATACACGTTCACTTGCTGCTAGTGCTGATTGAATTTGCGTTAAACTTTGAGCGATTGTACCTAACGGCTGATTTAAGCGTCTATTATATTGAAGTAACGCTGTGATATCACCAATACCAATAATACCGTTCACACCGTATAGTGCACCAACAATAGCAATTAATACATAACCAATATTGCCTACAAAATTCATGACAGGGAACATTAAACCAGAAAAGAATTGTGACTTCCATGCTGTATTTTGCAGTTTTTCGTTATGTTCTTCAAACTTCTCCATAAATGGTTCTTCAGCTTGATATACTTTTAAAATTTGTTGACCACTATAACTTTCCTCAATATGACCATTCAAATCACCTAAGTATGTTTGTTGTTGTCTAAAATATTTTTGTGATCGCTTCATGATAAGACTCAAAATAAACACAGATAGTGGAATCACTGCAATAGCGATTAAAGCAATCACCCAGTGAATAACAAACATCATTACTGTAACCCCAATAATCATTGTTACAGAAGTCGTTAACTGACTAATTGAGTTATTCATCGCTTGACCAACTAAATCAATATCGTTCGTCATTCTTGATAGTGTATCTCCATGACTTGTACGATCAAAATAACTTAATGGAATTTTATCCATTTTCTTAAATAGATCACTACGCATACGTTTTGTAAGTTTTTGTGTCGTTCTTGTTACTAATATACCTTGGACAATATTAAACAAATAACTAAGTATATAAAGACTAGATAAAATATATAGTATGCGTAATACATAATCTGTATCAATAGGTAGACCTGCAAAAATACTGCGCTGAATACTATTTGTAGCATCTGCTAAGATGTAAGGACCAGCAATATTTAATGCTGCTGCTAGTACAGCAAAGATAATAACAGCAAGCAAAACATACCGATATGCATGTAAATAACCAACTAAAGTTTTAAGTGCTTTCCCAAATGACTTTGGTTTTTGACCAACCATACCTCCACGATGACCTCTTCCCATTGGAGGTGTGCTACGTCTAGTTTCTTTTTTCTCAGACATTTGCTAATTCCTCCTTAGAAAGTTGTGCATAAGCAATTTCTTGATATGTTTTACAGTTATCCATCAACTCATGGTGTGTACCAATACCAACAATATTACCGTTATCTAGGACAACAATTTGTTCTGCATCTAAAATCGTACCAATTCGTTGACCGACAATAACTTTCAATGCATCTTTTGTTTTTGTTCTTAAGGCGTCTCTTAAGCGTTTGTCTGTTCGGTAATCAAGCGCACTAAACGAATCATCAAAGACAAAAATCTTTGGCTTCTTTATTAACGCTCTAGCAATCGAGAGACGTTGCTTTTGACCACCAGAGACATTTGCACCACCTTGATCTATGCGGCGTTTAATACCTTCTTTAGCCTCATCAATAAATGGTTTGATTTGTGCTGTCTCGATTGCAAAATCAATATCCTTATTATTTGCATAGCGATTCCCAATCTTCATATTAGATTCAACATCGCCTGCAAATAAAATACCTTGTTGTGGGACATAGCCCATTAATTTATTTAGTTCATCAAGTGGATATGACTTAATGTTTTTCTCATTAATCAAAATTTCACCTTCAGTTACATCATAAAAGCGTAATAACAATTGAATAATCGTTGATTTACCTGATCCAGTTGACCCGATAAACGCTAATGTTTCACCAGCTTTTGCTTTAAACGAAATATGATTTAGCACACACTCTTCAGCGTTGGGATATTTAAAACATACATCTCTAAATTCGATTGTTACATTCTTTTCAGGTGCGATTAATGTTTTATCTGCAAAACGATCATCAATGGATGGCTTCGTTTTAACAACTGCATTAATACGATTTGCTGATACCCAAGCTCTAGGTAAGAATATAAATAACATAATGAGCATCATAAATGAGAATAGAATAAGCATACCATATTGCGTAAATTGCGCAAGAATACCTAATCCTTCAATCGGACTTCCTCCTAATGCATTTTGATTGATTAAAAATGCTGAAACAACGACAACAGCTAAATTCAATCCATTC
The DNA here is from genome assembly GCA_963676765.1 of Acholeplasmataceae bacterium. Classification (GTDB taxonomy): domain Bacteria; phylum Bacillota_I; class Bacilli_A; order Acholeplasmatales; family Acholeplasmataceae; genus WOFB19. The sequence goes on from OY781159.1 coordinate 1,147,346, forward strand.
ATTGCAAGCATCATACCTGGATTCATAAAACTCATCGCTGTATTAACGAAGATTTGTGTTTTTGTTAATTTTGTATTCACCTTTTCAAACTTATTTCTTTGAATATGTTCTGCATTATGAGCACGAACAACACGAACACCAGTTAGTGTTTCTCTTGTTACTTGGTTCACATCATCGATTTGATGTTGCAGTAATGAGAATTTTTTCCCTACAAGTAGGAAGATTGTTGCGACCATAACGATAACTGCAGAAACAACATAAACAACAATCATTGTTAACGTAATATTGATAGACGTTACCTTTAAAATTGCACTGACTGCCATAATTGGTGCAGAAACAAGCATTCTTAACATGAAGATCATCGCCATTTGCACTTGTAAAACGTCATTAGTTGTACGTGTAATTAAAGATGGCGTCGAAAATTTATTTATTTCGGCTGTCGAAAATGTCTGTACTGTATGATACAAATCATGACGAATGTAGCTTGCAACTTTTGTTGAAACTCTCGTTGCAAACAAACTTGCAATGATAGTTGCTGAAACCGAACCTAAAACGATGAGCAACATCATACCGCCTATATTTAATAACTCAGACGTGATTGAATTTCCTGATTGTATACCAATGCCAATCGTATCAATGATATCTCTCAAGTAATCAGGCAACATTAAATCCAGTTGGACTTGTAAGTAAATAAAGCCAATGATTAAGAGTACCATGATCCATTGATGTGGCTTAAGATAACGAAACATTTTAAGCATATAGATTTACCTCTTTTATTATAATTTCACTATACATTATCCACTTTTTTTGTTGTTTTGTCAACATTTTCAGGACACGAAAAAAAATATCGCATATGAAAACGATATCTTTTGATGATTAATTACTAAATTCATTATTTGTTAATAAAACGTGTTAGTGCTTTTGCTGACTTTCTTGGTTTAGTCTTTGCTTTTTGATCAGTGTAACCAACCATAATCAAGTCTGTTACCAATTCATTTTCAGTAACATTAAGCACTTTTTTAACCCTATCAGACTTTATAAATCTAGGTGTTTTCCAATGTGTTGCTAACCCAGTTTCCTCAGCTAATAATAGGAAATTTTGGACAACTGGTTTTTCAATATATTGTTTCTGACTCAATACTTCATAATAGTAGCTAGACTCATTCCATCATCTCCTTACTTTTGGTTTACTGCTAATATACAATGCTCTCAAATCAAACGAAAAAAAAGATGACTTAAATATCATCTTTAAATAATTGTTTTCGGATGTGATCGACTCATATCTTTTGTAAGCATGATCCGTTCTCTCACATAATCATATAGTATTGTAATTGTTAAGTAAATGATCGCGATGACTATTGCTCTTCTAAAGTCGAAGTAAGTAATAGTTATAATAAGTGCGCTCAAAGAAATAAAAGTATATGATATGTTCATCCAAAGTGATATTGATTTATGATAATTCACAAAATGTCTCAACTCTGAGAACTCAACAAAATACGTAAATATAATAAACAGTATAAACCCAACAATACTTGCTACTGCTAATAAACTTGTAGTTGACTCAACAAATATATTATTTGCATAAATCACTGCTGTAATTTGATCCGTAGAAGAAAACAGCAGAAAAACAAGTCCACTTATAACCGTTAATCGTATAAATAATTTCATGTTTTTTAACTCCTTTTCTTCTTCAATCAATTCATTAAAAACATTTGAATTCCAAAATTAATGAGTGATGCATAAATCACTGCTGTTAAAATATTCAATGTCCAACTAGTCTGTGTTTGTTTCATCTTTCTATCATATTTACAGCTTAATCTTCGTTTTTCACAATAAATGATATACGTAAATAGCGGTGTTAACGACATAATAACTAATCCAGTAATTAACATATTCATCTGTTGTGTAGTTTGTTCAACTAGCAACACACCAACCATTACATAAACGAACCACCAAAGTACAACTAAACCAAGTAATAATTTAGCGTGAGATCTTGTTATGACCTCATCAATTAGTGAAGCCTCATTGTTTTTATAGTGTAAAGATAATGCTCTTACACGGAATATCTCATGAATAATCCATACTGTAAAAATAGTAATACTCGTCCAAATCGTCATTGTGTAAATCATCATTACCACTTCTTTCTCTAAGATGTTATTTAACAAAAACAGCCTTATTAAGCTGTAGATAGTCGTTTTTGGATAACACAAAAAAATTGGTAATCCCTAACAAGCATCTACTTGTACCCCACGCTAATAGTATAATAAGCATTTGTCATTTAAAACACGGCGGATATGTCATACTTTTCAGTTTATAATAAATCTTAATCTCTCCCATTACTTTGTAGCATAATAAAAAAGCACATATTAATATATATGCACTTTATCTATTTAACCAAATTATGTATCAATTTTTACTTTTGGTGCTAATCTTTTTCCATATTCTATACGTACTTCTTTTTTTGCAATATCTTCATTGGTATAAGCCAAGGTGTCAATACCAACAAAATGCATACCCATTTTTTCATAAAAATTGATTGCACCATCATTACAAGATTGAACCTCCAAAATTAGCGCACGTGCACCTAGATTGGTTGCTTCATCTTCAATATATGACATTAAAGCTTTGCCATAACCTTCCTTACGATATCTGGGATCAACCCACAAATTCCAAATTCTATAAACATTATGCCAAGTTTCAAGTGAACCTTCAATTACACCAATTAACTTCTTTTGTTTATATACACCATATGCCATACCATTTCTAATATGACTTTCGTATAGTTCAGATGTGAATCCTCTTGTTGCTTTTTTCATTCGTTTACGTTTTATCGTTAATTTAATTGCGCGATCTTCTTTTATTTGTATCCGTCTATAGTATTTTGTAACATAGTGACAGTCTAACTCGAATCCTTTAAATTCGCCGTAATCTAATGCTCTAATATCCATCTTAACCTACCAACGTTAAGAGTTGATTTAAATAAAACTGTTTAAACTCTGGATCTCTAAATGTTTCTATCTGTTGATTATGACTGTCTTTTTGAATAAGTTGAATAAATAATGGGATGGCAAATGATGAGAAAATCATGACATATTTAGCTAATAATTCTTTCGGATTATCTGTTTTTGCACTTTGCTTTAAGTTCTTATAAACGAGTTTTGTGAATTCACTATCAGTGAAAAATGTATCAAGCAATTGATTTGTTGAAGTTAATTGTTGTTCTCTTGTGAGAAACAAGTAAGATAAAATACCAACATTATCAATTGCAAAATTATACACATATGTAACGACTTGTTCTAAAAAATCTTTCATACTTACTTTATTTAGAAATTGATGCATTTCCATTGTGATATGTGATTTAACATCTGCTAATACTTCACCTATGACAATTTCAATAAGTCTTTCCTTACTTCCAAAATGATAATTGACAGCAGCAATATTGATATAGCAGTAATCCGCTATATCCTTAATTGTTACATGACCATTTGTTTTTAACAAAGCCTTAGTCGCGTCAATAATCTTCCGTTTGATTTCTGCTTGTTTCATGTGACACCTCTCTTAAATACCATTTGAAATGATAATTAAAATTTGATTTCATACTCTATTTATACCATAAATGCAGTAAAATTTAAATATAGTTTTAAAATATTAATTTAAAATATATGTTTAAGGGGTGATTTTCATGAAAAAAGGTCTAATAACAATGATCATTGTGACAATACTTGTAATTGCTAGTGTCATCTTAATTCCTTTTTCAAGTACTAATTATGATCTAACTACATACTTACCACCCGATTCAGATACAACCGTCGGAATGGATATTCTAACAGATAGTTTTGGTGAGCAAACAAATATCCAAATACAAATTGATGATATTCAAGTCAGTGATGTTTTAGCAATCAAACAAACGATCGCAAATATCGATCATGTTGAACAGGTCATCTGGTTAGACAATTATGTTGATTTAAATACTATTCCCATATCTATGATTCCCAGTGATCAATTGAATCAATTCTATCAACATAATCATGCATTACTAACTGTAGTTATCGGTTATGATAGTTATGATTTAAATGTTGAAGATGTTATACATGATATTAAAACTACGGTAGCTGACTACACGTTTTCAATGCGTGGAGAATCCATTAACAATATTGAAAATAGAACAATAGCTAATGACGAAATACTTAAAATTATCTTAATTATCGTTCCTATTTTAATTGTCATTCTCTTTTTAGCTTCTTCATCATGGTTTGAACCAGTACTCATTTTAACAACGCTCGCAATTGCAGTAACGATTAATTACGGTACCAATTTTTTCATACCAAACGTGTCATTTATAACAAAAACAATGGCATTAGCACTACAATTAGCATTATCCATTGATTATGCGCTTTTTTTAACACATCGTTATCGTGAGGAGCGAGAACATACAAAAGATGCTAAAATCGCCATTAAAATGGCTTTTAAGAAGACATTTCCGGCAATCACCGCATCTGCGTTAACGACGATGGCTGGTTTCTTATCGATTATGTTTATGCGCTACAAAATTGGTCTAGATATTGGTGTGGTCTTATCAAAAGGAATTTTATTTTCTTATTTGGCTACTTTAATTGTTTTACCACTTCTACTTGTATGGTCTGATCATCTAATTGAAAAATCTAAGCATAAATCATTTATTAAAGCACCAAAATGGTATATAACTGTTATGGTAAAATTCAAGTATCCGATTATGGTTTTATTGGGTACGGTTATTGTTGTTGGTGTTATTTTTCAACAAAAAACATCATTTTTATATGGAAACAACACAACCTTTAATGAATCGTCTGTAGTCAATCAGGATTTAGTAAAAATGGATGATCAATTTGGTGTATGGCAACAAATGGTTATTTTAATACCTGCATATCAGCCAACTGATGAATTGTCTCTCGTGCAATCTTTGATGAACACTGAACATGTGACAAGTGTCAATTCATTATATACATTAATAGATCCTTTAACACCAGCAAATATGATACCTGACGCTTTATTAAATCAGTATGTTGCTGGTAATTATGAAAGAATGATTATCACCATCGATTTGCAAAATGAAGACGAATCGCTCTATCAATTAAGTGATCATATAAGTTTAGAAACTAATGCACGTTTCGATGATTACTATATTATTGGAGCACCACGTGCAACAACAGAGATAAGAGATATCGTCACTGGTGATGCCTGGCTAATAACTACAATGTCTGTTATCGCAATATTCATTATTTTAGCAATTACTTTTAAATCTATCTTTATTCCAATACTTCTAGTTAGTATTATTCAAGCTGCTATTTGGATAAATGTCTCTATTTTATACTTCACAGATGTTACAACGCTATATATCGGTTACTTGGTTGTTATGGCAATACAGTTAGGTGCAACCATTGACTATGCTGTTTTACTCACCAATAGGTATTTACAAAACCGTAAGTCATCACAACCTAAAGCGGCTTTATATCAAGCATTTGAACGTGCATCGATAACTATCTTTATCTCTGCATTAATCTTATCAGTAGCAGGTTTTGTTGAAGGTTTATTTTCCAATATATCCGCAATCAAAGAAATAGGATTCTTGCTCGGTAAAGGAACATTAATATCCGTCTTCTTCGTTTACATATTTTTGCCACCATCCCTATTAATTCTTGATCGCCTGATTATGTATCATCCATTTCAACATCATCAAAAGAAAGAGCCTTAATAGCTCTTCTTTTATGTAAACCTTTATTATTCTATGCTTACGTAATATAATAGGAATAACATCGGTTTGAAAGGACAATACATGAAATCAATATCAAAAGAAAACATGTTACTAATTTCTTTGCCAATTATAATCTTTTCTGCATTGTTATTTATGTTTCTGTCTCCTTTTGAAGATCCTTTGATTGTAGATAGTATGACACGATTCTTTTATAGTATAGCTATCATTATCATGATTATATTGATGAAGTATGATATCTTGAACCCCTTTCAAAAAAAAAGATGGAAAACACTTTTTGTTGCCGTACCCGCATTATTAATATCACTAAATAATTTCCCTATCATTGCTTTTTTAAATGGACAAGCAACGCTTCATGCTGATGCGCATGTTTATGCTTTTCTATTGCAATGTATCAGTGTAGGTCTTTTAGAAGAATTAATTTTTAGAGGCTTGTTATTAACATATTTACTCGATCGTTTTAAAAAACATAAATATGGCATTATGAAGGCTATTGTTATTTCAGCATTAATATTTGGTTTCATTCATCTATTAAATTTGTTTAGTGGTGCAAGTATCATACCAACATTATTACAAGTATCTTATTCGATATTAACAGGATTAATGTGGGCTACACTAATTGTTATCACCAAAAACATATGGATAGGTGCTATACTGCATGCTCTCTATAACTTCACTGGTTTGCTTTTTCCTACACTTGGTATAATTACAAATCAGTTCGATACGCTAACCATCATCATAACGATATCGTTAAGCGTATTAGTTGCCATATTTTATGCTAATAAGTTATATCAGTTGACATTTAACGGACCAAAAAAAGATGCTAGCTATTAAAAGCCAACATCTTTTTTTTATACATTTAATTTACGTTTACTATTTACTTGTTTGATAATCATATAAATTCCTAAAGCAACCATTATTAAACTCATATATTGTGATGGTGATGGATAATCATAATATGCTGTGTGGATAAATGTAAAGAATGAACCACGGTTATCACCACGGAAAAATTCAATGCATATACGCCATACGCCATAACCTAATAAATAAGTTTCTACTTCGTGTCCTCTTAATTTTTTAACACGATCCAGTACGACGAATAACATAAATAAGAATGCAGATTCTAATAATTGCGTTGGTATGATTGCAGTATCAGGGAATGCATCATGAGCATGACCATATGGGAACACAACACCTATAAACGATTCTGTTGGAATGCCATAACAACATCCCGCTAAGAAACATCCAATGCGTCCAAATGCATGTGCTAAAACAACTCCTGTAATCACAACATTCATGATCTTTTTTACATCCTTATTTGGTTCTTTGTAGAAGTACTTAATAAGTAAGAGTAATGCTCCTATTCCACCAATTAACCCACCTAGAAATGATATTGAACCAAATGTCAATTCTCCTTCTGCAATGGAATGAGTAATCATATCAAATACAAATGCTGATACTAGTGTGGCTATCAAAGAAATACCAATTAGCACCAATAATTTATTTGTTTGTTTTCTTGTAAATTTTTCTCTTTTTTCAAAGCGATAACCAACATAAATCATCATTAAAATGAGCCCTATAATAATTAGCATATCATACATAATAATCGTATAACCAAATATTTCAGGCAATAAGTATGGATACATATCATCAACCCCATCTTCTCTTAATTAAGACCATTTTAACACATATAATTATAAACTGAAACTGTTTTCATTGATTATATTATTTTTTTAACTCTACCTTTTCACAAAAAAAACAGGAATCGAAATCCCTGTTTTTATTTGTTATATAAAGAGGTTGTGGTTACTATCTTGTGTATCTCCTAAATAAGTAGCCACACCTGCAACTTCAATACCATCAATTAGTTCTTCTTCTTTAATACCCATGATGTCCATGCTCATTGCACAAGCAATCACTTTTACACCCATATCCATTGCATTAACCATTAATGATTGTAGTGATTCTACATTTTTCTTCTTCATGATCGATTTAATCATCTTTGGTCCAATACCACCCATATTCATATTAGAAATAGGAAGTTTATTGACACCACGTGGCATCATCCGACCAAACATTTTCTCAATGAATGTTTTCTTCACCCGAACACGTTTTGGCTTTCTTAAAATATTTAATCCCCAGAATGTAAAGAATAGACTAACCTTTTTGCCCATTGATTGTGCACCAGATGCGATAATGAATGCAGCAATCGCTTTATCCAAGTCTTGGCTAAAGACAACAATGGTTGTGCCATTTTGGTCTTCTCTAACCTCATAACCACCTCTTGGTGCTTTAGGCATTGCTTTGTTTTGACCTTTTTGAATGTGTGCAGTGATGATACGATCATTTTTTTCAACATCCAATAACGTATTACCAGTTTTATCCGACCAACTTTGAATATCTTTTAAGAATCCTGGATCAGTTGCCTTAACTTCTAAAACTTGACCATTTTCCAATGTTTGCATGTTTTTATAAACTTGAACGATTGGACCCGGACATTGAAGACCACATGCATCGATTGTTAAACTTACTTTTGCATCATGAAGTACAGGTACTGGTTCTTCAAGTTTTTCTTTATCCATGACAGGAATACCTAAATCATCTGTCAAGCGGAAACAAATTTCACTACCATTTTCATCAAACACACAACTATATGATTTTAAACCACCATCAAGATTTTTTACATGATACCCGTGTTGTTTTAAAATTCTAGTTGCAGCATAACCACGTTGTCCAACATGACAGTATATATATATTTCTTGATCCTTAGGAATTTCATCAAGTCTTTCTCTTATGACGGATAAAGGAATGTTAATTGAACCAGGTAAATATTCTAAGATATATTCAGCTTCTTCACGAACGTCAATAATAAACGCACCTTTTGAAGCTAATTCTTGCATATCAGCCCATGTGATGGTTTCAACAATACCTTTAATTATATTATCAGCAACAAAACCAACCATATTGACTGGATCTTTAGCTGAAGAGAATGGCGGTGCATAAGCAAGGTCTAAATTCTTTAACTCAGTAACTTTCATCTTACTGTAGATGGCAGTAGATAAGACATCGATACGTTTATCTGTACCATCGCCACCAATTGCTTGTCCACCATAAATTTCTTCAGTCTCAGGATTGAATAAAACTTTTATGGAAATCACATCTGAACCAGGATAATAACTTGCATGGTTGGTTGGATGCACATGAATACCTTTATAAGGTAGTCCTAATTGTTTTAAGGTTTTTTCATTAATCCCTGTGCTTGCGACTGTTAATTGGAATATTTTAGCAGCAGATGTTGCAAGTGTTCCATGATAAATATCTTTGATGCCATTAATGTGATTTGCAACAAAACGTCCTTGTTTATTTGCAGGACCAGCTAATGCTGCTGACATTGCTTTACCAGTTACTTCATTAACAACGTCAATGACATCACCAATCGCATAAATATCTGGATTAGATGTCTGTAAATATTCATTAACTTTGACAGACCCACGTTTCGTTAGTTCCAAACCAGCTGCTTTTGCTAATGCATTATCAGGTCTTACACCAATTGCAAATATAATTAAATCTGTTAATAGTGTCGTACCCGATGCCAATGTAATCTTTTTACCAGCTTGTTCAAATGATTTGACACCATCATTTAAAATTAAGTTAACGCCATTTTCAACAATCTTTTGATGGATGATTTGTGCCATTTCATAATCAAACATGCCCATGACTTGTGGTGCCATCTCAACTAGATTAACTTTAAGACCTAAGTGTGCAAGGTTTTCCATCATTTCAATACCGATGAATCCACCACCGATAACCGTAGCACTCTTCGGTTGTTTTTCTTTGATAAATGCAATAATTTCATCCATATCAGGAATGTTTCGAAGCTTAAATAAATTTGTTGCATCTTTTAATCCAGGAATTGGTGGCATAATCGGTTGTGCACCAGTAGAAATAATCACTTTATCAAATGATTCTTCATAAGTTTTTCCTGTTCTTAAATCCTCAACTAACACTGTTTTTTTCTTTTGATCAATATTTTTCGCTTCAGATAAATTTCTTACATCAATATTAAATTTAGCTTTCATATCTTCAACAGATTGCACAATAAGTGAATCTCTTGAAGTGATTACTCCACCAATATGATAAGGTAAGCCACAGTTTGCAAATGAGATAAATTCACCTCGTTCAAGTAAAATGATCTCTGCAAATTCATTTAGACGGCGTAAACGAGCAGCTGTTGTAGCCCCACCTGCTACACCACCAATAATAATAATTTTTTTATTCATTTAGTATACCTCCAACGTCTTATAATATACGCCTTTCAGGCGTAGATGTCAACTTAACATATCTTATTTACTTTTTGATTTTTTTAAAGCATGCTATCATAAAGATAGGAGGCTTATGATGAAGATACTAATAACTGGCTTTATGCCATTCGGTGGACATCAAACAAATGTCACTAAATTACTACTTGATGGCTTTACGTATAAACAAGATAACCATCAGGTTTATGCTGTTATTCTACCAACAACTTTTAAGGGTGTTAAACCTGCTTTAGAAATTGCAATAGCAACGTATCATCCAGATATTATCATTCATTTAGGTGAGCATGCAAAAACAGATGCAATCACTTTAGAACGCGTCGCTATCAATATAGATGATGCACGTATACCTGACAACGATAACTTCCAACCAATCGATGAAACAATTGAAGAAGATGGTAAACTAGCATATTTCTCTAGTCTACCCTTACGCGCCATAGAATCAGCTTTAAAAATGAAAAATATTCCAGTTAAGTTATCATACTCAGCTGGTACATTTGTATGTAATCATTTATTTTATGTCTCTGAATCAATCAATCATAAAGAAAAAAAACAGAAACAATCTGGATTTATTCATTTACCACTCGTAGATACACAAGATGAGCAATCACCATTTAAACTTACAACATTAAAGCAAGCTTTGACCACAATCATTGATACATGTATTAACTATTGAAATCGGTCAAAATCACTCAATTTAACAGCTAGTGTATATGCATTGCAATCTGCGGAGCGTTGCATGAAATGATAGTCAATTAAAAACCGTCTAATCGTCACAAAATCAGGATAAACAGTGGCAATAATACTATTAACTTCATGCTCTTCATATATGCGATTCTCTTCAAATTGATGCACTAAAAAAGACGCAAGTATGTACTTGCGTTTTTCTTTTGCAGGAAACACACTAAATCGTAATGGATTTAATGAAATTATCGTTCCTTTTTTTATTCTCTCTATATCTTTATCTGTAATGTGAAATATTATCATAAATTATTTTCTACATACCATCCTTTCGCAGCATCCAATTCTTCCTTAGATAACTGATGACCGTAAACTGTCCAAAACACGTCTACTTCTGCATTAGCACTTTGATAGATTTGTGTCAATTCTTGAACTTCATGTTCAGGCATCATCTGATCGTTTTCTCCTGCCCCTATAAACACTTTCATACGTCTTAAATCAGGCACTTTGACGTGCCTAATTGGAACCATCGGATGAAACAATATCATCCTTTGAAATATCTTGCCATGTAGAAAAGTGATCGCACTCGCGATGTTTGCTCCATTAGAATAGCCAATTGCAATCATTTGTTTTTGATCAAAGCGATATAGCTTCGCCTGATCATGTAAAAAATAAGTTAAGTTTTCAGCTTCCTCGATTAAACTGGCTTCATCAAAAACACCCATCGATTTGCGTTTAAAAAATCTTGCCATGCCATACTCCATGACATTTCCTCTAACACTCAGCAAGTTAGCATTAGGATCAATCATTTGACCTATTTGTAATAAATCTTTTTCTGTGCCACCTGTTCCATGTAATAAAACAAGTGTCTTACCATTTGCTCCTTTTTTGAATATATGGACCATAAATTCCCTCCGTTGTAGATAGCGGCGGTTGTAGGTTGCCATGTTGTTCGCTTATCTTTTATCATTATTATACTTTATTTATATATTCTTTAACAAACTTTTTGTCGCTTCTTTTTGTGTCAAACATTCTTATCTGCTTTTCAATCAACCTTCTATTATTTTTGAACCGTGGTGGTAAAGCAAGTGTTTCACCCAATGTCTCATACGTTTCTTCTTCATCTAAAAAACCTGGACCTTCCGTAGCAAACTCAAATAACATATTGGGATAAAGTCTCGTATATAACGACTTAAAATAAAATCTATCCACATGTCCAGAATGTCTGATGTGTTGACTATTAAAATAGTCTAACCATAAGGATAAATCCTTTTTATCATTCACTCGAAATGCGACATGATGTATCGCACCATCGCCTTGAATACCTCTTGGTATTCCTGTTGTTTTTTCAACAATAACAGAAGCACCATTTCCACCTGGTTCAACTTCATATATAGATAGTTCATCATTAGTATCCATTTGTTTGAACCCTAAGTGATTAACTAATACATGTTGAAACTGTTGAAGATTAGATACTCTAAAATAAACTGGGCCTAACCCAATGATTTGATACTCATCTGGCACTGGGCCATTATGCCATGGTGTACCAGCATTAACACCATCTAGTCCTTCATCCGAGATTATAAAATATTCTTGACCATCAAAGTCCTCAAAAAATACCGCTTGTCTATCAAATAGTGTAGTTTTTCCATGTTGATTAACTTTTAAATGTTCAAAACGTTTAACCCAATAATCAATAGCTTCATTGGAAGGTACGCGCAAACCCGTTTTTGCAATCTCATCTGTACCTTTAACTGCTTTCCTATTACCTTTAAAATCAAAGAAAGTCACATCTGTACCTGCATGACCACCTTCATCAGCAAAAAACAAATGATATGTATGTATATCATCTTGATTTACTGTTTTTTTTACTAATCTCATACCTAACGTATAAGTGAAAAATTCATAAATTTTAATCGCATCACTCGTCATGAGTGTCGCATGATGAATTCCATGTATTTTACGCATATTAACACCTCTTCTTTATTTTACCTAACATATGATTGCCTTACAAAAGTTACGCATCATTATATGAAAAAAGGGTACTATTTACCCTTTTTCGCTATCATATAACTAAATATTGATTTACGTGTGATAATGCCGATAAAAGCCCCAAAATCATCGATAACAGGTATAAAGTTCTGTTTTGTCGCTACTTCAAAAATATCTTCCATATGGGTATTGATGTCAACTGCTTGATTGTCACGATTGCGGGGAACATCAGTAATTAATATGTCTTCTGTTTGATTAAAGTCAATTTGGTGATCTTTGATATACCACAGTAAATCACCCTCACTGAGTGTACCAATATAATCACCCTTTTTATTGAGTATTGGTATAGCTTGATAACGATAAACCTGCATCTTTTCAAGGGCTTGTCGCATTGTTTGATCGTCAAAAATGAATGCGACTTTTTCTTTCGGAATTAACCAAAACAAAATGTTCATAAGTTGTCCCCTTTATAAATGATGTTGTTCATTTCAGAACACCTATATTATACCATAATGTAAAGCGTTTTCATACTTTCACATATTGTATAGTCGTGGTAAACTAGTTGTTATAAAGGGGTTGTTAAACATGAAGATTGGCGTACTTGGACCAAAGGGAACATTTAGCGATTTAGCACTACATAAATACAAAAAAGATCACGCTGTTACACCTTACTATTATCAAACATTAAATCAGACCGTTACATCATTAGAAAGACTCGATCGTATCATTGTGCCACTTGAAAATACATTAGAAGGCTATGTACAACCAATTTTAGATTTTATGATTAGTCAAGATGTACATATAGAATCAGAATTAACAATACCTGTACAATATGCGTTTGTGACAAATGTAACAGATTTAAAAGATGTTAAAAATGTCTTTGTGCAGTTTGCTGCAAAGAGTCAATGTCAGAAATTCATCAATCATCATAATTTTGCAGTGACGCTGACAGAAAGTAATGTTCAATCATATCAACGCATCATCGCTGGTGAAGAAACTGATGGTGCGATTATTCCAATTCATTTGGTTACAAAATCTTTTAAAACCAAACATGAAAATATCACTGACACAGAAAACAATCAAACACGCTTTATTGTATTATCTAAGACGTTTAATCAGCAATATGCAGAACGTTTTAAATTCAGTTTAGTTGTAAGACCAACACTTGACAGATCAGGTTTATTATTTGACATTTTAGAAATCTTTAAAAATTTCAATATTAACTTGACAGCCATCATGTCAAGACCACAAAAAACGAGGTTAGGTCAATATTATTTTTATATTGAATTCGAAGGTGAATCAGATGCAAGAGATACTGTTATAGAAGCTTTAACATTAATGCGTCAAAACTTTGATGTGAAATTACTTGGTGTTTATCCTCACCCAATAAAAAAGGTGTCCGTTTAAAGGGCACCTTTTATTTTATACGTTTACTTTTCTTCTACCTCTAATAAGTAGAATTGTTACCATCGTTATAATATAGATGACAACTCCACCGAAGGCTAACCAAGTCCACAACTCAGGATTGGCACTATTCATTGTAAATGTTGGAATAAATAAGATACCAAATAATGGTAATGCCATCGAAATAGCTGTACCACTACCCAACACCAATTCTTCTGCAACAGGTGTTTCTAACTCAGGATCAACACCTTTCAAGAGTGCTAAACCAGTAGATGCGACACCAGTTAACATACCAAATAACCCAACAAAGTATTCATCTTTATGATTAACATATACTTTTCTTGTCATATAAGCTAGATATGCCATTGATCCAAATCCAGCAACAAGTGCTGTCACGATTAACTGAATACCATATGTTGATAAGAATTGCATCGTAATCATCATAACACCGGCAGTAATCATAATATTGAATGCTGATGATGCAATATTCGATAACATATAATTATTCGTTAAGAATCTTACTTGTTTACCACGTTTTTCGAGAGCTTTTAACACCTGATTATATACAAGTGCATATAAGATGGCAATAATGAAATTAAAACCCCTTAAAATACTAAATGCCATATCTCCAGCTGAACCTAAGAAACTGAGTAACCATTGTAATAGCACTAATGTTAACCAAGTCAAACCATAAATAATTGCAATCACAATTGCAGATGTTGTTAACCCATCTAATACACTAATTTGTGTCACTGTATCGACTTCAACGGTTTTTCTAGAAAAACCTGGTTCGTCATATTGTTTTGGTTTACTGAAACCTTTTCTTTTAGCAATAACGTTTATTGCTAACACACCAGAAATACCACCGAATAAGAATCCCATTGTTGCATAAGCAGCACCTAACGTAATACCTTGTGTGCCACCACCTAATTGATCATTCCACATTCGCCCAATGGATGATGCTAAACCTGGCCCTTGACCAAAGCCTAGGGCAACTAACATACCTGAACCAATAAAGCGATCTTGAAATAAGATAAACACTAATAACATACCTAATGCAGCTTGTAGTGCATAGGTAGATGTAATAAGCATACCTGTTGACCAAATCTTTTTTTTCGATTTTTTCTGATTACCATAATCTCTTTTTAAAGCTAGCGCGAGAAACCCAATAGCTAGACCATGATAAACAATGCTTTGCAATAAATCAACATTGTAAATTGAATTATATGGTGTAATCACATCCCCTTCACCAACATAGGTTGCGAAAAAGAATTGATTGGATGATGACCATAGCCTTGCTGGTAGTAATGGTGTTAGTATTAAACTGATGACCAATCCTAATATACCTGCAAGCAAAGCAGTTGGAATAACAATTTTATTCAATCCTGGTATCCATGTTTTTAATACTTTAGCTATAAACATTAATACCCCGAATAATAGAAAGTATAAGATAATACCCCATTCAGTCATTGTTGTTCTCCTTTTTCATGTTAATCAGATCATAAAATAACATGACATGATTCATTTTTAATAAATATGTTTTATCTCCATCATCAAATGATATTTTGTTTTGCTGTGTTAAAGATAATCCTGAAATATGCTGTATATCAATATGATATTCACGTTTTTGACCATGAATAATCAATGTGTCATCTTGAAGTTTTATAGATGCTTTCTTTTGCAATAATACACGTCGCTTTTTATCTAGCAACAACTCATAAAATTTGCCGGTTGTATGAAATGTTTCTTGTAGATGAGTTTTTAACCACTTGCGCTGCTTGTGACCCCACTCAATCATATCTTTAATATGGTTTGAGACATACATATGATGCTCGTCAATGGAAGCTACCTTACCACAATCATCACAATATATATCATTTCCTTTCGCAGATATACATTGAATCTTATGACACTTCGGACAGCCATATAAGAAATTTTCAGAACCTTCTGCTTTATTTTTTTGTTTATAAGTGATTTGTTCCTTTTTATTCCACTCATAATCATTAAACGCAATTTCCTTTGCAAGCAATGCTGCTAATTCCTCAACTTTATATAGGTCAAGATCTTCACCTTTTACTAATCGTTTATAGTGAAGATAAATCGTTGCTTTCTTCCGGTAATGAAATGCCCATCTTGGATCAGCAAAATACCCACCATTAAATTTACCAATAACTAAATCAAATTTTAACTTTTTGATGAGCTTAGCTGTTGATGTATAATCTGTCTTCGTTTGTTCTCCAAAATATGAAGAATTGCCTTCTGGGCATATTTGAATGCCTCTTTTTTCTTTATAAAAAGCGTTTATAATTTGGCGTATCGCTTGTGTGTCCGCTTGACCTTTTCGTTTTGGAATTGAGCGCAACAGTTTTGTTAATGCAAATCTCAATAATGGATTTGTATATAACGTATTAGAAGCAACCGGATATGGATAATATTTTAAGTTCATCCCAATTAACAATGCATCATTTAATTGTTGGTGGTTACTGACTAAAAAATACGGTTCTTTTCGATTCATTTCGAAATCTTCACATGAAATAATCATTTTGAATCTACGATTAAAAAACATTTTCAATAAAAAGCGAGTTGATTCTAATAAAACACCTGGCATCTTAACACCTTCTTATTTTTATAAAATAAAAGGAGATATATTTATCTCCCCTTTTTAATTGTTAATGTAAAGGTACAAATGGTAGATTAAATGCATCCGCAACACCTTTACATGTGCAATCACCTTGATAGCAATTAACCCCTAATTTTAAAGCTCTATTACTTGCTATTGCATGCTCTAAGCCATGATCAGCAATTAATAAACCGTACTTCAATGTTGCGTGATTTAATGCTTCGGTAGATGTTCTAGGAACTGCACCTGGCATGTTTGCAACCGCATAATGAATAATGCCGTCTACAACATATGTTGGTTCATCATGATATGTTGCATGTGAAACTTCAGTTGCACCACCTTGGTCAATAGCTACATCCACAATAACACTACCCCTACGCATATTTTTATAATAGGATCGTTTAATTAACTTCGGTGCTTTCTCACCAGGCAATAATACCGCGCCAATAACTAAATCAGCATCAGTAATTGCTTTTTCAATATGATCTGAAGTACTATATAACGTTTGAATACGATTACCAAACAAATCATCTAAATAAGTTAGTTTCGCTAAATTAATATCAAGCACTGTAACTGCAGCACCCATGCCGACTAACATTTTTAAAGCATTTTCACCTACAACACCTGCACCTACAATAACAACTTTAGCTTGTGATACACCTGGTACACCTGATACTAACACCCCTGATCCACCAAATGGTGCTTCAAGGTGTTTTGCACCCTCAATTGCTGCAAGTCTTCCCGCAACTTCACTCATAGGTTTTAAACAAGGTAGTGCTCCATCATCAGTTCTTATGGTTTCATAAGCAATTGCTTTAACATGTTTTTCTAATAAAGTCATTGTGAGTGCTTCATTAGCAGCTAAATGAAGATATGTATATAATATCAAATCAGGTCTTAAATATACAAATTCTTCTTCCAGTGGTTCCTTCACTTTCACAATCATTTCACATGATGACCAAACATCTTTAGTTTCATCAAGTATGGTTGCACCAGCTTTGATATAATCATCATTTTTATAACCTGAACCTAACCCTGCATCTCTCTCAATAACGACATTGTGACCATGTGATATATATTCTTTCACACTACTTGGGGTAAGGCCAACGCGAAACTCGTATTTTTTGCGTTCTTTCACTGTTCCAACAATCATAAGTTTCTCCTCATTTAATCATTAGATATCATTATTTTAACATAGATTATTAACGAATAATCAGTCATCCCATATTTTAAGTTTTTCAAACCTACTTTCTAGTGTTTCATAAAGTAGTTTTTTATCCTTGATTAAGCGATCAAGCGCTTCTTCACCTAACCTGTTTGGTTCATAGTCTAAATATCTTGTTAAGTATCCTTTTTCACCATATTTTTCTAAGATATGATCAAACGCATTTTTTAATTGTCCTTTCATATCTAAATTAGGATGTTTATGTAATTCATATAACACTGTTCTTTCAATCACTTTATCAACATCCAATAAACGATCTGCTTCAGATAGGATTTTACCGTAAATAGTTCTTGGTTCATGCGCATTTGAAGCACGGTGATCAAATATAGCTTCAACCATAATATGAATATCTTCTTTTGAATAATGCGAAATAACATATGGATCTTTTTTCAATAAATCGCCCGAAGTAATATGATGTGTATCTCTGCCAAACTGTAGTCCTAAATCATGAAAACACGCCACTAAGTACACCATATCTTTTTGTGCTGGATATTGCATGACGAGATCAAAAGAGGCGTTGATGACTTCATAAATGTGATCTCTATGATGTCCTTCATCAAATGTATCATATACAGGTAATATATCTTTTTCAATATGATTAAATAATTGTTTTGGTACATCTTTTTCAAACACCAAAATAGCTTCATATAGTTGAGTAAATACGTCTTTATCGCCTTGATAAGTCAATAATGCTGCAACTTTATCTTCATCTACCCAAAAGACGTCAATTACTTCTGATGCTTGACGTTTCAATGTATCATTTAATGGTTTACCAATAAAATAGGTAACTTCTTTATAAACATCCGGTTTAGGATGGTATGTTGTATAAGCTTTATAACTCCGATATAAATAACTTTTCACACCTGTTTCTTCAAACACTTCTCTAAAAGCAGTTTCAATAGGCGTTTCATTTGCTTCCACATGTCCCTTCGGAAATCCATAATGATTGCCATTTTTATGTTTAATCATTAAAAACTGGCGTTTATTTTGATTAAACTTATAGATTAATGCACCACATGACTGTTCGTTTTTCAAGTCATCACATCCTCTCAATCATATTATAGCATCCTAAAGCCATTATGCCCATATGTTAAACTATGTGAAGTGGATTGTCACAATCCTTTTTATCATGTATAATAAAAAGTGAAATAGGAGGTATCAAAATGCGTGTTTTCTTCGTTAGTTCTGAAGCTTTTCCTTTTAGCAAAACTGGAGGCTTAGCTGATATGGCTTATTTTTTGCCGAACGGTTTAAACGCATTGGGTCATGATGTTAAAATTCTTACACCTTACTATAAGTCCATTGGCAAGTATCATGATAAAATGCATTTCATTGGGAGAAAAAACATTCAGATTGGTGGTCTTGAAACGATTGTCAATTATTTTGGTATGACATATGATGGACTGTCCTATATATTCATTCAAAACATGCATTATTTTGAACGCGAAAACTTATATGGATACCCAGATGATGCAGAACGTTTTACATGTTTCGATTATGCAATATTAGAATTTATGGATATGACTGATTCATATCCTGATATCCTTCATATTAATGATTGGCAAACAGGTATGATCCCCTACTTATTAGATGAACATTATCGTTTGAAAAATGAATGTTACCACAACATTCACACATTATTGACAATCCATAACTTACAATATCAAGGATCCTTTGATCCTTATGTATCACGCTTTTTCAATACCCCTTTTAATTACACATATATGCACTTTGATCGTGTAAACTTTTTAAAAGCTGGGATTTCTCGTGCAACAAAGATTAATACAGTAAGTCCAACATATTGCAAAGAGATACTAGATATGACATACGGCTTCAGTCTCGATGGTGCATTATGGCAAAGAAAAGCTGATTTGAGTGGTATTTTAAATGGTATAGATAAACGTGTCTTCAATCCTAGCGCTGATCCATTTATTGAATCTCCATATACAATCCACAATGTTTTCTCACACAAGAAAATCAATAAAGAAGCAATTTTAAATCACTTTAATTTAACGATTGATTTAGAAACACCACTATTCACATTTGTTGGTAGATTAGCTGATCAAAAGGGTATTGACTTAATCTTAAATACACTTGATGACGTCATTCATCATAGTAATGCCCAAGTGATATTAATGGGTTCAGGTGAAAACAATTATGAACAACAAATTAGAGATTTAACCAATAAATATCCAACTCGTATTGGTCATCATATTGGCTTTAATGAGCAATTAGCCCATCAATTATATGCTGCAGCTGATTTCTTCTTAATGCCTTCAAAATTTGAACCTTGTGGCTTAGGTCAAATGATTGCGATGACATATGGAACACTACCAATTGTCAGGGAAACTGGCGGTTTAAAAGACACGGTAATTCCTTATAACAAATTCACAAATGAAGGTACTGGATTTAGTTTTAAAGATTATGATGCAGTACAATTGAAAGACAAAATGTTTGAAGCAATAGCAGTCTTTCATCATCAAAAACAAACTTTTCATAAACTAATCAAACAAGCAATGTCCCTGGATTTCTCAACAGAGAAAATGGCTAAAGCTTATGAAACATTATATCAACAAATTTTGGGAGTGTGAGCATATGGATGTATTAACTTTAATTTTAGCTGGAGGTAAAGGATCAAGACTTGATATTTTATCTAGAAAGCGTAGTAAACCGGCGATGCCTTTCGCAGGAAAATTTAGAATCATTGATTTTGCTTTATCAAATTGTACACAATCGCATTTATACAATATTGGTATCTTAACCCAATACCTACCTTTATCCTTGAATGAACATATTGGTAGTGGCAAACCTTGGGATTTGGATAGACGTGATTCTGCTGTTACGTTATTACAACCTCATAACTACTGGTATTTAGGTACTGCTGATGCTGTCTTAAAAAACCTTGAGTTTATTGAGCGAAGCGAGCCATCCCATGTACTCATTTTATCTGGTGATCACATTTATAAAATGGATTACCGTAAGATGATTAATTTTCATCAAGAAAAAGGTGCTGCATTGACGATTGCAACCCAACCTGTACCTGAATCAGAAGTCTATCGTTTTGGTATTATGACAACTAATGATGATGGTCAAATTACGAAGTTTGAAGAAAAACCTCAAACATCACAATCTAATCTTGCTTCAATGGGTGTCTACTTATTTAATTATGATTTACTAAAACGTGTTTTATTAAACATTAAACAAGATGATTTAGATTTTGGTAAGCACATTATTCCGCACCTTATTGAACATACAAAAGAAAAAGTTTATGCTTATGAGTTCAAAGATTATTGGATGGATGTTGGTACGTATGATGCTTATTTAGAAACTAACTTAGAAATGACGAAAAGCTATACGAAATTAGATTTGTATGATCCAACCTGGAAAGTTTTTACCAAAAGTGAAGATTTGCCACCTGTTAAAGTCGGTGAAGATGCTGTGATTAAAGAAAGTCTCGTATCTAACGGATGTGTCATTGATGGTACTGTTATTAATTCAGTTATTTCACCAGGTGTCCGTGTCGGAAAAGGAACAATCGTTAAAGATAGTGTTATTTTAAACAATGTCATCATTAGTGAAAATGTGACTATTCAAAAATCTATCATTGATAAGAAAGTTGTTATTGGTAGAAATTCATATATTGGTTTTGGAAATGATTTCACGCCGAATAAAGAAAAACCACAACTATTAAGTAGTGGTATTACAGTTATAGAAAAGAAAGCAATAATTTCATCTGATGTTGTCATCGGTAGAAATTGTCGGATATTCGCTTCTGCCAAATTCACTAATAAAAAAATTAAAAGTGGAGAAACAGTTTATTAAAATAAAAGGGTTAGCTGAAGCTAACCCATTTTTTTATATAGATTGTTTATTAACTTGCACTTCTTTTCTAGTTGCTAATAACCATAACTTCGTTGCTCCTACAAATATATAAAATGTGATAAATGCTACGAATGAAATACCACCAAAATAGACAAACATAAACTGAATAGGTGACACAAGCGGTTGTATCAAATTAAGAATGACAAGTTCAGTATCATATGCAGGATTGATAAAGAACATATTAAATGTGCCAGCACCAGCCATATACCGATTAAATAATCCATTCATCAAGATTGCCATTAAAATTACAATTGTCATTGGAATCATGCCCTTTAAGAGCGTTTTATATGAATGCTGTACTTTACCAGAAAATACTAATGCGAGACCAACAGCAGCCATAGAGCCATGATAAAACATCGTTTGAATGTTAATGCCTATTGTATCTACAAATACAGTAACTGGATAAAACATGACTGCTAAACCTGCGAATAGCGTATAGGTTGCTAAGAAACTAATACCTAAATCATAACTGATTTTATCTTTTGATAAACCGACAATTACCATTGCGTACATCGCAGTTGAACAGAATTGAAATGGAAATGCATACCATGCAAACTCCCAAACACCTGGTCCACGATAACTGAATACAACTTGTTTATATATTTCAAATATAACTAATGCAATCCCGATACTCCGGAGTGTTTTTTTAACATCTTTTTGATCTGAACGTCTAAAGCGTATGGTTAAAAGTACTGTATACACTACCATGAGTAACAGTGATAAATAGTGGAACCAACTTTGTTCAAATGGTGCATAAGCGACTGGTTCTTGCATCTTGATTTCAAATAAATCCAGGAGTGCATTCAATATGTTCATACATACCTCACATAAAATCATATGGTGATAATTCATCCGTATCAGAAGGATTATCTTGGTTATCATCATTGGCATCATTTAAACGCAATGCTAATGTTGTCTTTCGCTTACTTTGTAAGTGATTTGCAGCATAGACTAATAATTGCATATCACCTAAAATAATTAAGTATTGTTTCGCACGTGTAATCGCTGTGTAAAGCAATTCTTTTTTTAACATGTGCATATATGGCTTCACAATTGGCATCATCACAATCTTATATTCAGAGCCTTGTGCTTTATGTATTGAAACAGCATATGCTAAATTTAATTCATCCAAATCTTCTTTTAGATACATGACTTCGTTATCATCAAAGCGAACAACTAAAAATTCTTTGTTATCAACGTTTTTCCCAACCTTAGTAACAACCCCGATATCACCATTCATAATGGCGCGTTCTGGATCATTTACTAGCTGAATAACTTTATCACCTTTGGCATATATTTTATCGCCATATGTGATACTGATATCAGGATCAGGATTAAATGCCTGTTGTAACACTTGATTTAACTTATCGATACCTAATTCACCACGATACATTGGTGCTAAAACCTGAATGTCATCAATCATTGAATAACCTTTATGAAGAGCTCCTGTAACTTGTTTAACAATGGTTTGGTGAATTTGATTTGGATATGCATGATACAAGTATACATCATTTATGCTTTCTAAATCAACCATGTCAAGATTTTGTTCATTAACTTTTCTGGCTAGCGTGATGATTTGTGAATCTTTTGCTTGACGATGAATTTGGTTTAATCGAACAACTTCTATTTGCTTAGACTCAATCAAATCAAAAAGTACTTGACCAGGTCCAACAGATGGTAATTGGTCAACATCTCCCACAATAACAACTTGTGTATGTGGTAGTACTGCTTGAAATAATTGGTGTGCTAAATACAAATCAATCATTGATGCTTCATCAACAACAATAAGTTCTTGTGGCAATGGATGGGATTCATCACTGGTAAACATACCATCGTATCCATATCCTAAATGTCGATGAATCGTAGATGCTTCTAACCCTAAGATTTCCTTAATTCGTTTTGCTGCTCTTCCTGTTGGTGCTAATAAAGCTACCTTTTGATATAACATCGGACCTTTATCTTTTAAATCATGATATAGTCTATATACTTCTATGAGACCATCAATAATGGTTGTTTTTCCTGTACCAGGACCGCCTGTGATCACTGTTAATTTATGTGTCAACGCTTGCCTAATAGCATCCTTTTGAACTTCCGTATAAACAATATTTTTTTGTAGTTCAACTGCATCTATCAATGTATTAATATAATCAATATTTGCATCTTCTAACGGTTCATTATTAATATCAATTAATTTTTTAGCTACTGCTTTTTCTGTATGATAAGAGACTGATAAATAATATCTATCTTCCTCAATGATGACTCTATTTTCTTCTACTAAAGCATCAATTCCTGTCTGAATGTCAACGGATATATTTAATGTCTGATTTGTATACTTAAAAAGCTCATCTTCCGTTAAATATATATCACCATTTGCATAAGCTACGTGTTCAAACGTATAAAGAATTGCTGCTTTAATACGTCTCATATCATCTTTTTCTATGCCTAGTTTATGTGCAATTTCATCAGCCTTTAAAAATCCAATACCATCAATATCATCAATTAAACGATACGGATTATCTTCTATTTTCTCAATCGTTTGTAAATCATAGCGATCAATTAATTTCATTGCTATCTTACCTGAAATATTGTAGCCATATAGCGTAACCAAGATATGTTCGTGTATCTGGTTTTCTTTGATTTGATCATGAAGTTTTTTTATTCTAATTGGTGATAAACCAACAACCTTTAAAACACTTGGATTATTGAGTATTTGCTCAATAGCATCAGATCCTAATTCTGTAACTATTTTTTCTGCCGTTTTTGGACCAATACCTGTAAAAAAGGATGACGATAAATAACTGATTAACCCACTTAAGCTTTGTGCTTCTGCTTTTTTAAATGTTTCTATTTTTAATTGTTTCCCATACGTTTGATGAACAACCCATTCACCTGAAAATTGATAAACTACATCTTCACTAATTTTAGGTAAATAACCAACAATTGTGATTAAAGATTCTTCATCTGTGATGACTCTTGCTACGGAGTATCCATTATCATCATTTCGGAAAACATAATTTTTTATTCTGCCTTGAATCGTATCCATTTTTCCACCTCAAACATAGCCGTATTATACCATAATGATAGAAAAAAAAGGAACAAAGTTCCTTTTAACTATATTGTCTTTTTTTACCTTTCATAAAAACTTGATCAATAAAACCACCACCCAAACATACATCTCCATCATAAAAAACACACGCTTGTCCAGGTGTTACAGAACTGATGGTTTGTGGATACTTAACTAAAATGGTTTGATTGTCTATCCAAATGACAGTGACATGATTATCTTTTTGACGATATCTAAATTTAGCTGTCATTTTCCCTGATTTTCTTTCACCACGCCATATGACATCAGTGATGATTGCTTCATCTGAATACAAATTAGGATGCTTACGATCTGGTTCAACATATAACGTATTTGATTTTAAGTCTTTCCCAACAACATACCAAGCATTTGTCGTTTCTTTCGTACCACCAATGCCCAAACCTTTTCGTTGTCCAATGGTATAGTTCATTAAACCGCGATGTTTATTGACAAACGTACCATCCAACTTCCTCATGTCTCCTGGTTGTGCTGGAAGATAATTTGCTAAAAATTCTGAGAAGTGTCTTTCACCAATAAAACATATACCAGTTGAATCCTTTTTATTTGCTGTAGCTAACCCTTCTTTTTCAGCAATCTTTCTAACTTCTTTTTTATCTAGATGTCCAATTGGAAACATAACGTTCCTCAATTGGTCAGCATGTAATTGTGATAAGAAATATGTTTGATCTTTATTTTTATCAAATGCTCTTAACAACTTTGGTTCATCGCCAGACAAATCAACTTGTGCATAGTGTCCCATAGCAATATAATCAGCATCAAAATTTTTCACATAGTCCACAAAAGCTTTAAACTTAATCTCATTATTACACAATACGTCAGGATTTGGTGTTCTATTCTTTTTGTATTCATTCAAAAAATATGTAAATACACGATCCCAATAATCTTCGATAAAATCAACACGATGTAATTTAATGCCCAACTTTTCGGCAACCAAAACAGCATCTTGATAATCTTTTTCTTGTTCACAAACTTCATCTAACGCAGTTGGATTACCACGAAAATCCAAGTTTATTGCTGAATCCCAATTACGCATAAAAACGGCTTCCACATCATAGCCGTCTTTAAGTAGGAGGTGTGCAGCAACACTGCTGTCAACTCCTCCGCTTAAACCTATAATAACTTTCTTTTTACTCATTTATATCACTTTTTTTCTACATCTGAAGGCATGCGATATTCCCCTCTAGGTGATAACGACATACTCAAAATCTTTGGTCCTTCAGGTAATGTTGTTCGTTTATATTGCTGTGTGTAAAAACGCTTGAAAAAGCGATCTACATACGTTTTTGTTTCTTTATCTGATAAATCAAATGCTTGTTTGACGAGCCATGAAACTTTCACTTCATCTGCACCTTGTACGATATGATGATACAACATGAAATCGTTTATCTCATATTTACCAATACTGTTTTCAGTTTCCTGGTTCTCTTTCAATTCTGGACTTATCGGTGTGTTCAAAATAGTTTGTAATGTTTTTTTAATATGCTTATACTCATGATCCCTATGATATGCAATCAATAGTTGAACCCATGTTTTAGGTAAACCAGCATTAACAGCATACATACTTTGCTGATCTCCATTATATGTCATCCAACCAAGTGCTATTTCAGACATATCACCAGTACCCAATACAAACCCACCATATTTGTTTGCTAAATCCATTAAAATCATCGTACGATATCTTGCCTGAGCATTCTCATATGTCACATCAATCTCTTTATGATTAATTGTTTTTAAATGTTTTTCAACATCTTTTGCAATAGGTATTTCTAGGATTGTTACGCCTAAACCTTGCATTAATTCAAGTGCTGAAGTTTTTGTTTGTTTAGATGTTGCATGTGCTGGCATTGTCACAGCAATGATATCCTTAGGATCACGACCTAACGTAAGCATTGCTTGATGTGAAACAAGTAATGCAAGCGCTGAGTCAAGACCACCCGAGACACCAATGATAATTTTGGTAGCCGATGGTGGCAACGAAGTCAACTTTTTAATTAAACCATAAATTTGTAAATGATTCCCAACTTTTACATCTTCTTCGGTGTGTCTTTTATTAATAAATGGTGTTTGATCAATAGGCTGTTCAAATGTATATGCTTTTGTTTCAATAGCATCAAAACCAATAATCTGATAATCATGATCGACTTGCATATGTTTATCACGATATGTAGAATCTTGACGCTTTTGATAGTTGATTGCAGTCATATCAAGGTCTGCAACCAATAAATCATCATGTAAATCAAATGGTTGACTTTCTGCAATCATTTCTCCTTGAGCAGCTATTAATTTATGACTTGAATAAACCACTTCTGCAGAAGATTCATGATGACCAGTTGATGTATAGACATATGCAGCCATTTGCTTTCTTGAATGATCTAAGACAACATGTCTTCTTAACTGTTGTTTCCCAACAAATTCAGAACTTGCTGATAGATTAAAAATAAGATTTGCACCAGCTAAACTCATTTCATCGGATGGGCTATAAGTTGCCCAAATGTCTTGACAAATTTCAATACCAAATCGTATATGATGTTCTAAATCTTCAAACATCATATATCCAAAAGGTACATTCCCCCCTAAAAAGGGCACAGTTGTCATCCGTGTATCCATACCGCTGTGGAACCAACGCTTCTCATAAAACTCATGAAAATTAGGTAAGTAATGCTTTGGAATAATGCCTAATACTTTCTTATGTTGTATCACAATAGCACAGTTATAAAGCACACCATAAACATCAATAGGTGCACCTAAAATATATACACCATCATATGTTGTTTGTGCAATGATTTCTTTGACTGATTGATTAGATGCATCAATAAATGATTCTTGGTAAAAGAGATCACTTGCAGAATAACCTGTCACAGTTAATTCTGGAAACAATGTAATCGAAGCTTTTGATTGCTTAAGTAGTTTTAATATTTCTTTTTGGTTGTGCTTAATATCGCCAACTTTGATCTTAGGTGTTGCTGCCGCAACCTTTAGAAAGCCATTTTGATACATAATTACTCCTTATATAAATGCTGTTTTTCGATATAGTCTAGCACAGCTTTATCTAAATATTTTTTATAACCCTGCTTTTTCAGTCTTATATCTGAAGAAGACATTGGTTCACTAAAACTAATATACGTAAAATGATGTGTGAAATCTTTAACATATCTTTCAGCATCTTCTTTTTGCATATCATGACGCATCATAATCACAAACGGATACTTTTCAAGTAATGTTTTATAATTGATCCATGTCTCAAATTCAGGCAATTGATCAGAACCAATGACATAACATAACTTATCATAGTGGGTACTCAACTCATCAAGTGTTTTTAATGTACCCTGATACGGTCTTTTTGTTTCCAAATCACTAATCGTGACATTAGGTTCATTTGAAAACATAACATCTAACATATGTAGTCGATGTTTCACATCAATCAAACCTGATTTTTTATAATCATTACCCACGGGTATGACAATAACTTTTGCTTGGGGATCTTCTTTTAATAGTGTATCAACAATGCGTTTATGTGCTAGTGTTGGTGGATTAAATGATCCCCCATAGACATAGACCATAATATCACCACTATTATTATATCATTATTTAAGAACCATATCAGCCAGTTTATATAGAAAGAACATTGATACTTAATTCATAGTGCATTATTCTTTAAATATATTCTAAATATTGATATAATTTAGATGGGTTATGGATAGGCATAACAAAGGAGTGTATGATTAATGGATCTTAAAGAACGCTATTATCAGAAAATCAGAGCTAAAAAACTTCGATTAACAAAAGCTCGTCAAGCAATGATTGAAATTCTGGAAGATAAACATTTAACATTTAAGGAAATTCAAAAAGCTTTATCGAGTCGTGGTTTTTATAATGTTTCAACTATTTATAACAACTTAGAGTTCTTAATAGATAATAAAATGGTTGTTGAATTATATATTAACAACATCAAGTATTATGATCTTGCTTTGGATAATCCAATGCATAGTGCTGATTCACATATTCACATTATGAATAAAGAGACAAACGAAATTACTGAAGTTGTTAGTCCGGAAATATTCGAGTTTATTCAAAACAATGAAAACTTCAAAGATTTAAATCTTGATTATATTCGAATTATTATCTCAGCGAGCAAAAAGCGTAAATAATAAAATGTGACGTTGTCACATTTTTTTTATGCTTTAAACGTTGAAAAATCTCCCTTAAAGAGAGACTTTTCGGTGTTGGAAATATAATAATATTATTAAGGTGTTAATTTAAACACCAGAATAAGCAGAGAATCCACCATCAACAGGTACGACAATACCTGTAACAAATGATGCACCTTTACTATCTAATAAATATAACAATGTTGATAATAATTCTTCTGGTTCACCATATCGTCCCATTGGTGTATTATTTAATATCTTATGTGAACGTGCTGTTGGTGTACCATCTGCATTGAATAATAACGCAGCATTTTGTTTCGTTGAGAAGAATCCTGGTGCGATTGCATTCACTCTTATTCCTGCTTTTGCAAAGTGAACCGCTAACCATTGTGTGAAATTTGATATGGCTGCTTTCGCTGCACTATACGCTGGTATCTTTGTTAGCGGTGTATATGCATTCATGGATGACACATTTAAAATACATGCTCCTTCTTTGTGAAGTAAGTCTGTACCAAAGATTTGTGTTGGTAATAATGTACCTGTGAAGTTTAATCCAAACACAAAATTGAATCCGTTTAAGTCTAAGTCAAAGAAACTCTTCTTTTCAGGATCTTTAAATGATGCATCATCATAAAACTCTACATCTGTGGTTGCCTTAGGACTATTCCCTCCAGCACCGTTAATTAAGATGTCAATGCTGCCATATGCATCATTGACTGCTTTTTTGGCTGCTTCAATCGATGCGCGTTCTAAGACGTTACATTTTACACCAATTGCTTCATAGCCTTCTTTTTTTAATTTGTCAGCTAATGCTTGTGCCACATCTTCATTTAAATCAAGAATCGCTACTTTTGCCTCACACTTTGCAAGTGCTTCACAAAAATAACTGCCTAAGACACCTGCGCCACCTGTGACAACGACGACTTTGTTTTTTAAATCTGCTTTGAATGATAAGTTCATGCTTTTTCTCCTTTAATTTTGATAAGAGTTTCATATATACCAACCAAGTATGTAGCACCTAAAGCACGGTCATATAAACCATAACCTGGTTTACCTGTTTCACCAAATATCATTCTTCCATGATCAGGTCTAATATATCCATCATAATCAGCGTCATATAAGTATTCCATGACTTTAACCATATTAATTGAACCATAACTTGATGGGTGTGCACTTTCTTCGAAACTGAAACCATCATCGAGTAGTTTAACATTACGCATATGAACAAAGAAAATCTTTTTCATGTCTGCATATTTTTTTACCATTAATTCAACTTTATTTGTTGGTGCACTACCAAATGAACCAACGCAGAAAGCAAGACCATTACTTGGAGAATCAACAAGTTTTAGCATACGATCTAAATTCTTTTCACATGTGATGATTCTTGGTAATCCAAAAATAGGATAAGGTGGATCATCAGGGTGTATCGCCATTTTAATACCAGCTTCTTCGGCAACTGGAATGATTGCTTTCAAGAAATACTCAAGATTTTCCCAAAGTTTATCTTCATCAACTGATTCATATTGTTTAAATAAATCTTTTAATGTTTCCTTTGTGTAACTTGAATCCCAACCAGGCAGTGTTAATTCGCCTGTAAGTGGATTCATTTTTTCTAATTCTTCTTTGTAGTAGACTAAAGCAGTTGATCCATCTTTTAAAACCTTGTTTAATTGTGTTCTTGTCCAGTCAAAGATAGGCATGAAATTATAGGTAATCACTTTAATACCAGCTTTACCTAAATTTCTGATGTTTTCTTTGTAGTTTTCAATGTACTTATCTCTAGAAGGTAAACCTAATTTAATGTCTTCATGTACAGGTACACTTTCAATCACATCAAATGCTAAATCTTCTGACTCCACTTGATTTTTTAATTTCCCAATTTTATCCAATGGCCAAACTTCACCAACTGGTACATCATAGACTGCTGTAACAATCGTAGACATGTGTGGAATTTGTTTAATGTATTTTAGTGGTACTGGATCTGATTCACCATACCATCTAAATGATAATTTCATATAACTCATAATTTTAACGTTGAACCCTTCCTGATGCATCGCCTCCAGCGAGTGTATCTACTTCTTTTTCATTTACCAAGTTGAAATCACCTGGGATTGTATGTTTTAACGCGCTTGCTGCAACAGCAAATTCAATTGCTTCCTGTGGTTTTCTTGTTAATAAACCGTGAATTAATCCACCAGCAAATGAGTCACCACCACCGACTCTATCGATGATTGGATTGATTTCATAGCGTTTAGATTGATAGAAATTTTCTCCATCATATAATAATGCACTCCAACCATTCTTAGTTGCAGAGAATGACTCTCGTAGTGTTGAAGTAACAAATTTAAAGCCAAATTGCTCTTTCATTTCTTTAAAGATTTGTTTGTAGCCATCAGCATTTAATTTTCCAGATGTTACATCTGTATGTGATGGTTTAAAACCTAGAACTAATTCAGCATCTTCTTCATTACCAATACAAACATCCACATATTGCATTAAATCTTTCATGACTGCTTGCGCTTCTACTGGTGTCCATAATTTCTTACGATAATTTAAGTCAACTGAAACCATTACGCCATGTTTTTTAGCTGCTTGACATGCTAATTTTGTGATTTCTGCTGCTTTAGGACTAACTGCAGGCGTAATACCTGACCAGTGAAACCAATCTTTACCTTCGAAAATTGCATCAAAATCAAAATCTTTTGGATCAGCTTCAGCAATCGCACTATTCGCACGGTCATAAACTACCTTTGATGGACGCATACTTGCACCAGTTTCTAAGAAGTAAATACCAACACGATCTCCACCTCTTGCAACATACGATGTATGTACACCATAACGTCTTAAATGATTGATTGCACTTTGACCAATTTCATGTGTTGGTAGTTTTGAAACAAAATATGCTTCATGACCATAATTTGCAAGTGACACAGCAACATTAGCTTCACCACCACCATAAGTTACATTAAATTGATTTGATTGTACAAATCTTGATTGACCTTCTGTAGAAAGTCTCAACATGATTTCTCCCAGTGTAACTACTTTAGACATCTTTATTCCTCCTACTTTTTTCTTGCTGCTTTGACGGCTTCAACAAAAGCAATCGCATTTTGTTTAACACCTTCATAATCTTCTTTCTTAGCTGGTGCTGTTAAACTTCCACCAACACCAACTGCGACTACACCATTTTTTATCCATTCTGAGACATTATCTATTGAAACACCACCTGTTGGCATAATATTTGCTTGAGGTAGTGGTCCCTTTACTGCCTTTACATAACTTGGGCCGAACGCGCTTCCCGGGAATAATTTAACAATATCTACACCTGCAGACATTGCAGTTAACATTTCCGTGATCGTCAAGCAACCTGGCATGTAAGGAATTTGATAACTATTGCATAGTTTTGCAGTTTCTAGGTCAAACCCAGGACTTACAATATATTTAGCACCTGCCATAATAGCAATTCTAGCTGTTTCTTTATCTAAGACAGTTCCTGCACCAATTATTAATTCATCATCATTGAATGTTTCATTTAATGTTTTAATAACTTCAGTAGCTCCTGGTACTGTGTAAGTCACTTCAATTGCTGGTATACCACCTTCAATACAAGCTTTTGAAATACGAATAGCAGATTCTTCATTTTCTGCTCTCACCACTGCGACTACACCAATATCTGTAATTCTTTTTAAAACGTCTTGCTTCAACATAAAGTACCTCTTTTTTAGTTTTATATGTCACTTATGTATCGTTATGACCGTTTGCAATTATAACATTATAAAAATGTTAACCAAATAAAATCGCATAAAACGTTGCTTTTATTGCATGTTTGGTTCTTAGAACTATTATAATAGACGATTAAAAAGGTCGCCATATGTCGACCCCTTATGAATTATCTGTACATATGATAAATCATGTTTACTTCTTTGTTAATGGAAATAATAATGTCATCATGAACCAATTATCTTTTGTATTAATTCTTAAAACACCATTATATTTATCAACAACGCTTTTAATACTCTTAATCCCGTATCCATGATTAAATGATTCATCTTTGGTTGTGACTAACTTACCATGTTCATATTTTAAATCGTGTTCATAATAGTTTTCTAAGTTAACTATTAAGAGAGAATGTTGTCCATATACATTTAAATTGATAACTTTTTTCTCTGGTGTTGTTACCTTGCTGACAGATTCAATTGCATTATCTAGCATGTTACCAAACAAAGATGTAATATCAATGGTGTTCATAAAATTGAATAGCTTACCATTAACGACATAAGAAAAGTTGATTTTAGATTCGTCACATGTGATCTTTTTCGATGTAATAATTGTATCCATAACGCCATGACCTGTATCAGCTTGTATGTGATAGTCTTTTATAGCACTTTCAAAATCTTTTAAATACTGATCCTTTTTATTGTCATCTGTTTCAGCTCTAATTAAATTAATTTGATGACGAATATCATGATATCTTTGATTTGCCAAACGAATATTTTCCTTTGATTGAACATATTGACTGTAATGTCTATGAAAAGCATTTTGAACTGCGGCCAATTCTTTTTGTGAATAAGCAATAATTTGATATTCTTGTAGCACCATAATAACGACTACACCACAAAGGTCTACTAAAGTTCTAATATAAAATATTTCTTCAGGGTATTCACTTGATATCGGTGAACTAATACCTAAAAATGATAAATTACTTACAAAAAATACGATAACTGCTATTGATAAAACTGTAATCATATCACTACGCTTAATATCTAACTGGTATCCTTTTGTATGATAATGTCTATAAATAACAAAAATGACATATGAAAAACCTATCAACACAGTGATAAATAAAATATGTAAAAGAATCGGTAACATCGGATCATGCAATGTATTGCCAAAGAAATAATAGAATTGCCAAATAAATGCCGCACCAAATTGCGCATAAACGAATGCTTGAGCAGATAGATAAATTGCTTGAATCCATGTCACACGACCTAGTAATAAAGTGAAGGCAAACATTACAATATAAATAATAATGATGGTCAGAATCCATAAAGATTGTGGGAATCTATTCATATCAAAATATAGCTGAAAGAGAACAATAACTGCTAATGCAAACGCTGCTACACCAGACAGTTTCCATCCTTTAAACCTTTTGGGTACATAAAAAAGAACCATTATACATAGCACCCATTGCATAATACCATACAAATATTTGGGGATGGCTGTGCCTTCAATCATATTATAAACCTCCCCTGAAGAAGTCTGTTAATGCTTCCATAAATTCCTTTTTGCGTGATCTGCTTATTTTTAATTTATGATCATCAACAATGACAAAATCACCATCAACACCCTTCACATGTGCAAGGTTAACTAGATAACAATAATTTGAGCGATAAAAATTATATGGTGCTAATTTTGCTTCCATTTCTTTAAGTGTTCCCCACAAACTATATGTTATTTCACTTGTGTGAATAATGAGTTCATGTTTCATACTTTCGATATAATCAATATCGCTAAGCATAACTTTACGCATGCCATCTTCTGTATTGACAGCAATAAATTGTTGTGGACTTTTATTAATTTTAGTTAATGCTTTCTTTAATTCTCTTGAAAACCTAAAATATTGAACAGGTTTAATTAAAAATGAATGTGCATCCACCTCATAACCTCTAATAGCAAAATTCGCAAGATTTGTTACAAAAATAATCGTCACATCTTCATCAAACTCACGAATGAGTTCAGCAGTTTCCATGCCGTTCAATTGAATCAATTCAATATCAAGAAATATTAAATCATAAGATCCTTTATAATTATCAACAATTTCATGTCCATCATTAAAAACATCAGTCTCAAATAAAACCTCATTTTCATTTTGATATGTTTCTAAATGTGTTTTTAAATGATTGATATGACGTGGTTCATCTTCGACAATTGCAATATGATATTTGAGCATAAGTGATCTCAACTCCATGATTAATTTTCATCATTAATAATGATGTATTCATAAAATCATTCTCTTTCTATTATATCATATATTGCATCATCAATAAGCCCTCATTCTCTTTGTCTATTTATGAATGAATAAAAAAATATACCCATTCCTAAGAATGGGCATATCTTTCTAAAATTATTTATAATTTATAACAATTCCATGTAAATATTGGAACTGTTATATTATATGTTGATTAAGCGTTAAACTTTTTAAAGTAATCAACAACCATCCAAGCAGATATACCAGCAAATGCTGCACCGAATACGATGTCTAATGTGATCAATGCAACTTGCCAAGTTGGTGTCAATTGAACAATTTGTGTATCTGAAGAGATACCGTTCATTGCATTACTATGTACTACTGTGTAAAGAACACGTTTAGCAGATAATCTCATTTGTTGAGCAACTTCACCATGATTGTATTCGTAGACATCAAGTAAACTTGGAGATACATCACCATCAGGTAAATCGTTACCAGCTAGTAATGTTTGACCACGGTTCATTGAAGCACCATAGTTTGTATAATAGTCAGTAACTACAAATCCGTCCATACCAGCTTCACCTCTTAAGAAACCATCGATAGCTGCATCTGATAGTGGAGCATAGTCAACACCCATACGGTTGAATGCTGTCATAACGTTTTTAGCGCCACCTTCAATGATTGGAATTTCAAACATACGTAAGTAAATTTCGCGTAATGCTTGTTCATTAACTAATGTATTAATACCAATTCTGTTTGCTTCTTGTTCATTTAAAGCAAAGTGTTTTAGGTATACATAACAACCATTAGCTTGTAAACCTGCAGTTGTTTGAGCAATGATCTTACCACCTAGGATTGGATCTTCTGAGTAGTATTCAAATGCACGACCTTCGTATTGGCTTCTGTGTGTATTAGCACCAGTACCATATAGACCTGCATAACCAGCCCAGATTGCTTGTTCGCCCCATGAATCACCAACGATTAATGCTAATTCTTGGTTGAATGTAGCAGCAACAATACCATTAGTTGGATAAGCCATTGGACTTTCATTTTTACGTGGATCGTCAGTTCTATTAGCTAAGCCAAGAGGACCTGAATTATAAGGATTACCTAATCCACTAGGACCATTATGGTCTTGAGTTTCAGGTTTAGCAATTGATTCGATTGCGCCAGTTTTACGTAAACCAGTAGATAATAAGTAAGTGATTTCATCCCAAGTTAATTGATCCATGAATTGATCCCATACAGGGTCATCAAATGGAATTGGATTACCTTCACTATCAACTCTCATATCGATTAGCATTAAGCCGCTATCAATACCAAAGTTAGGATAAGCAATGTCATCTTCTTCTGGATCTAATTTTTGAGCTGCTAATTGATCATATACACCTTGTGTTAAGTTTAGTTCGACAGTATCGAATGAAACTGTTCCTGTCCAGTTATTTCTAGAAATGTAAGTAACTGTTTGACCGCCAAATGCAGCACTTCTGTTAACATCAGCTTGATCGAATAAGTTACCGATTGCATTACCTGTAACAGCTGATACTGAATATGTTGAATCGTCAAATCCTAAGTTATAAGAAGTAACTAAATCAGCATTACCTGCAGCTGTCATACCATCAGCAACACCGAAGCCTTTTTCAGCTAAGATATTATTAACAGCATCATGAGCATCATGCGCAACTGTAATGTAATAATCACCTGCGCTTAATACATAAGTACCAGCATTATTTGCATCATAAGATGCGAAGTATTTTTCTTCAATTTCAACAGTAACAGTTTGTGAAGCATCAGGAGCTAATTCTTCAGTTTTAGCAAATTCAACTAATTCAACTGATGGTTTTTCAATACCGTTGTCAATATCATATTGTGTATAAGGTTTTTGAGCATAGAATTGAACTGCATCTTTACCTGCAACATCACCAACATTTGTAACTGTAACAGAAGCTTCATAAATACCACCACTTCTACTTACTGTGAAATCAGAATATTCAAATTCAGTATATGAAAGACCAAATCCGAATGGGAATGCAACTGCTGCATCATAATCAAAGTTACCAGCATTACCAGTACCCATTACAAAGTCTTCATAACGTGTTTCAGTATAACGATATCCCATGTATACACCTTCTTGGTATACAACATAGTTTGTGTAAACTTGGTTACTTGGTGAACCAACTTGTGTGCCATATAAAGAAGCTGTATCAAATGATTCTAAATCACCAAAGTTGTAAACACCGAAGTTTGCACTTACAGGGTTTGCAGATTGATCATTCCAGAATGTATCTGATGTATGACCAGAAGGGTTAACATCACCAACTAAAATGTCAGCAACTGCATATAAACCAACTTGACCAACGCCACCAATCCATAATGCAGCATCTACGCCATAATCTGAATCTTCTAAGAAGTCAGCTTGGATCATATTTGCTGTATTAAATAATACGATGATTCTATCAAAGTCAGTACCTTTACGAGCAGCAACTGAACTTAGTAAAGTTTTTTCTCTACCAGTTAATTGTAAATAGTCACCGTCTGTTGTATCAGGATCAGGGTGATTAGTTTCTTTCATATCAGCACCTTCACCACCAACACGACCAAATACAACGATTGCAGCATCGCCATATGTAGCGAATGAAGTTGAACCAGCTGTTTCAACTTCTGACCATGGAGCTTCATTGACATAACCGTCAGCA
This sequence comes from Acholeplasmataceae bacterium, assembly GCA_963676765.1. Lineage (GTDB taxonomy): Bacteria > Bacillota_I > Bacilli_A > Acholeplasmatales > Acholeplasmataceae > WOFB19. The sequence continues at coordinate 1,185,130 of OY781159.1, forward strand.
GCACCCCAGCCACCGCCAGGGATTGATTGGCTATATCTTCCCCAATCACCATCAACAGCATCTTTGTAATAATTCCAAACTGTTGGGTTAACTGTCATACCTGATTCTTCAAAAGCAGTTAAGAATGATGGTGCTGTACTTGTATTTACAGAACCTGAGCCTGTACCACCATAAACTGGATCTACTGAAGTCACACCAAATAATGTAACATCTCTTTCTCCTGATTCAAGTGGTAATGCACCATTATCATTTTTCAATAACACTGCACCTTCTGCTTCGATTTGTTCAGCGATTCTCTGTGTATCAGGGATGAGTTCGTCTAAACTATCGAATGAAGATGGAAAGTATTCTAAATCAGCTGGATCTGTTTCTCCATCTGAGTTATCGATAACCTCAAATGTTTTTGCGCCTAAAGCAGCACTGATTGCACCTGAGTTTTCACCAGCAATAACTGTACCAGTAATGAGAATTGCAAACACCAAACCGGTAACAAGTCCCACTATTTTTTTCCATAATATAACTTTCATGGTTTTCCTCCTATTATTTCATGTTATATTTTGTTTTTATATTGATGTTTGAACGATGCGGACGCTCATTCATCCAAAATTTTATTCTTTTGATTGACTTAAAAATATATTTGCTGCACTTAATGCCAGTAATAAAACGAATAGAACGGCATTAGTAATGAATGCGAAGCTAAATGTTTGAATATCAATACCCACTAATACAATAGAAACGTAGTGGTAAATACCAGCGATGAAGAAGCATACAGCTAATGTTACTAAAACAATAGACACAAGCGGTGACCATTCATTTTTCCCTAATAGAAATAATGCACCATTAGTTAAAAATACAACTACTAATGCGATAAATGCTATCCAAGAAATATATGCACTTGCACCATAAGAACTAGCATAAACAATTGCTAATACGAGTGCTACGACTGTGATTGCGGCACTGAAAAAGTAACCTATTGCTCTTTTTTCATATCCTTCTTTCAATTTTTCTAACATTTTTTTTCCTCCTTTTAATATGACCACAATATCCGCATAAGTATTTTGTGGCTCCTTATATTTTATTTTTACTCATTTGGGTGTCCTTAAACTTTATTAGTTTTTTTAAATGACTGTTACCCCAAATTATGTTGTAAACCCTTAATAACTATCTATACCCTCTACTTGATACGCTTCTGGGATATCAATTGCATTAACTGAAGGTTCCTTAGTTGAATCTTCATATTTACCCCAAAGCCTATGATAGATGCGATCAAATATTGGTTCTAAAAATAATGTTTTCCTAAAATCTTGTTTGTGTATCTTGAAATTTATAAACTCTCTTGGCACTTGATCAATGGTCTGCCATAAATTTAATGCTTCACTTTTTGGCATACCACCAGCAATCGCTTTTTTACGTACAGCATTTACTGCTTGTATTTCTCTTAATTTATCACCATTCAACTTGTAGAATCGCATACTAATCATCGTCACGACCCATGCAGTCATTGGAATAAATGCAAACGTTATTAGAGCTGACAATCTAACACCTGTGTAGTCGAATCCGGTCATATCTAGACCAGTACTTGGTAAACGTCCAACTAATCCAGGAATAATGCCAACAGTGAATAATGTAATGAGTAAAGCTGCAAATGATGAAACTAATTTATCGATCAATGAGAAGATAGTTCCCATAATACCTGGCACATAGTTGCCTGAGCGATATGTTTCATAATCTGTGCAATCTGCAACCATCGGTATAACCATTTCAGAATTACAATTATAAGCGCCATATCCACAACCAAATAGAATAATCCATACAATTGTATAAAGATTTGTTTGGAAGTAAAATGATCCATTAGGACGCCAATGAAACAATGCTAATTGTCGTGATGCATTATTTGGATCCCATAAGAATAACATGACAACTAACCCAATGTAGAATATAAATGCGAGTAGTGTGTATTGTGACACTGCTCTTTTTTGTCCTTTTCTTCCAGCTGTTCTTGCTCCAATGAAGAAGAAATAACCCATAAAAACAAATGATATACCATACAACGGGATAAACAAGCCATTATAACTTCCCATCATAATAAAGTACAGCAGTATGGCAATCGTACCAGATGTAGAAATCGTAGATGCTAATTTATTCGCACCACCTGATAAAACCAACCAACGTATTTGATTATTATACTTAAGTAAACTGATATAGTCTTTAAATTTTGCTTTGACTGCACTATTATCAATACCCCAATATTTGGCATTATCCTTTTTCCAAATAGCGACTACAGCTAAGGCTGTATAAACCATTGAAATCAATATACCAATTGGTATCAAAATATTATAAAATTCGGGATTATACTGTGCGCCAAATCCAGCATCTATATCAACTGGGTCTACTATCATTGGTAATAAGCCATTACCAAGAAGATTAATAAGGACAATTGAACCAATCATGCCAACCATATTCCAAATAATGAATTGTGATCTTTGATGCGGTTCATTCGTTATAACTGTTTGCCCAGCTTTTGTAACAGCACATTGTGCTGTATAGCCTAGCACATAAATAATATACGAAAATATGAATAACACCCATCTTAGCCATGCAGCTTCAATTGGTCTAAACACAAAGAACATTAAAACAAGCGCGATTGCCATCATCAAATTACCAATTACCATATAAGGACGGAATTTACCAAACTTTTTATTTGTTCTATCAATAAATGAACCAACAATAGGATCGGTAATACCATCAAAAATTCTCATACCAGTAACAATTGATGATAAGACAATTGTAAGTGTCGCCATAGCCGATGCTGTTAAAACACCACCAACAAAACCACCACTTAAATAATAACCACCAAAATATGTGATAAATGTCATTAATGTCAAGTAAACATTGGTTGCTGCATTGTTAAATGGGAATAAAATAATCTGATATCGTTTTGCTAAATTAACAGAATGTTTATTTTCAACAGTGATATTCATTAGATATTCCCTCACTATCTACAATGACTATTCATAACTACAGTGCTATGTTAAATAACTTATTTTGGATTTTACTATTATACATTTAATGAAAGAGCACTGCATGTCAAACAGTACAGTGCTAAATCATATGAATGTTTTCTTACGAATAAATTGCTGGAATAGTGTATGTAACTATATCTCCAAGCGCTGCTTGCCATGTAGCTTCATCAGCAGACATTGTTTCTGGGAAATATGCACCAGGAATTGTTACTTCTAATGCACCAGTTTCCGCGTTGATACCGCCAACAGATGGATCGCCAACGTAAGGTGTAATTGTGAATACACCATCAACTAGTGTCCATGTACCAGCAATACCTAAGTTACCAATATACATACCATTTTCAAGTAAGATTAATGTTGATGGTCTAAAGCTTGAAGTACTAGGTACTTGTAATAATTCTTCAGTAACCATTAAATTACCACTAGTAGTCGTTGTTGCTCCATCGGAATCAGTTACTGAATAAGTAATAACAAATTTACCTTTACTAGTAGGTGTAATTTCACCAGTGCTATTAACTGTGATATCAGGTGAAATAGATACTTCAATTTCACTATCTAATGACCCATCTTCGACGTCAGATGCATGTACACCAAGAATTACATTGAATGAATCACCTAACATGATCGCTTCATCAGTTGCGTTACCTGAAATTGCAGGGGCTCTATTTTCTTCTCCTGCACAAGCAAATAGTGTTACTGCAGCAACAAGTAACGTGAGTAAAACAAAAAATTTCTTCATAATTTTCTCCCTTTCTATTTATGCTTTTATTTTTTAATGAATTTTTTCAATTCATCTATTAAGGACATATCAATTACAATAAATACCTGGAAATCACAAATCATGTAAAACGCTTTCAGTTCATCGTGATTATAACATTCCGCAAGTATAATGGTCTTTGAATTGCATAACCCGTCATACTTTTTGCATAATTGGTAATAAAAAACAATAGCGCGATGTCTATTGTTTTTTGTAAATACTATGTAATTTTTATTTTTTTTCAGCAATTCTTAATTTTGCTGATTTACTTCTTGAATTTACAGTCACTTCTTCTTTGGAGGGGTAAATTGGTTTTCGAGTAATTATTTTAAGTGTCGATGTATCTTCTGGTATAATCGGTAAATCTTTTGGTACATGTGTTTCACTTTTATCCTTATAAAAATGTTTCACAATACGATCTTCCAATGAATGAAATGTGATGATTGAAAATCTACCACCATGGTTCAACATGTCATGCGCATCTTTTAGTACTTTTTCAAGCGCATCTAGTTCACCATTAACTGCAATCCTCAATGCTTGAAAAACACGTTTGGCACTATGACCTTTTGTCTTCCAATTTACGTTATCACAAATCGCGACTAAATCTTTTGTTGTTTCTAATGGTCTATGTTTGATAATTTCTGCAGCTATCTTGCGACTGTTTTTTTCTTCACCATATAAAAAGAATATACGTGCCAGTTCTTTTTCTTCATATGTGTTTACGATGATCTTAGCAGTTAAAGGTTGACTTTGATTCATACGCATGTCTAATGATGTATCTACTAAATATGAAAAACCACGTGTTTCATCGTCAATTTGAAATGAAGATAAGCCTAAATCAAGTAAAATACCATCTATATGATAAACTTCCAGCTTATTAAGCTCTTTTTTAATATCTTTAAAGTTAGCTTGAATGCATACAACTCTATCATCATCACCCAATACTTCTTTTGCGTATGCTATGGCATAAGCATCTTGATCAAAACTATAAAGTTTACCATTTGTTAACTGCTTCAATATTTCCTTTGAGTGACCTCCGCCACCTAAAGTGCCATCAACATAAATACCACTTGGTTGAACATTTAATCCATTTACAGTTTCTTCTTTTAAAACAGTGACATGCTTCATGATGACATCCACCTTTCTTATACATATATTATACCAAAGAAAAAGGTGCTCTTAAGCACCCATTCTTAATCCTTGTTGGATTCCTTTGTAGTTAATACTTTCTGACCTTTGTAATAACCACTGTTTGGTGTCACACGGTGTGGTAGTGTAAATTCACCCGTTTGTGGGCAAACTACTAAAGCTGGCGCAGTTAATTTATAATGCGTTCTTCTTTTACGTTTACGTGATTTACCTGTTCGACGAAATGGAACAGCCATTCAGTCACCTCCTATTTTTTCAAGAATTGTTCAAGATCTGCAAATGCAGGATGAGGACTCTTTTTCTTTTTAAACGTCACTTTCTGTGCATCTGGATGATAAACAATTAGTGGCCTTTCTGAGAGAATATAGCCAAATATTATATCCGAAAACGGGATTGGATCTTCTAAGACGAAATCCGCATTTTCATCATCGCCAAATATGATTGTCTCTTTCGCTTTCAAGTGATAATCCACTGGTTTAAGCGTTTTTGCACAAGCTAATACCATATCGACATCAATCACAACTTCCATGGTCAGAAGGTTATCATGAAATGATACTTCAGCATCAATATGCGCCGGTTTAATAGAAATCATATCTTCGACATTCTCAATTGCATCATGATAATCATAAATGCATGAAATTGAGGGCTTGTCATGTAACTCTTTTAATGATAATTTCATAAAAACACCTCAACGAAAGTATTATACATGATGGGCATATAAAAAGTCAATCAAATCGGGCACTAATGCTATACTTTACTCGCTCTAATACGATCTTTTAACATTTGTAGAACATGTTGCTCTTTTTGACTCAATAATGCTTGCCCTGCTGTTTGATCATTGAGACGTTGATTTCTTAAACGAATCAAAAACTTTTGATCATTTGATAAAGTTAATGCTGCATTCAATATCGAGTATTTTGGACGATCATCACGATCATATTTAATTTCTGTTTCAACAGAAACAACATCAAAGTAGTTGAATTCTTGTGCACGATCATGTCCGATAAATCCCGTACGGTGATCAATGTTGCATTGATAGATATAAAGTGATTTTAAACTATAGAATAATATGGTTACATATGCTTGGTCAAAGTATAATTTATTGTTACCTTCTTTTTCAACTTCTAAATGATATCTAACATCATTTTTATTTGTGAAAGAATCTGGCACAGTAATTAAAACTTGTTGTTGATAATCTCTTTCGGTAATACCAAGTAAAGTTTTGGCTCTTTTTTCAGCTTCATAATAATCCTTCTTTATGAGGATATCAATTTGACCTTTCGCTCTTGATTTGATGCGCCTGAAAAATTTGCGTGTGAATTTTTCTCGTTTCACAAATAGTTTTTTCGCTTCATCTTTTGGTTCTTTATATTTCTTTGGTTTAACTTTTCTAGGTGTTCTAACCTTTTTTTGTTTTTCTTCTTCTAGAATTAGTTTTTCATCAATTAGTGGTACTTCTTCCGATGTTTCTTCTTTACGATTGCGTTTCTTCTTTGCACGTTTAGTTTTCTTCTCTTCTTTCAAAACTAATTTGTCTCGAATACCTGTTTTATCGATGTCTTTGTCTTTTTTTAACTTTTTACGTTTCATTTTCTTATTATCCATTGTCATTTCTGGTTGCTCGCTTTCATCACTAGGCTTGTTCATAGTTGTAGTATCAGACTTAGTTTGAACATTCGAATTTTCATTCGTGACAGATTCATTTGTCATATCTTTAGCCATAATTCAACCACCTTTCACTTCTAATTTCATTTTATATAAATAATACACTTTAGTCAAATAAAAACTTTAGAAAACCGCATAATAACGCTAAATTAATGCACCACTCATCAAAAGTTCCTTAAATGCTTCTTTATCTATATCTAAAATATATGAAGCAATATCATGTTCATCTAAAAGTTTCTCCATGTTTTCTTTTGTATACGGTTGTTTATTAAATGCTTTCTCAAATGGTGATAAATCTTTGGTATCAAAGAAATCACCTTGTATACTCATACCTCTAATCAAACCATCATGAAGATCAAGTTTAATTTCAAATAAACCACCAGGAATTCGTTTTTTAAGCATTTTTGTATAGGCAGGTTGTTTTTGATAAATCCATGTTTTTGCTTGATATTTTTCAGCCATTTTATTAATTAGAGCGACTTCTTCATTTGATAATTCATAAGTCTTATTTGTCATTGTGTTTTCCCAGTGTTTAATTAGTTCTTTTTGTGACATACCATTCAAATGAGGTTTTAAATTTGTAACCCGCGATGTAACAGAACTAATACCTTTGGAAACTAGTTTTTCATCAGATGGCGTAATTGCTCTAACCATTGTTTCAAGGTCGCAATCATATAAAAATGTACCATGCATAAGCATACCATGTTTGTTTTGTAAAAAGGCATTCCCTGATATTTTCTTACCATTAAAGAGTAAGTCATTACGACCACTAAATGTGATTGGAACCCCTAACAAAGCCATAGAATCAATTACTCTTGACAAATATGTTTTAAATGAAAAATTCTTATTTGTACGCTTTGTAACAATTGAAAACATCGTATTTCTGTGGTCTGCATAGACGCAACCACCACCTGTAGGTCGACGGTAAATATCAATGTTATTTTCTCTTAAAAAATCAAGATTCACTTCGTTCTCAATAACTTGATTTTTACCGATAACAACACCATGAATTTCCCATGTAAAAAAATATGTTTCATCATCTTTTAAGAGCGTATTAAGGACATATTCTTCTAATGCAAAGTAAAAATACGGTTTTAAATTACCTTCATTGTGATGTCTAATTAAAATCATCATAAACCTCCAAGATACTTACCTAATTTCATTATACCAAAATGCCTATAACTCACCAATCCATATACATAATATCTATAAAAAAAGAAAAGGGTATTTACCCTTTATCTTATTTAAATAAATTTTTGAATTTTTGCCAGTTTGATGTCTTACTCTTTTCTTCTAATGTAGCAAGCTCTTCATAAAGTTTCTTCTCTTTTGAACTAATGTTCTTTGGCATTTCAACATTAACAATCACGTGTTGATCACCTTTACGCTTTGAGCGTACATTAGCAATTCCTTTATCACGCATCCTTAAGATTGTCCCAGGTTGTGTTCCAGAAGGTACCTTCAAATTAACATCACCATAAATTGTTGGAATATCAATTTGTGCCCCTAAGACCGCTTGCGATACTGTAAGTGGTATGTCCAAAACGATATCATCGCCTTTACGTTTGAATACTTTATGTGGCCTTACACGGAAATTCAAATATAAATCACCTGTATCTCCACCATTTTTACCGCCGTTACCATAACCAGCAACTTTTAATGACATGTTATTGTCAACACCTGCTGGAATGTTGACGTCAACAGTTTTATGAGTTCTAACTTGTCCATTACCATGACATGTTTTACACGGGTTCTTAATAATTTTACCTTTACCACCACAAACCGGACAAACTTGTTGTGTACGCATGGTGCCAAACATTGTTCTTTGATCAACATTAATTACACCATCGCCATGACAGCGACTACAAATTTCAATATCTTTTGATGATTCAGCACCTGTTCCATGACATACATGGCAAGTTTCATTTACATCAACAGAGATAGTTTTTTTAGTGCCTAATGCAGCTTCCATAAAATCAATGGTCATCATTTTTTCTAAGTCTTCGCCACGTGAAGGACCATTATAGTTTTGTTGTCTTTGCCTACCACCACCAAAAAATTGAGAAAAAATATCGCCAAAGCCATTCATGTCAGAGAATCCGCCACCACCGAATCCACCAGCACCACCAAACGGACTACCTTCATGACCATATTGGTCATAAGTTGCCTTTTTTTGTTGATCCGAGAGCGTATCATATGCTTCTTGAACTTCTTTGAACTTAGCTTCCGCGTTGGCTTCTTTCGAAACATCTGGATGATATTTTTTTGCAAGTGTGCGATAAGCTTTCTTTATTTCATCAGCTGATGCACTTTTTTTGACACCTAATACGTCATAATAATCTCTCTTGGTTGCCATTTTATCATCTCCATAGGCAATAAGGGGCAACGCCCCTTACTGGTTTACTTTTCTTCAAATTCAGCATCGACTGTTGTCTTACCGTCTGATTCATTATTATCGTCTGATTGTGGTTGTTCTTGTTGTTGCGCTTCTTGTGCTTTTTGATAAGCTTTTGTTGCAACTTCTTGAGCATCCTTTTCAAGGGCAACTTTCTTTTCTTTAATTAAGTCGAGATCATCACCTTTTAATGCTTCTTCTAGTTCAGCAATTTCTGATTTAATTTTTTCTTTCGTTGCTTCATCGACATCATCTTTCAAATCATCGAGCGCTTTATTTGTCTGGAATATTAAGTTTGATGCTTCATTTTGAACATCAGCATTTTCGCGTTTTTGTTTATCTGCTTCAGCTTGTTCTTCAGCTTCTTTAACCATACGATCAATTTCATCATCAGATAACGAACCTGAACCTGTAATTGTAATCTTTTGTTCCTTATTTGTGCCTAAATCTTTTGCTTTTACAGATACAATACCATTTGCATCAATATCAAATGATACTTCAATTTGTGGTACACCTCTTGGTGCGGCTGGGATGTCACCTAATTGGAAACGACCCAATGTCTTATTGTCTGAAGCCATTGAACGTTCACCTTGAAGGACATGAATATCAACAGCTGGTTGGTTATCTGCAGCTGTAGAGAAGACTTGTGATTTTGAAGTCGGAATCGTCGTATTACGTTCAATTAACTTCGTAAATACACCACCCAATGTTTCAATACCAAGTGATAATGGTGTAACGTCTAGTAATAAGACATCCTTTACATCACCAGATAATACAGCACCTTGAATGGCAGCACCCATCGCGACTACTTCATCAGGGTTAACACTCTTGTTAGGCGCTTTACCTAACTCTCGTTGAACAAGTTCTTGAACTGCTGGAATACGTGTAGAACCACCAACCAATAGGACTTGGTGAATATCTTTTGCAGTCATTTTAGCATCTGCTAAAGCTCTTCTAACTGGTGCTTGACACTTATCAACTAAGTGTGCAGTTAATTCATTGAACTTTGCTCTTGTTAAGTTCATTTCTAAGTGTAATGGACCAGCATTACCCATTGTAATAAATGGTAATGAAATCGTTGATGATGTAACACCAGATAATTCTTTTTTCGCTTTCTCTGCTGCATCTTTTAAACGTTGAACAGCCATCTTATCTTTAGATAAATCGACACCATTTTCACGTTTGAATTCTTTCACTAAGTAATCCATAACAGCTTGGTCAAAGTCATCGCCACCTAGCATATTGTTACCTGCAGTTGAGACAACTTCAAATGTACCATCTGCTAAGTGTAGGACAGATACGTCAAATGTCCCACCACCCAAGTCAAATACTAAAACAGTTTGTTCTTTATCTGTTTTATCAATACCATAAGCTAAAGCTGCTGCTGTTGGTTCATTAATAATACGTTTAACATCTAAACCTGCAATTTTACCCGCATCTTTAGTTGCTTGTCTTTGGTGATCATCGAAATAAGCTGGTACTGTAATAACAGCAGCCGAAACTTGAGCACCAAGATAGTCTTCAGCAGTTTTCTTTAAGTTTTGAAGAATCATTGCTGAGATTTGTTGTGGTGTGTAATCCTTATCTTGCATTTTAACACGGTAGTTAGCATCACCCATGTGACGTTTAACTGAACTTACAGTGTTTGGATTTGTAATTGCTTGTCTTTTCGCAACTTCACCAACTGAAATGTCATCCCCTTTAAACGAGACAACAGATGGTGTTGTTCTACCACCTTCAGCGTTAGCGATTACTTTCGCTTCGCCACCTTCCATGATAGAAACAACTGAGTTTGTAGTACCTAAGTCAATACCAATAATTTTATTCGTCTTTGCCATTTTCATCACTCCATTCATTTACGACGACCATGGCTGGTCTAAGTAATTGTTCTTTGTATGTATATCCTTTTGAAACGACTTTTAAATTAATGCCGTTTGGTTTATCATTCACGTGTTCTTTTTCAACAGCGTGGTGGAATTTTGGATCAAACTGTTTATTTAATGCATCGATTTCTTTTAAGCCATCATCTTCTAACACTTTATAAAGACTATCTGAAATCATTTTAAATCCAATCAAGAAATTTTTCAGTGTTGGATCTTCGGTATTCATATTAACTGCCATTTTTAAATGGTCTAAATGAACAAGTAAATCTGTAATCAAATTTTTAGACGCGAACTTTCTCTCATTAATACGTTCTGTTTGCATCCTTTTTTTGAAATTTTCGACTTCCGCAGCTTCTCTTAATAATTTTTCTTTTAATTGATAAATTTCTTTATCTCTTTCTGCTACTAATTCCTTATACTTGTTTTTCTTTGTTTTTGGAGACTTTTCTTTTTTGTCGCTTTCAACTTCTTTTTCGACTGTCTCTTTTTTCTTATCTTCTGCCATATCTTTATCCTTTTTTCTTATATAATTTTGCTAAATTTCCAGCGATGTATTCAATTAAGGGAATAACTTTGTTATATTCCATCCTCGTTGGTCCCACAACAGCAATCGTACCATGTTCATCATCTGAGATTCGATATGGAATGGATATCACTGTGCAATTTTGCATCGGAATCATTTGTAAATCAGATGCAAATTTTACTGATAATGAGTCACTATCACCAATTAATTTTAACAAGTCTCTACGATCAAGCATATCAACAAAGCTTTTAATGTGTTTAACATTGTGAAACTCAGGTTGTGTGAATACGTTTGTCATACCTGATAAATAGAAGTTATCTTCGGCAAATCTTGAAAATGCACTAATAAATGATTCAATAATTTGATTCTGATATGTCATGAATGAATCAATTTCTTTTTTTGCTAATGTATTTTCTAAGATAAGACTCGCTTCTCTGATTGAACGATCCTTTAATAAATCATCTAATGTTTTAATCACTTTTCTTACATCTTCAATGTGACCACCTTCAGGTATATGGATATGCTGATGTTGAACGTGTCCTTGATCTGTAACAATTAAAATAACCGCTTCTTGATCAGATACTGGAATAAAATCAATTCGTTTAATCAAGTTTTTCTCAGCATTAGGCCCAATTGCCATTGCTGTATAATTGGTTAAATTAGACAATAAACCTATCGCTTCTTCAATAGCACGTTCACGTGCCATTTTATTTTTATAAAATATTTCATCAATAAGTGGGTAAGAATCTTGAACATCCTCATCTCTTGTTACCAAATGTTCAACATAGTAACGATATCCCAATTCTGAAGGAACTCGTCCAGAAGATGTATGTGTTTTTTCTAAATATCCCAGTTCTTCAAGTGTTGCCATATCATAACGTAATGTCGCAGATGAAAAGTTCAAATATGGTAATTGTGTTAAATATTTTGAACCAACAGGTTGAGCATCCTTGACATAGGCTTCGATAATCGCTTTTAAGATCAGTTTTTGCCTGCTCGTTAACATGGAACCACTTCCTTTTGCACTCATTATAGGTTTGTGCCAATACTATTTTATGATAAAGCGTTGGCACTGTCAAGTTATTTGTGCTAATTTATTAATTTTACAATAAAACCGCAATAAATTTATATTTAACAACATGCATTTATAGAACAAATAACATAAATTAGATGGCCTGGAAGCAACTAACGTGAATACTATTGACATCAATGTAACGTCAGCACCTACATGATTCATCATTGAACACCCGCTTTAACTCAGGTTGCTGTTTTTAGCCAGTTATTGGCCTTTTTTATCTATACTTGATTCTCTACCAGGATCTTCCTAAAAAGTTTGATGAACGGTTGCTATAAGCCTTTAAAGAAAATATTAGAACAAACATCGCACTCAAAGCATATATCATAAAGATGTGTATGAAGAGTCTCAAATAGACTAGAATAATCATCAATATATAAACAATAGATCAATCGTAATGTAAAACATTTGTCAATTATTTCAATTTGATTATGATACCACTATATAGAACATTTTAGCATTGCAAAAAAATAGCAATAATTGCTATTTTCATTGAATAAATTGAGTTTATATTTATGATAGTTGCTTCGACCATTTTTTATAATACAAATTACGCTTTTTTTCATCTCTGATGATAGTGAAATCATCATGTCCTGGATACACCTTTGTATGACCTGGTAAATTGCATAATTTAATAATACTCTTCCGGATAGACGATAGACTACCAGAGTATAAATCATGTCTGCCAACATCTTCCTTAAAAAGTGTATCTCCAGAAAATAATCTGCCCTGATGCAAAAACGAAACTGAACCCGCTGTATGACCTGGTGTATGTATAACTTTTATGTGTTGATCGGCTAATGGGATTAAATCACCATCTCTTACAAAATGAAATGTTAGATCTTTTCTTTTATATGGGTGTTTTTTAGGTTCATAGCCATTATATTCATCAGCAAATAATAAATGTGCATCCGCTTCATGCATATAAATGGGTGCATTAAATTCGCCAATTAAGTCAACATGGTCAGCATGAGCATGTGTTAATAATATGCCAACAAGTTTTCTACCATCAATTGCGTCATCGATTGCTTTATGATCATGAGAGGGATCAATAATGACACAACAGTCAAATCTACACAACACAAAACCATGCGCATAATCGTTATGCTCTTTAATAACTTTTAACATAATAGTATATAGAAAAAAAACTATTCGGAAGAATAGCTTATTTCTTTTCCTTGTGATTGGTATGCGTTTTGCATGTTGGGCAATATTTTTTGAATTCAAGGCGTTCAGGTTTTGTCTTTTTATTCTTATCTGTATGATAGTTTTCGTTGCCACATTGTGTGCAGACCAATTTTACGAGATCTCTCATGTTATCCCTCCAGACATACGCAAGTATTATATCAAAAGATAGTGTCTAATTCAATAACTAATACACTTTTTAATGAAATTAAATGGTTTATCCAAGCTTTAGCTTTTTACGTAATTTTAAATAACCATACATCATTAATTTTGATTTCAATTTATAAGGTAAGAAACTTACGACAACATTATAAGATCGATACTTAAGATAACGATACATCTTTTTGTCATTTCGTTTTAAAGTTTGCCATAATGTCTTCAAATCTCTACGACGCTCAGGTGAATCAGCAGACACTGTAAACATTTGAGTGATAATCATCATATCTGTCATATGATGCTTCATATATCTTTTTAAACCTTTAGGCATTTTTAAAATTTCAGTATATTGATATGCATCTAACATATGATTCATTACACGGATTTGCTGTGCGTATTTCTTTGAAATATTTGCAAGTGTCACCGATTGATCCTCTCTACCAATATAGTATTGGTAAACAGAAATCGGCATATAATAAATTTTCTCCATGTATGGTAGTGGTTGGTAAACAAATAAATTATCGACATAAAATGTATGTTCGGGTAATTTAACACCACTCTCTCTTAATTTACTTGTACGATGTACAAGTGAATGCATTAGCAATGTTAGTGATATGTCAAATTTATTGACATCCGTCCAGTTTAATACTTTATAAGCAGGGAATTGCTTGCTATAATCTCTAATAAAATGTTCCTCACGCTCATGCGCATACGTAAAGTTCATGACATATAAATCGATGTTCATTTGTTCCGCTTCGTGCTTTTGAATTGTTTCCAATAATGCATTTAATGCTTTCTCGTCAACCCAGTCATCTGAATCAACAACTTTATAAAACAATCCACTTGCTTTTGCTAAACCAGCATTTACACCAGATCCATGTCCACCATTTTCTTTATCGATAACGACAACAGTTCCAGGATATTGCTGTTCATATGATCTTGCTATTTTTAATGTATCGTCTTTTGAACCATCATTAACAATAATTATTTCACAAGCATCTTTTGCAACTAACAAAGATGAAATACAGCGATCCAAATAAGCCGCTGAGTTATATGATGGTACTGCAAAACTAATTAATTTTTGTTTACTATGTGCCATTTTTCTCAGTTCAATATATGATCAAAATTTGACCATTTTCCCTTTCTTTATATGCTACTTTTGTTTAAAACAATCGTATTGAGTACTATATATATTATACATTAATTCAGCTTTTTTTTACATATAATCTTATATTTCATACGGTTTCTCATAATCTATAAATGAAACACATTTGAAAATCAAGTAAAGCATTAGTGAAATCATCCATAATCGTTTATAATAAACATGGTGATAAAAATGTTACAAAGAGAAAAAACAAAACAATTTCATGTGGGTGACTTAGCCTTTGGAGGTAACAACAAAGTCTATATTCAAAGCATGACAACGACATATACAAAAGATGTTGAGGCGACCGTAAAACAGATCAAAGCACTTTATGAAGCTGGTTGTGAAATTGTCAGAGTTGCAGTATTAGATATGGAAGATGCACTTGCTTTAGGCGACATTAAAAAACAAATTAAAATCCCTTTAGTTGCAGATATTCATTTCAATTATAAATTAGCACTTGAAGCAATTAATCAAGGTGTTGATAAAATTAGGTTAAATCCTGGTAATATCCCAAAAAGAGAACATGTTGAACAAGTAGTCGCTTTATGTAAGAAACAGCACATTCCCATTCGAATTGGTGTAAATTCAGGATCACTGCCAGGTCGTGCGGAACCAACTGCTGAATTAATGGTAGAAACAGCGAAACATCATGTAGAAATATTAGAATCAATGGACTTTTATGATATTGCTATATCATTGAAAGCTACTGACATGAATTTAATGGTCGCTGCGAATAGATTAGCAGCAAAAACATTCCCATATCCACTTCACCTTGGTGTCACTGAAGCAGGGACAGCATTCTCAGGTGCTATCAAAAGTGCCATGGGTATCGGTATTATTTTAGCTGAAGGTATCGGTAATACCATTCGTGTTTCCTTAACAGATAATCCAGTATTAGAAATTCAAGCTGCTAAAGAAATCTTAAAAAATCTTGGTTTAAAAGATCGTGTACCAAACCTTATCTCATGCCCTACATGTGGCCGTATTCAATATGATATGATTGACATCGCTAAAAGGATAGAACAATATTTATTGAAGATAAATAAAACGATTAATGTCGCTATCATGGGTTGTGCAGTTAACGGTCCAGGAGAAGCTAAGCATGCAGACATTGGCGTTGCTGGCGGCAAGGGCGAAGCGCTTCTCTTTAGAAAAGGTGAAGTTATTAAAAAAATAAAAGAGGCTGACGTTTATGATGAACTCATCAAAGAAATTGATAATTTCGATGATAGTGCTGTGCAATCATAAAACAAACAAAAGGGATGAAATCAATCATCCCTTTATTTTTTAATCATTAATTGAAATACTACCTGTATCAGTATCAGCGTCAATATAAAATGTTGAATCACTACCCTCATAGTTATATGTATTGCCTTGATTTTGACCACGTACATGAATGGATCCAGTATCAGTTTGTAAGTGAAGTGTTCGATTATTTAACTCTACACCTGAAACATTGATTGAACCTGTATCCGTCATCAAATCAATTTGATCGGCAGTTAATCCAGAAATACCGATAGAACCTGTGTTAATCATAACATCTAAAGTGACACTAGACACATTCGTCATATTCATTGAACCTGTATTTGTTTCTAATATGACATCTTGATCAACTGAAACATCTTCCATGTTTAGACTACCTGTATCAGATGATACATTCAGATCGGTTGCACTTATGTTTTCTACATCTATACTACCAGTATCTGTTTCTAATGAAACTGTTGTTAGCATATCAAAACCGTTTAATGAAATGCCACCAGTATTTGTGATGACATCAATCTCAAATGCATATGTCTCAGGTATGCTAATTAAAATATCATCACGATTTCCAAATGGTATTCGCCAGTTAAACCAGCCACCAATACCTGGCATATCTTGTTCAGAAATTGCTAATACACCATCAGTTAGACTGATTTCCCAAATTTCAGTTTCAATGCGATAATGATTAATTGTAATCTCATCTTCATCAGTTGATGAGATTTTTACATGTCTCGTTTCAACATCAACATCAAGTGTGTGAATCGTTTCAGCATAAACAATTGGATCTTGTTCAACATAATCATCAGTTAATGTAACCACATCAAACAAATTATCCCAAGATGCACCACTGGCAAAACCAACACCTATAAATACTGCACCAAGTATTAATATAATAATAATCAAATTTCTAATGAATTTCATATGTATCCTTCTTTCTAATAATTAGTTTACTAAACCAAATTGCCAAGTGTTGCAATATCCACCATGATACTTTCACCAAATAGTAACCGACGATTAGGCAAATAGCGAATGCAACTAGCGATAAACCCAATGAAATCATGAATTCTGGTAATGCTAATCCTGTGATGAGCGCACGCACAAGTTGGGCAATAACTGCAAATACTCCGCCAAACATAACTGCGATACCAGATATAATTAATGATAAAGCAACTATCATCAATGATAGATAAGCAACACCTAATGGGATGAGAATTGGTGTTGAAAACAATACCAGTACTAATAACCAAATATTTTTCGTAGTTTTCTCATGTGCATTTGTGCGTTTCGTAATGATATTTGGAATCGTTTGTCGCGCTATTTCTTTTGGGTCATAGTCACTTAAAACATTGTCAATCAATTCACCATGTTCGACTCGATCATCAATCATTTCTTCATAATATGCAATAATTTCCTCTGTTTCTTTTTGATCAAAGTATCGATTAAGTTCTTCTTCTAAAGCATGAAACCACTTTTGTCTTTTTTTTGACGCATTCATTTTATTCACCTACTCCTTCGTTAAGATATCAAAAATCTTTTTTATGTCTTTCCATTCATTATAGAAGATGTTAATTTGTTCAACACCTTTTTTGGTAATTCGATAATATTTTCTATTACGACCATTATATAACCGATTATACGTTTCTAAATGATCCTGCTTTTCCAGTCGTCTTAAAATTGGGTATAATGTTGATTCACTTATTTCTACATACGGCTCTAAATCAGCAATTAATTTATACCCATATGAATCAGATTTGGTTAGGATAGCTAAAACAAATATTTCAAGCACACCTTTTTTTAATTGTTGTTTCATCATATACCTCCGTTTCTAGTATATTATACAATGCATAGTATAATGTGTCAAGGGGTATAAATTATTTTTTTCAATCGTGCATTTATTAATAACCCGATTAAAGCAAATAACATAAAAAGTAACAAATGTGATGATCATCCACACCTGTTACTTTTTTAATAATTTTTATTATACATATGTATTAACGCTAATAATGGATGGTTTAAAAGATATGCATATCTTTAAAATCCCTTGTATGATTTTTGATCCATCATTAGCGTATTTCTCTACGTATTTTCATACTTGAAAAGCGTTTATGTGTTTTGTGCAATAATTAATTCATTTTGCTTGATTACTTCATCTCTTTCACTAATCGCTTTTGATGCTTCAACGATTGCCTCTTGAAGATGTTCTTCAATAAGTTTAATTGTAGCTTCATCTTTTTGTTCAGCTTCGTTCAATTTATCAAGATGCTTCTGTAGTGAAATCACTTTAATAATTTTAGTTTCACTCGATGACTGAATGTTACGAATTACTTGTTCAGCATGTTTACGATTACTTAAACGCCTCATTTCATCAGCATCTTTTTTAGCTTTTGTATAAGCTGCTTTTGCACTTTTGATTGCTTCTTTATTACCTGTATTCTCTGCATCCTCTAGTGCTTTTTTCTTATGTTCAGCATGAATTTCTTTTTGATCAGCAACTTTATGAACATCAGGAAAGATAACGAGAAAGATAAAATAGAAAATTAACATCGCAACACCACCTTGAATAATGATGTTAACCCAACTTAGAACAGCTGGTGGCATACCAATAAACGCTCTATTCCATTCTGCTAAATTACCAATAATAATCCAAATAACAACATTAATGCCTAACCAACCAATTAAATACCACATTGCTTGATACCAAGGATTACCTTTTGAACGGTAAGTAAAGTTTCTTTGCAATGGAAAGTTGATACATTGTGCTAAGAATGTAGCAATCATAAATGCGTAGAAATAACCAAGTCCACCACCAATAATGACTGCACCAGCTTCATTTGTTTCAATACCGTATCCAAAAATGATGAATTGAAGATCTTTACCAAATATATGATAAGGAATACCAGGCCAAGCAAATGCTTGTCCAGCAAGTTCCATACCGAACCATGTCGGAATGATATTCAATAGTACACCTTGGAAAATAGTTACCAAATTGCTGAATAAATAAAATAACGCAAATGTATACAAGAATTTCGCTAATTTAGGCTTTTTATCTGTGAAATAAGTCCAAACACCTAACCACCAACGCCATGCTTTTTGTAATACTTTCAGTGTTGGATTATCACTGTAAGGTGCCAAGTTATTTCTAATTTCTTCTTGGGACATTACTTTTGATTCACTCATTTTTCATTCCTACTTTCCGTTTTTTTGATTCGTCGTGCTTCTCTTCCTGCTTTAAAGAAATGACCAAGCCCTTTGAAGAAATGACCATTAAACATTTCAATCATTGCGTGTAGTTGCTTCCATGAAATGATGCCACCAGACATTCTCGAAATACCCCGGAGTGGTTGTTGAAGCATGCCCATCGCAAGCACAGCAGCAACATCACGTTTACCAATGAATTTTAAGAACCAAATGATGAATCGGATAGTTCCTGCAAAGAATCTACCAAACCAGCCACGTGCATAACGTAATTCTTCAATCGTCGTGTTAACATGAATATGCATGCGATTCTTTTTATAGAACTCAAAGTTTGTTTGTGGTATATCACGTTCTATCAATGCTTCAAAGTCCTTATCACTAACATTTTTAACATCAGCAGTTTCATAACATTTAGCATAATTTTTAGGGAATTTATTAGTTGTTCCTTCTTTTTCAATTTTATCTGATAATTCAATTTTTTCAGATGAACTACCAATTAAAATATCATAAGACCCAGCCTCAATTTCAAATTTATTCGTAACTGTATTGAAATATCTGAATGTCATATCATCAAATGGGATGTTGACTATTTTTTCTTCTCCTGGTTCCAATGTCACTTTAGAAAAACCCTTCAATTCTTTGGTTGAACGATAAACTTCTGATTTTTTCAATCCAACATATAATTGAACAGTCTCTTTACCAGCGAGTTTACCGGTATTCTTAACTTTGAAACTAACGCCTTCTTCATCAACTGATAAACTACTATACTTATATGTTGTATAACTTAGTCCATAACCAAATGGATATCTAACTTTAACACCTGCAGTATCAAAATAGCGATAGCCAACATATAATCCTTCGCGATATTCAGCAGTTAATTCTTTACCAGGATAATTAAATGCTGTCGCATAATCTTCATAACGATATGCATATGATTCAGCAAGTTTTCCTGATGGATTAACTTTACCTGTGATAACGTTTAATATTGCTTGTGCAGCAGCTTGTCCACCTAAGAAACCATGAACAACTGCGTTTGCTTGATTAACAAAATCCATCTCAATGACGGAACCACATGCTAATGTGATAACAATTGGTACATTTGTTTTCGCTAATTCATCTACTAATACACGTTGATTTTCTGGTAGTTTAAGATCTGGTTTGTCCATACCTTCTAACTCGGTTACTTCATCAAGACCTAAGTATAAGAGGATCACATCAGCATTTGATGCTAAATTAACGGCCTTTTTAATTAATCTATTAGAGGCTTTACCATAACGCTTAAATCCGGGTTCATAACCTACAGAAATTAATCCAGAAGCATCAATATAATCAATTGCAGAATCAAGTTTCGTTGGATTTACAATTGAACTACCTGCACCTTGATATCTTGGATTTTTAGCAAAATCCCCGATGACAGCAACTTTAGTCCCTTTAGCTAATGGCAAGATATTATCTTCATTTTTTAAAAGAACTACTGCTTCCTCTGCTGCTTTTTCAGCAAATTTATGATGTTCATCAACATCAAATGGTGTAATCTCTTTTTCAAACACCTTTGACGTGTCAAAAACTAATGTCAAGAATCGATCAACAGCCTCGTCTAGATACTTTTCATCAAGTTCACCAGCTTCAATAGCTTGCACGATATCTCTATTTGTTTCTCCGTCAGTTGTAGGCATTTCAAGTTCTGCGCCAGCTTTTAAAGCCGCAACTCGGTCGTTATTGCCCCCCCAATCAGAAACAATAACGCCCTTAAATCCCCATAACTCTCTTAAAATTTCTCTTAATAAATGCTCATTTTCATTTGCATATATGCCATTTAATAAATTATATGATGACATGATTGTTTTTGTGTTGCCTTCTTTAACTGCAATTTCAAATGCAGGTAAATAGATTTCACGCAACGTTCTTTCATCAATGATTGAATCATTAACTAATCTTCTGTGTTCTTGGTTATTCGCAGCAAAGTGCTTTACACAAGCTGAAATACCATTAGATTGAATACCTCTAATATATGAAGCAGCCATTTTACCGGCTAATATTGGATCTTCACTAAAATACTCAAAGTTTCTACCACAGCGTGGATTACGTTTAATATTTGTACCTGGTCCCAAAACGACATTCACACGCTGTGAAACGGCTTCACGACCAAGTCTTTTACCAAGTTCCTCTCCCAATGCTGGATTCCATGAGTTTGCCATTGAAGCAGCTGTTGGAAAGCATGTTGCCTTTAAACTTTCATTTAGACCAAGGTGATCAGCAGCTACCGCTTGCTTGCGCATCCCATGTGGTCCATCCGCTAAGAACAATGATGGCACATTGTGTTGGTCCAATTTTTTTGTTTGCCAAAAATCCATCCCGGACATTAGCGACGCTTTTTCTTTAAGTGTCATGCTTTCAATTAGTTTTTTATACTTCATCACACAAAATTGATTTAAATTTATTACAATTCAAATCTTTTCCTTTCATCATTTCTTATTGTCATACTATTGTTACTTACCAATAAGTCTTACAATAATTTGCTCAACAAAAAACAGACCAAATTACTATATGAATGACACAAGTCATTATTTATAAAAACGCTTGCATTAACTACAAATATATTCTAACACTGAAATAAAGCCATATTATTAAACATACACATTTTGTCAAAATAGTTGCATAGATTGTCATTTTGATTGATTGAGTGGTATCATGATTAATAATTTAAACCATTGATTCTCTGTGTTAATGCTCACGTGTCCCCCATATTTGCTAACTATATGTTTGATGCTTTTTAAACCATATCCATGTGTGTTTTTATCTTCTTTAGTCGTAACAAATTGACCATTATTGATATCTAATCTATGTTCATAGTAATTTTCAATACGAATAATCAAATATTTTTTTCGTTTAAATATTGCCAACTTTATGAGTTTTTTATCCTTTTCTTCGATATTAATCACATTTTCAATGGCATTATCAAGCGCATTCCCGAGAATCGCACTTAAATCCATTATAGAAATAAAATTTAGTAGTTTACCATCCGCAACGACTGTTAAATTGATGTCATAATTTATGCATTTTGTATATTTAATAGCTAACAATGTATCTAGTACTTGATTACCAGTCTGATAATTTGTGCCATATACTTGTATCTCATTTTCTAATTCATCTAAATAACGGTTGCGCTTTTCATGATCTTCTTCTAATCTAATAAGCGCTAACTGATGTTTTAGATCATGGTATTTATGGTTGACCATATCCATTGTTTCTTGTGTCGATTGGAAGTGTTCATATTGTTTTTTTAAGAGTTGTTCCATAGCATTCGCTTCTACTTTTAAACGCATTGACATTTTATGTTCTCTTTGTGAATAAAGCAATAAAATACCTACGAAATCAACTAGAGTTCTAATATAAAAAATTTCTGATGTAGATTGTCCCGTAAATGGTGAAATCAAATTAGTGAAACTCAAGTTACTAATCGCAAAAACTGCAATAGCAATAACAAAATATGCATATATATCATTACTTTTTATCTCGATAAATGATCGTGTTAATCGATATCGTTTTTCTAAGAAAAAAGTGAAAGTAAATATGAGGCTATATATAACTACCATTAAAATGATACTTGTTAACGATAATGGTTTTTCACCATCATTTGCATAATAGTAAAATATTTGCCACTCCAATGAAGCTGCAAATTCTGCTAAAACAAATGCTTGAATTGTGAAGTACAAGCTTGTAATAGCTTTAATATTTGCCAGTGTATGCACCATTAAGAACATTAAAAGAAATGCGGTAATCATACCAGGAATCCATAATTCGATTGGTAATAATCCTGCGATCAATTGAAACCCAATAATAATTATTAAAGAAACTGCCATTAATAAATAATGTTTCATTCCTTTAAACCGTTTGATTGCAAACGCTATATATATATAGCAAGCTACCCATTCGGCAATGCCTGTATAAATTCTTGGTATATCTAGTAAAGGATCCATCATTTTTTATCACCTATATAGTTTGTAAAAGCTTTTATAAACTCTTTTTTTCTTGGTCGACTTATTTTTAAACGATGACTACCAACAATAACATCTTCTCCTTCAATATGATTCACCCACATTAAATTAATTAAGTACCCACTATTACATCGGAAAAAATCAAATTTTTGTAATTCTTCTTCCATTTTTTTCATTGTTTTTCTTACTTGATATACTTCATCACTTGTATGAATATATAACTGATGTTTAACACTTTCTATAAATAATATTTCTTTCGTACTTAGTTTAAAAACACCTCGATTTGTTGATGCAAGAACAAATCCTGTTTTTCTTGAATTGCATCTATTTATCGATTTTTTCAGTTCTTGTGAAAATGCAAAATAAGGCACCGGCTTTAATAAAAAACTCAATGCATCAACTGCATATCCATGAATTGCATATTGACTCATATTGGTGATAAAAATAATAATAACATCACTGTCAAATGCTCTTATTTTTTTGGCAGTTACCATACCATCTTGACGTTTCATTTCTATGTCTAAAAAAATAATGTCATAAATAGCTTCATAATCTGAAGTAATCTCATCACCATCATGAAATACAAAAACATCAAAATCAATATTTTTTTCTAGCGTGTATCGGTTAAGATATTTTTTTATTTTCTCTACACTGAAAGAATCATCTTCGACAATTGCTATCTTATATCGCATGTTGCCTCCATATATGTTCATCAATAAATGTTTTATTTAACTACATTATATAAGAATTGTATTTAAAATACTATTTTCCTATAATTTTGTATGATATATCTGTGAACATAAATGAAATCAAAACCCTTGATTTCAAGGGTTTTGTTTTCAATTTAAAAAGAAACTTTACTCAGTATATACAACTAAATGATTTCTTTTTTCTTGACACGGTAGATCAGTACAGCACCAGATGCAATAATTGCAAAACCTAGGGAAATGTCTACTATAATTTCAGTAACTCTCCATCTAGGTAATAAATAACTGATAACGGCACCATCACCTAATCCATTCATCGCATTACTATTGACAACCGTATAAAGGATGTTTTTCGATGCTTGCCGCATCAATGCGACTTGCGTGCTTGTTAATGCTTCTTGTGATGTGGTTGGTCGCTTGTCTTGAATGAGGTTCAAATCTCCACCTGCACGAATCATTTGATCTGCAGGCATATGTGCATAAACATTGTAATCAGTGATAACTGTACCTCTAAATCCCCACTCTTCTCTTAGCACTTCAGTAATGAGTTCATAACTACCACCTGCCCATTCCTTACCGATACGATTGAACGATGACATTAATGCGGTTGTTTCACCTTTTTTAACAGCCAGTTCGAAAGGTCTTAAATATATTTCACGCATGGTTTGTTCATCTAACCATGTGACAAGACCATTTGAATCACGATTAGTTTCTTGGTCATTAACTGCAAAATGCTTGATGTATGTATAGACACCTTTTTCTTTTGCGCCTTGAATGACATTGGCTGCCATTATACCTGATAAGAATCCATCTTCACTATAATATTCCCAATTTCTTCCTGAGAAAGGTGTGCGATGGATATTAACTGCTGGTGCATACCAACCTGAATATGGTGTTTGATCACCTCTATCGTTACCCCAGATACCCTCATTACCAACCATTCGGCCTTGTTCGTGTGCAAGCTCAACATTGTATGTTGCTGCAACTACAGTAGGGCTAGCATAGAAACATGTGTCATAAACTGTAGCTTCACCAACCTCCATGAAATTTGTAAATCCAACAGGTCCATCTGGATCAGTTGTTTTCGGTTTACCAAGAATCGGAAGAGGTTCTGTATGGAAATTACCACTACCAATTAAAGAAGCCATTTGAGAAATTGTCAGTTGATCTAAGAATGTATCCCAACGAGGATCATCAAAGTCTGCACCAATTAAGTCATAAAACATAATATCAACATTATCACTTGCAAGTTCATTACTTTGATAAGTTGGCATTGTATTGACATAATAAGGTTTATCTTCATCATTTAACCAAGGTGTTTGTGTATAAGCTAAACTGGAAATAAAATCATTCGTAACACTGCGATCATTGTCCGTTGGTGTCGATGGCATAGTTCCTTGAAAATCAGCTCGAGATAGTAACGTCATTGTACCACCTGTCATTTGTTCATCTAGACTATTAACTTTAGCACTGACATCATCAAAACGATTAATAGGTTGAACACCATCATCTGTCGCACTATCAACTTTAAACCCAAGTATTGGGACTGAATATGTTAACGAATCAACTAGATCATGAGAATTTCTCATCACTTTAATTTCATAATCGCCACTTTCCAATTCATATCCTTTAAATCCATTGTTATTGGCATCACTATAATCATAAGATGCCATATCCATTACATCGAATGAAAGGACAACATCTTGGTCTTGACCGGGATTTAGTACGTCAGTTTTAGCAAATGCTGATAATACAACATGTGATTTTTCTATGCCGTTTGCTGTATAAGGGGCTGTGTAATATAATTGCACAACATCCTTACCTTTTGTTGAACCAATATTTTCAACATTGACAGTGACTTCAATTGTGCCATCTTTTTCTAATGTAGCACCATCAACATAGGAACTTGATACAATTTCCCATGCAAATTCAGTGTAACTTAATCCATAACCTAATGGATAAACGACATGTTCTTGATACCAAGACTCATTATTCAATCCTCTTGTTTCCCAATAACGATAGCCGACATATATACCTTCTTCGTAATCAATAAAGTAAAATGGTCTATTTTGTCCATCAACGTTATAACGATTACCGTTAGGTATGTTATTGAAAGCAAAATTTGCCCATGTTGGATCAGTTTTAAAATCTCTAGCAAACGTATCAACAGTTCTACCAGAAGGATTTACTTCACCATTTAAAATACGTCCTAATGCATTAATACCCGTACCACCTGTTGTACCAATCCATAAGATACTATCAATACTAGGATCATCTTCTATTTCACCTAGTTCCATGGATGTGCCACAGTTAATAATCACAACAACTTTATCAAAATTAGCTTTAATTTCAGCCAATAAATCTTGTTCGTTGGCATCAAGTTCCAAATAATGGTCATCCGCTTTTTCAGCGCCATCAATAGGCGTTGAATCATCGAAACTTTCTTGCATCATACGCGGTAAATCATATCCTTCACCACCAATTCTCGAAAACACAACGATAGCGGCATCATTGTAAGATTCATAACTATCTCTAACTGTTTGCGTGTAATTAGAAATTGGTGTTTCACCCGTTGAAAAACCAGGTAACAAAGCACCCATACCTGGATTAGGTGGTCTGCCATCGCCTGATTGACTGTTATCCTCATAAAATTCACTTAAAATAGGATTAATGTCAAATCCTGCGTCTTCCAAACTACTATATAAATCAGCACCTAAGGCATCAGCTTTTTCACCAGACCCTGTACCACCATAAACTAAGTTAATCGAGTTTTTACCAAAAACACTTACTTTTTTAGATCCCGTAATAGGTAATGAATTATTATCGTTTTTCAGCAATACAATGCCTTCTTCAACAATACGCTCATTGAGATCATTTGCCTCTTGAAGTGTCATGTATTTCGAAACATAATCTGATTCGTAATACATATAACTTTCTCCACTAGGGCTAGTGATAACTCTTCTTTCACCACCAAATAAAGTATTAAATGTTTGACTAATGAAAGGGATTTGTAATGCTATAATTGTTGCAATCATCAAAAATAGGACAATAGATGATACAATCATCCATATTTTGGTGCTTTTATTCTTCCAGATTAATTTAAATATATTCATTAATCTATTCCTCCTTGTTAAATACTAACAATCATCACATCCATAAAATTTATTTATTCAATGTGTTACTGTTATTTAAAAACCACGTAATAATATAACTTCTTCAACCGTATCACAATATTGATTCATTTCTATGTCAACAAATGATTCAATAATCATGTAGTCAACATTTGGTCCACCACCAGGTCTTCCTGGGAAATATTGATTTTCTAGCATCGTCAGTGAAATAGTATTGACACCCTCTTTAATATCAAAAGAATCGAAAAAGACATATTCTTGGAAATCAATATTAGGTTGACTTTCTCCGAAAACAGGTATTTCATAATCCATTTCTACACCATTAATCGTTAACGTCATAATATCCGGATTGAGAAGCATTAATTCTACACCACCAAAATCCATAACATATTCAGATGTCATTGAAAAAATCAGTTTACCTGTTCCTGCTTCATCAGCAGTAAACTCAAATGTTAACGTTGCATATGGCGGTGTGAAATAAGCAACATACATACCATTACTGGTAGCCGTATTAGAAGTACCATCACCTACAACCATACCCCATTCAGTTTGAGTATTTGACCAACCTGATCCACTTATACCAGTAAAGTCAATATATTCTGCTTCATATTTATAGGTTTTAAGAACAGGTTCAGGTTTAACAACTGTAACTGTCACAGTTACAGTTCTAACATTATCTTCTTGATCCGTAGCACGATAAATTAAGTCATAGGTACCCTCTGCTTCAAGATTTACAGCTGAATCATCAACTGTAACTGCAACGGTTCCATCAACATCATCTACTGCAGTAACACCTTCCAACCAATTAGGTACTTCATCGCCAAGTTCTAAATTAAAATTGTTTGTTCCTGAAATAATTGGTGCTAATGTGTCTGCTGGATCCAGAATTGTAACTGTCACAGTTACCGTTCTTGTATTTCCCGCTTCATCAACGGCTTCATATATTAAATCATACGTGCCAGCTGTAGTTAACATAACTGCTGAGTCATCAACTGTCACAGTTACCGTTTCATCAACATTATCAGTCGCACTTATTCCATCTAACCAGTTTGGTTTTGGATCGCCATTCACAATTGTTATATTGCTAGTTCCAATAATATTTGGTTTTTCTGTGTCAATTGGTTCATTTATGACAATAGTAAAAGTAGCTTCAACAGGTGCTTTTGCATCATCAGCATCTGCAACAATTATAAATTCACTTGATTCAACTAATGTTGGTATGCCATAAACCAAAGGACCTACTAATTCAAGACCTTCTGGTAGCGTACTACCTTGTTTTAAAGCATATGTAATATTATCTGATCCTGTTGCAATAGCAATATTTTGAGAATAAGTAATACCTATAATACCAGTTTCTAAAGAAGTACCTTGATATGTGAGTGTCACTTTTTCATCTGGATCTTCTGTTTCTTCTTTTGGGCCACAACTTATAAGTATAAAAAGAGAAAAAATCAATATAAAAAATGCTGTAATTTTTTTAAAGTTCATTATATAACCTCCTACAAATTATGTAAATTAAATTAAAATGCTTATATATCAAATCGTTTGAAAATGCCATATACAAGTATAAACATTGGCTATGGCATTTCAAACGAATATTGATATGATTACTTAGTTATTTTTCACGAATGTTATATTAGTGCCTTTTTTTAAGAATTATAACACCAACTAATACTAGTGATAACATACCCATAATAACAGTTGGGATATTAATTGCAGATCCACAACCTGTTGCTTCTGGAGCAACGTTAAGTGCGAATGATGCTTCAACATCTTCAGAACCTGCTGCAGATGCAGTTACTGTAAAGAAGTACATGCCTGCTTCAGTTGGAGTACCAGTTAATTCACCTGCTGCGCTTAATGATATGCCTGCTGGTAAATCTTCAGATGCAAATGTGATACCTGTTGCACCACTTGCGCTAAATGTAGCACTATAAGTTTCACCAACTTGTCCTGCTGTTAATAAATCATCTTCAAATACGATGACATCAGGAACAACAACAGCTTCAGGTATAACTTCTAATGCGAATGTAGCAACTACTGGATCAAAACCATCTGCTGATGCAGTGACAGCA
Source organism: Acholeplasmataceae bacterium (assembly GCA_963676765.1). Lineage (GTDB taxonomy): Bacteria > Bacillota_I > Bacilli_A > Acholeplasmatales > Acholeplasmataceae > WOFB19. Next base: position 1,214,454 of record OY781159.1, read on the forward strand.
AACATGAATACGCCAGCTTCAGTCGGTGTACCTGTGAGTGCTCCACTAGAGTTAAGTGCTAAACCAGCTGGAAGATTTCCTGAAGTAAATGTGATTGAATCAGAGCCAGTAGCCATGAATGTTTCACTATAAGCTTCACCAATTTGACCGTTAGTTAATAAATCATTTTCAAATATAAGTACTGGATCAGGTGATGGTTCAGGTAATATAGTAATCGTACGTGTAATTGATTCGCTGATGACACCTGGCGCAGAGATATTAACAGTGAAACTATGGTTAGCAACTTCTGTTGTTGGAACACCAGTAATTGTACCATCTGAATTGAGGACTAAACCATCAGGTAATGTTGATGCAGGTCTAATAACATAAGAACCATATTTTAGGCCTGGATCAAGTTGATATGTGACATCTGCTGGTAATGTAGGTTCATATCTCAAAACATCTGAGAAATATTCAACACCAACATAACCAGAGTTAACAACTTTTTGTTCTTCTAGTGATGCTTGACTAATCGTAAATTCTTTTGAAACTTCTGAATTAATCGTGACACCAGAATCAACACTTGCAGTGATTGTAAATGTATATTCTGAAGGTGTACCAGCTCCCCAATAACTTGGTGCACTATAAGGAGGTAATGTACCTGTAATAATACCTGTAGTTGGATCCAGTGTAAGTTGTTCTGGTAAGTTTATAGCTGTATAAGTAATTGTTGGCGGTGTTTCCAATTCATAGTTTGTTGCAGCACCAGAGATGTCTAACGTATACGCTTGATTACCAAAGAAATATGGCACTTCAATAGATCCTGTATTGTAAGATAATCTTGGAACCATTGCATTACTATTAGCAACAGTAAACATAATTGCTTTTGCAGCTCTTCTTAAAGCCCAAGCATGTGTTGGTGTTAAGTCATCACCTTCATAAGCAAGTGTACCTTCACCACTACCACCAAGTACTAAGTCATTACCTGTTCTAATCATCCAATTATGTGTGCTTGATGAATATGAAGTCCAGTCGGTAATAATCATACCTTCAAAGCCCCATTCTTCACGTGTTAAATCAATATTTAATGCATAACTTGCACCAGCCCATTTCGTACCAATACTATTGAATGCTGACATTGCACCTCGTGCATGACCATCTTTGATTGATTTTTCAAATGGTAATAAATAAATTTCACGCATGGTTTGTTCATCAGCCCATGTAAGAATACCACCACGGTTGGTTTCTTGGTCATTTAAAGCATAGTGCTTCATCATAACGTATAAACCTTTAGATTCGGCACCTGCACTAAATTCAGCACCCATAATGCCTGATAATACGCCATCTTCACTGTAATATTCGCCATTACGTCCTGAGAATGGTGAACGGTGAATATTTAAACCTGGTGCATATATACCAGAGTATGCATAAGCTGTATTACCCCAAAGTGATTCTTCACCTGTCATTTGACCATAATCATAAACTAATTCTTTATTCCAAGTTGCTGCAACTACTGGTTCTGTTGCATAAACGCAAGCGCGTTCATTTTGTTCCCATGAACTACTTGGACCAAGATCATTTGTTGTTTGTCTTGGAACTAATCCGACAGGACCATCAACTTCGAGTGACCATGGCTTACCTAATCTTGGAATAGCAATTGTATGGAAAGAACCATGTCCAATTAGTTCTGCCATTTCTTTATAAGTCATTTGATTCATAAATACTTCCCAAAGAGGATCATCATATGGTAAACCAATCATTTCTCTTAATAAAGTACTTACTTCACCTTGATCATCTTCTGCTTGTGTTGGGAATGTTTCACGATACCAAGGTTGTCCTTCATCTGCAAGTGCGCGAGCTGCCGCATTACCTGGTGTAGTGATTGTATCTAAGAATGTTTGAGATACTGTACGATCTGCATCAGATGGATAATCTGTTGGTATTGTACCTGCTAAACCGCCTAATGCTGATTCACGAGTCATGACGTTCATGACACCACCGCTATCTTTGACAGCTTGTGTATCAGGATCTGCTAGCGTACCATTGATTGCTTTTTGTGAAATGTCATCAAATAAGTTTTCAATTGGATGACCGGTTACTTCATCGTTAGGAAATTGGATACCTGTAGCGCCTACAGTAGCTGTATTGCCAGGAGCAACTGGTACGATGAAGTCAATATCTGCAACACCATTCGTGTTACGTACATTCGCATTTTGTAAAACGCGAAGTGTGTATGTGCCAGCTTCAAGTTCAAATCCCATGAATCCATTACCATTTGCATCATCATAATCATATGATGACATGTCTTTTAATGAAACTGTTAATGTTACTTGTTCTGTAGCACCAGGTGCTAATAACGAAGTTTTAGCAAAATCAGCAAGTTTTACATATGATTTTTCAATACCACCATCAAAATATGGTGCGGTGTAATATAATTGAACAACTTCTTTACCAGCAACACTGCCTGTGTTTTCAACTTCAACAGTAACAGATACTTCTGAATCTACTGTTAATGCTGCAGGAATGTCTGACGAAACAAATGTCCAATCAAATGTTGTATAACTTAATCCATAACCAAATGGATAAACGACATGTTGATCATACCAAGCCCAGCTATCATTTTCTTCGAAACCTCTTGTTTCCCAATAACGATAACCAAGATAGATACCTTCTTCATAATCGACAAAAACTTTATTTCCAGCAGTAAATACTTCATCTGTAACTGTACCATATTTACCATTGTCACCTGATGTTCCAAAGTTGTACCATGTTGGATCTGTCGTAAAATCAGCTGCATAAGTATCAACTAAGTGTCCAGAAGGATTTACTTCACCACTTAATACTTTACCAATTGCATCAACACCAGCTTGTCCTGGCCCACCTACCCAAATAGCTGCCTTAATCTTAGAATAATTTACTGAATCATTTAAGAATCCAAGCTCCATTTGTTGGCTAGCATTAACGATAATTATTACATCATTAATGTTTGGATTTGCTTCTAATGAAGCTAATAATGCTTCTTCGTCTAAGTCTAATTCAAGATAATGATCACCTTCTGCTGAAGTTGGCATTAATTCGCCATTTTGTTGTAACATTGTAGTTGGTAAGTCATAACCTTCGCCCCCGATACGTGTAATAACAAATATTGCTGCATCATTATATGTTGCATACGTATCAATTAGACTTTGTGGATAATTTTCAATTGGTGTTTCACCTGAGTGTAATCCCAATAAGTTAGCACCCATATTTGGTGCAACTCTACCATCACCAGATAAAGCATCATCTTCGTAAAAGTTTACTAAATCAGGATTAATTTCAAAACCTGCATTAGTTAAACTATTATATAAAGATACCATCTTTTCCGCTTCAACTGATCCTGATCCGGTACTAGAACCCGTACCACCAATTGCAATTGCTGCTGAGTTTTTACCAAATACATTTAATTTGGATCCAACTGAAAGCGGCAGTGCATTGTCATCGTTTTTAAGCAAAACAATACCTTCTGCGACCAACAATTTATTAAACTCATTGGCTGCGTCATATACTTCATCTTGATTTTCATAATCTGTTGTATATGGTGTGCCACCTAGACCTTCGCTTTCTGCTGCATATGTAGCAGTAGATACTGAAAGAATGAGTGCAAAACTCAAAATAAGCATGAGTATGAGTGTAATTCTTGATGCTAATCTTGCATACATTCTATTCCCTAAAATCTTAGTACTTCTCATCATATCCTCCTTGTATTTTTCTATATTTTTAGGATTTAAATCCTTTTAACCATAGTTTTTTTGCACATAAAAACTGGAATTGTTAACTATTTTTTGTTAGTTAAATACCTCTTAAAAATATTGATAATTCGAAGTGAATTTCCCCTTCAAAAAAAAGTAACCGCTTCCATTTCAAGGACATGATACCATTTTTTTTAATTTTTATTCATCAATGACATAAATTGTCGTTTTTCGAACAAAATTTGTAGCACACCCGCTTAATCGTTCATATTAAATACTTCAAGATCATACGACATGCAAACTGTTCTGCGTTAAAAATAATTGAGCAGTGTATTTTATTTTGAACTGTCTATGTTGATAATGTGAATATAGCAAAAAAAGAAGTCTTTTTTACATTACACTCCTCTTATTGCATATGAAAACAGAACAATCAATAACTAATTATAATTTGTGGGTTAAATCTAAGGCTAAACGAATGATGTCATCCATATCCAAATATCGATATGTACCTAAACGACCACCAAAAATAACTTTATCTTGTTTTTCAGCTAGCATTTTGTATTTATTATAAAGCTCATTGTTTATAGTATCATTTATCGGATAATATGGATCATCACCCGGTTTCCAATCGATTGAATATTCACGTGTAATCAGTGTTGGCTTTTGTTGTTTAAAAGTAAAATGCTGATGTTCAATAATACGTGTAAATGGAACATCTTTTTCAGTATAATTAATAACGGCATTGCCTTGGTAGTTATCGGTCTCAATAATTTCATTTTCAAAACGTAATGACCGATATGATAAATGACCAAATTGATAATTAAAATATTGATCAATCATACCTGTATAAATAACTTTATTCGCAAGTTTTTCATATGCTTCTTTTTGATCAAAAAAGTCAACATTTAATTTAACATCTATACCTTCTAATAGTTTTTCAATCAACGCTGTGTATCCATCTGTTGGTATCCCCTGATAACGATCTGTAAAATAATTATTATTATATGTAAATCTAACAGGTAGGCGACGAATAATGAATGGGGGCAAATCTGTTGTCTTACGTCCCCATTGTTTTTCAGTATAACCTTTAATTAGCGTTTCATATATATCTTTACCTATTAGCTTAATCGCTTGCTCTTCTAGGTTTTTGGGTTCAATATGAATGTATGCTTCTCTTTGAGAGTCAATCATTTTTTTGGCTTCATCAGGAGTTTTAACTCCCCACATTTGATTGAATGTATACATGCTAAAAGGCAAACTATAAAGTTTCTCTTTATATTTTGCAAGTGGTGAATTTGTAAATCTATTAAACGTTATGAATTGATTTACATAATCCCATACTTCTTTATCATCTGTGTGAAAAATATGTGCACCATATCGATGAATATCAATACCATTAATTTTTTCAGTATATATATTACCACCTACATGGTTTCGCTTATCGATAACAAGACATTTTTTACCGCGCTTTGTTACTTCATGTGCAATTACTGATCCATATAGACCAGCACCCACAATTAAAAAATCATACATATCTTTTTCCCTCGCTTACTTTGCTTACTTTATCTTATTATACCACGTTCATTTTAGACTAAATCAAATCTGTGAAACTCTAATTATAAGTGGCCATTAAATTGTCGATACAACGCATGAACTTCCAAGGTTTTCATGCTTAATTTACATGTTTTTCGAGATATTGGGTCATATCAATTATATGTTTAAAGTTACCAGCTACTGATGAATCACATACGTAATCATTCATAATTATGAAGGATTGGATTTAAATTTTGTAACTTACCCATATGCGAACCTCACTTAATATAAAGTTTTCTATTATTGTATTGTATATAAAATAAAGACTACCTTAATTAAAAGGCAGCCAATCATAATGAATTTATTCACATATATTTTCTCAAAATATCCATAACTTCTTTTGTTTTTTCCTCATATGTACCGTTTTCAAATGATTCTTTGACACATGTTTCGATATGTTGTTTTAAAATACTCAAATTTGCTTTCTTCAAAAGTGCTTGTGTCGCCTCAATTTGATTTGCAATATCGACACAATAACGATCTTCTTCAGTCATTCTGATGACTGCATCAATTTGACCTCTAGCTGTTTTTAAGAGATTTAGTTCTTTTTCATGATTATGTTTCATATGAGACCTCCATCGCTTTTAATAAATTCACACGTTTCAAACGAAGTGAATTGTAAATCACATTCAGCGATGATAGACTCATCGCTGCTGCACCTAACATCGGATGTAATAATCCAAGCATCGCAAACGGAATCATTATCGCATTATAAAACCATGCCCAAAAGTAATTTTGTTTAATTTTTTTGAATGTTTGTTTTGAAAGTTCAAGTGCTTTTAATATCGTATGTAAGTGGCCATTAACCAATGTAATATCTGCTGCTTCAATTGCGATATCTGTACCTGTACCAATTGCAATACCAACATTGGCTTGTTTTAGGGCAGGTGCATCATTAATGCCATCACCGACCATCGCAACATTACTGTATTGCTTTTGTAAGTCTATTAACGCATCAACTTTACCATCCGGTAAGACACCAGAAACCCAGTTGGTTAATCCAGCCTCAGTGGCAATCGCTTTTGCTGTTTGTTCATTATCACCTGTAATCATTATTGTCTTCAGACCCATTTGATTAAGTATTGCAATCACTTTTTTCGCTTCAGGCTTAATTTGATCTGATATTGCAATAACGCCATTTACTTTTCTATCAACAGCAACATACATCACAGTTTTTGCATCATGCTGTAATGTTAATGCTTCTTTTTGATAAGATGCTATATCGATAGTTTCTGCCTTCATATAAGCACCATTACCAACCATTATCAACGCATCATCAACATATCCCATGACGCCCATACCAGTGATCGCTGTGAAATCTTTAACTTTACCCAACTTCACATCTTCCTCTTTAGCTTTGTCTTGAATCGCTCTGGCCAATAAGTGTTCAGACCCTGATTCTAAAGTCGCAACTAAATATAATAACTGATGATTATTTGTCACGATATCTGTAACCGTTGGTTTACCAACAGTTAATGTACCAGTTTTATCAAAGGCGATGGCTTTAACATCTTTTAGTGTTTGAATCGCTTCACCTTGTCTAATTAGTATCCCTTGCTCAGCACCAATACCTGAACCGACCATTAATGCAGTTGGTGTACCAAGTCCAAGTGCACATGGACAAGCGATAACTAATACTGCTGTTGCAGTAATAAACGCAGATGTCAACGGTGTTTGATTAAGTTCAATCCAAGGCAAGAACGAAAATGTGTTTAGTATTCTTTGATGAACACCAGGAAAAAGCAAAATAGATGCGAATGTTAAAAGAGTTGCTACCAATATAGCTGGAACAAAATAACCTGTAACCTTATCCGCAAATGCCTGAATTGGCACTTTTGTGCCTTGACATGCTTCAACTAAAGCTATCATTTGTTGTAAAAATGTATCTTGACCAACTTTTGTAACTTCTACCTTTAATAATCCTTGTCCATTAATCGTCGCACCAATCACGATATCTCCTGGTTTTTTATCAACTGGCATAGATTCACCAGTAGCCATCGATTCATCAATCGATGCAGAACCTTCTAAAATCATACCATCAGTTGGTATTTTTTCACCCGGCCTAATAATCATCACATCGCCAACAGATAACTCCGCTGTTAATACTTCCATGATTTCACCATCAACTTCGACATTTGCAGTCTTAGCTGACAATCCAGCTAACTTTTTAATCGCAAGCGATGCCTTACCTTTTGCTCTCGCTTCTAAAAATTTACCTAATAAATGAAATGTTACGATTGTTGTTGCCATTTCAATAAATGTTTGAATCGGGAAAAAGATACCTAATAGTCCAATAAAATAAGGTGGCAATGAACCTAAAGATACTAAGACATCCATATTCGGATGGCCACTCTTTAAAGAATAGAAACTGCCGCGATGCACATGATAACCTAACCAGAATACCACTGGTGCACCCATGAGCGCGATGATGATTTCATAAAAAGGTATCTTGATAAAAAACATATGAACAACCATTAAAATCATCATAACTGATGTGATGGAAGCTGCAATCAATACTTTCTTTTTCGCTTTATGCATTTTAACGATATCGGGATCAACCGTCTCATCTTGTTTTTCTTCAAGACGTGCTTCATAGCCAGCATCATGGACTGCTTTTTTAATCTTTGATAATGATAGTGCATGTTGATCGTATGTAACGATAAGTTTTTCACTTACTAAGTTAACGCTTGCCTGTTCAACACCATCAAGCGAACTAACCGCACGATCAACATTATTCACACACATCGCGCACGACATACCATCAACTTTTAATGTTAATGTCGTCGTTGATTTTGACACCTTCGCATGATAACCAATCGATTCAACAGCCTTGATCATATCATCTGATGATACTTTGTCTTCATCATATGTGATAAGTGCAGTATCATTGGCTAAATTGACATTCGCTTGACTAATACCTTCTGTTTGATGCAAGATGCGATCAATATTATTGGCACAGGATGCACATGTCATCCCTTCTAACGTTAATTTAATTTGTTTCATGTTTTAACACTGCCTTAAATCCTAACCTGTTTATTTGGTTTAACAATGTATCATCATTAACAAGTGCTTCATCGTAATCAACTGTTACACGATTTTCAAAGCCTTCTACTTTAACTTCTGACACACCTTTATTTCTTCTTAATATACGTTCAACTGACGTTGCACAACTGATGCATGACAAACCAGTTACTTTATATTCAACTTTTTTCATGACATGCCTCCTAAGCGATTATTTCTTATTTTACTAATGCTGCAGGATAACCTATAGCAGCCATTTTATCACTTAATGCTTGTTCAGATGTTTCTGATTCATCAAATGATACATCGACACGCTTAGCAACAATATCCACTTCTACCTTCTCAACTGCTGGGTTTTGTCTTAACACATTTGTAATGGCATTCGCACATCCACCACATGAGATTTTTGATACGTTATATACAACTTCTTTCATTTTGAAGTCCTCCTTTTTTTATTACACCCCCCCATTAGGGGGATAATTTTATTATAAATCATTGTTCAAGTGATGTCAACAAATTAAAAAATGCTAACCCAATAAGGCATAGCATTTTAAATAGATTGTGGCTCAAATAATGAAATTTCATAATCACAAATATCTTGATAAAAATCAACTTCATGTGAAACTAAAATAAGTGTGCCTTCGTATTGAATTAAAGCATCCTTCAACGCTTCTTTAGCAGCTTGGTCTAAATGGTTTGTCGGTTCATCAAGAATTAACACATTACCCTTTTGATGATAAAGTAATGCAAGTCTAACTTTTGTTTGTTCACCACCAGATAAACTGCTCATCTCGCGTCTTGCCATTTCATAGTTAATCCCGTGATGACCTAATAATGCCATCACATCTTTTTTCGTAAAATCAGGATACTTCCCATGAACAACTTCAAAAGCTGTTAAGTGGTCACTATACTTTTCATCTTGTGCAAAATAAGCAATTTTAGCTGTATCAATCCACTGAAATTGTCCATCTAACTTAGGAATCAACTCCAATATTGTCTTAATGAACGTCGATTTACCTACACCATTTTCTCCAGTAATCGCGACTTTCTCCTGTTTCATAATTGTCATTGATAATGGTTCTAATAACGGATAAGCATAACCAATTTCCAAATTATCAGTTATGATTACATCTCTACCAGTTCCAGATGAAAATGGAAATCTAAAATGATACGTTGTATCTGTTTTAGGTGGTTTCATGCGATCAAGTTTAGCTAACATTTTACGTCTCGACTTCGCCCTTTTTACTGTCGAATCTCTTACAATGTTTTTGTTTATAAAGTCTTCATTTTTCTTGATGAATTTTTGTTGTGCCTGATAAGCTTTTTCTTGTTGTGACATGCGCAAGTCACGCTCTTTTAAGTAATAAGAAAAATCACCTTTATAGCGTGAAAGCACACCATTTTCTATCGCAAAAACTGTGCGCGCAATTTCACTTAAAAAGCCCTCATGGTGTGATACAACAATAAATGCTTTTTCATATGTATTTAAAAATTTTGCTAACCATTCAATATGTCTCACATCTAAAAAGTTGGTTGGTTCATCTAATAATAAGACATCTGCATTCGATAATAACAACTTCGATAAAATAATCTTCGCGCGCATGCCACCAGACAACGTCTTAATTGATTGGTCTAAAATAGACATTTCTAATCCTAGACCATGAATAATATTACCAACTGAGCTTTTAATCCTATAAAAATCAGAATCTAATAATTGTTCTTGTAAATCAGATGCCCAATGTAACATCTTCTCTTGTTCATGTTCTGGTTTTCCAACTAAATCGTGATAAAGTTGATTCATTTGTTCTTCTTTTTCAAATAGCGGTAAAAAGACGTCGTATAAATACGTCTTCACACTTAGTTTTGGATCTATGTTTGCATATTGATCAAGATAACCAACTTTTACACTTGGTATCCATTCAATTTTTCCTTTATCGGGTTTTAAACTTTTATCTAATAATTTTAGTAACGTTGATTTACCGGCACCATTTGGTCCAACTAACACGGCATGTTCACCTTCAAATAACCGCATCGCACTAGATTGATACATTGATTCTCCTTGGTAACTAAACGTTAACCCCTCAACTTCTAATATACTCATTTTGGTAGTTCGAAGAACAGTGGTGTCTTTTCATCTTCAACATAAAACCACTCCTCATCAAATGACTTTCTTCCTTCCATAATTTCACTAATATCTTGTTTAAAATATTTAGCGGTTGCACTTGCTAATATGTTTTGATTTTCATCACATAAATAACCTTCACCTGTAATAATCTTACGTCTAACTTCCGTAATCCACCCAACGACATATAATGTTTGATCAAGTGGTACCGGTTTATGATATTTAACATGAAGATCGACAGTGACACTCCAAAGATTAATATCATCAATTTGCATCGCTCTACCAATCGTTTCATCTAATAGTGCAGCTGTGATACCACCATGCATTCTAGATGGCCATCCTTGATGAATGTCTTCACCCTGAAAGACACCTAATAAACGTTTGCCTTCTAATTCGTAATAACGTGTATTTAATCCTGAATCATTATGTATGCCACATACGAAACACATATGTGCATTATTTTGTTTTTTAAGGACTCTAAACTGCATTTTTATAACCCCAATTCTCGATGAAATAGAAATAAACTAGCTAAAAATGATACGACTAATAATACCACAATCAATACGCGATATAGTTTCACCCATTTTTCTTCATTAACATACATAAATACACCAATACCAAATGGTAATAACACAAGTAATAATTTTTGATTCATGTTTTCACCATACCTGAAACTTAAATACACTCTAAATAGAAACATGATACTTGCTAAACCAATCGCTACATAAAATGACATAATGAGGATAAAGACCATGATCTCAAACATGCTTCTTACCTCCAAATATGACATATAATATACCTAATAATAAAAGTGTAAACCACCATGCTGTACCTGTAAAAAACAACCCTAACATCGCGATAAAATATGTGCCAAAAGCAATATAAATCCGATCTTTTCGTTTTATCATGATGGATCACCTGCCGTTACAATATAACTTGTTAATGCACCAGTGTCAGATATCTCAATATGACGACCGCCTTTTGCTAAGTTACCATAAGCACTATAGCCAGAGTTTCTACCATAAGCTAACATGATATCATTTAACACAAATGAGAAATCATTTAAATGGTCATGGCCAACAAAAACACCTTTAGATAAACCATATGTGACCATGGCATCAAAAAATCCTGTGTCTTGTCCTTGTGCATAAACTTTATCTTCATTAAATATACCTTCAAATGAAGGATCAGTTTCAGCTGCTAACATAAATTGTCTTAAAGGGATATGCATAAAGACAACAGATTCATTGGTGTCCGCTTGAACATAAGCTTCATACCAAGCTACTTGTGCACTTGATAAATAGCCGTACTCACCTTGTGCTTCTGTATAAACTTCTTCTTCATTTTTAGAATCTAAGAAGTATGCATGATAAATTGGATTTCCCTGATACATAAAATCAATTTTGAAATTACCATAACCACCATCTATTAGTTCAGGACCTACCTTGAACTTTAAGTAGGTAGTCTCCATATCTAAGACGGTTTCAATTAATTGTTCATATGAACAAAAATCATTATCATGATTACCAAAAATAAATGTCCATGGTATTTCTAATGATTCCATATGATTGATCAAGGTGCGATAAATACGCATCGTCATAGGTGCCATGGTTTGATCACCTGTTAATACAATCAAATCATAATCATCTTTACTAGCCAATGTTTCAATCAAATCTAGGGTTGCTTCATCATTCGCACCAAAACCATACATTAAATGCTGGTCTGTTAGCTGTAATATCTTTATTGTTCGGTCGGTTGTTTCTACTTCAATTGCTTCATTATCAGTATATAGCTCATTTACTTCCGGTACACAACCATAAAATAAAAAAGTACAGAATACTGTTAATAACAATACGTATATCTTTTTCATTGCTATGCCTCCTGTAAAAAGGATTCTAACTCATTGATGCGTACAACGCGCATGTGATGAAAAACATCTCTATATGAAATGAATATCATTTCATTTTCATTAATATAACGTTTAATTGGTGTGACATTTGGATAAACAATAACTATCTTTTCTGTATCACTTCTTAAATGATTTTGATGTAATAGTTTACTGCCATTTCCACCAAACACTTCCCAAATCGTTGGACTGTTAATAATTAACTCCTTTGTTTGTGCAATACGCACAACATGCAATTGATATGTTTTGCCATGAATAGTGTATTGGTACCCATCAACATGTCCATATTGATCTAATATTTGATATATATCGTTTAATTGGTGTTTTTGCTTTTGGCGTATCATGACAAATATAACACATATCATTATCATAAAAGGTAGACCTATATATAGAAATATCACTGTTTGATCGCTTCAACTTTCACTAAATTATCACCTGCAAAAGTACAGGCAAATTCATAATTTTGTTTTTCATTTATAATTGTTTCAAGGAAATACGGAATATTTCTTGCAATACCTTGATTATCCATATCACATGCCCAAGATATTTTTTTCCAGTCAAGTATACCTTCATCTACAACAAGTGGTACAGGATAATTGAAATCATCATCGACAAACGCCACAAATAAATATAAACCATTACCTTTGGCATCAAATTGATTCCAAGTAACAGTTCCCTTAGGTATAACAATATCTGATGTCAATATAATACCAGTTTCTTCTTTCGTTTCTCTAATAATACAATCAAGTGGCGTTTCATCTTCATGAATTTTACCACCAACACCATTCCATGCACCCATCCAAGGTGTTTTATTGCGATTTAGTAAAAGCACTTCATCTTTTCTTATAATAAATGCTAGCGTATAGGGATACATAAACGTCCTTTCTAATTGCTAAAACTTTCTTCTTTCAGCGACAACTGTAAAATATAATTCGATAGCCATTGTAGCAAACGCAATTTCAACAATCACTAGATGTTGTTCAAAGTATGACATAAGCATAACAGTAAATGCTATAATCATTGCCACAACACCTAAAAACAGTGCTGAGCCACGTAAAAAATCAAATAATTTTTCATTTATTAAAACTCTTTGTGCAACTAAAGATAAAACAACTGCCACAATCATAATACTAATTGATATGAATAGCAAATGCATGGCTAATTCATCCATTCATTGTACCCAAAACTCCCAATCCATAATTGTAACCATCCAATCCTAACTTGTCTATCATATTTTAACATATATTAAGATTTTTGTGTGAACGTTGTCAATTCAATATTTACTACTTGAAATACTGCTATATTATGCTATAATAAAAAAGCACATATGCCCCCTTAGCTCAGCTGGCAGAGCAACTGACTCTTAATCAGTGGGTCTACGGTTCGATCCCGTAAGGGGGTACCAATTGTATATATTGCGCTTCGAAAGTGTGAAATGTCCTGCAAGACCATTGTTCACTCTCTGTAATCTATAAATGTCACTTTTAGTAACCGATGTCAAGACAGAGGTGTGGAAATGCACACAATTAGAGGTTTAAGAAAGAAAAAGGGATTGACTCAACGTTAATTAGCAAGTATTATTGGTGTTTCACATTCTAGTATTGCTATGTATGAAACTGGTGATCGTGAAGCACCCGTGGATGTACTAACAAAGATTGCCATAGTATTAGACACCACTGTTGATGAATTGATTGAATTCAGAAAGATACACGATGAAATCGGTAATGAACTGCTTGAGAAAATCCGCAAAGTAAAAGAGCCTGTTAATTAGGCTTTTTTATTTCACAAACAATAATGATTGTGGTAAATTTTTATTTTTCAACTTTTTATATAGTTTATCACGAAGTTTATATATAGTTTTCAGACAGTTTTAATCTTCTTCTTTTATATGCTCTAATCCATCTTTTACGTTAATTTCTAAGTCTACTAAGAAACTCTTATACATAAATCGATTCACACCTGTTCGTCTAATGTTATTTTCAGCAAAACTAAACACACTACTGTTTAGAAAATAGCTCAACTTTGAATAAAGCCTTTTATAATCAAAACTCGCAAAATCAATATTCACAAAATATGGTTGAAGGGTTAAATATATAAACCTAATATTGTTCATTTCATTCAATTTATAATAAACAAATAATAGTTGCTTTCTTTCTCGAGAAATCTTAACTGAATATGGTAATATTTCAGCAACAACATAAACCATAAACCCACTTATATATCCTCCTGCTATTGCACCAAAGATTATACCATTTTAAAAGTTAAAACAGACCTATAAAAACAAACAAAATAATAGACAATATCAAATATTTTTTTTACTCATAGAAATCTCACTTCAATCCAATTTATAATGTGAACTTTATTAAAACATATAAGTACGATATGATATTAAAGTATCATTGTTTCTTAACATACAAAAAGACTCGCCCAATTATAAATTAAACAAAAAATCCTGATGAAGTTCTTGATGAGGAAAGTCAATCTGATGTGGATCAGGCTGATAAAGAAAAAATAGATTTATCAACTTGCTAGAATTATAATATTAGTGTGTTTCATCCCCCCCGGGATGAATTTTAGAACATAGTTCTTTTTATATAAAAAAAAGAAGCTTTTTTATAAAAACTTCTTCTATTTATGATTATATATTAGCTTACTTCTTATGCATATCCATTAATAAATATAAAGAAAATACAAATATTGCAAATGCAATTGTAAAATATAGAAAAAATATTCCTTCTCCAATAGTATTATAATTAAAATGCAATACAATCATATATCCTGCAGAAAATAAGGATAATAAACATAACATAGTAAACATAACTTTAAATAATATTTTCTTCATGTTATACCTCCAATGTGATTGGTGTTGCACTAAATTTAGTGCTAGACTGTCCACCTGAAATCGTAACACCTAAAATGGATATCCCAAAGTCTATAGGTGCAATGCTAAACAAGTTTTCATTATGTATATATACTGTTTGGACTACTGCTGGTCCATATGTCACAATATAGTAATCTCTATTATATCCAGCTCATCTTCATTTTTAAATTGAACCTGATAATTAATTATAACTTCCTCATAGGCATATGATGTCATTGTTGTATAACAAAGCATCATAAAAAAGGATAACACAATAATAGTTTTCTTCATTTCCCATCCTAAAAAAGTTATTAGTTAATTTATATTAGCATTATTATTATATTAAGTCAAATTAGTTTTATTATGTATTGTCTTAGCTCTTATTCAAGGTTTACCGTTTAGTGCAGCGAAGTGTTAAGACTTTAGTTT
This sequence comes from Acholeplasmataceae bacterium, assembly GCA_963676765.1. Lineage (GTDB taxonomy): Bacteria > Bacillota_I > Bacilli_A > Acholeplasmatales > Acholeplasmataceae > WOFB19. Next base: position 1,230,092 of record OY781159.1, read on the forward strand.
AGCACTCATAATACCTAGTTTTGGTTTTTATATCCATTGGATACGTAGTTGATTGCACAGAAGTTATCAGCAAGTTTTGTACTACATGGATAGTCATTTATAGCAACATATCTCTCTTTTTTTGATGAAGACAAAGTCTTCTATAGGTTTGTCTATTAAATCAATATTTAATAGGAAACCGATATAAATGATGACTAAAAAACTATCCAACAGACGATTTTATCATGAACTCTTTGCATTAGTTATAACATTTATCCAGACCTGAAATAAGCAAGCATAACAAAAGACTATGAAACCCTTGTATCAATCATTATGTTTTAAAGATTACCAAAAGGCACATATATACATGAAACAGGAAAAGTAAAACTCAATATGTTAATATAATATAGAGGTGACAACCATATGAAAATATTTATAGCAGGTGATTCTACTGCTGCTCCAAAACTAGATAGCAAGAGACCAGAAACGGGATGGGGAGAATGTCTTCATGAATTCGTTAGTCCCATTTATGAAATATTTAATGTAGCTGAAAATGGACGAAGCACCAAATCTTTTATTGCTGAAGGTAGACTTGATGTCATTGACAGTAAAATAAAAAAGGGCGATCTATTAATCGTCCAATTTGGTCATAATGATGAAAAGAAAGATAATCCAGAAAGATATACAACAATATCTCAATATACTGCTAATCTTGATCGTTTTGCTCAAGTCGCGAAAGCACATGAAGCAATCCCTGTTTTCATCTCTTCTATAACTAGAAGAAAGTTTATTGAGGGTAAGTTATCAAAAGATGCAATCAAAGATTATCCAGAAGCCATGAAAGCATATGCTAATAATTATGGATTCCCGTTTATAGATATGTATAAGATAAGTCAGGAGATTGTTCGAAAACTTGGTGAAGAAAGCTCGAAAGCCTATTATCTTCATTTAAAACCAAATGAATCAATAAACTATCCTGATGGTCTTACTGACGATACACACTTTAGTCCATTAGGTGCTAGACAGTTTGCTTCCATTATTGCGATTCAATTAATGAAGTTACTTTAAAAAAAATCAACCCTAGTAGCTGGGGGGGAATCGCTACTAGGGTCTAGCAAGCTGTCAAACAAATCATGGTATAGCGTCAAAGGGCTAAACCAATCCACTTTGCATGACACATCTCGCATCTTTATTATAAACCATAATGATAAGAAGTTCAAAGGGTTTTGTAAAGAAATTTTACTAAAGCGCTTTATATAGTGTTTTTTTTATTTAATCCTTACAATTCAATTAATAACCCCTCTGTTTTCATAATACTTTTTAGCTGTATGAATGGTTAGAATCTTAGTGTCATCAATGACTAAAGCACCATCATCCGGGATTATGTAAATCGGTTTTTTATAAGTTCTAAATACTTTGCGCATACCGCTTTTTTGTTTCCTTCTTCTTCGATAATGCACTTCAACAAAAAATCCTTTTAATAAATCAAGTCCATCTTGATAAGAAAACTTGTGATAATCAATGTCTGGTGAGATATGATACCTGTTAAATTGAATCATTGTCCCTGCAGATACACCAATATATGTTTTCTTATAATTATTAATCGTTTCATAAAGACCTTTTTCATGTATTCGTTCCATGAACTTATCAGGTGCGCCACCTGGGAAAAATAATATATCTGATGTTTCTATTTTTTTAATTGCTTCAGACTCAGTATCATCAAAATAGCTAACCCATGCGATATCTTCTTCTTTAATACCAAAAGGAGTAAGTTGTTCTACTACCTTAATATAATATTTACCATCTTTACCGTAATCTCTGCGATAATCTTCTATACGAGGATACTGTGAATCAAAAAAGGAATAACAAACCACTGTTACTTTCATGCCTTTTTTAATGTAAGGCGTTAAAGCAGGTTTTATTTTAGGGTGAATCAAATCACTTCTACTCATTAAAATATTAATCATATCATATGCCTTTCTATAAATGATTTTGCTAAATGAACCCATTGATGTAAATAGCCATAAGTTTTTAAATAACCCTCTACATCATGTTCATCAAACGGTGTTTCTGCAGTCACAACTGATACACCATGCCTACCTTTAGGAAATAAGTGTGCTTCAACATATACACCTACTTTATGTAGTTGATCAATTAAAACTACAGCGTTCTCAACAGGAACGGCTTGATCATCCATCGTATGAAATATAAAGATTGGTGGCATATCTTTATGTACATGTTTTTCCATTGATAAGTTTTGCAATATAACCTTATCATCTAAATGACCAATTAATTGCTTAAAACTTCCACCATGATATATCGCTTTATCACTTGAAACAACCGGATAACATAGTATGCCTGTTCTAAAATATTGGTCATAGTTGGTTAATAACATTAGTGCTAAATGGCCACCAGCAGAAAATCCTATTACATGAATTTTATCAATTAAAGGATCTTGACTTAATTGTTGTAATAATGATTTTCCTTCACAAAGTACATCCGGATATGTTAATAATGTCTCTCTATACTGATAAATCACCATATGTAAATTTAGATCATTAAATGCATGCATCACCGGTTCTGCTTCCCTTTTCGAAGCATAATGATAGCCACCACCAGGAAGAATTAATAGTGCATCACGTTTCATTTGATCTTTATAAGTGATATTTGCATAATTATTGGAATTTAAGTGAATCATCGTTTCAATCCCTCTTTTTTTATATTCATCTGTTTCTATTATAAACGATAATTACATGTGATTATAATTTTTCTTTAAAGTGCTAATGAGTTTAAATATATGCCTTAAAGCGCTATAATGAAGATAGGATAAACAATACATTAAAGTTGAAAGGAGCGTATATTTGATATGTCAAATATACAAGTAAATGATGGATACAGCTGAAAAAAAACTAGCAGCTTTGAAAAAAGCAATTGACCAAAGATTACAGTCCCTTTATGTTGAAGAGGAATCAGAGAAAAGCAATGAAGCAAAAACGTTGGAATATTTAATGTGTATGATTGAAATTGATAATGAAGACGAATATGCTACAAAATGCTTACGTAAAATTTATTGGTAATCTAGATTTTAAAGAGAAAAGACAAATATCATTTGTCTTTTTTTTATTGTAAATGAAAAATTCTTTTACCCTTTATTGTTTCTACTTTATGCATAACTGCTATATCAATTGCTTTATTTGTTTGGACAATCAATGATTTATGAGTCAACGTTAACCAAATTATTACACCTTGATAAATAATTCTCGTTTTTACATGTGATAACTCTTTTTGTTTCACAGGATTTAATATTAAATTTTGACCAAAACGTAAACCGAATAATCCGTAGATGATCATCAAGTAACTACCACCAAGATTGGCGATATGAAGGCCATGTTGCGTTCGATTATGACTATCTCTAAAGTCTAGGTCAATGACACGTCTTAAATAATCAAAACCAAAATCATGTTTACCAAGTGCATAAGCAGCGATACCAAATACTGCTCTTGACAAAGATGAATCATGCGTTGTTCTTTTAATATAGTAATCAAACGTATTTTCATAAACTGTAGATGGTTTATCACCTAATATCATTGGTGCTAATATAGCATCCGCTTGTTTAGAAATTTGCATTCTATAAATATCAAGAGGGTGTTTACTTAGTAATAAAGGTAATTCTTCTGGGGAAATACTTTCAAGTGGTAAATCATTTTTATAAATGAATGAATCATCTTGTTTGATGATTTGTTTTTTATCATCAATTAAAAGCGTCATGTTGTCAGCTGCTTTTTGCATTTGAATGAATTCATCCTCATCCATCGCAATCCGTTTTAGCATTGGTGCTAACACTTCTTCATGCTTTTTTACATAAGATAAGACAAACTCAAAATGCATCTTGGCCATACGATTCGTATAATAATTATCATTAATTAATGTTTTATATTCATCAGGTCCTGTGACATTATATAAATGGAACATACCTTCATCATCAAATGATCCCCATTCAAGTAAGAATCTTGCTGTTTCAACAATGACTTCCATTAAGAACTTATTCATAAATCTTTCATCATTGGTGGCATAATAGTAATTAATTAAAGCATGTGCAACATCACTATTAATATGAATTTGAGCGGCACCTGCAGGGAAAAATGGTGATGCTTCTTCACCATTAATTGTACGCCATGCAATTTTAGCACCATGTCTAATACCTAGCTGCCTTGCTTCATGTCTAGACTGATCAAGTGTTAAATAGCGATACATTAAAATTTTTCGTGCACGATGTGGGTTCGTTAAAATGAAATATGGTAACATATACACTTCTGCATCCCAGAAATAGTGACCTTCATAACCGGTCCCCGTAATTCCTTTAGCAGCAATATGTGTCACATTATGTCTACCAGCATTTAAATTGAGTTGATATATATTGTAGTGAAGTGCTTGTTCAAGCACTTTATCACTTAATTCAACGGCTGATCTACGCCAAAACGGCAGTCTTGCAGACGCTTCTTCTTTGATATATTGATCAAATGGTTGAATAAAATCAACAATTTTATAAATTCTTCGTTCTGATGCTCGTTGCAAAAATGATGATGTATATAATGTATACTTCGTAAGCCTAAATGGTTTGTTAGGTTCAAGCATTGTCTCTATAACACCGACTACAGCATCCTCTTCAAACCGATAATTGACTTCTTGATCATGTATCATTGATACATTAATTCGTTGTCTACTCGATGTTGTTTGTGCTTTTAGGAAAGCAGCACCATTTTCAATATCTAAATTTCTTAATATGAGATTTCTTCTTACATTCGGTAATCTTGGATCAATGTTTTTAATATATTTCACTGTTGGCATTCTTAAATAAGAATCTATGTTTAAAGACCCTTTATAATCCGGTGATGCAATCGTCAATTCCATGACAATTTGCAATCTATTTGCTGTAACTAATTTTCGTTCCGTGATAACAAATGTATGACCTTTCTTAGTCAGGTAGGTTGCAATTCTTGTTGTATAACCACGTTTCATATCAAGTGAACGTTTCATGTCAATTAATTTTTGATGCGTTAAATCAATAGGTCCTTCATCCGTTAATATTCGCATATAAGATGTATCGGGCAATGTTACAATAGCCTGGCCAACTTGTGGAAAACCTTGATAGTTTTCTTCATAACGATATGGATATGTATTATAGATGCCGTTAATTAAGGTGATTGGAAAACTATCATCTCCATAACCTTCAGCAAAATGACCACGTGTTCCCAACGTTCCGTTCGCTAAAGAGAAAATCGTTTCATCACTCAATAGATCGACAAGTTTAATTCTATGATCACGTCTTATAATGTATGCTTTGTCGTCTCGTTTCATCGTTTCCTCCTTAAATAAAAACAAGTCAGTTTCCCTAACTTTTATACTAGTTTTATTATACTAGGTTTGTACTGTCAGTTCAAATGATTAAAAAAAGAGAGATCCAATGAGGATATCCCAACACTCATTCTTTCAAATAACTTCTGAATCGTGGCTTTTTCCCAATCGTGACAGATGTTTTCTCACTATTATTTGGCATAGTTAACCGAAACAAACCATATAAAAGCGTCATCATCATGATTCCTCATAAAACCGTTAATTTTTTTCTTCTGATTTAACCCATTCAGCGACTTTGTCTATCTCATTTTGTGTCGTTTCATAATACGATTTAAATAACTTAAAATAACCTTTCGTGCCTTCATGAATAAAATCTGCTGACACATGATCATCTCCTAATAACTTTTTAAAGGGGTACTTTCCATTTAATCTTAGACCACTTATTAAACCTGGTCTAATCGCGTCTTCTGGACAACTTAATACACATCCCATACACATCGTGCAATCACCACCAAATGCAGGTATGCCTTCGTTTAGTATAATATTGTTTGTTGGACACACTTTTTCACATGCACTACATGATGTGCATTGTTCTTTTTTGACATGAAATAATGGTCCATTAACTTTCGCACCAAACCACTGCACTCTAAATAAATACATGATAGGAAAATGTAAGACATTAAACTTAATTCGTTTTTTTCGATTCATTTTAATATCATAGGCAATCACTTTAGCCATCTCATGTGTATGGATATACATTTGCTTCGCTAAGCGATCATCATAGCGAAACATAATGTTATAAGGCATCAGTAAATGTCTATCCATCATCAGTTCAAATCCACGTTTTTTTAAGATGCGTGATAAGGACCAAGATGATGCTTTATTAAATCCAAAAGGTTCTCCAGATGTTTTAAATATAAACGCTTTTTTATGATCAACCTTAGCTATTTTTTTTATCTGTTTTAAAAAGAATTGCGGTGCATTAAACGCATGAATTGGATAACCAAAACCAACGACATCATAATCATTTGGATTTGGGACATCCTCATCATTTTTGCGTATTTCAAAAAGCGTAACATCATAATCATATGACATTAACTCTTGTTTGATTGCACGTGCTGCTATTCTCGTATTTCCTGTACCTGTGAAATAATAAATGATAGCTTTCATATAATATACCTTTATTTGATACATATATTTTACCATAAAAAAATACCCCTCAAGAAGAAGGGTATTTATCAATCATTTATTAACGATGTTCATTCCAATTAGATAAATCGATGAACCCGTTTTCTAGCGTATAATATCCAAATACTTGTAATGTTGGTGAAACTGATTCCTCATATCCAGAAATATTAGTTGTGCCCCCAAAATCTTCACGAGATTCTGGCATTAAGTAGACATCATAATGATCATTTGAAATAATATCTGTTATATATTCAGCAGTTTTATATGCATCAATTGATCGACCCATAGGAAAAAATAACATTTCCTCACGATCATATCTATCCATGAAACCTAGATAAGAAACATAATTCCAAATCGTAATCGCAAAATTCGTATTTGCACAAGTACCTGGTAATACAGTCGAGTATCTTAGAGTATCTGGTGAACCGTATAACATATTACTGTCTGCGAAATTCAAGAAATAACCTATATATCTCATTCGATTCATTGCTAATGATATCTCTTGATCTAAAATATATGGATATTTTGATGAATATTCATTATCTAAATCTAAGCCATCATAATAAAGATTTGCAAGATTATTTCTAAAGTCATCTTTTAATGTACTATTCGTCAAAATATCAGTTCTACCTTCATTTTCGAGTTCATCAAAAGCAGCATCTTCTAATACTTTATATTCTACGGCTAAACTATACAAATCCGTATTTTGTGAAGTGATGTCTTGAACATATGTGCCAATCTCATCCCATGGTAAGTTTGAAAAGATTGTTTCAAATATCGATAACATACCCATCGAGTAGTTATCATTATCCACATTAGGAACCATAAGACTATCCAATTGATTTTGTATACTACCATAACGTGATTGAATACTAGATAACAACACTAACTCATAATCTAATAATGACGTATAAGCACCATGATATGTAAAATGTGTAATTAATTCATTTAATGCTTCAAAATCACTTTCAGATAAAACATTAGACATTGTGATAACAACACCAGATAATGACGAATCATTTGAATTGTAAACACTATTTTCTAAATTGTATGTCACTAATGGTACATGTGTTGGTACATCTATACCCTCTCTGTAAAGGGGATAAATGTTATCAATTGATGCATTACCAGATAGTGTTACAGCTGCATCATCAGCAACTGACATTCGACCAACATCAATCGCATGTCCTGTGTTATTTTCTACTTTAATCCACATATGACCCATTCCCATTGCATTATCAGATGAATCATAATCGGCAAAAGGATCAATGTTAATTGTAACACGAACCGTACTACTACTTCCTCCATCGTCATTACCGAATTCATCAGGTGGCAATATTACAAATGCAAATGTTTGCATCGTCCCAAGAAGCAAGCCTAAAAAAAGTCCAACCATAATTAATTTTTTCAATATAATCCCTCCATTAATTTATTAATTATTGATATGAGTATATCATTCAAATATTAATATGATAACGGCATATATGGCATATAAACCTTAATTTTATTCATTTTAACAAAAACTTTAATTTTATTTTCCGGAATCGCCATAGTTCTTAAGAAATCTTGCACTTGGATCATCGACATCACAACCCTCCCAATCACGGTTAGGCATCCAATAATCTTTAATTAAATGCACATGTCCAGGATAAAATTCATCAAATATCTCACGATACAATAACGCTTCTTTTGATAATAATGTTGGTTTATATAGTAACGCTTTTGTTTGAAATGTTTCATCATCATACACTTTTTCTGCATAAGCTTTTAAATGATCCACCATACTATGCCCAACCGCATCACTAAATGCAGCTTTCTCCCGATATAAAATCTGATCAGCTAAATATTCACCTTCGAAAGCTTTTCTCAGCAAATACTTACCCATGCCATATGTATTCATTTTAATACTGGGATCAATACTCACCACATAATCTACAAACGCCTTATCACCAAAAGGCACACGAGCCTCTAATGCGTTAGACGCAAGACAACGATCCGCACGTAATACATCATACATATATAATTCATTTAAACGCTTTATTTCTTCTTGTTGAAAAGCTTTAGCAGATGGTGCATAATCGGTATATTTATAACCAAATAACTCATCCGATACTTCGCCTGTTAACAATACTTTAATATGTGTATGTTCATGAATATACTTCGCCAATAAATACATCCCAATTGATGCTCTAACAGTTGTTACATCATATGATTCTAACGCATAAATAACAGGTTTTAAAGCCATTAAAACATCTTCTTTTGTCATCGTCACTTCATGATGAATACTTTTTAGATCATCAGCAACTTGTTTTGCATATTTTAAATCAATCGGATCTGTATCCATGCCAATACTAAACGTATGAATTGGTTTATCGCTATGTTTAGCAGCAATCGCACAAACTAGGCTAGAATCAAGCCCACCTGATAATAAATACCCAATCGGAGCATCCGCATGCATTCTTTTAATAACAGCATCCGTTAATAATTTATTAATATTTTTTAATATACCTTCCATATCATCTTGATTGGCCGGCATTTCTTTCCAATCCTGATGAAAACGAATAAACGACTTCCCATCATAATAATGACCTGGTGGAAATGGTATAACCTTTTTCACATGATCAATCATTGCTTTCACTTCACTCGCAAACACAATCTTCCCGTTTAATTGATCATACCCATAAAAGAGTGGTCTAATCCCTAAATGATCTCTACCCGCAATTAAACAGTCTTTTTGATGATCATAAATCACAACAGCAAATTCAGCATCTAACATACCAAACATCGATAATCCATACTTCTCATAAAGTGGTAATAATACTTCACAATCACTACCTGATGTAAAGACATGATCCACTTTTTTTCTTAAATCTATCTCATTATAGATTTCTGCATTAGCAACCAATACATCACCATTAAATGTAAATGGCTGCATCCCTTTATCATCAAGACCCATAATCGCTAAACGATTAAAAAAGAATTGATAATCTTTACTAATAAGTTTTCTTTGCGCGTCAGGACCTCGCATCAATAATAACTTACTCTTCTCTTCTAAACCCATTAAACTAGCCTTCGAAACGACAATACCGCACATTTTAACACATCCTTTTTTAGATAAAATAAAAAGAGCCTTATCCCTACTGAGGGACGAATGACTCATAATCCGCGGTACCACCCTAATTATCAATTAACTTGATCACTTTTACATGCAAACACATGCTATCTCTATAACGGGAGAAACCGGCTTAGCCTACGTTACCTTCGGTAAGCACTCCTCGGTGTTTTTCTATATAACGTCTTTATGGGTGTTCCACCATTCACCCACTCTCTGGAAAAGACCAATATATATACTCGTCCGATTCATCATTTGAAAATATTTTAGCATAAACCATACATCACTGCAATACTTTTTTACAAAAAAAGAGACCGCAGTCTCTTTTTAGTTGCCATCATATTCTAATATATCGCCTGGCTGACAATCTAATACTTCACAAATTTTCTCTAGCGTAGTAAAGCGTATAGCCTTTACTTTACCTGTTTTAAGGTTAGATAGATTAGCTAGGCTAATACCAACCTTTTCAGCAAGTTCATTTAAAGACATCTTACGATCTGCCATCATGCGATCTAAGCGTGTAATAATAGCCATTAGACAGTTAAATCGTGTTCTTCCTGTAAATATGCGCCGTAACTAAATACATAAGCTAGAATCAGTATTAGTGAGCCCATAAATATGTGTGACCATGATAACCATCGAAAATCAGGACGAAACTCGATTTGTTGAAAGATATCAAACATATTAACAACAGCAATCGTTGAGACACTTCTCATCACTGGTAATAAGATACTAGCAATTAAGAATCCAAATCCCATGATTTTTAATATACGAGCGTTTGCTTTATCAAAGATTTGCGTGTCTTTGACATGACCGACTAAATTTTTCAAATTAATAATCACAAACTGCAAGAACCCAACTGTTACGATACCAGTAAATAAGATTGATAGTAGTGGTCTTTTAATATTTACAGTACCTGTAAAGAAATTAGGATCTAACTCAAGCAATACCTCTCTAAACATGATTTGATATTGTCCAAAGTTTGCTAAATCAATTTCTAATAAACTTCTTGGGACAAACGATACCCCTAAAAAACCAATGGCCATGAATCCTAATGCAATATATAAGATAATCATGATTACTTTCAAAATAATGTGAAAAACATTGATAATTCCTTTATATTTATGTTGATCAAATGTATTTTCCATCATAACACCTCCAACATGTATATGATAACATGGTGAAATATGTTTGTCAATACTTTTTTATCGTTATTCGATATTTTATTGTTTTTTAGCATTAATAAAAAACAAAAGCAACCCCTCCAGGGGATTGCTGATATTATCAAATTTTAAAATGATATTTACTTAAGAGTAACATATTTTGAGAGATTCATACCTTTTCTTATTTCAGTAGCAAAACTTGCTTTACCAGTAGCGTATGTTGATAAGTCTTTTAGAAATGATACTGGTTTCCCTTCTAATTCTTTTGCAAATTTAATACCAAACAAATGGATCATTGTCATCGCTTGATTATTTTTACGTCCTATTTCATAATTCTTCTTTAATTCATTAATTAACTTTAAAGCATCCATTTATTTTACCTTCTTTAATTTATCAATCTCAGCAACTGCCTGTTCAAAAACTTCATCTTCAGATAATCCGCTTGTGTCAACAACCACATAAGGGATATCGTATACAGCGCATTGTGCAGCTACTTTAGTGACATAATTACTCATCAAGTCTTTGAAGTATGGTTTATTCTTATCAAAGTTTTCAATTTCTTGATCTCTACCACGTTCCATAATACGTTTCTCAAAGTTCCCCCAGTCAATATCTAAAATGATATATAAATTAGGTTTCTTGATTTGATTCATATAAGCGTGGAATACACCATTGTACATATTCATGATGGTTGGCATACTTTTTAGATTATGTTGAGCAAATAACCAATGCTCAACTAAATCTCTATCGACAACAAAATCACCATCATATTTCTTTTGGCTTAACCAGTTATTATGGATAAAGTATATTTGTAATAGCATTTCAACATCATTCTTCTGTTCATATAACCATTTAAGTAATGTGTTGAATACCTCATCGTCTTTTTCAAACTCTTCCATCACTGGAAGATTTAATTCTTTTCCTAATCGTGTTACTAATGTTGACTTTCCTGAGGCAATCATGCCACCTACTGATATTTTCACTTTTAATTCTACCTACCTTTGAAATAAATTTTCACTGTAATCAATATATTGTAAAATATTTTTAAAATTTTGAGATAATTTTAAAGAAACATCTTTAACTAAATTAATATGTGTATCTATTAGTTCATCTGAACATACGACGTTTTCATTACTGAAATATGCATTTCTAATCTCCTCTGATGCTTCTGATATTCTTAATTCACTGATTGACCTTTCAATTATACCAAATAATTTAGAATATAGTTGATAATCTTTTTTCCAATTAATAGGTTTATTTCTAATAAATATTAACTTATCATTTATATTTTTATAATTGTTTTCAGCAAACTGGTCATTAATTTGTTTATCCAAATTTATACAATTGAAACCCATTAAATTTTTTAGAGTCAGGATATTATTACATCTGCTTTGATCAAAGTAAAGGTGCTCTTTATTAAACTTATCGATTACATTAACTCTAACAATCTCATTATTATATCTTTCGTTTCGATTATTGATTGATGATTTTAATTGATAAAGCACAATTAATGATTTCAAGGCTTTGGCCTTAATAATATGATAACTATTTCTTTCATCTAGCTTTCTAACAGTAAATATTTCTTTCACATATTCATCATCAGTATTATCATAGTTTAACTTTCTTAATTTTCTAGACTCAGGCACAGAAATAAAAGATAGATACTCATCTTTTTTGATATCACTTAAGCCAACTACACTAATTACGTGATGTTCAACTCCAATCATAATCAAATCAATTAAATATCTTTTTACATTAACAAATGTCAAGCTGTCATTGTTAATATCATATATTACTAAAGACAATACCGCCATTATATATTGGATATGCGCTGTAACAAAACTATTTTTATTGTCTTTCTGTCCAGAATAATCATGATAAATATACTTGATTTGTTTCTCAAGGGAGTCGATAGTATCATTTTCATTATTTAATAATTCAATGTTTTCTAAAATTTTCTCTATTTTACCATAATTTAACAAATCAACTAAAATATCTGTTTTGAGCAAACTTTCTTCCACAAACTTCACGGCATTTAAATGTGTGTTTAAAAACTTGACAACATAATGATTGGGCATATTAGTAATTACTTCTTTTTCAATTTTTTCTTTTCTCTCATTTTTAGTACCTTCAGAATAATACTCATATTTACCTTTTTGAGTCCTAATTAAATATCTCAAATAATATTCAAATGAAATAAATGCTTTTTTATTATCAAGTTTTTGAAATGATGAATATAATTGATTTAATTTCAATCTATATTCATTTCTATTATCGTTATTAATATACTTGAGAATCAATGCTGAGAATACCTCAAATGAGTCAAGTGGTCTATTTTTCATATTGATTGCAATAAAACTATCTAATGCAGATTCCATATTATTATATTCAAGCTTCACGACTTTATTATTATACAAAAACTGAAAATCATCTATTGCGGAAAGGATAATTCCACTTTCTTGATTCCTATAATGTTGAGCTATAAACTCATAGAATGTAACAAAATTAGATTCAATAATTGAATTACCGTTAATTTTAACATTATTAGATATATCAGTTTTAAGTTTACATAAATTCCTACTTATTTCTTCATTCCCACTAAATGGTAGATCTGCTTGATAAAAACTATTAATCTTTATGAAATTTTCAACACTTGAAATTTCTTTTAAGTATTTATAGTAAGCCATTACAATTAAATAAAATGATATCATTCTTTGTTGCCCATCTATCAATTCATGTATATAATCATCACTATTAGACATCGTAATTAATCCGAAATTATACTCCTCAGATCCTCTTCCGTTTAAACGGAGTAAATCCATAATGAACATTTTACAAATATTCTCATCCCATCTATATGTTCTTTGGTATACGGGAATAATATATTTATGTATTTCATTGAAATCAATATCACCAGTGGTTCGATTGTATCCAAAGAACAACTCTATAAATCTTGTATAATGATTGTTAGGCATTCAATTAACCTCCCCAATTATTTTATGAATATACTTAGAATTTAGCCAAAAGCAATGCTTTTCATAACTCTCTAATTTTGTTAATTTATCCTCAACTGGTAACTCCGCAACATCCATTTTATTACGACCATGTGGTCTAACATGTGCAACAGGATTTTCACTACTACCTGGAAAATAAGTATAATTAACATTATTCTCAATTCTTTTTACTATTTTACCTTGTTGAATTAGATTTTTAGTCTTGGTCCATACACTTTTAAACTCATTATCAAGTATATTTAGAGGCATATTCCAAAACATGATTTTTTTGAAAACATAATCAACTCCATCGTTAACGAAAACAATAAACATGAATTTAGTTGTTTCAAAATAACTCCTCATTCTTGAGGTATCCCATGACTCATTTACGATTTCTTTGTACTTAAAGTATGGAAATGACATACTTTCTTTTATTCGACCAGATTTTTCAACTCTTATTGTTTTAGTTATGATATTTGCTTTTTGAAATTCTTCAGATTTGGAAATTTTCCCTTTTAAGCCTAGCATCTTACTTACGAGCAATTCATTTAATTGCTTAGAATTACTTTTAATATTAAATTTATTACATAGATAATCCCTTGGATTATTCAAATACACTGAAACTCTTTGATGAATGTATTCTTCAAATGTTTGATTTGAATGCTTTTCATCCATAATCTTTTCGATGTTTCCTTGATTTCCAATTATTTTCCTTACTAATTGAGTCATATAAGAGTTTTTAAACTATATGCTCTTTGTTTCGCCTTTATTGGAGAATTAGGTTGAAATCTCATTGATTGTGAGTTCTTACCTTTGGTGCAAGCACCTAAATACATAGTGTCCGCTTCAGACAATTCATGCGCCAATCCATTTTTTATCTTGCCTGCAATAATCTGCCAATCATTAATAATAGTTTTTAAATCTTCTTCAGGATAATCGTATAAATAAGCTTTAATTATTGACATTTCTTCTTTAGGTTTGTTTTCCTCAAATAAATAGAAAAGAATTAATATTAATTCGTTTTTTTTCCACAAGCTACTTTCATAAAAGTTTTCAGTATTCTCTGCCATGTAATTAATTATATTTAAAACTAATCTCTCTTTAGAAGAGATGGTTCCATTTTTATTCTTTTTAATTGGTGTGACTTTCAATTCATATCCTGCAAGAACAAAATCAGGTTCTTTTCTTGAATTAGCCAGAATGCCATAAGCTTCTGATTCGATAAGTAATCCTTGAGCACCCTTATTTTTATCATTAATTTCGTTATTTAGATTTTTAAATTTTGTCCCCACTAATTCGTCAGCAATAACTAAAATCTGATCCTTACTTAAGTATTTTCCATCCATATAATGCCCCCTAAATAATAAATATCTGAAATTGTTCATCGATCTTGATTAATACTCGAAAATCTGCTAAAATAGTATAAGCATATTATAACATATTAAATGACTCATAAAAAGGCTGTATAGGTGATTAGATGGATAAAACTGTAGTAGAATTGTTTGCTGGTGTTGGTGGTTTTAGAGTTGGACTGAATGAAGTAAAATTGTTGAAATCAGGGAAAACCAGAGAAAAAAACAATTACAACTTTATTTGGGCTAATCAATGGGAACCCTCAACAAAAGTGCAACATGCTTTTGATTGTTATATAAATAGATTTGGAGATTCACCCAACCATGTAAATGAAGACATTTCTACTATTGATAAAAAGAATATCCCTAACCACACTCTTCTTGTTGGAGGATTCCCCTGTCAAGATTATTCTGTAGCACGCTCACTTTCGAAAGAAAAAGGAATACATGGTAAAAAAGGCGTATTGTGGTGGCAAATAAGAGAAATATTAGAAGTGAAAAGACCTCCATTTGTTTTATTAGAAAATGTTGATAGACTCCTGAAATCACCATCAACTCAAAGAGGGCGTGATTTTGGTATTATGTTGCGTTCAATGCAAGATCTTGGTTATGGTGTTGAATGGCGAGTAATCAATGCTGCTGAATATGGTCACCCACAAAGACGTAGACGAGTTTTAATCTTTGGTTATCATAAATCAACTAAATACTATAATTCTTTAAACAATAATAATATTAATGATATTTTAATAAAAAATAGTGTTTTTGCAAAGACATTCCCTATCATTCAAGAGTTATATTCATATAAAAAGTGTGATATTACTATAATGAAAGATTTAGTAGAAATGACTAATAAGTTCGCATTTAAATTTGATAATTCTGGAATCCTAATCGATGGTAATATATATACTACTAAACTTATGCCAAAAACTTATTCTCCTATTAATTTAGAGAAAATACTTTTAAAGACTACTGTGAGTGAAAAACTATTTATAAGTGAACATAAAATTAATAAATTTGAGTATTTAAAAGGCAGCAAAAGAGTACCTAGAGTTAATAAAGTGACTGGAACTAAATATTTCTATTCAGAAGGTCAAATGACATTTCCTGATTCCATACATTTGCCTGGTAGAACAATGCTAACTAGTGAAGGTTCTGTAAATCGTAGCACGCACGTTATTGAGGATTATACTACTAAAAGACTTAGAATTCTTTCACCAATTGAAGCTGAAAGATTAAATGAATTTCCAGATGATTGGACAAACACTGGAATGCCAGAGAAAAGACGTTATTTTATGATGGGCAACGCACTTGTTTGTGGATTGATTAAATCCTTTGGTAAAGAGTTATCAAAAATTATAGATAATGAAAACGAACAGTAATTATATACTGTTCGTTTTTTTTATAAAGTGATTTCTTTTATCTTATTCTTCAAACTTACAATACACCCACAATACCTTTGACAATAAAGCCCATAATCCTTAGCCTTCTTTTGTCCTTCTCTATAGCCAACCCTAAAGTCTTCATAATAAAAAGGTATATCATATTTCTTGCTATACTTTTCAGCTAATTTCTTAATCACATCATGTTTCTGATAGGGACTGACTAATAAACTCGTTGTCACTGCATCATAGCCCATTTCTTTACCGACTTCAAATAACTTTTTAAGCCTTTTACTATAACACATTTCACAACGTTTCTCATCATTGTCTCTTAATGCTTCCCATAAGTCTTCTTCATAATCGGGATAATAAAAGACATTGAATCCCTTATCATTAGCGAGTTTATCAACGTTTTCTTCTCGTTTTTCAAACTCTTCATAAGGATGTATATTCGGATTATAATATAAGCCATCCACTTTTTGCCCTTTGATCTGCAATGACTCTACAGGGTACACAGCGCATGGTGCACAGCACATATGCATTAATATTTTCATTTCTTCTTTTGACCTCTTACATATGGCTTAGGATAAGGAACATCCAAATTGTTAATCACAACATAAGGATTTCTTAACAATAACCTACCTAAATAGACCATATCACATTTTCCATCTTTAATTGCTTTTTCAGCTGATGGTATATCTTCAATCAACCCGCCACCAATGACAGGAAGTCCTGTTTCTTTTTTTATCGTTTCAGCAAACCCTAATTGATACCCTGAAAACAATTTAATTCCAACCCTATAATTACCGCCAGAAGAAACGTCAACTAAATCAACACCCAAATGTTTAACACTGTTAATCATTTTCGCTAAATCTTTTGGATGAAGCCCTTCATCCACATATTCTTCTGCTGTAACTCTGATGCATAATGGCTTATTCATCGGCCATTCTTCTCTGGTTGCTTTTACGATGTCTTCTAAAAATAAAACACCATCTTTATATTTATCTTTCCGTTTGTTTGATAATGGCGATAAAAATTCATGAATTAAATAGCCATGTGCTGCATGTAATTCGATTAAATCATAACCAGCAATTCTTGCTCTTTTTGCTGCTTGTCTAAATTTATCAATCACACGAATAATATCATCTAACGTCATTTCCGTAGGCACTTCATATCCTTCATAAGCAACTGCAGATGGCGCATACGCTTTTGGTACATTCGCTTTTCTACCAGCATGTGCAATTTGAATACCCATCCATGCACCCGCTTCATGAACATTATCAACAATACGCTTTAAATCTTTAATATGTTCATCATCCCATATACCTAAATCATTAACAGTAATTCTTCCTTCTGGTTCAACAGCGGTTGCTTCTTGGATGATTAACCCAACGCCACCATAAGCTCTAGTTGCATAATGCACAACATGAAAATCAGTTGCAATCCCATCATCTGCTGCACTATACATGCACATCGGTGGCATTACAACTCTATTTTTTATATGTAATTGATTAATTTTAATGGTTTGTTCTAACATTTATTTGCCAAATCCTTTATCTGCTAATATTCTTTCAATCACATCAAAGGGAATCGGTTCTGTATGTTTAAAATGAATGGTTCCTTTGGATGTTTTATATGGTTTAAGCAAAACTTCATGTTTTAAAATAAATGCAGATCCTGGATAAATACCAATATGGTTTTTAAAACAAGCTACATAAAGGATGTTTTTACCATCAACATAGTAGCCTGGTACGCCATAACCAAGCTTTTCTTCTACATTAGGTATCGTATTAACAATCATATGTCTAATGCTTAAAAAACGATGTCTAATCACTTCTTCGAAATCATTCACATGTTTTCGAACATCTGGATGAATGTCTACCATACCTATCACCTACTTTTATTTTATCACGGTTATTTTGATATACAAAAAAATAAAAGACTACTTTTCTATAAGTAGTCTATTTGCGTATATCCCAACGCCATATATTAATATATGTTAAACCCTCTTTTTTCATTTCATGATCTTCAGGTAATAATACTGTTCTAACGTATTTAGCCCCTAATTTTTGGCAGACACGAATGGATGCTTTATTGGTATAAGCATTCGAAATGAACAATGTCTTCATTTGATGTTTCTTTGCTATTTTTGAAACTAACTTGCAAGCTTCAACGGTATACCCATGTCCACGATATGCTTCATTTACACTATAGCCAATATGGCCACCATAATACAAAGCACGTGTATGACCAACTCTTAAATTAATATGACCGACAATTTCTCCATCTCTCATGATGTAAAATTCATACGCTGGTACATAGTTTTTACTAGGGTTTGCAGGAATCGTTTTTTCACATTGTAGTGATATACGTTCTCCTTCTAAATCGCTTGTGTCAATAAAATCATCAAATGTCACTTTTCTTTTACTAAATGCTACTTCTTCTTTTTGAACGACTTTGTCCTGACTATCATTGATGATGATTTTATCATAAACATTCAATAAAGACATCTCATCTTTTATATCTTTATATTGATCATCCATTTTTTCTTTTGCGTTTAATTCTTTCCATTTATCAACGATGTTCACCATGTTTTTCTTATCAAACAAAATATAGCGTTGAATAAAGAGTGCTGTAACTATAATCAGTGGTATCACAGGCGTTCCTGGTCCTAACCAAAATAACATCACTGCTGAACCAATCCCAATCATCCATGCATTACCAACAATCGTTCCAAACGCCACAAAAAACACAGCCCAACCGTGATACATAATATAAGAAAATATTAATGCGATAATACCTCTAACGGTACGCATTTCTTTAACGATTTCCCAAACTGTTAAAAAGAATACCTTCCAAAATCTTATCAACATATGCATAAGTTTCTTCATGTTATCTACCTCAAGACTTTTATGCTATTTTTTTAATAATCAATGCGTTAATCCATGGCTTATCATATTTCACAGTGAAATACGCTAATATAGAAACAGATATCGCCCCAATTGCGTCAACAATCAAATCCCCCATGGTATCTGCTAACGCAGCTCTACCAACATGTGGCACACCTTGTGCATCCGCATACTTTTGCATATTTAATCCCGCAAACGTATCCCATGCATATTCATAAAACTCCCATAAGACACCTAACGTCATCGCGAAACAAAATGTGAAGATTGCGACAAACAATGGATTCATCTTAATAATATCATAGCCATTAAGCATCGTAATCACAGAAAAGCTTAACGCAGCTAAAAATGCCCCTGAAACAATATGCAACATCTTATCCCAACCAGGTACATAAAAGTAAAATCTTCTAAACTCACCCAATATAATTGCAGCATATAAAAAAATTAACAAGAAAATATTAATACCTGCTGGTATATCCACTTTCCATTTCTTTTCAATCATGGTCGGTAGAAATAACATAAACAACCCACCAAGTGCTTGTAATGTCATCAGTAAGTAATCACTTTTAACCAAATATACATCATCACTATAAGATGCTGGTGATGTGAAGATACGAACTACTGCATATAAAAAAGAAATGGACATTGTAACTAACACAAAATAAAATATAACGCGTTCTGTTTTTGAAGTTTGTGGTTTCATTTTTCTCTCCTGTTTAAAAAAATAGACACACTCATGTGTCTATTTCTGGTGTACGTCAGGTCTTAATGTTCCTTGATCGATTGCTTCTGGATAAGGATATGCTTCTTCGCGCATACGCTTATATAAAACATAAATCAAGCCACGGTCGAAATCGATGCGCGTAATAACGCCCCATCCCTTTTCGCCTTCAACTTTGACGCGTTCTCCAATTAAATAAGTTTCATTGCTCCATGCCATATTAACACCTCAAAAAATATTATACCATAAAGGCTAAATTAATCGCTCTAAAAGTCCCGATGTTGTTTTGTCTCATTTGGTTTATGTGCATAAGCTTCAAAGAAACATGTCCATAAGCCAATAAGTCCTAAAACGCTAAAGATAGCAAGCCATGTCGTTAAAGCATCATTGATGTAAAATGAAGTCCCAGCTCTACTAGCACCTGCAGAAATTAAAACTGCACCAATTCCTAATACACCACCGATAAATAATGTAATACCAAACATCATTTTTTTCATTGAGTCCGCCCCTTCTTCGTATATGAGTACTATTATTCTATCACATCTAAAATATAATCTACAATCAGATTTGCGGGAATGGCATAATGAAGAGGTTCTTCTTCATCATGATTACTCGCATAATTAATCCCTATAATATCAAAATCATAACTGATTAGCATACTACCACTTGAACCACTATCAATTGCTGCACTATGCATAATCGCATCAAAATCATAGTGATGCTCTTCATCATAACGGTTCGTTATGATTGTTTTTGTATATCCCAAGATTTCACCATTTGTTATGACATCTCTTTCACTCAGAGGATTACTTATGACGACAACAACTGTATGCTGATTTGGCTCAGCATCGACTAAATCTAAGACAGTTAGTTCTTCATCTATTTTCGGAAATACAATAATCGCCAAATCAAGCTCTTCATTCATACTACCTTCATAGATAAAGGCATCATATATATTGTTTAGATGATCTGTTACACTTAACACATTTTTTTCATAATCTCGATGTTTGTTCACCACATGCATATTTGTTAACGCATAGTAATAATCATCTGTACTATAAAAGATAACCCCGCTACCAGCATAGATTTGTGCTTCAAAATTGCGTGTGATAAAGTTATCATCATCAAACGATACACTTTGAATATAGATGTTTGCTGTAACAATCTCTTCATTAAGTGTATCTTCAATATCACTATAATCCGTAATGCTTGATCTTGTATATGAATCAAAAGACATATCACTTAATTTATATGTACTAAGTTCAGGTGCTTCATAATCGAAATGATATGAATCCAAAAGCGTACATGAACTTAATGTGATACTAAAAACAATGATGACGATGAATAATAATATTTTTTTCATTAAATCACTTCTTTTATTTATGATTTCTTGCGATACTCACGCAGTGTTGACCCAATTAAAAATGACTTTTTATCATCGGTTTGTGCTAATAAGAAATGCATTAACTTTTTCGCATCTTTTCCTGGATCAAGTGCTAATAAGGCTTCAATATCTGCTTTATACAGTGGATGATCACTATCATGTACATTTTCTAAAAGTGGATATGCATCTTTTTCATGATGTCTAATAAAGCGATAAAATTCGATTAATATATCAGGTAGTTTCGTATATAAATCCTGACCAAATTGTTTTGCACTCTTTAATGCTATATCATATAGCTTAGCAGCTTGGAATTTAGCCATATACAAAATAAACAAGTTAAAATCTTCATCATCTTCATGCCAATTAATTAATGTTTTCAATAAATCAGCACGCCACAAAAAGCGGTGCTTAGAATCTTTTGTTAAGCCATATGTTTCAACGAACAGACTAATCACTTTATCAAGCACATCTAAGTTTAATGTTTCATATAGTCTAAAACATAACTCTGATAATGCTGTTGAACCATCTTCATTGGTCAAGAAACCATACAAATCATCAAGTATAACTTCTTTTTCTTGTTGATACGCTTCTAATAATGGCTTAAAAAGAACTTCCTTTGTATGAACATCTTCCTTACCTTTTTGGTAAATATAAGTATCATAAATAATTTTTTCTTTATTAAAAGGTGTTTGTCTTAAAACAGAAAAACCTGTACCACCATGTTCATATGTGCGATGTGTCGGATGTCCAACAATATCATTACGAATAAATTTCAGTTGTCTTAATGTTTTATTTTTATTGATATTAACATGATATTTATAACTGGTTAACCCAATCGCTAAATCATATAATGCATCAACAGCAACAAATAAGCCTTGCATTAAACCAAAAACATCTAATAATATTGCACCTTTTTCATGTTGTGGTTCATGCATATATCTTTTAATCATTAAGTCAACATTTTCAAGCATTGAAAAAGCACTCATGGCACGCTTACCATGGGCATTTTTTAACTTTTCTTGTTCATCTAAAACAAATGTTTTTAATCGATGTAAACTCATAATGCATCCTTAATTTTATTAAATAACACTGGTGCTGGAAGAGCTTTATAAAATTTTCCTTCAATATATCTAACACCTAAACGTTGTAGCCACTCTTTATCTTCTTTAGTCTTTACGTTTCTAACCACTAAAGCCATTTGATAATTAGCAGCTAACTGATTTAAGTGTCTCATATACTCACCAAACTTTAAATCTTCTTTTAAGAAGTTAACATGTAATGCATGGAATGGATAAAAGACAGCTGTTTCAACAGATGTCGTATCCATACCAATGCCATGATCAACAAGTTCTTTGACTTGGTTTCTATATTGGTGTGCTCTTAAGTTCATATCACATTTTAGACGAATAAATTCAAAAGGAATACCATAACGCTTTAATGTGCCTAAAATAAATGGATTAAAGGAAGGTTCCAAAAACGTTTCCTTTGAAATAGGAATCGTAATTTTAATTAATCGTTCGGTTGCTTTTTCAAGTTCCACTAAAAACTGACAAACTTGTTCAATATGAAATCTTTCTAAGGCAACTAATCTATTTCTTTTCATTGCAATTTTTAATAAGTATCTTGCATCAATCACTAAATTCGTTAATACCAGTTCAGATTCATATTGCCAAACAACATTGTGTTCCAAATCAATCATTTGATTGAACTGTAAGCCAATTTCTTTTGTTTCAATCGCTTGATTTAAATAATCAATGACTTGTTGTTCGAATAACTCATCTTCATAATCTCTAAACACAAAGTAAGCAGCGTGTTCTTCTTTATCTCGTTTCGCTTTTTCTAAGGCGATATCGAAAAATCGTAATAACTTATCACGACTACGCTCTACAGTGACGACAGGATATCTTAAAACACCCATAGAGGCTTGAAATTTCTCATATGGTAAGACTTTAGACACATACTGTTCAATATATCTAAAATACTGTTTAACAGCTTTAGAGACACTTCTAATATCGTTATATGGTAAAACGACCATTAGTTGATTGAAATCAAAACGATAAGTTGTACCCTCCTGAAAATACTTTTTCGTGACCTGAGAAAACTCTTTAAAAAACCTTCCCATTTGCTCGATACCATAAATATGTTTTAGTTGATCATCAAACTCAATTAAACAAAAACTAATCTTTTCTTCTAAATATGATTCCATTGTTTGATCAAATGCATGTCTATTGGATAAATCAGTTTCTGGATCAACGGTCGCTTGTAGAACAAGTGATTTCGCTTCATTAACTGCCTTTGTTTGATCCACGAAAAGTGAAACAATTGTCACACCATCTTGATATTTAATGCTGTATAATTTCTCTAAAATATGTCTTTCTTGATATGTATATAAGATTTGCCCTGACTCACCAGGTTTTTGAAATAACTTACGTACTAAATTTTTATATGCATTCACATATTCATAAGAAACATCTCTTAAGAATAACTCAAAATGGTGATGTTTATCAATATTAAATAGCTTCATCGCTTCATCATTATATGTAGATCTAGTTTCTGTCATTTCTCGATAAACAAACGTTGGTGCGTTAATAACTTGTCCATAAAAGCGATTTTCTGCTTTTAACTTACGTAGGCGTTGTTCATCTTTTAAATGTGAGAAGATAACTGCTGATGTCAATTTTAGTACATCATAATAGGCTGCCGGGTCTTCCAACACTTCTTCTAAATGGCAAACAAAAACACCTTCATCACCAATCGGTAGCGCATAAACAAAACCAACAGTTTCATCATAATCTTCTTGGGTGATAAGATTTTTTAACCATTTAATCTGACCAGTTTGTTCAAATACTTCCTTGCCACTTAAAACATCTTCAATGTATGTATCTTCTATTTGTGTTTTTGAGTATGTCTTATCATAAAGCCTTTCTTTCTTGTAGAAAAAGAAATTGTCGATTTTCTGATTTAAATAAACAGCAAAAGATTGTGCTGGTATAGTTTTTTCAACTTCAATGAAAAAAAGTCTTAGGAAATCTCTAAGCGGTAGTTTTTCATCAATCAAATGTGCATACTCAATCAAATGAACAGTTTGCTCTAAATGTTTTAATAAAGCATTAGAAACATGCTCTTTATCTATTTCCGGTTTTTCAACAAAGATGACTTTTTCTGATTGATCAATTTCTGTATCTTCTTTTTTCGCTTTTCTTGTAATCACACGATTAATATTTTTTAAACGATTTTGATATAGCGTAAGCGATGGTTTATTATCAATCATTTTATATAAATCTACTAATAATGTATAAAGTTTTTTACGCATGTCTTCATCTTCAGCTTCAAAATACTCTTCGTATTCAGCTTCAAGATTAGCTGCCTTCAAATAAGCTTCACTTGCATAATAGATTTGAAGTAATATATAAACAGTTTTAATATCTCTTTTATTTTCTTTGAGCGCTTTTAATGCTTTTTGTTTCGCATCATCATAGCGCTCTAATTGGGTAAGTATATCTAGTTCTTGGTGAAAATATTTATATGCTAAATCAAAACTATATAATGCATGGATATCTTTTAATGCTTCTTCATATGCCTTTTGATCCACATGAATATTTAATAATTCTTCATGACAATATATTTTTACTTGATCAGGAACGACATCTGATAACACACGTAAAAGTTGTTCCTCATAAGGTTCATGCAATACTTTTTTTATTTTAACTTCATCAAGTAATCCTAAATACTGATTAACCACTGGTAATGCTTCTTTTCTAATATCCAAATACTTTTTCGCTTCTTCTAATTTACCAATATGCAAACATGCATCAATCAAATGTCCTAAAATCTTTTCATAATACATGGTTTGTGTTTGGTTTTCAATAGTATCAAATACAGATCTAGCTTCATCATAGACATACTGAAAAAGCTCGAGCGATGATGCAATCTCGAGATAATAATTAAATCCAGCTTGATATTCTAAATTAGAAATGCTGGTTCCCAGAAATTCTTTGATGATACCAAGACTATTTGCCTCTTTGGGGAGGTTTAAGACATCTGCTAAACGCATCTAATCATCCTTTGATTTCATTATAAAGTGTATTCGCTAATTCTAAATATTTTAATGCGATAACCTTAAAGTCAAAATGAACGACTTTTGATAAGCCAATCATATCTTTACGGGTTGCAACTTGGTGCCACTGAAGGGCTTGATACATCCGATAAAATTTAACTGCATCTACTTCATCTTTGGTTGCTTTTCTACCTAAATACGCATCTAATAAATCCAGCGCATCAGTAAACTGAATATTACCAAAACTAGCAATGTCATAATAAATTTCATTTAACCCTGCATATTCCCAATCAAGCAAATACAATTTATCACCTGATAATACCATATTTGAACGTTGTGCATCGCCATGGCAAAATACCCTTGGTTTATCTTTTCTTGTTTCAAATATTTCAATCCACTTTTGTTTTAACTCATCATATAATGGTAGATTATCCTCTGTAAATGATTCATATAAGTTTAACCTGTTGACATGATCATAATCAGATGCAGGTTTTATACCTGATTCATGTAACGTTTTAAGTGCAGCTATAATTTTAGGTAGTTCTGGTTTATAATCTAATGCTGTTAAAACAGTACCTTCAACATAATTCGCAGCTTTATCACCTGAAACTTCATCAAAATAAACGGTTTCGTTATTTAAACCAAGTGGGATAATCCGTTTCATATTTTCATGTTCCGTCACACGATCAACAAATAAATTACCATCCGCACCAATCACACGAAACGTATAATCCTTACCCTTCACTTGGATGTGATATGTCAAATGACTCATACCACCTAAAAAACGTTCAACTATTGTTACTTCTTCTAAATCTACTGCAAATGCTTTTGCAGCATGTTCTTTAATAATTAATGCATTTTGATCATTCATAGTTCATAGAAAGTGACTTGACCGTCCGCAAAGATGGCATAGGACTTGCGGTAATCACCTAACGCTCCTGGATTCAAGATTAGTATTCCTTGGTCTGTTTCGCTATATAGTCTATGTGTATGGCCATAAATCACCATATCGACCCGCTCTGCCAAAGCCTCATGTCGTAAAGATTCCAATGAATATTTCACATGTTCTTTATGACCATGTGTTAATAAAACACGGAAACCATTAAAATCTAATATGCGTTTGTAAGGTTCATCAGAAGCAAAATCATTATTCCCTTTGACTGTAATCATATGCAAAGGTTCATAAAGATGTTTTGGTAAACATATGTCACCAGCATCTAAATGATAATCTATATCTTTATGTTTTTTTTTAACTGCTGTTAAATTATCTAATGCACCATGTGCATCACTTGTAATGAGCAATTTCATCTAAACGCTCCTTTAATGCTTTTATCGCATTCGCGCGATGTGAAATTTGTTGTTTAATGTCTGGACCTAGAGCTGCAAAAGATTCATTATATCCATCAGGTATAAATAACGGATCATAACCAAACCCTTTATCACCAGTCAATTCTAAAGCAATTTTACCGTAAACATAGCCTTCAAATTCAAATGTTTTTCCATCTGGAAAGGCTACAACGATTGCTGCAACAAATCTCGCATTTCTATTCTTTTTATCCTTTAATTCATCTAATAGTTTTAAATTATTTTGATGATTCCCTTCACCAGAATAGCGCTTCGAATAAATACCTGGTCTTTGGTTTAAAGCTTCCACTTCAATACCTGAATCATCAGATAAACTAGGCATCTGATATTTCGTTGCAAAGTATTTCGCTTTTAAGGTTGCATTACCAATAAATGTCTGTTCTGTTTCATCAACTTCATCATGATCGTCATATAAATCTAATCCCACACATATAACACCTGATGCTTTGAGTAACTGATTCAGCTCTTTCACTTTGTTTTGATTATGAGTTGCAATGAGCATTTTCATTGGTCTATTCTCCTTATTGTTCACTTACTATCTTATCATATCTAAAAAAAATATTATAGAAAATAGGTGTGTTTTACGGTATAATAACGATAGGTGAATAAAATGGACGAAAATCAAAAAAAGACAACAGAATTTGATGATTTGTTTAAACAACATACCATCGAACCAAAACCTGAAAAACCAGGAAATACAAGAGGTTACACATGGACAATTATTTATTATTTGCTCATCATGTTTGTTTTTGCAACTTTTGTTGCAGTCATCACAACTGGTATCGATAGTGCTTATGAAATCTACGATCAAAATGAGATTGTATTAGAAAATGTAGCTGCAAGCACTTCTGGTTTCACATTAATTAGATCAGATATATATGCTTCCTATGAAGATCAATATAAATCCTATGTGGATTCACTTGGACAATATGACCAATATGAAGTAATTGTTAACATTTCAAATATACTCGCATATGATTACTTATTATTGGAAGATGATACACTTGATCTAACAAATGTAGTATCCATTATAGATGGTACTAGAGTTTATTGGGATGATGCTGAAGTTTATGAAATCGAATTATACGAATCTGCGCTATCAGCGTACCCAACATTACCAACCAATGCTGA
The DNA here is from genome assembly GCA_963676765.1 of Acholeplasmataceae bacterium. Taxonomy (GTDB): domain Bacteria; phylum Bacillota_I; class Bacilli_A; order Acholeplasmatales; family Acholeplasmataceae; genus WOFB19. The sequence goes on from OY781159.1 coordinate 1,258,177, forward strand.
AACCCGATATATAGCAGAAAGTCAAAAAGCTGTTTCTAATTTCGCAGGTGCACTCGTTAACTTTATTACATATATGGCACTTACACCAGTATTAGCGTTTGTTTTATTAAGACGTGAAATCACTGCTGACTTACTGGTTTATAAAAACAAATGGAATGAATTCATTCCGGCTGTACTTATTGGTTATGCACTCGCTTTAGTTGGTAATTTTGTTGCAAATTTCTTATCAACATCGATTGCACCATTATTTGGAGAAATGCAATCCACCGCAGCAAACCAAATGGTCATCCAACAATCGCTACAATCAAATGGTATGATTTTTATATTCTTATCAGCTGTTATTCTTGGACCAATTGCTGAAGAACTTGTATTTAGAAAGGCAATCTTCGGTTTAATTAAGCATCAGTATGTTGCTTTAGTTGTATCAGCTATTATATTTGGTGGTATTCACTTATTAGGTGAAGTTTCCTTAGCAGATGCAGTGATTAATGGTATTGTTTATATTACATTAGGATTTGTGTTCGGTTATATTTACATTAGAAATAAGAAAAATATTGCAGTAAACATTGCAGTACACATCTTATATAATTTCATAAGTGTACTCATGGTTTTACTATTATTTTAAGCTTAACAAACATAAAGTGCTAAATGAATTAGCACTTTTTTTTATTTGAATAAATAATTAAAATAGCGATCTGGATGATTTAGAAAATCTTTCATCATCTGTACATTTTCAATATCTTCATACGTTTTTTCATGGATACCTTCATCTGTAATTTCTAATATATGCGCCCCTGGATAAGCCATGATCAGCGGTGAATGCGTTGCAATAATCAACTGACAGCCATCATCAATCGCCTCTTTTAACATATATAACAACGATAACTGATTTTGAAATGACAAAGGCGTTTCTGGTTCATCTAACAAAATAAAGTAGTTTGGTACTAATCTTGATTTAAAAAATGATAAATATGATTCGCCATGTGATGATTTTAATAAATCACGATCATGTAATCGTTCGACTTCATATAATGTTTTTTGATAAGGACCTTTAGCTTGTTGTCTTGCAAAGGATGATTTATGTTTATATGCATCGTTTACTTCATTGATGGCTGCTTTTGCATAAGACTTTTCTTTTTCTAGTTCATAAATATATGTTGTAAAATCTTCAGAAGAAAAATAGAATCCTCTTGGTTTCGTTAAAGCAAACTTAAAATCAGCCTTTACCTGCTTCATCTCCTGCATTGGTTTACCAATTTGAAAAAGATTTAAACTTGTCCGCATCAATTCAAGTAATGTTGATTTACCGGAACCATTATCACCAACTAATATGGTGATGTCATGATCCAAATCGATAAGTTGATTAAAAAAAGGTAAATGATATGGAAATGTCGTTTCTTTATCTTTATGAAAATAAACACTTTTAATGAGGCTCATTACAATCTCCTTACCCTTTAGAAAAAGCACCCAAGGTGCTTTTAAATTGCTTCTAAATCTCTTAACATCCCAACACATAACGCAAGATGATACTGTTTTGCATAATCGAGTGCGGTTTTATTCAACCGATCCTTTTTCATTGGGATTTGTCTTTCAATTAATTTTCTTAAATAAATATGATCTCTATTTAAAACTGCAATTGATAATGCCTGTTTTTCAGCTAATCTCTCATATTTAGGTGTCGTCATATAATCGGAGATATATGCCAAATTATCGACCTTGTTAAATATCATTGCTGTATCAAGCGGTGTTTCAAATCGTCTATTCTTAATATCGATATAAGCATCAGATGCGAGCAATAAACGAATGGTTTCAACCGTACCAAATCTAACAGCATTAAATATTGGCGTTTCAAAATGATCGTTCAATGCGTTTGGATCTAAATTCTGATTAAGCAGCATATCAATCATTTGTACATTACTAGTTTTTGCTGCATGATGCAATAACGTATTGCCATGAGCATCACGCATACTGTAATATTGATTCGATTTTTTAATTAAAAAATCAATGACATCATATCTTCCACCAGCAATTGCGTAGTGAACTGGATATTTATCTTCTTTTGTTTGTTTATTCATAAATGAACCTGATTCGATTAATAACTTAATCATATCAAGATCACCTTTAAAACTAGCCAAATGAATGGGTAGTTCACCTTGTCTATTTTCAACATTAACGTTTGCGAACTTTTCAATTAAACGTTTAGCAATTTGGACTTTTCCTTTTCTGGCACAATCAAAAAGCGGTGTTTCCCCATATTGGTCTGCAAGATTGACATTAATATCTTGATTAAGTAAATATTTAATGACATCCATTGCACTACCTGTAACCGCATAGTGTAGTAAACTCTTCTTTTTATCATCAACCATCTCCAAATGAGTCATATGAAGTTTAACATATTCGAGATTATTCTCTGTTGCCTTTTCAAAGATATCCATAGACACACCACCCTTAACACTTTTATTTTACTATGAATATGTTTATAAAAGCAAAAAAAATTGCCCAACATCATGTTGAACAATTTCTTTTTATTACTTAACAGCGTCTTTTAAAAGCTTCCCAGCTCTAAATGCAGGAGATTTTTGTGCAGGTACTTGGATCACTTCACCTGTTCTAGGGTTTTTACCCATACGTGCTGCGCGATCTCTTACTTCGAATGTACCAAATCCTGTAACAACAACCTTTTCACCACGACGGCCAAGTGTAGTAGCTACCGTATCAGTGAAAGCTTCGATGACTGCTTCTGCAACCTTTTGTGTGACTTCAGCTTTGTTAGCCACAACGGAAATTAATTCAGTCTTGTTCATTAGATTACCTCCTTTAAAGTAGTTATATTTTATCAAAATTACACACTTTTTACAATGATTTTCGCCTGAATAAGCGATTTTAACGGTTTTTAATCCTAAAAAGATTAAAAATCTTCTGATTTTAAGTCTCTAGACAGTAAAACCTGTAATGCATCTTTAACAGCCATTTTTCCAGTAATGATTTCATATGCTACTGTAATCATTGGTAGTTCAATACGATTAGCAATCGCTAAATCGTGCATGGCTTCTATCGTTCTGATACCTTCAATGGTTTGTGCTTCTTCAGCATAAACATCATCAACAGAAACACCTTTACCTAGCTTAACACCAGCTCTAAAATTACGTGAATTTTCAGAACTTGCAGTCACAATCAAATCACCAATACCCGTTAAACCAAAAGCTGTTTCTTTTTTACCGCCCATCACTTCAACAATACGGACAATTTCAACAATACCTCTTGTAATGACAGCAGCTCTAGCATTTTCACCTAACCCTAAGCCAGTACACGCACCAGATACAACTGCAATCGCATTTTTAACTGCCCCACCAACCTCTGAACCTATTAAATCAGTTGAGGTATAAACACGCAAATAAGAGTCATTTGAAAAAAGCAATTGAATCTCTTTCGCCAATGCTTCATCTTCACTCGCACTGACGAGTAATGTTAATTTGCGCAAAATCACTTCTTCCGCATGGGATGGACCCGTTAACGCGACAAACCCTTTAAGTTTATCACTATTGATTTCCTCATACGCAATTTCTGATGATCTTTTATATGTGTGAGGTTCAATCCCTTTTGAAACGTTAATAAAAACCGATGGCTTTTTAATTAATGTATTCATTTGTTTAAAAACTTGACGTTCAACTTTTGAAGGGACACTCAATAAATAGTAATTCGCGAAAGCAATTAATGCCTTAAAATCATTGGTTGCTTTTACACCATCAGGAAGTATCGTATCAAAAAATGGATGTTTATGTTGGTTAATCTTATCAACATGTGAATCTTTAACATCATAAACTAAAACTTCATTGCCATTATCAACTAATACTTGAGCAAGCGTGGTACCCCACGCACCACCACCAATAACGCCAACTTTCATATTATTCCTTCTTTCTTAAGACAAGTTTAATCGGGGTGCCCGTAAAATCTATTGCTTGTCTAAACTGATTATTTAAGTATCTTAAGTATGAGAAATGGACATAATCCGGATTATTAACAAAAACCAAGAACGTAGGTGGTTTAATCGCAACCTGTGTCATATATGAAAAATTTGCTCTCCCATGATTAAAGATAGACGTTGGATTCATTGCTGTCGCATCCATCAATAAATCGTTTAATAAAGACGTTTGAATACGTTTTGTATAACTTTCAAACGCTCTTCTAATGGCTGGGAATATCGTGTTTATACGATCCTTATCTTTCGCAGAAATAAAGACTATCTCGGCATAAGGAAAAAATTGGAATTCATCTTTAATCTTCTTTTCCATTTTCGCCATCGTCTTATCATTCTTCTCAATTAAGTCCCACTTATTCACAACAATGACAACACCTTTATAAGCATCAGCTATATAACCTGCAACATGCTTATCCTGCTCAATAACACCTTCATTACCGTCAATGATTAATAATGCAATATCACTGCGATCAAGTGCTGATAAAGCGCGTAGGACGCTATATTTATCGGCATTTTCATATATTTTACCGCGCTTTTTTATACCCGCAGTATCAATAACGACATATTCTTGTTTATCTTTTTTAAAGCGTGTATCAATTGCATCTCTTGTCGTACCAGAAATATCAGAAACGATAACGCGTTCTTCACCTAAAATAGCATTCGTTAGCGATGATTTACCAACATTAGGTCGCCCGACGATTGCAAGATGAATCGCATCATCATCAACATCATCTCTAGGTTCATCCATATATGATATCACTTTATCTAATAGATCACCTGTTCCAATCCCATGATGACTAGAAAGCGCAATAGGATCTCCTAACCCTAGCGCATAAAATTCATAAATGTTAGCCATTTGGTTAACATCATCAATCTTATTTACAGCTAAAATGACAGGTTTATTAGAATCATATAACATCTTCGCAATCAAACGATCACTATCGACTAAACCAGTTTTCCCATCGCAAACGAAAATAATCGCATCTGCTTCATCCATCGCGATTTGGGCTTGTGCTTTGATTTGATTTAAAAAAGGGGCATCGCCGATGTCGATGCCGCCTGTATCGATGACTCTAAAGTTTCGTGTCAACCACTCTGCACGTGCATACAATCTATCACGTGTAATCCCAGAGGCATCATCAGTAATCGATAACCTTTCACCAACAATGCGGTTAAAGAGGCTCGACTTTCCGACGTTTGGTCTGCCTACAATAGCAACCTTAAAGGGCATGATAAAACCTACTTTTTTTATGTTAATTAGCTTTTTAAGTGTTCTTCGAAAAGATCACCAATATTCGTACCTTCACCATCGTTACTATCATTATCTAGATATTCTTCGAATTGGGCACGTTCTCTCTTTTCTTTCACTTGGCGGATAGATAATGCAAGTTCCCACTGACTCTTCTTCACATCAATAACAACCGCTTCTACTTCATCACCTACTGCGAAGTAATCCGCAGGACGATTAATTTTTTCAGTCGAAAGTTCACTAATTGGTATAATACCTAACACGCCTTGGACCTCTAATTGAATGTCTTTTTCATTAACTTCTGCAACTTTAGCTTTAACCACATCGCCACGTTTTACAGTAACATTTTTCCATGGGTTATCTTCAAGTGCTTTTTTAGATAATGAAATGCGTTCTTTTTTAGGATCCATTTGAATGATTTTTAATGTAATTGGATCACCAATTTTGACATAACTCTCAAAGTTGTCATTTGGATTCCAAGAAAATTCATTTTTATGTAATAACCCTCTAACATCTTTATCAACTTCAACGATAATACCAAATGGTAATTTTTGGAAGACTGTACCTTCAACTTCATCGTTGATGTTGTGTGCCTCATAAAATAACTCATACGGTGTCTTTAATAATGCCTTCATTGAAAGATCTAGACGGTTACCTTCTTTTTTAATCACTTTAACTTCTACTTCTTCATCCATTGATAAAACATCTTCAATTTTATCAATACGGTGGTGGCTCACTTGTGAAATACGGAGTAATCCAACAACGTGATTAAATCTAATCGTAGCAGCATGTTTTTCAATCTTATCAACTTTACCTTTTAACACATCACCTGTATTAATCGTTTCTAATTCACCTTGACGTAATTTCAAACGTTCTTCATATGCTTCTTGACGTTCACGTTCAAAGATTGCTTTACGAGAAGCAACCACACGTGTTGAACGACCTCTACGTGTTGCTTCAATAATTTGAATTTCAAGTGTTTTACCACGTAATTGTTCTTTTTCTTTTACTAAATCATAATCTAGTAGACTATAAGGTAAGAATGCTTCATGTCCAGCATATGATAAAAGAAGACCCTTATCAACTGCCTTTTTAACTTTCGCTTTCACAGTTTCACCAGATGCAGCTAATGCTTTGATATCATCAAACTTTTCATCAAGTAGCAACGGTAATCTTGATAACAGTATTTGTGCAGGTTCATCTGTGATTTTTTGAACTTTGGCTTTTACAACTTGACCAATTTCTACAAGTCCAACAAATGTAGATGGTGCTGGCTTATCATAGTTATCTAGATGAATTTTCCCTTCTGTAAATTGTTGAATGTCTAAGTAGATTGTATTCTCTTCTACTTTAATGACGGTTCCTTCTACAATATTTCCCCGTTTCAATACACTGATGTGCTCCATGTTCATTCTCCTTCTGATCTTGTTAGATCCACTATCTTATCGACTACTTGGTCGATGCTTAAATGTGTTGTGTCAATCATAATGGCATCATCTGCTTTTCTTAAAGGTGATGCTTTTCTTGTTGAATCCTTTTTATCTCTTGTTTCTATTTCCTCGATTAACGTGGTGATTGAATTCGCTTTACCTTTTTTAAGGTTTTCTTTATGTCTTCTTTTTGCACGTTCTTCGACATTCGCTGTTAAAAATATTTTTAAATCAGCATTTGGTAATACGACTGTTCCGATATCTCTACCGTCCATGACGATATGACCAATCTCAGCAGCTTTCTTTTGTAATTCAACTAATTTTGTTCTTACATATGGAAAACTAGAGACTAAGGAAACATTTGCCGTAACTTTTGAAGAGCGAATGTCTTCTGTCACATCGCGGTCATCAATATATATCCTGTCACGATCATAATGAACAAGCATTGTTTCTAGAAATTTGTATTGATTTTCATCGTTTAAATCGATGCCTAATTCAATTGCTTCTAGTGTTACAGCGCGATACATCGCACCTGTATCAATATGTGTCCAACCAAGCCGATGTGCAATTTGTGCACTAATCGTACTTTTCCCTGATCCTGCCGGTCCATCAATGGCCAGTTTAAATCCAGACATGTGTTTCCTCCATACATAGTTAATTATATCATATTATCACATTACTTCAAACAGCAATCTTATTTTTTTATACCCTTGTGTGCATACAACTTTTTAACCTCATGAACCTTTAAAGCGCGATAACTACCACGTTCTACACCATCAAGTGTTAAAAAATCATAACGGATGCGTGTTAAGTTTTTAACTGGATATCCCATCGCATCCAAGAGCTTACGAACTTCTCTATTTTTACCTTCTGTTAAAACAATCGATAATAGGGTTGATTGATTATCTTTATCTAACGATACAAGCCGGACATATTTAGGTTTTGCAAAATAGCCATCAGCAATCATCAAACCTTGTCTTAGACGCACCACTTCTTTACGTACCATAATGCCTTTAACACGTACCATATATTCTTTCTCAACACCATGAGAAGGATGTGCTAAGATGTTTGTTAACTCACCATCGTTTGTCAATAAGAGTAAACCAGCTGTGTCACTGTCTAGTCTACCTACTGGATATAATCTAATACTATCTAAATCTTCTTTTAACAAATCGATAACGGTTTTACGGCCTTTTTCATCGCTTGTTGTCGAAATGTATCCAGTTGGTTTATTCATTAAAAAATAACGCTGTTTCGCTCTACTGATCAGCTTTCCGTCAACTGCTATTTCATCTTTTTCTGATACTTGAAAACCCATTTCAGTGATGACTTCTCCATTCACTTTAATGCGTCCATCAGCAATCATTTGTTCTGCTTTTCTACGTGAAGCAACATTTGAATGTGCTAACACTTTTTGGAGTCTTTCCATCGTTATTCACCCTCATTTATTATAGCATAAATCCCAATAAAAAAGGACAGCACGCTGTCCTTAACTATTATCTCTTGAGACGTACGAACCATCATTTGTGTTCACAATGATTTTTTCGCCTTGCTCAATAAACATTGGGACTTTGACAAGTAATCCCGTTTGCATAATAGCATCTTTCATGGCGTTTGTTTTCGTGTCGCCTTTGACTGCTGGATCAGCTTCTGTTACTTCTAGTGAGACTTTATCTGGTAAGATAACACCTAGAATTTCTTTTCCATCATAGAAACTGACATCAACACTCATACCTTCATAGATATATTTGAGTTCATTTTCAATTTGTTTTTCGAAAATTTCGATTTGTTCATACGTTTCATTATTCATGAACACATGGTGATCACCATCTGCATATAAATATTGCATCGAAAGCTTATCAATTTGTGCACGTTCAACTTTTGTACCTGAGTTAAATGTGTAATCGATGACTGCACCTGTGCGTAAATTTCTTAATTTAGAACGAACGAATGCACTACCTTTACCTGGTTTAACATGCATAAATTCAATAACTTGGAAAATATTGCCTTCCCAAACAATTGTTTGTCCTGTTTTAAAATCATTAGTTGAGATCATAAAATTAATTCCTTTCCCGAATTCCTATATCATTATACACGAAACCATGAAACTAGACAACTATATCCTTTAGAAAGTTAATTGCTTCTACATAGCTGTCTATTTGTTTTCCCATAAAACGTCCATCAACCACATCATGCATATAATCTATTTTTCTAAAGTCTTCACGTGCTTCTATATTCGATAAATGAACTTCCGCTTTTGGAAATGGCACAATCTCTAGTGCATCTCTAATCGCAATTGATGTATGCGTATAAGCACCTGGATTGATAAGCAAGGCATCATAATCGCTATCGATGGTGTCTTGAATCACTTCAATCAGTTCACCTTCAAAGTTTGATTGAAAAAACGTAAAATCAACATCTAAAAAAAGATCGGATAATTCATCATATAAATCCTCTAAACTAAATGATCCGTAATATTTTGCATCACGATAACCTAACATGTTAAGGTTTGGACCATGTATGACTAGTAATCTCATAAGAGAGCCTCGTTTCTGATATAATTAATCATCACTTTAACCGTTTCTTCAATATCGACATTATTATTAACAACAACATCTGCGAAATCTTGATATTTCAAATAACGTTCATCAAAGAGCTGTTCCAACGTCTTTTTTAATAGTAATGGACGTTGATAATCTGTTTCTAATCTTTTTTTAATAACTTCTAAATCTGTATCTAAATAAACTGTTAGTCCATTCATTAATGCTTTATTATCTTTGTTTATCACAATTCCGCCACCACAAGCCACGACCATGCAATCCGTTTTGGCTACACGCTTAAGCGCACTTGTTTCAAGTTCTCTAAACGTTTTTTCACCATGTTTATCAAAAATCTCTTCGATAAACATCAATGCATCTTTTTCAATATTTTGATCAAGGTCCACAAATTGATAATCTAATTGTTTTGCTAGATATCTCGCAATCGTTGATTTTCCTGATCCAGGCATGCCAATCAAAAATATACGCATGTCATTCTCCTTTAATAAATGCTTTGCAATATGCTAAAGCTTGTTCCTTTAAATCAATAGCTAACGCATCTAAGAAGATTGCTTTCATTTGATGTTTAAACCATGTTTTTTGTTTTTTTGCTAAGCGTCTGCTATTTCTAATAATAAGTGTTTTTGTTTCCTCAAAAGTATTATCTCCATGTAAATAAGCATCCATTTCTCGATAACCAATCGCGTTTACGTGAACATTTTTGTCAAACAACGTTTTCGCTTCATCTAAAAAACCTTGTTGCAACATCGACGTTAATCTTGTTGTTAATCTTTTTTCAAGTATATCACGATCGATATCCAAATAAAGGATTAATAAATCATAAAGCGGTGTATCTTTACCTGCTTTCGTCGACCTTTTATTACCCTCTTTTGCCATAAATAACGCCCGTAACAATCGTCTACGATTATATTCTTTGACATCCATTTCAGGATCCATTTCTTTAACAAGTTCAGCTATTTCTTCTTTTGTATGATGTTTATACTGTAATTCAAATGCTTCACTGCGTTTTGGGTCATCAAACTTGTAATCATATAAAGCGGCTTTAATATATAATCCTGTTCCCCCAGCAATAATCGGCATATCAATCTCATGAATTAAAGCTCTTGCATCTCGTTGGAAATGATAAACCGTATAATCTTCACCAATATCCTTGATATCTAATAGATGGTGTTTCACCCCATTCATTTCTTCATTCGTAATCTTAGCTGATCCAATATCAAGTCCACGATACACTTGCACAGAATCACCATTAATCACTTCTCCATGAATTGCTTTTGCTAAATAAACGGCTAAACTACTCTTACCAGAAGCGGTTGGTCCAACGACCACAATAACCTTTTTCATACAATCCGTTTAAACATCTTTTCGATGTCTGCCTCAGATAATTTAATCAATGTCGGTCTACCATGTGGACATGAATATGGATTTTTACAAAGCGACAATGTTTTAACCAAATGATTAATTTCAAGTTCACTTAGTTTATGATTCGCTTTAATTGCGCCTTTACAACTAACATCTTTCGCTAGTGTATCTCTTAATTTCTTTAAGTCAATTTTATCATATGCTCTAAGCATATCTACCATCGCTTCAACAGCCATATCAATTTCATGTTCTCTTAGCCATGTTGGATGTCCGATAAGTAATTCATCTTGAAATTTAAAACCATACTTTAAAAAAGTTTGTTCATGTGTTTTAATCATTTCAAAATCTTCTGTTGTCAAATCAATAGAAACTGGCATCAATCTTTCTTTCATCGCGAAGACTGGATGTGCGAGTGCTTCATAATAGTGTTCATATCTGACGCGTTCAGCAGCAGCATGTTGATCCATTAAATAAAGCCCTGTTTCATTTTGAAATAACAAATATGTACCAGCATATGCGCCAATATATGATAGATATGGGAGTTTTTGTTCTGATGGTGTTTCACTGATTGCTTCATCATTTCCTTCACCTAAAAATAGTGATTGCGCAGTGTATGTTTCTGGTAATCTATTAATCTCACTTAATGTTTCTCTAATCGGTTGTGGTTTTCCAACAAGTGCATCTTTCACAAATTTCTCAATATGAAATGCTAACAGTGATTCATTAATAAAACGAACTTCCAATTTTTGAGGATGTACATTAACATCCATTAAACTTGGATCCATTTCCAAATAAATCATCGCGATTGGATATTTACCAACCATCAAGAAACTGTGATATCCCTCAATAATAGCTTGTGTTAACCGATAATTTCTTATATATCTACCATTAATAAAAAGTGACATATCCTTTTTTCTTGAACGTACAAATTTAGGATTCATCATAAAACCTTTCATATGAATCTTTTGTACATTTTCATCAAATGTCAACATGTTTTCAGTAACTTTTTTACCATAAATAGCATCAATCAACTGTTTCATGTTACCATTGCCAACAGTCTCTTTCACCCGTTTATCATCAATTGTCAAACGCATCGCAATTCTTGGATTAGCAAGTGCTAAGCGATCAAAAGCATCAATAATCGCATACTTTTCAGCATGTTCACTTTTAATATATTTAAATCTTGCTGGTGTGTTATAAAACAAATCAGTTACAGTTAATGTCGTTCCTTGATTTGCCGCACACATCTTTTTATCAATGACATGACCCGCATGTAGCATAAGTTCAATGCCTTCAGCCATCGCTTTTGTTTTCGTCGTCATCGAAACTTTTGAAACAGCACTAATCGCAGCTAAAGCTTCACCTCTAAAACCAAGTGTGTGAATATGCGATAAATCGCCTTCTTGCTTGACTTTTGACGTCGCATGTCTTTCAAATGCTAATGCAGCATCTATATCATCCATTCCAATACCATTATCTGAAACCTTGAGAAAAGACATACCGATTCCTTGAATCGTTACGTCAATTTCTGATGCTTTCGCATCGATGGCATTTTCAATGAGTTCCTTCATGACTGAACTTGGACGATCCACTACTTCACCAGCAGCAATCATATCAGCCAATCTTGGATTCATTTTAGTAATGGTTGGCATATATTAATCCTTCTTTTTAAGTTTTTCCTGTAAATGTTTTAATAATAACAATGCTTCAATAGGTGATAAGTTATTCGTGTTCACTTGATCAATTTCTGTTAATACATCTTGTTCATCTAACGATAAAGCTTGCGAAATGTTTGCTTCAAAATCATCATAATTAAATAGATCTAGCATCACTTTAACTTCTTTATCTTCAAACTTCGATAGAATCACTTTTGCTCGTGCAATTAGTGATGAAGGGAGGTGCGCAAGTGATGCCACTTGAATACCATATGATTTATCAGTTTTACCTTTTTCAACATGATGTAAAAATACCATCGTATCTTTTTCTTCTTTCGCTTTTACACATAAATTTGTTAAACGGCTTAAACTTTGATCTAAAACCGTTAACTCATGATAATGAGTTGAAAACAATGTTTGTGCACCAATCTTTTCATGAATGTATTCAATCATCGATTGTGCTAAAGCCATACCATCATATGTCGCAGTACCTCTGCCAATTTCATCAAATAAAATAAGCGATTGATTGGTTGCTCTTGATAATGCCTCATTTGATTCAACCATTTCTACCATGAATGTTGATTTACCACCAGATAAATCATCAGATGAACCGATGCGTGTGAATAATGCATCGTAAATGGGGAGTGTTGCTTCATCTGCTGGTACAAATGATCCGCATTGCGCCATGAAAGCAATCATCGCAAACATTCGCATATAAGTCGATTTACCACTCATATTAGGACCAGTAATTAAAAAGATTTCTCCCTCTTCCATCATGACATCATTTTTAATAAATGTCGTAAATTGTTCAACAACGGGATGTCTTCCACCTACAATACTCACCGTTCTATCTTTGGATATTTGTGGTCTAACATAGCGATTTTTCTCAGCAACCACCGCTAAAGCTAAGAAACAATCAATTTTAGCAATTGTATTCGCTAATACTTGTAAGCGATGAATAAAACTTTCTGTATATGTTCTAATCGCTTTAAATAGCGTGTATTCTAATGCTTGACTCTTTTCAACTGCATGCAATAAAATATCTTCTTTTTCTTTTAAGACTGGTGAGATATAACGCTCACTATTAGCGAGTGTTTGTTTTCTTTCATAACCATATTCATCTTTTACCAAAGGTGCGTTACCTTTTGAAACTTCAATGTAATAACCAAAGACTCTATTATACCCAATCTTTAAGTTTTTAATCCCTGTCTTTTCACGTTCATCTTGCTCGAATTGAGCAAGCCAAGCTTTTCCGTTTTTACTTACATCTCTCAAGTTATCAAGTGTTTCATCAAAACCGGTTTTAATAATGCCACCATCTTTCAAAGATAAAGGTGGCATTTCATGAATAGCATGATCTAGATACTTATATAAATCTTTGTGGTCATCCAAACTATCAGAAAGATTTTTAACCATTGGGCTATCATATTGATTTAAGGCTTGTTTTAAGTTTGGTACTTGTTTTAACGTTTCTTTTAATTGATCAAGATCTCTCGCATTGACCGTTTGAAATGCAACCCTACCAACAATACGATTAATATCATAAATGGCTTTCAAATGTGAAATAACCTCATCTCGTGGCCCATATGGGGTGAGTGCTTCAATTAAATCATATCTTTCTTCTAATTTTTCTAGATCCTTTAAAGGTTGATGAAAAATGCTCTTTAAATAACGTGATCCCATGGCTGTATGTGTTTCATTTAACCAATGCATCAATGTTGATTGTTTCTGATGAACAAGTGATTCATGGATTTCTAAATGACTTAACACACGGTAGTCAACTTGCATATGGCTCACTTTATCAACATATTCAAAAGGCATGAGATGATGAAGATCTTGTTTTTGTGTATCCATTACATAATGGAGTAAGTGTGATGCTGCACGTTTTTGTTCTCTTGATAAATGGTTTGTTGTTTTTTGATCAATTATATCAAACTGATTACTATAAGAAATCAAAACACCCTCATCTTTAAGTGTTTGAATAAATGTTTCATCAAAATGATTAGAAACAACAATTTCCGGTATACCTAAACTGCGAACTAAATCAAGTGTTTCTCTTTTATCTAATTGATCAGTCACATATGCTTCACCTGTTGAAATATCAATATAAGTTAGTGCGTACCCTTTTTCAGTTAAAAGCACACTGCCAATATAATTATTCGTAGCCGCATCTAGCACACCATCTTCAAATACTGTTCCAGGTGTTATCAAGCGAATGACTTCCCGCTCAACAAGACCCTTACCAGCAGGTGTAACCTGTTCAGCTATCGCAATCTTAAAACCTTTTTCAATTAACTTTTGTACATATGGTTTTACCGCATGATACGGTACCCCACACATCGGTACTTTTTGACCGGCGTCTCTGGATGTTAACGCAATCTCTAAAACCTTAGATGCGACAATAGCGTCATCAAAAAACATCTCATAAAAATCACCTAAGCGAAAGAAGACTATCGCATCAGCGTAGTCTTCTTTAATCTTGAGATATTGTTGCATCATCGGCGTATAATTGGATGCTTTCATTATGCCACCTTTTCTACTTTATAAAAATTATGCTGGTGTTAAACCAAATTGTTTTAATAAATTAAAGAAATGTTCAAGTAAACCATAATTACCAATCTTGAAACCATTGATAGCATTAGTAATGCCATTTAAGAAATCAATATCCGTAAAGAAATCAATAGATCCATAAATAACTAGTAATAAGATAGCAATACCTAATACCGGTAGTACTATTTTTAAAATCAAGATTCTAAAAAATTTAAGGAAGAATTTACCAACGGCACCCAATGCTTTAAGCTCACCTGGTCTATCATCTTCAATACCTTCTGCTTGGAGCTCTTGTTTTTCAATAAATGCTTCTTTTTCTTGAATTTCTGACTTCATGATTTTTTTGAAGTTTTTAGATGAACCAGCAAACTCTGCCGTATTAACAACTATCGGCTCACCTTTTTCAGGGTAAATTGTTTCTTCTGTTGGTTCTTCAACAACTTGCTCAGGTTCTTTTACAACAGGTTCTTCTGTTTTAGTTGCTTTCAAATCTGCTATTGTTTCTCTTAATGCCTTTACTTCCGCAACTAATGCATCAAAATTAACACTTTGTTGAATAACTTGAACAGGTTTTTGCTCTTCAACTTGTTCAGGAACTGTTTCAATTGGTTCCTCTACGACAGGTTTCTCTTCAACAACTTGTTCAGGTTCTTTTTCTTCTGCCTTTTCTGCCATTACAGTTTCCTCAACTTTTTCTTCCTCAACTACAACTGGTGGTATGGTTTCTTCAGCTTTTGCTTCATCAGAAATTTCTTCTAACTCTTGATCATATGCAGCAATGGAACTTGGAACGAAATATGCTTCTCTTGTCTCTTTAGCATTTTTCAAGATATATTCAATGATTTCTTCTTTTTTGAGTTCAGTTGAAGCTTTAATATCATGGTCAATAGCGAAACGTTGTAAAACGAGTACTGACATTGAGCGTACTTGTTTTTCTAAAGCTTCAGAATATTCACCATTATCTTTTAATTCGTTAACAATGATATCAGCAAGTTCATTCTTCTTTAAACGTCTAGGTACTTTGACACCATACTTTGCACCTAAATCACGAACTTCTGATAAAGTTGAACTTTTATATAATACTGGTCTAATCTTTTGTGGTGATAGACCATCAATGCGATTAAACGAATCATAAAATAATACACTTAATGCACGGTTATATTTTTTGATATCCGGGAATACAAGGCCTTTATCTTTAACATAGTTAACACTTTCATCAACGAGTCTTTCAATATCATTAGCAGGTACTTGTTTATCTACCATGTAACCTAGTACATCTGTCCAGAAATCTTCTAAAAACTGTTTAACGAGTACTTCATCATCAAAGAATTCTAATAAGTTTTCTAACTGTGTTTCACTGAATTCAGCAAACCATGATAAACGATAATTTAATTCATCAGCGAGCGTGCCACGTGATCGTCTTGTTTCCGCAACGCGTTGCCTTAAGGTTTCCTTCAATACATAGATGCGAAGTTCGCGGGGTATCGTTAAACCGATGTCTTGGAAAAAACTTACAACTTGCTCTACTGGCAAATAAATAAGTGTTTTAATCAATTCATCAATTTTACGTTCATTGGTGCCAACCTTAATCATGCTTTCTTTGCTAAGTTTTGGCATAAAATCCCTCCATTGCTTTCTTTACCTCTATCTTACATTTTTTTTAAACAATGTGCAAGTTAAAAACATGACAGAGCCCTTACATAAAGCGATTTCCCGATTTTTTATTCAATTTCCTTATTAAGACCATCCTCAATAATTTGTAAGACGGATTGTAGCATATCATTTATTTCTGTTTGAAGTGTGAGATATTCAGCCATCAGTGGAAAGTCTTCAATTTGACTTAAACGTTCATCATAATCCTTTTCAAATTGCTTGATAGCTTCTGTTTTCCCGATATGACGTGCGTTGATTAATTGTTTCTGAACTGCTTTTAATTTCGCAATTTGACGCTTAACATCTTTGGACTTATTCATCTTTTCTTCTATTTCACGATAGCGAATGACCACGGGGTCATGTTCAATCAGTTCTAATAACTTATCGATTTCTGTCATACTGCCTCTCCTAACAAAAACCACGTTTTAGCTTCAGTAACTTTCACACTTACGATTTGTCCAATAAGTGACTGATCACCTTTAAAATTAATGAGCTTATTATTTTCTGTATAGCCTGCTAATATGGTTTCATCATGTTTTGAAACACCATCCACTAAAACTTTGACAATTTCACCCTCAAAACGTTGATTACCACGAAGGTAACCAGCATTAATCTTTTCGTTTAATCGATAAAGTCTTGCTTTTTTAACATCCTCTGGCGTATCATCTTCATATGTTGCAGCAGGTGTACCTTCACGTGCTGAGAAGACAAAGGTATATGCACCTTCAAAATTGGCTTTATCAACTAAATCTAACGTATCTAAAAAGTCTTCTTCTGTTTCACCAGGAAATCCAACAATAATATCAGTTGTTACAGTAATACCAGGTACTGTTTCTTTCAATTGATTTAAAACTTCTAAGTATCTTCTTTTTGTATAATGACGATTCATCTTTTTTAGGACACGTTCACTACCTGATTGAACTGGTAGATGAAAATATGGCATCACGTGTTCGCAATCTCTGATCGCTTCCATTGTCTTTTGATCTAAATCATGTGGATGAGATGTCATAAAACGAATACGTTCAATTCCCGTATCATTCAGTGCTCTTAATAAATCACCAAACGTATAATCGATATCTTTGAAGTCTTTACCATAAGCATTAACGTTTTGTCCTAATAAGTTCACTTCTTTATAGCCTTGTTCTACAAGTTCTTTCACTTCAGCTATGACATCTTCTTTCTTTCTTGAACGTTCTCTACCTCTTGTGTAGGGTACAATACAATATGTACAAAACTCGTCACAGCCAAACATGATATTTACCCATGCTTTAAATTTATGATTTCTTACCTTAGGGAGATTTTCAACAATCTCACCCTCTTTAGAATAAACCTCAATGACACGTTCCTTTGAAAGCATCGCTGTTTCAATGTATGCTGGAAGACGGTGAATATTATGTGTACCAAATACCATATCCACATGTTGATATGTTTTTAAAATCCGCTCAATAACATTCTCTTCTTGAGCCATACATCCCGCTAACGCTAAAATTAAATCCGGGTTTTTTCTTTTTTGCGCTTTTAAACGACCGAGTTCACCCCAGATTCTATTTTCTGCATTCTCTCTAATCGCACATGTATTAATGATAATCATATCGCTATCTTTTTCATTTTTTGCTTTGGTAAATCCCATGTGTTCTAATATACCTGCCATGGTTTCCCCATCAGCTTCATTTGCTTGACAACCATATGATTGAATTAAATATGTTCTATTATTTCCTAGATTGTGATAACGATCAGGTAAGTTAAAAACAACCTCATCAATAGCGTTTTTTGATCTTTTTCTTGCTTTCCTTAAGTCTGGTTTAAAATATTTATCTATATTAATGTCACTCATCTTATCACCTAGTGTTATTTTAACTGATACGCTACGTATGATAAACTCATACGCTTTCGATGTGAATACGCTCAATTTTCTTTAATTTAAAATCCATGATGACAGCATTTAACTGTCTAGGTCCTTTAGCTACCTTATTTGGTGTACTAAATCCATTTAAAAATCTGTTAATGACGATATCTCTATCAACACCAATAATACCATCAAGTGGTCCTGTCATACCAACATCTGTCATATACATAGTCCCTTTTGGTAACACTCTATTATCAGCTGTTGGTACATGTGTATGTGTGCCAACGACTGCAGATGCTAGACCATCAAGATAATGCCCCAAAGCAACTTTTTCAGAGGTTGCTTCTGCGTGAATATCTACCATTGTATAATCAGCAGGATTTTCTTTTAAAATCTTTTCAATACCCGTGAATGGATCATCAAGATTTGCATTCATAAATGTGCGACCTAAAGCATTTATTACTAATAATGTTTGACCATTGAAATTAATTGTTTTATAACCATGTCCCGGTGCATTACGATAATTGAAAGGTCTAACAATATTAGCATCTTCAATAAACGAAAATAGCTCTTTATTACCCCATGTCCAATTTCCCATCGTAAGCATATGAACACCAGCAGTCATTAACTGTTTATATATCTTTTCATTAATCCCTCTACCATTTGCTGCATTTTCAGCATTCACAACGATGAGATTCGGACGATGTGCTGATTTGATTTCAGGTAAATGCTCAAGTAACATGTTAATTCCTGCATCTCCATAAATATCTCCTACAAATAAAACCCGCATTGTACTTTTTCCTTTCTATCAAGCAAAAAGAGGCAGATGCCTCTTATTTTGCTACGTCAGTTGCTCTTGTCTCACGAATAACTGTTACCTTAATCGTGCCAGGATAAGACATCTTTTCCTCGATTTGGTCTTTAATTTCTCGTGCAACTCTAAAAGCGGCTAAGTCATCGATTTGCTCAGGTTTAACAATAACCCTGACTTCACGTCCAGCTTGAATCGCGAACGCCTTTTCGACACCTTTAACGTCTGTAGAAATCGTCTCTAGTTGTTCAAGACGTTTCACGTAATTTTCCATTGATTCTGATCTTGCACCTGGTCTAGCAGCAGATAATGCATCCGCAGCAGCAACCAACACTGCAATGACACTCTTCGCTTCCACGTCACCATGGTGCGATGCAATCGCATCAACAACCACTGCCGGTTCTTTATAACGATTAACCAAATTCACGCCAATTTCAACGTGCCCACCTTCAACTTCATGGTCAACGGCTTTACCGATATCATGAAGCAATCCAGCACGTCTAGCCAATGTTTCATCTTCACCAATTTCAGCCGCTAACTTACCAGCTAAAAAGGCTGTTTCAATTGAGTGTTTTAAAACATTTTGACCATATGATGTTCTAAATGATAAACGTCCCAATAACTTAATTAAGTCTGGATGTAATCTACCAACACCAACAGTGAATACGGCATCTTCCCCAGCTTCTCTTAAGAATTGATCAACTTCTGATCTTGCTTTATCGACAACTTCCTCAATACGACCTGGATGAATTCTTCCATCGGCTACTAATGTACTAAGTGCGCGTCTAGCAACTTCTCTTCTTACAGGGTCAAAACCGCTTAATACTACCGCTTCCGGCGTATCATCGATAATTAAATCAACACCTGTTAAGGCTTCTAAAGTGCGAATATTACGACCTTCTCGACCGATAATTCGTCCTTTCATTTCATCATTTGGTAAATCAACAACGGAAACAGTACGTTCTGTTGTTGTTTCACTTGCGTATTTCTGCATAGCGAGAGACAGGATTTGTTTGGACTTGTTTTGCGCTTCATTTTTCGCGCGGTCTTCCTCATCCTTAATGTACATTGCAATCTCGTCCGCCATCTGATCTTTGACGCGTGCCATAATGATGTCTCGTGCTTGGTCTGTACTTAGACCAGAAATTTCTAAAAGCTTTGTTTCTTGTTCTTTTAAAACTTCTTCCACTTTGCTATTCAATTGTTCGAGCTGTTCTTTTCGTTCGTCTAGTTTTTCCTCACGAGAGGTTAACGACTGTTCACGTCTATCTAAATTGACAGAACGATTATTGAGGTTCTCTTCTCGTTGTGCGACCTTGTTCTCAAGATTTAAAACGACTTGACGTCGCTCACGAATATCACTATCAAATTCTTTCTTGAGATTAAATATTTCTTGTTTCGCTTCCAGTACGCTTTCGCGCTTTGATTTTTCAGCTTCTTTTTTTCCGTCTTCAACAATTTTTTCGGCCATCTCTCTTGATGCTTTAATACTCTTCTCATGTAAATAAATACGTAAGAAGAATCCAAATGATACACCAACAATAATGGCTAGCAAAATGGAGATGATTAATACTAATGTGCTATCGGGCATGCGATACACCTCCATTTATAAATATTTATAACAATTCGATTTAAATTGCGTTAATCTATTGCATGCTTTAATTATAACTTATTTTAAGGTGAATAGTCAATTCGAAAACGATGTGAAACCATCGGTTATTGTATATGGATTTAGACTTTTTTCTTTTTGTCATTTTCGTGTATAATAGAGTATGGATATTCAAAGGAGAGACGACATGAGATATAACAAACAAGAAACCCCAACATTTTGGCAATGGCTACATAAATATCGTGCGAAAATCGGTTTATTAGTATTTGCTATTGCATTGCCAATAACACTATTATTAATTGCATTTCTAGGACCTTATTTTAGTAATCGTAGTGTCCATTTTGATGAAGAATATAACGATGTGCAACGTAATTTTGTAGGTATCGATGATTTAAAGGAACTTTCGATTAAAGTTGGTTGGACAGCACTTACATACCCTGTATTTAGTGATGATGATCCAGAAGAAATAACAAGTCATGGATCATATCGATTCATAATCGGTTATGAAGCAAAAGGTCTTTATGATATCACATCGGTTGCAGTAACACCAGTGTTACACACAGATTGGTTCCCACATTACTCCATAGGTTCAATGCGAAACATTTCGCCATCAGGAACGACAATTGCGGTTGTGTGGGACGAAGAGTTTCCAATGACACGTTTATTATTCATCACGATTACTGAGCCAAACTTATACTTAAAAGTTGAATATACGTATCAAGTTCAAGATCAGCCAATTAATGAAACAGCCTATGTCATGTATTCATTACATGATTTAAACCCTGATACGGTTTCTTAAGAAACGACTTCTTCGGAAGTCTTTTTTTTTGCAAAAAAAGCACATCACAAGGATGTGCTTCATCATTAATCATCATATGAAATGTGATAATGCTCTAATACTTTTTGATAGAGTGTGTGATAAACATCTTCGTGTTCTTCTAAATACTGTTTTGCATTTTCTCTACCCTGACCAATCTTATCACCTTCATAAGCATACCAAGATCCACTTTTTTGGATGAAATCAAGATCAGTTGCTAAGTCTACTAGTTCTCCTGTTTGGGAAATACCTTTACCATAAATGATATCAACCTTAACCGTTTTAAATGGTGGTGCAACTTTGTTTTTAACAACTTTAATGTTTGCTGCATTACCAACAATATCAGAACCATCTTTAATCACTTGACTACGTCTGATTTCTAGGCGAACACTAGCATAGAACTTAAGTGCTCGTCCACCAGGTGTTGTTTCTGGGTTACCAAACATTACACCAACTTTTTCACGAATTTGATTAATAAAAATAGCAGTTGTGTTTGTTTTAGAAATCGCACCTGATAATTTACGCATCGCTTGACTCATTAGTCTCGCTTGTAGGCCAACATGTGAATCACCCATATCACCATTAATTTCAGCTTCTGGTACTAAAGCGGCAACCGAGTCAATAACAACACAATCAATGGAACCACTTCTAATTAGTGCTTCTGTAATTTCTAATGCTTGTTCCCCCGTGTCAGGTTGTGATAATAAAAGATTATCAATATCAACACCAACATTTTTCGCATATTTTGGATCTAATGCATGTTCAGCATCAATAAATGCGACATATCCACCACGTTTTTGAATTTCTGCAATCGCGTGTAAAGCTAATGTCGTTTTCCCAGAACTCTCAGGTCCATATATTTCAATAATACGGCCTTTTGGATAACCACCAATACCTAATGCGATATCAAGTTGAAGTGATCCAGTAGGATTTGCAGCGACGTGACGATCAACATCATCACCCAAACGCATAATGGATCCTTTACCGTATTGTTTCTCAATTTGCTTCATTGCAGTCTCTAAAGCCTGCGAACGTTTATCTTTGTCCATAATTACCTCCACATTCTATATTAGTAAGTGCAAATACCTTTTTACTTACATAGATTCAAATATAATCTTCCTGTTTTTCATAAAATAGTCAACACCTGAGATAATCGTCATAACAATCGCTAGATAAAATGCGATATCCCCAATCCAGTGTGTAAATCCAAAATCATTAAATAATAAGATGACTAGTGCCACCATAGTTATTGCTGTTTTTATCTTGCCATATATTGAAGCAGCAATCACATCACCTTTTTCAATTGCCATTAGACGAATGGTTGTCACAATGAATTCTCTTGTGATAACAATCGCTACTGCCCAAATAGGTACTCTCGAAGTTGCTGTAACCATGATATATAGCATTGCAGTTAAAACGAGTACTTTATCTGCTATAGGATCTAAGAACTTTCCAAACGTAGTGATTTGATTATATTTCCTAGCAATTTGTCCATCAAGAAAGTCAGTCATAGTTCCCACAACAAATAAAACTGCAAAAATAAAACCACCAATAGTCAAGTTAAAAAATCCAATGTCAGCATGTAGTGGTTCGATATAAATGATGGCTAACATAATCGGAATGATTAAGAAGCGCGTAATCGTAATTTTATTTGCTGTCGTCATCCGTATCATCCTATCTTTCTTTTCTCTTCTATTTTACCATATTTTTGTGTTTATTGTTGCATTTTACCGTTTCGTTTGATACAATAGTTGTGCATATGCCTGGAGGTGAAATTGTGGCTAATATTAAACAACAAATTAAACGTAATAAGACGAATGAAAAGCGTCGTTTACAGAACGCAGCATTCAAGTCTTCTGTTAAATCAGCAGTAAAGGCTGTTGAAACAGCTGTCGAAGCTGGTGATAAGAATCTTGCAGTTGAAAAACTTGCATTCGCTCATAAGAAACTCGACAAAGGTCTTTCAAAAGGAATCTATCATAAGAACTATGTCGCTAGACATAAATCACAGTTATCGCTCCTTGTAAACAAGTTGACTTAAAGAGAAAGCATCCGAAGATGCTTTTCTTTTTTTTATATTGAAAATAATCGTTCAATTTCTCTTCTGCCACCATGCTGTGCAATATATGTGACATGTTTAAGTCTCATACCACTAACACCATATTTTTGATTGTAACCAATCTTATTGACATACTTTGCAATATTCGGTTGAACATCATGCATGCGGTTTAATACTTCAAGGGTTGCTTTTATATCATCTAATGCACGGTGTGTGTTTGGTTCTTCAATCTTATACATAGCAACTGCACTTTCCAAACGGTGAGGATATGTATGTCTGTCTTTGTAAACAGCCATTACATCTAATAAATCATTATTAATCCAAAAGTTTGGTTTCCAGTATTTTCTAAATAACGCGGTTAAGAAGCCAATATCGAATTGAATATTATAGGCAACCAGCAATGTTTTCTCATCACGATATAAATCTAACAGTTTATGACATGCTTCTTCTTGTGATATACCATCACGCAAAAGCATCTCATCTGTAATGTGTGTGATATCCGTAATTTTTGGTGGCAATGGTCTATCTGCAAGCACAAGTTCTTGCATTTCATTTGTGATGACATATTGCCCATGGACCTTTTCCAAAACAATGGCACCAATTTCAATCACTTGATCGCGCATTGCATTTAAGCCAGATGTTTCAAAATCAAATAATAAAACTCTATCATGATTAAACATTATTACACTCCTAACAAGTAAAGCTCAACACCGAGCTTTTTTTCTATATTTCCTGATTTAATATCAAAATCTAATTGCCCTAATTTTTTTAGATGTCGTTCTAAAAGATTCAAGTTTGCCTGTCTTGCATTTTTCATCATATAGTATGCTCTACCACTTGATATATGAAAATAATCTGCTAAAGCATCTTTATGCATTCCCTTATCGATTAATAACCTAGCATGCATTAACTCGCGCATTTTATTGACAATGAAATTTAGAATGCGAAGTGGGTCTTCATTTTTAGCAAGCAAGTCATGATATATTTCAATCGTCTTTGCTTGTTGATTAGAAAGTAAAGCATTTGTTAATTCATATATATGTTCTTCTAAATTACGACTAACTAAACGCATCACATCAATTTCTTTAATAACTTTCTCATCAACTTTATATAAAGCTAATTTTTCTGCTTCCTGATTAAGTAATGTAAAATCATAATTTGTTCTCTCTAATAATGATTCAATCGCACCATCTGTAATTTGATAACCCATTTTATCAAATATCTCTTTAACAAAGATTGGATATTCTTCTTGTTTTGGATCTGCAATTTTTTCAATATATGCATATTTATGAATAGCATCACCAAGTGGTGTAGCAGTCGGTAACAACTCACTTAATTCCAATACTAAGACAACATCAGGATTTGGTTTTTCAATATACGTAACCCATGCTTTAACAACACCTTCAGAAGCATCTAACACTTTTTCAATATGTCTAACAACAATCACTTTTAATTCCGAGAAAAAAGAAATTGTTTGTAAATCTTCTAATACATCATCAGATGATGCTTCTGATAAATCATAACGCATAAAATTAAAGGCATTCACATTTAATTTTTCAATACGTGCATCCACAGCTTTTCTTAATAAATATTCATTTGTTGATTGAAATGCATAAATTGAATCTGGCATGTGTATATTCTCCATTTCTGTATGGTTACATTATACTAAAAATCGACTTAAATTGATAGTTGTTTCCCACAACTTTTGCATACCTTTATATCTTAAGATAATCGTTCCTGCTTCATCTGTACGATAAACTTTGACATGAAATACCGATAGCGTTTCTAATGTGGTTAAATGCGGAAAATGAAACTGATTACGTCTACCAACAGATATCACTGCGTAGCTAGGTTGTACAACACTTATAAATGATTTTGCGGTTGACGTATCTGAACCATGATGTGCAACTTTTAAGACATCGCTTTTTAATAAACTACCATACCTACTTACAAGATCATGTTCGACCTGCTTACCTATATCACCTGTAAATAAAAACTTATCCCCTTCAATCATTACACTTAAGACAAGCGAATTATCGTTTGCAGTTTCATAACGCTTAAGTGGTCCTAGGACTTGAAATGTCAAATTACCACAACGAATGCTTTGACCGGCATGACCAATAACCACAGGGGTATGATAAGAGTCATATGTATCATATGGATTAATAACCACTTTAGATACACCAACTTCATGGATGATGTCATGTGCTTCTTTTGTATGATCATCATCGCTATGGGTTAAAAATAAATAATCCAGATGATATACACCATGATTCTTTAAAAAATCGGTCGACCCTTCAAAACTATCAATCATCACTTGGCATGATCTTGATTCTATATAGATTGTATCCCCTTGACCAACATCAAGAAAATACACACTCGCTTCATCTATATATCTTTTACTTAAAACGCTATAACCAAAAACACTTGATAGAACGAATAGTCTAATCATGAACTGTTTCTTATAAATGGCTAATAAAACATAAACAAATAACCCATAGTAAACCATCATTGTGATATGATTTAATGCTGGTAAATATAACACGAATGTTTGTTGATTTAAATACGTCATCACACTATTAAAACCATTGATCAACATGTCTAATAAACCATGATGTCCATTTACAAAACAAGAAATAATACTTAGTGGATATAAAATACATGTTACATAAATAATGATTAGGGGTAATAAAACAATCGTTAAAGGTGCGATTGCTTTTGTGAACGGCAAGCACACTAAAACAATGAATAAACTCATAATCAAACGCTTTAAATAGCCGCTATAAGAATGATATCTATCTCTTGTTAACTCAAGTGTAATTATGATCAGAAACGTCATAAAAAGGCCTGTACTATACACCCACCAAAACGCAATCATAATCATGATATAACATATAATAAACAATCGATCAAGTGGTGTAAATCGCCATTTAAAGCGCTTGTTTAAAAGACGAAAGACTTGCGTTAATAATAATCTTACAACACCTAAACTAAATGCGTTTATATAACAAAGCACACCATATATAAATAGAACCACACCTTCCTTAGTACGTTCACATACATTAAAATAAAACATACCTTTCTTTATGATTAACACCATAATATAAGCATGTAGTCCCGTAGTTTGCATTAAAAATAAAATGTTTAATGATCGATACAAATCCTTTGATGTTTCATCTAAGTGGTTTTTACCAAACACGAAAGCATTAACGATGGGCTGTTGATTCGTAGATACGTTATCCATAATTTTCTCTCTTAACGTCATGAGATGAAACCCGTGTCTAACAAATCTTAGTTCATAAACATCTATTTGTCCATATACATTTTGACATAAATAATATGTGTATGCATTAAAACCATCTGGTATTGTTTCATTAACATATGCTTTGACGTCACCATGAAGATAAACATAATCACCAACGGCAATCTCATCATACGTATACACATGATACTTATGAAACTGATAATTGATGGTTAACCGATGGCTATATGCATAATCATCAACAGCAACCACTTGCACAGTATCATGAATTTGAGCCTGATTAGTTCCTATTTGGAACACTAAGAATCTTGCTAAAACCAAAAATACGAATATAGCAAGTAACCGCCATCTTATCCTTCTTCTTAAAATCACAAGATACACACCTAATACGATAAGCATAATGGGTTCACTAAAACTGATGACTAAAGCCAATAACGCAAAACCCTCTATATATAGATCATGATAACGTAAGGTATGGTTTGATGTTTTCAAGTGTTGCTGCTCCAATATATTTCACATCCAAAAGATCATCTAAAGATTGAAAATCACCATGTTCCTCACGATACATAATGATATATGCGGCTCGCGATTCAGACATATAAGGCACATCCAAAAGATCTGCAAAACTTGCTTCATTGATATTAAGTTTGATAACTGTTTCTGTTACCTCTTCATCTATAGAAGCAATATCAATATTCGTATCATAAGTGATACGATTCGAAAATGCAATTAGTGATACATCTGCCTCATCGCGTAACCCACCAGCCCTTTCAATCACTTCAGACATAGAAACATCACGAAAAAAATAGTATGTACCTGGTAAGTTTACAGCACCTGTCACAACAACTTCAAACGGTTCAATTTGAACTGCATCTTGATAATCATAACTCACTGTCTCAGGTTTTGGAAATGTAAAATATAATAACACTGCCATAACTAAACCAACAATAATCATCTTTTGTTTCATCTTTATCCCTCCATATCATAATAGGAAGTATAAATAAAAAATACTTTAAGGTTTTACCCTAAAGCATTTTATTTTTTAGCAATCACATACCATTTCCTTGGATCTGGTCCTTCTTCAAAAAAAACTTTAAATCCAAGTGTTTTCAATTGATTTTCTATATCGCTAATTGGATGCACATACTGTGTAATATGATTTATCTCATCTTTAATTGTTACAAGATGCTTCAGTTTATGATGATCGACATTGATTTCCCATTTATAACGTATTGGATCATCACCTTCTTCAATATATCCATCATAATCTTCAAGCACACTTTCTTTATAACAATCAAATAAGAAAACCCCTTCTTCATGAAGTGCTTGATACATATTTTTAAATAATGTCTTTGTACCTTTAAAGTAATTAATGACATCAAAGAAACTTGTAATAACATCGGCTTTAATCGTCAATGGATCTTTTAAATCATGCACAAACAATGGTGCATAAAGATGGGCTTGTTTTAATTTATCTAATGCAATAGCAAGCATGGTTTCATCTTTATCAATCCCATAGACATCTGTTTCATGTCTAGCAAGTTCTAATAAGAAGTTTCCTGAGCCACAACCGGCATCAATAACCATAGGATGAGGTTTAGGTTTATGTGCTTCATAAAAAGCATAAATCAATCCATAATCAACATCTGCCATGAGTTCATCATAAAATCGTGCAAACATTATATTACGCGTTTGATATCAATCAAGCGTTTATCAAAACCAAAATATTCACGCTCTTCTTCTGAAAATAAATGAACAACAACACTATGGCAATCAATTAATACCCAAGTGCCGCCTTTCCCTTCAATATGTCTAAAATCATCGTCTCCTAAAGCTTTCTTTAGATGATTAATCGCTGCATTTGCTTGTCTTTCATTAACTGTTGCGATGATGAAATAATCATAAAACGGTGATGTTTTTTCAAAATCATAGGCTTTTAAATCTTTTACTTTTACATCTTCTAATGTATCTATAATTTTATGTAGTAGATCCACTTGTTACCTCCTTGTAATACTGATAAGCTTTTAATGAAGCTTCACTTGGCTTTAAGCCTCTTTGTTCTAAATCTTCCATACTTTTTTGCATGCAGTAATAAACCGCAGCATCCAATTGATGAGAAGCTAAATCATAAATATAGTCTTTATCATCAAATGGTCTGTTTGGTTCGCAAAAATCTGCAACAAACAATATTTTATCCATGGTGGTCATATCAGGTTTCCCCCATACATGACATCTTACAGCACTTAATATCGCCTCTTCATGGATATCTAAAACAGTTTCAATTTTATATGCTGCAGCATACGCATGATAAATAACTGGATGATCTTTAAACTCCTTGATGATATGCTCATCAATGTTTTTCGTTTGATTAATTAAACTATCATATTTCGCATAATCGTGCATCAAACCAGCTATTTCTAAAAAATCTGGATTCACATGATGAATCATTGCTAATTTTCTTGCTGTGTTTGCCACACCATATGAATGAGCTAACCGATTTGGATAAGCATTTAATTTTTCATTAATTAATTGTTTTGCAGTTTTAATCTTTTCCATCATGAGAAAAGTGCCTCTGTCATACTCATATGTAAAGCTTTCGGATAAGTCACTGTTACCAGACTATCCCCAGGAATATGCATAAATCCAAAATCAGCAAATGTTAATTGTTGTTTCCCAAAAGGTAATTTATAAGTTCTTGTTTCATAGGTTTCACTATAAACACGATCCTTCAACGTTTTTTCATTCATCAATGTTAATAACTTTGCTTCATTTGTTCGATGTACTTTCACTTGTTGATTCGCATAAATCACAACACTCATATCTTGATGAACCGTTACACCAATTAATCCTTCAATCATCAATGATTGATTTTTTTTAAGTTGATATATAACCGGTTTCAACTGTTTATTAACAAGTAATGACTTATAAATATCATAACTAAATAACTGATGCAAATATCCTTCTTGGTATAAACCAGGCATATCATGTAGCGTTTGATTACTTGATAATTTATGTGAAATTACTTCTTGTGTTAACCCTGCTTTATTCATTGCTAATGCTTTATCATCCGCTACTAACGTTTTATATAACGTTGTTTTACCTGCGTTTTGAACACCTAGCAAATAGACATTTCTAACATCATATGACATAATATACGCTTTTAAATGAAGGACATCGTCCTCGTGTTTTGCTGACATTAAAATAATATCTTCAAAAGGGACTTTCATCTCTTTAGCACGCCTCATGATACTTTTTAACAATAGATCTAGATTTGTTGAATCGGGTAATAAATCAACTTGATTAATGATATATGTATACTTCACATCTGGTGCATAACGATGGAGCGGATAAAAGAATAGCATATCAAGTGCCATCACTGAACAAATCATGAGTGCTAAACTCTTTGGTTTAAGTGTTGGTAATGTATCAGGATGAAAGTGCGATTTTGCTTCGCCATAATGCGATAATCTAAAACAATCTTGACAAAAATCCTTACGTAAATCGGGGGTATAACCCACCTTGTTCGGATCACTTGTCTGAAGTTTAGCTCCGCACCCTTTACAGTGTGCCTTCGACATATGCTTTTAACCTTTCTTCATACAAATCAGGTATTTTTCTTTTAATCTTTTTAATGATTCGTCTTTCCATGTAACGATTTATTTTTGTCATCCATCGATCCGACGTTTTCTTTACTGGTTCAACAAGTATCGTTTGACAGCCAAACCGGTGACCTCCTAATATGTCTGTCATCAGTTGATCACCAATTAAAACAACTTTTTCAAGCGGTTCATCAGCAAGCCTCAATGCTTTTTTTAAACCGCTTTTCAACGGTTTTGTAGCATGCCAAACAAATGGATATTTAGCTGCTGCTTTTGATACTCTTTGGTAACCGCTATTCGATATAATAACAATCTTAAAATCTTCTAGTAAGGCATTTAAGAAGTCAGTTGTTTTAGATGTCAACTGTGCTTCATCATATGGAATCAGTGTATTATCTAAGTCAAAAAACAAGGTATTTATCCCTTGTTCTTTAAGCGCTTGATAATCAATCATATAAATTGATTTTACATATAGATCCGGTATACACCGTTTCCAAGTTGACATTATTTAATCTCTAAAATTTCAATTTGAATCAGACGACCTGTTTCTGTTTTAACTTCAACTTTATCGCCTTCCGCATGGTTAAGCATTGCTTTACCAAGTGGTGATTCTATTGAGATTTTGTTTGCTCTTGGGTCTGCTTCAATTGAACCTACTAAATGAAATACTTTTTCATCTTTAGATTTTATAAATTTAACTTTAACTGTTTTACCAATATTCACATTATCGTCATTTGATGTTTTAATGACTTTCACATTTTTAATGATGTTTTCGATTTCAGAAATTCTTGCTTCAATGCGTGCTTGTTCATTTCTAGCAGCATCATAATCCGCATTTTCAGATAAGTCACCTTGTGCACGTGCTTCTTTCAATGCTTCAAGGTTTTCACCACGTTTAACATCTTTCAAATACGTTAATTCGCTTTTTAATTTATCAATACCTTCTTGTGTTAATTGATATGTTTGTTTTTTAGCCATGTTACGCCTCCTTATGGTTCGTTCTCTATTATAAACTATTTTTTACATAATTACCACGTTTTTCAGCCTTTTCTGGATGGTTTTATGCCCTGGCATTAACTGATCCAAAAGCTTGTAAAAACGTGTGGAATGATCAAAGACCTTTGTGTGTGCATATTCATGAAATAAAACATACGTTAAATAAATCGGATCAAGTTTCGCTAAAATCGTATTTAATGTAATGTCATCATGCTTTCTATGATAACTACCAAACTTTGATTTTAAGTATTTAAACTTCTTTGGTAAAAGCTTAATATTAGCACGTTTTAAAGTGGATTCAATTTGTTTTTCAATTTGCACTGTTTGTTTAATCATTTCTGCCAAATATATTCTTTTTTTAGCAGATAAGACATCACTTCTTGTATGAACATAAACAATGTCTTCCGCTATATCGTATTTAAAGTTACCAACATGTACACGAAGTTCATATGTCTTACCCCATAGTTTTATCTCATCATCTCTTTCAACTTCTTGTGCTTTAAATGCTTGATAGAACTTATCAAAGTTAGATGTTAAAAAAGTCGTGATTAAATGTTTTGGATACCGTTTGTTGGTAGTGACATCTATATAGTGTGGTTTAATTCTATAATATGTATGCTTATTTGGCTTATACGTAATTTGATAAGGTAGTATCTTACCATCTTTGTCTATAAATCCTGTCATACTTTTCTAACCATTGCGTCCACTTCCAATGGAAAATCAACATGAAATTTAATGATTTGTTTTGGATGCCTTGCAACCGTTAGAGGTTCACCATCTTCATCCATTAATGCTGATACCACCATTTCATAACGTTTACCACTTGGATTAAAAAACTCTATTTTATCGCCAATTGAAAAGTGATTACGTTGCTCAAGTGTCACCATACCATCATCATATGACTTCACTAAGCCAATAAATAGTTGAGATGGTCGTTCGCTATTTAAATCAAAAAGCTGTTCATCAACACCAGGCATACCATTTAAGAAACCATGTGCTGTCAATCTGTTTTCGGCTTTACTGATTTCCATTTCATAATAATCAGGATCCGCAAGTGTTCCTGTTTTCATATATTCATCAATCACTTGACGATATGTGGAGACAACGGTTGCGATATAATGAAGACTTTTCATTCTTCCCTCAATTTTTAAAGAAGAAACCCCTGCATCAATCATGTCTGGTATATATTTAATCGCTTGTAAATCCTTACTAGACATTGTAAACGGTCTTTTAGCAACTGCTTCGCCATGTTCTTTCAATTGATACCGCCAACGGCATGAATGTGCACACCCGCCTCTATTCGCATCCCTACCTGTCATATTATCAGATAATGAACATCGACCAGAAAAGCTCATGCACATGCCACCATGAATAAACACTTCAATATCCGCTTTAGTTTTAGTAGTAACTGTCTTGATTTGATCTAAATCGAGTTCTCTTGCTAAAACAATCCGTTTCACACCATGTCGATACCAAAAGTCTACAGCCCTAGAATTTAATGCTGATTGTTGCGTCGACAAGTGGATTTCTAAGTTCGTATGTCTTCTAGCAACATCAATAATTGCTGGTGATGCACAAATAATCGCGTCAACGCCATTTGTTTCTAAGTCAATTAAATATTCCGCTAATCCATGTAAGTCTTCGTCATGTGGAATAATGTTTGTTGTGACATAAATTTTCTTGCCTCTCGCATGTGCAAAATCAGTTGCTTCTTTTATATCAGCCATACTAAAATTAGATGCTCTTGCTCTTAAAGAAAAGTTTTGTCCACCAATAAAAACAGCATCCGCACCATAAATAATGGCAATCTTTAATTTCTCTAAATTACCCGCTGGCGCTAATAATTCAATCATTTTTGTCCACCTTTCACTTGATAGGTGGTTGGTTTATGTAAAAAACCTTCATCCCAAGTTTCGTTATAAGTTGTCATGATGTCTTGCATCAATGCATCATTTGGTTGTTGATATAGTGCAAGTACTTTTTTTGCATATACATCATCATGGAAAATTGTATCGATAACCACATAGTCAACAGCATCTTTTAATACATTAAGATACTGCTCAGTGTGAAATACATTATAGCGGAACACATGTGTTCCTGCATCATCTTCTAAAATAGGAAATGGTTCATTTTCTCTTTTTGCTTCAATCAATGTTAAATCTTTATGGTCATGAAATGTATGTTCAATATCTGCTTTAATTGTGAATGTTTCAATCAGTTGTCGTTTTGAATAAAACATATCTAAATAGCCATGTCCAACCATAAATAATTTTAATTTACGACCAAACCCAATATGTCTAATTTCTTCCAATGTAATTTCCTTCGCGACAAATGCACCTAGAATGCCTTCTCTTGCAAATATGTTTGTATCATACTGATTCGTTAATAACGTTTCTGGATGATAAACGGCTTTTTGACCAAGTCCGTTATCTAATAATACAGTCATCGCACCAATATCTGCGACAATCATACCTGTTAAATCATCTGTGTTAACTTCTTTTAACCAAATCTCAAATGCGTCACAATCCGCATCATCAAACATCCGGTTAGCCATCAGAAAAATCTCTTTACCTAATGTTTTAGCTTCTTTAATAGCAAGGTTAATATCAGCAATCTCAAACGACGCACAAAGACGTGTGCCAAATCGTTTATGGCCAACAATAAACCCTTCCGTTAATGGGGCTAAAGTTGACATACTTTCAAGTTGATGTATCGTTACTAATTTTTTCATTACTTTTTCCTTTTTGAAAGACTTAATCCATCACCTTTAGCAATGAATGTTGTCTCAAATGTTTGGTGTTGTTCTAAAAATGATCTGAACTTCGCTAGTTTTTTTAACAACGCTTTCGTATGTTTGTTAGTGACAACATCGATATCCAAATGATGGAAATACAAATTATCACATACAATAACGCCATCTTCAGATAAGTGCTGACTATACTTCTCAAAAAAGCGCATATACTGTGATTTGGCTGCATCAATAAAAATTAAATCATATGTCTTTAATGCACCATCATATGTTAATGCATCAGCAGTAATTAAATTCACTAGATGATGTTCATCATATAATTTGATATTTTTTTTTGCTTCTTTAATCATATCTTCATCACGTTCAAATGTATCTACACTAACACCTAAAGACGCCATAGCTAATGCACTATAACCAATGGCACTACCAATTTCTAAGACATGTTTAATGTTGTTTTTTCTAATGACATCCAAAAGAACATCAAGTCCCTCATCTGTAATGATAGGTACCTGATAATCATTTGCGTATTGTTTTAATGTTTCTAGCATGAGATCATCCTTTATAAATATCTATAGATATTTTATCACATCGCTCGCAACAAAGAAAAAAGAGTGTCCTAATAGACACTCTTTTATGTCATATTTAACTAATTTTATTCGTGATGATGATGTCCTTCACAAAATGAATCATTTGATTCGAGTTCATCATGTAAATATTTGTGAAATACTGTATCAATATCGCCACTAACGCCAGCGATCACTTTAATCCCAAAACCATCAAATTTTTGTTTCGCTTTTAAGCCTAGACCACCACAAATAAGAACGTCCACATGTTCGTGAAATACCATTTGTGGAAATGATCCTTCTTGATGTGGTTTCACTTGTTTAATCTCTAGTTCATATGTGTCCTCATTTTTTGTATAGACATATAAACCTTCAGATTGTCCAAAATGTGCTGATACTTGATCGTTTACTGCTACTATACCAATTTTCATGACTACTCACCAAAATCAGGCAAAATCAAACTCAATCCAGTATCTCCAGAAATGACATCAGGCAATTGACCATCCCATGTATCATAATACAATTGAGAAAGAATTATTTCCGAAATTTCTTGAATCGTTAAATAACCAGCAACGGTTGTTCCAGCGGCTACATCAGCCTCGAAATCTAACTTTTCTTGTACTGTTTCAAATTGACCAGCATACATATTATTAATCGCGTTGACAGTTGCTGAATTCAAGAACGCCTGTGCTTCAGCATCAGCTTCAGCTTTAATGACTGCTACTTCAGCTTCATTATTCGCAACAATAATCGCTGTTTCAGCTTCAACTTTAGCTCTTTCTTGTTGTTGCTCTGCGATTTCAATTTCTTTAGCAGCAACCGCTTCTTGTTCAACTGCACTTTCAATCGTATCACCAGCATCAACATCAGCAATCGTAAATGACTCAACCGTAATACCTAATGCAGCTAATGAATCTTTTAAATCATTTTCAGTGCCTTCTCTAACCTCAACTAAACCACCTTTTAGAATGGTATATACGTCATATTCAGCACTATTTGTTTGTAAATCTTTTTTTACGCGTGCTTCAACTGTTGAAATCGTTGAAGTTGTATTACCAAAACTACGATAGAAACGATGTGCATTAACCGTTTCAACACGATATTGCAATGTCACTTGGTATGTCACCCATTGACCACCACCAACTTCTTCTAATTCACCAAATTCGTCTTCACTATAAATGACACCGGTTTGTGCTGATAAGACAAAACTTTCTTCTCTTAGTTTTGTAGAGATATTGTAAACTTGTACCCAAGGTGCTTTAAAATGTAATCCTTCGCTTAATGACTCATCTTGAATACCACCTTCAAATGGATCATAAACAATACCTACTTCATTACCTTCTACTTGTGTAAAACAACCAAATAAGATAACAGCAAACCCTAATAATGACAAGATTTGACGCGCACTAAATTTGAATTCATACTGACCCTTAACAACACCTTGTTTAAGGCCTAATGCAATAAATAATACAACCACGATAATGATTGATCCAATAATGTAACCCATAATAATTCTCCTTGTTTGTTATAGTAAAAAAACAGTCGATTCCCCGATAACTGTTTTTTCTTTTAATCTTCAGTTTCCAAATCGTCGTAAAACTTTTCCAAAACTTTTTCTAACATATCCCATTCTTCATCCGTCTCAATATCAGAAAATGCACCTTCACTTTCATTTGCTTCATCAGGTGTATAAACTGCTGCAGTTACTTCTTCAGAATCTAGGACCTCGAAAACAACATACTTTTTACCGTTTGCTTCATGTGTGAATAGTATTTCACAAATCGTTTCCTCACCATTGTCATCGACTAACGTGAGTCTTTTATCTTCATCGAACATACTATACCCCCTTATAATTTAGGTAATTTTGTAAAATGACCACGGCCGCCATTTCATCTTTTTTCTTTTTTTGTTTCTTTCTTGATTGATTGCCAGCAATCATCGCACTTATCGCTGACTTTGTTGATAAGCGTTCATCCCACAAAATAACTTCAACGTCAATTATTTTTTCGATTTGACGTTTCACATCTTCGCTTATTTTACCGCGAATACCAACATCGTTATTCATGTGCTTTGGATAACCCATGACAATCACATCAATATGCTCTAATTTTACCACATTTATGATTTTTTGAACGGCTTCCTCGTATAAATCATCTTTGAAACGTAATGTATCATAGCTTTCAGCAATGATCCCAGAACTAGAAATTGCTAAACCAATGGTTTTACTGCCTAAATCAATACCTAAATATTTTTTCATAATTGATCTTCAATCACCTTCACCATCTCATCGATTTTATCAAGATCTTGGGTACCGCCTTGTGCCATGTTAGGACGTCCACCACCAGATCCATTTGATAGTGATGCAGCAAGTTTAACAAGTTCGCTTGCTCTATCTTTCGTACTCTTACACAAGAAAGATACTTTAGATTCTCCCTTATTAATTAAGAATATCGTGTCACCTTTCACTTTATCGAAAATCACATCTAATAATTGTTTTAAGACTTTATTATCCAAGTTTTGTGTGATGACTACTTGATTCGTCTTTGATGGATCAATGAAATCATTAACATTCGCAATCGCATCTTTTTGTTTTGCTCTTTCAATCGCTTTTTCATGATCTTTAATTAAGACTTTAAGTTGTTCCACATAATGTCTATAATTGACAACATCTTGATAACTACCAACCAATTCAGGTTCACCTGGTAATTTAAATGCTTGATCCAAGCGTTTCGATTTATCTTTTAAACTTTCAATTTCTAATATATATGCCTCAATAAATGGTTTGATAGCCGTTTTTAAATCAGGTCCAGTTACACCTTCCATACGGTATATACCTGAGCCAATTGATTCATAAGAACCAATCGCAAAGTCTACAATTTCTTTGGTATTAGAAACGTGTGTACCACCACATAACTCAATACTCCACCCCATATTCACAACACGAACAATATTGCCATACTTTTCGCCAAATAAAGCCATCGCACCAATTTTCTTCGCTTCATCAATCGGCATCTCACTAATCATAACATCCAGTGGTTTTTCAATGATATAATGTTTCACCAGTGATTCAATATCCAATACCTTTTGATCATCAACCGTATCAAAATGATTAAAATCAAAACGCCAACTTTTAGCAGATACAAGTTGTCCTTGTTGATTCACATGTTTACCAAGTTCATCTTTAATCGCTTGATGGAATAAATGTGCAGCACTGTGATTTCTAACAGTCTTTAAACGTGTTTTCGCATCCACGATCGCAAGCACATCTTCACCTTCTTCAAATGCACCTTCAACGACATGTAAACATTGACCGTTAGGAAGTTTTGATACATCAGTAACCATCAACCCATTAATCGTTCCTTGATCCGCTACCTGACCACCTGAGGTTGCGTAAAATGGTGTTTTATCTAAGACAATACCTGCATCAAATACTTTGATGACTGTCGCATTCACTTGTAGTGTATCATAACCTACAAATAAAGACTTATCTGTAAAATTTAAATACGCTTCAT
This sequence comes from Acholeplasmataceae bacterium, assembly GCA_963676765.1. Taxonomy (GTDB): domain Bacteria; phylum Bacillota_I; class Bacilli_A; order Acholeplasmatales; family Acholeplasmataceae; genus WOFB19. The sequence goes on from OY781159.1 coordinate 1,296,436, forward strand.
CTTGTGCTTTCATACTCTTATTTGTGGAACGTGCGTTTCTTGAACGTTCTTTTTGTTTTTGTAGTTCTAATAGAAAAGCATCTTTATCTACTTTCACACCTTGTTCTTCGGCCATTTCAATCGTTAGTTCAATAGGAAAACCATACGTGTCATATAGTTTAAATGCAGTTTCACCACTAATTGTTTTCCCTTCTTTTTCAATCGCTTCAGCTAAATGCTTTTCACCATCATTAATGGTTGAGAGAAATTTCTCTTCTTCTTTTTTCACAATATCTTTTACAATTGTTTTTGTATCATAAAGACTATCATAAAAGACACCCATCATGGTAACAACATCATCAACAAGTTCATATAAAAATGGTTTATCTAAGCCTAAAAAGCGACCATGCTTCACAGCACGTCTTAACAATCTTCTTAATACATAACCTCTACCTTCATTAGATAGCATCGCACCATCAGATATAGCAAACGTTAAAGCTTTAATGTGATCTGCAATCACTTTAAAAGACATTTGTCCCGTATAGGTTTCACCTGATAATACTTCAATATGTTTCATGATTGGTAAAAACAAGTCCGTTTCAAAATTCGTTTTTGTCCCTTGAAGCACACATGCAAATCGTTCTAAACCTGCACCTGTATCAATGTTTTTTTGTGGTAACTCAGGATAAGCTGAACGCGCTAATTTACCAGGGTTCGCGTTAAACTGTGAAAAGACGATATTCCAAATCTCAATATATCGTTCATTATCAATATCATCTCTAATCAGTTCTACACCTCTTGTGTCATACGATTCACCACGGTCAATAAAGATTTCTGTATCTGGTCCTGATGGTCCAGGTCCAATTTCCCAAAAGTTCTCTTCACACGGAACAAGATGATCTTCAGCCATGCCCATATCCATCCATAATTTTTTCGTTTTTAAATCATCTGGATAATACGTGACATAAAGTTTATCTTTCGGAAAACCAAACCATTTTGGATCCGTTAATAATTCAAAGCCCCATTTAACAGCATCCTTTTTAAAATAATCACCAATTGAAAAATTACCAAGCATTTCAAAAAATGTATGGTGTCTTGCTGTTTTTCCAACATGATCAATATCATTGGTTCGAATACATTTTTGCACGTTAGTTAAACGTGGACTTGAAGGCACATCTGATCCATCAAAATAACGTTTAAGTGGTGCAACCCCCGCATTAATCCACAAGAGTGTCGGATCATTTTGGGGAATAAGTGATGCAGATTGTTCAATCACATGTTTTTTAGAAACAAAGAAATTCAACCATGTTTCTCTGATTTCTTTTGCTGTCATATAGCGCATATTAACGCCTCCTTTAAAAAATAAAAACGCCCTTAGAAATATCTAAGGACGAATAATCGCGGTACCACCTTAGTTCTAGACAATGTCTAGCCCTCAAAACCGTTATAGCCGGTATACTGTTTGCTCCAGAATTAGCGTTCATAGGTTTATTATATCCATTCTCAGCTTACAGGATTCTCTGTGATAGTGCCACTACTACTCGGATTCTTTCATTGCAATCTAATCTTATCATACTTAATATGTATTAACAAGTGGTTGTAAACATATTCATAGAAGAAAAATATATATTTATTTATAGATGTCAACTATTCAAAGATACTTATTTTGAACATTTTTCTCGTTATGTTAAACAGTAAGCATTTACTTAATTTGATGATTCAACATTATGATGTAATTGTGATATTTAAATATGGAGATTTTTATCTTATCCAACATTTGTAAAATTATAATATTATTACAATAACTCTTTATCTCCTGCAATCGTTTTGCAGTGATTCCAAAAATCAAACTCTTCTCAGATTGTTTGTTTATTACCAAACATTTGGCGCAACTATTAAATTTAATATCTATGTCGCTAACTTCTTCCCAAGAAATCATAATTAATTCTTTCTTATTAAATTTAGTTGCTATACCTGTATTGTCTATACATATTTTTGTGAAAAAATATTTTTTATTTAGAAATAGCATCAGGCACCAAAGCACATTAAATAAAATGATAAATGTTATTATATAAACAAAAGATTCAACGAATATCAAAATAATTAGGTGTAATACAACTCAAATAAATATGAAAATGTATCCGTAATAATTTCTACATCGATTGAAATGGTAACTACAAACCACCAACAAATAGATAATTTGTTTATGCTATATCTACTGTAGAAAATACTCCACCAACAATTGATCCTCCGACAGCAGCTATCTATTTTAGTATATTTAGTCAAATTGCGTAATAATTATCATTTCATTAGAAATATCATCTCTAAAATAATAATTTATTTTATTATCATATTTACTATTTAGTATATCATTTGGTTCACCATCTTGTTCGACAAACACAAGTGGTTTTCCTTGTATTAATGGCCATTCAGGATTATGAAGCCATCTAGGTGGCTTTTCCTTATATTGGTATATAGCGCGAATTTTTTTTAGTATGTACTTAGATAATTCTTTTTTCGATATTTCTTTTGGAGCATTATCAATTAAATCCACAATGAATTCATAGTTATCAATTTCAATCCATTCAGGGATAAGACTAGATATAAATAAATAGTATTCTTCCTCTGGATGATATGGGTTGCACTCAATAGATAATTGTTTTAGAAAATGAAGTAAATATACCTAGAAGTAATTTAAACTTAATTGAATTAGGCAAACTATTCACTAAAAATGTTGAGAAAATATATGAACTCTGTGAATTCTTTCAAGTTAGTTTTGACTACTTTTGGGGCAAGAGTGATCAAAGCATTTATGTTAACTATCAACATACGATTTATTCGCTGGATGAGAAACGTTTCTTAAAATATAAAAAGCTTGGCTATATCGAATATAAAGAAAAAGAGAGAGTGTTGACACTCCCTCTTGGTCTCGAGATTAGTTTTGTTCATAACCAATTCAGTTTAATTAAAGTCATTAACAAGAAGGATTGAGAAATCCTTCTTTTTTTGTTTTATCGCACTTTTCATAAAGCCAACAAGTCGACTTTTCAAACATAGTTTAGTCTGCGCTAACGTGGCTATTAGTATAACCATGTTACACACACTGAAAAACTAAACCGAGTTCACTTCATTAAACTGATTTATTTTTGTGTTTATTCATAATATTACAGACAAGTTTTGTTAACAGAAATGCTGTCAATAAATCCTTCCCATCATCGTTACTTATATTTTGAGAAATTTTAGGATTAATAATTTCAAGTTCTTGTTTTGAAAATGCCACAATATCTTTATCATATCTTTCACCTTTGACAAATCCTGCCACATGTTCATAAATATAATCTTCCTCAAGTTCAAATTTATGTTCAAGCAATTTTCTCACAGGTAATTCAAGATATGCTTTCAATACTAATAATTCTGATTTCAAAATTTTCTTCATTTGTTTTCTCCTCTATATCCAAAATGTTAAAATTTTACCAGCAGCTGTGAAGTGTCCATTCATTCCTATTTTACCTATCCATGTCCAATGAGGTGTAAGTGCACTGTTTCGGGCAACAAAGCTCAAAGAGTTAGCATTTCTAATAGCAAAGTTTGATGCTTGATTAGAGTAATTTACTATGTTTCCAAAACCTTGTCCATGAAATTTGTAATGATGAACCATTGTTTTAAATGATGTTCCTGTTCTAACACTTGTTCCTGGTTGCCACATTTTCGCGGCTTGTCCAACTTTAATAGCATTAGATGCAGCACCAGTAACTCCACCAATGAATGCTCCCGTCATGAATCCGGTTGAGAAACCGTCATAGAATCCTTCCCAGCTTCCCGAACTTATACCTCCAATGGTTCCAGATATTAATCCACCGGACACTGCACCAATTGCAGCACCCTTCAATGCTCCAGATAAAATGAATCCTGCTACTCCTCCCGCAGCTCCACCGGTTGCTACTGTAGCTATTGCAAGTGCAACAATAATCACTGCACCAGCCACTATCTTTGCTTCATTGCTCCAACTAAATGGATTCCACCATGAGTGTCCGGTGTTATCTATGTACATCACTGGATTGTTTGCACAGTATGCATACATATTATTTGTGCCTAGCTGACCAACTTCACCAAGCATACCATCAGCATTAATAAATCTACCGATTTCAGGATTATAGTATCTACTATTTAAATAATATAATCCTAGTTCATCATCGTATTTATAACCACGATAACGCATACTTTGGTATTCACCAATGGTAGACGCTAATGAACCTGTTGGTTCAATGCTATTACCATAAGCATCATATGCATATTCTACCACAATATTACCATTCATATCGATGATCTTAGTGATATCACCTTGGATATTGGTTACATAAATATAGTCTGATATGTTGCTGCCATCTATAAACGTAAATCCAATCGCTGAACCATCATAATCATATGTATACATGATTTGATAATCTTCTATCCATGATGATCCATTATGTATTGATTTGATTTCTGATATTAAGACATCACCTGACAACATATAAACAAATTTAATGTCACCTGAATCTTCAACACCATTACCATTAGCATCAATGGTTTTACTTGTTCTAATGCCTTGGTCGTTATATGTATAAGTGATGTTAGTCACCGTTTGTGCATTCTTCACTAACGCTATACCTACTAGACTTCGTCCTTCCCATGTTAGCGTCGCATAATCATATTTTGTACCATTATAGTAAATGTTTGTGATTTCAATTGGATTACCTTGATCATCATAATCCATTTCCTTGGTGAGACCATCAATTGTATAACTTTCTAACTGATCTAACCAATCATTGTCATATACATAACTAACACTTGACTCTGCTGTGTTTTCAATGGTAGTTGGTGTGCCTACAGTTATCACTACATTAAACTCAAGTTTATGCGTAGATGTACCATCATGTGCATAGCAAATGACTTCATAATAACCTGGTGTCGATGTGTCAACATCACTATAATCGCATGTCGTTATCGCTGGGATTGGATATTCATCACCTATGATATTCATAATTGGACCAGGTCCAGGAAATGGTGGGGTGACATTAATACCATAATATGAAAAATACAAATTAAGAGGTTCACCAACATCTATGGATGTATCGCCAGAAACTCTAACATACATATTCTCGTATCCAGTACTCCTGCGATATTCTCTTGGTTTCACAGCTGGAACTGATTCTTCAATACCGTATGCAAAATGCTTAATACTTGTGATGTTACCTTTATTATCATACGTATAGTAAATGGTTTGATTGGTTTCATCATATCTACTTACCGACATCCCATGATTTCTCATATCAACTTGTATCAATTGATGCGCATCATCATACGTATAGTTAATCGATTTTTTCAACACATAATTATCCTCTTCAAACTCATAATAATACTCTATTAATATATTACCGATGTCATCATATTCATATTCATATTTAAAATTCTTCTGTCCATCACTAAAGTCATAAACGACGCTTTCAACAATTGCAGTAAAGCCCTGATAATCAAACTCCTTGTCAAATAATTTAGTACTTTGACGTTTATATTGGATGGCGTTTAATCTTTCCATGGGGTCTAAATCATCATATGCATATGTTAATGATAATTTATTTTGTGTTTCAATTATTGTTTGATGATATAACCAACTCTTCTCACCACCTTCAATGTTATATGTCGAAGAGGTTTTATAGTTATTGATATCATAATCAATGCCAATAACATCTCCATTATCATTATATTCATACATAATTGAGTCATCATTGTCATAATGAATTTTTATTAATTGACCCAAAACATCATATGCATAATACTCAGTGATATCATTTGTGACATCATAATAAGAAGTTAGATGACCGTATGCATCGTAGCTATACTCATATTTGTCTATTTTTGTTTCTTCACTTAATCCAAAAGATATCTTTTTTATGCGATTTTCTTCATCATATTCGAAGAAAATAGTATCGTCGGTTGCATAAGTCTGTGATTTAATCAAATCAGTTTCATGTGTATCAACAACATATTCATATGACATCAATGTGGTATCTTTTACTTTTACTTCCACCATTCTTCCATTATCATATACAATATGATAGCCATACCCTGAATCTAATATGATATCCGTTAGATTGTTAAATTCATCATAACTATATGTAACAGTTTGACCTTCATCGTTATATACCCTTTTTAGTAATCCATTGTCATAATATTCATAATAAGTACGATTGTTAATAGCATTTTCAATATATGTTAATAATCCTGTTATAACATCAGTTTCATATGTTGTTTTATGCCCTAATGCATCCACTTGCTCATTTAAATATTGACTTTTATGTATATACGAAGTTGTTTCGGTGAAATAAAACGATTCATCATAAAAAGTTCCAAGATGATAAGCAGTCATCTGTCCATTTTCATTATAAACTGGCGTTTCTTTTACATTTGTATCTCTATATATACCAATAACTCTATTATCCTCGATCTCATAATATGTTGTTTGATTATCACGATCTGTAACGGTAGATGGTATTTTTGAATATGATTCATCTCCAGTAGGATACGCATAATGTATTGAAGTGCCATCGTCAAATAAAACTTCACTAAGTCTACCAAAATCATCATAGATATTTCTAGAAGATTCATAATTTGGGAAAATATTTATATTATCAAATTGAACTTTGTCATATAATAATGTATGATTATCATCAATATAATCGATTGAATCATCTATGTCTTCTCCCATCATTACATCTATCATTTCATCGTAAATCAATGATATCTCAAGATAAACCGTTGAAGGATCTATAGTGATTTTTTGATGCGCATATTGCCATGATGAATCATACATATTAAACATAATAGTAGAAGGTGTCGTATAACCCTCTTCTTCATAAGAAACCTCTATTAAATGACCCAAAACATCATATTGTTTTACTTGAATACCAAAAAACATATTGGCATATATGTTCTCATTAGACCGCTTTGCCCAAGCCCCAATATAAAACGAGTTAAAACTACTTCCAAAATTTGACCTAAGCGTATCAACATTGATCTCTTTGCTCATCACACCTTGAAGGCTTAAAGATTCATTTCCTAAAATATCCTCTAGATACGTATCACCATCAAAACTATTTGATATAGTGGATGTCAATGAATAATCGCCAGTTTCCCATACATTGTTCTCCGGATTCAGATTCATGATGGTGAGTTCTGATTGTTTATTCGTTTCAAATAACTTTATACTATCAAACGATGCTCCACCTCTTGAACCATTATAGAGTTTTATGCTCACATTTTGATTATCATTTTCTTCAAATAAAACAAAGGTAAGTTTTTGCCAAGAAGTCTCATTTGAAACATATTGGATTTCATCGCCTACTTCCACATATACTAAATCTTCGTTTGAGTTTGTATTATTTTCAACCTCTATTTCTAATGTTGTGAATCCACTATCAATGATGAATTCTGAATAAGCATATCCACTATCATAATCCGTTTCATTATAGATTTCTAAATAGTGACCACCATCATTAAATACACCATGACTTCGAATCGTTGCACTTGACATAGGGGTTAAATTGATATCCCAATAATACAATCCATTTTCGAAATTTTCAATGCCTAAATAACTTGTATCCCCATTTGTTATCTGTGGTTGGACTGTGTTTGATATCCGATGGTTATACTTATAATTAAACTGATCATTTTCATCTAAAATTGATTGCGTGAAAATATCATAATACTGATAATTAATTCGATGATATTCATTATCTACAATTGAAATAGTATGACCATAGCGATCAAATTTATAATTGACATAACGATTCGAATGATCTTCAATTTTAGTTTGATCTATTTCATCATCATATTCAATAGTGGAATATATCGTGTTCCCATAAGACGATTCAATACTACTTACTTTTTTGTCCGCATTGAAATATGCATATCTTATGTTTTCACCAGGACTTAAATTGCCATTTTCATCGACATAATCGACACTAACTTCTTCTAAAAAATGAGAATTAACACCATATGAATAATTGGCATTATAATCAATGTTGAGTATATTATTACTATTCAAATCCCCATTGAGATCATAATCAGTAAGATAAGACACTTTTTCTAAATATCTATAGTCATATTCATATATGACCTTTTCTATTGCATGAAGCGAATTTTGGTTATCAGATGTATAAAGAATAATATCATGTAATAATTTCTCATTATTCATGCTAGAGATATAGTTAAATTCGATTTTATTGCCTTGACTGTCTTCAACAAAATTCACCATGGATCTGGTCATAATATCTCTATTAACACTAATCGTTAAATGATTATATAAGTTATCAATTTCATCGTAATATCCTTCATGATTAATGAATGTATCTTTATCGTAATGTAGTTTTGTACCATCTTCTAATAATATAATGGTTCTAGTGTAATTACCATGTGAATCAGACACATCATATAACTTATTTCCTGATCCATCTTCAGCAATGTAGCAATTCACCGTTTCAGTTGAACTTATATCATTTTCAATACGAACATCACTTGTAGTAGGCTGATAATCAACTCTATTACCGGTATAATCGATCGTATATAGTAAACTATTTAAAGTATCATGATGTAATTTTAAGTTGTAGTTGACATTCCATCCGAGTCCATATCCTTTATTGTGATTAAGTTCATGATTGCTATACGCAAAATCAACACCTAACGTTTGTAAATCAGTTTCAAATTGTACATCATTTCTAACTACATATAATTCTTGTGTAAAATCAGAAACATAACCTGTTCCCGCATGATTAATATCTTGTGAATTATACGTCCAGTAAGATTTTATCCCTTCAGTATCTAAATAGCCTATCGAAATCATTGGGATTTCGGGACAGCTTTCACTGGACTGAAGTATTAAATCATATATACTATCCTTATCAGTTACTAATTTAAAACCTGGCATTTGTGTTAAATTTTCTTCTTGCCACTTATTTACAGAGTTTAAAATATCCATCCGATAAACTGTATCATTATCGTTAATATAAGCATATCCTATGATGCCATTCTCGATTGAAGGTAGTTCATCAAGAACATAAGCATCATTCAGATTAATATAATCACTTTGTTCATAAATTTTTAAGTTACCTTGATATTGATTATTATCATCTTTTGTTAACGTTAAATTTGCATACGTTAAAGTTTTATCTATTAAAAACGATGGCATTGTAAAATTAATATAAGCATCAAGGCTAAAAATACTATTACCATTATAACAATGTATCTGATCGATCATATAATGATTGTAATAATGATTATCATAAAGTTCTACAAATGTGTCTTGAATAGATACTTCTGTTTCACTACTAATACTTGGGTCAATAACAACCGGATACATAGCCTTGTTCATCCACGCTTCATCTGGCGTAATCACAATTTGATATGTGTCCTTCTTTACTTCTGTAACTTGCATATCAATATCACTTGAATATTGATTGTCATGATCATGCATGACTAATTGATCAAAAGTAAAAACAATATCCCCTCGATTATTCACAAAGACAAAGCCACCATTTTCTTGTTCAATCAATTGCAAATTTTTTACTTCATATTCAAACGTCATAGAAAAATCTTTAATATATTGATTCAAAATCATGTTTTCTTTTATTTGATTACCATTGACAATGTATTCTAAATCAACACCCTTCATAACATTTTTATACATCACTTGTTGATTAATCTTTGTTAGTTCTTTCATGTTGTTTGCTGCTTTTTTACTAGCATCCATTGAAATACTCGTCTTGTCAACAGCTTTCACAGTCCAGTTAATCGCATAATCATCTTTACTCAGTGAAATTTTCTTCTGATGATCAAGTGATTTAGGAAATGAAATATCAAATGCATTTTGTTTATTTTTATAAACACCACTTTTTGAATCTAAACTTAATGAATTATCTATATCTTTAAGTTTGCCATTTTCTTCATAGTGAACAGGTGATCCATACATAGCGAGTTCATATGTACCATCAGCACGTCTAAATGTCTTAGAATCTACAGTTCTTAATGATTCTACTTCTTCAACGAGTTTAATTGCTGACATATCAAAGTCAGCATCTGTTGTTGATTTATAGTTTTCATATTCCTCTTTTGTGTCTACTTCTTCGTATGTTGGTTCAATTGATTCTTCTGCGTATAACGTATCATATTGTCTGGGTAATACGTTTGCAACTACCATTAATAATGCCATGATCGCAAATACAACCCTTTGACATTTCTTATTAATGCCATAAAAAACCAGCATCACATCTTTGCTAATTCCATTTTTTAATAATTTTTTCATTATTCTCCCCTATAATAGATTTGTTTATATACATCATATCATATGATAAATAAGAAATCTATGTCAGATTTGTCAGTAATATAAAAAAAAACATATGTCAGCATATGTTTTAATTACTTATTATCATTAGACATTAAATAGTGCCATATATCTTCTTCAATAAATGGTTCGGATACGACTTTAAAACCAAGCGATTGATAATAGTCTTTTAGATAGGCTTGTGCATGAATCACAAACTTTTCACCTTTGTGATCTAATAAGACTGCATTGATAAGTTTAGAAGCTAATCCCTGATGTCTAAATGTTTTTTCAGTTACTAATCGACCGAAGCTTGATTCACCAACATCATAAGCATGCGGTGGTAAAAATCTTAAATAACAGACAATGCGGCCATCTCTTTTTATAAAATAATGTGTGCAAGCTTGATCTCTAAAATCAGTGTCTACATAGATAATATGCTGCTCATCAATAAAAATCGTCATTCTTAAATTAAGAATTTCATAAAGTTCTTCCGGTGTTAATTCATCAAATTGTTTTTTTACGACGTCTTCATACATACTTTAAACACATAAGGGGCACCAAGTGCAGCCCATACTCCTATCAATAAATATCTGATAAAATCAAAGATTAAAGACTCAGGAAATAAAAACTTCAATCCTTCTTTAATACCTAATACTATAGCAAGTCCTGCCAAAACTTTCAAGACTTGCATCCAAAAAGTTGCTTTTACATCAAATTTAACATACCGTTTTTCAACAAAGTAACCAACTGCAAACCCAACATACGCACCTGCTGCTACAAACAAATCATGATCTGGAAATAAGATCATCACAATCGGTACAACCGGCAACAATATGAGTGTCCACAATTCCTCTTTATCTTTCATTAAATCAATGAGCTTATCAAGTAAATAGGCGAACCCTAATCCAATGATCAAACCAACGATAACATCTGATAAATAATGTTGTCCCAAATACATTCTTGTAAATGGCACGATAACCATCACAGCAATCCCGATATAACCCAACCACTTTTTATGTAATGCTTTTCCTACTTTCAAACCACTATACCCCAAGATACCAGAAGCTGTTGCATGCCCACTAGGCATACTATAACCAGATGTATAATATTCAAATGGCACAGTTACACCAATTTCTTCATAAGGTCTTGGTCTTTGAAAGATATGCTTAAACACAAATGTGAAAAGAGACGCAATCATATACATTAACGCAAACTTGTGGGCAAACTTTTTATTCACTGTCCAGTAAATAATAACCGCAACCACAATAAAGAAATACTGGTCACCAATGTACGTTAACCCGTAAAATAGCCAATCAAATAAAGGATTTCTTATCGTTTGGATTGCTTTAATGATGTTTAAATCAATCATTTAATGCCTCTTTTGTCTCTCTTACGATTTCTTTTTCTTCTGCTCTCGTTAACTCAACATATTGAAACTCATCTTTTATATGCCATGTTTTAGTTTCAACATCATAAATGCCTAATTGATCAAGTTTATCAATCATGCGATTTGCTAATCTAACCCCATATTCAACGCGCATTGGTACTTTATCAATATTAAAATCCATAATATCCAACCCAATGAAATCAAACACGGAATATTGACATATATTAATAATTGTAATGTCATGATCATGAAATGTTTTTGGTTTCACATTCCCAGCAATTGGAATTACGATAATAATATCACAACCTTGATCAATTAATGGTTGAATGGGTACATTATCAACAGTGCCACCATCTACATATGTCTCATCGTTAATGTCATCTGGGCCAAAGACAATCGGTATCGATGCACTTGCGAGTGCTGCTTGATGAGGATCATCCATGGCACTTAGATCAAATACAACTTTTTCCATTCGATTGATCAACACTTGATCAAGCAGTGTTTTTTTACTGATTTTTGCTGCAGTAGCAAACCCTTTAATTTTAGACTTTCTTACTTCTTCAATTGTAACAGCATTTGCAAACGTTTCATATAAATCTTGAATAGAAAACAATCCTAATTTATCTAATTTAAATCTAGACTCTTTAAATATTAATGAACTATCAATAGATGTCCATAGTTCATACATGCGTTCATATGATATACCTGCCATCACCATAAGTGAATGAATGGCACCAATAGATGTACCAGATACTACCGATATTTGATTTAAAATGCCTGAATCCATTAACGTTTTGATTGCTCCTATTTGAAAGCTTCCTCTTGCGCCGCCTCCCCCTAAAGCTAAACCAATTTTATGAGCCATGTTTTAACACCTTTTTCATGCGCATCTTCGCATCCTTTTCTTTTAGTGTTTGACGTTTATCATAGTTTTTCTTTCCTCTTGCTAAACCTATTTCAAGTTTACAAAGTCCACCTTCTAAATAGACTTTCAAAGGTATCACTGAATAGCCTTGTTCTCTTGATTTTGAGAACAACGTAACGATTTGTTTTTTATGTAATAAAAGTTTTCTAGTTCTCAATTCTTCATGGTTAAATTGGTTCGCTTGATCATACTTAGAAATATGCATGTTTAAAACAAAGGCTTCTCCATTTTTAAATGTGACATAACTATCACTAAGGTTCACCTTACCACCACGAATTGATTTAATTTCACTACCTACAAGTTTCATGCCTGCTTCATATGTTTCTTCAATAAAATAGTCATGTCTTGCTTTTTTATTTTGAGCAATTAACTTCATGTTTATTTCCTTTTTTTACTTACCTTAATTTTTGGGCGATTATATTTTGGTTTTTGGTATTGTTTATTTGGTCTCTTTTTACCAATAATACCAAAATCAACTTTTCTAGTTGTCATATCAACCGATAATAATTCAACAGTGACTTGATCGCCAAGTTTATATTTCTTACCACGTTTTCCAAAAAACGTAAGTAAATCATCATTATACATATAATAATCATCTAATACACGTAATGGAACAAAGCCTTCAATCCCATTTTCAAGTTGCACAAACATACCTGTAGGCATCATTTGTGTAATGGTAGCTTTATTTTTTTCACCAACCTTGTCTTGTAAATACTCACAACTCTTGAGTTTAGCAACATCCCGTTCTAATTGAATAGCAGAACGTTCTTGGTCAGATGTGTGTTTTGCAACATCTGGCATGATATCACTGTAATGATCACTTGTCTTTTCAGGATTGTTTGCTTCACCTAAAACAAGTAAGTGAATCAAACGATGCACCATTAAATCAGGATAACGTCTAATCGGTGATGTAAAATGCGTATAATACGTTGCTCCTAAGCCAAAGTGAATATCTCTAATTTCACTGTATTTTGCTTTTTGCATCGCTCTAAGTAATAACATATGGACAATTGGTCCATATGGCGTATTGACACTTTTCGTTGTAATGTGTTGCAATGTCTTCGCTTCACCAACATGACGCATATTCGGATGAAACCCTAATTTTGCTACTGTTAATAAAGCTGTTTTTAATTTCACAACATCTGGTTTTTCATGAATACGATAAAGTGAAGGCAGATCTGCATCAAACATATGTTTTGCTACTGTTTCATTCGCAATCAACATAAATGATTCAATCAATTCTTCTGCAGCTTCTTGATGTCTCTCAACAACATCTTTCACTTTACCTTGTTCATCAACGATGAACTTCAATTCAGTTGATTCGAATTCAATCTCACCACGTTGTTTTCTAAGTAAAGCAAGTTTTTGCGAAAGTTCATTCATGGTAATAATCATTTTTTCAATCGTTTTATCTTTCAGTGATTTCCCCTTTTTTAAGAACTCATTCACTTCATGATAATTCATTCTTCTATTTGATTCAATAACCGTTTTCGCAATCTTATGATGAACGACATTACCGTCTTGATCCAGTGTCATTAAACAAGATAATGTTAGTTTAGGTTCATGTGCATTTAGTGAACAATAATCATTCGACAACAAATGAGGCAACATCGGAATCACACGATCTGCTAGATAAACAGAGGTTGCTCTTTCATAAGCAGCATCATCTAATAATGTCCCTGGTTTAACATACGTTGACACATCAGCAATATGCACGCCAAGTTCATAAAATCCATTTACTTCTTTTAAACTAATTGCGTCATCTAAATCTTTTGCATCTAAACCATCAATTGTGATAATTAATTCATCTCTTAAATCTAGTCGTGATTTAAGTTCTTGTTCCATATCGATATGGATATCTTTAAGTGATGCCATGACACCATCAGAAAACTTCTCTGGCCATTCATAACTAGAAACGATTCTTAATGTATCAATATCTGGGTCATTGACATGACCAATGATATGCTTCACATGCGCATAAACACCTGATGCATCAATCGTTTCAACTTCAAGTTGAACGACATGTCCTTCAACCAAACCATCATATGGATCAACAAATAAACGTCTATCTAAATATGCATCTGGACTGAAATATAAATGATCCTTTCGATTCTTCTTAACTGTCGCGTTCAATATTTTTAACGCACGCTGTACCACTGAAACCACGCGTGGTTCAACATATGTTTGTACTAAAACTATATCATCATGCATCGCGTCAGATAATTCACTACCTTCAATATAAACATCTTTTGGTTCCTGTCTTAAAAAACCAAATGTCTGTTTTCGGTCTAAACGACCAATTAAGATATCTGGATTCAATATATAATAGGGGTCCTCAAAAGAGACATAGGGATGAAGTGCTAAATCCATCTCCTTAATATGATCTTTATGGAGTTTTCTTGTGTGTTGCTCATAAAACATTATATAGATTGGGTGCATAATTTTACCTCTCTTATATTATAGCATATCCAAAGGTATGAAGGATTTTATTGTCGATTTTTAACTATGCACTTTTCTTCATTAAAATTATGTTAAAATAAACGTATAGATGACGTAAATTTTCTAAGGAGATTTTATGGAAAAATACATATTGTCAATTGATCAAGGCACAACAAGTACACGTGCCATTATCTTTAATAAAAAAAGTGAAATCGTTAGTTCCTCTCAAGTCGAAATTACGCAGTACTATCCAAAACCTGGTTGGGTCGAACATGATGCTAATGAGATTTGGGTCAGTGTTTTAACGGTTATAGCCAGAGCGTTATTAGATGCAGATTTAAAAGCCAAAGACATCGCATCCATCGGTATAACCAATCAACGAGAAACCACCGTCGTTTGGGAAAAGAAAACAGGAAAACCCGTTTATCACGCCCTTGTATGGCAGTCAAGACAAACCGAAGACTTATGTGAACAATTAGAAAAAGATGGTTATGATGAGATGATTAGAGCAAAAACTGGTTTACTTATCGATCCTTACTTTTCAGCCACTAAAATCCGCTGGTTATTAGATCATATCAATGACGGACAACAAAGAGCAGAACGTGGTGAATTATTATTTGGGACAATCGATAGTTTTTTAATTTTCAAGTTAACCGGTGGTAAACACTACACTGATTATTCAAACGCTTCAAGAACATTACTTTATAACATTCATGATTTAGCATGGGATCATGATTTATGTAACATGTTAAATATTCCAATGAACATGCTACCTGAAGTGAAAAACTCTTCTGGTGATTATGGACATACTGTACCCTATCACTTCTTTGGAGAATCCATTCCTATTACAGGTGTTGCTGGTGACCAACAAGCTGCCTTATTTGGTCAAGCATGTTTCGAAAAAGGTGCTGTTAAAAACACATATGGTACAGGTTGTTTTATGTTGATGAATACTGGATTAGAAATTGTTAACTCCACACATGGCTTACTATCCACTATTGCTTGGGGAATTAATAACAAAATTACCTATGCATTAGAAGGCAGTGTGTTTGTTGCTGGTTCAGCCGTACAGTGGTTAAGAGATGGTCTTGAACTAATTGATCACGCAAGTGAAACAGAAAACCTAGCAACTTCTCTACCATCCAATGAGGGCGTTTATATTGTGCCTGCCTTTGTTGGCATTGGTACCCCTTACTGGGATGCAGATGCTAAAGGTGCTATCTTTGGTTTAACAAGAGGCACCGATAAAAGGCACTTAGCTAGAGCAGCCTTAGAAGCCATATGTTATCAATCTATGGATGTTTTACGAGCGATGGAAAAAGACGCAGAACTTGAAATCAAATCATTTAAAACAGATGGTGGTGCATCTGTTAATCATTTCATGATGCAGTTTCAGGCTGACATTCTGAATCTTGATGTCTGCCTACCAGGCATCGCAGAAACTACTGCCTTAGGTGCTGCTTACCTTGCAGGTCTTCACATCGGCTATTGGAAAGATCAAAAAGATATCCAAAAACAATGGAAACTCGATCAATCATTTAAACCAAAAATGTCAAACAAAGAACGACAATCACTCATTCAAGGTTGGCAAACAGCCGTTGAATCAACCATTAAATTTAAAATTTAACAAAAAAAAGGGACTTCATGGAAGTCCCTTTTATCATTTATAACTTACTTTTTTAAGTTGTAGAATGAAGCTAGACCAAGATATTGTGCTGTAGGTCCAAGTTGATCTTCAATACGAAGCAATTGATTGTATTTAGCAATACGATCAGTTCTTGAAGCAGACCCAGTCTTAATTTGACCAGCGTTTGTAGCAACCGCGATATCTGCAATTGTTGTATCTTCTGTTTCACCTGAACGGTGTGATACAACAGCTGTATAACCTGCACGTTTAGCCATTTCAATCGCATCAAACGTTTCAGTTAATGTACCAATTTGGTTCACTTTAATTAAAATTGAGTTACCAATTCCATTTTCAATACCACGTGAAAGTCTTTCTGTGTTTGTGACAAATAAATCATCACCAACTAATTGAACTTTCTTACCAAGTACTTCTGTTAAGTGTTTCCAACCGTCCCAGTCATTTTCATCAAGACCATCTTCGATGGAAAGAATTGGATATTTATCAACTAATGTTTCATAGAAAGCAGTTAATTCTTGTGACGTCATTTCTTTACCGCCTTCGCCTTCTAAAACATATTTCTTTGTTTCTTTGTTATAGAACTCTGATGAAGCAACATCCATACCTAAGAAGATGTCTTTACCAGCTTTATAACCAGCTTTTTCAATTGCTTCTAAGATAATTGTTAATGCTTCTTCATTTGATCCTAAGTTTGGTGCGAAACCACCTTCATCACCAACTGCTGTGTTATAACCCTTACCTTTTAATACGGCCTTTAAGTTATGGAAAACTTCAGCACCCATTCGGATAGCTTCTTTAAAGTTTTTCGCACCAACTGGTAAAATCATAAATTCTTGGAAGTCAACATTATTATCAGCATGTGAACCACCATTGATGATGTTCATCATAGGCACTGGTAATTGTTTTGTGTTGAAACCACCTAAATATTGATATAATTCAACACCTAAATAATCTGCAGCTGCTTTCGCAACAGCCATTGAAACACCAAGAATAGCATTAGCACCTAATTTACCTTTATTCTTAGTACCATCAAGATCGATCATGACATTGTCAATACCAACTTGATTTGTTACATCAAATCCAATAAGTTCTGGGGCAATCACTTCGTTAACGTTGCCCACTGCTTTTTCTACACCTTTACCGAGATAACGTTTCTTATCTCCGTCTCTTAATTCGACCGCTTCATGCTCACCTGTAGATGCGCCTGATGGAACGATCGCACGTCCGAATGCACCTGATTCAGTAACTACTTCAACTTCTACAGTTGGGTTACCACGTGAATCAAGAACTTCGCGTGCATAAATATCACTAATAAATGGCATATTTTTCACTCCTTTTATTTGGTTCTTCTTTGTCGTTTATTAACCATAATCATTATACATGATGCTTATTAAAAATTAAAGAAAATTCGCTATAAAATAACATATGACACCAGTTTCACATGTTTTACCAATGATTTATCTTGATTTACTATAATGAAAAGCATAATAAATAGCAATGCCAAAGAATAAAATACTCAAAAGACTGCTAAATAAATTCACACCACTACCAAACCAGCTAAGTGGATATAAAAATATAAAATATGGTATCGGATTTAATGTTAAAACATATAAATCTATTTCAACAACATTGTAAACAAACAACAATCCCATTTGTGACACGACATTCATAAAATAAAAACCCAATATAAAGCCAGCAACAGCAATCACAGAATACCAAATATGATACTCTAAATAAGCATTTCTAATTCGTTTAGCCATATAGATAGCCATTATCATACTTAACATCCAAACGAGTGATATACGACCTAAATAAGCAATTAATAAATTAAGTGCACCAATTAATAACCCACCAATGAACGCGACAAAAATGCCCTGCTTGATGACGGGCATTAAATCTTCTTTATATACTGGTTGTCTAAATTTACCTTTTAAACTCATATGTTAAACACCTCATGCTTATATTAGCATAATTATGGCTACTTGTTAATCGTTTTCCTTATGTTCATCATGATGAAGAGAAAACTCATGTTCATATAAAATTGATATCCGTTTATATAGTACAAATGTAATCACTGATACAAGTGTTGATAAAATCAAGTTAAATGGTACAACAGCAAACATCAAATACGGTAGCATATAATTACTTGTAGAAACACCAGGCACCATTGCTAATACGCCAACGAAGGCATCAACACTACCACCAAAGTACAATTCAATGTAAAATGACACAATAAATAGCCAGTTAATAAGGGTTGCTACTAACGTCCAAACCAACACACTTGATGCCATACCAATAACGGCATTTTTCTTTGTTTTATGATGATGATAAATAATGGATGCAATCAAAACGGTCGATAAACCAATAATCAAATCCATAATCTCACCAATTGCGATTGTCGATGTTGCAGGAAGTTTCGCTAAAAATCTTACAATAACAATTAACGATCCACTCACAGGCCCAAATAAGAATCCACCTATTAAAATAGGTACATTAGAAAAATGGAATTCTAAAAAGCTTGGTAAAAATGGTAGATTGAATTTTGGGAAATAATATAAAGCAACTGATAATCCCGATAAAATGGCAATGGTTGCCATTTTCTTTAAACGTTTTGCATTTGATACATGACTTTTTTCATACTTTTTAGCAAAAAAGAATAAACCGATCAAAACGCCCAAGAATAAAACACCAATCAATATTCTAAATAAGATGTCATGCGTTTGTAAAAACTCAACAATTTGTCCAATCATAATCTATGGTCTCCTTAAGATAATAAAAAATCGCCCATAGAATTCGGCGACAAAAAGCATGTCAAAAATGACTTTACTTCTTCCATCCAGACTTTACTGTCGGTACCTGAATTACGCAGGTTCAACCCAAAGGTTCGCGGACTTTACCGCCGGTCCCGAATTACACGGTGCCCCGAAGTTCTATTATATTTACGCATTTATTTTATCATACAATCTATAAATTGCAATATGCATCACAAATTGAAAACGTTTTTTCTGTATCTCATTTTATGTTTACCCTTAAAAAGGGTATAATAAAAGTGGATAAAAACAAAGGAGCACAATCATATGAAACAATTTGCAGGTCTTATTATTATGGATGGTTACGGCCTAGCACCAGCAAGTGATTCTAATGCAGTATCACTCGCAAAAAAGCCGTTTTTGGATCAAGCAATGAAAGATTATCCACATAGTACATTAGTTACTTCTGGAGAGGCTGTTGGCTTACCTGATGGTCAAATGGGCAACAGTGAAGTTGGACACCTTAATTTAGGTGCTGGACGTGTGGTCTTTCAATCATTAACAAGAATCAACGTATCAATTAAAGATGGATCATTCTTTAAAAACAAAGCATTCTTGGACGCGATTGATTACGTCAAGAAAAACAATTCAAAACTACATATCTTTGGTTTAGTAAGTGATGGTGGTGTTCATGCATACCCAACACATATTAAAGCCTTAAATGATTTAGCAAAAGCACATGGTGTATCACCTTATTTACATGCTTTCATGGATGGTAGAGACACACCAACAACTGCTGGTGAAAGTTATCTAAAAGATTTAATCGATAGTGGTATGAAAGTTGCTACTGTAAGTGGTCGTTATTATGCAATGGATAGAGACAACAACTGGGACCGTCTCCAATTAGCATATGACAATATGACAAAAGGAACAGGTAAACATTATAAAGATGCCTTAACGGGCATTAGAGCATCTTATGCTGAAAATATCACGGATGAATTCATCGTACCATTCGTTGCTGATGAAAACGGCTTAATTAAAGACAATGACGCTGTTATCTTCGCTAACTTTAGACCAGACAGAGCGATTAGAATGGCTACTGCTGTTTCAAATCCGGAAGGAACGAAAGCATATGTGACTGAAGGTAAACCAATATTTGATACAAAAAATACAGTTAAACATATCTTCTTCGTTTCCATGATGCATTATAACGAAACAGTGAAAGGACCAGTCGCATTCCCACTTCAAGCAATGCATAACATCTTTGGTGAAGTGATTGAACAAGCTGGATTAAGACAATTAAGAATTGCAGAAACTGAAAAATATGCACACGTTACATTCTTCTTTGACGGTGGACGTGAACGTCAATTTAAAGGTGCAGAACGTATTCTAGTTCAATCACCTAAAGTTGCAACCTACGATCTTCAACCTGAGATGAGTGCATACGAAGTAAGAGATAAAGCAGTTGAGGCAATTCAAGCGAAAAAGTTTGACACGATGATTTTAAATTTCGCTAATCCAGATATGGTTGGTCATACTGGATCTATTGAGGCAGCAACAAAAGCAGTTGAAACTGTTGATGCATGTGCAAAAGATGTTGTAGAAGCAATCCTTTCAATCGGTGGTGTAGCAATCATTATTGCAGACCATGGTAATGCAGAAAAGATGCGCAACGAAAATGGTGAACCACACACAGCACACACAACAAATCCAGTACCAATTATTATTACTGATAAAAACGTTCAAGTTGCTGATGGCGGATCATTATGCGACATCGCACCAACATTACTTGATATCCTAGGTGTTGATAAACCTACGGAGATGACTGGACATAGTTTAATCAAACGCTAAAACAAAAACACCTTATTGATTTAAGGTGTTTTTTTATGTCATTATATTTCTAATTCATTAGCCATTTTTTGTAAATAATATTCAATAATCGCTTGTGTGCCTTTATCCGCAAATCCTGTGTCTAATAATGTTTCATAAGCTTTGGTTGCTGTCTCAACGACCGTTAAAGGTAATTCACCTTTTTCAGCTATCACTAATTTTAAATCCTTTAAGAAATGTTTCACGAAAAAACCGGGGCGATAGTCTTTACGAATCATTTTTAATCCGTTATTTGCTGCTTGCCATGAATTTGCAGAACCACCAGTAATCACAGATAACATGGATGTTAGATCTAACCCTTTATCTTTCGCAAACGTTATCGCTTCTGCAATGCCTAAAATATTACCAGCAATAACCGTTTGATTTGCAAGTTTCGCATACATACCAGAACCTGCATGACCCATATAAGTAATGGTGTTACCCATTTGCATGAAGAGTGGTAACATCTTCTCATATGTATGGAAGTCGCCACCAACCATGATGGATAGTTTGCCGTCAATCGCACCAATGTCACCACCAGTAACTGGAGCATCCAACATCACAAGATCTTTTTCTGCTGCTTGTTTTGCTAATTGAATAGCTAACGTTGGACTTGAAGTTGTCATATCCACTAAAATTGTTTTTGGTTTAGCTAAAGGTATGACTTTTTCATAAACTTCTTTCACATCTTCTGGATATCCAACAATTGTAAAAACAGCATCAACTTCCAAAATACAATCCTCAATACAATCACAATACTTAATATCAGGTTCTAATTGTCTTGCTTTCTCCGGTGTTCTATTATAAGCATACACTTGATGTCCAGCATGATGTAAATGCTTTGCCATTGGTGCCCCCATAACACCTGTACCAATCCATAGTACTTTCATATCTAGACCTCCTTATGTTTCATTAGCCAATCTACAATATCTTGCATAACTTTCTCTTTATCTAAATCATTTAATATCTCATGATATGATTCAGGATAAACAATTAACCTTTTATCTTCAATAACTACTAAATCAAATATCCGTTTTGAAAACTCTGATGGTGTGATTTTGTCAGCACCACCATGTAAGAATAAAACAGGTGTTTGAAAAGATTTTAAATGTTTATTTAAGTATTTCACACCTGAAACAAACATGTTTCCAACAAGTGAGAAATAGAAATGCTTCAAATTAAGTGGATCTTGATCATATGCCTCTTCCACCGCTTTATTTCTGGCAAGACGACCATCAGAAAAATCAGTCTTTTTTCTTAAAAAGCCTAACCATTTATAGCCAATAATTCTTAATGGCAAGACATCCTTCAAATAATAGGATGGTGCAGCCGATGAAATAATCCCCTCAACATCACCATATTTCACAGCGTAAAGATCAACAATTAAGCCACCCATACTATGTCCCAATAAATAGATGTTTTTTGTTTCTAATTTACGTTCATGTTTCACAAGTTCATGTAAGTCATCAATCACTTGATGAAATGATTTTAATCTTCCACGTTTTCCTTGTGTTTGTCCATGACCTCTTATATCATAACGAACAACGTTATAACCCTTCGTATTTAAAAATGAAGCTACTTCCTCATAACGTCCAGAATGTTCCGCAATACCATGTGTGATAATGACTGTCCCTTTGGGATTTTCAACTTCATCACGCTTAACTAAAAATAAAATGCCGTTAATGAGCAACTAAACCACCCCGTTTCTTTCTTTTATTATACCGCATTTTGAATAATTTTTTTTGTTAAAAAATAATACGTTAATCACATAAAAAAGTTTATGATTGATGTATAATAAAAGTACATTGGAGAAGGGAGCTTTATTATGCAACATACACCACTTCATGATGAACATATCAAACTTAATGCCAAAATGGCTGAATATGCAGGTTTTGATATGCCAATCTCCTATTCAAATATTGTGAATGAACATTTAGCAGTCAGACATCATTTCGGTGTCTTTGACGTTTCTCATATGGGTGAAATATTAATTGAAGGTAAAGATGCATTTACATATGCATCTTTTCTTGTATCTAACACCATTCATAAAGACAAAGTCACTTATGCATTACTGTTAAATGAAAAAGGATATCCTCTGGATGATTTATTGATTTATGTGCTGAAACCTGATCAGATTCTATTCGTTGTTAACGCAGGAAACGTTGAAAAAGACTACATGTGGATTCAAAAACATGCATCTATGTTTGATGTAACGACAAGAAATATATCAAACCGTTTTAGTCAATTAGCGATTCAAGGACCAAAGGCGCAAGACCATATCAATCAAATCATAAAATCAGACGTCACAGATCTTAAGTTTATGACATTCAAAGTCATTCCATATGAAGACCAATTCTTAATTATTTCAAGAACAGGTTATACCGGTGAAGATGGTTTTGAAATCTACTGTCATAACGACCATGTTAAAAAGTTATGGCGCGATACAATTAGTGCAGGTGCAACCCCTTGTGGCCTAGGAGCAAGAGATACTTTAAGATTTCAAGCAACGCTACCACTTTATGGACATGAAATTAGCGAGATGATTAACCCTTATGAAGCCCGTTTATCATTCGCGCTCAATTTCAACCATGAATTCATTGGTAAAGCAGCACTAGAAAGCATGAAAGATCATTGCGCATCATTATTAGTTGGGATAGAACTTCTAGAGCGAAATGTACCAAGACAAGGTTATGATGTCTATCATGAAGATGAGTGGGTTGGTTGGGTTACAACTGGTTATCTATTACCAGAAACAGAAAAACCTTTAGCGCTTGCTATGGTCAAAAAGGAATATGCTAAATTTGGTACAATGTTATCCATCCAAATCCGGAAAAAACTAGTTCCAGGTTTGGTTAGAAATAGAAAATTTTATCAGAAAAATTATGAGAGGTAGGGGATTGAAATGATTGTTAAAGGTTTACGTTATGCTGAAAGCCATGAATGGCTTAAAATTGATGGTGATAATGCTTATATTGGCATTACAGACTATGCGCAAGAAACATTAGGCGCGATCGTTTTTATTGATTTACCCGAAGTAGGCGACACATTCGATAAAGGAGAAGTTTTTGGTGCTGTTGAGAGTGTTAAAGCTGCTTCTGATATTTACCTACCTGTAACTGGAGAAATCGTTGAAGTAAATACACGTTTAATAGATGAACCAGAATTATTAAATGATGATCCATTCGGAAGCTGGATTGTTAAAGTTGCTTTAAAAGATCCTAATGAAATAGATGCATTGCTTGAAAGTGATGCATATGAATCACTTACAAAATAATGCACAAGTATTTACCCCATACAGATAAAGATATTCAATCAATGCTTGATGTCGTCGGTGCTAAAAACATCGATGACCTCTTTCAGGTTATACCTGAATCCCTAAAGCTAGATAAACCATATCAGCTTCCAAGTGCTTTAGGTGATTATCCTTTGACAAGACATCTATCAGATTTAGCTAATCAAAATCAACAATTAACGATTTTTAGAGGCAGCGGTGCTTATGATGTTTATATGCCAAGTGTCGTTAAACAAACAATTCAGCGACAAGAATTTTTAACAAGTTACACACCTTATCAACCAGAAGTGTCTCAAGGCACATTACAATATATATTTGAATACCAATCCATGGTCAAAAAATTAACAGGCATGGATGTTTCAAATGCATCCATGTATGATGGAGCAACCGCTACAGCTGAAGCGATGTTTATGGCACATGCTCAAACCAAAAAGACACGCATCCTAGTCAGTGAAACAATTCAACCAAGTGTATTAAACGTAGTAAAAACATATGCACGTTTTAGACAACTTGAAATCGATATGATCCCGGCCTCCCAAGGTATCACAGATTTATCATATCTTGAAGCACACATCAACGATAGCATGGGTGTCATTTTACAAACACCTAATCAGTTTGGCATCATCGAAGATTTTAGCAGTGTTTCGCAAACTGTTCATGATGCAAAAGGATTATTCATTTTAAATCAAGAAGGCTTATCAACCGCCCTTTTTAAAAATGCCGGAATGTTAGATGCTGATATTGCTTGTGGTGAACTACAAGCCTTAGGTCTACCATTGTCATTCGGTGGTGCATATTTAGGCTATTTAGCAACAAAAAAGACATATGTCAGAAAAATGCCTGGGCGTATATGTGGATTAACAAAAGATGTTGACGGTAAACGTGCATTCGTCTTAACGTTACAAGCCAGAGAACAACATATAAGACGTGCAAAAGCAAATTCTAATATTTGTTCTAACCAGTCTTTGATGGCATTAGCCGTAACTGTTTATTTATCATTACTTGGTAAACAAGGTTTTGTTGATGTCGCAAAAGAAACCACTAAAAAAGCTCACTATTTATACAAAAAACTCATGGATACCAATCGTTTTGAAGTGGTATATGATAAACCCTTCTTCCAAGAGTTTGTATTAAGAGCGAAATTTGACACAACAAATCTAACAGAAAAATTGGTGAAAGACGGCTATTTAGGACCACTACCACTAGATGATAATAAGCTATTATTTGCTGTTACAGAAAAAAGAACAATTAAAGAAATTGATGGCTTTGTAGAAAGGTTGGTGAAATAAATGCCTTACTACAATCAATTAATTTTTGACCTATCAAAAAAGGAACGTGTTGGTTACGCAATTGAACACACTGATTTGCCTGATGTTTCATTTCCAGATGAACTTAAACGTGACACATGGGCAACGCTCCCTGAAATATCTGAATTAGACGTTTCAAGACATTATGCAAACGTCAGCAAGAAAAACTTCGGCATTGAAAACGGATTTTATCCACTTGGTTCTTGTACCATGAAATACAACCCTAAAATCAATGATGAGCTTGCTTCGCTGCCAGGTTTCCAAAATATTCATCCATTACAACCTACTACTTCGATGCAAGGAATCTTAAAAATTTATTATGAAACACAGCAAATGCTTGCTGAAATTACAGGTTTATCACAATACTCCTTAAACCCCTTTGCAGGTGCACATGGTGAACTTGTTGGTTTAATGATTATGAAAGCATATCATGAAAAACGTCATGATTTAAAACGCACAAAAATTATCATACCAGATTCTGCTCATGGGACAAATCCTGCATCTGCTTCCGTTTGTGGTTTTCACTCCATTGAAATTAAAAGTAATCAAGATGGTACCATAAATATAGCAGCACTTAAAGAAAGTCTTTCTGATGAAGTTGCAGGCTTAATGCTTACAAATCCTAATACTGCAGGTGTATTTGAAAAAGATATTCTTGAGATTTCAAGACTTGTTCATGAAGCTGGTGGACTATTATACTACGATGGTGCAAACCTTAACGCCTTACTTGGACAGACAAAACCAGGAGACATGGGATTTGACATTACACATTTAAATCTTCATAAAACATTCTCAACACCACACGGTGGTGGTGGTCCAGGTTCTGGTCCTGTTGGCGTCACAAAAGAACTTGAGCCATTCTTACCTAATCCACTTGTTGTCAAAGAAAATGACACATACAAACTTACATATTCAGATGATAGTATTGGCAGCATTGGTGCCTTTTATGGAAATGCTTCAGTTATCATTAGAGCGTATGTCTATATGCGCTCGTTAGGTGCAGAAAACCTAATGAAAATTGGTGGTCTTGCTGTGTTAAACGCTAATTATATAAAAGACAGTTTAGAAGACTTATTTAAACAACCTATAAAAGGATATGCAATGCATGAATTTGTTTTTGATGGATTAATTGATGAATCAACTGGTGTTAAAACACTTGATCTTGCAAAACGTTTATTAGATTATGGTGTACATGCACCAACGATTTACTTTCCTCTCATCTTCCATCAATCCATGATGGTTGAACCAACAGAAACGGAATCAAAAGAAACACTCGATCAATTTATTTTTGTGATGCGTGAAGTTGCTGAAGAAGCATTAACCATTCCTGAATTAGTAAAATCAGCCCCACATGATACAGTTGTAAGAAGACTTGATGAAGTTACTGCAGCGAGACATCCAATATTAACATATGATGATATACCATCAACCAATGAAGATTGACAAAAAAACCGAGTATAAAACTCGGTTTTTTTTTATCATTCATTTTCTATTTATTTCTTACTTGTTAAGCCTGCACCACTTGTGAGTGCAGCAATGATAAATAGTACACCTGAAATGGTTGCTTCAGCAGGTAGTGATAAATCATCACGACTAATAAAATTCATTGCTTCATCTGTTATCACAACCATAGATGGTGTTATAAAGACAAAAACTGCAGACACAATGAACATGATGGAAACTAAGAAATTAACTAGTCTTGATGGTAGTAGCGTAGATAATAATACCAGTACAATTGCAACAACCGTCATCATCAGTACTAAGAATAGTGGCGTTGAAAAAGTTAAGACTTCTGCAGACACAGAAAATGGCCCCCAACTTTCACTTGCAGTGTAACCAAATATTGTCTCATAACCTTGAAGTGCTGTATCATTTATCATTAGACCTGGTAAAAATATATATAGTGCAACAGCAATCAATCCCAATAACGTACCTAATCCAGCTAATGATAAATATATATTTTTTTTCATGTTGCATCACTCCCTCTTTACAATTATATTAACATATATAACTTCATATTAACAGTGATTTGCAATAATGAACGGCTTTATAGAGCCGTTTATACAAAACAAAAGGGACTAAAGTCCCTTATGCCATTTCTTTTAATACTTTCTTAGCTATTTCATCATAAGTCTTACCGATTGGGTCAGACCCACTAAATAAATAACCCTTTTTTGGTTGACCAAGTGGTACTTGACCTAATACTTTTGTACCAAGTTTTTTAGCAACAGTTGCTCCGCCACCTTCACCAAATATATAATCTCTTGTATTGTTACATGTGTTAAAATAATAACTCATGTTTTCAACAACACCAACAATTTCATGCCCAATATTTTGCGCACCAAATCCAGCTTTAACAGCCACGCTTGAAGCATTTGGATGAGGTGTTGTAACAACTAACACCTTACTTCTTGGTACATATTGTTTAACATCTAATGCGACATCACCAGTACCTGGTGGTAAGTCAATTAAGATCATATCAATATCATCTTGCCATTTCACACCATTAAAAAAATGGACAAGCATTTTACCTAGCATAGGTCCACGCCACATAAGTGGTTTTTCTGGTGGCATGAAAAATTCAGTAGAAATAACTTCAATACCCTCTTTTTCTAATGGAATCATAAATTCATCTTTAGTTGCTGATAACGGTTTAATTGGCATTTCCAATACATGTGGAATACTTGCGCCATACACATCAGCATCAATAATCCCAACTTTTTTACCTGCTCTAATTAGTGCTGCAGCTAGATTAGCTGTCACAGTTGATTTACCAACACCACCCTTACCTGATGCAATCGCTAAATATTTAACGAGTTTTTCGCCTTCAGGCACAAATTCCGATTCAAAGAATTCAATTTTGATACCGGGGAATCCTGCTTCAATCTTGACTAAGCGAATAATTTCAATGCGAACTTTTTGTTCATTTTTAGATTTATCTCTCAGATAGATTTCACATTCGACGACGCCGGTTGGTCCGACGACAAGTTTTTTTATTCCTCGTACATCTTTTAAAGGTTTATCAAATCCAGGATCTATAACCTCGCCAAGACGCTTTTTTAAGTCATCATATGTCATCTGTTTCACCTCGCGTCCATTATACCAAATTTGATGAGTTCATGCTTGCCTAAAGATAAGAAAAGTCATCTTTTATTTAAAATGAAAACGTATTCTTTAAACTAAATATTTTATCAATAAGTGTTAAAATAGAATTGTCAATATCGATAGGATGTGAAGAAATGCTTAAAGGTATACCGGTAAGTCCAGGTTACGCCATTGCAAAAATTCTTAAGTTTCAAGACTACCATTTTGATCAATCAAAAACAATCATTGAATTTCCAGAACAGGAAATTAAGCGTTATGAAGAAGCTATGCGTGACAGTGTTGCACAATTAGAAGCTTTAAAAGCGGCAAATACTAACAAACTTGATGAAGAAATATTACATATATTTGATGCCCATATCGCTATCGCAACCGATCCAGAACTCATCGATCAAGTTACCAGACTCATACGCACTGAAAAGTGTGGTTTATCTTATGCACTTTCTGAAATCGTTGACTCATATGTGAGATTATTTGAACAGATGTCTGATGATTACTTGAAATCAAGAGCTAGCGATTTATTAGAGGTAAAAGATCGTATCTTAAAAAACGCGCATCATTTACCTGTCATTGAACTAGATAAGATTACGGAACCAGTTATTTTATCTGTTTATGAATTAACCGCTACACAAGCGGCACAAATAGACCCTCAATATGTTTTAGGCTATATCAGTGAAATCGGTGGTAATACGTCACACAGCGCAATTATTGCACGCCAAATTGGCTTGCCTGCGATAGTTGGTGTTGATGCGCTAATGGATAACATCAAAGACGGTGAATATGTTATTATGGACGCTTTTGAAGGTGTCGTATATGAAACATTCGACGATAAATTAAAAACAACCTATGAATCTAAAATTAAAGCATATAGAAAAGCAAAAGCTGAACTAAAAACACTAAATGGAAAACCAACCATTTTAAAAGATGGTAAAGACATTAAACTGTTTGCAAATATCGGTTCAGTAAAAGATTTAAAATATTTAGAAAATCAAAAAGCAGATGGTATTGGTTTATTCAGAACTGAATTAATGTATCTTGATCGCACATCACTACCTACTGAAATGGAATTATTTGAAGAATATAAACAAGTCTTATCATTTTTTGGTGATAAACCTGTTACTATCAGAACACTTGATATCGGTGGTGACAAACCACTTCCTTATATTAATTTAAAACCTGAATATAATCCTGCGCTTGGTAATCGTGCAATTCGCTTATCATTTTCAAAACCAGAATTATTTAAAACTCAAATAAGAGCACTTTTAAGAGCAAGCGTCTTTGGTAACATGCGTGTCATGTTCCCAATGATCTCAACACTTGAGGAATTAGCACGTGCAAAAGATATTATTAAGACGTGTGCAAAACAACTTAATGAAGAAAACATTCCTCATAAACCTTTTAAAATAGGTATCATGGTGGAGATACCAGCAACTGCGATCATGTCAGATCAATTTGCAAAACATGTTGACTTCTTCTCTATTGGTACAAACGACCTTATTCAATATACGTTTGCAGCTGACAGAACAAACCCTGATGTCGAATATTTATATCAACCTTTCCATCCTGTCATCATTAGAATGGTTAAAATGGTTGTTGATGCTGCTAATAAAGAAAACATTCCAGTCAGTGTTTGTGGAGAAATGGCGGGAGATCCAATTGGTGCTAAATTGCTTGTAGGTCTTGGTATCAATATACTGTCAATGACACCTATTTCAATATTACCAATCAAATCAACACTGCTTTCATTGGCATATAACGAATTACGTCCTAAAGCAGCAAAAGCACTACAAGCAAGTACTGAACATGATGTTATAAAAGCAATCAGTTAACATAAACAAAAAAGTATGCTTTAAATGGGCATACTTTTTTGTTCACTAGGACACGAAAAGTGTAGATTTTCATCTACATTTCTCGGTTGCTTGAATAATACACACTTTATCAAGTATAATATCTTATGATGCTGGATTTATTGGTAAATCCATAGGAATATCATGTCCATCTGCCTGCACAACAGATGATGACATACATATTGTTAGACTAAATAAAGAAAAGATTATCACAAGCAACAATACGAATTTTTTCATCATATTGCCCCCCACGTTTTTATTCTATAAGAAACTGCTTTTTTATATAAGGGTCTGTGGGGCCCGTTTTTATCGAAAGGTGACATTTATGAATCAAAGCCAAAAATATGCACTGCATCTAGATTTATTACGACGCAAAAATAAGTTCACGGTTGAACAATTTTGCAGTGACATCGTTGACCCACGAACTTATAGACGTTATAAAACTGGTGAGAAAAATTTATCTTACGCAAAAATAAGCGCTTTTTGTGAGCGACTTAGAATTAGTACATCTGATTTTTATTACAGTGCTAAAAGAGATGATGAATTCGAGCGTAATAAAATTAGAAAAGTTTACCGCTTCCTTTACAGTAAACAATATGATATGTTGCAAAAAGAAATCAGAAAAATTGATAAAGATCACATTTTTGATATCCAAAACAGACGCTTTTTTGACTTATGTGTAACAATTGCTTCACTTGATACAAAAACAAAAAGTACAGAAACTATCTTAGCATCTCTTTACGAAATTGCTAATTATCCTGCTTGCATTGACTTTACAGCATTTGATTTTGTTAGTATTAGTGCTATCATTAGGATTGCTGAAATTGAAATAAAGGATAATAAAGAAGATGCGATGAATTTATTAATCAATATTTTAACCGATAATGATATGATCTATACGAGTTCCGAAAATATAATGATTCTACCAACTATTTATGCTGATGTTTGCATCTTGCTCTTAAGACTAAAACGTTTTAAGGCAGCTAATTATATCGCTGAAAATGGTATTCATTATCTTTTAAGAATTAGATCAAATAATGGTCTATCTCATCTCTATTACACAAAAGCATATGCAAATCTCATGTTAGACAATGTAGATGAAGCTGAGCTCAACGCTGTGCGTTGTTTACTAACTGCAACCAGTAAACAAAGCAATTATGAAATTGAGTTGTTTTACAGGGTTTTAAAGAAAGACTTTAAAACTGATCCTTATCAGTTTATTGAAAAACATTTAAAAACACTTTTGACAAAAGAAAATCCCCAATAAGGGGATTTATTTTTTTAACCTTGATAATTAGCAAATATCCTTGCTGATTGATATCGCACAACATACCAACATACAGCACCAATTAGTCCATTGATGATACTTAATATTAAAAATGATAATGCCATATTCAAATCAACTAATACAAAATAGAAGAGCAACCCATTAATTGCTAACATCGCAAATCCTGCAAAAATAGCAATAAGCACACTAAGTGATTGCTTTACGACTTCTACTTCATTTGAAAACTCGAACTTAGGTATATACATATTGATAATGCCATAAATAAATGACATTGCAACCCCAAATGCTAATAACATCAACATCATTGCTAATTGATTAATTAAACTGATTTGTGAGGAATACCCAAATAACAACGTTCCAATAAATACCATTGGTATAATCAATACTAAATTCATAAAGATTTTTGCGTACATGATCTTATAAGGTTCAATCGGTAAACTCTTAATCACCCATAACTTTTTGCCTTCAAGTGATAACGATACTGCAGGAGTTGTCGTCATCATCACACTAAATCCAATAATCATAACAACAATCAATTCAGGCGAAACGATGCCTCCTAAATCAGTTTGCAAGTAACTAATAATTTCATTACCAAAAAATAAACTTGCAATGCTTAAAACAATCGTAATGACTACACCAAACAATGTATTCAAGGCATAATTAACACCAGAAAATAACCGCTTAAACTCTTTTTTAACTAAGGTCACAACAATATTCGCTTGTTGAATCTTAACTGGACCCTTTTTACTGTGTTTCATTACCCTGATACCGCGTTTGTTTGTGTAAGCCGCCAGTCTTGCTCCTCCATAAATAAAACCGGCAAATAAAAGCCCATGTGAGCCAATTAAGTATAAAAAACTTAACCAATCTTGTTCTCCAATAGCTTTGGTAAACCATGTGAGTGGTGGATAAGCATCTGCTATGCCTTTAAATAAATCTATTTGTCCTGTTAGTGGATTAACATCAACATCATTGACTTGAAGCATCAATAACATAAAGCCAAAGAAAATGATAAATAGGAAGATGATGTTTAGTAATTTACCAAATCTAATTCTTGATGTAACGATTGCAATTACTAATGACAATAACGAGAAAACAGCAACTGAAATTAATGGGATCACGATGAGTGAAACTATGAAAAAGATAAGTGCAACAAAACTAAATCCTTGCCAATAGAAATATGAGAAAATAATCGGTAATATACCAATCAATGTAGTCACATATAACATTGTCAACATGACGATAAGTTTTGCTAAAAAAATCGTGCGTGGTTTTATTGGTAGATGACCAACAATGTCATAATCTTTATAGTAGAATAAGGATCCGCTTGCTAAGAACAATGTTAAAAACACTGGGAAAACAACTAAAAATACACCTAAAAAACTTAAGAGTATTTGGGTTTGTCCCATATCATCTAACACACGCCCTAAATCAAAGAACATCCAGCCAAATAAACCAACAATCACACAAACACCATATACAATAGCTATACTAGTGAATATCGTTTTAACTCTATTCTTTTTTAAATCGAACCCAAATAGTCGTTTCAATGAAAAACTGTTTTTCATATAAACCTTTAATAGATTTGATAACATCATGATTCGCTCGCAATCTCCATGAAGATTGATTCTAATGATGTGTTAGAGATAATATGTTGCGTCTTGTCATCAGCAACGATTTTACCATTTTTAATAATCGCAACTTTATTACATAGTTTTTCAACGACTTCTAAAACATGAGTTGAGAAAAAGATAGCTGAACCAGCTTCAACAAGTTTTTTAAACTCTTCTTTCAATAAAAATGATGCTTGAGGATCTAACCCTACAAATGGCTCATCCAGTAAAAATAATTTAGGTTTGTGAATTAATGCACCAATTAATACAATCTTTTGTTTCATCCCGTGCGAATACGATGCGATTTGATCATTTAAAACATCAGTCATACCAAACATCATCGTATACTTATGAATTAACTGTCTTCTCTCATCAGTTGACACTTCAAAAACATCCGCCATGAAATTTAAATATTGTGCGCCAGTTAATACTTCGTAAACATCAGGATTATCTGGAATATACGCAATATTTTTCTTTACTTCAATCGGTTGTTTATCAACATCAAATCCATTAACTGAAATCGATCCTTCATCAAAATCAATAATACCTGCAATTGATTTTAATAATGTTGTTTTCCCAGCCCCATTATGACCAACAAACCCGTAAATATCGCCTGCTTCAATATGCAGTGTAATATCGTCACATGCTTTCTTATTACCATCATAACTTTTTGAAACTTTTTTTATATCTAGCATATATTTCACCTCACTCATTTGATTTATGCTTCCTTTTTTCGCTTATGAAATGCTTTTTTAAAATAACCTTTAATCCGTTTACCAAATTTTGTTTGATCGTAATTTAAGATTGCTACTCGATAAACTGGTGTTACTACATAGAAACTACCAATCAAAAATGCAATCATCATAACTAATGCAATAATCGCTTCAACCAATGTTAATGCACCACTCGCAAATGCCACAGGGGCAACGATTGGTGTAAAGAAAGGAATGAATGTTGCAATTTTTAAAATTAATGCGCCATCTATATACCCAGAAAATAAAGCTATATAAAATCCGACAAGTAATGTCATCATAATTGGTGATTGAAATTGTTGATAATCTTCTTGTGTCACGGCCATGCTAGCAAGCATGGATGAAAACATAAGATAAAATAATGTTCCTGCAATCATAAAGAAAATGGACAATAATAAGATCATTCGCCAATTAGGAATGATTGTTCCTAATATCGCTAATAGATTCGTTGTTTCTCCCATATCCGCACTAGCACCACCAAATAATAGTGTAGCAACAAACGCATAAAGTAAGAATAATGCCCCTTGAATTAACACAAACAATAATGCTGCAGTAATTTTAGACATGAAGTGCGTTTTAATTGGTACGCTTGCAATAATTGTTTCAATTGCTTTCGTTGATTTTTCTTCGATAATGTCAGCACCAACAAACTGAGTCGCCATCGTAATTAAGAAAAACAACGGTAAAACAACAATACTTGATAATGCGCTTATCAATTCCCCTTGTTCTGGATCTTCATAGTCAGGCGCGAAATTTTGAGCGAATTGAGGGCTTTGATAACCTGGGATTTGATAATCAATCAGCAATAGCTCTATCTCATTTGCTAATGTTTGATTATATTCAGGGTTTTTACTATATATATCAATATCACTCGTTGAATGAAACACTAACGCAATATCTAAATCTGCATTGTCCCAAAACGCATCCTCAACAAATGCATGCTCACCATCTGAAACGATATAAAAATCTGTTTCGAAGGGTGCGTTTAAACGTGTATCTAAATCATCTATTAATGTCGTCTCTGCAGTTTGATTATACACGACAACATTTAAGTCAGATATCTCATCATTACTAAACACCCCAATAATTGCAGGTAAGTTGATAATAACTGTTAATAAAATGAAAATCACTATATTTGATATAACAAATGACTTACGCTTAATCCTCTTAAATAAGCCATATTTCACTAAAAACCTAAATTTCTTCATGATAATGACCTACTTTCGAGATAAATATTTCACTTAAACTTGCCTGTTCAACATCATATTTTATGACGTTTTTACATGTTTTCACGTACTCAAATACAAGATTAGCCACAGCTTCATTTTCAATACGAACAATTGTTTCAACTAAGTTTTCTTCAACATCATAAACTCCAGGGATTGCTTTTAACTCCTCGAGACTAAAATCCCCAATCATTCTAATTTTATGTTTCTTATAGTCTTTTTTAATATCAACTAATTTTCCGGCAATCACTGCTTTACCTTTTTCTAACACAACTACTTCTTCACAAAATTGTTCCACGTGATCTAATTGATGCGATGAAAAAACAACCATCGCCCCCCTCTTTTTAAAGTCGTGGATCACATCTACAAACAGTTCTGTATTAATAGGATCTAAGCCACTAAATGGTTCATCTAAAACTAATAACTTTGGATTATTGATTAATGCAGCAATAAATTGAATCTTTTGTTGATTCCCTTTTGATAATTCTTTAATTTTCTTGTCTTTATATGAAACGATATCAAAACGTTTTAACCAATAATCAAGACGCTCCAAAATCTCATCTGGTGTCAAATCCTTTAGTTGCCCAAAATAAAGCATTAGTTCCTTAACCGAAATTCTTGTTAATAAACTGCGTTCTTCAATCATATAGCCAATTTCATTGACATCGCTATATGAAATTTGATGACCGTCTAATAAGACTTCACCCTCCGTCGGTTCAATCAATCCCATAATCATACGGAACGTTGTTGTTTTCCCAGCACCATTGGTTCCAAGTAAGCCAAAAATCGCTCCCGGCTTAATCGAAAACGATAAGTGGTCTACAGCAACGAGATCTCCGTACATCATCTTTGCATTTTTAACTTCGAGCATAGATGTACCTCTTTCTTTAATGTTCAACTGTATTATACATCAATTATTATATATTATCAATAATTATTGTTGATTATTTACGTACCATCCTTATGAAGTCATCCAATGATACGGATACTTGTTTTTGTGAACCATACGCGCGGTACGTCACAAGGTCTTCATCTCTTTCTTTATCGCCTAATACGAGTGAGAAAGGAATTTTTAACGTCTGCACTTCACGAATCTTATAACCGAGTTTTTCATCTCTGAAATCAAGTTCAACGCGATAACCTTCCTTTTGTAACTTATCTCTAACTGCTTCAGCATATGCTTTATGATACGTATTATGCACTGGAATAACACGTACTTGAACAGGTGCTAACCAAAATGGGAATGCGCCTTTATACTCTTCTGTTAAATATGCCACAAAACGTTCCATTGTTGAGACTATACCTCTATGAATAACAACTGGTCGATGATCGTTCTTACCATCTTCACCAACATATGTTAAATCAAAACGTTCTGGTAATAAGAAGTCTAATTGAATGGTTGATAATGTTTCTGCATTACCTAAAGCAGTTTTTACTTGAACATCTAGTTTAGGACCATAGAAAGCAGCTTCACCGGTTGCTTCAAAATAATCCATTTCAAGTTCATCCATCGCTTCTTTAAGCATTTTCTCAGCTTTATTCCACATCGCATCATCTGGGTAATATTTTTCTTTATCCTCAGCATCACGATAAGAAAGTCTAAATGTGTAATCCGTGATCTTAAAATCTTTATAGACTTCTAACATTAAGTTTACAGTCCGTTTGAATTCATCTTTAATTTGATCGGGACGCACAAAGATATGTGCATCGTTAAGTGTCATTTCTCTCACACGTTGTAAACCAGATAAAGCTCCTGATTTTTCATAGCGGTGCATCATACCAAGTTCAGCAATTCGAATTGGTAATTCACGATAACTATGAATTTCGTTTTTATAAATCAACATATGATGTGGACAATTCATTGGACGTAAAACTAACATTTCACCATCTTTTGTTACCATTGGTGGAAACATTGAATCTTGATAGTGATCCCAGTGACCACTTGTTTTATATAAATCAGCATTTGCCAAAATTGGTGTATATACGTGTAAATAGCCTAATGATATTTCTTTATCTGTAATATATCTTTCAACGACACGTCTAATCGTCGCACCTTTAGGCAACCAGAAAGGTAGACCAGAACCAGCTTCTTGGCTTGTCATAAACAAATCAAGTTCCTTACCAATTTTACGATGATCTCTTTCTTTTCGTTCCTCTAATAATTGAAGATAGTCGTCTAATGCTTTCGCTGAGAAGAAAGCTGTACCATAAATACGTTGTAACATTTTATTCTTCGAATCACCACGCCAATAAGCACCGGCAAGACTCAATAATTTAAAATGCTTAATTTCACGTGAATTTCTAACGTGACCACCACGACACAAATCTGTGAAATCACCTTGTGTATAAACTGATAATTGATCATCTTTATAATCTTCAATAATCGCTAATTTATACGGGTCATTTTTAAAGATGTCTTTTGCTTCTTCATAAGTGACTTCTCTTCTCACGATGTCGTCACCTTGTTTCGCAAGTTCCTTCATCTTTTTCTCAATTTTAGCTAAATCATCATCACTAATGTTTTCATCACCAAAATCAACATCATAATAAAATCCCTCTTCAATGTATGGTCCTACACCGAAACAAGCACTGGGATAAAGTGCTGTAATCGCTTGAGCCATTAAGTGTGCAGCACTATGCCTAATCACGTTTAGTGCTCTGTCATCTTTTTCTGTTAATAGTTCAAGTTTGCCATCTTCATGTAATGGTCTTGTGATTTCAATATAGTTATCATTGAATATAGCAGCAATCGATTTTTTTGCTAAACTAATCGCAATCCCTTTGGCAATCTCATAAGCTGAGATACCTTTTTCATACTGTTTGACTGATCCATCTGGAAATGTAATATTAATCATGTTTATCTCTCCTTTAAAATAAAAAAAGTCCTTAGTATAATCTAAGGACGAATCATCGCGGTACCACCTTAGTTCTAGGGTAAACCCTAGCACTCAAATCCTTTAACGCAGGTAAACGGATAGCCTTTTCGCTATCAACTACGAGGGAGTAACCGAATCGTTCGTAGCTTTCACCATTCTACGTCGCTTCAGTGATTAGGTATTGTCCTCTTCATCATTGTTAATCTTATTCTATCAAATTGCTATTTATAAAGCAATCCTCATTATCGACTATATTTTTTTTCTGACAACTTAACGTAGACCATTAAATCTTGTAATCGTTGAATGAGTCTACCTGCTTTTGAACGGTCAGATGCGTCTTTTGCTAGTGTCATATTCGTAGCCAATTCAACAAAAGAATAATTCGAACTCATAAAAACTGGAAGTTTTGCTGATAAACGATACTGTAACACTGGCACTAAAATCTCATCTCTAAACCAAGTTGATAAATTCTCTCCTCCAAAATCATCCATCATTAAAACATCTGCTTGTTTTAACTTGTTAACACGTTCTTCTAAATTTCCTTCATTCATTCCTTGTTTAATCGATCTCGTTAAATCAGGCATGTAAACGAATAAGACTGTAATATTACGTTCAGCTAATACTTGTGCGATTGCAGATAACAAATAACTTTTACCGGTCGCGTATTTCCCATAAATGAATAACCCTTTTTCATAATGGTCTCTTTTATAGCGTGCTAAGAAAGATTCAGCTGCTTGTACTGCTTTATCACGTTCATCATTAAAAACGTCAAATGCAGTAATTGAAGCATCCTGAATATAAACTTCACTATCATAAAATTTTAAGTTTTGTTTAATCCGTTCTCGTTTATCCGCCAATTGTTTCTGTTTGGTTGGTCGATAATAGACTTCAATATATGGATCGGTTCTTAAATGAATTTCATAACCATCTTTAACAGGTCTTGTTTGTTTTTGTAAAAGATAATTGTATACCTTATTGACATCTACATCCAAAAGATGCAAATCTTTTGTTTCTGGATTGTTTTCGATGAACTTTCTCATATCACTTATGTTCATGATTGTTCCTCCATCTTAGCGAGTTCGTCAATGTAATCATCCATCCAGTCTGGTTCGCTCTTTGGTTTTTTCTTTGTTTGTTGTTGCTTTTGTTGCTTTTCAAATCTTGTTTCTAAGTTTTGCGAATATAGCAATGCATCTTCTGTTGTTTGAACGCCTTTGTTCATCCAATCATGAAGCACTGTTTCTAAATACTTTAAATTCGGTAGTACACCTTGTTTTTGTTTTAAGATTAACATTAAGATGACATTGATAATACCAGGATCTACTTGATTACGCTCTAATAATTGAACAGCAGTTGATAAAGCTAAGCCTTGTTGATCAACTTTTGCATATTTTGCGATAATCACTTGTGGTGTTAACGATGTTAAGAATGCCGCCTCCGGTTCTTCTTTTTCCTTAATCGTTAAAATTTGATTTTGACTTTCATAATATTGTTTCGCTTTGAAATTTAAGATTTGATAATTAATATTTTGTTTTGACTCACTTGCCTTTGTATAAACTTCCACCATATCATTCACATCATATTGATACACAAATGCTATTCTTGATATGGTTTCTTGTAACTTATGATTTAACAATTGTGAATTTTTTAAGCGGTCTGGTAATAATTCAACAAACCGATTAAAGTCGAATCGATAATTTAAATGACTTCCTCCGTTTTGCTGTCTGCCTTGTAAACCATAATCCAGTTTTAACAAATTCAAACTTTTAAACTCATAAAGTGAATCAAATGCTTTCGTTTGATTATCATATCCTTCAAGATCTGGTTTTTCTTTTCTAAACATTTCCGCTAACTTGTTTAAATTCTTTTCACCAATTTCACTTTGTAAATAGCTACCAAATACAGTATCTGTTAAAAATTGCTTCGCTGACAAAGGTGTTTTCATCATATAAATAAAATCATCGCTTTTTTGAAAAGTTTGTAACAAATTGAGTGCTTCTAGTTTATGTCTCATACCTAGAAAGGCACTTTGTTTAATATTTAGGAAATCAAATAACTCTTGATGTGTATAAGATCCTCTATGTGTGTGATTTACGAGTTGATAAAACGTAATATATAAACCATGTGCTTCCATCCCTAAAAGCGGTTGATAAAGAAGTGCAAGCGATTTAAAGTCTCCACTGGATAGATCTGATTGTATGTGTATGCGAAAGGTCGAACTATTCTTCATCTTCTTCTATACTCCTAAGCATGTAATCAATAAGTTGATAAAGGTTTTCTTTATCTAACATGTTATCTAAAACAAAATCTGCCATTGCTTTTTTCTTATCAATTGGCATTTGTGCGTGAATTCGCTTTTTTGCAGTTTCCTCATTTATTTGATCTCTTGCCATTAACCTTTTCATCGCTTCATCTTCTGAAACGTAGATAACAGCGGTATAGTCTACTCTTTTTTCA
Organism: Acholeplasmataceae bacterium; assembly: GCA_963676765.1. GTDB lineage: Bacteria > Bacillota_I > Bacilli_A > Acholeplasmatales > Acholeplasmataceae > WOFB19. The sequence continues at coordinate 1,337,550 of OY781159.1, forward strand.
TAACCCACTTCAAATAAAAGTGGCATGTCAATGACAACAATATCTTCATCTCTTAATGCGCTTAATTGATTCTCAATCATTTTAAAAACATAGGGGTGGACGATTGCATTTAATTTTGCTCTTAAATCATCATGCTCAAATATCTTTTCAGCAATCACTTTTTTATCAAGCGTATGAAACAATACCTCAATGTCATGTAACATATTGAAATTTGTTAACCAAGCATCTTTTACAATACGATCACTATCAATAACAGCGATACCCTTTTTATCAAGATAACTAGTTGCTGTTGATTTACCGCTAGCAATACCACCGGTCAAACCGATAATGATAGGTCTACTTTTGACATGTTGGACAGGCATATGTTCCACGTCCTCCTACTTTCGTCTTTATAATGATGGTGCCACACACGTTGCATGGTTCACCAACCTTTGTATGTACATTTAACTCATGTTGAAAGCGACCTGTGACACCAAGACTAGCTGTATAACTACGAATAGTGGTACCACCTAATTTAACGGCTTTTGCTAAGACAATACGAGCACTTTCAATTAAAGTTTTAACTTCTTTTTTTGTTAGCCGATCAGTTCTTCTCGTTGGTTTTATCCGGCTTAAGAACAACGTTTCATCCACATAAATATTTCCAAGTCCACTGATGATGTGTTGGTCTAATAATGCTGTTTTAACAGCAACCTTCTTATGATGCAATGTTTGATAAACAGTCTTTGGATCCGCATCTTTCGGTTCAGGACCTAAACTTGAAATCGGATGTGTTGTTAAATAGTTTTCATGTGTTTTTACATCGACAGTTCCAAATTTCCTTACATCATGATAGCGAAGTGTAGCACCATCTTCAAATGTAAAGATAATATGCTCATGCTTGTCTCTTTGTTCATATTGTTTGATGAAAAACTTTCCTTCCATTCTTAAATGAACAATAAACACAACATCTTTTAAAACAAACACTAAGTACTTACCATAACGTTCAAGACGTACAATTTCTTGTCCTTGAACGGCTAGTTTAAATGTTTGTAAGTCTGTTTTAATCATTGGTTCATAAAATACATCCACATGATGGATAACTTTACCAACGACTTGTTTTTCTAATATGCGTCTTACGGTTTCAACTTCTGGTAGTTCAGGCATATACTATTTTAAGTCGTACCATGTTTTACCAACATCACAAGATGTTTCTAATTTGACCTTAAGCTTCACAGCATCAGCCATCATTTTCGGTACAACCTCTTCCATTTCTTTAAGTTCTTTTTCTGGCACTTCTAAAATCAATTCATCATGCACTTGTAATAATAGTTTTGATTGTTTATGGTTCTTCTTTAAATACGTATGTAAGTCAATCATCGCTTTTTTAAGAATATCAGCAGCACTACCTTGAATTGGTGCGTTTAAGGCTGTGCGTTCGCCAAAGGCACGTTGTGTAAATACAGAAGATTGTAACTCCGGAATATACCGTCTTCTCTTCATGATTGTTTCGACATAGGTATGATCATATGCATATTTTTTAATATCTTCCATATATTGTTTTATTTCAGGATAAACTGCTAAGTAATTATCAATAAAGCGTTGTGCTTCTTTTGGCGTAACATTAATATCATCAGATAAACTCCAAGCACCAATACCATAAATAATTCCAAAGTTAACAGCTTTCGCCGCACGGCGCATGTTGTTGTCTACTTCCGTAACATCAAAGATGGCTTTTGCTGTCTTTGTGTGAATATCTTCATGTTGATCAAACGCTTCAATTAATTGTGTGACATTTGCTATAGAAGCTAAAACACGTAATTCAATTTGTGAATAGTCAGCCCCTAAAAACGTACGATCATCTGCAGCAACAAACATCTTTCTAATTTGTCTACCTTCTTCCGTTCTGATCGGAATATTTTGAAGATTAGGATCAAGTGATGACAATCGACCAGTCGTTGTTAATGCTTGATTGTAAATGGTATGAACTTTACCATCATCAAATATATTTTGTTCAATACCTACAATATAGGTTGAATGCAACTTAGATAACTGTCTATACGCAAGTACTAAAGGTACAATTGGATGCTTATCTTTCAAATGGTTTAATACATCAGCATTTGTTGAATAACCTGTTTTTGTTTTCTTACCATTTGGCAATTCAAGTTTAACAAATAAGATATCTCCTAACTGTTTCGGTGAACTAACTTTAAACTTCTCACCAGCCAATTCATGGATTTGAGATTCGATTTCATCAATACGGCTAATTAAAGCATCTCCTTGCCGTTTTAATTCATTTTTATCGACATGTAGGCCTCGATATTCCATATCTGCTAAAACGTCTGATAAAGGCAGTTCAATATCTTCAAATAGCGGTAATTGTTCCTGTGCTTTTAAATCTTTTAAGAGAACTTTTCTTAGTTGGTAAATAGCTTTCGCTTTTGAAACAATATGTTTTTGATAAATCTTTTTATCTTCAGGTAACCCTTTTTTAGCACCTTTACCATAAACTTGTTCTTCATAACTAACATCTTCATAATGAAAAGTTGCAGCAATCCGTTTAAACTCTTCTTTACCAATATGTGAGTTTAAGAGATATGCGGCTAATAATAAGTCAAAGCTCACGCCTTCCAATTGACCTTTATGCCACATAAAAAATACTTTAATAGCTTTATAGTCATACGTGTATTTTTCAAAATTAGGATCACTTAAATATGTTTGAAAACCAATGGACGCTAAAGCAAAATCTGCCGATAGAAAATAATGATGTTTACCATCACTTAAACCAATGCCCCATAATGCTGCTTTATGGTAGTTATAATCCGATAGCTCAACAAATAATGCCATTTTATCTTTTAAGATTTTATTTAATTGATGTTCATCATCAATTACTTCATAATCCCATGCTTCCATAACTTTTGGTTCTTCAATGCGTTTTACTAACATATGAAGTTCTAAATCTTGTAAGAAAGCAATAAGTTCTTTGGCTTTAATCGGTTGTTTTTTAATATTACTCAAATTAACATCAATATCGGCGTTACAATCAATCGTGACAAGCCATTTACTTTGAATAGCATCTTTTTCACCATCACGAATTTTTTCCCCTAATTTACCTTTAATCTCATCTTTATGTCCAAGTAGATTTTCCAATGTTCCATATTGCTTTAATAATTTGATGGCGGTCTTCTCACCGACACCTCTAATCCCTGGAATATTATCTGAAGGATCACCCATCAACGCTTTTAAATCAATCATTTGTTCATGCGTTAAACCATATACTTCAACTAATTTGTCAGGTGTATAGGCATGCACTTCTTGCATCCCTTTTTTTAATAAATTAACGGTGATATGTTTATCAACAAGTTGTAACATATCTTTATCTGAAGAATAAATATTTACTTGATATCCTTTTGATGATGCTTGTTTCGCTATTGTTCCAATGATATCATCTGCTTCATAACCTGCTTTAGCGTATCTTGTTACGCCATTTAAATCCACATATGTATTCACAAGTGGAATTTGCTGAGCAAGTTCTTCTGGCATCTTTTGTCTGCCAGCTTTATACGCTTTATATACTAAATGTCTTTTTGTTGGTTCTTTTGTATCAAAAGCAACTAACATATCTGTATGTTCAATTTCTAGGATCTTTTCAAACATGCCCGCAAATGCAAACACAGCATTTGTAAATACCCCTGAACTTGATTGCATAATTTTAGCACCTGGATAAGCGGTTGCGTAATATGCGCGAAACATGATAGAGTTACCATCAATTAATGTGATTTTCTTCATCTAAAGACACTCCTTTGTTATATTTTAACACAAGCTTCTTGTCAAATTTTCCACAAGATTTGTGGATAACTTAAAGGGTCAACGTCGCCATTGACCCTTATGTTTACCTTTGCCTTTTTTACGCTTTTGATTCCCAAAAGCTTGGGTTGGATTGTTTTGCATACCCTGTAACTGTTTTTCATCCATACGCATCATTTGTTTCATCATTTTCTTTTGTTGTGACAACGCATCACGTAATCTATTCACATCAGAAGCGCTCATTCCAGAACCTTTAGCCACTCTTTGTCTTCGCCTTGAAGATTGATCGATTAACGTCGGGTCTTTTCTTTCTTGTGCTGTCATAGAGTGAATCAAAACACTCATTTTATCAAATTGTTTATCATCAATTTGTGAAACCGCATTTTTCATTTTTCCAAGACCTGGAATAAATCCTGCAATTTTAGATAATGACCCCATCCGTTTGATCATTTTAAATTGCTTCATTAAATCATTATAGTTGAATGTATCAGACATCAACTTATCCATCATTGATTTTGCTTCATCTTCGTCAATCGCATCAGTCGCTTTCTCAACGAGGGTCATCACATCACCCATACCAAGAATACGATCCGCCATGCGATCAGGATGAAAGACTTCAAATGTATCCATCTTTTCACCACTTGAAGCAAACTTAATAGGAATACCTGATACTTCACGAATGGATAGTGCAGCACCGCCTCTGGTATCACCATCAAGTTTTGTTAAGATTGCACCAGTCGCGTTAATCTGATCATGAAATGATTTAGCGATGTTTGCTGCATCCTGTCCTGTCATCGCATCTATTGTTAATAAAATTTCATTTGGATTTGCAATTTTTTTGACATCAACCAGTTCTTGCATCATGTTTTCATCAATGTGCAAACGTCCAGCTGTATCAATAATAACAACATCATAACCTTCAGCTTTCGCATAAGCTAATCCGTTTTTAACAATCTTTCTAGCGTCAATCAAACCTTCTTCATAGACATGAATATCAATTTGTTTACCGATTGTTTTTAATTGCTCAATCGCAGCAGGACGATAAACGTCAGCAGCAATAAACATGACCTTTTTCTTCATCTCTTTACGAATATAAACACCTAGCTTACCAATTGATGTTGTTTTACCTGACCCTTGTAAACCAATCGTCATGATGGAGGTTATACCTGAACTAGCATAATGTATACCTTCGGTCGTACCACCCATGACACGTTCTAATTCATCATGGACAACTTTAACAACTTGTTGACCCGGATTTAAACCCTTTAATATCTTTTCACCAATTGCTTGTTCCTTCACATGATTGATAAATGACTTAACGACACGAAAATTGACATCCGCTTCTAAAAGCGAAAGTCTAACTTCACGCATCATTTCATCGATGTCTTTTTCATTTAAATAACCACGTCCCGTGAGGCGACGCATCGCCATTTGAAGACGTGAGCTTAAACTCGTTTCCGCCATTATTCATCCAACTTTCTAATCGCGTCAACAAGCGAAATATCACTTGTTTCTTCTAATTGTTTAAGAAGCGTTTCACGTACTTCTTGTTTTTTATATAATTTTAATTTAGCTTCATAATCCACTAAATGATTTTCAACTTTTTTTAATTGATCAAATATTGCATTTCGACTTACATCAAACAACTCAGAAATTTCTTGAAGTGAATAATCTTCAACATAATAATACGTAAAAGACTTAGATTGTTTTTCTGTCAATAACGATCCATATAATTCAAACAGCCGATTCAAATATTCTTTCTTTTCAAATACTTCCATAACTACTCCTTAAAAAAACCTTGAAAGAGTCCATAAATATAGCGTTCAACATCAAAATAAAGTAGGTCATCAACTTTTTCACCTAATCCAACATATTTTATTGGTAAGTGGTACTGATGTCTGATTGCTAACACGATACCACCTTTAGCTGTACCATCTAATTTTGTTAAGATAATACCTGATACATCTGTAGCCTCTTTGAAAACTTCTGCTTGACGCATCCCATTTTGTCCGGTCGTCGCATCAATCACCAACAATGTCTCTTGTGGTGCATCAGGTAATGTCTTTTGGATGACACGTTTCATTTTCTCTAATTCATGCATCAAATTAACTTTCGTTTGTAAGCGTCCTGCTGTATCACATAAAACAACATCATATGCTGCTTGTTTCGCATATTGAATCGCGTCATATATCACCGATGATGGATCTGAACCTTGTGGTTTTTCAAAGACTTCTGTCCCCACACGTTCACCCCATACTTTTAATTGTTCAATCGCTCCTGCTCTAAACGTATCACCGGCAACTAATAATACTTTTTTACCTTCATCCATTAATTGTTTCGCAAGTTTCGCAATTGACGTTGTTTTACCAACACCATTAACACCTACAAATAAGTAAACGTTTAATTCATCTTTATCATAACGTAATGCTGTATTTAAAATCTCACCTTGCAAATATAATTCAAACATTTTATCAACAATGATCTCAGCTAAATCTTTTGGATCTTCAATATGTCTTTGATCCACTTCATCTCTTAATTGATTCACAAAATGAAGGACAGTATCAACACCGATATCTGCTTGAATAAAAATATCTTCTAAAGCATCAAAAAGCGAATCATCAATCACTTTTGATGATGCTAAAATTGATTTTAAATCACCTAAGCGATCGTTGGTTTTATGTAAGCCTAATGTATATTTATCTTTTTTCGATTTTCGTTTGAAAAGCGTTTGAAAAAGTCCCATGTCAAACTCCTTTTAGATTCTTCACTATTATAGCATATCCAAAAGAAAACCGAAAGGCTAGGCTTTCGGTAATTCTTTAACAAATTTCACTAATTTGTCATAGTCTGGATGATTACTCATCTCTTCTAAATATTCAGCATAAATGACTTTTCTATCTTGGTCTAAGACTAAGACAGCTCTTGCTTGTAATCTAAGTTCTTTCATGTCTGTACCAAACTTGTGTGCAAAGTCCAATGACACATTGTCTGATAATGTAATAATGTTATCAAGTCCTTCATTACCACACCATCTTGCCTGTGCGAAAGGTGTGTCATTACTAATGGTTAAGACAACTAAATCATCACGTGAAGCAAGATCGTTATTCACTGTTTTTGTTTGCAGTGAGCAAACACTTGTATCAAGTGATGGTACAACACTCAAAACCACATAAGGTGTTTTATAATCACTTAAACTAACCCAACTTAAATCTGTTTTTAGTGCTTTGAAATCTGGCGCTTGATCGCCAACTTTTTTTCTGTCACCAACTAACGTAACAGGTGTTCCTCCGAATGAAGCCATATTCATCCCTCCAATTCAATGTCATTATAACAAATAAGAGGATACCCTTTCAAAAAAAGTGACCTCCTGAAAAGTCAGGAGGTCGAATTAAGGGGATTTTTGTGTACTTTGTACACGAAATAGGGGATAAGTAACATCCTATTGTTAGGATGCAATTGGTATATTATCACGTTTTTTACATTTTGTAAAGAAAAATATTGCTTTTTTAGTCTTTTTTGATGTATTTACACTTTGGAAAACCACTACATGCTACAAATTCACCATATCTTGAAGTACGTATAACTAATGGTTTCCCACATTTTGGACATATTTCATCTGTCTGTTTAGGCGCAATTTTTTCCATGTCTTTTTGTGCTATATCGACAAGTGGAATGAAACCATGATAGAAATCAGAAACAAGTTTTACACCTGATGCTTTACCTTCAGCAATCTCATCCAATTCTTTTTCCATATGTGATGTATAATCAACATTAATAATTTGTTTAAAGAATATATCTAATTGCTCTGAAGTTAGTGTACCTTGTTTTGTTGGTGAAAATCTTTTTTTTGTCATCGTGACATAATCACGATGTTTTAAAGTTTGAATAATTTGTGCATATGTTGATGGTCTACCAATACCAAGTGATTCCATTGACTTAATGAGAGTCGCTTCTGAATATCTAGCAGGTGGTGTTGTTACTTTCTCATTTAAATCAAGTTTCTTCGCGTTAAGTTCATCACCGACAGTCAACTTCGGTAACTTCTTGGCTTTTGGCTTATTATCATTAAAGACACGATAATGCCCATCAAATGTTTCAACTAAACCATCTGTTTGATAAACATAATGTCCAGCCTTTAATGTAACTTTGGTTGCTTCAAATATAGCGGGTGCCATTAATGAAGCCAACGCACGTTCATAAATACGTTTATATAATCTGAACTCATCTTTTGATAAACAATGTTCGATTGATTCAGGTGTACGTTTTAAAGAAGTTGGTCTGATTGCTTCATGTGCATCTTGAGCGGAATCTTTCACATCCGCTTTATATTTACCTAAATAGTTTTTTCCATAATGTTCAGTAATATATGCCTGTGCTTCTTTAACGAATGGTGCAGCTAATCTAGGGGAGTCCGTACGCATGTACGTGATTAAACCTGTAATTTCACCATCAATCTCTTTACCTTCATAAAGACTTTGAGCAACCATCATTGAACGTGCTGTACTCATATTTAAACTGTTAACAGCATCTTGTTGCAATGTTGATGTGATGTATGGTGGTCTTGCATTACGTCTTGATGGTTTCACATCAATTTTATCAACTGTAAAAGGATTTTTAGATCCTACTACGATATCATCTGCTTCTTCCTTATTTAATCGCTTATTCGTCGGAATAGCATAGCTTGCTTTAAACTTAGAGAAGATTGCATCAATTTCATAATATGTTTCTGGTACAAATGCTTCAATTTCTTTTTCTAAATCAACAATTAGTTTTAATGCAACACTTTGCACACGTCCTGCTGATTTAGATTTAATTTTTGATTGTAATAATTTTGATAATTTAAAACCGATGATACGATCAAGAATACGTCTCGCCTCTTGTGAGTTTACAAGATATTGATCAATCTTTCTTGGATGTTCTAATGCTTCAAGTATTGCTGGTTTTGTGATTTCCCTAAATACAATACGGTTTTTATCATCTGCGTTTAAATCAAGTATTTGTGCTAAATGCCAACCGATTGCTTCCCCTTCACGGTCCGGGTCGGTTGCAATCAATACTTCTCTACCTTTTGCTTTTTCTTTTAATTCTTTAATCACCGTTTTCTTTCCTTTAATCGCAACATATTTCGGTTGGAAATCATTTTCGATATCCACACCTAATCCATCTTTACCTGAAATCGCTAAATCGCGAATATGGCCTTTAGATGAAAGGACGAGCGTGTCATTACCGACATAGCTCGCAATTGTTTTTGATTTGGATGGTGATTCTACAATAATCATTCGTTTATTCATGTGTTCAAAACTCCTTCACCTTTTCTATTATATAAAAGGAATGGGATATGTCAAGCAAAATATTTCCATTTTCTTTCTATATATATTTTAATAATATATATCTTTTTTCACTTTTATCATAGATTCAAAACCTTCAATTTTACTTGCAAGAAAAAAACCGGATGATCCGGTTACTTATTTTTCTTTGTTTGTTCTTTTTTTATCATTGATTTAATAGGTTCATATGTTTTTCTGTGAATTGGTGTATATCCATATGTTTCTAATGCCTTGATATGCGCTTTTGTGGGATAGCCTTTATGTTGCTTAAAACCATAAGCAGGAAAGACTTTATCCATTTCAATCATATAAGCATCTCTGGTTGTTTTAGCAACGATACTTGCTGCTGCTATGGATATACTTTTCTGATCACCTTTAATAATCGATTGAGAAGGTATAGCCAATTCGATAGGCATTGCATCAATTAATAAATATTGTGGTCTAATCTTTAATTGATCAATAGCTGACAACATCGCTTCTCTTGCTGCCCTATAAATATTAATACGCTCAATCTCCTCTACAGAAACAATACCAATACCAATCGCTAATGCATGCTCTTTAATTTCAATCAATGCTTTTTCTCGTTGTTTTTCCGATAATTGTTTAGAATCATTGACGTGTATTAATTTCGCATTTGGTTTTAGAATCACTGCAGCAGCAACCACCGGTCCTGCTAAAGGACCTCTACCTGCTTCATCAATACCTGCAATATACGTAACACCTTTTTGCCATAAAGGTTTTTCAAATTGATACAAATCAAAGTTGGTCAAAAGTCAACCCTCCAAGTTGCCCATTTCTAATATCGGTTAAAACGATTTGAAAGACACGGTCATAATCGATTTCAGCGCCTTTTTGTAATGCGCCTCTTAATTGACCGATATGATCAAGCATCTCAACACACATCATATCATCTGTTATGCCATAACGGTCTTTCAACCGTTTTGGATAATGTGCCTTCAAATAATCAAGTGCATAACAAACAATATCGTCTGTAGGTAAAATATTATCTCTAATCGCACCTGTAATGGCTAAATGATACCCTATTTTTTTATCTTCGAATTTCGGCCATAAAACACCTGGCGTATCTAATAACTCAAATGTTTCACCTAATTTAATCCATTGTTGCGCACGTGTTACGCCTGGACGATTTGCTGTTCGTGCCGCTTTCCTGTTAGCTAATGCATTAATTAATGTCGATTTACCAACATTAGGAATACCTAAAATCATTGTCTTAATTGGTCTTTCTTGTAATCCTTTTGCCTTCTCTTTCTCTAATTGATTTTTTAAGGCTAATCGCGATAGATTCGCGATTTGATGAATGTTTTTCTTGTTTTGAGCATCAATTTTTAAAGCGATAAATCCATTTTTCTTAAAATCTTCAATAAATTGATCTGTTTTTTCATTATCTGCTAAATCCATTTTATTTAACAATATAATGCTAGGTTTATGTTTAATTGTTTTTAGTATGTCCGGATTCATCGATGACAAAGGTAGTCTGGCATCTAATAAAATCATCACCATATCCATCAGTTTAAGCTTTTCTCTTATCTCCCGAATAGATTTGAACATGTGCCCAGGATACCACTGGATTTGTTTTGTCCGTTGTTCACTCATGATAAACCTCCAAACGGCCATAATCTAAAAATGACATGACCAATAATATCTTCTTTTTCAAACGTACCTAAATTTCTACTATCTTTTGAGTTCGCCTCATTATCACCAAAAACAAGATATTCTCCGTCTTTAATATGTCCTGTATTATCTAATGATGCTTCAATGATTTCTTTTTCACTTGAGATATAGCGCGCAATATACGTAGATCCTTCATGTGTATATATCTCACCATTAATGATAATCTTATACCCATCATCTACAGGTGATTCAGCAAACTCAACAGAATCACCAGGCATACCAGCTATCCGTTTCACTAATAACTTTTCCGACTCGCCTGGATGCTTCATTGGATCCACATTTATAATGATGATATCATGTCGTTTTGGCTCATAATTGAATTGTGTAGCAATCACAATATTGCCTTCTTGTAGTGTTGGATACATCGAAGATTGTTGCACAGTACTTGAAAACATAAAAAACATGAAAACAACTAAAATAACAGAAAAAGATTGTGTGATAAACGTCATCCAATCAAGTGTATCCAATACTTTTTCATGCACATGTTGATGTTTTTTTGATAATAAAACGACAGCCGATAACCCTAATAATAATGCTATGGAAACACTAATGTAAAATGCTATATGATACCAAAATACATAATCACTTGCTAAATGTAAAGCAAAAAGGACGATTGACATGACGATGAGCATTAGTGAAATCGTGATGTGGATATATGCTTTTTTTAGTGTCATGGTATCACCCTTTTACGTTAATCATTTGATAGTATATCTTTTAATTCACTGTATGTGACTAATACGTCTCTTGCTTTCGTGCCTTGAGATTCTGATACGATTTCATAATACTCAAGCATTTCAACCAGTTTTTGTGCGCGATTAAAGCCAATTTCAAATTGTTTTTGAATATTATTTATTGATGCATTTTGTGATTCAACGACGTAATATGCAACGTCATCAAACAAATCATCGGTGACGATTTCTTTCGTTTCTACTTGTTTCTTTAAATCTTCATGTTCAAATGTGTAATTTGAACGATAACGATCTCTAATAAAATCGGTAATCTTATAAATTTCATCATCAGGAATATATGCACCTTGTAAACGATGTGTTCTATCAGATCGTTTTAATAACATATCACCTTTACCTAATAATGTTTCAGCACCTGCACCGTCTAAGATCGTTGTTGAGTCAACGAATGATGCCACTCTAAATGCAATACGAGCAGGAATATTTGATTTAATCGTTCCCTTAACAACATCTGTTGTAGGTCTTTGTGTAGCAACCAATAAATGAATACCAGCAGCTCTCGCTTTCTGTGTAATTCTTTGAATAGCGTCTTCCACTTCATGTGGTGATGTCATCATCAAGTCTGCTAATTCATCAATCACAATCACGATATATGGCATCTTTTCGCCTTCAACGACACCACGCTTAATATTTTGATTATAACCTTTAATATCTCTACTTCTAGATCTTGCAAACTTCTTATATCGTTTGTCCATTTCAATAGTAGCCCAATTAAGTGCTTGAGCTGCCATTTTAGCATCTGTAATTACAGGTGTAATTAAATGTGGCAAATCATTATAAGCAGATAATTCAACCATTTTCGGGTCAATTAAGATTAATCTCAAATCTTCCGGTGAGTTCTTTAATAATAAACTACTTAAGATCGTGTTTACACAAACAGATTTACCACTATTTGTCGCCCCAGCAATTAATCCGTGTGGCATCGCTTGAATATCCACATATATATTTTCACCATCAATATCGACACCAAGTGCGACTTTTAATGGATGAGCTTTATCATTTAAAAATTCATCAGTATCAACGACATTCCCAAATGCAACTATCTCTGGTTTCACATTTGGTACTTCTAGTCCAACGTATGGTTTACCAGGAATAGGGGCTTCAATACGAATTGATTTAGAAGCTAGGCTCATCATTAAGTTATCCCCAATATTAGAAATACGTTTAACGTTTACACCCGGTTCTAAAGCTATTTCATAACGTGTGACGGTTGGTCCTTTTTTAGATCCTTTCACTGAACCTTCAATACCAAACTGTTGAAGGGTGGCGTTAATCACGTCAATTTGATTTAACAGCCACTCTGGTTGTTCTTCCAAATCACGTTCTTTTTTCGCAAACATTCTAACATCTGGATACGTATATGCGGGTTCATGATATTCAAAGCTTACTTTTTTATCATTGTTTACTTCTTCAACGAATGCTTCTTTAGAACTTGGTTCCGTTTGAACACCACCGAAATCGGATGAAATAACATCCTTAATCGCTGGTTTAGAAAACTGTTTTCTTGAAAATGATGAAACAGTTGGCATTTCATCTCTTGGTTGCGGTGTAGGTTTGTTTGTTTCCACTTCTTCCTCAGGTTTCATATCAACTACCTTTGGTGTTGCTTTTCTAACAAAAGGATTCGCTTTCGTTTCTCCTTCTGTTTTATCCACATAATGTGCACCAATCGGTGAAATTAACGTTTGCTTAACCAATTCTTTTTTCTTTGGTTCAGGACGAGGTGTATAATCAGATTCACCAAAATACTCTTCTCTTGTCTTATGACTCACAATATTTGTGAATTCATAATATTTGGAACCATATTTTTGTTTTGCTTCATCTTCAGATAATTTATGTTTTGTTCGAAAGGCATCAAATCTTCTAACTGTATCCCCTGTATCTTTAACCATAAATGGGACAGCAACAACATCTTTAACGCTTGAACCAAAAATAGGCGAAATAAATCGATCAGATTCATACGCTTTTTTTGTTCGAATACCTTCAAGTTTTACAAACTGAAAAATTAAGAATGGTTTTTGTGTAACATGAAGCTCTTTTTCATTAGATTGTTTTCTCATGACTCTTCACCTGCATCCTTAAGATCCTCATTGATTTGAGCATAGATTTCATCTACACCCGTATCAATATCTTTATCAACATTGAATACTTTCTTCGAATAAATCTTATATGTTTCCTCACCCGTAATCGCGATTACTGTTAATGCAATTCTTACCATTACAATATTGACAGCCGTTTCTTTCGTTAACTTACGGAACCAATAAACTGGATTTACAGCATTTAATACCATTAATGCAGAAGATGCTATTTTAGCAACCTTCTTTGTATGTTTAACAACGGTACTTGATTCTATTTTTGATTTCATAGTATTCATTTTAACGAACTGTGCTAACGTTAATCCGCGTACCATTCCTAAAATCTTACCTTTTAAAATTTCATCTAGTCTGTCTGTAATGTAATGACTTAATTTCAATGTTTCATCAACTGTTAATTCTAAATACGGGTATTTAGACGTCGGGTAAAACTTCTTCGCTATATCAGAAGATAATTCTGTTAAAATACTACCTAAATGTTTATAAAAGCCAGCCTCATTTCGAAGCCCTTTGTTTTTAAATTGTTTTTGCGCATCCTCAATCAACCATTTAATTTCTTCTTCATCAATATCCGTTTCATCCGCATGGCGAAGACGCATTCCTTTATTTAAACTTTTTACAACCGCGTATATATAAATAAGCGATAGTAAAAGAAAGCCAAATCCAATACCGATCAGAAAACTTATTAATGTTCCTAGATTAATTTCAATGGGGCCAATCGCTATCAAGATAAGCATCTCATCAACTCCTATATGTTATTATATCATTTATATCTATAATCATAAAGATGTAAGACCATCATATCTTACAAACGTTTTTATGTATGGAATGTGTAACATTCCTTGAAAAATAAGATGATTATGCGATAATGGGAAGTGAGGTGAAACACATGAAAAAATACCTGATTGCCTGCGATATTGATGGAACAACTTTAAATCGTGCAGGAAAACTAACAAATCACACCATCAACACATTAAAAAAATATGAAGATATGGGACATTTGGTTGTTTTAGCAACCGGCAGACCTATTGGTGCTGCATTACCTATTTATGAAGAAATTGGTTTAAAAACTCCAGTTGTTACTGATAATGGCGCTTCTATTGATCATCCACATGATCATGACTTTGCAAAAAGACGCACATTTATTCCAAAAGATATTGTAGACAAACTTTTCACATTTGCGAAGCCCCATCTTGATTCAGCATTTTTCTCAAATGAAACAACACTATTTGCTTATCAATATGATAAGGGTTTAGAACAGTATTTCATTCCAGTTCCTAACTTAAAATTTGTAGAAGGTGATTTCACAACATTTGACGTTGAACCTTCCGGTATGATATTTGCTATCGAAGAAAGTTTCCAAAAAGATTTAGAACATTGGATGACGACACACTATCCAAATACGATATCTTATCGTTTATGGGGATCAGGTCAAGGTTTATCCATTTATGAAATCTATAATAAGCATACAAGTAAATCTTCAGCATTAACATATCTTCTAAACTATTATGAGATACCAAAAAAACGCTTAATTGCATTCGGTGATGGTATTAACGATATTGAAATGATCAGAGACGCAGCTCATGGCATCGCGATGCTAAATGGTGTGGATGCATTAAAGATGGTTGCTGATGATGTAACATTTGCTACAAATGATGAAGATGGTATGGTTAAATACATTGATCAATTCTTCGCAAAACTAAAAGACTAGCAATAGTCTTTTTTATTAATTCCGCATATTAATCCCAAGATTTTTCTATTATTTATTGTTCTATCTTCATTAAACAAAAAATCCCTTAACAAAGGGATTTATTCTTCTAATGGCGATGCACGAGGGATTCGAACCCCAAACTGACAGGAAATATGTCGGAAAGTGACATCTCTCGTGTGTCTAACAATATTCTAATTAGTTGCTCCCAAGTGAATTAATAATAACACTAAACCAGACATAGCTGGTAAATCCAATAAAAATAATGTGATGATATATTTGATGAAATTAATATCTCGTGTTTTTCTTCTTTTTATATAATACAATGTAGTTATCGTAGAGATAGTGCAAGTAATAAACAAAATGATTAAACTCAACAAGTATTTATTTATCATAAAATCTACTGATGAAAAAACTAATAATAATGAAAGCAGCATATACATCAATGGAACGACACTCATACCAATCCCAGTAATTTTTTTTTGAAAACTGGTATTATCATATATCGGTACGTTGTTACCTGATTCTATCTCAATTAATATTTCATTGGTTTTATATAGATATATATTTGTAGGTACACCTGCTATAAAAAATGAAACCATTTGTATAATCATAAAATTTTTTTCGTCCAATGTGTCTGTGATTAGACTTAGTGTTCCAACTATAGCAAGCAAAGAAAAAACAAAAGATAGTATGAATACACCGGCAAATATTAAAAACACTTTATAAACTTTTTTGTTGCTGATATGACTTGATTTATTCATACTGACATTAAGCATCAATAAAAATATGAATAATATACCACCATAAGCTGGTATATATAATAACCACTTTGCAGTCCTCATTATGCCTCCAATATGTAATTATTCTATTTTGTTATAATGACTTTTATTATCATAATGTTTTCTTATACCGATAGATTTAGAAGCTTTATGAAATATAATGCTATCGTTCAATTTGTGTATTAATGCTATTTTTTACTGCTTTTTTAATCTTGGAATCAATTATTTTACCTCGTATATGGAGTGTAATTAAAACCAAAAAAATAATTAAAAAAACTATTATAAGTTGTATAGGCATTAAATAACCCCATTGACTATTTTCTTTCATTATATCACCATAGGTCTCCCTTTCAAATAGAGAATATTAGTCTATAAAAAAATCCCTTAACAAAGGGATTTATTTTTCTAATGGCGATGCACGAGGAATTCGAACCTCCGACCGACGGCTTAGAAAGCTTTTAAGTCGAAAACTTGAGCAGCATATCAATGATTACTTAAATAATCTTTTGTTCGTCTAAATTCTTCAGTGTTAACAAAATCTTCATCCTTTAATTCTAAAATTTTATTCTTTGATGAATTGTTTACTATAGCAAATAAAACACTCATTGGTATAAGTAAAAAACTAATTATGGTGACTTCTATTAGATCTCTAAAACATCCAACTAAAGATAAACAAACAGCAACAATACTCATCACAACTATCAAAATGATGCTAAATCTATTTTTCTGTTTTTTAATATGTGCTTTAACTTTTACAATAGTTTCTTCATTAGATATTTCGTATTCATAATGATCATTATCAATTTTACCCTCATGAAGTATATCTAAATCTTTGATCTTTGTTTCTAGCACTAACAACTTCAAGCATTCGATTTAGAGTTTGACAATATCATTCTAGATGAATGGCTTTCTAAAATGAACCATAGACAGAACAATACAAAGCTTTACAAAGAAGTCTTCATTGCTTTTATTAGTTCAGTTGCTCATATGAGACATCAAAAAATGAAACGCATCTATGTCGCATCTCAATTAGACACGACAGACACACAACTCATGGCCATGTTTAAATACACCCATGAAATTCAAATCGATCTCGATATTGAATATTGGGATTGGGTGAAGACTGGCATGATGGATAAAAACATTAAAGGTTGGTGGGTTTGGACTTATAAATACAAACGTAATCGCAAGAAATCAGCAACTGATAAAGTCCTATACAAAAAACACTATCGTAAAAAGACAGCGAACTTTGACTATTTTGAATCTATGAACCAGGCTTATATCTACCAAGATTTACCAACACATAAAATTGACTACAAGAAAGGTCGTGTTTACTCATGATTGGATCACTATTAAACGCATTATTAGCTACTGCTATTATTCTAGGGATAGTTTTAATTGCTGGATTGATATATGCAAGCATTTGGATATTTTTATTCTCTCCCATTAAACGATTAGACAAGCGCAATAAACGACTTGCAGAGGCAAACTGTGAATATAACAAGATAACTGTTGAACATGCGAAAATGCTTGAAATGAACGATGCTCAACGCAAGGTATATGAAGAATGGTCAGTTAAGAAACAAAAACTATTAGATGATATTGATAAAGCCGAATCTGAACTTTCACGTAAGCAAAAGATTATCAAAGAACATGATCAAGAATTCAAAGCATTCAATGAATGGCAAAATGGGAAATCATCAAAAACTAGAAAAAAGAAAAGCACCAACTAAATGTTGGTGCATGAAATTTGTAATTTATCGACTCATGTCAAATTAGATATGTATAGTAATCCTATACAACTAACAATAAATATGGAAGAGACTGTCACATGCGCATAAAGAACAGCTACAATATCATTCCCATCTCCAGCAATTAGAGCTACAGTCGTTAATACTAGCATTACAATAAAAGAAACAAAAGATGTAACTGTAAATAAAGATTTAAGGTGTTTTTTTTTCATATATTTACCTTTCTAGTTTAAATCTTGAAAAAATAGATATCCTTCTACTGATTCAAATTCTGGTTCAACTTCAATAACTGATGACCATATTTTAGATTTCATCAGTGAGAATCCTATACCGGATTCAAGAGTTGGATTTAAACCCACTAACCCTAGATTTAATAAAACCAAAAACGATTTACGCATAGTCAAGAACTAGTTTAAGTTTCTCTAAGGATTTGTCTGTTAATTCAAAATGTTCTGGAATAAAAAATTGTACTTCCTTATATGTTTCTGAACGTCTTTTCTTTTCAACTAAATCTGTTCTTTTACGTTCACCAAATGATTGCATTCTTACCACATTGTTCTCGATATAACTTATATCTTCAATATTCAGAATGACTTTGCTAAAAGTTGGTTGAGGAAGATAATCAACAACTTCTACTTCTATGAATTTTGCCATCATGTATTCCCCCTTTCATAAACTCTGAATTTATGCCCCTCCAAAGGTGTAAATCTATGTATAAATCTATGTAAAACCTGGCAGGGTATCACCAGGTCGAAACTTCAAGTGGCGATGCACGAGGGATTCGAACCCCCGACCGACGGCTTAGAAGGCCGTTGCTCTATCCAGCTGAGCTAGTGCACCATACACGCGCATTGATTATTATAACTTAATCAACGCGTAATGTAAAGTGCTATTATATCTTTATTTTTCCAAGTTGGCTAACTTTATTTAAAATCCTCAAAAAAGTCTCTGTATCTTCTTCACCTAAATGGTTAGAAAGTACTTCAATAGGCTTATAATAAGTGTCTCTAATTGATTCAACATAATGCTTGCCAGTAGGTGTTAAACGTATATAAATAACACGTAAATCGTTTGCTGAAGGGACCTTTTCTACGAAGTTTTTATTCACAAGCTCATTAACTTTATGTGTAACCGCTGGTAATGTTACTTTCAAACGATTAGCAATATCTGTTAATTTCACTTTTTGATTAATATCACAAAATGCAACGCAGAATAGAACCATAATATCTGCATCACTTAATTTCGTATCGATTCTGTCATAAATACCAGAACGTCTAAATACTTTTAATGCACGATCAAGTTCTTGTAAAATTTGATAGTTTTTATCCATAAGTTCCTCCATCATAAACCATGTATATATATCATTTTTAAATCATCGTTTTTCTAATATTTATTTTACCATGTAATAAGTCTTTATTACAAGACGCTTTTTAAGTCATCAATTTTCGTTTGCACGAGTTTTTTCTTTTCACTATCGGCGCTATTCAGGATTTCTAATAAAGTCTTTAATTGGAGCTTATAATACGGTTTCGCTGCTTTTTTTGTTTTTAGAATTGGACCAAGATACGCATCTCTCCTTGATAATGCCATTTCCCCTTTTTGTGCCTCAATGATGATATAATAAAATCCATCATGAACAATATGTTCATTTGTGATTTTATACCCGTTTGTCGCTAAAAAAGTTCTTAAAACTTGATGTTTGTCATTCGGTTGTAAGACATACGTCGCACTGTCGTCATGTGCGTCTGACATAATATCACAAATCGTAAATGATCCCATTCCCGCAATAATCGCTAAGTCAAATGGTTGATCAATCTTTTTAAATCCATCTGATAACATAAATGATGCAGGATAATTTTTTAAGTTTTCTTTTGCTTGGTCAAGGGGCTTAGGATTAATATCAGCAGCAATCGCGTTTTTAATATACCCCAAATCAAATGCTTTTTTTAAGACAAGTCCATGATCCGTACCAATATCTAGTACGGTATCATAACCTTTGGTAAGCGAAGCTAATAAATTGATTCGCTTACTTCTTGCCATAATAAAACTCTTTGAGTTTGTTTTGGCGTGAAGGACTTCTAAGTTTACGTAACGCTTTTGCTTCAATTTGACGGATACGTTCACGTGTGACACCAAATTCACGCCCAACTTCTTCTAATGTATGGTTTTTTCCATCGAATAACCCATAACGTAACCGTAAGACTTTTTCTTCACGATCTGTTAATGTTTCTAACACTTCATCAAGTGTTTGTTTCACCATTTCTTGGAGCATAAATTCATGTGGTGTTAAGGCGTTTGGATCGGAAATAAAATCACCAAGTGATGAATCTTCTTCTTCACCAACGTGTGCCTCTAATGAGATAGGTTCTTTTGCGATTCTTTGAATATTTTGAACTTTTTCAGGTGTAATACCCATCTTTTCAGCAATTTCTTCAATCGCAGGTTCTCTACCCAAATCTTGAATAAGTTGACGTTGAATACGAATCATCTTATTAATAGTTTCAACCATATGAACTGGAATTCTAATCGTTCTTGCTTGGTCAGCTACAGCTCTCGTGATAGCTTGTCTAATCCACCATGTCGCGTATGTTGAGAATTTGAATCCTTTTTCATAATCAAATTTATCAACAGCACGCATTAAGCCCATGTTTCCTTCTTGAATTAAGTCAAGGAATAATAAACCGCGCCCAACATAACGTTTTGCAATGGAGACAACTAATCTATAATTAGCTTCAACCAATTTATTTTTAGCCCATTGAGCGATGCTTAACGTATTTTTTAACTCTTCTAAATCTTCATCAGAAAGCTCAATCGCGTTTGCTTCATAAGCTTCAAGTTGTTCTCTCGCATAACGCCCGTTTGATACTTGAATAGCATATTTTTGTTCTTGTTCATGTGTTAACAAAGGAATTTGACCAATTTCTTTTAAGTACATTCTAACTGGGTCATCAATTTTAACTGTTGATACGATAGTATCAATGTTTGTCAATTCTTCCTCTTCGACATCTAATTCAGATAATGATAACTCATCTGGTTCGTCGTCATCACTACTATTATCGTCATCATCTAAATCATCATCCGCATCTAATGTAAGTACAGTATCTGAAGTATCCATATCTTCTACGTTACTCACTTCATCTGGTTCAATAATATCAATATCGTGATTTAATAATTCACGCATCACATTAAAATATAATTCACTACCAGGCTTAGCAAAAGGCATGATTGCAGATTGATCAACATATCCTTCATCACCCGCTTTTTTTATTAATTTTTTAATCAGTTTTTCAAATTCCATTATAATTCCTCCTAATGCTTTAACTTCGCTTGAAGTTGTTGGTATTCATTTAACAGTGTGATATCATTTGGTCTCTCGTCTAAAAGCTTTCTCAATTCAACCACACGCTTTTTATCTGTATAACTTTTTAATATATTAATATGTTCATCAAAGCCTTCGTTATCAAAATCAAAGATATTCGTCCAATACATATTCTTAAGAATTTCTTGATCCATGAAATCACGTTCTTCAGATGGTAGTATATTAAGAAAATCATCAGGTACTAAAATATCATGTTCCTCATAATAATCTTCCACTTTAATTCTTAACAACGCAATCCGTTGATCAATATAATCACTCAATCCCAATCTAGATTGGATATATGTCGAAGACACCTTTGATCTTAACATGCCACATAACAAATAACGTTCGGCTCTTTCGTAACGATTTAATAATCGCTTTTTATATACCTTTTTAGGCAATGGCGAACGTTCCGCTTCATATGGTGCTTGTCTTTGAACACTTGGTCTTCTGATAATAATATCTTTTTCATTGATTTGAAGATCATTTGCCAATTTCTTACGATAGATTGCTTGGATTGCTTCATCAGCGCCAGCAAGCATTTTTATCACTTGATCTTTAAACGCTTTAATATCATTTGCGTTATTTAACTGTTTACCTTTTTTGTATGTTTGATATCTGAATTGAAAAGGGTCAATAATGTTTTCTGCATAAAGCGTTTCATATTTAGTTGGTCCATAATTTTGAACAAATTCATCCGGATCCATTCCTTCGGGAATGATTAGCACACCTGTTTTTAATGCGACACTTGCTAAAATCGGTATGGAAGATAAGGTTGCTTTTTGACCAGCAGCGTCACCATCATATGCAACGATAATATTTGGTGTGACTTGTTTTAACAAACGTGCATGTTGTCTTGTTAAAGCTGTCCCCATGGTTGCTACACCATTTTTAATACCAGCTTGATAACTCGCAATCACATCGAAGAAGCCCTCATGTAATATCGCATGTTTTTGTTTCCTAATGTCACCTAAACCTTCATATAAGTGATAAACTAGTTCACTCTTTTTGAAAATCGGTGATTCTGGACTATTAACATATTTAATAGCATCTGTCTTTGATAATGTACGACCACTAAAACCAACGACATGCCCTCTCAAATCAGTGACAGGAAACATGACTCTATTCGCAAACAAATCAAAATAAGAACCCTCATCATCTTGTTTGACAAGACCTAATGAAATCATGTCGGAAACAGCAAATTTCTTATTTTTTAAGATTTGATAAAGTGTATCTCCTCTGCTTGGTGCGAAACCGATTTTAAAATGGCTAATCGTTTCATCACTTAAACCACGTTCATGTAAATACGTTAATGCTTTTTGACCACTTTCACTATTCGTTAAATTGAATTGATAAAATGACATGGCTTCTTTCATTAGTGCATAATCATGTGCATGTGGATCTTTTTTCATGCGGCGATCCTTAATTTCAATACCAGCGCGTTCTGCTAACTCTAACGCTGCGTCTTGAAATGGTAGACCTTTTATTTTTGCATAAAATGTAATTGGTTGACCACCTTCACCACAACTCATACATTTACATATATTTTTTTCAGGACTTACTGAAAATGATGGTGATTTCTCATCATGGAATGGACACAACCCAAAAAAGTTCTTCCCCCGTTTTTGGAGTTGAACAAATTCGGACACGAGGTCGACGATATTGGTTTTGTCATTAATTAACCTTAAGAGCTCGTTATCCATGTGTCCTCCTTACTTAAGATTAGAATGCAATCAACTTTTCAATATAGGCAACAAGTTCATCAATCTTAACACGCTCTTGTGTCATTGAATCACGATGACGCACAGTAACAGTTTCTGTTTCTTCTGTATCATGATCAATTGTCACACATAAATATGTACCGATAGCATCTTGTCTACGATATCTTTTACCAATTGATTGTGTCTCATCATAAACCGTATCAAAATGTTTTGATAACATACCATACACATCTTCAGCTTGATCACGATGAAGTTTTTTAACAAGTGGTAATACAGCAACTTTATATGGTGCTAATGCAGGATGTAGTTTTAATACTTGTCTTGTTGTACCACCCTCAAGTTCTTCCATTTCATATGCATCCGCTAAAAATGCTAAAACTAAACGTTCCACACCAACAGCTGGTTCTACTACAAATGGTAAATATTTTTCATTTGTTTCTGGATCTAAATATTCAAGACTTTCACCTGAATGTGTTTGATGGGCATGTAAATCAAAATTCGTGCGACTCGCAATTCCCCATAATTCATCAAAACCCCAAGGGAATTCAAATTGAATATCCGTGGTTGCGTTTGAATAATGACTTAATGCTTCTGGTTTATGATCATCAAATTTTAAATGGTCTTCATGCAATCCTAAATCAGTTAACCAATGCATACAAAATGCTTTCCAGTATTTAAACCATTTCATTTCTGTACCTGGTTTACAAAAAAACTCCATTTCCATTTGCTCAAATTCACGAGTTCTAAAAATGAAATTACCGGGTGTGATTTCATTTCTAAATGATTTACCTACTTGACAAACACCAAATGGTAATCTTTTTCTTGATGAACGTTGAATTTGTTTGAAGTTAATGAAGATACCTTGTGCCGTTTCAGGTCTTAAGAAAATCTTATTTGCAGAATCTAAAACAACCCCTTGATGAGTTTCAAACATCATGTTGAATTTTCTAATTGGCAACCAGTCACTTTCACCACAATTTGGACAAGCGACTTTTTCTTCAACTAAATACTTAGCCATTTTCTCTGTCGGCCAACTATCAGCATCCTGTGTTTTATCATGTTGATCAATGAGTTGATCCGCTCTAAAACGTTGGTGACAACTCTTACATTCTGTAAGTGGATCAGAAAAACCACCGACATGTCCAGATGCTACCCATACGTCAGGATTTAATAAAATGGATGTGTCAACCAAAACATTATTTGGTGTTTCCCTTTGAAACTTTTGAATCCATGCATTTTTAATGTTTCGTTTAAGTTTACTTCCTAAAGGACCATAATCCCATGTATTTGCCAATCCACCATATAATTCACTACCTTGGAATATATATCCTGAGCTTTTTGCAAATTGTACAAGATCTTCAAGTTTTACCATGTCTATGCCTCATTTCAAGTTTTTTAACGTTGTTTGTAAATGATACTGATAATATTTTTGAATAAATGATTTTATTTCTGCTAATGTATCTATTTCATAGATACCATGTTCATTATACGGTAAATAGTACAGTTTTAAAAGGGGAGTGGCTGCTTTTACGTCAAGATCGATAAATCCATCTTCACCTTCATAGACTAAACCTCCGTTTTCAATACTTACACCACGTACCACTCTACCATCTGGCTTTAATGTTAAACCAACACCTAATGGTTGAAGCATTTTCAAAGCAAAAGCCAATGAAGAAACCAACACATCACTAGCGGATAATGCCTTTATAAGGCTATGATACAGCATGTTGTGATCAGCATCTTCTACAACAAATTTATCGATGATTTCAAGCATCAATGCTGCTGCTTGTGTTTGATGATAGTCTTCTTTTATCACTTTGAATTCATCTAATAATTTTGGTTCTTTTAACGTATACATCGTCTTTCGTTCAATTGCTGTAAAACTTAAGCGTGTTAAAAATTGAGCGATTACACGTGAGGATGCTTTCATCTTCTGTGAACCACGTGCAATTAAAGTAATCTTTCCTTTTGGTGTATACGCAAACAATAAGCGTGCATGTTCCTGATAAGGTTGAACACGATAAATCACGCCTTCCATCTTAATCACCAAAACCAAATGCTTTTAAATCTTGTGGTCTATTGCGCCAATCTTTTTTCACTTTAACCCATAATGTTAAATGCACTTTTCGACCTAAAAAAGCATTGATGTCTTTTCTTGCATCTGTACCGATTGCTTTGATTTTTTCGCCGTTTTTCCCAATTAAAATACGCTTTTGAGACGATCTTTCAACAATAATAATCGCACTCACATCAAGTGTATTTTCTTTCGGATTATCTTTTAACGACTCTATTTGAATAGCAACTGCATGTGGTACTTCTTGTTCTGTTAAATATAAAATCTTTTCTCTAACCAATTCAGACATCATGACGCTTTCACTTTGATCAGTCTTCATATCTTTAGGGAAAAACTCAGGACCTTCAGGCATAATGCTTATCAATTCTTCTTTTAAGCGATCAAGATGAATGTTTGATTTAGCGGAAATCGGAAAATATCCAGCAAACCCAAAACCACCTAAATAGCTTAAAATAACTTCATCAATAGCTGCCTTAGAATCCAATAAATCTACTTTATTAATAACCAAATAAACCGGTGCATGAAGCTTTTCAAAATAACGCATAATAAGTGCTTCAGCTGCAGATTTAATGCGATCTACAACAAACAAAACAGCATCCACATCCGTTAAACTTGAAACAGCAACTTTATCAATGGTTTTGTTAAGTAAGTCTTTACCTTTATGCATACCTGGTGTATCAACAAACACAAGTTGATAATCCGTTTCAGTAATAATGCCTGAGATACGATGTCTTGTAGTTTGAGGCTTAGGACTTGTTATTGCTGCCTTCACCCCAACAAGCGCGTTTAAAAGAGTTGATTTACCAACGTTTGGACGACCGACGATTGCGACAAATCCTGATTTATGATTCATCTTCATCAAATGTTTCAAAAGCATATGGCAACAATTCATCAGTTGTCATCTCTTTTGTATCTCCCTTAAGGTTAGTTAAAACGACTTTCGCAGATTTAGGTAACTGTTCATGTAGTACTTGTCGACATGATCCACATGGACTAACTGGTCCATCTGTATCTGCAATTACCGTAATTTGTTCGATATCTTTTGTTTGATAGCCTTGGCTAATAAGTGAAAAGATAGCACTGCGTTCTGCACAGTTTGACAAACCAAATGCTGCATTTTCAATATTAGCACCATAAATCATTGTCCCATCCTTCAAACGGATGGCTGCACCAACCTTAAAGTGAGAATACGGTGTATACGCACGTAATCTCGCCTTTTTAGCATGTTCGATATCATTCATGATTCAAGACTCCTTTCGAGTTTTGCTTTTTTCAAAATCTCTTCTTGTTTTGCAATCATTTCTTTTTCTTCTGCTTCTGTATGATGATCATATCCCTTTAAATGCAAATAACCATGAACAGCTAGAAAGCCAACTTCACGGTTAAAACTATGTCCATACGTTGTGCGTTGTTTATCGGCTTGTTCTAAGCAGATAAACACGTCACCTAATGATTTATCTTCTGTTTCATCATTAACGAAACTTAAAACATCCGTCACACGATCAATGTTACGATATGTTTGATTTAAACGTTTAATTTCAGCGGCATCAACAAAGATAAGTTGCATCCCTTCAGCTTCATGTACTTTTTTAAACATACGTTTGATTAAATCTTCAATACCTGTTATATCTCTATCCGTTTGATTATGAATGGTTACTTTCATGTGCATCATACCTTTCTAGAATATGTTGAACGAGTGGATGTCTAATGACATCAATATTATCAAATCGCACAACACCAATACCTTCAAGTCCTGTTAATAACTTAACAGCATGACCTAGACCAGAATGGTTTTTTGATTGTAAATCAGTTTGCGTTGGATCACCTGTAATGACCATTTTAGAAGAGAAACCTAACCTTGTTAGGAACATCTTCATTTGTGCTGTTGTTGTGTTTTGTGCTTCATCTAAAATCACAAATGCATTTTCTAAGGTACGCCCTCGCATGTAAGCAAGTGGGGCAATCTCAATCATACCCTTTTCCATGAGACTGACAGTTTGTGTCATCCCTATCATTTCATATAACGCATCATATAATGGGACAAGATAAGGGTCAATTTTTTCTTTTAAATCTCCAGGTAAGAAGCCCAATGATTCACCAGCTTCAACAACCGGTCTTGTTAGAATCAATTTTTTAACAGATCCTTTTTTTAACTCCGCAACCGCACAAGCAACCGCTAAATACGTCTTTCCTGTACCCGCTGGACCAATGCCAAATGTTAAATCATACTGATTAATTGCGTTCACATAAGTTCGTTGATTAAACGTTTTCGGATAGATTGAACGACCTTGGTCGTTTGTAATAATTTTCTTACGTTTTTGATAAAGTGCAAATATACCATCTAATTGCGCTTTTTCAGCCATCTTAATGATATACATAATATCTCGTTCATTTAATTGGACATGATGTTCAGCTAACGATATTAAGACAGCAAAAATAGCCTCCAAAAGCCCCTTCATTTCCGGTTTTGCGTCCGTGATGATTTCACTGCCACGCACCGATACTTGAATGCCTAGGTACTGTTTGAAAACTAGTAGGTTTCGATCTTGAATGCCAACGACCCGGCTGATCGTTTCAGCATGATGAATTTGTTGATCTAACTTCATTAAACCGCCCCTTCTTCTCTATCATAATTATACCATATAATGATAGATATTACTGTTAGTCATCATTTTCTTGAAAACTAAGAAAGGAAAACGCACCATAAGGTGCGCTTTTAGTTATTTTTTCTTCGAGCGGTTGGCACGTTGACGGTCTTTACGTTCAACGCTTGGTTTAACGTAAAACTGACGTTTACGTGCTTCGCGGAGGGTTCCCGATTTAGATACGTCACGCTTAAAACGGCGCAATGCGTCTTCTAGTGATTCCTTTTCACGAACAACTGTTTTAGGCATCTTCTGCCCTCCTTCCGCGCTACTTTTAATTAGCCGTTGTTATTATATATGATTTTCATTTGTTTGTCAAAGTTAAACACGCAATTTTACTGTGAAAATGCTACTTATAGATACATATGATTATTTCTAAAAGAAAAAAAGCACCTTAAGGTGCTTTTAATCTCTTTTTTAGTGAAGTAAGTTAGACACGACAACTAGCACAACCATAGATGATGCAATCACCAAAGTTGCTCTCGTTAAAAATAAATCTAGTCCTCTGTCTTTCTTATTCTTAAATAATTCAGATTTTTCACCGCTAAATGCACTTGCTGCATCCCCGTCCGAATTTTGTAAAAGGACAGTAGTAATGAGTAGTACAGCTAGGACGACAATAATGTAATCAGCCCAAATCATAATATTCCTCCTAAAACCTAATTAATGATACCAAATATATGGATATTTGTCAATCTTTATTCAGAAGTAGCATCCACAAAGACTTGAATATCTGAAATCATGGTTTCAGTTGCTGTAAATCCACCACTTGCTAAATACCATGCTTCACCATCTAAAGTGAATATATGATTGTTATTGCCTGCAGTTGTTCCTTGTATAAGGCTATTATTAATCACTTCATCAAGTGATGATTCATTGCCGATGGCTGCAGCTCTATCAAGCAAGAATAAAACATCTGGATCGACTGCAGAAACATATTCATAACCTACTAAATCACCATGTGAACCACCTGTATCTGCTGAATCATCAGCTGGTGCAAATCCAAATTCATCATAGAGCACTGCAAAACGTCCATTTGTGCCATAGAATGATAGGGACTGACCATTCACTAGAATAAAGAGTGCTTCATGGCTTTTTGTAACTTCTCTAATAGTAGCCATATCTGTTGTTAAATCATCCAATGCACTTTCAATGTCTTCAGCAACACTCGGGAAGATTGCTTTCAAATTATTTGCATTTCTACTTAAACCTTCTTCATATTCACCATATACCATAGTAACATCTAGGATGTTTGCATTTGGATAATGGGAAGTTAAATCGTCATAAGCACCTGTTGATCTTGCACCAACGATAATAAGTTCAGGTTGGAATAAATCAAGTGCATCATAATCTGGTAAAAATAATGTACCAACACTATAATATGCTTCATCACTGTAATCACTTAAAAATGATGGCAAGTTGTTTTTTACAACACCAAGCATCTCAATACTTGTATCATCAAGACCAACATAATCTAAGATATCTAACGCATCATAACTATAAATAGCGACTCTTGTTGGGTTTGTTAAAAATGTTTGTGTAACTTCAGTTCTCGTTAAACCAGACGTATCATAACTTGTGCCTGATTCAGCTAAATCAGCACCAGTTAAGATGCTTTGTGTAATAGAAACTTCTTCTCTTTCTAAATTAGATGGATTTTCATCTCTAAGTGTATTACATGCTACTAACATAAATGTGAATGTTGCAACGATAAATGTAACTAATAATTTTTTCATATCTATTCTCCTTTATCTAATGACACTACTCTGTCATTTCCTGTTTGATTTTGATAATATAAGCATACTTTTCTGCCATTGTAACCAGCAATACAAAAGTCATGATCAAATGTACGGTCTAATATATCCTTTTCAACCATGTCATTCGTGTTACCTTCTGCAAGTATTTCGCCATCTTTCATAGCGATAATATGATCAGCAAATGCAGCAGCGAAATTAATATCATGCATGACAACAACGATTGTCTTACCTAACTCTTTCACCATCTTCTCTAGCATACTCATCATTTCAACTGCATGTTTCATATCTAAATTATTTAGTGGTTCATCCAATAAGATATATGGTGTATCTTGTGCCATAACCATAGCGATATACGCACGCTGTCTTTGACCACCAGATAATTTGTCGATTGACTTATGTTCAATATCTCTTAACTTCATATAATCAATCGCCATTTCAATCATCTTTATATCCTCATCTTTAAGACGACCTTTCGAATGAGGAAATCGTCCAAACGTAATCAATTCTCTCACGGTGACTCGCATAGAAATATGATTGGTTTGTTTTAAGATAGCAAGCTTTTTAGCAATGGCTTCAGAAGACATCTTGAACATGTTTTCACCATCAATCCATATCTCTCCTTGATTTTGTGTCGTTAATCTTGAAACAACACTTAAAAGTGTAGACTTACCAGCACCGTTTGAGCCAATAAGCGCTGTTATTTTTCCTTCCTTGATAGCAAGATTTATATCTTTTAAGACTTCAAAATCTTGGTATGATTTATAAATATGTTTAATTTCAATCATGTGCGATTCTCCTTTAAAATGAGATATATCATGTAAAACCCACCAATTAAATTGATGAGTACTGTCACTGTCGTTTGATAACCTGTTTCAGCAATAATGGTTTGTCCTAAAACAAGAAACACGATGGCAATCAAACTTGACATGACCATTAAATCTTTATGGCGATATGTCTTTAATAATTCTCTTGATGCATTTACAGCTAACAACCCTAAAAATGCTATCGGCCCAATTAAAGCTGTTGAAATCGCCATTGCAAACGCAATATAGACAAATGCTCCATTCATCTTTTTATGATAAGGAACACCTAAACCAATCGCTTCTGATTCACCGAGTGCCATAACATCATAATATGTAAATTGACGAACCATAAGCAAAACAATGATTAACATGAGCGGTACAACTAATGTAATAATCGAAACATTCATATTTGTGATCGTTACTTTGGTACTAATCACAACCGATTGAAATGCGTTGGGATCCATAATCGTTTGCAAGAAACTAGATAATGATCTAGCGAGTGTTGATAAGATTAAACCAATTAACAATAAAAAAATAATGTGATTCCGATCTTTACGTAAAACAAACCGATAAAGCAACAACGCTAACCCAACCATGACAATCGTAGCGATTCCAAATCGTAAAAACGGGTTTGTAATAAAGGCTGAATATTCTCCAAAGAAGAATACAATCGCAGTTTGTGATAAAACAAACAGCGCATCAAATCCAATTAAACTTGGTGTTAATATTCTACTATGTGTCATAGTTTGAAACACCAATGAAGTCGTCGCAATTAACACTGCAGATATAACCATGGCAAGCACTTGATAGCCACGTCTTTCCATAATACTTAATATGGCACTTCTCATCGTCAAAGCCAAATTAGGGTCTTCAGGAAAGAGATTGTATGGTGATCTAACCATCCAGAATGCCAAATAAGCTATCACTGATAAAACGGCTAACAAAGAGAATATCCAAAAGTACTTAGGCTTTTTCATAAGACATCCTCCGATAAATGATAACTAAAAATATGATGGCACCAAATACACCCATTGTAAAACTAATGGCTACTTCATAAGGAAAAACGACAACGCGTGAAATAATATCATTGATTAAAACAAACGATGAACCAAAGAGCGCAACATCGACCATGTTCTTCTTTACATCATCACCATAATACATGGTAACAAGATTCGGAATAATTAAACCGATAAACGGTAAATTCCCAACCATGACAAAGTTAACAGCCGTAATCGCTGATACGACAATTAACCCAAGTGCAATCACAGCCTTATAATTGACACCCAGGTTTTTTGCAAAGTCTTCCCCCATGCTAACAATTGAAAACCTTGTCGCATAAATGAATGCTAAAACTATTACTGGGACTACTAAAAACAATAATTCATATGTACCAACCGCTTTATTCGCAAACCCACCAACACCAACTGTTTGGATATATTGCAACGCATTAAACTGATAAGCAATAAATGTTGAAATTGCACCAATCATTGCACCATACATCATCCCAATTAAAGGTACATAAATTACATTCTTAAATTGAATTCGATTCAACATGATTATAAAAATGATAGTTGACAATAACGCAAACACAAATGCAAACACCGTTCTAACAATAGCCGGTTGATTACCAAGCAATAAGAAACCAATAAGCAAACCTAAGACAGCAGCGTTTGTCGTACCTGCTGTCGAAGGTGCAACAAATTTGTTGCGACTAATCGCTTGCATAATTAAACCCGCTATAGATAATGCTGAAGCAGATAATACAATAGCAACCGTTCTAGGTATTCTGGATATCCATAAAATATGCCACGCTTCATCTTCTCCTCTTAACAGTGCGCCAAAGGTTAAATCAAGCACACCTATACGCAGTGAAATAAGCATCAGCGTGACAAAAAGGACAACTAAAATGACGCGCTTATGTTTAAATAAACGCTTAACGTTGTCTTTCATCTATTTGATATATTACGTATTTATCTTTAGAAACGTCAATTAAACCTTCAGGTTTTTCACGTTTCTGTTTGTGCATTGCAATATGTGCTGGACTTGCTTCCCATCTGTAGTATGCCTTTTTATCTGTAAAATAAATAGACATCCTAATAACTGCAACTCCATCGGTTGTCTTTTTAACTGAAATTTCACGTTTCTCAAAACCATCAAACTGCAGTAATGGTGAATCCCCTTTGAATCTCTCTAAAAATTTATCTTGATGCGCAATCTCTACGCGAAAAATCTTAATAACGATATACATATCTAGCTATTCCTCCTCATGTAATATCTCCATTGTATTTTAAAATAAAACGTAATACAAAGATAATGATAAAGTTTATAAACATCATATTTCTTTATAATAATTAGTAATCAGAATATAAAAAAAAGACGATTGCTCGTCTTATCTTTTACGTGCTGTTCTAACAGCAGGGACACCCTTTAATACACTATTTGCTGGGGCATCTTTAACAACGACAGCACCTGCTGCAATCACGCTATTTTCGCCAATTTTAATTGGTCCAATTAGTGTCGCACCTGCATAGACAATACATCCATCTCCTAATTTAGGATGCCTGTCTGTTTTTTCAAAAGTGTTCGCACCTAAAGTAACCCCGTGATATAGCACACACCCATTTCCAATTTCAGCAGTTTCACCAATCACAACACCCATACCATGATCAATAAACACACCTTCACCAATTTTGGCAGCTGGATGAATATCGATACCTGTTTTCTTTCTTGTTCGATAACTAATGATTCTCGCCCAATTTTTATGTCCCTTTACCCAGTGTTTATGTGCTCTTCTGTGTCGTCTTAAAGCAATCACACCTGGATATGTAAAATAAGCCATTAAACAACATGGTGCTGCTGGATCATAAAGTTTAGCTGCTCTAACATCTTTTATGACACATTCCTTTTTCATTGATATAGATCCGTCGATAAGTACCGTTCTCCTGTATCAGGAATAATGACAACGATACGTTTACCCTCGTTTTCCTTTCGTTTAGCAATAACGGTTGCCGCATATAAAGCAGCACCCGATGAAATACCTGCAAACACACCTTCTGTTTCTGCTAACATACGTGTTGTATCATAAGCAGCCTGTCCAGGTACTTTGATAATTTCATCAAATATTTTCGTATTTAATACTTTAGGGACAAAACCTGCACCAATCCCCTGTATTGGATGTGGCCCTGGTTCTTCACCTGATAGTACCGCTGAATCCTCTGGTTCAACAGCAATGATTTTCACATCTTTTAATGTGTCTTTCAAAACTTCTCCAACACCTGTAATGGTACCACCAGTTCCAATACCAGCAACAAAGAAATCTAACTGGCTATCAGTATCTCTTAATATCTCTTTTACTGTTGTTTGTCGATGCACTTCAGGATTTGCTAAATTCTCAAATTGCATCGGCATGATTGTACCTGGCTCATTAGACATAATCTCTGCGGCTTTAGCAATGGAACCTTTCATCCCTTTTGTTTTATCTGTTAAAATCACTTTTGCACCTAATGCTCTAATAATCTGAATTCTTTCCTTTGAAACACTTTCAGGCATAACAATCGTTAATGGATAACCTTTTGCAGCACATATAAAAGCAAGCCCGATACCTGTGTTACCTGACGTCGGTTCAACAAAAGCTGTGTTTTTTGTTACTAGACCTTGTTTTTCGATTGCTTCAATTAACCCTTTTGCCAAACGGTCTTTAACACTTGCCATCGGATTAAAATACTCTAATTTAGCAACGATTTCAGCTTTCGCTCCTACTTTTTTACCGTAACGTTCTAATGATACTAATGGTGTGTTACCAACTAATTCAACAACTGATTTTGATATTTTCATCACTAACTCTCCTTCGCATGAATTATTATATCGCTTTTGTCTTTATAATTCATACAATATGCTATATAATAACCCTATTGAAAAAGGAGGCACTATGCAAATACAAAAATTCACACTAGGCGCACTTAGAAGTAATTGCTATGTCATTCATAATGATAAGATTGCTTATATTCTGGATCCTGGTTATGACAGTCAAGAAGTTCTAGATTTTATTAAAGAAAAGCAGTTAGATGTTCAATTCATATACATCACACACGGTCATCCCGATCACATTGGTGGGATAGACTACTTAAATAAAGTACTAAATGTTCCGGTTTACGCACCAGAAAAAGATCGTTGGTGGATTGATGTATACGGACCTTCTAAAGGCATTACTGCAACCATCACTAATTGGATACAGGAACCTTATGAAATCCCATTTAACGGTGAATCTCTACAAGTTTATGATACACCTGGTCATTCAGAAGGTGGCACAGTGATTTACAGTGAACTTGATCGTTATCTCTTCTCAGGCGATACACTCTTCTTTGAAACAGTTGGAAGAACTGATATCCCTTATGCTAATAAAGATATTTTATCAACTGCAATCAAAAGAATGTATGATATCTTTCCAGATGATACAAAAGTTTATCCGGGACATGGTAGAGAAACAAGTATTGGTCATGAAAAAAACAATAATCCATTTATTAGAAAAAGCGCTAAATAAGCGCTTTTCTTTTTGGTTACTGTGCAGTGACAGGAGTCATGTACATATATAGCACCACAACTTGATATTCTGATTTTGCATTTTTATTATACTAAATATTATTCAACTGCATAGCCTATTTTATTGCGATTTTGATTTTATACATCTTCTCAATATTCTTCACATCTTTCAATGACATA
Source organism: Acholeplasmataceae bacterium (assembly GCA_963676765.1). Taxonomy (GTDB): domain Bacteria; phylum Bacillota_I; class Bacilli_A; order Acholeplasmatales; family Acholeplasmataceae; genus WOFB19. The sequence goes on from OY781159.1 coordinate 1,372,512, forward strand.
GATATTTCATATTGACTCATATCGCCTTGATCATCTTTATATTCAATGTGCAAATAACCGCTCCCGAATTGCATGAAAAATGTCCAAAAAAACCTTGCATAGAACATTTGTCTGATATCTTCAAGAGACATCATGTATTTTCTGCCTTTTTTTGTGACTAAAAAGATTTGCTTCTTTTCATTGAACTCAAAAAATTTTTTTCTTGTCTTTCGAACAGTGAAGTAGGCAATGCTGAAAACTGCAATTTCTGAAATGATAATTATAACATAAATAGTAAGTGTTTCAATATTTGTTTCCCATCCTAAAAAGTACCCAAGAGATGTGAGAAACAGCAGACCACTCACTCCAAATAACATAAGATTTTTTACAATAAATATACCTTTCATGATTTTCATCGCTATACTCCATATATGATTTTATCAATGACCCATCTCGAAACAAATCCAACACCACTGACAAACACAAGTCTTGTACCAGTTTCACCAATATGCATACATATTCTTCGTACTTAACTGACAACAACACTCACTTGATCTCTGATTTTTCGTGCCTCTCTAATGAATATAGAATTTAAGTCTTCCAATTCTAGTCCTAGTTTATTGGGTTCATCATTTTTATTCAAACCTTCATCTAAAAAATATGAAAGTATCACACTAATAATTGATTCCAGAATACTCAATTCATTATCTCTTATAATTATTTTTGTATCCATAATTTCAATATCATTCTTATTTACTTTATCTCCTAAGCACATTCCAAATAATGCTAATTCTCTTTTAGATAATCGTATGTCAACCATAATCCAATTAAATACTTCGTTCCCTTACTATTTTTTGCATATGTTGTTATTACTTTCCCCACTTTATTTAAAACAACAACGGCATTCTTGCCAATATACTTTAATTTACCTCCGCTTTGTGTAACTATTTTCAAAGAGTGTCTTGTAGCATTCTGCATTGCTTTCGCAGAAACTCCTACGCCATCATGGCCTAATGCGGAATTCAGACCATGCTGTGTAAATCCTTTAATTTTACCAGTAATCTGCCATATGGAAATAACCATTGTTCCTGCTTATATCAGTGTTGCTACCCCATTAATGCCAGTCAGAACTCCTGCACTCAAAGTAACACCAGCAAGAATTGTCATTGCCAGAGGTGTAGCGGCACCAAAAGTCCCAATGGATACTGCAATTGCAACTATGGCAGTTGAAATCATACCAAGACCAATCCAAAATTCTTTCCAAGAGTGTCCGCTTACGTCCAAATACATCACTGGATTGTTTGCACAGTATGCTATATTACAATAACATTAATTAAAATAAATTGCTTAATTGATATTGTAAGATTACTGATAACTATGTAGAATAAATTTATAATAAAAGAAATAAATGATATCATTTAAGATTGTGGCAATTAAACTTGAAATAATAAATAATAGATTCTGTCCATAATCAAGATTGATTGAATTTGATAAAACTGGAACATAATATATAATGATGAAAAAAATTAGTGTGGAAACAATTAGAAAGAACCAAGAAACAAGCAATCTAGCAACGCTCTTGTCTTGATTGACAATATAATTAGTAATATATAAAATGAAGACACCAATTATTGGTATAAATAAATATAATTTTTTATCAATTTTATGTAACATATGATCATTATCAGCCAGTACGGTCTCATGTTCTAAAGTCTTATGATGATATACCATTGGAATTAATTGGTTTTTATAAAGAAATATAAAATATATATTAATCATTAAACCTGATATTACAAATGGAATTAAACCTGCATATGATGTTATTGATTCAATTGCAAAAGACTCAAAAATAATTTTACTCAATAATCCCGTACCACCTGCAATAAAAGAACACATTATGAAAAATTTGAATAGAATTGATGATGCATGTGGTAAATTGCGCATTTTCTTAATATAAAGAATACTACATGCCACTATTGCTCCAAAACCAGGAATTAACATTAAATATGGAACATACTTATCTCTATTGTAAACTGACATTTATTATCTCCTTATTATTCTAATATACAATCTTAACTGACCACCAAATAACTGAAATTTCTGTTGAATTAACCCCAACATAGAAAGCTACTTCAGCACCTAGCCTGATTTCAGCTTTAATCCCCAGAGTATCTGTTATCATTAGAGAACCCTCAAGGGAGAAAAGTTCTATTCCAGTCTCAAAACCAGCACCTTTTTTAAAATCTAATACGACTTCAGCAGAAGCTTTTATTATGTTAAATGTCAATCCAAGATCAGGATTTAATGGTCCGGAACTATCGAATAACTGCCGGTGACTCTCCGCTAGGATCTGTGAACATCACTGGATTGTTTGCACAGTATGCAACTATTTATCTTTATTTATAAAAACTCATCTTTTATCGTGATTTTATTATTAATCTCTCTTAAATTTATATATAATAAGACCCTATCAGCATCAGTGAAATAATTTGCTCTAAAGTAATATGTTCTTTGGTTATTTTTTATAGCAACAACATACGCCGGAAATGAACCAATGTCCATGATCTTTTCACAGATCACTTGTATATCAGAAATTTTAATCTTTTTCACTCTTAATCCTAATGGCTTTGTCGGTATATATAAATATTCACTATCAAAACCTACTCTTTGTCTCAAGAGCCACATAATTGTTATAACCAAAGAAATCAGGAGTATTGCTATATAATAATATGGGTTATCCGTGATTGATTGAGGAAGGATAAAACATGTTGTAAAAAAAATAATTATATACGGGAAACATGTGAATAGTAAAACCATAATTACTGCACTTTTCTTTGAAATATTTATATATGTCATAACTATCCTCCTAATAACTAGTGATGCTCATTAAATCTATCTTATACACTCCTTGATAACTTACTCTTTGCATAAATTGTTTAAATCCATAATAAATATCTAACCCACTCGAACTGATTAACATTTGAGTAAAGCCTTTTGTTAATACTATTTTTGACATTCTCTGTGCAGTTCCCTTATGCATTTTTGTTAATCCTGATTTAAACACAGCTGAAAAACTATTCCTACCACTATTTATTCTATTAATACCGCTAAATGCCTTACCTGTAATTGCTCCAGCAAGACCATCTATTCCTGAATTTATAAGTATAGACTTTAAGCTTCTCTTATTTTTCCCTGTTATACTCTCAAGCCCTTGCCCAATAAATGTAGTGGCAAACCCCGTAACTGCTCCAGAGCCAACTGGTCCAGAATATAAAAACGCTACTCCACCTATAAGTCCTCCAATCGATGCTCCTACATATGTTTCCCACGATGAAGATGGTATAAGTATATTTAAGGAAAAACCATTCACTAAATAATTGGAAATTACATCAGATATATATTGTCCTACTAGCCCAGTAACAAATCCAACTCCTGCAGCTATCAAATCATCTATACCTGCCCATTGTCCGCTAGGATATGTGAACATCACTGGAATGATGTAGTCAGACATAACCCAATATAGTTACTAAGTATTAATATCTTTGAATTCGTGCTTTTTATAATAACTTACTATCGGTATTCCCATTAACCAACCACCAACAATAAAAGAAACAATCAAAAAATATTGTTGAGCTGTTTCTATGTCAGTGTAAAGATTAGTTAGTCGGTAAATTAAAGATATAGTAAGTACACTTATAAAAAATATAAATGCTAATCCCATCATGTGCAGAAAAACATTTTTCACACTGAAATTCTGAATTCTTTTATTTTCTACACCTATTATTAAATAATTCATTATCGTTCCAAATATTGGAATCATTAGTAAATATTTTAAAGTTTTATTCATATATGTGATTACCCTCCAAACAATTCATACCAGTCAAATTCTAACTTTAATTCTCCACCAACTCCAATTGCAAAGGTTACATTAATACCATTTGAAAAGTCAATTCCAATTCCATATCCAATATATCCCTCTAAACCAACAGTTAATGAATCACTTACTCTTGTTCCAATTGAAACACCTATTATCTCAAATTTGGTTGATGCACCAATTCCAAAACTTGCACTAGCAACCATTAGATTAATATCACTATATAATGAAATATCATTTATAAGGTTTATTTCAAATTGCATAGTAGCAACACCAAATTCTATTTTTCCAAATGTAAATTTGTCAGTTCCTGTATACATACCTAGACTACCTTTAATATAGAAGGCATATATACTCACTCCATGCATCATTTTATAATTATTAGGTGTAATTAAACCTTCGCAAAACTCAGGACGTTGTGTGCTGAAATTAGGAAATTCACCAATTATATGATAGTTCAAAACAGTGTAATTTCCGGTTATATCCAAATACATCACTGGATTGTTTGCACATTATACATTTACTCAGTAATTCATTGCTTTAGCTATTAACAATTAATATGGTTTTATGATCAGTGAAAAGCCTATATTTCTCTTCAATGAAAGTTGTATCAATTAGTATTTCAATTTTCATATCATCTTGTAAATTAAGAACTAGATCATTATCCGAAAAAGATATATCAATTACTTTTAACCCTTTAAATAATTTACTATGTTTCTGCAAACAATCATCAAATAATGATGAATCTGGCTCTGTCCAATCAAAAACTTCTTCGCCATTATCATTAATACTCCTATATAAATCGTCAGTTGATACTATGACTCTATTACTCCTTTTTATTCTTACAAAACATTGTGCATTAATATATATTTTTGATTCATTATTTGCTATAAATTCAAACATAATTAGATCAAGTGTTCTTTTGATATTATGCAAATCACAACCATTCAATACGTTAATCTTCTCCAAATTATCCATCTTTAATCTCCAATTCCCAAAAACCATTTTATGAAATCTCTAAGTTTTTGATACCCCATAGGTTCTTCTTTTTGTGACTGATTATGTATCTCTCTCATTAAATCTTTGTCTTTCACATTAAACTCTTTCATAATACTTCTAAATTGTTCATTTTGTTTTCTATTGTTACCTGGTCTATTGTTAGATGCAAACATATAATATGATCCTGCAATCGTGCCGCCTATAGCAGTTGCTCCTACAATGAATGCACCTGTCATGAAGCCATCAGCAAAACCACTATAGAATCCTTCCCAACTACCCGAACTTATACCACTAATGGTTCCAGATATTAATCCACCGGACACTGCACCAATTGCAGCACCCTTCAATGCTCAAGATAAAATGAATCCTGCTACTCCCCCAGCAGCTCCACCTGTTGCTACTGTAGCTATTGCAAGTGCAACAATAATCACTGCACCAGCTATTACCTTTACTTCATTGCTCCAACTAAATGGATTCCACCATGCTTGTCCGGTGCTATCTATGTACATCACTGGAGTAATGTTCATAGAATGAAACATATTTATCTTTCGTCTATAAACTTTTCAGCATTTTAATATTTATTGATGCTTGATCATCCCCTTTTTCACCTATAACTATCTTATCAATCAATTGATCAATATGTTTTTATTAATTATGAATTTATGATGAGTCAATATTCTCCCACATGATCTTGTGATTAGTTTTCTTCACAACCAGTTAAGTTTGACTGAGGTCATAGATAAGAAGAATTGAGAAATCCTTTTTTATTGTTCTCCTTATCTTTATACTTATTTATTTCTGTGTTTAAATTTTGTGCACTCAATTTGATTAAACAATTTACGTGCATTTGGATTTTTGCACTTATTTACTATGTTATTAAACAATCCGGGATTCAGCGTAAAAACAATTTCAATTTGTCTATCTTGGTTTTCTAACGATATATATCTTGCCCAAGCATTATACCAAGCTCTAATTTGCTTAATTTCATCCCACTTCACTTCTTGAACTAAACTCTCATGATACATAATTTTTACACCAGAATCATTTATAATAATTTTTGTGAGTAGAAATTTTCTTGCTAATACAAACCCAATTATGCTGACCAATATTGAAATTGCAAAATATACTAGAATTTCAGTTAATTCACTAAAATTACCATCTATAAAAGCTAATATAAATATACCTACTAGACATATGAAACTAAAAATATATCCAATAATTATAATTTTTATATAAGTTCTGTTTTTATAAAATATCATACTCAATAATACATCTCCTTACCAATAGTAATTTAGGGGTATCTTCCAAATATGCCTAGTTTTCCATATACCGATTACCAATTTCTCTGTACCATAATACCATCCTCTACCCCTATGTATGGTCATTATACCAATATCAATGACAGTGTATCCTTTTCTAAGTGTATTGGACATCCATCTGCCATTGTGTATAGCTGATCTTATGTCATTGTATAACTTTCCTATACTTTTTGCTTCTGCGTTATATCCTTTCCAAAGATCATATAAGTCATCTGATTTACCAATGAGGTTAGCCGTTTTTTTGACTCTATCTCCATTTCTACCTATCATGGTAACTTTACTTAAATCGTTTATATCATCCATTCGATTCAAGACATTGGCTACATCAACTGCGTCATCTATTTTATTACCCACTGATGATGCATCCTTTTTTATTCAATGTCTAAATGGAATAACACATAGCATATTGAGTTCCACCTCCAGTGCTACAAAACGTAGGTGCAAACGTTTTTATGAAAACTCAATAACTTCCCCAAATGCGACTTTTTGAGATCCTTCATATAGAAAAAAATCTAATCCGATAGCTAATTTTTTCGGTGCTTTTTCAGCATTCAAAAAGTGTATTTTAGCTAGTGTAGTATAATCATCTATTTTTTTAAAGTTATTGACAACTAAACTCCAATTACCAACTAAACCTTCATATTTAATTTGTGGTCCATACATTTCAGTATCAAATGGTATGCTTCGTCTTCTCCCGTTGTTTTCTGGTCTAATCCAATTAATTCTTGCAATAAATTTCATTATACCACCCTCTCATTTATACTACCCAAATTCTTGATATGAATTGTTCTACAATATCTATTCTCATATAAAATGCTTGACCTATATCATCTAAATAATTCCAAAAATATGCTCCGCCATTTTTATTGATGAACGTAAACCGCTTCTTGAGATTCTTGCTCCAACAATTCTGTATGCATCATCAGCGTACCCGATTTTAGATGCAAACGCTCTTGCACTTGATTTAGATGTCCAAAAATTTTTGCCTTCTGCAAACCCTTTAGATGCAAACTTGCCTGAGCGAGCTATATCATCATATTCATTCATACCTACAGTTCGAAATCCTTTTGTATATTTAATGGCCCCGACACCAGCACTTATCAATGAAAAAATTCCTCCCCATAATGCGCCATTGTAAACCCGCTCCAAAAGTTACCGCCAGATGCAACTGTAATTGCTCCTTCTATTACTATACTTGCCCCCATACCCATAAATACAGGTGCTAATGCACCGCCAGATAATACAGTTAATCCGATCTGTTTCCAATCCCATTGTGACATATCAGTACCCGTTTGAATAATTTGTATGCCATTTTAAATCCGGCACCTAGAATAGAACCAACTGCGAACCCAATTTTCTTCGGAATCTATGTACATCACTGGAGTGATGTAGTCAGACATAACCCTAAATTTTTATTATGATTTAATCTATTGCTTCGTATTTTGTTTTAATGTGATGAATGAAATTTTTTACTTTCTTGCTTTCAATTAAATAGATTTTATCACAAACTGCATCACTCTTTGCAACTAATATATATCCTTTTGCTGGGCCATATAGATAGGTAGGCACTAATCCTTTAGATATTGATTTAATATTTGTCCATGCGATATATTGTTCTTTTTTAAATGGTTTCTTAATTGTCATACCTTCATCATTAAGCTTTATTTTAGTAGCTGCATGTTTTAGGACGCCCAAAATAAAGATTAGGTCTATAGAAACATAAATCATAAAAGCAATCCCCATACCAATCCAATCATTTAATTGAAATTCCTGTTTAAAACTAATGATCAGCACAACAATAAAAGTTATCCACCCAATCAAAATGAAGAAAAAGGAAAACATAGTTGCTATTTTTGAATAAACTATTTTTATTTCTTTATCCATATTAAATCCTCTCAATCAAAGACTAAATATCGTAATTGATCAAAACCATATTTAGCCGGAAAAGTAAACTCTTGAATGAATGCTTGCTTAATCAACCATTCTTTGGAAAACATATTACTAAGTTCACCAGTTGTTCCTACTGATCCTATAATGCCACCAAATCCAAATGATATCATTGATTCAAAGGCTACAATCATACCATGTCCCAATGCAGATGTAGAAGATGGATTCCTATCATTAAGTATTTCTTCTAAGGTATACCCAATTGCTCCAGCTGAGAAGAAAATACTTGATGATATAGCAAATGAAGTAAGCGCAGCAGATGATGATGCAGTAGCTGATTCCGCTAATACTGGTCCAAGATAAACGATACCTAGTCCTAAAGCTGCGCCAACTTCAGCACCAGTAATAGCACCATTAATTAATCCACCCCAAATATTATCACCATTTTTATATGCTCAATATGCTCCAGTTATGCTACCAATAATTGATCCAATCGCTGCAGTTATTATGAATAACGGTGAATATCCGCTTACGTCTGAATACATCACTGGAGTGATGTACCTATGTAGCGCCATAGATTTAAACTTCGTTTTTTAGTTACTTGATTTTACCAATTAGACGCCTACTCCATTAGTTGCTTTAATGTGATATATTTTTCAATTTCACTTTTATTATTAACATGAGCTTGTTTCCAGTAATATACCACATCAAGATTAACTTGTGACAAAAAATATCCAATTTGTTTTAAATCTATTTTAAACATGATTGTATCTGGCTTTTTTTGTAACTGTTTAATGGACTCTATATTTATATTCTGTGCTTTTTCGGTCATCAGATAAAATGTGCCCATTTGAACAAATAGAATTTTTATATCGGATATCTTAATTTGTTTTAGTATTTTTTTAAAATATACAATTTTAATCATCTCGTTTTCCAAGATAACTTTAGAGAACAAGTGTTTTCTTCCTAATAAAAACAAAATGTCCATGAAACTAGCAAATATGGCACCAATGCAAATTCCAGATATACCTTCACTGGTTCTTCCTGTTTCGGCTATATATCCAATTGATACTCCAATCAGTAATGCCATTCCTAAATTAACAACAAGAATTACAATAATTATTCTAGGGGTAGAATTTTCATTTATCTTCATTTTATTCACCGTCTTTTCTAATAATAAGTCTTTCTTATATGATTCGTATAATCGATAAAGAAGGCACCTTGAATACTAAGATAATTATAATAGCCAGTAGATGGAACTGAATTCGGTAAATAACCTGCAGCAGCACCTGCTAATCCGCTAGTTAAAACAGTTGCTGTAACTATTAATATAACCACGTGATTTATACTATTAAACAAACAAAAAATTTTTTTCTATTAAAATGCGTATTACATCTTTGCACATTTGATAATACTTTAAAGCATCATTATCTAGTTTGTTAATATCAATATCTTCCATGAAATACCTATATCCATTCAATGCTTCATTAAATATTTTCTTTGTTATTTCTTTGTTTTCAAGAAGATAAGTACAAATATCAAAATCCAAAAGCTCAATAAAAAGCATATGTTCTATATAGTCATCCTTGAAAATTAATGGTATTCTAAAATCTTTAAACGTTTTTAAAATTGTCTTTTCTTCTTTAGTTAATTTATACATTTTACCCTCCTAAAAAAATGAAAATATAATGCCCGTTTCAGAGAAAAATCCTCCCGCTCTATATCCTTCAAAAATTCCTCTAATTACGTAATTTCCTGATTTTGTAAGTTTCATTATTCCATGATTTGTATTAAAAAAGGTTTTTGCATTCCTAGTATATTGAATAACATTCTTGCCTAGATAACTATGTTCATCTTTAATAACGTGTTTTTCAAAGTGTTTAATCATATTTTGTTGAGCAGTTCTGCCACCCGCTGAACCCCATTGACTTACTGCACTCGAATATTGTATTGCTCCAGTTGCACCGCCTGCAATAGCACCTATAAGTGCTCCTCCACCAAAACCTAATCCCATACCAATTAAAACACCTTCTGTGCTCCAATCACTAACTGCGCCACCTATTATACCACCAGCAACAACCCCTACACCTGCTCCAATCAAAGTACCCACAGCTGCACCATGAAGAACCGCTCCAGCCATTGTAGTAGCCATAATTGTAGTTCCCACTCCCATTGTTAAAACTGTGATTGCACCAACAACCAGTACTGCACCTAAAACTGTTGCTCCTATTGAAAACCATTTAAGCCACTCAGGTGCAAATCCGCTTATGTCCGAATACATCACTGGAGTCATGGTTACTACCAGCACCATTACATCTTGCCGATATATTTATAATAGACCTCAACTAAGCGCTTCTTATTACTTCCTTTTCGTTCTTTGATTATTATTCTATCAATAAACTTAATGATATCTTCTCGATTCAGTTTATAGATTTTATCATATTTTGACATCATCGTATAAAATGATGAAACATCATTAATTTGAAGATTTATTGTGTTTATCTTATCCTCAATGATTTTGATGCTATCTTTGATATCCTGCTTTTCTAAATCATATATAGTATCTAGTTCATAAAACTTAGATTCTGTAATCTTATCATTAATATACTTTTCAAACATCTTCTTAACTAACATAGTAATATCTTCTTGTCTATTTAATAACCGTTGTAGATTATTATCAAGAAGGTCCTTACTTTTAATTAGAGATGTCTTTTTTATTATCTTATCAGTAAATCGCTTTTCACCAAGTTTCGATAACCCAATTAATTTATTAATTCTTAACTTAATATATTCAACTAGATAATCATATGTAATGTAGTGGCTACTACATCTTTCCTTACCGTATCTTCTATACGTACTACATGATAAACTACCATATACATTTCTATCATTTCTAATAGATAAAGCTAATGTTTTCCCACATTTATCACATCTAACTTTTCCTTTAAAGATGTTAATGTGAGGTGTTCTTGGTAGTCTTTTATTTTTTAATATCATTTCTTGAACTTTGTTGAATGTATCTTTACCAATAATAGGTTCATGTTTGTTTTTTGATTTTATCCATTTAGACTCGGGATTACGTTTTAATTCTTTTGTTTTAAATGTTTTTGTTTGATGCTTATTACATATGATAGTACCAATATAAACTTCATTCATTAAAATACTCATCACTGTTTGAGGTACCCATTCATATGGGTGCTTTTTTACGTGTTCAGATTCATAAACACCTTGAGTTTTATATAAATTAGTTCTTGGTGTATATACTTTAGAATCTTTAAGTATTCTAGCTATTTTGTAAATACTAGTTCCATCTAAATATAAGTCATATATTTGTCTAACTATTAATGCTTTTTTACTATTTATAACTAATTGATGTTTATTATCTAGATTCTTATCATATCCATAGGGAGGATAAGCACCAGTAAATTCACCAGTAAGTGCTTTAGTTTTATATGCACTTCTAATCTTATTACTTATATCTCTTGCATACCATTCATTCATAATATTTCTGAATGGTGCAAAATCGTTATCACTTTTCAATGTATCAACTTGATCATTGATAGCTATAAACCTTACATTGTTTGATGGAAAATAATGTTCAATGTAAAATCCAGTCATTAAGTAGTCTCGACCAAATCGAGATAAGTCTTTTGTTATAACAGTGCTTACTAGTTTATTCTCTATATCTGATTTCAATTCAAGAAATCCCGGTCTATCAAAGTTCGTTCCACTATAACCATCATCTATATAAAATCTTGTATTGTAATACTTATTTTTATTTGCAAATCTAGTTAGATATGCTTTTTGCGTTTCTATACTTGAACTATCTGTGATAAGTTCATCTTCCTTTGATATTCTACAATATAGTGCTGTTATTTTCTTATTCATAATAATACCATTCAAACAGACTCTTTATGAGTCCATTATACACGATATCTGCATTATGAAAAGACTACCTAATAAGGCAGTTAGACTCAATACTTCAGTATCAAAATTTAGGTCATAGACCTAATGATTATATTGAGTCTGTTTGCCTTTCATATCTTACTAAGTAAATAATTTATTCGCATAATCTAATAATCACAGCTAATATTTCACCTTCAAGTACTTTCACATATTGTCCTATACCGAACTCATATAGTTCATCGCCAAACTTATAGTTTCCTAGGACAATGATGTTGTTTTGTCTATCATAACCAATAGATTGATCAAATATTAAATCTTCAACACCATATCGTGGAACATTACTTGAATCGAATATCAGTGCTGCTTTTCTTGATGATAGTGATTCTATTCTAATATTTTTGATATTCTTTGACTTAATATTAAGTCTGCCTTCACATGATACGCATTTATAATTCTGACTATTGAAATTTAATATAATACTACTCGAACGATCAAGCGAAACTTGAAAATCCCAATTTTGTCCATCTTCATTATTTGAACCAAAAGAAGCATCTTTACATAAAATAATTCTATTTCTATTGATGTCCATATTTTCATTAATTGTATATCTCATGTTATCCTCCTAAAATGGTCCAAAATGATATATTGTTTCTTTAGCAATATTTATAACTAGTTTCCACCCTCCAGATGTAAATCTATATACATTATTACCTTCGCTTATCATTGATCCATATTTAATAGTTTCTCTTTGTAAAAGCGTAGATGATTGAAAGGGCCTACTCATATGTTTCGCATCAGATAGTGTGTTTGAGAATCCATAGTTACCAACATTTTTATAAGCTTGTATCCTAGGCTGATTATATTTTAACCATCCACCGCATACTATAGAACCTACTATGGCGACGCCTTCGGTTACTCCAGCATATGTATTATAGTTACTTTGATTACCATGGAAAATTGTATCTCGTATAAAATTATCTCCATTAATTGATTGTTGAATATCCGCTGCACCATTTAGTACTGTTAACCCTCCTGCTGCAATTGTGATGGCTGCAACAACTAGCATTGGTGCTAGAGCAACACCGCTTGCAATAACAGCAATTCCAGCAGCAATTGCAAATACTCCAGTTAAAATTCTACCTGCTCCTCGTAACCACTCTGGTGCATATCCGGTGCTGTCTGTAAGCATGACTGGATTGTTTGTACAGTATACAAACGCTTAAAGATACCGCTTATCCGACTAACTATTTAAATAATTTTCTAATATTTCGATTTTATGATCGGTGTGATTTTGTGCTAAGAAAGCATTTATTATTTCAGCATTTTCTTTGGCATATATAATTTGAAAATATTGATTTTTCTTCTTGTTAACACCACCATATTTTACATCAACATCAGCATAGTTTAGTCCGCGATAACGTGGCTATTAGTATAGCCACGTTCCGCATAACAGTGATACTAAACTTATTACATGTGAATGATTAGTTTAAATTCTTACATCATTCCATAGTTCTTTAATTTTTTTATTCTTAATTTTAAATTTATCAAGTAATTCAATTATTGAGGAATAGTTTTCACTTCTTACAATTTTCTTTTGTTCTTTATCATATTCGGTCATGTAAATAGTTGTAATTTCAGAAATTCCATGATCAATTTGATATTCTGTATTTTCATACCAAAACCATAATTCATCATTGGTCACAAAAAGTAGAATCACATATTCTTCATAGGTTATCTTTTGTTTATTTTGATACTTATCATAAATAACATCTATTTTTTCCTGAAAAGATAACGCGTTAAATGGCATATTGACAAGTTTACTTATTCTTTTTTCCTTTAATGTTTTCATAATTTACCTCCCTGTTAGTAACCACCATATTAATCTAGTATAGTTCCAATGTCCACCAGTTCTTCCGGTCAATCCGGGTCCTTGCCATCCATGATAGTGAATAAATCCGATATTTCCATGAGGATAATCAAAATCATATAATAGTCGACCTTTCATATTATAATATCGATATCCTTTTATGCTTAAACCATCATGACCAAATTTTACTTCTCTAGTAGATCTCAGATGATATGATCTTCCAGCAATTTGTCCAACACTTGATGCTACATTTAATCCAATATATGTCCATCCATAGGCACTATCACTCATGCCAGTCCATTGTTGAATATAGTTGTTTCCTGTAACTGACGATGCAATCTCATTGGCACCAAAAGCCATTGTTGCACCGCCTATAGCCATCAACCCAATACCACCAATTAACCCTATTGGTCCTAGACCTGAAATAGACATTCCTGTAGAAAAAGATCCCCAACCATTTGCTATGGATGATGCTCCACCAATTGCTTGTGCTATAGCAGGTGATGCAGCATTTGCTATAAGCCCTAATGAACCACCAATCACTAATCCTGCTGCAATCCCTTGTGCTCCTGGAACAAACATAAGACCAATACCTAATGCCAACTGTGCACCTGATATTACCCAACTCCACCATGGTACCGGTGAATTCCCGCTGCCATCCATCAACATGACAGGATTGTTTGCACAGTATGCAATCTAATAAGTATGACCCCCATACAGTTAACTTAATTAATCGTATTATATCACAAAAAAAGGCTATCCTGCAGCGTGGATAGCCTTTAAAGGTTTAGATAATTGGTAAATATCTTTCAAGTTCAAATGCTGTAACTTTTGTTTTATATTCATCCCATTCTTTTGTTTTTGCTTCAATGAGTTTTTCATGAAGAAAATCACCCATTGCAGTTTTCATTAATTTTGATGAATTAAAGTTTCCAATTGCTTCTTGTAATGAACCTGGTAAGCTCTTAATGCCCATCCGTTTACGTTCATGTTCTGACATTTTAAACAAATTCTTCTTGATTGGTGAAATTGTCTTTAAATCACTCTTTAAGCCATCAAGGCCAGATGCTAATAAGGAACTAATTGCCAAATATGGATTTGATGAAGGGTCAACAGAACGTACTTCAATACGTGTCGCATTTCCTCTTGCTGCTGGAATTCTAATCATTGTTGAACGGTTCGCATCACTCCATGAAATGTAACATGGTGCCTCAAATCCAGGTACTAAACGTTTATATGAGTTAATAGTAGGATTTGTTGCTAAGCAGAATTCACGTGCGTGTTTCATAACACCTGAAATAAACTTAAGAGCAACCTCTGATAGTTGATTATCTGTTTTTGGATCATAAAATAAATTATTACCATCAACGTCTGAAATTGAGCAGTTAGTATGCATACCAGAACCGTTAATACCTTCTACTGGTTTTGGCATGAATGTTGCATGATAACCATGACGTCTTGCTACATTTTTAACAACTATTTTAAATGTTTGGATGTTATCACATGCTTCTAAAGCATTATCGAAATGGAAATTGATTTCATGTTGACCATATGCAACTTCATGGTGTGAAACTTCCATTTCAAAACCCATGTTTTCAAGTTCTAGTACGATATCTCTTCTTACATCTTCTGATTCATCAATAGGTGCTAAATCGAAATAACCTCCCATATCTGAGAATTCCATGGTTGGTTTACCATTATCATCTAATTTAAATAAGAAAAACTCTGGTTCAACGCCAACATTGAATTTACCATAGGAACTATTGAATTTACGCATCTCTTCAAGATTGCGCTTTAAGATATATCTTGGATCACCTTCAAATGGTACATGTTCTGTTGTGTAAATATCACAAATTAAACGTGCAACTTTACCATTTGGAATGGATTCCCATTCTAAGATTAGCCATGTTGACAAATCAGGGTATAAATACATATCTGCTTCGTCAATACGAACAAATCCTTGAATCGATGAGCCATCAAACATCACTTCATTTGCGAGTGCTTTTTCAAGATTCGTTACCGGAATCTCAACATTCTTTACAATACCTAACATATCCGTGAATTGAAGACGAACATATTTGACGTTGTTGTCTTTCGCTGACTTTAAGATATCAGCACGAGAATAATTCTTCATAGCTAAACCCCTATTTTCTATAGTTTTATGATTTAATTAAATATGAAAACCATTAATTTGTCAATAATTAGGTAATATTTACTTTAAATTTTACATATGTAAACGTTATTTTGTGCTTTAGCGCACATTTTTGTGTTTTGATATAACAAAAACGTCCATTCATTTGGACGTTAAATGCTCTCTAAAATAACGAGTGTTTCAATTGATGTTGTTTGTGGAAACATGCGAATCGGATACACATATGATACCTTATATTTGTCGCGCATCAAGTTAATATCACGTGCCAGTGTTTTCACATCACACGATAGATAAATAATTTTATTGTATGTTTGATCTAACACTTTTTGAACAAACTTCCTAAATAGTCCATTACGTGGTGGATCAACAATCAATACATCCCCATCATATTGATCAATCACTTCCTCTGCACGTCCTTCGATCAGTTCAATCCGTGATAAGTGTTGTGCTGTAATAACGTCTTTTGCCATACGTATATTTTCTTGGTTTGCTTCTATCATCGTTAGTTTTTTCACTTTATCATATATAGCATAACCAATAGAGCCGATACCACTATATACTTCAACAACTTTTTTACCATCTGGCACATGTGATTTAATGACATCATATACATCACGCATCATTGGCCAATTTACTTGGAAGAACGATTGATCGTTGATATCTACTTCAAATGTAGATAATTGTTGCGATATCTTGTTTTCGCCATATAAAACATATGATTCATGACTTAAAATTAAACGTGGATTCACTTTTATATTTAAGGTGATACCAATAATTTCTGATTCTCTCGCTAGTTTTTCAACAAGTTTATCCAATCCTTTAACTTCTTTTTTTGTTGACACTAACGTTATTAAGACTTGGTTTTTCTCATTTGTTCTAAAAACAATATGCTTCAAAACACCTTGTTCGATTGGTGCACTCATACGATTTATCATATGCACAAAATGATTCGTTAATGTATCAGCCAAAATGAATAATGGCACTTGAACTAATGTATAATCTTGCTTATATAAACCAAGCTTTAGAACTGGTTCTTCTAAGACATGGAAAACGGATTTATTCCGATAGTTAATAAAACGACGATTAGATAATGTTTTGGTTATCTCTAAATCCATATCACAAATTTTAGCAAACGTCTCTTTTGTGATTTTTTCTTGCCATTCAATTTGTTTTTGATTACTTAAATGATATAATTCGATACTCCCTAAATCTGATGTATCATGCGTACGATCCTTACTAATTTTTAAAAGGTTTAAAATTGTCCCTTCACCAAAGCTTTTCTTTAATTTTGTTATCATCACTTCGGCCACTTCACCTGGTAATAAACCGGCAACAAAAATAACGTAGCCCTCAGGTTTACAAACCCCTTGACCTTGATAATCTAAATCGATTGCTTCTAATTTTATCATTTCACCAACAGTTAGCATCATTATCATCCTCCTTGTAATACTTTGCTAGTCCACCTTGCGCTGTCTCTTTGTAATGCGTGTGCATATCAAGTCCTGTTTGATACATCGTTTCAACGACCGTATCAAACGATATCTTCCTAGAATCACTTAAGAAGAAAGCAAGACCACATGCATCGATAGCACGTAATGCAGCAACCGCATTTCTTTCAATACAAGGAATTTGCACAAAACCATTGACAGGATCACAAGTTAAACCAAGATGATGTTCCATCGCTATTTCAGCTGCATATTCTACTTGATCAATCGATAATTTAAAAAGTGTTGCATGCGCTGCTGCAGCCATAGCACAGGCACTACCAATCTCTGCTTGGCATCCTGCAACTGCGCCACTTATAGACGCATTATATTTAATAAGGTTGCCAAACAAACCAGCAACTGCTAAAGCCTTAATTATACGATCTTCTGTAATCATGTCATGTCTTTGTTTCATGTAATATAAAACAGCAGGTAATACACCACATGCGCCACATGTTGGCGCAGTAACAATCACACCACCACTTGCATTTTCTTCACTTACTGCATAAGCAAACGCACTGACCAAACGGTTTTCAGTGATTTCAGCTACCTCATGTTTCAAGCGTTTATTATATAATTCTTTCGCTCTTCTTTTCATTTTTAAAGGCCCTGGAAGGACACCTTCTATGGCAATTCCACGCTCAATTGCATCTTGCATCGTACGCCATATCTTTTTTAAGAACGGAATTATTTCTTCTCCTTCAACTTGCATAACATAGTCATATAAAGATAAGTTATGTTCTCTACAATATTTCTTAATTATCTTAAATGTTTTATGTGGGTAAATGTCTGGAATATCATCTTTTTCACCATCAAAGACAATACGTCCACCCCCAACACTTGAAACGCCTTTTTGAACGATTAAAACATCATCTTTAAATGCTTTAATCCATAAATAATTAGGATGTTTTGAAAGATCTATAGTCGTCAAAAAAGTCACATCGCAGTTTGCTAGTGACTCGTTGATGGCATCTTCAGTCAAATGTCCTTTTCCAGTTAATGCGAGTGAGTTAAAAAGCGTAATTTCAAAGCGGTTCGCTTCAGGATACGCGAGTCTCACACGTTTGGTTGCCATCGCAGGTCCCATGGTATGGGAACTGGAAGGTCCATAACCAATTTGATAAAGATGCTTAATGGATTGCATAATACCCTCTTATAAATTAGAATACTTTTTCTTTAAGTAGTCAACGTAGTAATGTGGATCAAATGGTTTGCCAGTAGCAATCACCATCACTTCTTCAGCTGATTTAGAAGATGCGAATTTGTGAATGTGTTCTTTTAACCAATCATTAATTAAAGCAATTTTATTTGTGCGAATTGCTGTTTCAACATTAATATCTTTATTCATTGCGTCATAAATTTGTGCTGCACACGCACTACCTAATGCATACGTTGGGAAATAACCGATTGAACCATGTGCCCAGTGAATATCTTGTAAAACACCTTCACTGTCAGTCTTTGGTTTCTTGCCAACATATTTACCATATAAATAGTTCCAACGCTTCGGTAAGTCTTTCACTTTCAATTTACCACTAATAAGCGCTCTTTCAATTTCATATCTTACAAGAATATGAAGTGAATATGTTAATTCATCTGCTTCAATACGAATAAGTGATTTTTTGACTTCATTAATAAACTTATAGAAATCAATGACAGAAACGTTTTTTAATTGTTTAGGGAATAATTCAACTAGTTTATGATAATGTGTTTCCCAGAAAGCAAATGAACGACCAATCATGTTTTCAAACATACGTGATTGTGATTCATGAATACCAAGTGTTGTCCCACCATGAAGTGCTGTATCATCATATTTTTCATCATTTTGTTGTTCATAAATCCCGTGACCCATTTCATGAATCACAGAGAAGATAGATGATTTGATATCATCTTCATGATAGTGTGTTGTAATTCTAGTATCAGTACTTGCTACACCGGAAGTAAATGGATGTGCACTTTCTTTTAACAACCCTTTTTCAAGGTCATAATGGAAAACATCCATTAAGTAATTAGCAAATTCACGTTGTTTATCAATTGGGAATGGTCCCACTTTTAAACGTTTTGGAAAACGTAATTTTGTTTTTGTCACCTCTTGAACAAAAGGAACAAGTTCTTCTTTAATAACATTAAAGAATTCATCATACGCTTTTTGTCCCATACCTTCTTCATAAAAATCTAGTAAAACGTCATATCCTTTTAAATCGTCTGTTTCTAAGTATTTAACGAGTTTTCTTTGGAATGCTATTACTTTTTCGAGCGTAGGAGCAAACGACGCAAAATTGTTGTTTTTCTTCGCTTCGACCCATACAGGCATCGAAGATTGAATTAGCATTTGATATGCTAAATATTCATCTTTAGGTACTTTTTGAACGATGCGAAGACCTTTCTTCGCATTTTTAATTTCAACTTTGAAATCTGATTCTTCAAGTTCATCTAAATGATCATATAAGTATTCAATCGCTTCTACATATGATGGATCTGATTCTAAGTTATACATTTCCTCGGCTAAGACACCAAATTGGCGATCTGCATATGCATAACCCTTCACAGGTGTTTCTGTTTCCTTATCCCATCCCATGAGCCAAATGGCATATTCATACGCTTTTAATTTTTGTTGTTGTGCTTTATACGTTTTAATATACTGTTCCATAGTATCCCTTCTTTCTTAACATGATTATAGCATAGTTAGGACCACATACTTTCCGATTCAAAAGAAAAAGCACATAAATGTGCTTAAATACTGAATGATGAATGCATTAATGCTTCTGATTCTTGCCATAAATGATTTGCTAATGCTTCATCATAAACAGTTTGTGCTTTTTTGGATGTGCCTATTTTGCCAAACACTTCAAACAAACCGATTGGACCATATAAAGCACCACCAGGTATATGATTAGATAAAGCAGCTTCTATCGTAGGTCTCGCACCTTCTTTAACACTGGATAAAAATGGTCCTATGATATATTTAGCAAAGAAACGAACAATAACATTAGGGACAATATTCGTATTCATCACGACACCTGGATGCACAGCAATCGATAAAATCTTCTTACCGGATGCTTTTAATCTTTTATCAAGTGTCATTGCAAACAATAAGTTTGCTAACTTAGATTGTGCATAAGAACCCATTGGATGATATTTTTTCTTTGATTGCAAATCGTCAAGTTTTATCTTCCCATATCGATATGACATACTAGTCACCGTTACAATTCTAGAAGCAAAAGCATCCGTCATTATATCAATCAGTTGATTTGTTAAATAGAAGTGTCCTAAATAATTCACACCAAACATACGCTCAAATCCATCAGCAGTCGTTTGATATTTACCCCATAAGACACCCGCATTATTAATTAATATATCAATATGATCGTATGTTTGTTTAAATGTATCAACAAAATAATCGATTTGTTTTTTACTATTTAAATCAAGTTTCATAAATACTAGCTTTAAACCATCTTGAACATGTTTCATTTTAGCAATCGCCTTCATTGCTCTCTCTTCACTACGACACGCTAAAACAACCTCAAGGCCTTCTTGAGCTAGTGTTAATGCTGTTTGATAGCCAATACCACTATTCGCACCAGTGACAACAGCGACCCTCATGTTTATTGATCATCCTTTGACATATGTGCTTTTCCAACGATTTCATCTTCTTCTACTTTTACAACATTTTTAACATATGTATCACTGTCAAACGCTTTATATGTAGCTAGAAAACAAGCAACTTGGACGACTTTTTCACCAACATTCAAATCAACATAAATGACGGAGTCGCGAAAAACTTTATCAATTTGAATAAGTGATTTGTCGTTTTTATCACGTAGCGCAACATTTTTTCTGACAAATCCTTGATTTTCTTGATCCATCCGCACAAGCATTTCAAGTTCATCATCAACTAAAAAACCACGTACCGTTGCAGGACGTCCAATTAAATCTGTTGTCCCAACTACTTCATAAGCATAAGTTGCTTCATTATAAGCTTCTTGGAAACTACCTTGAAACTTCACACTAGCAAATGCTTCGTTAACAATTTTGCTTGCTTTTTTACCAAGCTCATTAATCTTTTCTGTTGCATCGTTAACGATTTTACGAAAATCAGGTTTTTTATCCATAGAATATTACCTCACTTCTTGTGTTCTTTTTTTTATTATACCACTCTTTAAAACTGTTTAGAGACTATTGATTCATAACAGCATCATGTATGATGTGTATGCCTGTATACGGATTTTTATCAATAATGTGTTGTCCGGGTTGGCATACACTATCTTGTCTAGCGTTGTTTATAGCTTGTTCTAAATAAGATTCCAATTTACGATAAAGTAATTTGTCTTTAAAATGATAACAGATACACACTTCAAAACTTTGATTTGAAAAAGCCACTATAAAGCCATTCATCTATGACAGCAGATTTTGTAACCGTATAACCATAGCGTTATTCAACTTGATAAACTATAATCTCTTTCATTCATTGATTCTCTTATATACATAATGGATACAATCATAGCTAAAATTCAATTTGTTTTACCTGAAGCATTTGCCCCATATAGTATTGCAGATTTCAAAACATACTCATCTCTAAAACTAAAATGATTTTTGACTCTAAATTCTAATAGCATGGTCTCACCCCTCTAGAAGAATTATTAATTATTCCCTTATTCAATATATTTACGTTTTTTATGCATTTTAATCATTTAAGAACTTATTTTTATAGAAATAGTGCGGTAGCAATCGAAAAATAGACAACAAGGGAAATAATATCATTAATAGTCGTCATAAAAGGTCCAGACGCAGATGCCGGATCAATATGAAATCTCGATAATGTCATCGGAACCAAAGTTCCCATCATTGCAGAAATAGCCATAACCGTCATTAAAGCAGTAAATACTGCGAATGCAATTTTAATTGGTGCTTCAGAACCGATTTGAAAAACATTTAAATAAATTGTTACATATATAAATGCGATGCCAGCAACCATCAAACTATTGATTAGTCCAATGAAAAACTCGCGTCCAAAATGATTCCATGCATTTTTAGGCTCATCTAAATCATGCTGATGAATTCCTAAAATCGTAACAGCAAGCGCTTGTGTGCCAATATTACCAGCTTGTCCTAAAATCATAGGTTGAAATAAAATTAACGCTGTAACAGCTTCAAGCGTCGCGCCAAAACGCAATAATATCGTAATTGTCAATAAATTTAAGATGACACCAATAAATAACCATGGTAGACGTTTTCTAGATCTCGTCCATGCTGATGTAGCTGATTCATAATCCGTAATTTGAGCCATACGTTCATAATCATCTTCATAATCCTCAACGATTTCATCAAAAATATCGTCAGCAGTAATAATACCAATTAACCGATTATCCCTGGATAAGACAGGCAATGCATGCTCGTCATAATCTCGAACACGTTTGATCGCTTCTTCAATCGTATCATCCGCGTAAACAAACGGTACTTGTTCATCCATCATTTGATGGATAGATTGAGAAGGTCTAGCAATAATTAAATCCTTAATGTCAATCATTCCATGTAAAACATCTTGATCATCAGTGATATAGATGGTATCAATATAATCTGAATCTTTTGAACGTGAAATAATTTTATTCGTGCCTTCTTTAATTGACATATTAATATTTAATGCCATAAAGTCTGTTGTCATCATTGACGCTGCTTCATCTGCTTCATATGTTAACAATAAGCGAATGGTCCTCGCTTTATATTTCGGTAAAAGACTTAAAAGATCACTTTGTTCTTCTTCATTATAAGCTTCAATAAACGCTTTTAAATCATCACTTTCTAATAAATTTAAAAGCTTCTTTTTTCTACTATCTGATAGTAACAATATGAGTTCATCTTGTAAATCAAATGATAATTCAACAAAAACATCTGCCAATAAATCAGTTGGACATAAATGAACTAATCGCTTTCTATGATCATCACTTTCATGCTCAAAAATACGTGCAAGATCATACGCATGAACATGAACGATATTTTTCTTAAGGGATTCATCTTTATGTTTAAAATTGAGTCTTTTAGCCATAAACCCTCCTAAAGCAACATGAACGTTGATAATCCAAAGTACACAAATACTGTTGTAATATCAATTAATGTCGTAATTAAAGGACCTGAGGCAACCGCCGGGTCTTGTTTCATCACTTTAAGTAATGACGGTATTAAGATTGCGATAACAGGTGCAAAAAAAACGGTTGTCGTTAAAGAGACACTAACAATAATCGCCATCGTAAGTGGCTCAAATTGATCTGTGATTTGTGAAAAGAAATATGTAATACCAAACGCTAATGCGCCAATTGCAAGCCCATTTAATAGTCCTGTCATAACTTCTTTCGCCAAATTCTTTGTCATGCCACGCTCACCTGTCTGATACATCCTAAGTGTAACAGCAAGCGTTTGAGTCGCAACATTACCAGCAGATCCAGAAATCAACGGTTGGAAAATCACAATTATCGCAATCGCTGTGATCACTTCAGCAAATAATGATGTGATAAGCGATACAGGGATGGAAACAAACAACAATAACACTAACCAAGGAAGACGATGCATTGCCATTTTAAATGGATGTGCCTCCACAGTATCTGGTAAAGCTGCCAAACGTTCAAAGTCTTCTTGCGCTTCTTCTTCATAACGATCAAGCGCATCATCTAATGTGATCATACCTAATAGCATTCGTGATTCATCACACACAGGCATTTCATATGCATCATAATTGTTTATTGCTTGAACAGTTTTCATGATGGAATCTTTATCATAAACAAATGGATACGCTTCTACTAGATCACTAACTGTCTGTGGTGGTTTTGATTTCAATAAATCTTTTAATGAAACTATGCCGATATACTTACCATCTTCATCGACAACAAACAAGTGATTGATTGTTTCCACTTCTGGTGCTTCTTTAATCATTTTTTTCGTAGCTTTTTTAACATCTATATCCGGCGTTAATTTAATAACTCTTGTTGTCATTGCTGAACCAGTTTCATCTTCTTCATACAAAAATAATGCTCTTACTTCATCTGTTTCTTCTAACGTTTGAAGCAATGCTTGCTGCCTATCTTCTTCTAGTTCTAAAATGAGGTCTACAGCATCATCTGGTTCCATTTCATCAATGACATCAACTTGCTTAGCAAAGTCAAAGTCAGCCAATACATTGGTAGCATCTTCTGGTTCTAAGTAAGTAACTATTTCCGCTAATTGTTCATTAGAAATAACGGCATACAATGCGTTTCTTTCACCTTGGTCTAAACTCAAAAACGCTTGAGCAAGATCATACCCATGCGTTTCTTCTAAATATTGTTGTAAAGGGCGTTTCTTTTTATTGTTAAGCAATTCTTTAAGCATTACATCACCCCAAGCTTATGAATCTAGTTTTTGACCGAATATCATATGCGCTGTTTTTAACGACAACGTAATATATCTTTTTCCCTCTTTAATCTTAATCAAACGATTAAACGTGTCAACTTTTTCAATCCTAACTACCTGCTTTAATTTTAAATGATTTTCATTCAAAAACACAAGTAATTCCTTTTCATCGACCACACGCGTTAATTGGCATCTATCACTCACAGCTAAATCCGCTAATGAAATCGTTGAAAAAGACGAAATGTGACCATCCCGATCTGGAATCGGATTGCCGTGTTGACAATACTTTGGATTATCTAAAAAATCATCTAGACGATCAAGCAACATTTTTGTACTGTTATGTTCTAAGCGTTCCGCATCAGCATGAACGTCTTCCCAAGCAAAACCTAACTTTTCTGTTAAAAACACTTCCCACAAGCGATGTGCCCTAAGCATTCTAACAGCCTCTTTTTGGCCTTTATTTGTTAAAGATACACCATGATAAGGAATGAAGGAAACAAGTTTTTTTGCAACTAATTTTTTAATCATTTCATTGACACTTTGATCTGTATAACCAAAATGGATTGACAATTCGTTTGTTTTAACAATAGATTGTTTTTGCTGAACTGTGAGTTCATATATGACCTTCATATAATCTTCTTCTGCACGATTCAAAATAATTCCTCCTATCCTAGCGCAACATCAAGCATCATCATGATAATAAATCCGACCATGACACCAAGCACTGCATAGTGTGCGCCATGTGTCGATTGTTTTTGTTGGGCTTCTGGTATTAACTCTTCAACAACAACATAAATCATTGCTCCTGCAGCGAACGCTAGTGCATATGGCAAGATTGGTTGAATATGTGTCACAAGTAAAGCACCTAATACACCAGCCATTGGTTCAACTAAACCCGAAGCTTGACCATACATAAATGCTTTTTTACGACTCATGCCTTCTTGTCTTAGCGGAATAGACACTGCTGCGCCTTCCGGGAAATTCTGAATCCCTATACCAAGTGCTAAACCGATTGCCCCTAATGTAGCAGCAAGCACATTACCACCCGTATAATAATTGATGGCACCAAATGCAACCCCAACAGCTAAGCCTTCGGGTATATTATGGAGCGTTATTGAAAAGACTAACAAAATCGTTCGCTTTAAACGTGTTGGGATTCCTTCTTTTTCATGCTCTGGCCCAAAGTGCATATGTGGGATTGTTTTATCTGCTATATATAGAAATATACCACCTAATGCAAATCCGACGGCTACAACAATCCATGATATCATTGATAATTCTTCTGCCATTTCGATTGCTGGTGCTAAAAGTGACCAAAATGATGCAGCAATCATCACACCTGAAGCAAATCCTAGCATTAGATTATATACATTTCTTTCAATTGTTTTAAAGAAAAATACAAGTGCAGCTCCTAACGCCGTTAGTGCCCACGTAAACGTTGTTCCTAATAAAGCTTGAATCCAAGTTGGTTGTAACATAAACCAATCTAGCATAAAAACCACCGCCTCTTTTAAGGTTTACCTTAATTCTATATTAAGTATAGCATAACTTTTAAAAGAGGTCAATAAAAAGGAGAGGTTTTTAAGCCTCTCCTGAAATTGCTAATGCTTCAACATAAATGTTCGGTGATCCAACTGATGAGATACTAAACTTAAGCTCATTATCTAATCCTTTAACGTGATTTAACATCTCAAAGAAATTACCAGATGCAACTACCATTTTAACTGGATGATCAATTTTACCGTTTAAAATTCTAAATCCACTAGCTTGCATCGAGAAATCACCTGATACTGAATTAGCACCTGCATGAAGCCCACTAATATCCGTAATATAAATACCATCTTCAATTGGTTTAATTAATGCATCAAAACTAATTTCACCTGGTGTGACATACAAATTAGTTGGATGAATACCATTGCCAAATCCATTACCAGTCGGTTCTACTTCAAACATTTTTGCTGTTTTCAAGTTTTGTAGGAAACCTTCAAACACACCATCTTTAAAAACATGACGTTTATGACATGCAACACCTTCATCATCGAATGGAATTTGGAATGGTGCAAGATCAAAGAGTGGGTCATCAATGATTGAAATATTTTTGCCTAAAACTTGTTCTCCAACTTTATCTTTTAGAACAGTTAAGTTTCTAATTGCAGCTTGTCCACTAAATGTTGAACTAAACATGCCTAACATTTGTGAAAATACACGATTAGCAAATACGGTTGGATAACGTTTGGTTGGTACTGATTTACCACCAACTTTTTTCTCGCCTTTAGTTACAACGTCCGTAATGATTTCATCCGCGTTAAACGCATCATACGTTTTACCAATCTTTGTGTAAAACTCCGTTTTAATGTCTTCATCTTTTTTAAAGACACCACTTGTATATACATAAGCGATATTCGCTTTTCTTGATAAATCTAAGCCTTTTGAGTTAACAATCGTTGTTGAATTAATACTTTCAACATATACAGTTGTTTGTACTGCACTAGCTAACGGACTTTTTGAAATACCCGCTTCAATTTTCTTAAGTAAATTAATTTTATCAGTTACAGGCACTGATGAAAAATCAAACTCACTTGGTTCTACATCGGGATACTTATCTGACCCCTCATAAATAATCGCTGGTTCAGCAATGGTTAATGCTTTTGCATTTTCAATGAGCTGATCAATCATTTTAGCAGCTGTATCATCATTAATATGTTCAAATGAAACGCTAGCGAGTTTACCATCGTAAACACCGCGAATTCTAACATTCTCGACATCACTTGTTGTGTGTTGTTCTAACTTTTGTTGATAAACAGTTAATTGCAATGATTGTTCTCTTGTTGCGAACACTTCAATATCTGTCAACCCTTTATCTAATCCAAGTTTAATCCATTTTTTAAACATTATTTTGCACCTCCTGCGCCACCTACAGTCATACCGGTTACACGAATTGGTGGTTGCCCAACATCAACTGGAATACTACCAGATATTGAACCACACATACCTTGACCTAATTCAAGATTGTCAGCAACCCTGTCAATCTTAAATAAAATATCTTTACCATGTCCAATTAACATAGCTCCACGAACTGGTTTCGTAATTTTTCCATCTTCGATCATATAACCTTCAAGCACTGCAAAGTTAAACTCACCTGTTGCAGGTGATACTTGACCACCACCAAGTTTTTTAGCAAACAATCCGTGCTTCGTATCTTTAATAATGTCTTCTAATTTATCTTTACCTGGTGCAATATAAGTTGAGTTCATACGTGATGTAGGTGGATATTTATAAGATTGTCTTCTTGCCGACCCTGTAGACTCCATACCCATCATCATACCTCGACGATAATCAACAAGATATCCCTTTAATACGCCATTTTCAATCAGTAAGTTCTTTTGTGTTTTCTTACCTTCATCATCATAAGTAGTTCTACCCCATGCCCCTTCAACGTCACCGTCATCATAAGCAGTAACAACATCAGATCCAACCTTTTCACCTAATTTATCCACAAATGGTGATAAACCTTTAGAAACTGAAGTAGCTTCTAATGGGTGGCCACATGCCTCATGGAAAATAACACCGCCAAAACCGTTATTCAATATAACTGGCATCACTTGTGGCTCAATTTCATCAGCACCTAATAATGTGATAGCAGATGTTGCAGCTTCTTTTGCTAATGCTTTAAAATCAAGCATATCAAACAGTTCAAAGCCTGCATAACGTCCAGGTGCTTCATAACCATATTGCATCACACCATTTTCATTAGCAACCGCTTGAAGTGCAGCTCTTGTATAGACACGAACATCATCTTGATAAACACCTCTTGAATTTGCAATTAACACCTTTTGTCTTTTTTCAACGACTTGTGCAATCGCCTGAACGATTCTTTCATCATGGTTCTTCATGATGAATGAAAGTTCACTTAAAACTTTTGCGCGTTCATCATTTGAGACATCCTCAATATGTTTTTTAACATTTGTAACATATGGTTTTTTATCACCAAGTGGTACACTCTTTTTAACTTCTCCTTGAAAAGAAGCTCTCAAATTTTTAATCAAATCTAAGATATGGTCTTCATCAACTTTATTTGTGAAGCCATAAACTTCATCAACACCTTGAATTAAACGAACCCCCACACCATAAACATTTCCGCTATTTAATTGTGAAACATCACCGTTAGTAACAAGCATCACTTGTGAACGTGTATCTTCTAAAAAGATTTCCACAAAGTCAGCACCGGTTGATAAGCCTTCGTCAATTAAACGCTGCAATTGTTTTTTCTCTAACATATTATTCTTCCTTCCCTATTTTGTCATCATATTGCAATTCGTATAAACTACGATATAATCCTTTTGTCTTTAACAACGCTTGATGGTTACCTGATTCTTTAATCTCACCTTTTTGCATCACGATGATCCGATCCGCATGCTGAATTGTAGACAATCTATGTGCAACAATCAACATTGTCGAGATATTCATCATTTTCTCAAGCGATTCCTGAATTAACTCTTCTGTTTCACTATCGATATTTGCTGTTGCTTCATCTAAAATCATGAGTGATGGTTTGTATACAAGTGCTCTTGCAAAACTAATCAATTGACGTTGTCCACTTGAAAAGTTATTCCCACGTTCTCTAACGACATGATCATAGCCGTCAGGCAGTGTATCAATAAACGTGTTCGCACCAACATATTCACTCGCAGATTTGACTTCATCCATAGAAATTTGATCATCATTTAATGTAATATTATCTTTAATCGTACCAGAGAACAAGAATACATCCTGTAACATTTGTCCAATTTTACCTCTTAAAGACGAACGTTTAATACGTTTGATATCAATACCATCAATTAATATTTGACCTTTTTGTATCTCATAGTTTCTAACAATCAAACTTAAGATT
Organism: Acholeplasmataceae bacterium; assembly: GCA_963676765.1. GTDB lineage: Bacteria > Bacillota_I > Bacilli_A > Acholeplasmatales > Acholeplasmataceae > WOFB19. Next base: position 1,402,247 of record OY781159.1, read on the forward strand.
GTTGTCTTACCAGAGCCAGTAGCTCCAACAAAAGCAACCGTTTCACCTGGATTCACTTTAAAACTAATACCTTTCAATACCCATTCATCCGGAATGTATTGGAACCAAACATCCTTGAATTCAATGGAACCAGAAAATGAATCAAGTTCAATCGCATCTACTTCATCAACAATTGCTGGTTTTGTATCAAGTACATCAAATACTTTTTCAGCACTTGCAAACGCATTTTGTAGCATATTAAATTGTTCTGCAATTTGTTGGATTGGCTGGAAGAAGTTACCCACATATTGATAGAAAGAATAAAGTAAGCCAGCTGATAATACACCAATCATTACTTCTCTATACCCAATATATAGCGTTAAGACACTACCCGCCATGGCGATTAAATAAATCGTTGGACGATAAATACCAAACACCAAAATTTCTCTTAAATAACTCTTCTTTAAATCTGTACTTCTTGATTTAAACTCTAATCGCTTTTTCGTTTCTTGATTAAAGATTTGTGTGATTTTCATACCTGCTAAGTTTTCAGATAAGAAAGCATTCACTTCAGAAACGTTTTTACGCACGAGTCTGTAACTTGATCTTGAGAATTTTCTAAACACATAACTAGCGAACAATACAACCGGCAATGTAAGTAAAACGAATAGTGTAATCTTCCAGTTAATAAAGAAGATAATAATTAAAATACCGACTAAATAAATTATATTTCTTACTAAATTCACACCAACGTTTGTATACATTTCAGAAATAGCATTTGTATCATTTGCGACACGTGTCACCAATTTACCAACAGGTACTTCATTAATTTGTTCTATCGCTAAGTTCTCAATATGTGTGAATACATCGTTTCTTAATTCCATCACAGTTCGTTGCCCAACTTTTTGTAGCAACAGCTCTTGGAAATACGCTACAATATTTGCAATAATTAAAACTGCTATAAATAAGATTGCCACACCAATCACTCGATTAATCATTTCCGCCTTTGTTAAGACATCACTTGTTACGGTATCAATAATGTAACCTACAAGCAATGGTGGCAATAATTGGACTACTAAAGCGATCAACATTAAGAAAATGATCAATATAAATGTTCCTGAATAAGGTTTCATATATGAGATGAGTCGTCTTAGGACTTCACGATCGCTTCTCTCTCTTGTGTTATCTTTGAAGTCTTTCATCAATCATCACCTCCTGAAACTAATTTTTCAAGACGTTGACGTCTAACCATATCACGATACAGTTCAGAAGTTTGCATTAATTCGTCATGACTACCAACAGCTGAAAGTTTACCTTGTTCCAATAAAATAATTTTATCCATCTTTTTAACCGTTGAAATACGATGTGCAATAAAAATGGTTGTTTTACCTTTACGAATCTTGTGCAGATTTGTAATGATCGCATCTTCTGTTTTTGTATCAACAGCAGATACAGAGTCATCTAAAATTAGTATTTCTGGATTTTTAGCTAACGCTCTTGCAATGGATATACGTTGTTTTTGCCCACCAGAAACCGTGACGCCTCTTTCGCCAAGAATCGTATCGAAACCATCTTTAAAATCCATGACATTATCATAAATATCTGATAATTTAGCCGCATGCGTTATTAATGATTGATCTGGATCGCTATAAGCAAATCCAATATTCTCAGTAATTGTCGTTGAAAATAAAAAATTATCTTGCGGTACATAGCCAACTGTATCTCTTACTTGTTTTAACGGTAGGTCCATAATGTCATGTCCATCTATAAAAAGCATACCGTGTTCCAAGTTATACGTTCTTAATAATAAATCAACTAACGATGATTTCCCTGAACCTGTACGTCCAAGAATACCAACCATTTCACCAGCTTTAATACTAAATGAAACATCTTTTAAAACATTATCTTCACCATCAGGATATTTAAAATTTAATCCTTTAGCCGCTAAGCCACCTTTAAGTGATTCGACTAATTTAACTTCACGATGATCTTTAATATCAATCTCATAATCTAAGAATTCTGAAATACGTTCCGCACTCGCTTTTGCTTGTGAGTGAATTTGAATGAACCTTGAAATAGCCATCGTTGGCCATTGCAACATAAAGAAGTATGCAATATACTCTGTTAATTGTCCACCTGTAAACCCTGTATCAGCAATATGAATGACATTCAAACTACCCAAAATAACGATGACTAAAATAACCACGTTCAGCGCAGCTGATAAAGCAATATTAATACCAACCATATATTTGATAAATCCTATATGCTTATGATATAAATTTTTGTTTTTTTCTTTAAAGGCAAAAAATTCTTTCACTTCACGTACAAAAGCTTTAATTACTGTAATACCAGAAAAATTCTCTTGTGTGAAATCTGATAAATCTTCAAAGGCTTGTTGTCTTGCTTTAAATCGTTTTGACATGGCTTTTCTTACTAACACCATAGCGAACGTCAGTAAAACCATTGGAATAGCTGCAAAAATTGTCATACGCCAATCGAGCGAGAACATGCGATAAAGTGCAAATCCACCTAATGTTAAACCATCAACAATCATCAATATACCAGGACCATAAGACATCCTGATTGCCTGTAAATCATTAATGAATAGTGTCATCAACCCGCCAACCTTCTTCTCTTTGTAATACGTTTGAGATAGAAGTGTTGCATGATCGAACATCACATTTCTAAGTTGATATTCAATCCGTCTTGATGCACCAAATATCGTATAACGCCAGATAAATCTTCCACCCGTTATAATGATTGCTATGATCATGATTCGTACGATTGCTTCAATAATATTTGCTTCAATTTGATTGCCATCCAACTCATCAATAATACTACCAACAAGTCTAGGGATTTCTAATTGAATCCAGTCAATACCGATTAAGACAATGATACCTATTAAAAAATATGGTAAGAATTTTATATAATACTTGCCAAAGTGCTTGCCAAATAACATAAAAGTACCCTCTACTTCTTATACTTTATACCTATTATAATAGATTTCTTATAAGAATTAAAAATAAAAACGTTTTTACACGTTTTTATTTAAACTTTATTCAACAACAATTTTTACAGTGTCGCCATCGAAAGATTGAACGTTTACAATCTCGCCTTCAACGCCTTGTGTGACCATCTCAATGATTGCATCAACATCAATATCAGCATCTCCGAAGTTCGCTTGAAACTTTTTGTTTTTTAATAGTTTCGCAAATTCCACTGGGATTTTAACATTAACTTTATCGCCTTGTGCTGAATCAATAAGAATTTTTAATAATTTGAAAGGTCCTTTCTTTCTCGTAACAACGGTAGCTTCAACTTCTTTTTCATCATGACCTAAGGCCGATAGTAAATCGTTTGCTTCACTTGCACTTATGGTTCCGTTAGATAGCATTTCTAATATTTTTAAACGTTCTTCTTTCACTCGATCTTTTGACATTTTAATTTCCTCCGATTTTTTCTAAGTTTTGAATATTGGCTTGATGTTCAATAGCTACTAATAACTCTTCTGCCATTTTAACATCCATTTTATGATTAACAAGTAATGTTTGAACTTTTGAACATGTACTACATGAATAATAATTAGACATATTCTTTCACCATCCTATTTTTTGAGAAGCTTCATTGCTTCTTCAAAGCTAATTAATTTTTTATTTAGCTTCTCTAACACATCTACGCGAGATGCTCCCTTTTCAACCTCTTTCTCTGTTTCTTCTGTTTCCAAGGTTTGATCAACGTTATAGCCGAGTTCTTCAATCGCCTCATCCAACATTTTTTTAACAGTCGGATAACTTATATTCAACTCTTTTTCAACAGCTTTAATGTTGCCGCGGTTCTTAACGAATATTTCAATAAAATAGAGTTTTTCAGCATCCAAATAGTTAAACTTTGAAAGTGTGAATGAACCATCAATGGTTGTACCACAATGATCGCATTCTAATTTTGTCACATGCAAATCATGTTTACAAACTGGACATGATGTAATAATTGGGTAACTTCCTTTTTTCATAATCTTTCTCCTTATATACTACATTGTGCGAATGTGTATCTTCGCTTCATTTTTCGCTTCGATATCTATTAAGATACCACTAACTAAGTAATCATCAATTAATTCACCATAAGTTATGGGGAATGCGTCACTGATTACTTCATCTCTTTTTTTCCTTAAGAACATTTTCGCAAATCCAATTGGAATTGGTAATGCTAGAAGGAAAGCGAGAAGTGCAGTAATACCAGGATGTTCATTAATACGAATACTAACCCTGACAAAGTGTGCTGTTTTCATCTTCTTCACTTTTTGTGTTGCATAGAGTTTCCGATAGGCCTTTTTCGGAGTAAGCTCATTTGCTTCACATTGATTTAAAACTTCAAATTTTCCCAATTTTCTTCTCCAAAACTTAATTTTATTAATTTACACCTTGATTATATTAATTTATTTTGAGAATGTCAAGGATTTTGTTAACTTTTTATTAAAAAAATTAATTTCGGCCTTAATTATGTTAATATTTTGGCTTAAATGCGTTATAATAGTGAAGAAGACGAAAGGAGAATTGATATGCACTCACTTATTGAACGTTTCTTAAGATACGTAAAAATTGATACACAATCAAATCAAGAATCACCAACATGTCCATCTACTGAAAAACAAAAGGACTTATCTACTCTATTAGTAAATGAACTCAAAGCAATGGGTTTGGAAGCCTTCTTAGATAATGATGGTTACGCGTACGCGTTAATTAAAGGAAATAAAGAAGGCGTACCAGCGATTGGTTTTGTTGCTCACGTCGATACATCACCTGATGCTCCTGGTAAAGATGTCAATCCGCGGATTATTAAAAACTATGATGGCTCTCTCATTACCTTAAACGAAACTTATAAAATGGATCCAAACGGATATCCAAGTTTAAAAAACGTTATCGGTGAAGATATTATTGTCACTGATGGTAACACATTACTAGGTGCTGATGATAAATGTGGCGTAGCTGAGATTATGGAAGTTGCTGTCTATTTCACATCAAACCCTGATGAACCACACGGAGATATTTATATTTGCTTTACACCCGATGAAGAAATTGGTCGTGGTGCTGATCGCTTTGATCATAATTTCTTTAAAGCTGATTTTGCCTATACTGCTGATGGTTCAGAAGTTGGTGGTTTAGAATATGAAAACTTTAATGCCGCTTGGGCTAAATTAGATTTCACTGGCAAATCAATTCATCCTGGTTCTGCTAAGAATAAGATGGTAAACGCTAGTCATGTCGCGATGCAATTTCATGATATGCTTCCATCTCGTATGACTCCAGAAAATACTGAAGGATATGAAGGATTTAATCATTTACATAAAATTACTGGTGAAGTTGAATTTGCACATACAACCTACATCATCAGAAATCACGACAAAACACTATTCCAAAAACAAAAAGATGATTTTATTCGCATCGCTAATTACTTGAACGAAAAATATGGTTATGAAGTTGTTAAATTACAAATCGAAGATAGTTATTACAACATGTATGACATCATCAAAGATCATATGGATTCAGTTGAACTAGCTAAACAAGCAATTACTAATATTGGCCTCACACCATCTATCGAACCCATTCGCGGTGGTACAGACGGTGCACGTCTAACATATGACGGTTTAATTTGTCCGAATTTAGGTACTGGTGGTTATCAATTCCATGGTCGCTATGAATTCGCATCCATTAATCAAATGCATAAAGCATTAGATGTATTTATTGAAATCATCAAGTTAGCAGCAAAATAAAAGAGGCCAAGCCTCTTTTTATTTTAATAATTTTTCAATTTGTTTTGCTTTTGGTACTTGTCCACTTAAGACAATTTTACCGTCAACAACTAATGCTGGTGTTGTCATCACACCATATGACAAGATGTCATTATAGTCTGTTACCTTTGAAATGGTTGCATCCACGCCTAATGATTCAACTGCTTCTTTTGCGTTTGCTTCTAACGCCTGACATTTTTTACAACCTGACCCCAATACTTTGATATCCATATTGTTCTCCCTTCTATATTAATAGATAACCAAATGCATTAAATGCATAACCAGTTAACATGATACCGATAATAACAATCCCTGTAAATGTGATAAGTAATTTTGGTTTAACAACACGATTTAATAACATGAGTGAAGGTAAGCTTAGTGCAGTCACTGCCATCATAAATGCTAAGACAGTTCCAATACCAACTCCTTTTAAAACGAGCGCTTCTGCGATTGGTAATGTACCAAATATATCTGCATACATTGGGACACCTGCGAAAGTTGCAATCAATACTGAGAATGGATTGTCTTGACCAAGAACGACTTCAATCCATGATTGTGGAATATATCCGTGGATGATAGCTCCAATACCTACACCGATTAAAATATAAATCCATACTTTTTTCATAATATTTTTAACTTCACCTAAAGCATATCTATGTCTATCAGTTCTTGTTTGTTTAACGATTGTGCTTTGTTGATTGGCATTTCCTTCGGTGACAAACGATTGGATATATTTTTCCATATGAAACAAATCAATCAACGTGCCCCCAACAACTGCAACCACTAACCCGAAAACAACATATGCTAATGCAATCGACCATCCAAAGATACTAGCTAACAAAATGACAGATGCTAAATCAACAAGAGGTGAGGAAATTAAAAACGAAAATGTCACACCAACAGGTAAACCAGCTCTTGTGAACCCTATAAAAATGGGAATTGATGAACAAGAACAAAACGGTGTAACTGTACCAAGTAATGCGCCAAATATATTACCTGGTATACCTTTAAACTTTGTTAAGATTTGTTTTGTTCGTTCTGGTGTGAAATGTGTTTGAATATATGATGATATGTAAATTAATACAAATAATAGAATCAATATTTTTAAGACATCATATAAGAAAAATGATGCTGCAGTAAATAAATAACTGGAACCATCCATTTGAAATACATCCAATAACAAACGATGAACAAGTGACTCTAGCCAGGTCATTTTTAAAAGCGCATCATTTAACCAATTCATAATGTCCCCTATAACTTGCATCCTTCATCCTCTGTTTTTAAATTTCTAAGCGATGTCATAAATAAAATCATTTCATCAAGTTTTTCTTTATTAATGTGATATTTAATCCAAGTACCATCTCTTTTGGCTGTCGCTAATCCTGCTTTAACAATTTGCTTCAAGTGATAAGACAACGTTGGTTGTGTGATTGGTAACTTATCAATTAATGTGCAACTACATGATTCGCCTTTGATTAATAATTGGATTACTTCAAGTCTTACAGGATCAGAAAACACTTTAAAGTATTGAGCAAAGTTTTCCATAATTCCTCCGTATATATTGATATTCGTCTATATTCATGTTTATCAATATTATAGCACAATAAAAACTATAAAAAAAGAGTTTATTAGAAAATAAACTCAATCATATGCTAATAAATCATAAATGTATACTTCAGTATCACTCAGATGCCGGTCAATGCTTATGGTTAATGTATGATCAACAAGTTCATAATGAATGCTATTATCTTCATTTGTCATTGCACTCATTAACTGACTCGACCATATAAAATTTTGTTCGAGATATATATCATCGTGACCGCTAAAAAGATATCGATGATGCTCAATTTTAATCGTATGATATTCATTTTCGATCGTCTGAATTTGTGCGCTACTAAGCACTGTAATGGACCACATGCCATATAAACCGACAATGAGAACTATCGAATACAATACTTTCACGATAATCGTTTTTGAGATTAACATCAAATAGCCATAAGTAAGAACACCAATAACACCGACGATTAAAACTAATTCCTGTATTTCAGACCAAAAGATGTAATTCAACTTGATCCGTGGTAACAATATTTCAATACTGTTCAACATAAAAAATAATATAACAAAACAAATATCAACTAAACCTATAATACGTTGTAGTTTTTTCATATAACCCCCAAAACATTATTCATCTTATGATAGTATAAAAAACGTGAATCAACATGGTGCTTTTGATTAAGATTGCCAGCCACTCTTCTGTAATTTTTCATAGTTGTCAATTGAGTGCATAAGTTTAACTGCAGGATCAAATCCTTGCTTCGCTGCTTGTTGCCATAAAGATCTCGCTTTTTCTTCATCTTTGTCAACAAGACGCCCTTCATAATAAATCATACCTAAATTATACTGCGCATTCGGTAATCCAGCTTGCGCTGCTTTCTCATACCAATAGATGGATTGTTCAACATTAACTTCAACTCCATCACCCTTTTGATACATAACTGCTAAATTATACTGTGCATTTGGATGATTTTGTTTCGCTGCACGCATTAGTAATTCAAAAATGGTTGTCCATTCTTTATCTTCTAGGCGAATTAAAATCATTGCTAAATGATATAGCGCATCGCGATCATTTTTGATTGCAGCTTTTTCATACCACTTAATCGCCTCTGAAATATTTTGTTCAACACCTTTACCGTTTTGGTAATATAAGCCTACATAATATGCCGCTTCAATGTGACCTTGCTTCGCAGCAACCATAAACCATTCTAATGCTTTTCTAGGGTGTTTTGGATCGTGTTCATCCAATATTTTCGCTAGTGTATAAGCAGCCAATGCATATTGTTGATTAGCAGTTCTCTCTAAATAAAATTCTGCTTGTTTGTAGTGTTCTAATTCAATCGCCCAGATACCCAACGCATATAATGCATAAGGATGATCCTGTTTCGCGGCTAATTCATAATATTTTCTCGCTTGTTCTTGTGCATTACTCGTATCTTCACCAATGGTTTCATAAATCATACCTAACATATATTGAGCATCACTATAGCCTAAGTCAGCAGCTTTTTTGAACCAATCAATCGCCGTAAAAATATAACGTTGAACATAAAAACCATAATAGTAATACGTACCTAAAATATGCGTTGATACAGCATCCCCCATATCGGCTTCTAATTTAATAAATTGATAACTTTGTTGTAAAAAATCTTTTGCTAGTTCTTCATTTCTTGTTTGACCATGACCGGTATGATAAGCCAATCCCATTGCGTAACCGCATTTATATGATCCTAATTCATGACCTTTTTGATAATAAGCCCACGCCTTTTCTTGATCAAGTGATACACCATCACCTAAACCATAAAAACGACCCAAGAAATAATAAGCATCAGGATATGCGAGTGAAGCTGCTTCTTCAAAATGTTGAATTGCAAGCAACGTATTTTTCTTAGGTGTATTTAATGCATAATATGCGAGTGCTGTTTCGTAATGTTTTTGTCCGTTCATAAATATATCAACTCCATATTTATGATAACATATTGATGATTTTTTTTCCTTGATACAGCATAAAAAAAGGTTTTTCAACCTTTATTTTTATGAAGCGTTTGTAGCTAATTGATTTGCTTGTTTATCTTGATCAAATGATTCTTTATACTTTTCATATGTTTTCGTAGATATTGGATCAATGCCTAAAGCAATGAACGCCCTAATTACGATAAAGATACGGTTCATTACAGCATCAATATTTCGATTGTTAATCTTTGGATATATACAAAGCGTATCTTCTTTCATCGCTACACTTTCAAAACAAATTTTCTTGTGTGGCACGTTAATCATATGTTTCAAATATGTTTTCTCGTTTTCTCTAATCGTCCGATTAACCATAAACACGAGACATGGTTTTTTTTTCATTGTTATTGGATGATATTTGAAAACAAACTGGACACGATATCCATCTACAGTTTTTTCATACAAATTTTCATATTTTATCATATTTAACATGTATGCTTGATGTTCGAATTTCATATAAAACCCCTTCATAATTGTAAGCCTTTTCATACATTTTTATTATACTACAAAAATAATAAAAGACATCCATTGTAATAGATATCTTTCATTATACGTTGATAAGTTGCATATCATTTATTTTTCATACATTTATATATGTTAAGAGCGGTATTCATTCAACCGTTTCTTTGTAGATGAAGTTGATTGTTTATAAATATAACTCCATGAAATAATAATACCAATGAATGAGAATAAGAAGCTCATCCCAAGATTATAATAAAACTCAGATGCGAATTCTGGATATAAATCCAACGCTTCAATTAATGTATATCCCTCTACAGCAGCTGTTAGATGATATAAATAGACCACAATAATTGGTACTAGTATTAAACTAAATAAACCAAGAATAACTAGCGGTAATTTTGTTTTTGGACCCTTACCAAATTTATAAAATGTAAAACTAACAAAAGGAATTAAAAAGAACAATAAACCAACAAAATAACCAAAACCGATTAAAGCAACCATTGCTGGAACAGCACCAAATATTGCCCCAAGCATACCATAAACTAAACTAATACCCATGCCTTTTGATTGTTCATGCTCATCGATTTTTGATTCAACCTTCTTTACATATGTTTCTACACACGACTCATGCACATTAATTAGTGCACCTTTAACAATGCGATGACCATCCGTTAATTCATCACTTTCACAAAATGGGCATCCAGTTAAAGTTTTTAGTTTTGATTGTACAAAAACATCAATGAATTTATCAATTTTCGCATTTGTTTTATCTATATTACGCTTTGTTGCGTTTACATAAATAAACACTGCATTATCCTTTAAACCAACACTTTCAAAAAACACATATCCCTTTAACATACCTTGTGCTTTCATTATTTGTTGCTTTTCCTGTCGTTCAATCTCACGATCAAAAACAAAACTGATACATGGAATTTTACCAATACCATTCATATTTTGTCTTGTTGTTAATTGCATTTGATACCCTTTAATATCCTTTACAAATACACCATGCCTCTCTGACATGCCTAACAAAACTGCTTGTTCTTCAATTTTCATTTTTCCGCCCTCAAAGTTTTTATTAGTTCTATTATAAAAAAAAACACCTAACTTTACAAGATGTTTTCAAGTTTTTGCTGATAAATAAGATAACCTTTTTTATTAAGATGTATGCCATCAGTCGTAAGTTCCATTATTAAGCCATTTTCATCGGATAACACATGAAATAAATCAATAAATTGTACGCGTCCAAATTGTTTAATCGTTTGGTTCACTTCAATTGAGAATTTAGGGTCTCTATCAATAACATACGTACCATGTGGGTAATCCTTTTGATTAATTGGTGTTAAACTGACTAATATTATTTTTACATTTGGTATATTTGTATATAACGCTTCTATAATGGACTTAATATCGTTGCTCGTATGTGTTGTTGTGTGAGATAGTAAAACTTCATCATTCAAGCCAACATGAAGGATCACTTGTTTTGGCTTTAAACGATAAACCTGATTCAATCTTTCCATCACACCTTTTGTTGTATCACCTGGAATACCAAGGTTATGGATGTTTTTATCTAAACCGAACTCACGAAGCGGGAAATATGCAACAATAGAATCACCAATAAACACAATGTCTTTTGAAGGTTCTAATGCAGCAAAACGTTTCACATGTCTTTTATAGTCAGCTTTGATAATCGCTTTTAAAGCTGTTAAATCTCTTTTCATTTTTTCATATCCGCCTTTAACTCAAAAATGAGGTCTCTTAATTCAGCAGCACGTTCAAAGTCTAGACGTTTCGCTGCTTCACCCATTTCTTCTTCAAACTGTTCAATTACTTTCTTACGATCTTTATCGTTAAATTTACGATATGTCGGTTCTTCTTCAATAACATCAGTTTTCATTTTAATTTGATCTCTGATGTCTTTTGTTACTGTCATTGGAACAACATCGTTTTCTTCATTAAATGATAACTGCATTTGACGTCTTCGATTAGTTTCGTTAATGGCGTATTGCATCGCACTAGATATAGTGTCAGCATACATAATAACATACCCATTAACGTTTCTAGCGGCACGCCCAATGGTTTGCACTAAACTTCTTTCGCTTCTCAAGAACCCTTGTTTATCTGCATCTAATATCGCAACCAAAGAAACTTCGGGTAAATCTAAACCTTCTCTTAATAGGTTAATACCAATCAAACAATCATATTTACCTAGTCTCAAATCTCTCAAAATTGTAATACGTTCTAGTGATTTGATTTCACTATGCAAATACGCAACCTTCAATCCTAACTTTTTAAAGTAACCTGTCAACTCTTCACTCATGCGAATCGTCAAGGTAGTAACTAAAACTCGTTCATTTCTTTCTGCTCGTTTTTTAATCTCGAAATATAAATCATCCATTTGACCCATTGTTTTTCTAATCTCAATTTCTGGATCAAGTAGAAATGTTGGGCGAATGATTTGTTCAACAACCGGAATATGTTTATTCATTTCATAATCACCAGGGGTTGCTGATAAATAAATAACTTTATCTAATTTATCTTCAAATTCATCAAATTGAAGTGGTCTATTATCTAACGCGGAAGGTAGTCTAAACCCGTGATCAACAAGTGTTTGCTTTCTTGATCTATCCCCACGATACATTCCTCTTACTTGCGGTACAGTAACATGCGATTCATCAATAATCATTAAGAAATCATCACCAAAAAAATCAATTAGCGTTGACGGTGTTTCACCAGGTTCACGCAAAGTCAAATGTCTTGAATAATTTTCAATACCAGAAACAATCCCAATCTCTTCCAGCATCTCGATATCGTATTTCGTACGTTGTTCAATACGTTGTGCTTCTAATAACATATCATTTGATTTAAAATATGCCACTTGTTCTGCTAATTCATTTTTAATACGTCTGATCGATTCTTGCATTTTATTTTTATCTGTCATAAAGTGTGTCGCTGGAAAAATAGAAATGTATTTTAAATCCTCCAGTGCTTTCCCAGATACTACATCAAAAGTGCGAATCATTTCAATTTCATCACCAAAAAATGAGACGCGAATACCATGTGCATGTTCGTATGATGGAATGACCTCAATTGAATCACCACGGACTCTAAATGTTCCACGATGGAAATCAATATCATTTCTTTCAAATGCCAATGATACTAATTTATTAATTAACCGATCTCTACCATATGTTTCATTTAATTTTAAATAAATCATAGCGTCTTGATAGGTTTCAGGATCACCAATTCCATATATACACGAAACAGACGCGACAACTATAACGTCATCAGCGTCTAAAAGTGCTGCAGTTGCACTATGTCTCATTTCATCAATTTCATCATTAATAGATGAATCTTTTTCTATGTATGTATCAGACCTTACAACATACGCCTCAGGTTGATAATAATCGTAATAAGAAATAAAATATTCAACGCGATTGTTAGGAAAGAAAGACTTTAATTCGCCATAAAGCTGCCCTGCTAACGTTTTGTTAGGAGCGAGCACTAAAGCTTTCTTTTGCATACTTTGGATAATATTAGCAATCGTAAATGTTTTACCTGTACCTGTAGCACCTAGTAAAACTTGTTCACGTTCACCTTTATTAAAATTATCCCTAAGTCGATCAATCGCCTTAATTTGATCACCTTTCGGCGTATAGGGGGATTTTAAATCAAACATGTTAACCTCCTAGGTATCGCGATCGGTCTCCTTAGATTTTGGCATTTGTGCCGTTTGCGGAATATAAAGAGGTTCAATAACCGATTGTGCAATATTCAATAAATGATCAGCCATACGTTCAATGTTAGCTAATACATCAACATAGTTTTCTGCAAGTGAAAACGTAATTTGACCTGCTTTTAAGCGTTCAATGTGACGATAACGGTAAATCTCTTCATATTTATCGACCACATCTTCATTGCGAACAACACGTTTCGCAATTTCAGGATCATTTTTCTCGAAACTAAATAATGTGTCATTAATCATTTCTTCAACGACTTCAAATAATTTTTCTAATTCCTCTTTACCTTCAACACTTAATGGTTGTTTTTCACGATAACGATCCTGAAAGAAATCTAAAACATTTGTTAAGTGATCACCAACACGCTCAAAGTCTTTAATCGTATCAAGATCTCTTGATAGTTTTTTAGAATCATTTGTTTCTAAACCAGTTTGAGCAATCTTAATCAAATAGTCATGCAGTTTAATATCATATTGGTCAATCAATTCTTCGTGTTCATAACCCTCTTGGACGAGAGAGGCTTGTTCTTTTATTGTATATTGTTTTACAATCAAAAAATAGTCTTTTACAACGGATCCCATATAAAGGATACCTTTCCTCACAAATTCTAAAGCTAAGTTTGGTGACTGTGTAATTAATTTTTCATCAAACATCTCTTCAGGTATTCCCGCTTTTTGTTTATCTTTAACAACAATTTTGGATAACCAAATCATCTGTTTAATAAACCAATACATCACAAATGTCATGGTTATATTTTGGAATGCATGTGCAAATGCTATCGTGAGCATATTATATCTTGATAAAAACGAATCTTCAAACCACTGAATAAGCAGTTCATAAGGGTATAAAATAATTAAGAAAACAACCGCACTTATCACATTGAATAAAATGTGAATGAACGATGCGCGTTTACTTTCTGTATTGCCACCAATAGATGCTAAGAATGCAGTAATTGTTGTCCCAATATTCGCACCTAATAAAATTGGTACCGCCCCTTGTAATGATATAGACACAATACCATTAGCCGGATCATTAATACTATATAGTGTTTCGAGTATACCAATCGCAGCTGATGAGGATTGAACTACCATCGTAAATATCGTTCCAAATAACGTGCCAATAAAAGGATTTGACGAGAATGTTTCAAACATACCTTCTGCAACAGGTGTTACAGCAAATGCTTTCAATTCATTTCCCATAATCTGAAGTCCAAAAAATAGCATACCTAAACCTAAAATCACGCCGCCAAGATATTTGATTTTACGCTTGTTAATGAATTGCATGATCACACCAACACCAATGAAGTATAAACCCCATTTAGCAATGGGTAACCCAATGATAAAGGCTGTAACTGTCGTTCCAATATTCGCACCCATAATGACACCAACACTTTGTGGTAACGTCATTAATCCTGCACGTAATAAACCAATCATTAACGCTGTTGTACCAGAAGATGATTGAATTAGTGCTGTCATTAAAATACCGACTAATATACCTTTGAAAGGTGTATTTGTTGATTTCTCAATAATCACTTTCAATCGACTTCCAGCAACCATTTTTAACGAATCACTCATGAAATTAATACCAAAAAGGAAGAGTGCTAATCCTCCAAAAATATACATTAATTGTTCTGCAAAAGTTGCTGCTTCGGGCATAATTATTTTCTCCTACGTAAGTCATACCATATCAATTTTACAATAAATAGAGAGCAATTAAAACCTTTTGTGTAAATATTTTTTATATTGCTTATTTTATAAAAAATAAAAAAAAGGGTTTGCCTCAGCAAAACCCTTTTACTAGTATGTTTATCGTGGATTTTTAATATTTGCATGTGCCGCAGCAAGTCTCGCAATTGGAACTCTAAACGGTGAGCATGAAACGTATGTTAATCCAATATTATGACAGAATTCAACTGATTCAGGGTCACCACCATGTTCACCACAAATACCAAGTTTTAAGTTTTGTCTTGTTTCTCTACCCAATGTGGAAGCCATCTTCATTAGTTTACCAACACCAGCTTGGTCAACATGTGCAAACGGATCGTTTACAAAAATTTTCTTATCATAATAATCGCTTAAGAATTTACCTGCGTCGTCTCGGCTAAAGCCAAATGTCATTTGTGTTAAATCATTTGTACCAAAACTAAAGAATTCTGCTTCTTTTGCAATTTCATCTGCTAATAAAGCAGCTCTTGGAATTTCAATCATTGTACCTACATGATACTCCAATGAAACACCAGCTTCCTTAATAATCGCATCTGCAGTCTTCACAACAACATCTTTGATGTATTTCAATTCTCTTACTTCACCAACAAGCGGAATCATAATTTCAGGGACAACCTTTAAGCCATCTTTAGAAACCGCAATTGCAGCTTCAATAACAGCACGTGTTTGCATTTCAGCAATCTCTGGATACGTAATACTTAAACGTACACCACGGTGTCCTAACATTGGATTACTTTCATGTAATTCAATAATTGTTTTTGTTAACTCACTTTCAGGAATTTCCATGTCAACTGCTAAATGTTTAATATCTTTAGGATCAGTTGGTAAGAATTCATGAAGCGGTGGATCTAGATAACGAATCGTGACAGGGAATCCTTTCATCGCTTTATATAAACCGATGAAATCTTCTCTTTGCATTGGTAAAATCTTCTCTAGTGCTTTTTTACGTTCATCTTTATTTTTAGCGGCAATCATTTCTCTTACAGCTGAAATTCTACCTTCTTCAAAAAACATATGTTCTGTACGGCATAGACCAATACCATGTGCACCAAAGTTATAAGCAACAGCAGCATCATGCGGATTATCAGCATTTGCACGAACATCGAGTGAACGATACTTATCAGCCCAGGTCATTAATGTTTCAAAATCACCAGAAACAGTCGCGTCAATCGTATCAACTTTTTGACCATAAACAATACCTGTAGATCCGTCTAGTGAAATCCAATCGCCTTCTTTAAAGTTTTCTCCGCCAACTTCAAAGACTTTTTCTTCTTCATTCACATGAACTTGACCAGCACCAGCTACACAGCATGTACCCATACCACGTGCAACAACCGCTGCATGTGATGTCATACCACCACGTGCAGTTAAAATACCTGAAGCAACTGCCATACCTTCGATATCTTCTGGTGAAGTTTCTTCACGTACAAGAATAACAGGTAAACCGTCATTTTCATACATTTCTTTTGCGCGATCTGCTGTAAATGCAACACGACCAGTTGCAGCACCAGGTGATGCGTTCAATCCGGTTGTAATAATTTTAGCACTCTTTAACGCTTTCGGGTCAAATTGTGGATGTAATAAAGAATCCAGTTGTTTAGGTTCGACTTTTAATAATGCTTCCTTTTCAGAAAGAACGCCTTCTTTAACTAAATCAATTGCAATCTTTAACGCAGCTTGAGCAGTACGTTTACCATTTCTGGTTTGCAACATGAAAAGCTTGCCACGTTCAATCGTGAATTCCATATCTTGCATATCACGATAATGTTCCTCTAATGTTTCAGCCACTTTAACAAAATTATCATATAGTGGTGGATTATCTTTTTGAAGTTCTGCAATCGGTTTTGGAGTACGAATACCAGCAACAACATCTTCACCTTGTGCATTAAATAAGTATTCCCCATAAAGTACTTTTTCACCAGTTGATGGATTTCTAGTAAATGCTACACCTGTACCAGAGTCATCACCCATGTTGCCAAAGACCATGCTTTGAACATTAACAGCAGTTCCCCATTCATAAGGGATGCCTTGCAAACGACGATATGTATTCGCACGTGGATTATCCCATGAACGGAATACAGCCGTGATTGCTTCAATTAACTGATCGCGAGGATCTTGAGGAAATGGTTCTCCCTTTAGCGCTAAATATTTTTCTTTATATTCAGCCACCAATTTCTCCATATCATCTGCGTCAAGTTCAGTGTCTTGTTCGACACCTTTCTTTTTCTTCATAGCATCCAACAATTTTTCATAATTGTCTTTTGAGATACCCATGACGACATCTGAAAACATTTGAATAAAACGACGATATGAATCATAAGCAAAACGTGGGTTATTTGTGAGTTTAGCTAAGCCTAAAACCGCTTCATCATTTAACCCCAAGTTAAGAATAGTATCCATCATACCTGGCATGGATGCTCTTGCACCAGAACGAACAGATACTAAGAACGGATCAGCAGAGTCACCAAACGTCTTACCAACAACTTTTTCAGTTACTTTCAACGCTTCATTAATCTGTTTAATAATGTCTTCTGAAATGACTTTACCTTTATCGTAATAGTCATTACATGCTTCTGTCGTAACAGTAAAGCCTTGTGGTACAGGTAAACCAAGTGAAGTCATTTCAGCAAGGTTTGCTCCTTTACCACCAAGAAGATTACGCATACTTGCGTCGCCTTCCTTAAACAAGTAAACATACTTTTTCATTTGTATTTTCCTTCCCTAGAAATGTTTATTTGAAAAGTTTTTTATGAAACTTTTTTAACCAATGTGTATAAAGCACTCTTCGGACGAACTTGATCAACAATGTTCGCAAACGGCAAATAAACCATACGATTATCTCTCACACCAACACATACGCCATAAATGCCGTCGTTTAATAACTCAATCGCGTATTCTCCCATTCTGGATGCAAGAATTCTATCATCAGGACATGGTGAACCACCACGTTGAATATAACCTAATACAGTTGCACGTGAACTAAAGCCTGATAATTTAGAAATTTCTTCAGCTAGTTCATGTACATTTAAAATATTTTCAGTAACGACAATAACTGCATGCCGTCTGCCTTCTTCTTTATAATGTGTGATCGTTTTAATCATTGAATTTTTATCAACTGGATTCTCCGGTGTAATGATAAATTCTGCACCGCCACAAATACCAGCATTAACAGCTAAATCACCACAACGTCTACCCATGACTTCAATAATTGAAACACGTTGATGAGAACTTGATGTATCCCTTAATTTATCAATTGCATCAACAATCGTTTCAACTGCAGTAGCAAATCCAATCGTATAATCAGTACCTGCAATATCATTATCAATCGTACCAGGTAAGCCAATGGTTTTCACACCAAGTTTAGATAGTGCCATCGCACCTCTATACGTACCATCACCACCAATAGTGATTAATGCTTCAATACCACGATCTTTTAAATTTTTCGCTGCTTTTTTTCTTGTTTCTAATTGGAAAAATTCAGGTAATCTTGATGTCCCTAAAAAAGTTCCACCTCGTGATAACATACCCGACACACTTTTGTGATCAAGTAAAATCATCTCATCTGCTACTAAACCTCTGTACCCATCTTTAATGCCATAGACTTCGTGACCATAGAATTCTCCTGTACGTACAACAGCACGTACTGCTGCATTCATACCAGGAGCATCTCCACCAGATGTTAAAACGCCTATTTTCATGTCAACAACTCCTTTCAGTACAAAAATCTATATATCACGTTCATTATATCATATATATGATATATTTTGCATGGCTATTCCTCAAAAATCACTTTCAAAAGAAACCGATTTCAAAGCCTAATTCACTAATTTTTATGTTACAATAAAAGAAAAAAGAAAATGGTGATTTCATAATGAAAGATTTGAAAGGTGCAGCACTGCTTGGACAGTCTGGCGGACCTACATCGGTCATTAACTCGAGTGCAGCAGGTGTATTCCTTGAAGCACTAAAACAAGAACAAATAACAGATGTTTATGGTGCAATTCATGGCATCAAGGGTATATTAAATGAAGAATTTTACGATATTGAACAAGAAGACGTTGATGAATTAAAACGTTTAAAAAATACACCTTCTTCAGCCATCGGAAGTGTTCGTTACAAATTAAGAAACCCAAAAATTGATGATTCCGAATATCAAAGGCTTTTAGAAGTATTCAAAAAATATAACATTCGTTTCTTCTTCTACAATGGCGGGAATGATTCAATGGATACGTGTAATAAAATCTCAAAATTCTTTAAAAAGAATGAATGGGATTGCAACGTCGTGGGTGTACCAAAGACGATTGACAATGACTTAAATGTCACAGACCATTCACCTGGTTATGGTAGTGCTGCTAAATACGTTTCAACTTCAATGATGGAACTTTATCATGACGCAACAGTCTATGACACAAAACAAGTAACAATCGTTGAAATCATGGGTAGAAATGCTGGTTGGTTAGTTGCTGCTTCGGCACTCGCCCAATATAAAGGCCAAGGACCTGATCTAATCTATCTACCTGAATTACCTTTTAACCTAGAACAGTTCAATCAAGATTTGGAAGCTGTTTTAGAAAAAAAAGGAAAAGCAATCATTGCTGTATCAGAGGGTATTAAAACCGCTGATGGGAAATATATTCCAGAATTGTTCCACGAATTAAACAAAGATGCGTTCGGTCATGCGCAATTAGGTGGTACTGCTCAAGCATTAGCTGATGAAGTAAAAAAACGTTTTAACTGTAAAGTGCGTGCGATTGAATTCTCACTCTTGCAACGTTCTGCCGCTCACTTAGCATCAAAAGTTGATGTTGAAGAAGCATTCAAAGCAGGTCAAAAAGCTGTAAAAGCTGCTGTACGTGGTACAACCGATAAAATGGTCGGATTCAAACGTGTTTCATCAAAACCTTATAAGATCAAATACGCATTAATCCCCTTAGCTAAAGCTGCAAACACAGAACAAAAGGTTCCACTTGAATGGATTCTACCAAATGGTAAAGGCTTAACACAGGATTACATTGATTATGCATTACCACTTATCCAAGGTGAATCAAAAGCAAAGCTTGAAGATGGTCTTCCAAGATTTGCTAAACTTAATAAAGTTCGCGTCACAAAAAAATAACAAACGAAAGATGTTAGCTTGCTAGCATCTTTTTTTATGCAAAGAAAAAGGAGCGATTAATTCGCTCCTTTAAGTTTATATTAGAGTGCAGCTAAGGCATTTGCTAAAGCTATTCTCGTAAGTCTAACTCTTATTGGACCATCCATGACATAATCAGCATCTGTTAATAATGGCAAATTTTCATCAGGGTCGATAATTTCATCAACAAAGTAATAAACAATCGTGTTTGGTCCACCAGCAATCGCTTCTGTAATGGTTTCTATTTCACCTGCTGTTAAGCCAGATAGATCGGCTAGAACAATACCACCTAAGTCGGTAACTGATGACATATGTAAAATATCCATTGTCGCTGTAACATGATCAATTTCTGCAGGTTTAACATATGTTTCTGCTGGAGACAACGGTGCTTCAACAACGGTTAAATAGGCTTCTTCTGAGGCATTAAGTAAACCACCAACACCGTCTGATAAGACTTTATGAACCATGTATGATTGATATATATCAACCGGTGTAGCTACACTTAAACCTAATTCATTAAGCGCTGTAATATCACTTGATGTTAAATCATTTGGATCAAATTGACCTGGATTTGTTAAATCCTCAATGGTCATAATTGCCATCGCATCAAGCATTGCATACATTTCATCACGATCCAAATCAAGACTTGGTGCATCATAATTTGTATCACCAAATTGAAGATACGCTTCAGGCACATCAATATTTGCTGTGATAAAGCCGTTAGCAACCATTCGATCCGTTAAACGCATATCGTAATCAAGAATCGTTTCTAAGTTACCTCTCGTTAAATTACCACCAGTAATCGCTGTACCAATACTCGTTAAGTCACCAGTTGTGCCACCAGTAATTAATACCATCGCATCAATCAATGATTGAACTTCATCTTTATCCATATAATATGGATCAGCTTGTGTAACTGCCGCTGTTGGAATATCGAATGTTAAGACATCTTTTACTGATTTAGAAATTAAATTATGAAGAATTGTTGAATCATAATCAAGGTTTTCTAGACCAACTAAACCTTCACCTAATCCTAAATCATGAAGTGATTGAAGTTCTCCGATGGTTGCACCATCAAAGTTACCTAAATTACCAAGTGATGTTAAATCTAAGACTTCATCACCCATTGCTACAACCAACGCATACATCTCATCTTGTTTAAGATCTAATTCAGGTCCATCATAATACTCATCCGATGCAACTCTATAAGCGTCTTCAATTGCAAATACTGTGCCACTGGAACTTGCAGTTATGATACCGAAGCCAACCATTCTATCTACGATGCGTGAATTATAATCAAGCATATTTTCTAGTTTAGCTGGTGTTAAATCATCATTAATGTTACCACCTAAACTTGTAATCTCAGCATTTGGATCATTATCGTTAACTTCATTGATCGCATCAATTAAGTATTGAATTTCAGCAGGAAGTAAATAATAATCACCACTACCATCATCATCGACTGCTGTCGTAGGTATATCAAATGTGCCAGACAATCCATCACTAATTGATTGTGATATTAAATGATGAATAATATAAGAATCAAATTCATCTTCATCTGGGTCTACACCAAATCCCAAGTAATGAATTTCTTGAAGTTGTTCAATCTTAACATTATCCGTATTAATTGGATCACTCATTGAATTGATATCTAGGACATCTTCATCCATAATTGCAACAATAGCACGCATTTCTTCACGTTTAATATCCGCGTCTGGTGCATTTTCATCATAATTATCATCGCCTGGTTCAGCATATGCATTATGAACTGCAAGTGTTAATGGCGCTTCGAATATACCGTTTGCGATAATACGATCAATCATTAATGACTCAACATCTAAGAGACTACCAATTTTAGTTCTTGTTAAATCTGCTGCATTGATATTACCAACACTTGATAATAATACCTCTGTTTCATCCGTTAGTGGATCATCATCATCAGCAATCGTTAACAGCGCTGAAATTAATGCTGTTACTTCTTCTTTAGTAATAAGAATCGCTGTACCAGTTGTTTCATAAATCGCACCCGTGGGAATATCCACATAATCGCCAATTGAATCAGAAATGAGATATTGAACTAATAATGAATCATAATCATTCGGTGGAGTAGTACCAAGACCTAAACTGTGTAATTCAATTAATGTGCCGATGGTTAATAAACTAACATCTGGTGTTTCTCCCAAATCATCAACACGAAGTGGTGTCAATGCACTAACTAAAGCGCTAAGTTCACTTGCCAATAAACGGTTAACACCAGGTGTTATTTCATAAGCTTCAGGTAAGATCGTGTTGTCAATCGTAATAATAGAAGCTAAAGCATTAGCAACCTGATCAGAAGCCATTTGATTAATGATAAGCGATTCAACATCAATAACAGCTAAAATATCCGCTTGTGATATATCGCCAATTTGAAGTTCTGTAATATTCACACCTTCAGGTAAAACATTAATCGCGTCAAATAGTTTATTAACTTCGACTTTCTTAATCATTGTCTGATAAACACCACTTGATTCATATGCATCAAGAGGAATTGTTAATGTGTCTTGACCCGCAATTGCTAAATCAAGCACTTCATATAAATAGTTTGCTTTTAACAATAATTCATCATCTAACGTCTGAATCGTATCAAGTCCTAAATCGACTTCATCGAAATTAGCAATACCTAATGCATTCAAACCATTGAAAATATAATAAATCTCATCTTTTGTTAAACGATCATAACCATCTGGTTGAGTACCTAACAAACCTGGTGATGGCATACTGAATTCGGCACTATCAAAAATCGGATTTGCAGTGTCAGTGCCAGCAATTGTATCAATAATCGCGTCAGACAACAAAATTTGTGAAACCATCGCTTGTAAGAATTTACTGTCGACAAATTGATAGAAATCATTGTCGCGATCTTCTGATGGATCACTACTTTCTTGCACATAATAACTTGTGTTAAATAAATGAAGTAACGAACCAACGCTAATATCGTCTTCGATATCAATCAAACTAAATGAAATCATTAGACTTCTTAATTCACTACGTTTAATACGCCCAACTTCTAAATCGCCTATAGCGTCACTATCAGCTTCTGCTTGGGTACCTTTAGCATCTGTTGGTACACCAACATCTAATGTTAAAGAATCACCAAATGAACTACCTAATTGATCACCAATAAAATCACCGAAACCATCATTATCAAATAAGGTTGCTAAGATAAAATAAATAAAATCTGATTGCATAAAGATTGTGAAATCATCTGGATCAGCAATTGGACTTACAAGACTTGTAAAAGTGCTAATACCCAATTCATCCAACTCAATTAAATCAATTGCATGAAATACTCTTCTAAACTCAGCTTTTGGTATTCTATCCACTTCAATTGCATCAATTAAATCAAGATCAGCATCTGCTTGTTGACCAAGCATTTCATTTGGAATCGTGAAGTCAAGATCAGATAAATCAATACCGTCACCAAGTGATGGTCCTAATTGATCAGATACCATTGTAGATATCTCATCCATTCTAAGTAGATTATCAATAACTGAATAGATATAACCTGATGATAAGAAACGATCGAAATCATCATCCCCAGTCGTTCCATCAACATTTCTATCAAACATATCCGTAAATAATTCAACACCGATATCGGTAAACTCAAAATTTTCTAATCGGACGGCTTTTAACATTAATAAAATATTTGCAACTTCATCTGGAAGTAATACATCATCTGTTGTATAACTAGCATCTAATAAAATTGGATCAACTGCAAATATATCAGCACTTAGACTAAACATATCTTGTGCATCATTCATCGTATCTGCCAATCCTTGTTGGAATGCAGTATCAGTAATCATGTCACTGACAATACCATGGATTAAATCTGACCCTACAAATGCTTGAATGGAAGCATCGTCTGTTTCATTAAAGGCTGTTAAGAAAGTTGCTACTTCTTGACCACTTAAATCGCCAATTTTATCAAATCCTAATGTTTGATTCATATCATCTAATAGTATAGCTATACCATTAATTAAATCTGTAAACACACCATTATCTAATAAGCCATCTTCATCAACTAAGTGAGAAGGTGTTGCTAGTTCATGACCAAATAACGATTCTGATAATCCTTCACCTTGACTATCAATCAAAGCAGGTAGAGAAGCTCTTAAAATCTGTGAACTATCTAGTCCACCAAACGCTGCATTCGCAATAACAGGGTCACTATATTGTGTAATAATTTCTAAAGGCAAATCTCTCGCAGATGCGACATACGCTTGAATATCTTTCGCACTTAACGTCACACCATCCACAGCACCAATGGATGCTGCAATGTCAAATATAGCACCTAGTAATGCATTCATTTCTGCATCCCATGCTAGATTTTCAGGATTATCTGTAGGTAAGGTATCCGGTATCACTAGAAATTCTGATAATGATCCTTCTTGTGCCATTTTTTGCGCTTGATATACTAAATTATAAAATAGTAAATCAGACCGTTCATCACTATCTAATAAATCTGTTTTTAATGTTTCTAATAAATCTGTTACATCAATATCTTCATATGATGCGTACGATACAGATTCTGTATAGAAATAGTGGGCAACATCTCTTGTTAAGTCGATGATTGCTCCTATGTCATCACTAAATAACATTTCAGTAGGAATATATACTGTATCAGTTAAATCAAGATAAGCAACTAAATCAGCGGCAACCGCTTCATCAATTTTAGAGAAGATTTGTAAACTAGTTAATGCAGTTCTAAAATTACTGTAATTCGTGCTAGGCATTGCTCCAAAGTCAGCAACTAATGCAAGCTGTTCATCAAGTGTCATTTCTCCAATATTAGAGATATCAGCAAATGATGTAAATAAAGATATTTCTTCTGCAACTGTTAATACATTATTGATTTCAGCTCCAATATTAAAATCGAAATCATCATTTGCATCTAATACAACTGCTTGAATGATTTCTTTTAATTGCTCATCATCAATCATGTTATCAATCATATATGGTGCGGCTAAATCAAGTGCACTACCAACTAAATCACTATCTTCAAATATGTGTGAGACAATTGCACGAATGCTTGTCATGTTGTCAGGGTTTTGCAACAATTGATCAATATATACCATATATTCTGGATTATCCACTAAAACTGTTTCAAGACTTAAGGATAATAATTCGCTATAAATATCACCGACATTAATTATTTCAGCTGACCAATCAACATCAGCAAGTGCCGTTTCAATATCACCAGCCAAATCACCAGCAATACCTTCTCCACCAGCACTATATAGTGCAAAATCTACACCGAGAGGAATAGCTTCAATAATTAAATCGAAATCAGCTAATTCTTGGAATATTGCATTTACTAACGTTTCAGATTGACTTTCAATAATAACTGCCAAATCACCTTCACTATTTAAAATAGCTTCCAAATCCGTTGTATCATCCGTTAAAATTAATGTAATCAAATCAGCAATTTTATCAAGTTGACCATCTTCACCAATAAAGAATTCTGGATTATCTAAAATGAATCCTAATTTATCTTTTAAGTACGTTTCAGGATTTTCACTCCATGCAATATTACCTTGTACATCTGGTAATGTAATTGCATATTCAATACCTAAATTAAGTCCTGCTAATAGATGAAGATCACCTACAGCTCTAATCACATCAGCAAGCGCTGTGATTTGTTCCGCATCAAGATTAGCTAGTGCACCAGGATCATCCATTAAATCAATAATTTCACTTGGTGACATAAAATCATTTAATGCACCCACAATAGCCGCAATACGATTAAATTCGTCATGCCAATTTGTGTCTACTAAATAATCAAGTGTTGCTTGTAGCGATTCGCTTTCCCAATCAATATTAGCAAGTTTACCGTCTGTTACAAGTTCAGGAATTAAATCAGGTGCTTTATCTAAACCAGAAGATAATAAGTAACTTAACAATTCTGATTGTCCAATCGTTTGAATGATCGTTTGAGCATTTTCAATATCATCATCTGTAATGGTTGATAAATCTGACCAATCACGTTCCATATAACCGTTATTCACAATGATTGTCGCAACGTCGACTACATTTTCTAATTCTTTAATAAAATTAACACTTGCATTCTCAATCGTTGGATCATTAATGATTGGTGTGAACATCGAATCGAAAACATACCGATCAAAGCTTGCTCCTTCAACTGTTATCATATTCGTAATTTGAGCAAACCCTTGTTCATTCATTTCATGGATTTGTTCAAGATAAGTTGCATATCCTGCTAATCCAAATGGATCACCAGGATCACCAGCTGCAAGTTGTGTCGTACCTGTTTGTGAAACGCCACCTGTTAAAGCAGCAACATCGATTTGTCCAATAAAACTACCAAAAACTAAAATTGGTAGCAAGAAAACGAACGCAACTAAAACACCACGTACCGCTCCAATGAAGCCACCAGATAATCTGCTCAAGAAGTTAATTTTTAGTTTTTTCTTCCGTCTAAATTTTTTCCCTGAACCAGAAGATTCATGCTTTTCTTCCAATTTTTCATTTTGTGTTGCAAGCATCTTTTTAAAAAATACATGTTTCCAAATTGGACGAAAAATAATAAGCGTTAACAAGAAACGAATAATTGGGAATAAGATTGAGTATAAAATGATTTTAATAACCAAATCAAGGATCATGAAAATCACGGGTGTAATAGCAGGGTCCGTTAAATAATCCATATAATCAGTTAAAAATCCACCTGACCAACCATTAGCAGTCGCGATTAGACCAGCCATACTTTCTTGCGTCGTAAAAAACCACGTCAATGTAAAGTTAGAAATTAACACAAACGTTAAGATTGCGGTTACAACGTATGCAAGTAAGAACCAGGCTGATTTCGCCGTTCCCCTTATCATACCTAACAGAAAATGAATGAGTACGAAGAAACCAACAATAAGCCATTGCATTACTAACAATGAAGGCATGACAGTCCCACCTTTCCACTACTTATAAACTAACCTAATTTTATCAAATACACTATGAAATCACAAACATTTACGTTCTTATCAGAAAAAAGCACTATCCTTTATAAGGATTTACGTGCACCATACAGTGAATAACGTCGGGAAATTGGTCTTCTATGCCAATATGTACGGTTTCAGCTATTTCGTGTGCAGCGATCAAAGAAAGCGTCGCTTCCACTGAAATTTCAACATCCAAATAATACTCAGTCATATGTCTTCTCACTTTTAAATCATCAACTGAAATAACTCCTTCAAAATCTTTAATCGCAGCTTTCATTCTGATGATCACTTCATGCATCGGTGCTTCATCTACTAAATAAGAAATTGCTTCAATTAAGATTTGTACAGCTAGTCTTAAAATAAACAAAGCGACGATTAGTGCTGCTATCGCATCAAAAATGAGTAAACCAAATTGTGTTAACACCAATCCAATTAAAGTTGCTGCTGTTGACCATCCATCAATGAAATGGTTATTCGCTTCTGCTTTCAAAGTTGGATTGCGATACGTTTTATTTAACTTAAAATAGTAATAAGCTAGAAAGAGTTTAATTACTAATGATATTCCAGAAATATAAACTGTGATGCGTAATGGTGCGTTAATTATATCTTCAAGATGTATGATTTGATCAATTGCTTGATAGCCTAAAAATATGGCTGTTGCAAGAAATATGATACCAAGTGAGAAATATAGAACACCTTCAAACTTTTGGTGTCCATACGGGTGATTCTCATCTGGTTTCTTTGTGGCAATCCTTAAAACAAAGAAAATAATAACACTCATAAAGACATCAGAAAAAGAATTATACCCATCACTAATTAGAGCTTGCGATCCGCCGTAATACCCAAAACCTAATTTAAGTGTGGCTAATACAATATTTAATACTAACCCAATAAAAATGGCATTCATGATATGTTTTTTACTTGCTTTTGTCACGATTCATCACCTACATTGTTTTAATTTGCTCTAAAATATATGATCGTTTGTCACGATAGAAATTTTCTTTAACAACAAAAATCTTCATTGCTTGATCATGAAGTTCTTTTTCATATTTTTGATAGCTTCTTGTAAATAAGGTAGCTTCTATTTTCGTTTCCCCATCTTCAATGCTCACAAATGCCATTTTATCGCCATTTTTTGTTTTGATTTCTTTAATATTAGAAATAAAACCAAGTGCTTTGATTTGTTTTTTATTTGTTAAATCAAGTAATTTATCTAATTTATTATGTTTAATATACGTTTCATGAACAACAAGTGGATGATAGGTTAAATTGAAACCTAAAGCCACTTTTTCTCTTTCTGCAAGTTCAGAAAAAGAAAATTCATCGTAAGACTTCATTTTAAAGTCATCCATATATAATTCATAATTCGCATAAGCTACATCTTGATGTTCAATAAGTGTTTGGTGGTTTAATCCGAAACCATCTAATGCGCCAGCATTAATAAGCATCTCTATATTTCTTTGATTTAAGACTGATTGTAACCTTAATTTAAAATCTTGATAATCGGTAAACGGCCCATGTTGTCTTGCATCTAAAATCTTTTGAACTAACACTTTACCTAAGTTCTTCACTTGTGTTAGCGGTAATCTAATACCTGCTTTCGTCAGTTCATAGCGATCTGTACTTTCATTGATATCAGGTGCAAGCACTTTAATTTGATGTTGTTTAACCTCTTGAATATAATCAAATGTTGTTTGACTATTACCAATCACGTTTGTCAGTAATACCGTCATAAACTTATCATAATAATTCACTTTTAAATATGCCATTTGATAAGCTACTAAACTATAAGCTACGCTATGACTGCGGTTAAATCCATAATCTGCAAATTTCACGATATAATCATAAATTTCTTCTGCAACCGCTGAATCGTAACCCTTATTTCTACATTTTTGCATGAAACGTTTACGTTCCATTTTTAAGATTTCATGATTCTTTTTAGATATACCTCTTCTAAGTAAATCGGCTTCTGCAAGCGTATATCCAGCAAAATCATGTGCAATTTTCATGATTTGCTCCTGATAAATGATAATTCCATATGTTGATGCCAAAATCGTTTCAAGATCTTTATGAGGATACGTAAACGATTCCCCATTTCTACGATTAACATACGTATCAATATGGTCCATTGGTCCTGGTCTATATAGGGCAAGTATTGCAACGATATCTTCAAACGTACGTGGTTTTAGCTTCAACAATGATGCCCGCATACCAGATGATTCCAGTTGGAAAATACCAAATGTATCTGCTTCACTCAACAACTGATAGACACGTTTATCATCAAGTGGAATATCATGGATATTAAATGTTTGAACTTCTTTTAAAACTAAATCAACTACATCGCTAATAATAGCTAAGTTTCTAATACCTAAAAAATCTATTTTTAGTAATCCTAATTTTTCAAGATCAGATGCTTCCCATTGTGACTGATAGTATCCGTTACTATCTATTTGTAGTGGCAAGTATTTTGTTAAGTCTTGTTTTGCTAAAATCATACCAGCAGCATGTGTACCCGTATGTCTAGGTAATCCTTCAATTTGTTTTGAGACATGCTTAAGACGCATCATCTCACGGTCTGTTTCGTCTAATTTATTGCTTGTAATACGTTTAATAATACCTGTGACACGTGCGTGATCAATTTCCATTACACGTGCAATATCTCGAATAGATGATTTTTCTGCAAACGTTCCAAATGTCACAATAGAGATCATATGTGCTTTACCATACTTCTCTTGCACATACCGAATAACTTCATCTCTTCTGTTATCAGGAAAGTCCATATCAATATCCGGCATCGTAATACGTGCAGGATTTAAAAATCTTTCAAATAATAAATCATATGTAATCGGATCGATATCTGTAATACCCAAACAATATGAAACAAGTGATCCCGCTGCTGATCCTCTGCCAGGACCAACAAAAATACCTTGTTGTTTCGCATAACGTACAAAATCAAAAACGATTAAGAAATAGTTGTCATAACCCATGTTATGGATAACATCTAATTCATAAATCAATCGTTTTTGGTAAATATCATGATGAACATCTTTGCCTTCTAGTCTTTTTTTTAGTCCCATAATCGCTAATGATTTCAAATAAGCGTTACTAGTTGAGCCTTTTGTATCATAGCTTGGCATATCAAATGTTGGTGCTTGCCATTTAAATGTAATTGATTTTATGACTTCATCTGCATTATCAAAAACAAAAGGATAATCAATAAACATGGTTTCTAATTCATGTTGATCTAAGAACTTATAATTAGCATCTGTTTTTATATCTATAGTAGCTTGATTAATTTTGCATAGTGCTTGATATGCTTCTTTGTCGTCATCAGATACATAAGATGTTTGATGCAGTGGCAACAAAATCAATCCTACTTGTTCTGCAAGTTCATTTAAATGTGGTGCAACTTTCATTTCCAAATCAATCGTATCTAAACATAAACCAATAAATGGTTGTTTGAAATCCTTTTTTAAACGTTTAAGAAATAGGGTTGCTTCAGTGAGTTGATCATGCATGATATATTGATATAATACTGTATCTTCACCAGATGTCATCAAGATTAAGCCCTCTTGGTATTTAACTAAATCATCATACGCTAATTTTTGTTGTGACTTTAAAAGTGCTAGTTTTAATAAGTTTTCATACCCTTTTTGTGTCTTCACATAAGCAAAAAAAGACGTTTCATAAAGATCGTAAACTACATCTAATTTAAGTCCAATTACAGCTTTTAATTGAGCCTCTTCAGATAGTTTTACGAACCTATACAACGCATGAAGATTATCGTCAGCAATACTAATCCATGGATACCCTTTACGCTTAGCTTGATTGACAAGTTCTTTTAAAGGTATCGTATTTTTCAGTAAGCTATATTCACTTTGTAAATAGAAGGTAGAAAACATGCTATCACCCTTTACAACTATTATATCAATATCGTTTATGAAACGCTAAAAAAAAATGCTTTTCAGCATTTTTAATTGGCACGCTTAAAATCCAGCAAACCCTTTACCAAATTCGAAACATTCCTCTTCTTCATCTGATGAGGGTGTTGAATTAATTTTTAATCCTTTGCTATATAAGGTTGCACCTGTTTCTTCAACACGTAATTCCCAAGCATCCATCCATTCACCTTCACCCCATCCATAAGATCCAAATAAAGCAACCTTCTTACCAGCTAAATTACTTTCGATATCAGTGAAAAACGGTTCAAATTCGTCTTCTTCTAATTCTTCAACCCCCATTGACGGGCACCCGAAAGCAATCTTATCAAATGCACTTACTTCATCTGGTGATATTTCATCAACCATGCGACAATCGACTTCAAGTCCACCGGATTCTAAACCTTCTTTTATTTTTTCAGCCATGATCTCAGTGTTCCCTGTGCCAGTCCAATAAACAATTAATACATCTGCCATAACTTTCAACTCCTTGTTATCTATTTACGCACATATTATAGGTTATCAAAAGCTTTAAGTCAAAGAATAAACCTTATTCGCGCTTCTTTATAACAAACATAATTAATATACCTGAAATCACGATAACGATAGCTGGTATAAAATCTTCTAACGTGTATGAAGATGATGCTGGAAGTATCGTTATTTTGCGTAATTTTTTCGTGTAATTTCCACGCGCATCTTGGATGATATAGGTAACAATTTGTTCGCCTGGCATATCTGTATTAACGACATTAGGATAACATATGATTTCATATGTTGATGTTTCTTCTATGATATCAACATTGTCATATAAATTAATGTTGTCATATTGATGAATCGTTATATCTTCTAATGCTACAACAGGTGGATGCATATCATCGATGATGACTGTCAAGAATTGATCATTTTCATTACCCGATAAGTCTTTCACTTCATATCTCACTTGATAAACTCCTACTACTTGCATATTAACGTCATCTGAAATCTCTATATCTTGAACGGTTAAGTGATCATAATTATCACTCACATCTAAAATGAATGATTCAAAGTTAGGTAATATGTCATCAACTGATAACTTCAGTGTTGGTTTTGTTAATACCAAATTTGGTTTAACAACATCAATAATAAATAGATCTGTATGGAACAATTCTAAATTACCAGATGTATCTGTCACATGAACAATAATTTCATAAATACCAATGGTCTGGTAGTCAACTTTACTATCATCAATATAAATTTCTATAAAAGATACCGCATCATAATTATCATAAACATCAAAATAACTTGTTAATACATGTGCATTGAAATCAGTGATGACAATATCATTGATTTGTTCGATTATTGGTTTTGTATCATCAATGATTTCGACATAGCCTTCATAACGAATACTGTTGTCCGATTGGTCAGTTGCAGTAATGATGATTTGATAGTTACCTACTATATCATAAGATACATCCTCACTTATTTCTATCATAAGCAAACTTTCGGCATCATAGTTATCTTTGATATCAAAATAAGTATTTAAGAAAGGTATGGTATCATTAACCCTAAAAACAAGCGGATATAAACAAGTTACAGTAGGAGCTTCTTCATCAACTACATCGATATTTAAATCTTTTGATGCTAAATTACCATATGCATCACTTACTTGATAATGGATATGGTATGTACCTAACCTATCAATTTGAATATCATGTGATATATGTACTTCACTAACATCAATGTGTTCATTTAAATCGATGATATCGATGACATAAAATGCCAAGTGATCTAACACATCTTCATCAAACACGTTCATTGGTTTGGGATTACTTTGTAAAATTAAATCTGGTGGCTTTGTATCTCTAACAATTACGGTTGTTGTTACTGCCGATTCGTTACCACTTTGATCAATTGCTGTAATGATAAGTTGATAATTTCCAACTGTCATACGTTTAACATTATCATCATGATAAACAACGACTGGAGAAATATCATACGTATCTTCAATTTCAACAAAATTTTTATACTCGATATGTTCACCACGTTCTATGACAATTTGTTTTTTTAATGTGATCATAGGTGGTTTTCTATCAACAATTTCAATGGTTGAAATCTCTGATATTTCCTTATACGATTGATCAACTACGGTGTATCGAATGTAATACGTACCAATAACATCATAATTCACTTGATGATCGTCAATGATAACATGTAAGGATGCGATATCATCATAGTTATCTTCATATTGAAATCCAATACTTAAATCAGGCGGTTTATCATCAACTTCTATCGTGAACGTTGGTAATCTTGTAATTACAGGTGGGATATCATCATAAATATGAAATATGATTTGATATTCACTTCTGATATCATAGTTTTCAAAGTAAGCTTCATAATATAGCGTATACGTTCTAAGCACACCAGTATTAATGGTTGATTGAAACGTGTAGTTCACACCATTTCTTTGATAATACGGCACAACATTGAGTTGTTTCCCATCAACAACTAGCACAGCTTCAGGTACTTCTAAATATTGATTTAAATCCGCATTTAAAGGAATATCAACACTAGTGTTAAACCATGATACGGATGTCGTTAAGATCGCAAAAAACTGCATAAAAAAAGCCATTTTATCACCTCTACTAAATAATAGTAATATCCATGGCTTTTTGCTTTATTCAATAACGCCTTGCATCCGTTCTTGTAAAAACTGGTTCTTATAAAGATTGAAATATTTTCCGCGTTTTGCAATAAGTTCATCATGTGAACCCATTTCAATAATCTTTCCCATCTCAAGCATGACGATTATATCAGCATTAACAATGGTGGAAAGTCTATGAGCTACCACGAAACTCGTTCGGTCTTTTAATAATTTTTCGGTTGCTTCTTGGATGACTTGTTCTGATTCAGAATCAATTGATGATGTCGCTTCATCTAAAATAAGAATTCTAGGATCGGCTAGGATTGCTCTTGCAAAACTGATTAATTGCTTTTGCCCAACAGATAACAAGTTTCCCCCTTCACCAACAAACGTATCATATTTCTTATCTAGTTTTTCAACAAAGTCTGCTACTCCAACTGATTTAGCTGCAGCAATCACTTCTTCATCTGTTGCATCTAATCTCCCATATCTGATATTTTCCATAATGGTTGTTGAGAATAAATGTGGCGATTGTAACACATAACCCAATCGTTTATGCAGCCAGTGCATACTACGTTCTCTATAATCAATACCATCAATAAGTAATTTCCCTTTTTTAGGTTCATAAAAGCGTGATAACAAGTTCACCATTGTTGTTTTACCTGAACCGGTATGACCTACTAACGCGATTGATTGTCCAGCCTTTGCCTTAAAATTGAATTGATCCAAAATGACTTCATTATCATTGTAATAAAATGTAATGTCTTGGAACTCAACATCACCTTTTAACGCTTCCCAGTTTTCTGTTTTATCATCAAACAAATCACCATAGGTTTCAATCACATCAGGACGATCATAAATTTCAGGTTCCGTTTCAATTAAGCCTGTTAAACGTTCAGCTGATGCCTGAGCGTTTTGGAAATCAGACATAATTTGTGTAATCACCATGACAGGTTCAAAGAAGTTGATCGTATACGCAATGAACATTTGCAATGTACCAATTGTGATAATAGTACCTAAAACGAAAATTGTGCCTTGATACATCGTTACTGCGACCCCAATATATGCAAGTATCAAAATAAAGCTTGAAAATGCAGCAGACATAATGACTGCTCTTACGCTAGCTTTTTTAAGTTTGTGTGCCGTTATTTCAAACTCATCGTAGTTATCTTTTTCAATGGATAATGACTTCGTTGTTTTTGCACCAGAGAAACCCTCATTATATTGTGCGGTTAATTGTGAGTTATGCTTTTTAGCAATACGATGGCGATGCAATATCGCCTTTTGGAAGAAATACGCAATCACTAACATGATTGGTAGGAGGATGGTAATAATAAGTGCCAATCTAACGTTTGTCGCATAAAGCACAATTAAAATACCAACCATTTGAAAACCTGCCCAAAGGAAATCAACAATTCCCCATGAAACAATTAATGAAAGTTTTCTTGTGTCAGATGTCATACGTGCCATAATCCAACCTTGCGGTGTCTTATCAAAATAAGCATATGGCAATCTTTGAATGTTTTTAAACGCCTGTTTTCTAAATTTATACGATGTTCTTGCTTCAATAATACCTGCTTGTCTAATAAATCCCCAAATACATAAACCAAAGCCTAAAGCAACGAGAATATTTACAGCAACAAAATATGGCCATGTCGTATAATCATTACCGATAAAGAAGACATCAATCGCGTATCGATTAATCAGTGGCCATGCCACATCTAGGCTCGCTACTATCGTAACAAATACAAATAATAATATGACGTTTTTACGTGAACTAAAAACAATACTTAATATCTTTTTCCACGTTTGTAAACTAACTTTTGACTGGATGTCCCTATCATCTTCATGATGCATCTTCATCACCTGCCTTAATCATATCAAGAAATTCTTTTTCAAGACGTCCTTGAATTTTCCAAATCTTTTGATAAAGACCTGGGCGTTTACTCAATTCTTGGTGTGTACCAATCGCTTCAATTTTGCCGTCTTCTAAGACAATAATCATATCAGCTTCTTTTGCTGTTGTGATACGATGCGTAATAATAATTGATGTATGTTTATCATCTTTTCTAGCTAATGCTTCTCTAATCATCATATCTGTTTGTGTATCAACAGCACTTAATGCATCATCAAAAATGAGAATTGGTTTATTGCTTACTAATATACGTGCAATCGCCACCCTTTGTTTCTGACCACCAGAAAGGGTTGTTCCTTTTTCACCAACAATTGTTTCATAACCTTGTTTAAAGGTATTGATATCTTTTTCAAGTGCTGCAATTCTTGCAGCTTCAACCACACGATCTCTTGATGCATTTTTATGTGCGATTGCAATATTTTCAAACACAGTTTTAGAATATAAGAATGGATCTTGTAAGACTACACCTATTTCTTTTCTAATGTGCGATTTTTTAATATCTTTTAATTTAACACCATCGATGTAGATATCACCTTTTTGATAATCATACATGCGTAATAATAAATTAATAATGGTTGACTTACCTGAACCAGTACGCCCAATAATAGCAACCGTTTGTCCTGCTTTAACATTAAATGATACATCTTTTAATAAGTGATCACTACTATCATCAAACTTAAATGAAACGTGGTTAAAAACAATATCACCCTTAATATTTGGTGTTTCCGTACCATCGTTATCAAATTCACTTGGTTCATCAAGAATTTCATTTAAACGATCTGACGATACAAGTGCTTTTGAGAAATCACTAATCAAACGTCCTAATCCTCTAATTGGCCAAATAAGCATACCAACCAATTGGAATGCGGCGGCAACACCAGCAGCATCCATCGTGCCATGTGTAATACCATATGCACCAACAGCAATAATAATTAAGTATTGGTTGACACTAATGAAGTCCATGGTACCCCAATATAAGGACATAATTTTGGTTGCATGAATCTGCATATTTGCATAGCCAGCATTCTTTTCTTCCATCTTTTCGATTTCAAACGCTTCATTTGCAAATGCACGAACAACTCTTGAACCAGAAACACTTTCTTGAACAACAGTAATCATTTTCGATTCGCGTTCTTCAACTTCTTTGAACACTTTATCAATCTTGCTAAAATAAACAATTGATGAAAGCCCCATAATAGGTGCTATCCCTAAAGTCACCCAAACCATCGTTGGATTTAATAATGCCAATTGATAAGCACCAAAAATAAGTGTGAAAATCAAATATGTGAAGTCTAAAAGTCTTGTTGTTAAAAATAATGACGTCGTTTCAATATCCGTCGTGACACGTTGGATTAAATCTCCGGTGTCAACATTATTATGAAATTGATAACTTAACTTTTGAATATGATCATACATTCTTAAACGCATATCTCTAGATAAGCCTTCAAGCATATGTCCTTTTAACCATAATTCAAAAAATCTTAATGTAAATCTAAATACTTGAAGTAATACAAGTGATAATGCAATTCTAAATACGATATTTAGGACATCACTATCTAGGCTAAAGAAATTTATCACAAAAGAAGGTAAGTGAACTTCGCCTACCGATGCAGATCCAAGTGCGACACCCGGTTGTTCCATAAGTGTCTTGATTAAATATTGTGTAAATAATGGTACGTTTGAATACGTGTATTGATGAATCGCTACAAACAGCATAGCAACTACAAATAACACCCAGTACCCTTTGGCTAGTTTCAATAGCCTAATAACTCGTTTCATATAAATCCTCCATGCCCAAAAATAAGTATACAATACTTATTACTTTTAAGCAACAGACAAACGTTATCTTTTGATTATAAAAAAAGAGCCCATAGACTCTTCCATCACTAAATAATCGGATTGCCTTAATTGTTTCATTCTTAAATTGAATTTTGAATAAACTAATGTAGCTTCCTTATAAAAGAAATATTTGCTAAATAAGCGATGTGCTTGGTGTTGTAAAAACATTAAGATTTTCACATCATCCGTTAAGGCACCATCACCTAAAATAACCGTTCTTAAATAAATCATTAATGCTTTCTTTTCATACGTATGCTTCGCTTTTAAAAAGTTAACGATTAACCGTTGATTATACGTTAAACATTTAGATTGCGCCACTTTTAAATACTTTACAATCTCTTTCGTTTCACCCAAAGCATCAAGTGCTAATAACTTTGTGATAAATAGCGAATTACACAATTCTTCTGGTGGTTTCTTTATTTGATCAATAATCACTTGATACTTACCATTTGCGTATAAATTCATAAATTCCGCTTTTTGTTTAAACTTTTTAGATAAATGATGATACTTATTTAGTAAGTTTTGATAAGATGAAATCCCCATCACATTTACAAAATAAGTCAATTTATAACATGTTAATTCATGCATTTGTTTATAACATCCCATCCGAACAAGTGCTTCTTGATAGCGTGGATATAACTCATGAAATAATGCGACATTATCCAAATGAATCGCGTTGATTAACATATGTTTATCACAATATAGTTTTAATATTTCATGCATTTCTTTTTTAGGTAACATCGCTAACAAATCATTAGCCTCTTGATATCTTGCTTCTTCATATAAGATTTGACTCACAAGACAAACTAAAATGTTAAACAAATGATCATCCATACTGCCAATCATTGAAACCATGTGTTGATATGTTCGATACATCTCTTTAGACATATCATTTAAAACGTAAAACCCTAATTTCAACAATGTTGTTTGGTAATTTATCTGATGATTAATACCATCTAAGAATGTAATGTTTAATTTACCATCGTTTAACATTTGAACCATCAACTTATGAACAAGCATATTGTATTTTACATCATCCATGACATTCGTTGACTCGTTAATACAAAATCTTTTTTTCAGCTTAAAAACATAACGATCACTCGGTTCAATCACATTGTTTTCTAATTTTGATAAATACGAGATACTACAAATACCTTCCGAAGCTTCTTCCAACGTCATTTTAAGTTCTTTCCGTTTAAACTTAATGGCTGACCCAATGGTCTCGCTTCCTTTATTTTGGTGGCGTTTCTTAAGTGCCACCTTAAATCTTATTAAATTTAATCGCATATTCATTCCCCCTCAATCATTTATAAATGTATACGATTATGATTATTAATATTTCACATATAAAAGTCTAATGTTTTTTTGAAAAAAAGACATCATTTTGATGTCCTTATTTTTTTTTAATTGGATCTACACAAAGATCATAGAGTGGACAATCTTGACATTTTGGTTTTCTAGCAGTGCAGTGATATCTTCCAAAAAAGATAAATTGATGATGGACTTGTTGCCATTTTTCTTTTGGAATTTTACGATTTAATTTTTCTTCAATCTTTAATACACTATCATTTTTCTTTGCTAAACCTAATCTTACTGCTACTCTTGCTACATGTGTATCTACAGCAAGTGCTGGGATACCAAATGCATTACTTAATACAACATTCGCTGTTTTTCTACCTACACCAGTTAAGGCTTCCATCGCTTTACGATCTGAAGGCACGATACCTTGATGACGGTCCATCAATTGTGCACTAAGCATTTTGATGTGTTTTGCTTTATTATGATATAACCCTATAAATCTTAAAATGGATTCTAAATCTTTAAGATCTGCTTCTGCTAAAGCTTTTGGATTAGGATATTTAGAAAATAACTCAGGTGTAACTTTATTTACACTAATATCTGTAGTTTGTGCTGATAAAACAACTGCGACTAGTAATTCAAACGCATTTTTATGGTGAAGTTCAACATGTGCATCCGGATACATTTGATCTAACACATGAAGGATTTTAGCTGTTTTCTCCGTCATTTCATTTTCTTGAAGATGGCATCTAAAGCTTTTTCCGTATCATCATCAAGTTCAACCTTTGGCATAATTTGTTGTGTTAATAACCGTTCAACATGTTTAACAGAAACACGTGACCCCGCATTATCGATTGCTTTCATCATCGCCTCAAATGTGTACTCATCATTTTCAAACCAACTACGAATCATATCCAGTTCATATGATTTAAGCATTCTACCCATACCTTGTTCAAAAGCACTAATAACAGCAGTAACATCTTTTTCGATCTTTTCTTTTAATATATTCTTCTTATCTTCGTTATATAGTTCTTCAATGCGTTTAAATGTTGGATCAACATCAAATATTTCACGTTCTTTGCCATCTTTCATTTCAAGTTCTAGTGTCATGAAATGTTTTTTAAGCAACGCTTCCACATAACCACCAATTTCAGCTTTACTATATTCAACACGTCTTGATAAAGCATTTAGTGAAAATGTTTTACGTTTTTTAAAGATGGAAAAAAGCGCGACAAGCACTGTCACTTCTTGCATCGTTAAAGAAAGTCTACGATATTCTTTTAATAAAATGCGTTCAACCGCAAAATCATATTCATTAAATAATCGTTTAAGCATCTGAATTCCCTTTCTTTAATGCATCTTTCGCAGCATTTTGTTCAGCTTCTTTTTTTGTTCTACCTGTTCCAGTACCTAACGTGATGGACTGATCAAGTTTAACAGCAGCTTCAAACAACCGATGATGTGATGGTCCTTTTTGACTAATAATATGGTATGAAATATTTCGCTTATCGCCCCCTTGGATAAGTTCTTGTAATGTTGATTTATAATCTTTAATGACAATTACACGTTTCAAATGTGGAATGACGATACGTTTAAATAAAGCTTCTGCTTTTTTAAACCCTAAATCAAGAAAGGTTGCTCCAAAAAGTGCTTCAAAAGCATCTGCAATCATAGAATCGTTTGCCCCCTTGACACTTTCCCCTTTACCTAATTTTAGATAGTCTTTCAAATGAATCTTTTCCGCATAAATAACAAGTGCTTCTTCGCGAACCGCTTGCGCTCTTCTTTTTGTCAATTCACCTTCATCAGCGAGATCAAGATTATATAAATAATCACTCATCAATAGTTCGATGACTGCATCACCTAAAAATTCTAATTTTTCATTTTTTTCTGTTTGATGTTCGTTTGCATAAGATGAGTGAGTTAAAGCTACTTCATATAGTGATTCATCTTTCGCTTGAATTTTCAATTGTTTTAAAAGTTCAATCATACTTGATCAGCCTTCTTGCTAAGTGTTTCAGAAACAATATTGATCACATCTGCTTCAACCATTTCTTTGGCTTGTCTAATCCCATTATAAAAACCATAAGCATCAGATGAGCCATGTGCTTTAATAACAACACCATTTAACCCCATTAATAATGCACCACCAATTTCAGATGCATCTAATGATTTTCTAAAACGATTCAATGCTTTCTTCATGAATAATGCACCAATCATACCACCGAGAGATGCTTTAATTTCACGCTTTAAAATATATCCTAAACCTTTAGCTGTACCTTCCATCGTTTTCATGACCATGTTTGCTGTAAAGCCATCACTTAGAAAAATGTCTGCTTTTGACGTTAAGATTTCTTTCGTTTCTAAATTACCATAAAAATGAATGTCTGGGCTTTCAGACAATAATTTAAATGCTTCTTTTTCTAAATCTCGCCCTTTACCATTTTCAGTACCAATATTTAATAATGCAACTTCAGGTTTATCACGTTTTAATAAGCGTTCTGCAACCACGGAAGCATAAACTGCAAAGTCTAATAAGTGTTCTGGTTTTGTGTCTGTGTTAGCTCCTGAATCTAATAAGATTCTTCCTCTACCATCTATTGATGGCACAATTGGAGCAATCGCGACACGTGCCATATGCTTCATACGTCTTAAGATGAAATGACCAGCAACAACCAAAGCCTGTGTTGGACCAGAACTT
The DNA here is from genome assembly GCA_963676765.1 of Acholeplasmataceae bacterium. Taxonomy (GTDB): domain Bacteria; phylum Bacillota_I; class Bacilli_A; order Acholeplasmatales; family Acholeplasmataceae; genus WOFB19. The sequence continues at coordinate 1,443,933 of OY781159.1, forward strand.
ACGATCGCGTCCGCCTTACCTTCTTTGACGGACGTCATCGCCATAAACATCGACATTTCTTTATTTGAGCGATATTGTTTGATCGGATCTTTTTCACCCATATCTAAAAAATAAGGTGTATGAACAACAGATAAACGCTCGTGTTGTTGTAGATAAGGAGCCATTTTATTTTCATCACCGTAAATGGTGATTTCAATATCCTTAAATTTTTTCAATGCTAATAAAGTACCTGCAACGATTTCCTTTGGAGCGAAATCGCCGCCCATACCGTCAACTGCTATACGTATCATAAGGTTATCCTTCGCTTTCAATAAACTGATTTTAGTATATCATATTTTAAGTGATTCTTTGATGTGTCTTCGTAAATATGCGTATTGCCTATTTGTGTTAAAATCTTGTTTTGTTAAGAGACTCCTAACATTTTTTTGAGCTTCATTTAGTATTTTATAATCAGTCGATAAATCAAGAAAATTAAATTTCAAATAACCAGATTGTTCAACACCAATAAAATCACCTGGCCCTCTTGCTCGTAAATCATAAGCGGAGAGTATAAATCCATCATTTGTTTGTGTCATTAGTTCAAGCCGTTCTAAGTCTTGTTTCTCACTAACAAGATAACAAGTACTTTCTAAGTCCCCCCTGCCAATTCGACCTCTTAGTTGATGGAGTTGTGCTAATCCAAACTGATGGGCTGATAAAATCACCATTAACGTAGCATTAGGAATATCAATACCAACTTCAACCATTGTAGTCGACAATAATATACTACCTGGTGTTTCTCTAAATAATGTCATCACATCTGACTGTTCATCTTTTGATAATTGACCATGCAAAATAAAGAGCGGATGATTTAGATATGATAACTTTTCTTTTGTAGTCTCAATATTGTCATCAACTTTATCAGAAGTAATTGCTGGGACAACAACAAATACTTGCTCCCCTTTTTGAAGCGATTGCTCAATTTCAGTCATCACTTTTTGCTGTTTCTTTTGATCCATAAGTTTTGTGATAATTGGTTTTCTTTGTGCTGGTTTCTCTTTAATCGTAGAAACATTTGATTCACCAAAAGACACCATCGCAAGCGTTCTTGGAATAGGTGTAGCTGTTAAATATAGCACATCTTTCGCATGACTCTTATCAATTAAAGTTTGTCTCGCATCCACACCGAATTTATGTTGTTCATCAATGATTACATAGCCTAAGTTTTTAAAAACAACATCTGATTCAATGAGTGCATGTGTGCCAATAACAATATCATATTCACCCTTTAATATCGCATCTTTCATCGCTTTCTTTTTCGGTGTTTTTTGGTTCAATAAAGCGATATTCACATCTTTTAACATGGCTTTAAATGATGCGTAATGTTGTGCTGCTAATAATGATGTCGGTGCCATAAATGCAACTTGCTGTCCAGCAGTAACAATAGCATAAGCTGCAATTAATGCAACCACAGTTTTACCAGAACCAACGTCACCTTGTACCAGTCTAATTGTGGCAAAATCTTTTTTAAAATCTCTAAAGATGTCATTCGTTGCTTGTTTCTGGTCATTTGTTAATTCGTAAGGTAGTTTTGCAATAAGTGCTTTCACTTTTTTTATATCATATGATTTTTTTTCTCGCTTCTTATGCCTTAATTGCTCAGCAACTAATTTTAATTGAAGAAAAAATGCCTCTTCATATTTAAAACGCCTTTCTGCTTTTCTAATATCCTCAAACGATGCTGGTACGTGTAACATCTTAAACGCTTCTTCCCGTAAAGGTAGCTGATACTTATCGATGAATTCACGTGGGATAGTTTCAAATATTTGAACTTGTTTTTGTTCAAAAATATCTTTGATTAAATGCTGAATTTTTCTATCATATACACCTTTGATTTGATAAACCGGTTTAATTGTATGATTAAGCGCTACTCTAGATACATGGCTAGCTATCATCTTCTTTTGATATAAATGATAAACGCCTTTCACCATAATCTTCGCATCTTTTGCTATTTGTTTCAACAAGTATTTTCTGTTAAAAACAACAACTTCAAGAATTTCTTCATGCACGATTAATTTAAATGTAATGACATGCACTTTGCTATATGGGTTAGCCTTTAAGTCAGTGATAACTTGTCCTTGAACAGTAATAACTTCCAAGTTTTTTGCCACTGATAACGATCTTACCGTAAAATCTTCATACGTACGTGGGTAATGTAAAACAAGGTCGTATGTCGACCATATGTTTTGATTTCTAAATGAATGAAGTAATGAAGGTCCAATACCTTTTACTTGATCAAGCTTTACTTCCATGTAATCACCAATACTATTATATATGAAATTAACCGTTTAATTAAGGACATTGACCATATAAAAAAAAGTTGTTCAAGACAACTTTTTATGTTTTGTTTGCTAATAACATCATATCTGCTAACACAATCGCGATAACATTCTCTAAGACTACAGGTATTCTTCTAATGATTGCGACATCGTGTCTACCACCAATTCTCAATTCACTCACAGCCTGTTTTTTAAAATCATATGTTTCCTGTACCTTTTGAATAGAAGATGTTGGTTTAACTAATACTTTAATAATTAAATCATTCCCATTAGATAAACCACCACTTGTGCCACCGCTATGATTGCTTTTTGTAAGACCACGTTCATTTATAAAGGTATCATTCCATTTCGATCCTAATTTATGTGCGGCTTCAAAACCTGCACCAAATGATACTCCTTTAACTGCTGGCATACTCATCACCATTTTAGCGATTTCTGCATCGAGTTTATAAAAGAATGGTTCTCCAAGTCCAACTGGAACATTTTTAACTGTAACTTTAACAATACCACCTGCAGATTCACCTTTTTTAGCAACTTCTAATAAATATTCATCTAAGTGTGCTAAATCAGTTAACTCTCCTACACGGATTAGTTCACTTGAAATTTCATAAGGCATCATCATTTTCGCAAGACTTCCTGCAGCAACCAACGGTGCAGTAAGTCGCCCTGAGAATCGACCACCACCACGATAGTCATGGAAACCATCATATTTGATGTTTGCAACATAATCAGCATGACCTGGTCTAGGCTGATGTATAAGTTTCTCATAATCTGTTGATTTCGTATTATGGTTTTCAATCATGATGTGAATTGGTGAACCAGTTGCTTTCCCATTGAAAACACCTGAAGTGATTTTAAACGCATCTTTCTCTTTCCGTGGTGTTGTCCCTATAGCACCCGGTTTTCTGCGTTCTAAATCATGAAAGATAAGCTGTTCATCAATAACAGTACCTGCCTTCATACCATCTACAACAACGCCAATAGCGTCTTGATGAGATTCACCATATAACGTCACTTGAAATAATTTTCCATAACTATTCATTTCGGATAACCTCCCTTAATTGCATGATCAATTTTGATTTTATCTTTATGTCTCGATCAAGCCAATCTATCTCACTGTGTAGCGCTTGAATGATTAACATATCAAGACCACCAACACCTTTTTTCGCATGTTTTACGATTGCTGTTTCAAGTGGATTATATATCAAATCAATCACAACTTTTTGTTTCACTAGTGATAATGGCACTGGATGATCATCTATATTTGGATACGTACCAACTGGTGTAGCATTCACAATGATATCAATATCATTTGGATCAAGTGATTGATATCCAATCACACGTGAAAATACATCAGAAAGTTTAGGCTGTCTTGAAACCACCGTAACCAACGCTCCTAAATCTTTTAAAACATGATAAACGGCTTTTGCTGCACCACCCGTACCTAATATATAGACTTTTTTATGTTTAACTTTGATTTTATTAACTTTTAATAACCCTTTAAAACCATCATAATCTGTATTATCACCGATAATGCGACCATTTTTATAATAAATTGTATTAACTGCCCCAATTTTTTTAGCAACATCCGTTAAGCGATCAATATATTTTAACACTTCTTCTTTATACGGAATTGTCACATTAAATCCGTGATAATCACCTTTTTTTATAAGGTAAATGGTTTCTTTTAATGCGTCTGGTTTAATATCAATAATTTCATACTTAAAAGGCACGTTTAAGCGTGGTGCCATAGAGGCATGAATCATCGGTGATTTTGAATAACTAATCTGTTGGCCAATAAGACCAAATGTCATCATTTTTGGATGTCCTTAGACAAACGCATAATTTCTTTGATGAATGCTTTATAATAAGGCCAAAACTTCTCATCATTCAAACGTTTTTCTAATCTGTCATAAACTTGTTGTTCTCGTTGTTCATCAAAAACAGGTAAGCCTTCTCTTTTTTTAGCATCACCGATTGCTTTTGAAACAGCCATTCTAGCTTTAAAAAGTTCCAATAACTGTTCATCAATTTCATTAATTTTTATGCGTAACTCATCAATCTTCATTAATATGACCTCCAAGCATTTTATAATCATCAAAGAATGTTGGATATGATTTATTCACTGATTCTGCACCTTCAATCGTCACTAGGCCATCTGCAATAATCGATGCCACAGCAATCGCCATTGCAATTCTATGATCGTTATATGCACTTAACGTTTGATTACCCTTAAACGATGATTGACCGATTATTGTAACTGTATCATCATCAACACTTGTTTGAACACCAAATTTTGTTAGTGTTTTTAACATAGCCGTTAGCCTGTCTGATTCTTTAATTCTTAAACGTTCACAGTTTTTAAACACTGTTTTTCCACTTGATCTTGCTGCTAAGACCATAAGAATTGGTCCTAAATCAGGTATATCTTTTAAATCAATAATTGCACCTTTTGTCATAGAAGGATAAACGATGTACCCATCATCTGTTGGTTCAAGTTTTCCATCCATCTGTTGAATAACATCAACAATCGCTTTATCACCCTGTAAACTATCTTTTGATAGATGTGATAGTTTAATCGGTTTATCGCCTAAAAGACCTGCTACTAACCAAAATGCAGCTTGTGAGTAATCGCCTTCAACACTGACATTTGTAGGTGTGTAGCGTTGGCTACCTTTTATATAGAAGAAATTGTCAACGGATAAAATATGAATACCAAATTGTTTTAAAACTGATAATGTTAAATCCACATATCCTTTTGACTCTAAAGGTGTTGTTAATTCAATCACTGAGTCTTCTCTTCGAAGTGGTAATGCAAATAATAACCCAGATATAAACTGACTACTTACATTCCCGGGAATTGGATAATGTCCACCCTTTAAACGCCCTTTAAGTAATAAAGGTAATTGCTCTTCACCTTGTCTTTCAAATACAATAGCTTTTGATCGAAAGAGTGCTTCATAAGCATCAAGTGGTCTTTTCGCAAGTCTACCTTCACCATCAATTGTAATTTCATGATGATCAAGTAAATAAATTGGAATCATAAATCTTAAAGTCGATCCCGATTCTTTCACATTGACAAATGGTTTTATCACTTCTCTTTTACCACCATTTACCAGATCACCATCAAATGTTACGCCAAATGCTTCTAAAGCTTTTTTAGTTGCATCAATATCGTTTGCATGTAAAACATTTGAAACATGACTTTTTCCGTCCGCTAAGCCAGCAGCAATCAACACACGATGCGATAGAGATTTAGATGGTACAACATTCAATTCACCAGTTAGTTTAGTTGGTTTAATCGTAATGTTCATGTTTCCTCACCAACTTGTAGTTGCTTAATCACTGGTTTACCAATGCCCTTTAATAAAATGAAATGAAATCCATCAGCTGTATATTTTTTATCTGTTTTAATATACTTCGTAAAGCGATCTTTTTCTAAAACAGGTTCATTAATGAGTTGCCACGCCAACAAAGTGCCTTTTACTTCATCATATAATGAAGACGGTGTTATATCTAAACTTATACCTAATTCAATAGCAATCAGCATACCATAACTAATCGCCTCACCATGTTTATAGCGATTGTAATTGAAATGTTTTTCAATTGCATGACCAAACGTATGGCCAAAATTTAGAAACATCCGTTCTTTTTTATCAAAGGGGTCAATATCAACAACTGCTTTTTTAACCAACATAGCTTCTTTTAATTGTGCAGCATTAATTTCTACTGGTCTTCTAACTTGTACGTATAATGATTTATTGCCAATTAACCCTGCTTTAATTACTTCTGCCATTCCATTTCTGTATTCTGCGGGAGAAAGTGTCTTTAAAAAATTCATATCAATCAATACAATCTTTGGTGTATAAAAAGCACCAACTAAGTTTTTACCTTCATCTAAATCAATCCCTGTTTTACCACCAATTGAAGAATCAGCCATTGCTAATAATGTTGTAGGTATTTGTATAAATGGAACGCCTCTATATATGGTTGCAGCAACAAATCCTGCTAAATCTCCAACAACACCTCCGCCAAGAGCAACAATCATATGTTCCCTTTTTAAACCTTTATTGATTAAATCAGAAATAACGTTTACATAGGTATCGTAAGCTTTTGATGTTTCACCAGGAGAAATAACCGTGAATGAAACTTCAAAATCAGATAAGGCTTCTTTCACTTTATTTTGATAAAATGAAAAAACTGTTTCGTCTGTAACAATAAATAGTTTACGATACGCATAAACAGATTTAATATGTGCTTCAAATTGGTTTAATTCAGCAAAGACGATATCATAATTACTCATCGGGATTTTCATCGAATGCTTTCCTCTTTTCTGTTGCTTGTTCCATGTATCTAATTAACGCATTACGCTTATCTTCTTTAATCATATCTTTCACACGATCTAGTTCTTGTTCAAATGTTTCAATTTGTTCAAGTAAAGCTTTTTTATTTTCGCTAAATAGTTCAGTCCACATTGGTGCATTAATTTTAGCAATTCTTGTCAAATCACGATATGAGTCACCAGTTGCTTCTTTTGTTCCATCAAAGCGATCAGCATTTACCAGACTAATAGCCAAGACATGTGTTAACTGACTCGTAAAAGCTATTAATTGATCATGTGTCTTAGCGTCAACAACGATAATACGACCAAAATTCAAGTCTTTAGCAATCGTTCTTAATACCACTTCATCTTTAATATCGCTTTTTTCACCTTTAACCATGATGAAATTAGCACCATTAAAAATACGTGCATCTTTCACATCATAACCACTTGTTTCCTTACCCGCCATCGGATGATGAGACGTATATGTAACACCTGCCGGTAAAACTTTAGCAAGTTCCGGCATCATCCATTGTTTTGTACCACTAACGTCGGTAACAATTTGCCCAGGTCTAAACAAGTCTTGATGCGATTTAACAAACTGAATATTATACGTTGGGTATAATCCTAATATAACAAGATCAACTTCACTTAGTTTTGATAACTCATTATCTTTTTCGACAATACCCTCTGAAATAGCTTGAGCGACTCTCGCTTCTGTTCTATTCCAAGCATAGATTGTATGTTTTTTTGAGAGACCTTCAGCATAAGATGCCCCAATCAGTCCCAATCCTACAATAAATATTTTCATTGTAATTCTTTTGCCATCACTTTCGCAATCTTTTTAATATGCTTAACCATATGGTCATATTTTTTTGGTTTAAGTGATTGTGCCCCATCTGAAAATGCGTGTTCAGGATCATGGTGAACCTCAACAATTAAACCATGTGATCCCACAGCTAAGCCAGCAAGTGATAATTCTTCAATCATTTCCCAACGACCTGCAGCATGAGATGGATCAATAATAACAGGTAAATGTGATAATTCTTTAACAGCTAAAACTGAACTAATATCTAATGTGTTTCTTGTATATTTTTCAAATGTTCTAATACCACGTTCACATAAGATTACATTATCATTACCTGAGGCCATAATATATTCTGCCGACATTAGCCATTCCTCAATTGTTGAAGATAATCCTCTTTTTAGTAAAATTGGTTTATCTGTTTTACCTAGTGTCTTTAATAAATCAAAGTTTTGCATGTTTCTAGCACCAATTTGAATGATATCGACATATTCATTAAATTCATCTAATAAATGTGGTGCCATCATTTCTGAGACGACAAGCATATCAAATTCATCAGCAACTTTACGTAATAACTTTAAACCTTCAACACCCATGCCCTGGAATGAATAAGGTGAGGTTCTTGGCTTATATGCACCACCACGTAAAATTCTTGTTCCTGTTTTTGATACAGCAGCAGCAATCGTTCTTAATTGATCTTCAGATTCAACAGAACATGGACCAGCCATTAATGTGAAGTGATCTCCTCCAATTTTAATATCCTTGGGTAAGGTTAAAATTGTGTCTTCCGGATGGAATGAGCGACTTGCTTTTTTAAATGGTGTCGATACACGTGTAACATCACCAACACCTTCAAACGCATACAAATCAAATGGCTCGATTTTCGAAGTATCACCGATAATACCAAATATTGTAACTAAATCACTGCTTACGTCTTTTATCTCTAAGCCTTTTTCTTTTAAAAATGTTGTGATTTTTAAATATTGATTTTGGGTTGAACCTTTTTTCATCTTGATAATCATAATATAATCTCCTTGGTTTGTAAAAAAATAAAAATCCCCGAGGAACAACCTCAAGGATAAACGTTAATCGCTTTGGCTGTTCCCTTTACTCACTTCAAAAAGGAATGCCTTACATTCCTATTTAGCGATAGTAATAATATGTAAAAGAAACAGATAGATATATGAACATGGAAAATTCCTCTTTCCTGTTTGTTATAATCGTATCACAATACGTAAAAAAACACAATATCTAACATCTCCAAAAAAATAAAGCATTAAGTATTGTGTTTTACACAGTAATGTGATAATCTAGTAGTGTGCAATACACAGCAAGGAGGAAAACAATGAATACGCAATTTAAAAAAGGCATTGTTGAAATGTGCGTATTGAGTCTTATGGAAAATAAAGATTTGTATGGTTTCGAAGTCATTGAAGCTCTGGCTATAGCAATTGATGTGAACGAAAACACCGTTTATCCGATATTAAGAAGACTTACTGCGCAAAACTTATTTGAAACATATGTTGAGAAAACTTCACTTGGTGCACCAAGGAAATATTATCATTTAACACAAATAGGACACGAACGCTTAGCAGCATATAAAAAGGAATGGCAATCATTCTTAAAAGGTGTGTCTAGAATACTAGGAGGAACAAACCTATGAAACGTGATTATTTAGAACAGTTAGAAGAAAGATTACATGAACATCAAGTTGTAGATGCTGATATCCAAGATGTATTAATGGATTATGAAGGTATGTATGATGATGCGATCGATCGTGGTTTGACAGATGAAGAGACAGTCGAACTACTCGGTGAACCTAAAAAAGTAGTCAGAGATTTGCTTGACACACTACAAATCAGAGACTTTAGAGAAGTTAGAAGAAAAAATAATAAATTAGTTGCTTTAGCACCATTCATTGCAGTAATTGCCTTTTTCTTATTAGGATATTTTGGCGATTTATGGCATCCTGGCTGGCTTGTCTTCTTATTTATTCCAATCGCTGGTATTTTAGGTAACGTCAATAAAAAAGAAAAATTTGTTGCCTTATCGCCGTTTATTGCTGTTATTGTATTTATATTTTTAGGGGTTGCTTATAATGCATGGCATCCTGGCTGGCTTGTCTTTTTAATCATACCATTATCGGGTGTATTATTTAGTGCAAGACGACGTGATCGTCTCATTGGCTCCCTACCATTTTTAACACTATTAGCCTTCATCTTATTAGGCTTTTACTTGGAAGCTTGGGCATGGGCATGGTTATTTTTCTTACTCATCCCATTTTTAGCAGCTATTACAAGAGGTAAAAACTTAGAACGTTTTGTGTTAGCACCTTCTATTTTACTTGCAGTAGGCTTCTATTTATATATGTATCTTGTAGAAGGTATGCCTGAATACGGACTTATCGGTTTCATATTACCTGTTGTTGTTGCTTTATCACTTGGTAAAATAAACATCACCATTGATCATAATTGGACCTTTAGAGCAACCACTCAAACATTTATTATTCTTTGTTGTATCGCAGCATTTCTAGTTGTTGGTTTAACAGTTCCTAATGCTTGGGGTTGGGCTTGGATGATTTTATTACTGATTCCAATCACATCGATATTGATTAATTCAAAACGCTTAAGACTAACACCATTGATGCCATTTATTGCAGTTATTATCTTTTTCTCAGTCGGTTATTTCTTCACTATGTTTCATATATCATGGTTAGCATTTTTACTCATTCCAATGACGGGTATATTAGAGAATGATCCACCTGTTAAAGTTAATCATCATAAAGATTAAAAAAAAGGTCAACCAAGCGGTTGACCTTTTACTTATGTTTTTCAATATAACCTAATCCTAATGCTTTAGGTCCTGTATGTGCACCTACAACAGGTGTTAAATATGTGGCAATGATTTCTCGATTCGGAAGAACTTTATGAATTTCATCCGTAAACCACTTCGCATAACCATCAGCATGAGCATGTGAAATAAATGTGATAACATCTTTATCCTTTGTTTCTTCTAAATACTTTTCAAGCACACGATGATGTGCTTTTTTCGTTGTTCTTATCTTTTCAACTGTTTCAACTTTACCTTCTTTATCAATGGTTAACATTGGTTTAAGTTGTAACATCGTTCCAAGTGTTCCTTGAAGTTTAGATAAACGTCCATTTTTAACAAGATAAAGCAATGTATCAACAGCAAAATACATGTGGTTATGATCTCTAATATATTCGATGATTGGCAGAATTTCAGCAACCGATTTATTCTCTTCAGCTAAGCGATGTGCTTCTAATGCCATAAAAGCTTCTGGATAAGCTAATGTTTTAGAATCAAATGAAGTGACTTTTATATTAACTTCTTTAGCAGCATGTTTAACCGCTTCATTAAGACCAGAAAGTTTAGCTGATATGGTTATTACTAAGGCTTCTTCGTAACCTTCTTTTTCTAGTTTTTCAAAATATTCAATCATTTTACCTATTGAAACATAACTCGTTTTTGGAATATCATTCGGGTCATTTGCAATACGTTTATAAAACGTTTTAGCATCCATTCCTATATAGTCATCATATTCCTCGTCCCCAAAATGAATCACAGAACGCAAAATAATTATATCTTTTGGATAGTTTAAATAATCAAGACCTGCATTACTGCATGCTAATACAGCTACCTTTGGCATTATGAACTCCTCCTATTTTCTATTAAGTTTGTTTAGCTCATCTCTTATTTCAGTGAGGAGCTTAATGTCTTCGGGTATAACTTTTTCTTTTGGTACTTCAGACTGACCTTCTTTTTTTACGTTTTCTTCAAACTGTTTTCTGCGAATAACTAATGTAACAGCAGCATAGATTGAAAATGCAATAATCAAAAAGTTAACGATGGCTTGAATAAACGCGCCATATCTAATCTCTGCACCATTTAAGGTCCATATTAAATTTGTAAAATCGGATTCGCCAGCGATGCTTGAAAAAAGTGGCATAATAAGATCATTAACGAGTGAGTTGACAATTTCTCTAAATGACACACCAAGAATAAAGGCTATCGCTAAATCAATAATATTACCCTTTTGGATGAACGCTTTAAATCCTTGAAAGAAGACTTTCGTGCGTTTCATAATATTCTCCTATTGCATGATTTATATATATTTCTATCATATCACACTTCAAACAAACCTTCTTAAATTAGTGTTTTTAGTTCTCTAAAATCATTAATCGTTTTAAATGTTTTTAAACGATCTTTATGTTGATGTCCTTTTGTGTAGCATATGAAACTTACACCAAGACTTTCAGCAACCTCAGCATCATGAATAGTATCACCAATCATAACTGCTTGTTTCGGATCTATTTTCGCTTCTTTTAAGTATGCATTTCCAATACCAACTTTGCCATTAGCGTGTACATTATCTGTCCCTAAAACAGCATCAAATAAATGTTCAATTTTATAGTATTTAAGTTGTTCATTTAAGTTGTTTTTCTCGGATGCAGACAAGACAACATTTCGATAACCCAGTGATTTAAAATACGCAATGATTTCAACAACATGACTGTGTAGTTTAGCATCTAATGCACGCTTCATATATAATGCTATAAATCGCTTTGCTAGAACATCAAATGGTGTTTTTTCTAAATCATAAACTTTCGCATAATAGTCTTTTACTGGAAACGTAAAGATGTTTAAATATTCTTCAAAAGTAACCGTTGGTCTATCTACTTCTGCAAGCATATCTACTAAGATTTCATAGACCAAATAAGCGTCATCTAAAATGGTTCCATTAAAGTCCCAAAAAATAGTTTTTTTCATGTCTTCACCTACTTATGATAGGGATGATTTTTTAAAATCATAAACCCTCTATATAGTTGTTCTATAAGCATTAATCGCATGAGTTGATGCGGGAATGTCATGTCTGAGAAAGAAACACTTTTTTGTGCACGTGATGAGACACGTTCATCAAGCCCATAAGAACCGCCAATAATAAACACTAAATCACCTTGTGCATATGTTTGCGCGTGTTCAATTATTTTAGCAAATCCAGGACTATCCACTTTCTTGCCTTTGATGGCTAATACAATCACATAATCGCTTGGTTTTATTTTCGCTAAAATGCGATTTCCTTCTTTAGCCATACCTTCAATTGTTGCTTCATCTTTTATTTCAACAATGTCTAGCGATGTTGGTAACTGCTTTTTATAATATACAATACCTGTTTTCAAATACGTTTGATTTAATTTGCCAACAGCTAAAATTCTAATCATATACAAATCACCGGTAATCCTTCTTTTGATGCATAATAGATATCAACTTTTGTTGGATCATCAAATGCACCAACAATAGCTTCTTCAATAGCTAGAACGGTATTACAATCTTCTGAAATATGAGAAACCACCCAAACAGCTTTTTTCGTTTGTATGAAACGATTCATCAGATATGCTGCGTCTTCATTTGATAAGTGACCACGTTCTGATAAGATCCGTTTTTTTAATAAAAACGGACGAGGTGAATTCATAAGCATTGCAGGATGATGATTCGCTTCTAAAATGTATAAATCTGCATCTTCTAATAACGGATAATATGATTCATCTACATAACCCGTATCATTTAAAACAACAACTTTTTTATCTTTATCAACCACGTACGCGACGGGCTCGTTCGCATCATGCGAGATCATAAATGGTGTAATTTGAACATCTTCAACCATAAATGGTGTATCCGCTTTAACAAACGTATAATCTTTTATTAATGACTTTACGTCATCTTTTAATCCTCTATATGTTCCTTCAGTTAAATAAATATGTCTAATTTGGTGATGTTTTAGCAGCATTTTTAAACCCATTGTATGATCTTGATGTTCATGTGTGATTAAAAGTGCGTCAATATCATCTAATGATTCTTCATAAGACAACATTTTTAAACGCATTCTTCGATAGCTGATTCCAACATCAACAATTATGCGAATATGTCCTACTTTTAAGTAGGTCATATTACCTTTAGATCCACTTGCCAATACATACACTTCCAACATAACCACCTCTCTTTATATTAACATAAAAGTATGTGATATTAACAAAACCACTGAAAGTGGTTGCAATACATCTATAAACATGCTATATTATAAATGCTTGTATGAAATACAAATTAAGGAGTGAACACAATGAATTTTAACAAGACCATAAGAAGATTTGCGGTTCTTTTTTTAAGTCTCGCGAGCGTTCTTACATTGGCAGCTTGTACACAAACTGATTCCTATCCAATTGGGGATCTAGACGACACCGTCTATGCATCAGTCGGTGAATACAGTGTAACAGAAGCCGAATTATATGACCAAATCCGTCTGCAGGGAGCAAATGCCCTAACAGATATGATTGACAGAATTTTATTCGAATCAGAAATTGCAGATGCAAAAAGCCTCATCGCTAGTGGTGACCAAGATACATTAGATTTCTTCAATGAAGTTGTCAATACTGCTATTTTCGGTACTGCTTCTACGATTGGTTATTCAGTTGATGCAACTGATCTAGAGGATCTTCAAGAGTTTTATAGTGAAAGACATGATCTATATGTTCGTGCATTAGAACTTTATGCTGATTCGCTATATTTAACAGATAACTCAGTCGACGTTGATGCATTAGTCGATGATTTACTCGCACTTGGCGATTCATTTGCAGGATATGCAGATATCCCTGAACTTGTTGACACTTATATTTTACGTGTTGCTGAGAGAAATTATGCGAAAGCAGCTTTAGCAATTGACGTCGATGATGAAGAAAGCGATTCATACATTGATGAACAAGATGTTGTAAGTTACTACAAGAGCCAAGAAGAAGGAAGATATGATGTTAATGCACTTATCGTCAGTTTCCTAAACTTGAATGAAGCAAATGCTGCATTATATCAAGTTGGTATTAAAGCAGACTCCAAAGGTATCTGGTACCAAATCCCTGATATCAGAATTACTGACACGGAAGATGATGGCTATATCGATTTAACAAACACACTTGACTATCAATACATTATTGATATGTTAGATGACCTTGACTTACTTGGTAAATTAGGTGTTGACTATTTAGACCGCGAAAACTTATCAAGTAAAGATTATGAAGATTACTACAAAGCATATGTTATTAGTAATTCACGTGAAGATGGTTTAAGAGACACTACATTCCAGTTAAGTACTGCAGAAGTTAAAGAGAAATTTGTTGACATTTATAACTTACTAAATCCAACTGCTACTATCATGTTAGATGGTGACAACATTGTAGGTGATAGTGATACAGAATTCACAACACTTTATACTTATAAAGACTTAACAGCGTTGGATACTACATTAAGATCACACATTTATAACACACTAACTGCTGAATCATTAATGGATGACCCAGAAGACACAACAGAGGATTCACCATTCTCATCTCGTGTACAAACTGGTACATCTTACCGTTTCTTAGTATTTAAGTTAAACGATGAATCAGCTAGTCAAGATGATATCCTAATTGAGGACCCAGATGATGACACACAAGAAATCTTTGGCGATTCACAAGCTGCTCAAGATAAATACGATGAAATGCGAGCTAAACTAGTTGAAGCAAGATTAACCGACTCATATATTACAGCTCAAATTACAAGTGTTTATGAAGAAGCATCAATCGACATTTATGATCCAGTTATCCGTATCATTTATGCACAAAATACTGATTATACTGGTACTGAAAGTTCAAAATCTGGTGACAATGTAGCGAAAGTTAATGATACTTTCATTACAGTTGATGAATTATACACACGATTAGAAAAAGCTTATGGTATTAACTTAGCTTATGACATCCTAGTGAATCAATTCTTATCAAATTCAGATACATACACAGTTGATGATGACACAATCAACGACTACCAAGAACAATTCGAAACAATCATCACATCATTCACATCAGATAGTTACGCACCTACATACCCAGCTTCAATGGGACGTCAAGCATTCTTATTAGTTGCTTTCGGTGCTGAAACAAACGCTGAAGCTATCAATCAATTGTATGTATATCCTGATTTAAGACAGCAATACATTGATGATATTGAAAATCATTTCGATAATACTAATTCATCAATTTATCAAAAGTTCTCTCAATTAGCTGAACAACAATATGAATTCGATAAAGGTATCAACGTCAGTCACTTACTTGTTTATGTTGACCAAGATGGCGATGGTTCACCTGATAATCCTGCAGATTACCTAGATTCATTATCGGCGACAGCTGCTGCTGCCGTTGAACAAGGCGTTATTGATTTAGTTGATTACGTATTTGATCATGCTGGTGATTATAGAAGCCTATCTTCAGGTTTATCAACATTAGCATCTAATTACGCATCTGCTATTCGTCTTGAGAGAGGTCGTTACGATGCAACACCTTATGAAGTTATTGATGAAGATGAATGGGTAGATTACCGTCTCTTAGGTCTAAACCTTAAATTTGAAAACATCTCATCAGAAATTACAAACGCATCTAACATGATGTCAGGTTCTATGGTTTTAGATGAAGTGTTCTACGATCGTGCAATTGAACTTTATGATAACTTATATGATATGCGTGACCAAGATGGACTTCTTCCTTACTTAGATCTATATGATGAATTTACATATGATGGTATTAATGATATTAGTCAATTAGATGTTGTTAAATCAAGCTTCGGTTGGCACTTCATTCTTGTAACATCAATTGCTGATAAAACAAGCGCTATGTTAAGCGCAAGTGATGACACTGATGGTGATTACATTGCGACGCTAGATGATGAAAGTACAATTAACTTATATAATGAATCCAATGATTATCCAACAGCTAATCAAATTGAATACTACTTAAAGAGCCAAGATGCTGAAGAATCATTCATGTTTGATAGCACAGTGCAATCTTCAATCTCAACATACTTCTCACCAGTTCTAGAAATTTACCAAGGTACTTATATGCAACGTGAATTAATCTTTAGATTAATGGATGACCTTACATTTGTTGATGCAGCGAATGCAAGCCGCGTAAGTACAATTAGAGCGATTAACCGTCGTCAATTAGCAAGTTACCAACTTTCTACAAAAGGTGGCGTATACGATCAAAATTATGCGGACCTCTATGGAAACCTGTTCACAATCCTTGAAGGTTAACCCTATAAATAAATCATAATAAAACAGGTATGCTGCTTACATGCACATACCTGTTTTTTTTATATACTATTAAGATAATGCTTCTTCTACTAATGGTCTTACTTTTTTACCAAATAACTCTATTGATTTCATCACGAGTTTATGATCAAGCGGTCCTACAGGCACATGCAATGCAAAACGATCAATACCTAGTGCCTTTTTTAAATGAACAATTTTTTTAGCAACATAGGAAGGATCACCAACATACAGTGCACCGTCCATACTATTCGCGCGTTCATACCGTTGTTGTGTATAAACTCCCCATCCACGTTCTAGACCAATGATGTTCATCGCTTTTTCGATAGAAGGATAATATGTCTCCATCGCTTCTTTGTAATTTTCAGCAACAAACCCATGTGAATGAACAGATATATACATCTTATCCATATCATGTCCACTTTCCATATATGTCTTCTTATATAGATCAATTAGTCCTTTAAATGCTAAAGGATTCCCACCAATGATTGCTAGAAATAGCGGAAGTCCATATCTTGCAGCTCTAATGACTGATGCTGGTGTGCCACCAACAGCTACACTAATCGTTAAATCTTCTGTTCTAGGATATACACCTAAATGATTAATTGGTGCTCTAAGTTCACCATTAAAATCTACCAATTCATTATCTCTAATTTTAACAAGCAGATCAAGTTTCTCACTAAATAGTTCATGATAGTCATCTAAACTATAACCGAAGAGTGGAAATGATTCAATAAACGATCCGCGACCCACCATAATCTCCGCTCGCCCTTTTGATAATGCGTTCAGGGTTGCGAAGTTTTGATAAACCCGCACTGGATCTTCGCTTGATAGCACAGTTACTGCGCTACCTAGTCTAATATGATCTGTGACAGTTGCAGCTGCAGCTAATATCATATGTGGTGCAGAAGCAGCATAATCTTTTCGATGGTGTTCACCAACACCAAAGTAATCTAATCCTACTTGATCTGCCAATATGATTTCATCGACAATTTGTCTAATCCGTTCATCATATGTCACTGTTTTATGGGTAACAGGATCTTCCATGACCTCTGCAAATGTTGTAATACCTAATGCAATTTTGTTCATATCTTCACCTACTTTAACGTACATATTATTCTATATGACATCGCATCTATCTACAACTATTATGCATAAAAAAATGACAACTAGTGTCATTAATTTTTATGTTTATTGATCATATTTACTTGATAATATTCAACCTTTAAATGTGACACTAAATTTTTGTTTACTGATTTAAAGCCATATATACGATATTTTTTACCATTTACATGTATATCTATTTTCTCTTTCATACATGTGATATCATTTTTCGTTTTTGCATAAAACGTAAACACTGTATCGCTTTTCTTAGCTTCAAGAAACAATTTTTGATGATGTTTAAGAACATCATATATTATAATTCTCTCATCAATTAAATCCATAATGCCATATACTGATTTAGAATTTTTACCATATTGTAGAATACGAAATACTGGTACTTTCCTGCCTTCTGTTTCATAATCGATATATTGATCAAATGCATAATGATGGATGTCTTTCTTGCTGATATATTTACCATAAACATATAATCCAATACCGCCAACTATTAAAGAAGCCCCAGAAGCAATAACAATGATTACTGATATAAATACATCAGGATCTTGCATGGATGGTATTAACCAAATTAACACAACCATTGTCAATATGCCACATAAACTCAAAATAACTCCACTCAATATATATTGTTTCGTAAGTAATCTTTTAAAAAGATTTTCATATTCAAACTTAGAAATAACCGTGTTCATCTATGATCTCTATTCTTCTTTTTTAGGTTTGTAGAAACGCATGCGGTCTAAAACACTGACCATGGAAGTAAATGTACCTTCTGCAGTATCTTCTAAAACCTCACCTAAAACCGTGAATTTGGAATCGATGGTGTCAATAAACCATAAGAGTAATGCTTCGCCTGTTTGTGGCTTTTTTGGTGAACCATAATGGAATTGACCATGATGTGCTAATATCATATGTTTAAGCATTAAAACATCCTCTTTATCGCTATAACCTAGTTTAGCAGCAGTCTTATCAATGACAATGGTTTGCATGACTAAGTGACCAATGAGTAATCCTTCTTTCGTATACTCACCATCAACACCACTGATTTCATCTAATTTTGACATATCATGAAGAATGGTAGCTGCATACAGTAAATCTCTATTTAAATACGGATAGACTTCAATAAAGTTATCAATTAAGCTTAACATTGTTAATGTATGATACGCTAGTCCACCAACATACGCATGATGAAATTTGGTTGCTGCTGGGTGAAGGAAGAACTTTTTCTTATTTGCTTCATAAATCGTTTTTGTAATAGCTTTTAATACATCACTTTTGATTTTTGCTAAATAGCCTTCAACGCCTTTTTTAATTTCCACTAATGATTTAGGTGCATATACGTAAAAGTGATCAAGTACATGTGATAATGCTTCTGGACTTAAAACATCTTCAGCTGGTACTATTTCTAAACACTTTAAAACAAGTTCTTCATCATTTTTAGGTACTGCTTGTGTTTTGAATTGATAAATTTTTCCTTGCGTAATTAACTTAAGTTGCTCAAAATCAAGTTTAATATTGACGTGCTCATCTTCTTCTGTAATAATTGTTGTATTCGCAAAATGAACACCTTGATTGATATTTTCAACTTTCCCTAAATATTCATATACATCTTTTTCTCTAAGATCCATCATAATCTCCTATTCTAAATGGCTAAGCATATACGTTTTTAACACTTCATATTCATTTTTAAGATTGTGTTCTAAAACTTCTACAACCATTCTTTTTTGCATTTGTTTAACCCAAGCACCTGCTTTTTTACCTGTAATTTCAATCATATCAGATGCTCTTAACTTTAAATCAACTTCACTTGTTATTGGTAATTCGTGATATGTCTTTTGGATTTCGTTAGCTTGAAGTTTAGAACGACCTAAGATATAATTTACCTTATTTGCTAGTAAACATAACTCAATTCCATGTTGATATAAATCCATTGCTGTTATATCTTGTTTCTGATTTGCTAACTTACTTGCTACTTGATAACGGTGTTTATGTTTATTCGAGAATTTCCATTCATCTGGAACAACACCACCATTTAATGCGAAACATGCTGTAAAAAATACTTCCACAAATAATTTTTGTGCATGTTCACTAAAATATTCGATCCCAGCTTTTAAACCTGGTAGCACTTCATGAATACCTGTTGTTACCATCGTCTTAAATGCACGTCTTATATATTTTGATCTCAGTGTCTTAATAAGCTCTGCAATAATCCGCTCATTTGCAATCTCGGGAATCTTCGTTTTAAGTTCTGTCATTGCTTCTCTTGTTGCCTTATCAATTTGGAAACCGAGTTTTGCTTGGAAGTAAATGGCACGCAACATACGAAGTGCATCTTCATTGAATCGTTTTTCAGGTTCACCAATTGCTCTAATCATCTTAGCATCTAAATCTTTACGTCCTTCCACATGATCTATGACTTGCATCTGATCATCCATTAAAAGACCGTTAATCGTGAAGTCTCGACGTTTCACATCTTCAATAACTTCATCACTATATGTCACACCTTCAGGATGTCTATTATCTGCGTATTCGCCATCGACACGGTAAGTTGTTACCTCAAATTTATCGTCTTGAAATAAGACTGTCACAGTACCATATTTGATACCTGTAGGTTTTATTTTAAATAGTTTTGATACTTGAAAAGGTTTTGCATTCGTTGTAATATCGATATCATTCATTTGCATATGCAAAAGATAATCACGCACTGCGCCACCAACAACATATGCTTCGTAACCTTCACGTTTTAATATTTTTATAACTTTCATAGCGTTTTGTAGACTCATATCTATCACCGTTTCTATTATACCAAAGATTTGCAAAGAAAAGGGCTAGTCACTAGCCCGTTTATTTAAGAAATATACCAACACCTACGACATCAGGACCAATATGTGCGCCGACGACTGGTGTGTTAGGTGCTTCATAAAGATTTTCTAAACCGAGTTCTTCTTGTAATATTTTTTCAAAATGTGTTTTTAATGTTGGATTACCTGTATATAAAATGTAGGCATCGAACGGGCGATCATCAACATATGCTTTCACACGTTTAGCGATTGTTGATAAAGCAGTTTTAATATTTCTAATTTTCTCAATCGATACAATATGTCCTGTTTCTTGGACTTGTAAGATGGGTTTTATTTTTAAAAGTTTTCCGACAAATGCTGCCGCACCTGACAAGCGACCATTCTTCACTAAATAACTAAGGGAATTTACTGCAAAGAAAATGGTATTTCTTGTGCGCATATCTATTAATGTATGTTCAATCTCATCAAATGTCTTGCCTGCTTTTAATAACTTATCTGCTTCAAGTGCAAATAAGCCTTCTGAAAAACAAACAGTTAATGTATCAAATGCACGAACTTTAAGTTCTGGTTCAAGTTCTTGTGCAGCTAATGATACTGCATTATATGTACCACTTAATTTAGATGAGATGGTTGTTACAAAAAACTCATCGTATCCTTTTTCTTCATGTAACTTTTTAAAGAATGCTACTACTTCACCAACTGATGGTTGACTTGTCTTAGGTACAAGTTCTGGTTGATTTCTTAGGATCTCATAAAACCTATCCGCTTTTAAATCATCACCGTCAGCATAGCCAACGCCGTCCAAAAATATCTTGATACGTAAGATTTCAATATCATGTTGTTCGGTGTAGTAATCTAGTCCCCCGGTAGAGGTGTCAATGACAACACGTTTACTCATAGTGTTCCTCCGCAAAAATTCGTTCATAATTATTATATCAAAGTTTCTTTGATAATCATATATGTTATACTATTTTCGGTGATATGATGTTTTATATAAAAAATATTTCAGAAAACGAAATCGTAATTAACCGGTCTAGATTTATCGCAATCGCTTATCCACTTGATGAGGAACAAGACTATCATGCATGTATTGAGGATGCAAAGATGCGTTATCCGAAAGCAACCCATTATACACATGCTTATGTTTATGGAGCACAAGGTGAACATGCACATTTAAATGATGATGGAGAACCATCTAGAACTGCAGGAATGCCAATATATGATGTATTAAGACATCACGATATAACAAATATCATGATTATCGTTGTGCGTTATTTTGGCGGCGTTAAATTAGGTGCGGGTGGACTTGTTAGAGCATATGCAGGAGCAACTGCAGAACTCTTAAAAACGATTAAACGGTTTGCGTTAAAAAGAGTTTATCGGTATATTATCACATTTCCATATGCATTAGCGGGAAAGGTTGATCAACTCTTTGAAGCTAACGGTGTAATTACACATAGAACCTTTACTGATACACTGACATATGATTGTTTATTGAATCAAGATAATATTTTGTTTCTTGATCAATATAAGCACTTAATTAAGTACAAAAGGTTAACAGCAATCGATGAATTAGTTCCTGTTTAGGGACTAGTTTTTTTATGCTTATTTCATGCATTAAAAAATATCAAACTTTATCTTTCTTACATGTTTTTAACATTAACGATATATACTTTTTGAGTCAATTTTTTGAAAGAATACTTTTTCAATATCATAAACTCATCTGATGGATAGCTATATCACATGTTGATTTCTAAGATACGTTAAAAAACACTCGATAAAGTCTCTGTTGTGCGATTTAGTTCACAAAGAAAAAAGTGCATATCGCACATAATAAATATTGAACAAAAACAAAAAAGATAATTTTAACATCATTTTTGACTAATTAGTTCATCTCATTGAAACACATTTTTTTTACTCAAAAACGAAAACTAACATGATTTTATACATATTTTACATGTATATTTAGGTTTATTGGCTTTATCAAGCCATTATCATGTTATTTTTAGCATAAAAAAAGGCGTATTACTACGCCTCAATGAATCCTTGGAAAAGGGTGGAGAATCGAACCATGATTTCAGCTAGTGTGTGAGCAGCTATCAACGCGATTAAAAAGTATGCTGTTTTAATTTCCCATACTTTAAATTTCTCAAATTTGTTCTCAAAATGAATAGCACGTAAGATGCGTACAACGATTGCAAAAAAGATAATGAGTGACGTAAAATAAACGATTGATTCCATCATATGAATCACCCTTTCTATAATCGGCTGACTTTTGCTTTCTTGATGTTCTCTCTTAATTCTCTCTCTTGTTTTGAAAAGTCAACATTCTCTTTTTTAGTAGCTTGCAATTTATCATTCTTCATATCTAGAAATGCATGTCTTGCTCTTTCTAGCGTTGGACCTACTAATGCTTCTAACGCTAAGACAGTTAGTTCATTATTTTTGAATTCCAATACAGCTTGTTCGACAACAACAAACAAGTTTTCTTTTTTGTTTTCAAATTTGATATATCCATCATAAATATGAAGAATAATCGGAATATGATCTTTTAGGATAGCGAGTTCACCGTCTTGATTCTTAATTAAAGCAAACTCAAATTCATCGCTGAAGGT
Source organism: Acholeplasmataceae bacterium (assembly GCA_963676765.1). GTDB lineage: Bacteria > Bacillota_I > Bacilli_A > Acholeplasmatales > Acholeplasmataceae > WOFB19. The sequence goes on from OY781159.1 coordinate 1,467,057, forward strand.
TTTGCCTTCTTGCGTTAAGACGCGGAATGTCATAAGCTTTCAGCCTTCTTGATGGCATCATCAATTGTACCTACCATTTGGAACGCTTCTTCTGGAAGGTCATCGTGTTTGCCTTCAAGGATTTCTTTAAATCCTCTAATAGTTTCTTTTAGTGGAACAAATGACCCAGCTACACCAGTAAATTGTTCAGCAACATGCATGTTTTGTGATAAGAATAACTGAATACGACGGGCACGATGGACGACTAATTTATCTTCATCAGTCAATTCATCCATACCTAAGATTGCAATAATATCTTGTAGTTCATGATAACGTTGAATTGTTTGTTGAACATTTCTTGCTGTTTCATAATGTTCTTTTCCAACGATATGTGGGGCAAGTGCACGTGATGTAGAGGCAAGCGGATCAACCGCTGGATAAATCCCAATTTCAGTTAACTTACGTGATAAGTTTGTTGTTGCATCTAAATGACTAAATACTGTAGCAGGTGCAGGATCGGTATAGTCATCAGCAGGCACGTATACAGCTTGAATGGATGTAATTGAGCCCTGTTTTGTTGATGTAATACGTTCCTGTAAACGACCCATTTCAGTTGCAAGTGTTGGTTGATAACCAACAGCAGATGGCATTCTACCAAGTAAGGCAGATACTTCTGAACCAGCCTGAATGAAACGGAAGATATTGTCGATGAATAATAACACGTCTGTTTTCATTTCATCTCGGAAATGTTCAGCCATTGTTAACCCAGTTAAAGCAACACGCATACGTGCACCTGGTGGCTCATTCATTTGACCGAAGACTAATGCTGTTTTAGAAATAACGCCTGATTCAGTCATTTCTTGATAAAGGTCACTACCTTCTCTTGTACGTTCACCAACACCGGCGAATACTGAGATACCTTCTCTTTCTTCTGCGATGTTATTAATTAATTCTTGGATAAGAACCGTTTTCCCAACACCAGCACCACCAAATAGACCAATCTTACCACCTTTAATATACGGAGCTAATAAGTCAATAACTTTAATTCCAGTCTCTAACAATTCAACTTCATTTGATAGTTCATGGAATTTAGGTGCTTCTCTATGAATGGATAAGTGTTTTTCTTTATCTAGTGAACCTTGATCATCAAGTGGCTCACCTAGGACATTAAAGATACGACCTAAAACTGCCTTACCAACTGGTACCATAACTGGTGAACCAGTAGCATCTACTGCTAGATCTCTCTTTAATCCTTCTGTTGGTTCTAAAGCAATCGTACGAACAACACCATCACCTAAATGTAGTGCTACTTCTAACGTTACTTTAACACCCTGTTCATTTGTAACAACAAGTGCATCATTAATGCTTGGTAAGTCTTCTTCAAAACGTACGTCAACAACAGGACCGATGACTTGTGATATTTTTCCTTTCATGCTCTTCCTCCTATGCATTCGACCCATTGATGACATCAATGAGTTCTGAGGTTATTTCTTGTTGACGGGCACGATGGTAAAGCATGTGTAATCCTTCAACAATTTCATTTGCGTTATCTGTCGCACTTTTCATTGCGACCATACGAGCACCATGCTCAGCGAGCTTAGCATCCGCTACTGCTTCAAAGATTTTAGACTCAATGTAGATATTAATCGAACGATCAAGAACAATTTCTGGATCAGTGTCGTATATATAAGGAGATTTTGGTACATCTCCTGATATGTTTACAGGTAATATGATGTCTGAACGAACTTGTTGGCTCGTTGCGTTTTCAGAGTGATTGTAAAAGAGAACAACTTGATTAACAGTGTCATCTTTAAATGCATCTTTAATGACATTCGCATAATGTCTAAACATGACTGTTGTAATATCATCACGATTAAAGATAATGTCATTATTAATCATTGGCATGCCTTGTTTCTTGACGAAATAATAGCCTTTTTTACCAATGACGAACACTTGATAGTCTTTTGGTTTCTCTTCTTTAATTTGAGCCATAAATGCTTTAAATAACTGATTATGATATGATCCACATAACCCTCTATCACTCGTGACTAAGATATAGAGTTTACGAGAACCATCTGATGGTAATGTATAGTGGCTATGTCCATCCATGTTTTGATCGGCAAATTGCACCACTTCATCAATCTTTTTCATGAACTCATTCGCACGATGCAAAAGTTCAGTTGATTTTCTCAGTTTTGATAAAGCAATATTATGCATAGCCTGTGTAATTGTAGCTGTCTTAGTAATTGCCTGCATTCTGACTTTAATATCTTTAAGCGTCATTATACGACCTTCTTCACATCATGGACAAATTTGTGCATATCCTTTTCATCTGGGAGTGACTTCGTATCCACGAGTTCTTTATAGATCTTTTGACCGAGTTTATTATGATGTAAGCCTTGTTGGATTTCTGCTTGTAGTTTAACGACTTGTTCTAAGTTTAGATCATCCATCATACCACTTGATAATGCATAGATTGTAACAATCTGTGTAGGCATTTCAATCAGCTCATGAACATCTTGCTTTAGAATTTCTACTGTCTTTCTACCACGTTCTAAACGACGTTTAGCAGATTGGTCTAAATCCGATCCAAACTGTGCAAACGATTCAAGTTCTCGGTAGTTAGCTAAGTTAATACGTAATGTACCCGCAACCTTTTTCATTGCCTTCCATTGCGCTGACCCACCAACACGTGATACCGATAAACCGGCATTAATCGCTGGACGAATACCACTATAGAATAATTCTGTTTCTAAGAAGATTTGTCCATCGGTAATTGAAATAACGTTTGTTGGAATATAAGCTGAAATATCGCCTGCTTTAGTTTCAATGATTGGAAGTGCAGTGATTGAACCACCACCTAATTCATCATTTAACTTCGCAGCACGTTCTAATAATCTTGAATGAAGATAGAAGACATCCCCTGGATATGCTTCACGTCCTGGTGGGCGTCTTAAGAGTAATGATAACTCACGATAAGCAATCGCATGTTTCGATAAATCATCATACACAATTAACACATCTTTACCTTTACTCATGAAGTATTCACCCATCGTTACACCTGCGAATGGTGCAAGATATAAGAGTGTACCTTCTTTTGATGCCCCAGCAGATACGATTGTCGTGTAATCCATCGCATGATGTTGTTGGAGTAATTGTGCTAGCGCTGTAACAGAAGATTCTTTTTGACCAATAGCAACATAAATACAAATCACATCTTTACCTTTTTGGTTAATGATTGCATCAATTGCTAATGTCGTTTTACCAGTTTGTCTATCACCGATAATCAACTCACGTTGACCACGTCCAATTGGTACTAATGCGTCAATGACCTTAATCCCTGTCTCCATAGATTCATTAACAGGTCCTCTTGACATTACACCTTTCGCTTTACGTTCAACTGGTAACGTTTCAGAAGTCTCAATTAATCCAAGACCATCAAGTGGTTCACCAAGTGGATTGACGACACGTCCTAACATGTTTTCACCAACTGGTACTTCAAAGATTTTCTTGGTTGTTTTCACGAGGTCGCCTTCTTTAATCAAATCACCTTGACCTAAAAGAATAACCCCTACATGGCTTTCTTCCAAGTTAAAGACTAAGCCTTTAACACCATGTGGAAATTCCAATAATTCACCCATCATGGCTTGCTGTAAGCCGTATACAATGGCAATCCCATCCCCAACGGATAAGACTTTACCAATATTTTCTAATTTTACATCCTGTTCAAAAGATTCAATTTGCTGTTTAATGACTTCAGTCATTTCAGTAATTTTTATCTTTGGCATTGTGCCACCACCTTATAGAGTCGTAAATAGTTCATCGAGCTCGCGCGCTATTGATCGGTCAAGAGATACCCCTTGATAAATAATCTTAAGTCCGCCGATCAAATCAGGATCGACGCGTAGGTGGAGATCGATGGTCATGTCTTTAAAACGAGGTTGAAGTCGTTCTAATAATAAATCCTCTTGTTTCTTTGTGAGGGGTTCTGCAGCATATATATTAATATGCGCAATTTGTTGTTGTTTTCTAATTAATCTGATCCAATCATGATAAACATCAAAAAACAACGACATATGTTTTTTTTGAACCATAGTCTTTAAACAAGCTGAAAGTGTGCCGGACAAATGAAGTTCATCCACCTTTTCTTCTTTCGCTTTTAAATCATACATTGGTGAATCCAGGAGTTCTAGCCATTTTGGGTGATCATAAACGATGTCATGTAGACGATCAAATTCGGTTGATATTTGATCAACATTCTTTCGTTTTTGAGCAATTTCCATTAAAGCATTTGCATAATCACTCATGAGATTCATCCTTTCTTTCACGACAGATGACATAAATAAAGACTGCAGCAATCACTGCACCAATACCCGCATGAATTAAAACATCAATAAGTCCACCCATGGTTTATTCTTCCACCTTTTGATCATCTTTCAATAAATCTTCAAAGATGTCTTGGTGTAATGACTCATCAATTTCTCTTTTCACAATTTTAGAAGCAGCCATAAAAGCAACTTCTTTGATAGACGTTTTAATTTGTTCATTTGCTTGAGAGATTTCATAATCAATATCTCTTTCAGCTTGTTCAATGCGGTGTTTAGCTGAAGCTTTTGCTTCTTCAATAAGTTTCTCTTGGTGTGTATATGCTTCTTTAACTAAACGTTCTTTCAATTCATCTGTTTCCTTCTTCATTGCCGCATATTCTTTTTTGGCATTATCTTGAAGGGTTTGTGCTTTTCTGCGTTCTTCTTCAGCGTTATCTAATGCTTTTGAAACTGCCTCTTGACGACGTTCAATAAAAGCATTAATTTTATCCCATAGAAAATAACGGACAAAAAATAACATGACAACAAACGCGAGAATGTTAAGTATTAAAATGTCTGGGCGTGCAAATATTGAATTTAAACCATCGTTTAATAAATTTGACGCATTTTCAAAAATTTCTTTCACTTTACCAAGTCCTAACTGTTTGTTTTTTTAGCATTACGATTAATCAAGAAGCTGAACTTAGTAGAATGAACGCGATGATTAGACCATATAGACCAGTTGTTTCAGCAACCGCTTGACCAACAATCATGGTAATCATAATTTTACCTTGTGCTTCTGGTTGACGTCCAACAGCTGCAGCCGCATGTCCTGCTGCGATACCTTGTCCAATCCCTGAACCAAGACCTGTCATAACGGCTAAACCTGCACCAACATAAGCTAAACCTGAAGTTAATGCTGACATATCACCAGTTACTTCTAAAATTCTAGGCATAAATTGTACAAAACTGTTAAATAGTGTAACTAACATATTGTTTTCTCCTTTTTATCATTTTTATGCAATATCTAAATCTGCCTCATCAACTTTATTTGATGAGAAGATTACGATTAATAAGACAAATACCATGGTTTGAATAAATCCAAACCCAATATCAAAGATTAAATGGAAGACTGGTGTGACAACAATCGATACCCATCCAACATAATCAATCAATGATAACCCTTGATAAATTAACGTTAAGATAACTGTACCACTCGCAATATTACCAAACAAACGAAGTGCCATGGATAAAATTGGTGTAAATTCACTAATAATATTTAACGGAAACATTGCTGGAATCGGTTTAAATATACCGAGTAATGATTTCCACCCTTGTGATACAAATCCTGTCATTTGAACAATCACAAATGCCATCAACGATAATGAGAATGTGATGGTTGTAAACCTTGTTGGTGAGGTAACACCAACGACACCTGTAATATTTGAAATGAATATATATAAGGCAACGGTAATAACAATCGGAGTTAAGAATTTCCAATGTTTACCAACAGTGTCTTTCACAAAGTTGTTCATCATCTCAACAAATGAAACAACCATTGTCATAAACTTGTTTGTTTTCTTTTTACCATCAAGCTTATCTACATATAATCCAACGAAAATTGAGAAGACAATAATCATAAGCATGATGATAAGTGACACGATGAAATAGCCTGGAAGATTTCCGATGTAGTTAAATATATCACTAATCATGTTGTTGTTTCTCCTCCTCTAACTTTTTCTGGCGAGCTTCAACTTCCTCTTTATAACTTGTTGTATTATGTCTAATAAACGGTAAATAGCTTAAGAATATACCTGCTCTTATCGCACTAAAACCTAAGAACAAAAATACATAAGCTGTAATAATGACATGTAATTCGTTACCTCTAATATAGAAATATAAAAAGGTACACATCAAGGCATACATCAGAAATCTAAAAGCCACGACGCCCATAAACTTCTTTGTACTAAACCCATTTCTCGTAATTCTTATCATAATGGAATGATTGAACAATGCGGTTGCAGCACCAAGTACTGGCCACGATATATACTCACGATAAAAGATTGCTGCTACAGCAACCAAAATGAGTGTATAGGCAATACCCGCTATACTAATGGCGTCTACGTCTCTCATTACGTCGCTCCTCACTTTTGACATACTGATAAAGGAACATGAAAGCAACCAGTACACCAACGGCAGTACCGACAGCTGCTAAAATCATGTCTAGACCCCCTTCAGGATCCATCCTGGAACCAATATAATATCCCACAACGGCTAAACCGAATACAGTAAATATAAATTGGACCACGACCATATATACCATAAATATTTTTTTTCTTTTTTCAAACTTTTTATTTGGTTCCAAATAATCGATCTCCACAATCACCTAAGCCAGGAACAATATAGCCAACATCATTCAAATGTGAATCTAACGCTGCTAAGTAAATCGCAACATCCGAATGATCCTTTTGAAGTCTTTCAACACCTTCTGGACATCCAACTAATCCAACATATCGAATATCAGTTGCACCATATGATTTCACAATCTCAATTGCTTTAGATGCTGAACCACCTGTAGCTAACATCGGATCAACAACTAATACAACACTGTCCTTAAGACCTGGTGGAAATTTTTGATAATAAACGTGCGGTACTAACTCTTCCTCATCGCGATATAAACCAACATGACCTACTTTAGCTGTTGGGATAATATCATGAATCCCTTCAACCATACCAAGCCCTGCTCTTAAAATAGGAACGATTACGACTTGTTTAGCAAGTTCATATGCTGTCATCTTGCATATAGGTGTTTCAATTTCTTTCGGTACTGTCTCAAGATCTCTTGTAATTTCATACGTAATTAACGCACCAACCTCTGATACAGTTTCTCTAAATGCTTTTGTTCCCGTATGCTTATCTCTAATCATTGACATTTTATGATCAATTAACGGGTGTTTTAATACAACAACTTTACTCATTCTCAGTCTCCTCAATTCCCTTAATCTTATCTATTCTTTGTTGATGTCTTGATTCAAATATACCTTGTCTAAAGATATCAATTAATTGAACTGCTTCTGTTAAAGTATTGGTTCTACCACCCATTGTAATCACATTCGCATTATTATGCAATCTTGCTACTTTAGCAGTGTACTTATCATAAATTAGCGCTGCTCTTACACCATTAACTTTGTTAGCTGCAATACCAATACCTATACCAGTACCACATAAGCCAATGCCAAAATCATAGTTGCCTGTCATCACAGCTTTCCCTAATTTATAACCATAATCCGGGTAATCAACAGAATCTTCTGTTTTCGTTCCCAAATCATCGATTTGTAAATCTGTGTTTTTATAATGTTTTTTAAGTGCCTCTTTCAAGGCGTAACCCGCATGGTCACTAGCAATAACAATCTTCATAGAAACCTCCATGATAATTTACCATCATTATAGCATATAATGATTACTCTTTAAACCGATATCAATTATTCGTTTCTTGATTTATATGATGCCTTTTTACGTGCATTTGCGTTAAGAATTGCTTTTCTCAAACGAATATTTACAGGTGTGATTTCAATTAACTCATCATCATTGATAAAAGCAAGACACGCTTCTAAGTTCATTGGTCTTGGTTTTTTAAGAACAACCGTTGAGTCTTTTGATGATGAACGCATGTTTGTTAATTGTTTTTCTTGTGTAACGTTAACGACTAAATCACTATCTTTATTTGATTCGCCAACGATCATACCTTCATAAACACTTGTTCTTGGCGCGGTAAACATTACACCACGATCTTCCAAGCGTCCAATAGCGTAACCTGTTGTCATGCCTTTGTTCATCGAAATAAGTGCGCCAGTTCTTCTGTTACCAACTGATTCAAAAACCATTGGTCTATAATCTAAGAAGATATGCGATAAAATACCATACCCTTTTGTAGCAGTTAAAAATTGTGTAACAAAACCAATTAAACCACGTGATGGCATAATATAGTGAATACGTGTATAATCACCGGATTGTTCCATGTGTTGCATATCACCTTTTCGGTCACCTAACATTTCGATCACGGTACCCATGTAATCAGATGGGATATCAACTTGCACTTCTTCATAAGGTTCATGTTTTACATCATCAATCGTTTTAACGATAACACGCGGACGTGACACTTGGAACTCAAATCCTTCACGACGCATATTTTCAATTAAAATACCCAAATGAAGCTCACCACGACCAGAAACGGTCCACGCTTCTGATTGACCATGACGTTCGACTTTTAAACTGACATCACGTTGTGTTTCTTTAAATAGTCTTGCATCAATTTTAGATGCGGTGACATGCTCGCCTTCTTTACCAGCAAACGGTGAATTATTTGTTAAGAACGTCATTTGTACAGTTGGTTCATCAATATGTAAATGTGGTAATGCTTCTTCATGTCCAACTGCAGTAACAGTTTCACCAACATGAATATCTGGTAAACCCGCAATAGAAACGATATCACCAGCAGAAGCGGATGCTACCTCTTCTTTTGATAACCCTGTTGATTGATAAATCTTTTGCACCCGAAATTGAATAATGGAATCATCCATACGAATACATGACACTGTATCATTGATATTAATCGTGCCTTGATAAATTTTACCAATACCCATTCTACCTACATAATCGCTATAATCAATTAACGCAGGTTGGAACTTAAGTGGTGATTTGCTATCCATATTTGGTGCTGGTATGTCTTTTAAGATTGTATTTAGAATTGGTTCCATACGGATTTTAGGATCTAACACTGGTTCGTAGTTGGATAGTCCTTGTAAGCCCGACGCATAAAGCACAGGAAATTCTAGTTGATGATCATCTGCACCTAAATCAATAAATAAGTCATATACTTCATTAACTGTTTTACTAATATCAGCAAACTCTCTATCAATTTTATTCACGACAACAATCGGGAATAATTTTTCTTCTAAAGCTTTCTTTAAAACAAACCGTGTTTGAGGCATAACCCCTTCAACAGCATCAACGAGTAAAAGGACGCCATCAACCATCCGCATGATCCGTTCAACTTCTCCTCCGAAGTCGGCATGACCAGGCGTATCAAGTATGTTGATTCTGACATCATCATAAATAATCGCTGTATTTTTTGCGAGAATCGTGATTCCACGTTCTCTTTCTATCGCATTTGAATCCATTGCACGTGATTCAAGTTCAGCATGTTGATCATAGCTAGTGCTCTGTTTTAAAAGTTGATCAACTAATGTTGTTTTCCCATGATCTACGTGGGCAATGATTGCTATATTTCTAATATCCATAAAAAAAAACCTTTCTAACCTTTTCTATTATACTACGTATAACTGAAAATGAAAGGGATTTTCGCATGATAGCGTGCACATTTTAAATTTTATAACATATCTTTTTCATAATTTGATTAATAGATGATTTTATTTGCTCGTAAGGATAAGATGTCTTCAGCCGAGATAACACCTTCTCTTAAAATGTCCACTTGATAATTTTCAACCCTTGCTACGGTAGAGGCAAGTTTTGGTTTATCGGTTTTTGTTTGCCAAAATATTGCACGCACATGTGGACCAAAGACTTTTTTTATTTCTTTATGGTCGTCTAGTGGTGGTTCACCACTTTTATTTAATGACGTCACTCTTAAAATACCCATTTGTTCAATGATAAACAACGCTTTTGAATGATTTGGCATTCTCACTGCAATCGTGTCTTCAGCCGTTGATTGCTTGAATTTATCGGTCGTCTTTAAAATAAGTGTAAGTGGTCCAGGCCAAAACGTCTCCATGACCTTTCTCGTGAAATCATCGTACTCGCAAACTCCTTCTAACTGGTCAATTGAAGAAATTAAAATAGGAATCTGTTTTTGTAAATCTCTACCTTTTAATTCATAGATTTTCTTTAAACCTTCATCATCGAAAAGCCTCGTTGCTAGGCCATATACCGTATCTGTTGGTATAATCAATACATCCCCTTTATTCATCTGATAATACCCCCTTAAATCCTAAGAATGTAAACCGGTCTTTGCCTTGCATATCTTTTAATTGAATAACTTTCGCGTCTGGTAAATGTATATGTGCCAGCTTTAAAATAGCTTCCTTTTGTTGATAACCATGTTCAAAACCAATCAAACATCTTTCTTTCATAAATGGTTTTACATGTTTTAAAATATGTTCATAAAATGTTATTCCCGAGTCACCACCATATAATGCAACACTCGGTTCTTTTTTTACAATGTCTTGAACATCCTCAGCGGCAGGAATGTATGGTGGATTAGATATAATCATATCAAATTTACCCTTCACATTTGAGAACCAATCACTGGCAATATAGCGAACATCAACATCCAATGATTTACCATTTTTTTTTGCTACAACTAAAGCATCTTCACTTATATCTGTAACTGTCACATGTAAATGCGGTTCTTCTTTCGCTAACGATAATCCAATACAACCACTACCTGTACCAAGATCAATTAAATTAAGTTTTTGATTCTGAAAATACTTGTCATAATAATAAAGTATGTTTTCAACTAATTGTTCAGTTTCGACTCTTGGAATTAACACAGCATCCGAAACATTAAACTTGTGCCCATAAAAATAACTATATCCTAATATATGTTGAACTGGCACATGATTGAAAATATAATCATCCGCTTTTTTCGTAAATGATTGAACAAACGCTGCATCAACTTCTTCTTTTAAGGCTAAATAGAACGCATGTGGTGCCAAACCACTGAGTTCTAGTAATAGGAGTTTGATTGCCTCTTCTTCTTTATCATGTTGTACGGCTTTCTTGCTAACTTCTCTTAACAATTGATCATATGTCAATTTTCTTCACCCGCAAGTTGACGTTTCTGAAATTCATTTAATAATGGTTCCAATATTAAATCAAGTCTACCTTCAACAATCGCGTCTAATCGTTGCAATGTCAAACCAATACGATGATCAGTCACACGATTTTGTGGGTAGTTATATGTTCTAATCTTTTCAGAACGATCACCACGACCAACTAAAGAACGTCGTTCTGATCCTTCTTTTTCAAGTTGTTCTTGTAAGAATTTATCATATACTCTTGTTTTTAATAGACGGTAAGCAGCATCTTTATTTTCATGTTGTGATTTGCCGTCTTGACATTGCGCAACTAACCCAGTTGGCAAGTGTGTTAATCTTACTGCTGATTTTGTCGTATTGACAGATTGTCCTCCCGGACCACTGGAATTAAATGTATCAAAACGGATATCATTCCAATTCACATCAATATCAATATCTTCAGCCTCAGGCATAACAAGAACGGTTGCTGTAGATGTGTGAATACGTCCTTGTGATTCTGTTTGTGGTACACGTTGAACTCTGTGAACCCCTGATTCATATTTTAGAAATGAATACACCGTTTTTCCGCTGACCATAAATTCAATCGATGTAAAACCACCCATTGCACCTTCCATAGCATTTAATATTTCAATTTTCCAACCATGTGTTTCTGCATACTTAGCATACATGCGGAAAAGATCACCAGCGAAAATATTACCTTCATCACCACCAGCTGCACCTTTGATTTCAACAATAACGTTCTTTTCATCATTAGGGTCTTTCGGCAGTAATAAGATTTTTAATTCTTCTACCGTTTTTTCTAAAAAGATTTCTAACTTATGAATCTCAGATTCAGCCATTTTTACCATGTCTTTATCTTCTTCTAGTTCCAGCATCTCTTTCAAATCATTTAATTCTTCATTTTTCGCTTTATACTCACGATAAACTTCTACGGTTTTAGCTAATCCTGCAGACTCTTTTAAAAGCTCAGTCATTTCTTTAATTTCTAAATTTCCTTGGACAAGTTTATCTTGCATATCTTGATATGTTTTCTCAATTAAGTTTAATCTATCAAACATTTTATATCACCCAATTTATCTTAACATATTTATACCACATTTGTATTATATTGAGCGTATTGCTTATAAATAACTACCTTAAATGTTATAATTAAGATAGAAATAAGGAGGAATTATATAATGGATAAATTAGTTAAAAGTTTAAACAAGCAAGTCGCTAACTTAAGCGTATTCTTCACAAAATTACATCACTATCACTGGTATGTTGAAGGTCCTGCATTCTTCACATTCCACGAAAAATTAGAAGAACTATATGATGCAACAAACGAACTATACGATGAAATTGCAGAAAGAGTGTTACAAATTGGTGGTAACCCAGTTTCTAATTTAAAACAATACTTAGAATTATCAGTTATTGAAGAAGCTGCTGGTAAGGAAGATGCTATTACCATGATGAAACATGTCTTAACAGATTACAAAGTATTAAAAGATGAATTCTATGAAGCATTGAAAATTGCACAAGATGCTGGTGATGAAGTCACAGCTGATATGTTGATTGGTGCACTTACAGCATTCGAAAAGAACATTTGGATGATTGGTGCATTAGTTAGATAATTGTACACAAACAAAAAGCTTATCTTTCAAGATAAGCTTTTTTTATGCCATTATTTATTAAACATGTACTTTTCTGAATCAAACATCTTCGTTAACAGGAATACTCCGATACCCACAACAACCAAATTAGATAAAATAGTTACACCTAAATTAAGGGCACTCACTTCTAAACTTAAGATACTGGTAATACTTTGTACAGAATTAAATAGTGGAATCATATATAAGATTGGATTAGTATTGGTTATACCAAGCATTGCAGTAATACCAACTAACATATTTAATACCATTAAAGGTACTGCTAATGAATTCGCTTCTTTAATCGTTTTCGCAAATGCTGAAATAATCGATAACACAACCACGTAAATTAAGACCGTAGATATAATCACAACAAACAATAACGCATACGTACCTGGTCCATAAATGTTCATCGAGACATTTGCACCACCCATTAACCTAGGAAATGATAACATCACACCAAGAAATGATGATGTCGCTGAGACGAGTGTAATCATAGACAGTGAGATGATCTTAGCCCACGCGATTTCGCTACGTTTTGTCGGTGTAATAAGGAGCGTAGCAATCGTTCCTCTTTCTTTTTCACCTGCAATTGATTCTGTTGACACTTGCAGTGCCCCGCTATATAAGAACACCATTAATAAGAATGGTAGTAAAGATGTAATCAACATGATCGATAAATCTTCATCTGATGCTTGATCGTATGCCACCGATGTATCTCTATTAATATCAAAACGATTGGTGAGTTGTGCTTCATAAGCCTGGAATACTTCTTGATAGTAACTATAAATCGTTGATGATGCCTTATTCGCTGAGTTATAATACATCTCAATCATTGGGGCATCCCCATTTCCAACATCATAGTTCAACATCTTTTGATAGAAATCATCTTCATAAACAATATATAAATCAGTTATTTCCGATTCAATATCCGCTAATATTTCATCAGTCGGTTTACTTGCTTCAGCGACATCCAAATCAAATGCTGCAGTGTTATTAAATGCTGCAAACTCAGCCGGTGCATTCACCGTATACACTTTATACACATGATCCTCATCAACACCAGTTAAACTAGAAGTAAAGCCACCCATGACTGAATAAAGCACATAAACGATTAATCCCGGAAGAATTAAAGATATAACCATTCTTCTATCCGTGAATACACGTCTTAATTCTTTTTTAATCATTGTCCATACATTTCTACTCATGATGTGCCTCCTCGTTGTCATTATAAAGTTTGAAGAAGACTTCTTCTAATGTTTGTTCTTTCGTGATATTTTCTACTGTGTCTTCTAAAGCCATCTTACCTTCGATAATAATACCTACTCTATCGCATAGTTTTTCAACAAGTGAAAAGATATGTGTTGATAAAATCACAGTTTTACCCTGTGCTTTTAATTCAAGTAAGAAATCGGTCACTGTTTTTGCTGTAATAATATCAAGACCATTTGTCGGCTCATCAAAGATGATAATGTTTGGATCATGTGCAATTGATATTACTAATGATACCTTTTGTTTCATCCCTGTGGATAAATCAGATACCTTGACTTCTCTAAATGAATCAATACCAAAGCGTTTAAACCACATTTCTTTTCTTTTATTGGCGACATCTTTATCAATATGATGTAAATCGCTAAAATAATCAAATAAGTAATTTGGTGTAAAAAATGCTTCTAATTTTAGTTCAGATGTTAAAAATCCAATCTTTTTATGGATTTCACTTGGGTCTTCATCAATCGATATGCCATCGATTGTAGCATGACCGGCATCAGGTTTGATTAAAGCAGCTAACATTCTTAAGGTTGTTGTTTTACCTGCACCGTTAGGTCCTAATAAACCATATATCTCACCTTCATAGGCATTAAACGATAGATGATCTACAGCAACTTTTCGTGTAATTGCTGTGTTTTGAATCTTTTGCTGCTTTTTTGATAAGGTAAATGTTTTAACCAAATCATTGACTTCTAATAATGTCTTCATATAAACTCCTTTTAATATTTTAGACTGTAAATATATCTAGCAATGTATAAACAAATGGTTTCCACTAAGATTAATGCGGCTAATACAACAGATACCAATTGAAGTGTATCTATAAAACCGAAGATCACAATCACAACCACCGTCAACAACAAATGAACATAATAGGCTATGCTTAATGCTTTTTCATTAATCATGATTTTACGCTCATCCTTTTCATTAACTTCAATCTTTTTCAAGACCTTCTTGTTAAAACGTAGAAACAACGATAACATAAACGACAATAAACCGAATGAAAGCGTAAATCCTCTCATAAAGTCATTTAAAAATGGAAATGCAACGTCTAATGCAAATATCAATAACGATACCAAACTAACCATTAAAACGACTTCTAAATATGTTCTTGTAAATCCTTTTTTCATGTCAAAAGTCCTCCTCATCAAATAAAAAGATATTTTCAATTTGTGTTTCGAAATAACGGGCAATTTTAAATGCCAAAATAATAGATGGATTATACTTTCCCTTTTCTAATGATATGATTGTTTGTCTAGAAACACTTAAGACTTCTGCTAACGCTTCTTGATTTAATCCTTTTTGTTTGCGTAATTGTTCTAAGTTATTTTTCATCCAATCACCTCTATGTCAAGTATGCTTTACATTATTTATTATAACGCATTATACATAAATGTCAAGTTCGCTTTACAAATAATGTTTTTTAATAATTTCGAAAAAATGAAAGCGAATGAAATGAAAGGACATTTCTCCTTTATTATTTTAAATGAATAATCCTTTATTTAGTATATCGACATTCCAAACTTAAAGGCGCGTTTTTTATCCCCAAAAACATCATCAAAAAATTCATGAATAAAGCACTCATTTTTATTGTTTACTTTTATCGTCTTTGTGTAATTGAGTTATTCCATTTTGCTTGATATTTTCCCTGTACAATAAGTAAAACTTATTGTCTTTACAGAAAGGGACTATACAAAGGCAAATACCTGTGGTATAATAATGGATAAGAATAGATGGGGATGAACACGCAAAAAAAATAGAAAGAATACCACTTGTCTTGTCTGTATTTTATTCTATTATTGAATTAGCAATTTATGAAGTTAGGGTTAATATTTTGCAATGATCCATCAAACAAAACGGTTGTGACATATATTTAAAAAAGTACATTAACAAAGTCAATATGACTTTGTGAAATAAAAAACATAAAAGGAGCGTTACAATGAAAAAAACAACACGCATTATTACCCTTGTTTTATTGATAACCATGGTTTTCACCTTGGTGGCATGTGATAGCAAACCTGATCCAGGTGAAAAAGACGAACCAAAAGAATACATTACACAAGACCCAGTAGGCAGAACGGATGTACTCACTATGGAAGCTACTGAACAGGGGACTATAGAAACAATCTACTACGATACTAGAGCGTATTACGTAGAAGCTGAATATCCTGATGCAGGCGAAATTGAAGTTAATAAACGTGCATATGTTTATCTACCTTACGGCTATGACGCAAATGATACAGCAACAAAATATGACGTTTTATATCTTCTACACGGGAGTGGCCTTAATGAAGGTTATTGGTTCGCAAAAGGTACATATGCTTCAGATTCATCAGTTTACACGATGGGTTATGGAACAGAAAATGTAATCGATAATCTTATTGAAGAAGGAAAAGCTGCAAGAACAATTATTGTTACACCTCACCTATACGCTAGTGACAGTTTGTCAGATGATTATACAACGGCTGGACCAAAACCTGGTGCTTCAATACCTGGTTACGAAGTTGACAATAATAGTTTAAACGTCATACTGAATTTCGGTAAAGAATTAATCAATGATTTAATGCCTTACATAGCTGACAATTTCAACACCTACGCTGCATCTGGTAGTGCAGAAGATCTAAAGGCGGCACGTGATCATCATGCATATGTAGGCTTATCATTAGGATCTATGACAAGTTATGGTTCGATTTTCAGTTATTGTCTCGAGTATATTTCATATATTGGCTCCTTATCTGGTGGCCCAATGGGTATTACTACCGAAGAAATTATTAGTACCTACAATGCTGAATATTCCGATTACCCAATAAACTATTGGTTTGTAAGTTGCGGTTCATCCGAATATAGCGATAATACTTTAACACCATATTTAAGCATTAAGGATGCTTTAAATATGCAATCAGGAAGCGATATTGCGAACGGTGATAACTGTGAATTTGTGGTTGTTAACGGTACAGCTCATAACTATGCGACTTGGATAACAGGATTACATAACTTACTACAAATATTCTTTATGAAATAACATTCAACGAATTCTTTTTATCAAACAAAAAACAACGGTATGTATTTAGACACTGTTGTTTTTTTTCGACACGAATTTAGTTTATTGAGAGAAATTGAGCTGCTCATAGCACTTTAAAATTGCGTGACTCAATCTTTTATTGTTTCATAATTAGTGTTTTTAGGTTTCAATCTTTATCATGATCCATATTTTTAATTTGCAGAAGAATCATGCATTTCTCACGACTTATTTTTATACACTTTATCAGCTTAACTAGATATCTTAAACTAGCGATCTTTATATCACAAAAACAGACTGCATATCACAATGATATACAGTCTGTTTCTCTTTTTAAGCTAAGCAATTTAGCTTTGTATTGTTAATTAATCTGTCTCTAAGATATAATCTTCTATAACTTGGATACGTAATGCTTTCCCTTCATCAGAAAGCGCGTCATGAGATCCGCCTTCTGTCTCATAGTATTCGCAAATACCTGTGTCTCTTGTATTATAGAGTTCATAAGTACCTCTAGACTTATCAGATGAAAAAATCGCGTCGCCTGTTGCATGGAACATGATAAAGTCACCCTTGTATGCTAATAAACGTTCATCCCAAGTTTGACCCTCTTGAATCACATACTGAGGAAATTCAGCATCGACAAAACTTACTTCTGATTCACTAAATCCTGATGCAGTAAGTATAATGCCAGCGATATCATCTTTGAAATATTCCGCAGAAATCATGATTGTCATACCGCCCATCGATTCCCCATAGAAGTAAATCTGTTCCTGATCTACCCAAGGAAGAGATTTAACGTATTGAAGCATTACGTTAAGATCAGATGCACGTGAGGACAAGGTAGCACTTCCATCGTCAGACTTTGTACTTTCTGATGCACCACGACATCCAAAAGTAATTGCTGAAATGCCCAATCCAGTGAGTTCTTTCGCAAGACTCTGCAACATGAGTTCATTTCCACCTCCACCATGGACAGTGATTACCATAGGAAGCTTATTGCCGCTTTCCTTATCAAAGTCACTTGGGAGATATTCAATGCCATAAACTTTACCTTCTGCTTCTTCATTCCAATCATAGAACTCGTAAGAAACACCACCAGGGAAGTCCTGTAATTTACCCATGAACTTTGGATAAGTTGGCTCATTAATAGGCTCTTCTCCTCCACAAGCAGCAAGCGATATTGCCATTACTACCGTTAAAATAATTGCCAATAATTTTTTCATGATTATTTATTTTATATTCAGTATGTAGCATTTGATAGATACTAAATACAGCCTCCTTTCTTCATTTGTTGTATTTAAAAAATACTGTGATTTTTACTTTAACATGGCCTTGGCCGAATATTCGTCTACAACAAGTACATCACACTGACCACTTAGGTACAAAAAATAAGCTTCTGCATCAGTACCATACTCAACCATTGTTGCGCCACTGTTTTTTAAAACGCCGCTTTCGATAGCTTCACTTACAAGTTCACTACCTGTTCTTCCTGATAATACACCGATTACTTTTCCTTTAAGATCGGATAATTCAGTGAAATTTTCAGCTGAATCGGAAATAATTTGTTGATACCCACTAGAATATACATTACTTACAAGAAAATCCGCTTCTACTTGTTCAGTTAAAGCAACGCCTGTCGCTAAAATATCTGCGTCCCCATTCTTAACATACGTATATGCTGTTTCATAGGGATAATCTTGCACAAGAGGCCTCATTTCAAGATTGTCAGCAAGCATAACCATCAGGTACATATCAACGCCATCTACACCATTGCCATAAGCCCCGGAAAACTGATAGGGACTAAAAACAGACGTCATAATATTGATGGGATCTCCTTCGTTATCAAGAATATCGAGTTCGCCTAAGAAATCCTCTGCCCAACCCGTTCTATTTAAATATCTTGTCATCAAATCGGTTGTATCTATTGCATGGATAATACTGTTAATCTCAGAAAGGTAAATATTTGCATTTGGAGATTCCTTCGATACACAGATGACATACTCAGTTTTTGCTACGCCTTCTATTTTGTTCGTTACAAGTTCACCAGTTTTAACTATTTCTTTTTCTCCACAAGCTGTAAAGAAAAATGCTGTAAAAATAAATAGTGTAATGGTGGTTATAATAGAAATATATCTAGGTGCTTTTCTATTCATTGTCACGCTTTATAAAATACTAACATGAGATTATAGAGGTTTGTAATCCAAGTTGCGTAGTTGTGAGCAGTACCATTAACAACCATGAAATCGATTTTATCGCCAGCTTGAATATCGTATCCTTCACTCCAACCCATTGCATTCTTGACACTCACCATGCTGCTCTCTGCTTCTTCAGGTCCTTCCGAAGAACCACAACTAATGAAAATATAGTTTACTGGATATTGATCTTCTTTAGCCTTCATATTTGCAATCTGATCATCTCCAGGTACGCCTGCTGATTCATATGCAAAATAAGAAATATACTCTAAGCAATTAAGAAGAACTGAATTAACGCTTCCACCACCACGAGATAAGCCTGTGAAACCTACATGGTCACGTGCTGCCTTTAGATCTTCATCATCAGTAGAAGCCGCATAAGTGTTGTAGTTTTCAACAACGTAAGGCATCAAGTGATTCAACCATTCTTTCCAGTAAACACTGTCTGTACCTTCATTTGATTCACCAATTCCTAGTCTGTAACCTAAATCGTTGTCTGGATCTACGTATCCACTATAAATATTACCCTGTTCAGCTGTACCACCGACATAATTAGGATTTTCAGGGTCGCCACTATATTCACCATTGTAATATTGATACATTGTCATACCGATAAAAATTGTATCCTCAATAAGGTCATTTTCGAACATATAATCTAGCATATTTTCAGTGCCATAACCACCTGTATATGCCGACTGATTTTCTTCCCAAGCATATGAACCTTGAGCGAACCAGTATCCTTCATTCAATTTATTTCCGTGCATCATATAAAGTGTATTATATTTTTTTGAAGTATCATTCGCATCATATCCATAAGGAAGATATACGTATGCACGCTTGTAAATCCATAATTCATCGCCTTCAGTGTAACCTTCAAGATTTTTTTCCTCTACACCATAAGCTCTTGTTCTATACCAAAAATACTCAATTGTTCCTTTCTCTGACTGTTCTGTCAAAAGAATTTCAGGGGAACGTAACATCGGATCCTCTCTGAAAATTGTTGTTTCTTTGTCATCTGGACCGTCGACAGGTTTTTTTTCTCCACAAGCCATCAAAGAGAATGTCAACATTACAATCAAAGATAGACTGAATACAGTCTTAAAATAATTGACTTTTTTCATCATTAAATCTCCTTTTTATTTTTCCGAACAATTTGTTCGATATTTACGAATTCATATTTTTTATAATGAAATGGCCACATGTTCATAAATTAAAGCAGCCATATCTATGTTACGTTTCAGTCGTTTGTCTTTGCAACGGCAAGTATTGCTGGA
The DNA here is from genome assembly GCA_963676765.1 of Acholeplasmataceae bacterium. Lineage (GTDB taxonomy): Bacteria > Bacillota_I > Bacilli_A > Acholeplasmatales > Acholeplasmataceae > WOFB19. Next base: position 1,487,561 of record OY781159.1, read on the forward strand.
AGATAGTCTATCACGAGTACATCGCACATTCCGGTATGAAGCATCGATGCTGCCTCTGTATCCGTTACGCACGTCAACACTGTCGCTCCACTATTCTTTAATACACCACTTAAAATAGCTTCATTGACTATTCTCTCACCCTCTCTTCCACTAACAACGCCTATTACTTTACCTTTAAGATCCGATAATTCAGTGAAATTTTCGTTTGTATCAGATACGATTTGTTGCTTACCGGTTAAGTATACATCACTTACTAAAAAGTCATTTCCAAGTGCTTCCGAAAGTGCAATTCCACCTGTAAATATATCTGCATTACCGTTTTTTACTTCGTCATAAGAATAATCATATACACGGTCGTATGTGATCAGTTTTTTATTGAGATTTTCCGCAACATGAAGCATGATGTAAGCGTCTATACCATCGGTATATGCTCCGCCTGCACCAGAATAATTGAATGGCTCTAATGTGACGGTCATTACTCTTAGGTTACCCCCATCATTATCATTCAAATTATACATATAGTTTTCCAATGTCCCAAAAGACCTTCTGTTTTTGTAATCACTATATTTAGTTGCAATATCATCCATATCGATTGCTGCGATTGAATCGTTAACAGCCTGTAGTATCATATCGGCATTCGGAACGTTTTTAGATACGCATATAACATACTCCGTTTCCGAAAAACCGTTTAAATCGTTAGAAATCAATTCACCACTTTTTGTTATTGGCTCAGCACTTTGACAAGCACTCAAAGAAACCAAAAAACTAAGGGTGAGTATAATCGAAATTATTTTTTTCATTTTATTGTCCTTTTTTTATTCTGCCATAATACCCATTTCTATTAAATATGCATTAATATCATCCATACATTTTTCGTAATCTCTAGGTTGAAAGCTATGTGGTGCATCCTCTATGATATAAAGCGTCATTCTGTCTTCCCCAAAATAATCAAATAAATCGGTTACCACGCTACGTTCTATGGATTCATCCGCTGTACCCCAAAGAACAATAAATTTCTTATCGAAATTGTCAAACTCTTCGTAAGGATCAACTAAATCATTACTTACCGTAATGGCTGGAGCTTGTAAAATTACTGCTGCAATATCTTCGTGAGTTCTCCCCGCAGTAACAGAGGTAACAAGACCACCAAAGCTTGAACCAAATAACGCAATTTTAGAACTATCTACAAAGTCTATGTTCTTAAAATCATCAATGATTGCTGTTAAGTCAGATATCTCTGTTAATACCGTCATATCCTCAAACTCACCGTCACTCTTGGAGAGTACTGAACCCCCACAAAAATCAAAGGTGTAACAAAGCATGTCATGTGCAACAATATTTTTAACAAGGGAATTCGTTGCATCTGCACCTGTTGCGTTATATCCATGACTCATTATTAAGACGGGATATTGCTTATTTTCATCAAAATCAGAAGGACGAAAAATACGCCCAAATATCTCTAAATCCCCATTTTTTACCCAGTGAATAACGCTTGAGAAATCCTTATACTCTTCCTCATAACCTTCACTCATTGAATAAGGTCTTTTCGGTGTTATACCTGGATCATCCGCTTTACACCCAGTTAAAATAGTTAGGCTAAAAAGGACAGTTAGTATGATTGCAATTGTCTTTTTCATTTGTCTCCCCTTACATATATTTAAATAATTTTTAATAATGATACATTTTAAAAATTTTTATAACTTTGTGTCCCAAATACCACAAAATGAATCCACTGGATCTACGCCCATAAACTGCGTTTTACCTGTGAGTTTATTGACAAGCGCGCGTATAGATTCATCCTTATCAGAATAAGCATTAATGTATGTTTTTGCCTGAGGTACATCAGCTAAAACGAAAGGACTGGCCAACGATATCACAATTACTGGTAAGTCGTTTACATACCAAGGAATTTCGCCACCGCCTTTACTCATGCTCCAACTGATCCGTTCAGCAGTTTGCCCATATGAGGCAACGTTGGTTAATGTTATAACAAGATCATATTTACTTACAAAACTTTCTATCGATGTCTTAGCGGCAAAATAGAGATTAATCTCCTTACCTTTTTCTTCAGGAGGAAGTTTTGCTATTCTTTCAAAAGGTGATTCATAGATTTCAACATCAAAACCATCTTGCTCCAACATTTCTTTAACTTTTTGGGCAGGTGTTTTTTTCGGCTCACGCTTTAGCACTGTAAAAAGACTGGCCGCAGTTAAACCCTTAGCCGGGACAATAAGTATTCTTTTGTATTTTTCTGGATTAATTGGCAACACATCTTGTTTGTTTTTAACAAGCGTAATTGATTTTTCCGCAACTTCATGAGCAATTTGCTTGTGGTCATAACAACCAACTCTGATTAATTTGCTCCCATCAACCTCAAATGGCTCCATCAATCCCAGCGCTGCCTTCATACCAAGTATTCTTTGTAATGCCTCATGTAAGCGTTCCTCGGATATAATGCCATTCAAGTAACCATCTTTCATATAGCCGAAATCTTCGTCCATATCGTTAAAGAATAGAAACATATCACAGCCCGCAGCAATAACACTAGGTAACATCTCTGAACGCTTCATTCTTGAAGTGAGACCAACCATATGTGATGCATCAGAAACTATTAATCCATTAAATCCAAGACTATTTCTCAGAAGTCCTTTGAGTAATTCACTAGAAAGACTTGCTGGCATTATTTCTTCGTCGGTCAATGCAGGATTGAGCATCTTAGAGTACTTAGGCAACATAATATGCCCAACCATGACAGACTGAACGCCTGCATCTATCATTCCTTTATAAACTTTACCAAAGTTATTATTCCACTCTTCAACGGATAAGTTGTTTACTGAGTTTGATAAATGGTGATCACGCTCATCAACACCGTCACCGGGAAAATGTTTAATTGCACAAATGCAACTAGAATTTTCCATTACTCCCCTTAAGTATTCCTTACCGAACTGCAACACTTTATCTGCGTCATTGCTAAAACAACGCGTGGAAACTATTGGGTTTCTCCAATTCTTATGAATGTCTACAATAGGTGCAAAAAGCCAATTACAACCAATGGCTTCCGCCTCTACGCCACATACTTTACCAAGATTATAAGCACAGTTTAGATCATCAGTCGCTCCGATTTTTGTCGGCATTCCTACACTCGTACCGTCAAGACACGCACCATCGCCACCACCCTCGGTATTGCTTGCAATTAATAAAGGGATTTTACTGTTTCTTTGCAAAATCTTATTTTGCTCCAAAACCTCGTTTCCTAAGGCTGGGTTGTATCTAGCTCCACCTATATGATATTTTCTTAATATGTCCTTAAGATAATTTTCTTCTCGCGTTGCGCCAAGGTTAACAAAAAGCTGCCCGATCTTTTCATCAAGTGTCATCTTTTTAATTGTATTTTCTACCCATTTTATCTTGCTGTCGCCTAAATAAAACGGTTTTTCTTTTAGATTAACCATTCTCATTATCCTCTCATATAAATTATCGTGTAAAAATTCCTACGCCAAACAACTAAAACAGATCAAACTCAAGATGATGTTCATAATATATCTTATGTCAAATCTGGCTTGCTTGAAGTCTAGCTTTTTTCTCTTTTGCTAACGCTATTCTTGCTCTCTCTTCTCTCTTTACCTTGAAAATATTCTCATTAGCAAGATAAATAAGCAATCCTAAGAAGAGCATCATTGTGATGACATTTGTCTGCGCATCGTTAATTTGTAGTTTGCTCAATCCTAAAGAAAAGATATTTAGTGTCAATGATGCAATCAATATGCCCACTGCCTGATTAGACCACCGAGATATATACATGCCTAAAAACATTGGGAATATATTGGCTAAAACTGTCCCGTTACTCATGAATCCTGTAGACACCTTCATACCATTGGACATCGCTGCGTCTAACATGCCTGATGTAGATACAACTCCGCCTGCAAAGGTATAGCCTAATATTGCATTTTTAAATATTTTAATTCCTGAAGACTTTGCAATTCTCTGCGATCCTTGTATTGCTCTTAAATGATATCCATATCTCGTATAGCCTAATAAAAACATCATAATAGCAGCAGTTAAAAACAATACCGCAATCGTGAACCACATGTCGATGAGTATATCAGTGCCAGCAACTCCAAAGAGATTAAGACCCTTTCCTTCAGATGTAAAGAAAGCAACAGACTCATATATCAAACCAAGTCCAATACCTAATACCATCGCCGGCACTCTTGTTACCACGAACACGACACCAGTCAAGAATCCAAACATAAGTCCGAATATAATAGCAAACAAAAGTAATCCAATGCCGCTTAATCCGAAAGCTAGAGCTAAATTACCACCAATAATTACGCCAATCAGTCTTTGCGCACCTAATGATAAATCCAATCTACCGCAGGTTAAGTTAAATGACAATCCGTAGGCTATTAAAGCAGAGATTGCTGTTCTTCTTATGATGTTTTGCACGTCCAAAACGGAAGATATTAGATGATTTTCTTTCGTGATTACTAATAACTCCATAATAACGAATACTGCTAATGGAAAACATGCAGTTACAATGATGTTTTTAAATATTTTCTTGGTTTTATTTGACATAAGTATTACTCCAGTTTTGTCTTTGTATTATTGTATCTTTCTTGCAATTAATGCCTCACTATCAGAAACAGATTCTAACAAGTCTATAGATGTCTGAAGCGTTGCTTCCTCGTTAAATGATTTGCAAAGCGTCTTTGCTTCTTCGCCCGAAATAACCCAAATGCCATTTTTATCAAGTTGGGCAAGTCCAGCGTATTCTTCAGCTGATGCACAAAGCCATGGATCTACATACATTTGTACAGCTTTTCCGTCAATTTTATACATATCCGCATAGCCATCTACTGCATTACGAATTGCTGCAGCATTTATTGCAAATGCTACTGTCAAAGGATTGATTACAGCATAGTTCAAAATATTGTTTCCAAGTGAATCTTTCTCCGAAAAACCTACTGCTGTTCTATCCTCGATTGATGCAGTAGCAATAATTTTAATATCCATATTCCTTGCTTTTTCTACTGCGTCGACTGCGTTAACATCCTCTTCATACCCTGCTACACAAGCGTATATGTCATATTCGCCAGTTTCAAGCGCTGATACAATATTTGTTCTGATAAGACCAGATACAAGATAAATCTTTACATCATCGCGACCTGTAACAAGCGGTCCAACATCGGCAGACTGAGCAATTTCCTCAATCGTACGATCATATGTTAAATTATAATTTTCTTGCATAGCTTGCAATACAGCTAGTGTTGAATAATAATGTGACTCAGCTTGCTTTCCAGTAGCAGCACAAGAATAGATAAGTACGTTATGTAGTTCACCATCACTCAATATCTCATCCATTGCTTCTTTATAAGCGACCTGCATGCCTTCTGAAGAAGCTCCACAGTTACCAAGTGCAGCCGTGAGTTCTGGATTCTCGTTCGAGAAAGCAGATTTCTGATTGTGGCAATACATGCCTAATCTTTGGCAAGTCTCAGTTACAGACTTTGCCGCACTCGTATCAAGGTTAATGATTCCTACCGCACCTTTTACAAACTCATTTTCAATAAATGTGACTCTCGCATCCTCGTTTTTTAAGACTTCTGAGAAGTCAAATTTCATATTGAGTTCTGGTCCTATTTCATTGTTCAAATAGTCTTTTATGACGCTAGTATTCTCATTTACCTCATTTAAAATTACACCAACCAATACTTCTTGGCCGGTCTTGTTGGTAAGGGATTCAAACGGATCTTTGCCGTCAGGAATAATCCCTCCATTGCCGTCACAAGCAGTAAGTAATGCTAATGCAAATATTGCAAATAACAAAATTGCTAATTTCTTTTTCATAATTTCTCTCCTTAACTCTTATTATATGTATAAACTTTTAATCTTTTTCTGGTAACAACTTCGTCCTCGTCTGTGATGCTACAACAAGCACAAGGAAAAATACACCTCTGATTCCTTGAATCAAAACGCTATCCACGCCTAACATCTGTAAGCCGTTATTTAGCACAACGACTGTTATCGCTCCGAGCGTTGCTGAGTAAATAAAAGATTTACTTCCACCGAAAACCGACATACCGCCTAACACGATGGCTAATAACACATCCATGTTGAGTGTGGTCGCAGTATAGTTACTTACTGACCCAGTCCTCGTTATCGTCATCAGCGCACCTAACGCTGCGCCAATACCTGCTAAAATAAATGCTATTAATAAATATCTATTGTACACAATACCAGTTGCATTTGAACTGTCAGAATTGGTTCCAATAAATTTAATTGAACGTCCAACTTTTGTAAAGTTAAATATGATGATACAAATAACAAAATACACAATAAAAGCTATATAGGGAAAATACGCATTCCTTAATGCACTCGTTATTTCGAAGGGGATACTAATCGTTTCGTTGTTCAACACCGTCTGCTGTATCGCTAATAATAGTGTCATCATGACTACCGTTACAAACAATACCTTTACTTTAAATTTGGAAGATACCATTACCGCTAGTACACCTATCAGTATGCCTACAACAAAAGCTGTAATAAACATTAGTTCTATCGACTGAGTTGCAACAAATACCTTTACTGCTATCGCCGCAATCAAGCCCGTTGTCGCGCCCATTGCGATATTAACATTTCCGGTTGCGAATATAAATGACGCACCAGTTGCTACAGTTGCAACAATAAGTGACTGATTTATAATAACAGATATGTTTAACGAGTGAAAAAATCTACCTTGACTATTAATTCCGAAAATCACCGCTAGTATGATTAACCAAAATATCGGTAATAATTTCGGTGTTAATCGGTGGTCCTTGATCGCTAAAAGGCTACTTTTTAATTTTGCTTTATCCATATTGAATTACACCTCTATATCATATAATCAATCAAGCTATGCTCCGTCAAGTCCGCACTTCTCATCGCTTCGTGAGTAATTTCGCCATCTCTCATAATAATGACTCTGTCACTCATACCGATTAACTCTTGCAACTCTTCCGAAATAAGTATGATAGACTTTCCAGCTTTCTTCATTTGGTAGATGATGTTGTACATCGCAGCTTTAACCCCGACATCTACACCTCTTGTCGGACAGTCCATGATGATAACTTCCGCATCTGCAGCCATCCATTTGCCAAAAGCAACCTTTTGCTTATTGCCACCTGACAACGTATTGACTTTTGCATGTCTACCAGAAGCCTTTATCATTAAGTCTTCAATTTGTTTATCTACATATTTTTTCTCTTTCGCACCAGAAATTATATATGCGAACCACTCGTTTATTTTATACCCAGTTGAAGCAATATTCTCGTAAATAGTCGCCGATAAACCAAGTGATTCTGAATCTCTGTTCTTTGAAATGTATCCCATTTTATTGTTTACAGCAATATGGGGATTTTTTATTTCTATATCACCTAACTGAACTTTGCCGTCAAGAACCTTTTCAAGCCCAAAAAGCGCTCTACCAACAGTTCTCATTCCGCAGTGTGACAATCCACCTATCCCTAGTATCTCACCTTTGTGTAATTCCAAGTTGAAACAGAGTAAGTCATTTTTTGTCGTCACATTTATTGCGCTTAGAACGACCTCATCACTGTAAGGATCAAAATCATTACGATAATAGTCTCCCTTTACATCACGGCCAACCATCATCTTTCTTATTACATTTTGATTGTAGTCCTTTTTTTCAATTGAACCGATGATTTTGCCATCTCTTAATACTGTCAGGATATCACAATACTTCGTCATTTCATCAAGATCGTGTGAAATAAGAAGTACACATTTATTTTCGCTTTTCATGCGAAGTATTGTGTTGTATAAAAACTCTCTACCTTCGTGAGATAGTGCGGTCGTCGTTTCGTCAACAATAAGTATTTCTGGTTGCCAGTATAATGACTTGGCGATCTCGACTATCTTTCTATCCTGCATATTAAGCATCGCAGTTTTAGTATCCGGCGATATGTTCTTTACTCCCAATTTATCAAATAGTTTTTGACAAGCAATGTTCATCTTCTTTCTACTAACAATGAGTTTAAATTTGCCCGAAAACAATTCCTCGTGTCCTAAAAAGATATTTTCAGCCACCGTGATATTCGGTATAGTTCCAGACTCCTGAACGATCATACCAACGCCGTTTTCTTGTGCGGCCAACGTACTCTCAGGTTTCCAAATATGCCCATTAAAGTACATCTCTCCTTTTACTGCAGGCTGTATGCCAGCAATAATAGACGATACCGTTGATTTCCCCGAGCCATTTTCTCCGATCATACCACGTATTTCTCCCGCGCGTAATTCAAAACTTACATCATCTAATGCTATCGTCGCGCCGAAATTCTTATACATATTATTTACTTTTAGTACTACTTTTTTTTCTGACACAAGTTATGCCTCCACCATACCAAATATTATTAATGTTTTATCAGTTGTAAGAACTCAACATGTTTGTTCCTACAATGTTTATTCTGCGTTGGTCTCATCCTTGTACTTTGGAAATTTCACTATTCCTTTAATATCTAGTACATACATGGTTGCAGAACCTACTGTACCAACTGCTGTAATTGTTAGAATCGACACAAGTACTACTTGCCACCAAGGCATTGCTAATTTAACCACTGAACTTGCAGATAAGCCGTTCATTGCAGCACTATTAGCTACTGAATATAGAATACGCTTGGTCGCTTCTCGCATGGAATTTACAACGTATGGATCAGAAGAAAAGTCATTTAATTGTCCGCTTCTGTCATGGTTGTTTACTCCATCGAATATATCGGTTCCAGTCGTGATAGCTCTTGGAGCATACATATAGAGCGTACAGTGCGTCGTTGTATCACAAGCATCAGCATCAGTCACTATGAATCCATCAAAACCCCATTCTCCACGGAGTACGTCATTCATCAGTTCAGAAGAATTACCACACCAAATTGTGCCTAATCTATTAAAGCCACTCATAGCTGCGTGTGCATTACCACCATCTATTTTCATAATGCCTCTGAATGCTTCTAAATATATTTCTCTAATCGCTTGTTCGTTAACCCAAGTTCCTACTCCCTCACGGTGAGTCTCGGAATCGTTTAATGCAAAGTGTTTTTCATATACGATGATACCTTTTGACTGAATACCCATGGTTTCTTCTGATCCAATTAATGAAGTAATCATAGGGTCTTCAGAATAATACTCGAAATTTCTACCACTGTATGCATTTCTATGCGTATTTGCTCCAGGACCATACAAACCGTTGACATTGCTGTGCAATCCGTCTTCGCCAATGAGCTCGCCAACTCTTCTCGTAAGTTCTTTATTCCAAGTTGCAGCTCTTACGCAAGGAGCAGGATACGCTGTACCACTACCGCCTCCAACGAACGATGCACTAAAGCCTGAAGGTCCATTTTGGTCTGAAGTACCTGGTTTTGCAACAGAAATAACTGGTTTTGTCGTATGCTGACCATAAGCGATAAGATCTCTCATCTCTCTCATGGTTACCTGGTCAAGTAAATCATCCCAAGTATATGTTTGACCATTCAACTCTATTGATCCGTCCAAAGGCACGCCTTGGAACATAACAAGTCTAAGTCCATTATCTGCGCCTAAAGTAGGCATTGTGTAACTCGATGCATCTGCAGGAGGATTGTATTGTTCAGCCCTAATATCATCATACATCTTATCTGTCATGTCAAGCTGAACAGCAATACTTTGCATTGATGCTAATGAAGAAATATCAAAAGAATCATTCCAATTTTCTCTTGTAATATAATTTACACTTTGATTTGTGTCATATAAATTTATGTCTGCATTGTCAAATCGATTGGTTATATCAACGCCAGTTGAAGTAGAAATGGCATAAGTTGTTGTGTCAAGTGTGTCAACTGTCCATTTATATACAGTTCCACCTACGCTTTCGATTGGGTCAGCTGCAGGTACCATCTTATTTACGTCTGCGCCTTTCATCGTCAAAATATTGTTTAATGCATCATGCGCTCCGTTACCTAATGATAGATAATAGTCTCCTGCATCCATAATATAAGTGTTTGCACCATATGCATCGTATGCTGCTAATAGTTCCTTATGAAAGGTTACAGAAACAGTTTCTGATTCACCAGGTGCTAATGTATCTGTTTTTTCAAACCCAACAAGTTCAATAGACGATTTTTCAATGTCATTTGCTTTGTCATAATCTGTATACGGCGTTTGAGCATATAGTTGTACGACTTCTTTGCCCGATATATTTGCCGATATATTTGTTACGGTGACGGTCGCTGTCATTGTACCATCATCGTTATCTTCCACACTAAAATCGCTATATTCGAAATCTGTATAGGATAATCCGTGCCCGAATGAATACGCAACGATGTCGCTGTAATCAAAACCGGTTGTATTACCAAGTACCATATCCTCATATCTTGTTTCGTAATAACGGTAACCTACATATATACCTTCTAAATATACATTGTAGTATTTTTCTGCCATCCAAGTATCTTTAAATATCGCATCTGCTTGTGCTTTGTATTCATCTTCAAAATTTCCATAAGCATTATGTCCAAAGTTATAAATTGATGGCTCTCTTAAATTGTCATAATTAAAGGTATCAACGATATGTCCTGAAGGTGTAATATCTCCGCTTAAAAGTTTCCCGAGAGAATCAAGACCACTTTGACCTGTTGCACCTAACCACATACATGCGTCTATGCCATAGTCAACACCACTAATCTCTTCTGATAAAAAGTCTAATTGAATAGCATTAGAACTATTTAAAATAACGACGATGTTCTGAATCGTTCCGTTATCCTTTAAACCTTTTAATCCGCTTAATAAATCTCTTTCATCGCCGTTTAACTCAAGGTAGTTATTACCAGTTAAACTGCCTTCTTGTACTGTTCTTGCATCTGATACGTTGATGATTCCGAAATCGTATCCAACTTCGTTCGCACCACTTGATAAGTCATAACCCTCACCGCCATTACGTGAAAATACTACGATGGCAGTATCACAATCTGTCATTTGTGTAAAATTTGTAGAACTTGATACGATTGACCAAGGAACCTCGTTAATTTCGAATGGATTTGCATCGTGCATGCCAGGAACAGCTAATCGATAACTCGATCCTGCACCGGAATCATAAAAATCGTACGAATCCATATTTACATCGAACCCACCTAACGTGAGACTCGATACAAATGTCGCATTAGATCCACTGGTTGCACCTGAACCATGTCCACTGGTAATTGGATTATCTACAGACTGGCCAAATAAGCTAATCGTCGTATTCTTTTGTAGCGGAAGAACTCCATTATTATGTAAAAGAACAAAGCCTTCTGCAGTAACGTCCTTAACTAGTTCATTACCTGCTTCTGATAAAGCTTCGCTATCATAAACTTCCTTACCTTTACTATCCAGTAAAGTTTTTCCTTGATTATCTTTTTCAGTGAATTCACTCTCATAGTAAACTTCGCCATATGGTCCAACAGAGGTGGAAGTTTCAGCTCCTGTGTTGAAAAACCAGTTAATTGTCGTTTCGAATCTCATACTAACTATGTTAACTACTATCATAAATACTAATAAACCAGTAAATATTTTAGTTAACAAACTCCATAATTTTGAAGCACTTCTCTTTTTTACCATATTTTTCTCCTTACTGTTATTAATGCATAATAACTATCCGAGATTAATCTCGGATAGTTATTTTGTAAATTAAAGGTTATTGATCACTACGACTATTCAGCTGCGTCTGCAGGTTTAACTGCTGCATCTGCAGGAATCTGTTCGCCATCTAATACTGTAACCTTCATTGATCCTGTAACTGTATCAACTTCAACTTCATAACTACGTCCATATGCCGCAATAAAGTCTTCTGCGTTTTCCCATACTTCTGTTTCTGCACGCGCATTAAGCGTGTAAGTAATACCAGCTGCTACCTCATTTTCAGGATCGCCAGCAGGCCATCTATCTGTATCAACTACTAATGTTACACTGGAACGTTCTTCGGTAATCATTGTAATTCTCGTAGGCAATGATAGCGTATAAGTAATTGTTCCTTCTTCTGCGTTCTCTTCTTTAACTTCATACTTACCGTAAGCAGTAATGTCGCGACCATAAGTAAGTGTTACTTGAGGAATAGCCCACATTGTTTCGTAGTTCATACTGTAAGTGCCGTTTGAGTATATTTCTAAAGTGTATGCATAACTTACAGGGTCAGTTGCATCTGTGTGATTATGTAGATACTGTTGTGAATATAATCCTTCAGACTTCGGTGTACATGCTACCAAGGTGAAAACCATGGTCACTAATAAAACAAGGGTAATAATTCGTAATGCTTTTTTCATTTTAACTCTCCTTTTAATATATTTTATTTTACAAAGCCTTATTGACTTTGTTAAAGTACTTTTTTTAGTGTATTTTACAATTGTTCGGTAAACAAAACAATTATAAAATGCTAACGCTTTATGCATACATTCTTAATTCAACATAAAGTCTCAATCGTTATTTTTTTGATACGCTTCTGGAATGGGAATAGCATTTATGGAAGGTTGATTGACTTGTTCTTCAAACTTTCCCCAAAATGTATGATAAAGTTTATCAAAAAATGATTCAAATAAAAACTTTTTCTGACTATCTTGTCTTATATGTAATTCATTTACAAATTCATCAGGTACTTGATCAAATGTTGTCCATAATGTTAATGCCTCTTTTTTTGGCATACCGCCAGCAATTGCATGTTTACGTACGGCATTGACTGCTTGGATTTCTCTTAACTTTTCACCATTGAGTTTATAAAAATGCATACTGATCATCGTAACTAACCAAGCAAACATCGGAATAAACGCAAACGTGATTAGTGCTGAAAGTCTTACGCCAGTAAAATCAAAATTTGTCATATCCAATCCAGTACTAGGTAATGCACCATTTAGTGCTGGTATCATGCCAACTGTAAACACTGTAATGAATAGCGCTGCAAATGATGATACAAGTTTATCTATTAGTGAGAAGATTGTTCCCATAATACCTGGCATATAATTACCAGTGCGATATGTTTCATAATCTGTACAATCTGCAACCATTGGTATGACCATTTCTGAATTACAATTGTATGCACCATAGCCACAACCAAATAGTAGAATCCATATGATAGTATATAGATTGGTGCTAAAATAAGTCGATCCATCCGCATTCCAATGTATTAATGAAAGTTGTCTAGCTGCATTGTTAGGATCCCATAATAGAATCATTACAACTAGTCCGATGTAAAATACGAATGCCAACAATGTATATTGAGAAACAGCTCTTTTTTGACCTTTTCTGCCTGCAGTTCTCGCACCAATGTAGAAGAAATATCCCATAAATATAAACGATATTGCATATAAAGGTATAAATAGACCATTGTAGCTTCCCATCATGATAAAGTAGATGAGAATTGCCACCGTTCCAGAGGTCGATATTGTGGAAGCTAACTTATTAGCTCCACCTGATAGTACTAACCATCTAATCTGATTATTATGTTTAAGTAAATTCACATAATCTTTAAATTTAGCCTTCTCTGCATTTTCATCAATACCCCAGTATTTAGGATTATCTTTTTTCCAGATTGCAATAACCGCTAAAATAGTATAGAGCATTGAAATTAAAATAGCTATCGGAATTAGGATGTCATAGAACTTAGGATTATATTGTGCGCCAAATTGATTAACTGTATCAATCGGATCAACAATCATCGGTAGTAGTCCATTACCTAATAAATTAATGAGTACAATGGAACCGACCATACCAACCATATTCCAAATAATAAATTGTGATCGCTGATGTGGATCATTTGTGATAACCGTTTGACCAGCTTTTGTAACGGCTGTCTGTGCAGTATAACCGAGTACATAAATGATATAAGCAACTACAAACAATGCCCATCTAAGCCAAGTAGCTTCAATTGGTCTAAAAACAAAGAATATTAACACAACTGATGAAGCCATGATTAAATTTCCAGCAATCATGTATGGTCTAAATTTACCATATTTACTATTTGTTTTATCAATTAAAGCACCGACTATTGGATCTGTAATACCATCAAATATACGCATACCAGTAACAATTGAAGATAACACAATCGTAAGTACAGCCATCGCTGTTGCAGATAAAACACCTCCAACAAATCCACCACTTAAATAATATCCACCATAATAAGTTATAAACGTCATGACTGTTAAATATACATTAGTTGCGGCGTTGTTGAACGGGAATAATATGATTTGATATGTTTTTGCCAAATTGACTGATGCCTTATTTTTGATTGTTGAAGTCATTTTTTATCCTCTTGTTCCTGTGATATGCCACAAGATTCTTTCAAAGCACATATCTAAAGTTGATTGGCCTCGACTAATGATTTATCCTTCTGATAGCCTCTCAATCTATCCTCTTCATGTTTAGATAGGTTTTATATAGATAACCAATGTGGTTCATCAATTAATACTTTTTTAAATGCTATATAGTATTTATTATTTTCATTGTCATATGCATTTGAGACGAATGTTTTAAACGCTGAATCATATAAATTCTTCCAACTGTAGACTTCATTGTTTGGAATGATTGGATAGAAATTCACATGATTATCATCCGCTGATTTTTTATCGCTTTGTGCATCACCAATCATAATAATTTTATGATTATCATAGTGTTCAGCAAGTGAAGCAATACATTGTGCTTTTGTGCCTTGCTCCTGACCTGCAACGATATCAACGTATGTAGTTAATCCTTGTTCACTCCATTCACGGACAATAGCCTCATATGGTGTAGAAGAAACAATCGCGATATCTGCAACTTCTTTGATTTCAGCAAGTGATTCTCTCACATACGGAAATGGTACAACACCACGAACGACATGTTCAATATTCGTATTCACTTCAACTGACCATGCCAGTGATTGAGCTAAAACTGGATTCGGATTACTTAATGTATCAATATACGCTTTTAAACCCTCTTCAGATAAATCAGGTGTTTTGTTAATCCAATCTTCTAATACAGATAGATCAGGAATTTCGACATGTCTTTCCTGAACTTCAGGTCTTTTCTTCAATAATTTGAAGGTTCTGACTAATGCAGGAAACCGATTCATTCCCCTTGTTTTAGAATATAGATTGACAAATTCTGATGTTTCTCTTACATATTTGGAAATACCTTGAAGGTTCCAAATATTGACTGTTGCCGGAATAAAACATTCTTTATGTTTTAATTCCATTGAATCAAATACACAACCATCAGAGTCAATGCAAACCAGGAATGATTTTGTAGGCCGAAATTCTTTAAGTTTGTTCACGACAGTACCTCTTTATAATTTTGTTTCTGAAAATCACAAAATACGTCAACTTGCGACACATTTGTGACTTTAGATTGTCCTGTATTTTTTTTACTAATGCTTTCACTGTGTTCGAATGTGCACCATTACAATTAATGATTTTTTTTATTTGAGACACATTCACTAAGTGAAGTGGCGAATTGGCTGTACAATTCGCCAACAACTCGCTGTATGATAAAGAAAGGGTTTACATTCACATTTTACCACTTATTTTGAATATGCCAATTGCAAATTATACCTAAATATATTGCGTTTTGTTCTAAAATGTGATAGATTAAAGGCATGAAATATAATTATGACTATCGAAATTACAAATTCTCGCATAAAATTTCATATCCTGCAAGCTTAGCGACGGGTTTTGATGAACACTTTCATACCAACTATGAGATGTTGGTTTTTCTAAAGGGTGACGTTGAATATCACATTGAAAATAGAAAGTATCGTTTGAAACCTTATGATCTCTTGTTTATCAAACCAGGCGAGCACCATTATTTATCTCTTCGGTCAGATAGTTATTACGAACGTCTTGTTTTTCGCTTTCCTCACTATGCAATTCCTAAAGTGCTCTTACCGATCATTGGGCGTAAGCAAAGTCTATATAATGTAAAAGGCTCTGTGTTATTTGATACTTTTATGCGGCTGGATAATTATGCTGAAAAGTATGTCGGTGAAAAACTACAACTTCTCTTCCAAAATGCATTAACGGAAATCCTCATTAATTTTAATGAGTTTGATGATAGTCTTAACGAAAATATAATGATGGTTGATGATAATATCGTTGATGTGCTTACCTATATTAATGAAAATTTAGATAAACCGATTAGTGTTGAAGAGATTTGTGAAAAGTTTTATATCTCAAAGTCAAAACTGTATAAATCTTTTAACGATAGTATGCAAGTACCTATAGCAAAATATATCCGTAGTAAGAAACTCATGTACGCACAACATTTGATAAGATCGGGACAAAATCCAACAACAATTTATAAGAATTGTGGATTTAATGATTATTCGACATTTTATCGTGCCTATACAAAATTGTTCGGATTTTCACCATCAAAAGCAGTTCTCGAATAAACAATGCTTGACATTGCCTCCAAGCATTATAAAAAATGTGATTAAAGAGAGACAGACAAGCGATAAAAAACTAGGTACTTTAATACCTAGTTTTTTTGTATTTTGTTTTCATACGTTTATTCATTATACGTTCTCTTTCAATCTCACGCTGTTTGTTAAACGCATTGCGTTTCATGGCTTTGAGATATTGTTGCCACCGATCATCACTTAACGCTCCAGTATCAAGCGCATATTGCACCATACAACCCGGTTCATCAGTGTGACTGCAATTTCTATACTTACAACCTTCACTTAATGCTTTTATGTCGTCAAATTCATTTTCTGAAACGAAATACGAAGACACAATTCTAATCCCTGGTGTATCAATTAGTTTTATACCCTGCTCAAGTTCAATCAGTTCACGATTAACGGTTGTATGTCTGCCTTGTGCATCTGACATGCGAATCGTATTGATTTTAAAATAATCTTCACCCATCATGGCGTTAATTAACGTAGATTTTCCAACACCACTACTACCGATAAAAACCGCTGTTTGGTTCACTAATGATTGTTTTAATTGTGCAATATCATCTTCGTCATGTGCAGAGATTACTTGAATGTCATGATGAGTTGCTGCCTTAACTTGCGATATATAGTAATTAATGTTGTCACATAAATCTTTCTTTGTTAAAAGAATGATGGTTTTAAATCCTTGATTATAAGTTAAACTTAAAAAATTTCTAAGTTTGGTCATATTGAAATCTTCATTTAGTGACATACAAATATAAACGATATCCATATTAACAGCTAATATATGTTTCTCCATCACTGTACCAACATCTTGACGTTCTAATATGCTTTGACGTGTTTGAATGCCTTCGATGATTGCAAAACTATCATGAATCATTCTAAATGTAACATAATCGCCAATTTGTGGATACTCGCTTTTCAAGTAATGGGTATATTGAAATCTACCACTGACTATTGCCATGATTTTCTTTGCTTCATATGAGACCAAGTATCGCTCTTTATAAACAACGATGACTTGTCCCCTGATTAATTGTTTGCTTTCCAATGTTCTTCTCCTTTCTTCAAGATAGATACATCTAAAGCAAACAAAAAGGACCCAAATAGATCCTTAAAAAATCAAATATAAGGTTTTATTTGTAGCAATTAGATGTATCTGATTAAGTTGTTATCACATTTTCTTTGTTTTCAATCATAATCATCACTCCTAACTTGTATATCTAATGCTATCTTAACTAATCAACCTTGAAATGTCAATAAATGAATGTCGTAATAACAATTTATATATGATTAAATCGCGAAGAAACCTCATTCCTTTAGCGCTTTTTCTAGTACACTTATACAACGTTTTATCATCATTTTTGACAACACTTTTTGAATGAATCGATGCATTTTTTTATATCGATACGTTTCTGTATACATAATAACCATCAAATATAAACGATATATCTGATAGCGTGTGAAATCATGATCGGAAAATACATGATTTGTATGTTGATGATAACAATCTAGCATGTGTTTTTTCTGACGAATATCAGTTATAAAAAAATTGTGTCCTGCAAATTCAGCCATCGGATCACCATAAAATGAGCGTTCAAAATCGACAATGCCAGTTATTTTATATAGATGATTGATGTTACTAATAAATATATTACCTGCCCACATATCAAAATCAATGAGTCGTGGCTCTTTGATCTCTTTTAACAATGATTGATGCTTATCAATGACACGTGTAATGCTTTCATATGGAAGTTTCATGTGTTGTGCCTTTGCATCTTTTAAGATCATGTCAAACATATGCTTAACTGCTTGGTCCCATGTTTTAAATTGCTTATTCACATCTCTAGTCATATACCCAAAATAAGACCCTTTATGTTGATGCATAATTGCCATGTACTCAACAAGTTGTTCTTCGATACCAATGATTTCATCTTTCGTTAATTTTTTCTGTAAAGATTGAAGCGTTTTTCCTTTTAAAACCGTCATAAAAAAATAGTCATTTGGTATGATTTCTCTCGAAAGATCTCTATAAATTACGTTTGGTGCTGGTATTTTTGAATCCGCTAAAAGATCATATACGTATAATTCTGTTCTCATCATATCTTTCTCATAGGTTAATACTTTCGTATCTGGAGACACAGATATCTTTAACATAGTTTCTTTTTGATCATCATAGCTAATTTTATATGCTGAATTAAACATACCTTCATTTAGTTCAGTAATTTCATGAATATTTACTGCTTCTCCAAAGCACTGAACACATAAACATTTTATTGTTTCTTTCGTTAAATGGGTTTTTGTAATACTTTTCATGTTTAAAAAGTCTTCCTAAGTAAAATTACACGATCCTTTGGTCCGTTCGGTACTCTTGGATATGTCGTTTCTTCTAAAATTTCAAATCCATCAAATGCTGATACCCATTCTGCTGTGGTGTGATTCACGCCACGAAGAATGCCATTCACTGCATATGCATCTTTATCAATTTCTTTCATACCAATCTTTTCGATAAGTTCATCGGTTAAGAAGAAATTAAACTTTAAAAGTATTAATCCATCAGGTTTTAGTAATCTCTTTATTTCAGCAATAATCGCATGACTTGTTTCTTCAGGGATCACATCAAGTGTATTCGAACAAATCATACCGTCAAATGACGCATCATCATAAACGGATAATATCTCATGTGTGCCTACTCTACCTTCAAGTCCATGAATATCTGATAAATAGCAGGATTCTTCAATCACATTGATCGCATATTCAGAAGGATCAATACCTAATCCATAAGTCATCTTACTACCCAATAATTTAGCAGCGAACAACCCATATCCCCAGCCACAACCAATATCTAGAACATCATGGCATTCGTCCCCTAATCGTTTTAAAAGCTTGTGAAAGTCCATAGAGATATCAAAATCTTCAGCTTTTAACGTCATCGGTTTGACTTGCTCAAATGCCTTATTCCAAAAATCTATTAATTTTTCGTTTTCATTGTTAACGTTCATATTATCTCCTTATTCATCTATTCACCCCAAGATGATGCTCTAGTTTCATTATAGTTGATTTTCTTTGATATATTATATCAAAATAGTGAATGCTGTAAAATAAAGTAAACATAATGAACACTTTAATTGACACTGTGTAAAATAAAGTATACAATTAAGGCAGAAAACAAAAGGAGGCTTTAAAATGGCTTATCAAGTAAAAAGAAGCTGGCTTACAATTGGAACGATCTTAGTTGGATTGATTATATATGGTGGTTATGTCTTATCACAAGTTGATACATCATTGACGCTTAATCAGTTTGGTATGTATGTGTTACTTGCAGTACCTGCATTAATGGTGACACAAATCGTTGGTAAATTTATGTTTGATATCTTTAATCGTACATACGAGAAAAAGGAAGAACCCAAGAAAATGGATGAATTTGATCAAATTATCGAATATAAATCAGTGCGTAATTTTAGTTTTATGTTCTTAGCAGGATTCTTCGTATCCATGTTACTTCTTTGGATATTAGGAACATTGTTTGCAGCATTTATGGTGATGTTTCTAACATTATTTCTATCCGGGATTGTTTTACAAATATCTTACATCGTTTACTATAGTAAAGGGGTGTAAGTATGGCTAAGAAACAAAGCAATATTCAAAACTGCATTAGAGAACTAAGATTTCAACATCATGAGATGTCACAGGCTCATTTAAGCGATTTAGTAGGTGTATCCAGGCAAACCATCGTCTCTGTTGAAAAAGGCAATTATACGCCATCTTTGGACTTAGCATTTCAAATATGCGAAGTCTTTAACAAAAAAATTGAAGATGTCTTCTTCTATCAAAAGGAAAAATAAAATGTCACTACAAAAAAGAAGCTTCATAACAGGGTTTTTATATATAGCATTAGCAGTAATTGGACCATTTGGTTTCATGATCATACCAAATATGGTGGCAGAAAGCACATCTGCTAATGTCAGTTTAGTTGGTTTATGGTTTATAGTAGAATTAGTCATTATAGCAATTGAGATTGTCCTAACCGTTTATTTATGGAAACTCTTAAATGAGCACAATAAACAATTATCATTTATCGCATTCATCTTCAGAATGATGATGATTCTAGTGATGGTTGTTAACAGTATCTTCTTATTAGCTGTTGTCTTAAGCGGTGGTTCAAATGCTGATGTGTTCATCCCAATGCATAGCACGTGGATCTACATATGGCAATTAAGCTTTAGTCTTCATATCGTACTTGTTGGTTATATCGTATTTAGATATTTAAAAACTTATTGGCGCTATGTAGGCATAGCGTTAATAGTAGGAGCATTCGGTTACTTCATCGACTCTCTTAACAATTTAGTCTTATGGGACATTGATTTCTTAACAACAGCAGCAACCATTCTTCTATTTGCAGTTACGATAGGTGAAATTGGTATGGCAATCGTATTACTTATGAAGAGGATTGTACCTTTAAACGAACAAAAAGCGTCTTGAGACGCTTTTTCTTTCTTATTTAAGTCGATATACCATTAAGTCAATCTTACCTTTATATGGCCACGCTTTGACTTGTTCTAATGTGTCAATCAATACAAAACCACACCTGTTCAATATATGATTTGTCACTTTATCTTCTTTCATTGATGTCGCATATATGTGTCTCACATGGATATGATGCAATAAGTAGTGAATCACTAATCTGCAAGACATTTCAGCATAACCGTGATGCCAATAAGATTCATGGAATCTATAACTTAATTCTAAACTGTTTTTCTGTTCATGAATATTGAATAGTTTGACTGTTCCAATAAGTTTATCATCTTTTTTAAGATACATACCAATGTAAATATATTTCTTTCTATAATAATCCATTTCAAAACGATCAATAAGCTGTTTAGCAGCTTTTTTTGTTTTCTTTGGATAACCGCGTGTATATGTAAAACAGTTAGGGTTCATCATCATTTCGATAAATTGATCATCATCGTTGTGATCAATCATCTTCGTATATAAAATGTCGTTTTCCAGCTGTGGAAACTTTTGAAACAACATAGATACGCTCATTTATTTCACCAGTTTTCTAAATTCAAACACCTTGTCTTTATTCTGGTTGATTTGCAAACTTATTCTATCATCCTTCTCGTTATACATTTCAATCGTCGGATGTAAAATCTTACGCTTAACGATAATATTATACTTATCACTGACTGTGCCATATTTATAGACTGAAAAATGATCTTTTGCGTTATGAATGAAATGGATGTAATCTCCTTTTACAGCAACGATTTTAAGACGTTTGTTGCCATAAAAAAGATTGCCAGCAATCGCGTTTTGCTGAGCTCCTTCGTTATAAGGAAATCCTGCAAACCAAAGGTTTCTTTCATCAATCAATTCATGCTTTCTTAAATAGTTTTCTAAGTCTTTTAAGTCTGCTTTATCATGAGGTATATCCTTGTACTTATCCATAAATACCCTCCATCGTTTTTTCTTTATTTTATCATACTTATTAATTACGTAACAATCATGACTGCAGACATTTGCATCATGGACTGATCACACATTAGTAAAAGCATCCCAATAGCTATTAATTCAATTAACCCATCCTGTTGATCAAATAAACCTATCATCACTGAGCCAACCATTGCATACGCCTCTAATAAATCAACATTAATAGCTGCAACCATTTGTTTAGATTCATTAACAATTTGAATCTCATCATGTTGAACAATATTATAAGCTGTTTTATTACATTTTAATACAAACGATGATTTCTTATAAACCATTTGTGCGATTTCTTCTTTATTATCGTTTTTAATAATGATTTTAGCTGTTTTGTGTATCAAATGAAATCTACAATTTGCAGATACATCTAGTCTCCTTTTTTTTATTTCCAAATGTTTTACTTCTTGTCTTACTGAATCAAACCTTACAAATTTGTGCACCTTATTTGGTAAGACATTCGTATAAAACATTGTTTGATTGATAGATGGATTGTTTATATAGTTAATTTTGAGAGATATAATCGATAAACAAAAAGAGCAGAAATCTGCTCTTTTTATCATTAAAACTATTTTATTTTCTTATATGTCTCTCTAAATATATTCTAAAATTTTCATTGCAAGCATACAAATTAATTCCCAAAATACCTCTCGTCATTAATGTTTTATATATATTAACAATATACTGTTTCAACTCTTTTTCATCTTTTATACTTGCTTTACCATTAATATCATAGTATTTTGATTTATCTATAACAATTTCATTATGTTCAAAATCATAATCTATTTCTTTCCCAAAGATAACAAAAGCATAATTTAAATCATAACCTTGAATTGTATGGATGCAACCTACCTCATTAATACTATTTGTTGCATTTGGCCAATCAACATCTGTTGTATTCCATTGCTTTTCTATGCCTTCAATGTCTATATCTATTTGAGAAGCATCTTTTTTAGATTTCCATTTCCACGAATATCCAGCAACCATACGACATAATTTATGTGTTTCCTCTTGAAGGTAAAGTTCATTATTAAATTCATTAAAAGAATCAAATACCTTAACACTATAATCTTTCCAGTCATATGTGCGATGAATATTATTGTTTAATAAATCTTCAACAAATGATATATACTCATTACCACCTTTAATTCTATGTTGTTGTTCAAGAGAATATATGGTCACATCATGTTCTTCATTTCTTGAAAGTCTTAAATTATCAAATTGTTCTTTAGGTATATCTGTAGGTTTAATAGATTGATTTGCATCATAAAATAATATTTGATGTTTTGAGGATTTCATAATCCAATCTAATTGATTGCCTGTTGTTCTATCTAGACCAAGGTAATCATTCACAACATCAAATCCGTGATACTCGCCACCATTTGAAAGATTCTTTCTTCTCTTTAAACGGTGAGCTTCATCCACAATTAAAATATCGTATGTTTTCTTTATAACATCCGAAGGTCCAATGACATTACCTGAACTTAACCCATAAACTTTAGCTGCAACATTTTTCAATGATTTTCTAAGTGATTTCATTGATACAACCAAAGCTACTTTTTCTTTACCATATACATATGCTAAATATTTAAGAAAGTACATAGCAAGCACCGTTTTACCTGTGCCCGGGTTTCCTTCTATAAATTGTATAGATCTATCTTTTTTGTCAATTTCATCATAGACCATCTTTGAAATATCATGTTGATCTTCGGATAATGTTTTGAATGGTGAAAACTTAAATATATCTAAATTTTCTATCGTGAAGATTGAATTAATTGTTAAACCCTTACCATGTAAATTGTCCCAAATAACTGGTACTTTATTGATATAATCAATTTTTTGATAATAATCTGAATTAAGTACACCGTTTGAAACATTCAACATTTTAAATTTTCCATCTGCACTAATGTATGTGATTAATTTACCTTCAATATCCCAAATAGCAGATTTGTTGAAATCTGAATCAATAATGCAATAAACACGTTTCAAACATTTTTTTTCGGGATCATCTAAGTGTTGTGTCATACGTCTATAAAAATTAGTTGTTTCACCAACATAAGCAAAATTACCATCTTCTAGAATATAAACAACTGGCCAATTATAGCCTTTTGGAAAACGGAGTGTATCAAAGTATTCTTTTTTAAATGTTCTTTTATTAAAGTCAAATTTTTTAATCTGCATATGATCCCCCATGAGAGTCTTTAATTTATTTTATCATAATTAATTTTAGTTATAGATGAAGGTTTCATAAATGATAGCAAATAAATAACTACCATTACTGCTCCAACTAACACAAACATAAACTGATATGAGACATAATCAGCCAATAAACCCAACAATGGAGCAAACACTATAATGAATATAGATGTTAATTGTGAATCAATTGAAAGAACGCTTGCTCTTCGATCTGGATCAGCATGATCACCAATAACCTCAACCATTAATGGTTTTCTAATGTTTAAGAATACATACATGAAAATGAATCCAATAAATGTGACAATGATTTGATTAATGAATACACCAATGATAATCATTGTTATACCGCTTAATGCCCACATTAAGGCATTAATTCTTTCATGACTTCTAAACTTTAATAACTTGTATGCATTTCTTGTTACTATAGCACTTACAAAGAATATGACTGCATACATAATCGCTGAATATATTTCGACATGTTCTGATGCAGTTAAATTATCAAATAATAACATCGATAACGGGACTGCTACTAAAACCAATTGAAGAAAATCTTTTAGTATCTTAAACATGGCTTGATAACTAGATGATCTAAACAATATACTTCTCATCTCTTTATCCTTCCACACATAAGCAAGTGTATGCTTATTCTCTTTTATGAATGCTTTCCATTCAAATGAACTTTCTTTTCGATCATTTAAAAATGAAGGATACGTCATAATTAAAACAATATCTAATATATAAGGTATAATTGCTAAGAAAAATAGGAAACGTAATTCAGGTATAGCTAATACAAGATAAATCGTGAATAAGCTAGAAACCATAGAACCTATCATTGAATAGGATCTTGTTTTACCATAGATCTTACTTTTCTCATCTTTCATGTTCTCATGATCCATATATTGCATGATCATCGCTTTATGTGTGCCACTTCTAAAAGCTTCACCTAATCCAAATAAGATCATCGCAATCACGAATACCCAAAAGACTGTTCCAATAGCAAATATTAAGAAACTTGCAATATAAAAGACAAAACACAAAATGAGTTCTGTCTTCTTACCGTATCTATCTGCGAATACACCTGATGGTATTTCAAATATGTAGATGATTGCTTCTCTGATGGAATATAAAAGTCCAATTTGAAAAACACTTAATCCAAATGAGTATAAATAGATTAAGAGTACTGGATCAAAGAAACGTAAGTTCTTAAAGAATCCATAGAAACCAAATTTAATTATTTGCTTTTTACTTGTAGAAACATTATTCATATATATACCTATTTTTATTATACATAAAATCCCTTCATTCCATCATATACTAGAAAAATTAAGACGCATAGTACTACGTACTTACAAAGAAACTAAATCAATTATCTACAAATATATTAAACATCTTAACTATCTGAAAAGATGCCATGGGTTAGTTGGTTATCAAATACTCTATCAACTATATTATTTAAAGTAAGATTAATATATTTAATATGTCCACTTTATCAAATTCAAACACTTTTCTTTATTATTGTTAATTATTTCTATTTTGATATTCATTTATCATCTCTTCAGTTAATTTAAACCACTTCATAAAAGTTATTAATAATGATTAAACCATATACTAGAAAAATAGTTTTCAAAGCATGACTTCTTGTCCCAAAATTCACCTGTTTTCCATGGCATATCTTATTTCTATATGGAAGGGTTTCCCACTTAGCTATACTATCGGTAGATTTGTATATCTTAGTAATAATTTTCAAGAAATGAATTTGTGGGAGAAATTCATTTTCGTGAGTGGCAATTAACAATTTAAGCCTGCTATGTAGTTTTTTTTCATTATAATCAGTTTGATATCTTTGATTTATTTCATTAATTATTATAGATAAGTTAGCCTCCACTTTTTGTTTGACCTCATTAAATTTTGATTCTACACCTTCGCTTAATAATAAATCATCTATTTGACATATGAGCAATGATACACAAGAATAATATTTTTTATTATAATAATCTTCAAATGCCTCTTTTATTATTTCTGTTCTCTCAGAATTTTTTCCTAGCAAAAAAATTTTAATTGCTTCCAATTTGTTAAATGAAAAATAATTGATTATAGCTGCGTCAATATCATTTTTATTCTTGAATATGTATTCTATAAAATCATTCTCTTCATAAAAATGAATTGGCCAAAGATTTTCTGATAAAATATCGAGATATTCACACATCCTTTTAAATCTAGCTAAACCTTCAGATATTCTAAAAATTGACTCATACATTGGAGCCATTAGTTCGTTATATTTCTCAAGGTATGTGCCGAAAACTTCAGAAAAAGTTAACATGCTTTTTGATAATTGACTCTGATTTTCACCAATAGCCTCTGTTAAAGGTATCAAAGCATCTACAAATTTCACTTGTTGTTTTGATAAAATCTCTAATAATGGTACCATAGCTACACTTAGTTTATCATATGCTTCTTTTAACTGGTCGTCATTCACCATATTTAATACTTCATCTTTTTTATCATTTTTCATATATTTATCCTTTTTAACTCCATCACAAACTTCATTCCAGCACTCTCGACTTATATCAAATTAGTTCCTTCATTTTAATCTTTATATGATATAACAAATACATCCCGTAAGCTCCTATGAATTTCAATAAACAGAAAGTTAGATTACTGCTTCTATTTTATTCTAAATCTATTAATGCTCTACACAAATTATTTACTAAATGGGTATTTCAAAATACTGCACTTATCAATTGTGATAGTATATTTAAACGTACAATATTAGATAACTGAAAATCATTAGTCCATAATTATATCAATCTTGCTGTGTTAAGGTTCAAACAAATATCAATATAAAAGTATCTTTAATGACATCAAAAAAGGTATCTTTTTATCCTTCACATAATAAATAATTGATTAAGAAATTGAATTGCTTTATGCCTGCTTAACATCTCATGAAATAGGGATTGTAGACTTGGGATAAAGCTTATCAACAATATCATATGCTATAGATTTGAAACTATAAAAAACTATTGATTGTTGTATCTTACGTTCTTGCAATTCAATATAATAATGGCTTTGGTGTATCAAATATACCAGTTATTATATATATTTCTAATCCTCCCATAATCTCTTGATCAAATTCATAACGCTAAAACTAATCAATTTCACTACGGTTTAATAAAGGTACAATTGCGATAAGAACATTCTTGATCTATGTTCCGTTATTTACCGGTGGCTAAATAATTATAAGATAGAATATATTATGGTGAAGATTAAATAAGATATTTCACTTCAAAAGCATTTTCCCAATATACTCTCTTGAATCAATTCAAATTATTTTTTAAAATGCTCATAGGCTTGTGCCCCAGTCATATGATTTGACAATTCTGTAGTAAATCTTGAATCAAGACTTTTAGATAGTTGTATCTTGAATGCCTCAAAACAATGAATATCCGTTAAACTATATGTTTCTATAAACGCTTGTTCTCTTAATTGTGTGACAATTTTAACATTAGTTTTCGCTATAGAATTTAATATTTTGGATAGTCTATTTCTGATCCATAGATGATCGTCGTTTAAGGCTAGTTTAATAGATTGATCAGATTTAATCGGTAAAATACTATTAATTAGTTTACCTATTACACTTGAAACATTATCTGACAGTTGCACTTGAATACTATTTTTGCTGTCCGTAAATCGTACGGGAATATCATCGAAATAATACCTAATATACTCTTCTATTACTTCAATATTGTCATGGACTATATTGATATATTGATTTGTTAAGTTGCGATTGATTTTTAATAATAACAATGTTTCACCTAATGCGGTCAAATTTACAATATTGTTTCTATTTTTCCCTTTAATGTTAATACTTTCTGGAATAATGTCTGCCATTAAAAGGTCATGATAATCGTTATCTCCTTGAAATGTTTTGATTATTTCAATAAATTCTTTTTTCACTTTATAATCAAATGAGGAATTCAAACATTCAAAATAATTATAATTTATAATATATTCGAGGAATTTAGTTATGTTTTTCTTTGATTTATTATTGATTGTCTGGATAAAATTTGTAAATAAAATATCGTCTGCTTTTATCAAAAATTCGCAGAACATATAAAATAATTCTGGCAGCTTGTCTTTAAATATGCCTCCAAATAGCCAGACAAGCATAGATGTTAAAATGAAGAATTTTTTATCATATATAGTTATATATAAATGATCACCATTCATAAATTGATCGATAAATTCATCTAAAATATCGTTGTTTATTTTAGTCAACAAGTCATTCCCTTTAATTTCTAATTCCTCTGAATTAGGATATATTCTTTTTAAATATTTAGATTTGAATTTCTCATACATCTCTGTCATTTTTTGATTATGAATATAACCAACCAATATGAAATATCTTTGATCAAAATAGTTAAGCATTCTACCACTTGTTCCTATTTCACCAGTATTTCTGGACTCATCAAAATATATATCCATATAACTCATCTCCTAGTTCAATTATTCTACATTGATCTATCTTCCATTTTGTTTATATCATTCTCATAATAATATCGTAAAGAAGCAATATTAAATTCAAAATGTGACAACCAATAACCAAATTCAACAACATACTTTTGAAGAAGCGTTATTTCTTCGCTTGTTGTTTGATCCATCATAAAATGACTAAATTCCTTTTTAACAATTGCTGATGAATATTGAAAAATTTCAGTTTCAAAGTCAATAAACCTATGATATATAGACAATGATTTCAATGCAATGATTTTATCTGTGTCAGTTAAAAAATTTTTCAGTGCATTATTAAAAACACAAAAATCTGTTACAAATTGCGGATATTCAGAGACTTTCCCATTTAAAATTTTATTATTAATCAATTCATATGCTTTTAACAATCTATCGTACTGATATTCAATTTGAATAAGTTCTCCATGTTTCTTTTTTAGCCTTTTTTATGGGATTTATTAATGCTACTGATTATTAATGAAATTAAAAAACCCGTTGCTATACTCATGCAAACATCATAATCAAATGAGTTTTTATCCTCAATGGAACTTGATATTACAAAAAAGGTAATCATTAGTACGAAAGATATTATTGTAATCCAATTATTCGAAAAAAATCTACTCATTTTCCATATTTTTTCAAATTCAGAAGAATTACGTTCATATTCAAACCCATAATTTGGCAATATATCCAATTTCAAATAAAATGGATGAAGACATTTGTTGAACACTGTCCTTAATAAGTCATATGAGTTTTCAAAATATTCATCTATTTTTGGTAAATTATATTTATTTCTAAAATAGTGCCAAAATCCTTCATCTATTTTTTCATAATTATCTGAAAGTATTCTTTCATAAACAATATAGTCATCAACAAAATCATCTGAGGGATCTGAAGTTATTTTATCAAATATATCAAAAATTTTTTTAAGTTCATTATTTAGTTCATCTATTTTTTTCATGAGTTTAGCATCTACTTCCTATCATATTTTTGATTATCTTTCTTCAATAACTATCATTTCCAGATCATGAACAAGAAGGTCAATAAAATATTACTTTGAATTTTCGACTTTCCTTTGAAATGTCACGCGATTTTTCTTCATGTTTATTATTGTCTTGATATGCAGAAATATGACAGGTGTAAAAATAGCCAAAAAGATAATAATAGCAGTTAACCACCACTGCATGTTTGTAAGAAAATATAGCGGTAGCCACAATATGAAGCCAATAACACCCAATACCAAAATAACAGCTGTAACGAACATACCAATAGCAATTATATCCCCTACTGGCTTTCTTTTTTGCACATTTTCTGCATAGTCGGTATCAACGAAATCTCCCACCAAAAATGTGCCATTTTGTTCGCTAATAATCGAACCTTTGAAAAATATACCGCTAGAGTGTCCTGTTTTGATTAAACCTACTGAAACCAAGTTTGGCCGCTGAATTGGTTCAATGAGATATTTAAATTTTTTATTTCTGCATAATTCCTCAATTCTTTGGAGAATATCTTTTTGAGGATTTTTTATCAACAACTTCAACATTTCCTATTTCCTTTCCATATATCCATTATCATTTAATTTCATTAACTTATATATTTTATTGCTTCACTTCAATCTGTGTATCTCATCACTATCTCATTTAATCTTTGCTTCTCGTTTGATTGATTGGTTTTGAATCTATATATCGGGATATTGTTAGATCTCAATATCCTATCCTTGATATCATCGTGTTCAGTCTGTTTCTGATCTTGTTCGTGATATTTAATGCCATCGACTTCAATAACAAATAGTCTTTCTTTTGAAACTTTATTGTAAAACAAGAAATCCACATGTGTCCACGGATGCAAAATATATCTTTTTTCTTCTTCAGTAAATTCATCAGTTACTGTTACTAATTTACCTAATCTAGTATGCATTGAATATCCGATATATCCATAGTTTTTTAAAATTACATCAATCATATCAGCCATTAATAGTTCTGTTTTATATTCTTTTGGCTTTTCTTTGTATTTTGCTAGTAAAACATTTGTGTATTCAGCGTATAACTGATCAAATACTGAAGTGATGGTTGATTCTTTTGTAATATTAGAATTGTACAAATATTCAGCATAGTTGATGAAGTCTTTAACCGCATTGTTTGCTGAATGATAAACTTTATCGGATACGATTGCGGTAATCTTGTTTATACTTCTGGAAATGGCTACATTAAGCAATTTCTCATTAGTCACAAAATCATAGATTCTATTTTCAATATTACTGGTTTTTTTATCAAGCGAATTGACAACAAAAGATAGAATGATCTCTTCTTTTTGCCTACCTTGAAACTTATGAACAGTATCTGCTTCGATTCGGTCTGTTGCATATGTTTCAGTGATTAGATTAGCTTGATACCTGAATGGCGTAATAATACCTATACTCTTTGATTCTGATGTCTGAAGGATATTTTCTATTTCATCAATTTCCCTTTGATTGTACAATCCACTGCCGTTTGGATTACTTCTGGCATGATTACCGGGGACGGTTTTGATGATTTCAATATGGCTACCCTCATTTTTAGTCATAGCAATCAATTCGCCGTCATAAAACATTTTATTGCAGAAATTGATGATATCCGGGGCACATCGATAATGTTCTCTTAATAACGTTGTAGGTACATTTTCAACTGCATTTTTTACCGACTTAAGTATAGAGTTTGCTTCATACGTATACGGTTGAGGTATATGATGTTTTTTTTCTAATATCGTGGCTTTAGAAAACAGTCTTTCTTCATCAATCTGCTGTAATTGTCTTGAATCACCTACAACCACTAGATTTTTCGCACAACTAATGGCTATCACACTGCTTAATAAATCACCTTGAGATGCTTCATCAATAATTAAATAGTCAAAAGTAAATCCCTTTGGTGCATTATTCAATAAAGATTGTGTTGTGCTAAGAACAACGGGATATCTTACAAGAAAATTATTAAATTCTCTTTTGTAAGATTCCTTAGTAAACTCTTTAAATCCATTTTTTCTATAGTGATTTTGAATATGTTTTTCTAATAAAGTTAGTGACAATGCTTTTAAATGCTTGGATACCATATCCTTATCATTCTTTTTTAGATACTCTCTACGCTTAAAAATCGCTTCTTTAAGCTCATTGATTTTTGTCTGATAATAAAGTGTTTCAGCATTATTTAATAGCATATTAATATCCGTTTTGGCAATCTTGATTCGGTATTTTCTTTCCAATCTCCAACGTTCAAAAAAATGAATCTTTTTTGTACTTTCTAATCGTGCTATGAGTTTTATATAGTCCTTTGAATGAAGTTTTTGGTTGATGACAATGATATCTTTTGAAATTTGATCGTAGTGTTTTTTTTCGTTCTTAATATCAATGAGTTGAGATTCAAAAATAGCGGTTTCCACTTCCGTTTCTTGAATCTTTTTCATTTTAAAGCTGAGTTCTCGAAATTTAGTCTTATTTGATATATATATTGATTTTTCTTCTTGATCAAGAAAATCAATCAATTCAGCATTTTGATCTGACTCAAAAAATTCTTCAACATTTTTCCGTCTTCCCAATGAAGCGGAGAGAAAAGCTAATCCTTGGTCGTCTAGTTTTTCATATATATTATCAATAGCTGTATTGTTGTTTGAAACAACAGCACAATTTTTACTTCTGTAAATAATATTAGCGATTAGATTTAAAATCGTCTGTGTCTTGCCTGTTCCTGGAGGACCTTCTATAACAGATATGGAATTAGTTAGTGCTGTTTGAATCGCTTGAGCCTGGCTTTGGTTATATTCAAAAGGCACAATCAATAATTTTTCATCCCTGGTTGCATGAAACTGTCCCTCTATATAATCAAACAAAACCGAATCTAATGAAGGTGTAATACGTTTATAATTCTGCGATAAAAAATATAGGGGTGTCTCTTCTTCAGCAATATAACCAGCATATGCTGCTAGGTTATCATAATAGGTAAGAATATCTCTATATTGATTATCCATTAACTTAATACTTTGAGTAACAACTGTTCTACCTTGTAAATGTATACGATAATAGCCACTTTCAAACTGATCGACACTCGTAGCATTAACTAAACTGCCATTAATAAATACAGCCTTTTTTGCAGTGTTAATAGTTTTTATTTTATTTAAGACTCTCACATTTTCAAATTGATAAAAAAATTTTTTGTTAGTCCCTTTAAAATAAATATCATACCCAGTAAAATGTCCATAATAATATGCGGTGAACATGGCAGAAATAGACGTGGTCTGATCTTCCCATTTTTCGTCACGTGTATTAAAAAGCATCACGATTTGATTTGCTTTATCTAATTGAACTCGTTCACCCATGTAAGCCTCTAAATTATACTCTTCTTAACTTTATTCTATCATAATCTTAAATTTACCCATAAAAGAAAATGAGCAGCGTATGCTGCTCAAGTTTTCTTAATCTTCTCCTTTATATTCATCGTTGTTCGGATTCATTTGGTCTGCATGATTATCAAGATTATCCTGACATGCTTGGTTGTTGGGATTGTTCTGATTTGCATAATCATCCAATTGTTGTTGTGAATGTGTGTATCCAGAAACACCTCCGCTTTTTGGCATATTATTCACCCCCTTATTTTTATTATCTTTGTGTCAAATCAATTGCTTAGTTATTATCGCTTAAATACGTATCAACCATTATTTGAACTTTTTTAAATAAATCGTAAAAATCATTGATTCTAGTCTCAAATTGCCTAAGCTCAATAAGGTTCTTATCATTAATGTCTTTTGAAAAATGAGCCATAATAGTTGTCATATAATGTCTAAATTTCTTTAAATCTTTATTTTGTGGCATTTTGCCATATTTTTCTCTAATACCAGAAAGTGATATTTCACCTATCTTTTTATGCATTGATTGTTTGATCATTTCACAATCATTTTGATAATCCTTTATTTGATGTAAATGATCTTCAGTCAATATCAATCTATTGATGTTGTTAATTTCCAGCAAGTCATCGATATTATATGGTAGTGTTTGATTTACTTTATATAGAGCAGCAAGTTGTTTCGAATTTTCTTTAAACTTAAATAATACATTTATAGTTTCACTATTCCACCCTTTCTCATAACCTTTATCAATGAGAATAAAAGCTACTCTAGCAAGTTCTTTTGAATCTTTTCTTTTCAAAATGTAATTTATTATTTCTTGTTGCTGATCTCTATTAATGTTGTCAAGTATACTTAGAAGAGATTTTGTTTTAAACTCATTAATTCTACCAGATTCTAATAATACTTGTGCTACTTTCTCACATATATCTTTACTACTAGGGTTATCATAATTGTAAGTACGCTCTTTAATCCAGTATAATCCCCATAGATATGCAATTCTAGATTCTCTAGTATTAGTATTATAAATCCCATAATGATTGCCGTTTTCATAAAAATAATCTTTTGAATCAATAATATTGTTAAACCTCGATTTTGACAATTGAATCCAATTGTTTCCTTTGATTTCTGTACCTATACTTCCTTTATACGACTCTATGTTCATATCATCTTTAACGACTATATTCTGGAATTTAGTAGGATCAATATCATAAAATTCATTATTTATTTTAATTTGAGTTATATTATCATCAAGATTAACTTCATAAATATCTTCTTTTTCGAAGGGTTCATTATCAAGATATGTATGATCAACATAAGTGTCATTCAGTCCAACTAGTTGTCTAGGGAATAGTTCATCTTCATTTAGATTTCCATCAAACACTTGATTTTGAAATAAAGATATGTTTAATAATGGAATATAGATGTATCTATATTGATCTATCTTTTGAATTGGGTACACTGAATCCTTTAGAATATTATTTACATCAATAATTGAAAATTCATTAATTTCATCATAAAGTTTTTTAAAGTGATCATTTAAGCTGCCTTTTCCTGTAATTTCATCAATTAACTCATATCCTTCTGACTCATTTTTGTTATGCTTTATCAATGATGCAATAAAGTATTTATCATATGATACTTTTTCAAAAGTGTTGTATCTGACTTCTAATTTGTTATGTGCCTTAGGCAAATTTATTTTTACTTTGAGTTTCATTTCTTAATACTTCCCCCTTTTGATTAATTTGAATATATTCACCGTTAACTTTAATATCCTCAATAATCTCCCTGAGATATTGTCTACTACCCCCATCTGGTGTGTCCATTTCTAGTTTAGATAAGTTTCTTGATCCAAATACCACTAATTTATCTTTTGCCCTAGACATTGAAACATTTATCCTTCTAAAATCCTTTAAAAAACTCCGTTTTTCAGGTCTTGTGATTACAGTATTTACTAATACAATATCCGTTTCTCTTCCCTGAAATGCGTCTACAGTATCCAATTCAAAACTACTTAATGTTTGCTTAGCTCGGTTTATTAAGTCTTTGTAATTTCTCGTGAAATATTCTATTTGAGCTGCATATGGAAATATTGCTGATGCTGTTACTGTATGAGGATTAGTCACGTTATCCAAGATATCTTCCAAAATTCTTGCTGTAGCTATTGCTTCTTGAACATTGAATCTAGAATGTGATTTTTTATCGTCTTGCTCTGTGGCACCTAATGCTTCAATAAAAAATACATGTTTTTCATTTTTCAATACTGATTTATCATTGAACTGAATGACGTTTGGATCTATTTCCTCGCGTCTGTTTTTTAATGCACCATCATAGAATACATTATATGCGCGTAATATTGGGTAAAGCGATCTATAATTTTCATCAAGCAAAATCAATCTACCAGCTTTTTTCGCTTTGTTTATCGTCTTTGAAAATACAGATTGTTCATAAATTGTTTGAAGTTTTTCAAACATTTCTTCATCATATGAAGGCAACTGTTTAACTTCTTCTTTAGTAAATTCAAGAAGTGGTGCTAATTGAAAATCATCACCCACTAAAATTATTCGGTCAACATAAGGAAGATACCGTAGTACTTCAGTTATCGGAGATTTAGAAACTTCGTCAATAATAAGCCATTGATAATCCTTTAATAATCTCCTTCCTCTTGCACCTCCGATAGCGCTTGTTGTTGTTGTTGCGCCAATGACTGAATAATCATCTTTCATATTACGAGAATATTGTATTTCTTTAAGTCCATTGAAATTTTGAAGATCTTTAATGATTGCATTCGATAATTTTTGGGGTTTGATTTGAGAAAGATGATTAGATAATTGACCACCCCATGTTTTGTATAATGTCTTATCGATTTCTTCAACACTATATTTATTTTTTCTGTTTGTGATTCTGTTTGGAATAATTAAATCATGATTTTCCATAAGCTTATCCAAAACGTTATCAATTGCAACATGTGTTTGTGAAGAAATAACAACTTTTTCATTTAATTCTTTAGTTATATATTGCGTAATAGCATTAATCACATGTGTCTTACCGGTTCCAGGAGGACCTTTTATTAATGTAACAGGTGATCCATCAATAGCTTTTAGAAAAGCTAGTGTCTGAGATTCATTTAGGTCTTTGGTGTAGTTTATTTTTACTTGGTCTTTTTGAAGTTCATCAGCGATAAATTTTAATGTATTTTTAGGATTCCTTGATTCACTTGGCATCTCATCATCACCAATAAGATATTTAATCTTGGGCATAGCTGCCCCTGTATCGCCTTGACTAATCAACTTTAATGAGTCCTCAATGGATTCGATTTTTATCTTTTGTCCCATATCGTATAGATTCAAATAGCGTTCATCAACAATGGAATCACTTATAACACTTATAATTATGTCATCTTTGTTTTTATATACATTGAAAAGTTCTACTTCATGAAGATCCTTAACCCGTTTCTCATCAATTTCTCGCATATTACTAACAAATAAATTGTCTGACATTCTCAAAATTTGTTTCATAATATTGTCTTTATTTTCGATCGTAATATCCACTAATCTAAGCGTTTTATCTTTGAGACTATTATCAAATCGATCATATACATAGTCTGGTGCTTTATAACCTTTAATAATTTTTGCATTATCATAGATGCTTTCAATACCAGAATATATTTGCTGAATATCACCTTGGTCATCATAAAGTTCTTTTACATCTGTTGGAATAAAATAATATGGTTGAGTAACATTTAAGATATCAAACGTAGCTGTATTGTTAATTTCATCGGATATTTTTTTATAGAAATTAAACACTTCCATAAATTCATCAAATTGGCCAATATTAAATACAAATCTGTCATCATTTACAATATTTTTTAAAGCATCAAACATAGGTGTGATTCCAATTGGATACATTTGATCAAATTTGATTTCAATAGGTACACCACCTAAATCATCATATGTTCCATTAGGAATATCTCGATAATCAATCAAGAACAACTCACCACCTAATGGTCTTCTAAATGAACAACCAAGATGTCCTTTGAAGACAACAAATCCTTCTGTAAGTTTTATCGCAAGTTCTATTTTTCTTAATGATTTAATATTTCTTTCATCTTTGCTATCTCTTTCGATCTCAAGTCTTTTTGTAGATATCTTACAGTCAATCCAATTATTTTGGGAGAGTATGAGCAATTGCCCATACGCCTCCTCTAAACGTTGATTTCCAATTCTATTATTATACGATAGTTTTAATTGTAGTTTCATTATTCTCTACCCATTAGTATCTCTGGTTGCATGAAGTAGTTTTCTAAAGCCATAATTTGTTCATTCACTTTAGACTTGACTATTTCCTCTTGCCTTTTGCACTTATATTCGATGATACTCTTATTTCTTTTTTTCACATATGTTTTTTTGTTAGTTTTGATGCCATTTAATCGATGATAATTCTTCTCTTTTACCAATCGATTCTTAAATAAATATAGTCTTGATCTACTATGTTTTTCAAAATAAATATCACTATCAAATGTCACTTTTGCTTGTCTATATTCGATAATATCGACTTCTTTTGGTTCTTCCAAGCACCAATCTTTATGATCTTTTTTTACACCTCCAGTGTGTCTGGCATACTTACTAGCCTCTTTCACTGAATTGGCAATCACTGGAATGACAATAGGAAGGTATTTATTTCGACCCACATGTCCAAACTTACATTTCACTAAATAATATTTCATCTTTTCTCCTTTTGAAATATACAGTTGAAATTATTATTTATAAGTATTTATGGTGTAATAAGGCTCAAATGTACTCTAACGAAAAACACTCATAACTAATGAATTTATTACTGTCTTTTCTTTCACATCATTCAATGTGAGCCTATAGATATACTTCCTACTCAGATTATCTTTCTAGAATCAATAACCTTTTTGGGTGTTCGGTCTATTTTAAACGATGACCGCCTTCGTTCCGCAATTTCATTATAGCACTAAAAAATAAAAAAGCAAACACAAAATTGTTTGCCTTTACTTTAGGTGGGTGTATACCTATAGTTTGCGGAACGAAGGAATACACCCTGTTTGTTTACGTTCCGCAAAGATATTCTATCAAATATATTTATCTATTGCAAATTTAATTTGAATTTTGTATTTATGTCAATAAAGTGGGAACATTAAGTAAGAATTTCCTTCTTTGAATAATGCACTTTATAAAATGTCATAATATCTGTAATCCTTACGATATAGTTTATTTAAAAAACTTAAATATCGCTAGCTATTAATTCTGTTTGTTCCATTATTAATTTGACTGATTTGTCATAATTATTAGGATCATTTGGATCATCTGGTGGATAATGATACTTTTTTAATAAGATTTTAATTTCAAATCTTATCTTTGCTCTTACAGATTCTCTAATACTCCAATCAACAGTTGTAGTTGACTTGATTTTCTGTGTTAATTCTTTAGCAATCTCTTTGAGTACATCAATCCCCATCACTTCTTTTGCTGTAATATTATATGATAAAGCTTCATAAAAAGCATATTCATCTTCAGTGAGATCAGATGCTTTACCTTCATCTGCTGCCTTTGTAATATCTTTTGCTAATGATATTAATTCTTGAATAACAACTGTTGAATCCACTAATCTTTTATAATATTTCGCAAGTGAACTTTCGAGCATTTCTGAAAATAATTTAGATTGAATGACTGTTTTTCTAAGTATCACACCTATTTTACCTTGTATTAGTCGTTTCAATAATTCAATAGCTACATTCTTATGTTCCATGTTTTTAAATTCTTCAAGAAACTCATCCGATAAAATCGATATGTCTGGTTTAGCTAATCCAATTTCTGACATAATATCAATAATTTTCTCTGATTTTAATGATTTTGATATCAGTTGATTTAGTTCCTTATCTAGTTGATCTTTTGTTTTCTTACCGGAATCATCGCCTTGTAATTTGATTATGCCAGCTCTTACGGTTTTAAAAAAATCTATTTCTACATTGTACCTCTCAGCTTCTTTTGTAGTTGCACACAAAGAATAGGCCTTGGTTAGCTCTGAAACTAATTTTATATAGTCATTTTTACGTTTTAATGAGAGACCAACTATATAATCAATCGTACTCATGATTGTTTGTAACTTTTCTGTTTGCTTACCTGTAAAATATAATGAATAGTCAAAACCATAAAGCACTTCTCTTACAAGTTCTAGTTTTTCCTCCATGACAGAAACAGCAAGCTCAGTATCCAAACCAGTTTGTTGTCTATCATTATCAGTGTACTCTGATAATGCTTTTTTTAAATTTTCTGCAATACCGATGTAATCGACAATCAAGCCACCTTGTTTCTCTTTAAATACGCGATTTACACGTGCAATAGCTTGCATGAGATTATGTCCTTGCATGGGCTTATCTATATACATGGTATGCATACTTGGTACATCAAATCCTGTAAGCCACATATCTCTAACAATAACAAGTTCTAGTTCATCATCATTGTCTTTCATTCTTCTTGATAGGGTTTCTCTTGTCGTTTTATTTCCGATATGTTGTTCCCATTCATTTGGATCTGATGAAGAACCTGTCATTACTACTTTAATTTTACCTTTCATTAAATCATCACTATGCCACTCAGGTCTAAGAGCAACGATTTCATAAATCTGAAATTATTTTCAAATCGTTTTTATGTCTATTTAGATAATTTTAGCTTTTCCTTAATCTATCAATATTTTTGATACCTTTTTCACCTTGTTCTGAAAAAGTCCTTATAAAAGGTGTCATTTCAATGACTTCATTATCTTTCGTAATCCTTTGTTGTGGAAATGATTCTCTGTGATCTAAATAGTTTTTTATATATTTTACTGCAGCTGTTGTTTTACCTAACCCTGTTGGAGCATCAAATAAAATGAGTCCATTATCATCAGCTCTATTAATCATATTAGTTAATAAATCTATCATTGTGTACTCCCTAATCTAAAACCTAAATACTTTAATACTAGTATTTCTGTTTATCATTAATTACTCCTCTAACTCCACCTCTTGGATCCTCTACATCACCTTTATACCTAGGTATTAAATGAACATGTACATGCATCACAGTTTGACCCGCTGCTTCTCCACAATTAACACCAATATTATATCCGTCTGGATGATACATCTTATCAAGCGTTTCTTTAAGCCACATCGTGGCTTCATCAATTGCTATTTTCTCATCTTTTGTGAGTTCAAAATAATCACTGACATGCCTTTTAGGTATGACAAGCACATGTCCTTTTGATACAGGATATTCATCCTCTATCGCAAAAACCAAATCATTTTCATAAACAACATACTTTTGATGCTTTAAAATCTCACAAAAAATGCACATGTTTATTGTCCTCTTTTCTTACCACTAATACTGCTGGCATTAAAACCATCAAGACCCTGTAATGCTTCTCCTTCAGTTAATATCACTAGCACAATAATACTGACCAACACAAATGCACCAGCACTTATTTTAGCTAACTCCTTAAATACATCTTTGTCGTCATCAACTGCTTCAACAACACTTACCATATAGAAAAAGATAATATTAATGAAATAAAAGGATAATCCAGTAAATGTGTCACTTAATATCCATAACGTCAAAGATAAACCAAATGCTGCAATAATAGTTAAAACTAACCATACCTTACTATGCTTCTTCATGATAGGTATATTAGTAACAACTGCAAATCCAATTAATAATCCCATCGCGACAGCAATAGCAATCACATAATGCTCAAAGTCTAGGGGGAATGCTGCTAACA
This sequence comes from Acholeplasmataceae bacterium, assembly GCA_963676765.1. Classification (GTDB taxonomy): domain Bacteria; phylum Bacillota_I; class Bacilli_A; order Acholeplasmatales; family Acholeplasmataceae; genus WOFB19. The sequence goes on from OY781159.1 coordinate 1,528,296, forward strand.
CATAATAAGCAGTAATGGATAACCCCACACCTATCATATTTAACACAAAAGATAGCATATAAAATAAAACATGTTTCTTGCCAAATTGATAACTAATTACTCCCATAATCATGAAAACAACACCAATGATAAAACCAAACCATTGGTTATGATTAATGAGATGTTGAAATGCGAATTCAATACTTAAACTAGCAATAATTAGACCAACTAAAGCACTGGTAATTACAATTCGTCTTTTATGCATATGATGCCCACCCAATATATTTTCGTTATCTATATTGTATAACGAAAATGCTTAATCAACAAATAACCATTGAAATAAAGAAAAAAACTCTTTGCAGAAGTTTATCATTTTTACATATCTTCTTGCGCATTAGCACGTATCTTTTGCATTAAACTATTCGCTTATACAGGAAATAACTTATCCATTAGTTTAGCATCTCTACCAACAAAAATTTCCAACTTCTCTTTTTCAATACTTTTTATGATGACATGTGCAACATCACTGGCACATGTCATTTTTATTTTTGAATCAATACCCGTCGTTGTAATGAGTATGCTACTATTTATTACTTCCATTGTATAACCAGAAAACAAAAAAAATAAAACCCCAAGCATGTCTCAATTGAACAAAGACATCAATGGGGTTTTAGTGATTAATTTGTTTTTAACCTAATTGCATAAATGCCTTATTGTATACATAATTAACATGAATTGTTCCTGCACTTGTACCAGTGGTATTATAACCTGAGCGACCTGATGATCCAACTGAACCGTATGATCCATTGTTGCCATCATCACCATCATCACCATCATCACCATAATTACCGGCAGATCCACCGTCACCACCGTAGCCACCTCTTCTTGCTACACCTGCAGTTCCCCCTGAACCACCAGTTCCATATACGTAACTTGCGTTAGTTGCGATACTTCCATCGCCGCCATCGCCACCATTACCACCGCGGCCACCGTCACCACCATCACCTGGATCACCAACGCCATTCCAGATATTTGTGCTAATATCACTAGCTCCATCGCCACCAGCACCACCGTAACCACCGCGGCCACCACGTCCACCATTACCACCTTTAAACGTGTATTGACCACTCGGGCTGACTTTAAGTGCAGTTGAATACGAAACCCTAACTGCATAGCCACCATCACCGCCATCGCCGCCATCGCCACCACTACCGCCATTAGCACCATCATCACCAGCTACAGGTTTAATGAAGCTACCACTTGGTGGATTGACACCATCTGATCCTTGTTGACCATAACCACCATGACCACCGTCACCACCATCGCCACCAGTAATATCTATGTCTGAACTATAATCATATTCAGTGAACACAACTTTATAAGCTACAATGCCGTAACCGCCATCTGATCCATTACCACCAATTAAACCGCTATCACCATCTTGATTGTTGGTTGCTTGATTATATGTATCATAAAAGTTTGTACCATCTTCACCATCACCACCAGTTATGCTGTTAGCATTCTTATAACTGATATAAAAATCAAAATGTGATGTTGAATTAATTGCATTGAACCCCTGACCATTCGTATTTCTTGCTGGGTGGAACTTCATTGACTCAAATCCCATTACCAATTTACCAGATCTACTTGCGACAATAATACGCATGTTAATAAAAGAATTCCCATTACCTATGAATGTTACTGATTTGACAGTCGATGAAATCGTGAAGATATATTCTTGATATCTATTGGCATTTGTTAAATCAATAATAACAATACCATCAGAAAAACCACCAATTGTTGTCGTAACACCCATAGTCATTGTAATGACGACACCTATCCAATTAGCCTCGAGAGTTATATTTTCATATATGCCGTATGTCGTTGTAAATTCTTGGTTATTATATTCCCAACAATCGAAGACATGACCAAACCATTTCAATTCTGAAATATCTTCTAGTGCAATTGGATCTTCTACAGTAAATGTATACTCATTCGATCCCACAAATGTTCCACCATTTTCCTCGTAGTTGATACTGTAAATTAACAATTCATAATGCGCATATAAGTTTTCTACTTCATTTGTTCTATTCCAAACAACTCGACCTGTAGTATTAATGACTAAATTCCCACCATTTTGACTATCGTACCAACCTCTAAATATATATCCTTCTTTAAATGGCGTTTGTATATCTAATAAATCACCATAATTAATCTCATAAACATCCTGATTGTCACCATCAAATATATTAATTGTATAAATTGATTCTTCATATACAGGGCTTAACACGAGATTTTCATAGCTATCAAAATAATCGTATTTGTGAAAAATTTGTCCACTTTGATCTTCCCAGTACAAGAAATCCATACCTGTGATTGCAGGAGCATTGATGAATTGATCAAACGATGAACCATACGTCTCATTTCGTGTACCTAACGTAGCACCATGTATGTCTTTGAATGTAATAGAAACACTCCTTGTTGTTAACGGATTACTGATATCCGCAAAAAATATACTATTTTGATAATAAACAAGGACGCCTGATTTTACGTACATCGTAACATTATGATTTACGACTGTTCCATCTAAAACAGGTGGTTGTGTTGATTTAAATAATACCCAATCCAACTGCGTTGCATTTGTGAATGCTTCATCACCAATAGTTTCAAGTGATTCTGGGAAAACGATTGTTTCCGTTACATCATTATGAAAACTATTTTCAGCGATACGTGTGATACCTTCAGGAATAACAACGTCAACATCATTACCTTGATAATCAATTAGTACAGTGCCAATTTGGGTAAACTCACTGTTCATATTATCTAACCATGGCGTATAATCAAATGCGTTTTCTCCAGCATTTTTAACTTTTGTCCCACCTGTTACTGTTGTCAATGTACTATTTGTGAATGCATGATGACCTACATATTCAACTTGGTTTAAATTAATCGTTTGAATATTTCTGTTATACTCAAATAACGAAGCTGATAGTACTTTCACGCTCGATGGTACATAAAACGAACTTGCTTCTGGGTTTGCATAGATAGCAATACTCTCATTACCGATAACATTTGTGTCAATTAAGAAATTATTTTGCCATAAATAGTTGTTGTTATTATCTACACTAAAGCTTGTGATATGGCTATTTTCAAATGCTGTTTCATCAATAAAATTAACATGTTCTTGTATTTCAAATGTTGATAATTCAGGCATCATTGCAAATGCATTTTGATTAATACTTGTTAATTCAGACTCATCAGCAAACGTAATACTTTCAATACTTTCACTATTATAGAATGCATTTCTACCAATTTCTCTAACACTACTTGGTATAACGATTGATGTGATATGATCTTTACCATACACATTATTGGCAAACGCATAATCAGCAATAGCAACAACATCTTTTCCTTCAATTGTTTCAGGAATAATTAATTCACTTGCTGTAGACTCTCCAATAAATGAACGAATACCTACTTCAGTACTACTTATCCTATATGTTTCGTAATTAATACTATGTCCCATAGAAATATCATCTACAACATAAGTACCTAATTCTTCGTCTCTTGCTTCTAAATTATGAATCACTGCTGGCATATCTGTATTAATGTTATAAAAATCAGTATTATTGTGTGTAAATGCTTTTGTAATGCGTTTAAATCCTTTATATGATTCTCCTGGCAATGGAACTAAGCCCTCATAGCCTAATTGTGAACCTAAATCTACTAGTCCATCATTTTGCCAAGAAACAAAAGGTGGATGAATATCCAATGTAATTTCGTTTGCTATTATTTGCGCAAGATCATCAATTGCAGTAGTGCTTAAATCTAGATGAGATGCAACTTCAGAAAGACCTCCTATGATTAAATTCCTAAGCACTGCTGATGTAATCCCCACTGGTGTCAAATATTGTCCAATTACTGCAGTATTGAGTGCAGCAAGTGCAGTATTAATAGCAATATTTAAGACTTCTTCACTTATATCCGTTTCACTGCTTAGATAGCTTAAACTCACATCAGTAGTAAGACCTAATGCTAAGTTTAATAATGTGCCATAACCAGCAAGAGCCATAACTTCAATGTGCGAGTATAAATCATTAGTGCTATCTTCAGGTAAATATCCATTGTTCCATCTTGTTCTGTACTTACCATAAACGGACTCACTAATAATATCCATTTCAGCATCATATCCACCAAACATGCCATCAAACCATATTGCATCTATAGAGGCAGTTGTTGATCCCGTATATGGCGTACCAAAACTATAAATTGAATCCACTAAATCAGGATGATCTAAAGCGTATTGCATATTCGTTATACCACCTCTTGAATGACCAATTAAATTCATACGCGGAAGTATACCGTTGTTTGCTACTTTTAAATCATAGACAATACTGCTAATTGCATAATTAAATTCCGTATAAACGTCATCATTTATACCATCTGTGACAGATTCTGGCCCAACTATATCGTATGCCTCAAAGATAACTATGGTATGTTTTGAGATATCAACAATATCATCAATTGAGTTTACTTTTGAGTAAGGCTCTGCAGATTTAGAGTTAACTTGTTCAGTTATATCATAAATTTGAAACTCTGTTTTATTTTTAAAAACAACCCAATATACTTTTGAATCTTTTAGATTAGCTAATCTTGTGATTAAAGAATCCTCTGAAAATTTAAAGTTACCTCCTTTATAGTTTGACCAATGTGAAGCACTACCTCCTAAACCATGCGTAAAAACTGTTAATAGCGGTTCTTCTTCACTCACCAAGACACTTTCATCTTTATTACTTAAATCATATCGCGCCTCATCTTTTACATAGTTCGGATTATATGTATAATTATTTGTTGCATTATATAAATCCTCATTTTGAATATCATAATTTGTTTGAGTTGCAAATACTTCTACGCTTGATACTACTAATACAGTGAAAACTGTCAAAACACTTACAATGAACATACATAATTTCTTAATCATGGGTTACCTCCTAGATTTTTTCCCATTGAGCATATATTTTTGTTATATTTACCAATTGATTATCATCATTATAAATATTTTCTGGTATGACATCTGATTCGAAATCCCATTGTTCTGTGTACTCTAAATCCTTATACCATCCAATAAATGTATGACCTGCTTTATAAGGTGTCGGTGGCTCTACATTAACAATTGTGTTTTCTACATAATCAACAAAGAATAGTGACTCTTCATCTAAATAATATTCAACATTTGCTGGTGCTATATTAGTGACATGTGGATCAATATCCAAGCGATGTTTATAATAATCTTGAATGGTATAAATTTGGCCATCTTCCACATCATATACTTGAGCGAATAATCTTGCTTCAGGAAACCTACCACCTGCAAATATTTCGATATCAGGTTGTGCATAATTGATGACTACTTTAACATAATTTACCATCGATGTATAATAAACTTAAGTGGCTGATTCTATCGTAATAGAACCACTATCTTTTAAACCAAAATATGATCCTATACTTTTCACTAAATAGCCATCAATCATTGTTGGAAATACGAGTGTATCTTTTTGTTGACCTGCTTCACTTATACCGATGATTGCTACTTCACCTTCAACCTCTGGCCACGTGGTATAGATAAAATCACCTGAAGTAATCGGTTGAAATGGATCACGATCAGCGCATCCTATAAGGATTACAGCTAAAACACAAATGTATAAACTTACTAATATCTTTCTCGTTTTTTTCCTCCTTCTTTAATTTTCACCTTTCATAGCATAAATAGTTCTTGCATATAACAATTGGTTATTTTATTCATAACTATTTAAACTAATGTGATATACGCAAAAAAAACATAGATCGATATCTATGGTCTTTCCAGAAGATATATCACTATAGTCCCCCAAATATGTTTGAATTCCTTAAACCAATTGTAGCATACATTTACATACCTGTAAAGAAAAAATGAACAACAGCAGCATAAAAATTGCGTTATCCATTTTTTGGTGTTTTCACTGATTATCTATATGTAATCTTCAATTGTTTAAGTAATTCAATTAAGTATGTTTTTGGCTGTTTAATTGACGTTTGTTCATCTGCATATTTTGGAACGATTGTATATATCTCATCAATCATGCCATGAGACGCAACATCTGATCCACCAAAAACGCCAATGACTTTCTTTTTATGCTTTTTAGCGAGCTTTGCTACTTCAATTGGTGCCTTACCTTCATCGCTTTGTTCATCTAACCGACCTTCACCAACGATAACAACATCACTATCATCTAGTTTGTTTTCTAAATCTGTGAAGTCTTTTAAGAAGTCAATGCCGCTAATAAGATTAGCATTTAAAAACGATAATGCGATAAACCCGACACCACCAGCTGCCCCCGCACCTGGTTGTTCTGATTGATCATCTTTTAGTAATTGGTTATTCACAACATCTCTAAAATGTTTCATATTATCTTCTAAAGTGTGTAAGTCTTGATCTTTCGCACCTTTTTGTTTGGCAAAGACATGGGTTGCTCCACGTTTTCCCAATAAAGGGTTCGTCACATCACATACGACATTCACTTTAACACCACTCATGAGTTGATCTAATCGCCACGTATCAAATCTTTCGATATTCCCAATCGTTTCTCCTGTGATATGATCATTGAACACAAAGCCATTCATGTCAAAGAAATCAACACCCATCGCTTGAATCATACCAGCACCACCATCATTCGTAGCACTTCCACCAATGCCTAATACGATTTCTCTAGCACCACGTGCTATCGCATCCTTCAACACTAAACCAAGTCCATACGTTGATGTTTTCATTGGGTCTAACTTATTTGCTTTTCCCATACCAACCATATTACTTAATTCAACATAAGCAGTTTTATCTTTTAATAAATATTTTCCTTGGATCATCTCACCTGAGGGTTCATATGATAAGGCAGAAATTTCTTCACCTTCAATATATGTGTGAATTACATCTTGAAACCCTTCACCACCATCAGATACTGGAACAAAACTAACCTCATGTCCTTTTTCTTCTAATATTGGTTTTGCTACTTCATAAAAATCAAGTGACGATAAGGACCCTTTGAATGAATCAACTGCAACTAAAACTTTCATGTTTTGTCCTCCTTATTCTTCTCTATCCCCATGATAACATATATAGAAATTATGTTAAATAATGGTCAATAAGAAATAATACTATATTATAATATACATTTTACGAAATGTATTGTATGATAGTAATATGTTATTTTGTTTTGAATATCAAACTATTTATATTTTATCTACATAAAGGAGCGTATTATGGCAACAAGAAATTTACCAACAATTATTCAAGGTGGCATGGGTATTGGTACATCCAGTGTAAAGCTTGCGCGTACTGTATCTAAAGCAGGTTATTTAGGGGTTGTCTCAGGCACAGCTGTAGCAACCACATTATCAAGACGTCTACAAAGACAACGAGGCAGAAAAAAATATGTTGAGGCGGTTAAAGCATTTCCATTTCCAGAAATTGCTAATCGTATCTTAGAGAAATATCAACCACAGACTGGTATGGATAAACTAAAGACAAAGTTTAAATTAATCCCGATGCCAAGTTTGAATCAACCAGATGCGTTAACTGAATTAATGGTGGTTGCTAATTTTGTCGAGGTATACTTAGCTAAACAAGGGCACAATGGCTTAGTTGGTATCAACTTACTAGAAAAAATTCAATTACCTACTTTACCATCTTTATATGGCGCAATGCTCGCTGGTGTTGATTACGTTTTAATGGGAGCAGGTATTCCTAAATATATACCAAGTGTTTTAAACAGTTTAGCGAAACACGAAAAAGCGAACTTTCCGATTAAGGTTGCTGATGCGACTGAAACAGTGCTATCAACATTTGATCCCGAGCTTATTTTAAAAGGTCAATCACGTGTTGATTTAAAACGACCAGACTTTTTAGCTATCATTTCATCCACGACACTTGCACTACATCTTTCAAGAAACGAAGAAACAAGACCTGATGGTTTTATCGTTGAAAAACCAATAGCTGGTGGTCATAATGCGCCACCACGCGGGAAATTATCACTAACAGATAGTGGTGAACCAATTTATGGTGATCGTGATGAAGTAGACTTAGAAACACTTAAAAAGATCGGTTTACCCTTCTGGTTAGCTGGTGGTTACGGTAACCACAAAGCTTATGTAGATGCCTTAAAACAAGGTGCTGTTGGTATTCAAGTTGGAACAGCCTTCGCATTCTCAAAAGAATCTGGTATGAAACGATCTTTAAAAGAACGCATTATTGAAGGCATTAAGAAAGGTATCACCAAAGTGAAAACAGATTTGCTTGCTTCTCCTACTGGTTTTCCATTTAAAGTCGTTGAACTAAGTCATACAACAGGATCAGAAGAGACATATAAGAAACGTACACGTGTATGCGATGTCGGATACTTAAGAGAACCATATCAAATGGCCAATGGTAAAATAGGTTATCGATGTCCTTCAGAACCTGTAGCTGCATATGTTAAAAAAGGTGGCGACCCTAAAGACACCGTTGGACGTAAATGTTTATGTAATGGTTTGGTCGCAACAGTCGGTCTAGGTCAACGCCGTCAAAATGGTAGTCATGAAGCACCAATTATTACAGCGGGTGATGATCTTAAGTATATTCTTGATTTCTTAAAACCTGGTGAAACATTATACAGTGCATTAGATGTTTTAAAAACTATTGTCGGTCAAACATTGCGACCTTTTAAACTTACTTAACGATAAAGTCGCTTGCAAGCGACTTTTCCTTTAATTGTATTAAAGTTGAAATTATAAATAAATGAACTATAATAGAATTACCATAAATAGGGAGGCTATTATGCAAGAAAAACTTTTAAAATTAAGAAAGTTTAACCGCAATATGGGAGCAGTACATTTGATTCAAGCACTGCTTATGTTGGTCTTAGCATTCACTGTCATTCAAAACATTAGTGAATTCACACCTATGATTACACAGAATTTTATTCAGTATAATCCATCAACAGAAGCTTTAGAAGTTGCAAGTAAAGATTTATTCACACTACCGTTTGGAGTACTCGTCGCATCATTCCTATTCATCTCCGCTTTAGCACATGCTTTAATCGCATTACCAAATCGATTAAACCAAAAATATAATGAAGATTTAGCAAAAGGTATCAATCAATTTAGATGGTATGAATATGCGATTAGTTCATCGATTATGATCGTATTGATTGCGACACTTTTCGGGATCTATGACATCGCATCATTATTACTCATTTTCTTTGCGAATGCAACAATGAATTTATTCGGATTATTCATGGAGAAATACAATGCTAAAAGAGCAGAAGGTGAGAAGGTTCACTGGAGCCCATTTGTGTATGGTTCATTCATTGGTATTGTGCCTTGGGTAGCCATTCTCATCTATATGTTTGGTACCGGAAATTACAGTGAAGTACCTTGGTTTGTTTGGGCAATCTTAGGATCATACTTCGTAGCTTTTAACACATTCCCAATTAACATGGTCTTACAATATAAAGGTATTGGTAAATGGAAAGATTACCTTTATGGTGAACGTGTTTATATCATCTTAAGTTTAGTTGCTAAAACCGTACTCGCTTGGCTCGTCTTCTTCGGTGCTATGCAGCCATCATAATAAAAGAAGCAATCACGCTTGTGATTGCTTTTTATTTGCAGTTTTTTTGAATGTATTGTTCTTTTTGTTTTTATGTGCACCATAATAGAATTTCTTCTTGTTTGGCTTCTTCTTTTTGTTATTGTCTTTCGGTTCTTCTTTTGTTTCTTCAACAAATGGATGATAACCAACAACTTGTATTTTTTCATTGATATGCTTTTCGATTTGTCTTAAATGCTTTCTTTCATGCACATCACAAAATGTAATCGCGATACCCATGGATCCTGCTCTACCCGTTCTACCAATACGATGAATATATGTTTCAGGATCTTCAGGTAAATCGTAATTTAACACAAACGCTAAGTCTTTAATGTCAATTCCTCTGGACGCGACATCCGTGGCTACCAACACTTGTGTTCTTTTTTTCTTTAAGTTAAAGAGCGCGCGTTCACGTGCTGCTTGTGACTTATTACCATGAATCGCTTCTGCTTTAATTCCATGATCCAACAGTTGTTTAACAACACGATCAGCACCATGTTTTGTTCTTGTGAACACCAACGCACGATCCATTTGAAGTGACTCCATCAAGTGAATTAATAAAGATGTTTTTTTCTTTTTACTCACATGATATAGACTTTGACTAATTTGATCAATTGTTTCCGTCACAGGAGCAATCATAATCCGTTCAGGATCTTTTAGTATTTCCTGTGAAAGTTTTTCAATCTCTCTAGGCATTGTCGCTGAAAAGAACATCGTTTGTCTATCTTCATGTACATGCTTAATAATTTCTCTCACATCACCGATGAATCCCATATCTAACATACGATCCGCTTCATCTAATACTAAGTATTTAATATCGTTTAGACGTAAAATCTTTTGTCTCACTAAATCTAACAAACGTCCAGGGGTTGCGATAATGATATCAACACCTCTTCTAATATCTTGTGCTTGTTTTCTTTGTGATACACCACCATAAATAACGGTATGTCTCAATTTAACATGTTTACCATATACACGAAAACTTTTACCAATTTGATTGGCTAACTCTCTCGTAGGCGTTAAGATTAATGCCGCTGTTTTGTGTTTTCTATCTTTTCTCAAGTCATTAGCTAAGTGTTGTAATATCGGTACTGCAAACGCTAATGTTTTACCTGTACCTGTTTGTGCACTACCTAAGATATCTTTACCCTCTAATAAAACAGGGATAGCTTCTTCTTGAATTGGACTTGGTGTTTCATAACCACTATCTTCAATCGAACGAATAATTTCTGGAATAATATTTAAATCATAAAATGTCATTTACTTACCTTATCTTTCTGGTCATAAGAAAAGGAGCGTGCTATTCAACTAGCAGCCCCTCATTAGAATCTGTTTCATCATAACCTTAAACAGTATATCACATTTTTATGAAATTACTAGTAAATAACGATAAATCATGCATTCATATACGGTATTAGCATTTTAAATAAGATTTGATTCATTTCTGCAGGTGATTCTCTGTCCTCATCAGCAATCCAAGCTTTCACCACAGATAACGCACCAAATAAGATAAAGCGGTATAAATAAGCATTTTCATTATCTTTCTTTAATGGTTTAATTCTTTTTTCATATGCCATCTTATGAAAACATAAATTAATCAAATGTTCAAAAAATTCATTTTCTGGACCACCATCTAAAAACATTTTAAAGACGTCAAGATTATCCATCACATACTCCAATAATTTTTGTATCGTATGTTCATAACTAAAATGACTGATATGTCATCAGTCTCTTTCTTTAATCAATTAATTCATATAAGTCTAATTGTGAATGAACCACTTTATCTTTTTCAGGTTTAATCTTGTGATATTCATTTTGAACATTCACATATGTTTTTACATTATCTCTTAATTGTAGTTTCAATAACTTAATCAATAATTGTTTCGATTCATCCTTTTCAACAGGTAATGCTGTCTCGATTCTTCTCTCCATGTTTCTAGTCATCAAATCCGCCGATGTAATATAGACTTTCTCTTCACCATTGGCATGAAAATAGTAAATCCGCATATGTTCTAAATATCTACCGACAATAGATCTTACGTGAATGTTTTCAGTAAAACCTTCGATGCCAGGAATCAAACAACATATCGATCTAATAATCATATCAATCTTAACACCTTTTTGTGAAGCCTTTATCAACTCATTCATCACTTCAACATCTGTCAGTGAATTGATTTTAACAATGATATGACCATTCTTATATTTCTTATGATACGCAACTTCTTTTTTAACGTTCTCAATAAATAATGCTTTTATTGAATGTGGAGAAGCAATCAGTTTTTTATAATCTGGTTTTTGCGTGTAACTAGAAATATAATTGAAAAACTGCACAACATCATTACCAACAACATCATTGGTTGTAAATAAACTAACATCCGTATATATCTTAGCGTTATTTTCGTTATAATTACCTGTACTAAAATGAACATACTTCTTAACGCCTTCTGTTGTATTTTTAACAATAAGCATTAATTTAGAATGTGTCTTTAATTCTGGCACGCCATAAATAACATGTGCCCCTACTCGCTCTAATTCACTCCCCCAATGCAAATTATTCTCCTCATCAAAACGTGCTTTTAATTCAAACAAGACAGTCACTTGTTTGCCAGCTTCTGCTGCTTTAACAAGCGTCGACATAATTCTAGAGTCTTTGTTTGTACGATAAATCGTTTGTTTAATCGCAACAACATTCGGATCATTAGCAGCTTCCATCATTAACCTGACAACCGCATCATAAGCATGATGAGGGTGCAATAATAAAACCTCCTGCTTATCCATGACAGCCATCACAGATGGCTTTTTAAATACGTTTGGATCAACCGGTGGATGATGCGGATAAATAAGTCCTTTTGTGCGATCTTTAACCACTTCATATAATTCATTTAAAAATGATAGATCGATAGGCCCATCAACAAAGAACACATGTTTCTTTGGCAGTTTTAAATGATTGTTTAAAAATTCAATAATGTGATCAGATACATCCTTTTGGATTTCTACACGTACAGCTGCACCACGTTTTCTGTTCTTCAATTCTTTCGTGACACTCACTGCAAAATCATCTGATTGATCATTATATGCAATATCGAAATCCCTTGTAATTCTAAACGGGAATGCTTCGACAACTTCAGTGCCTTTATAGATGTAATCCATATGCTCAACAATTAAATCTTCCAATAAGATGAATGTGTCTTTTTTGACTTGAACAACACGTTTAATATTTTTAGGCACAGTAACAACACTATAAGAAATACGGTCATCTTTATCCTTTAATTGACTTATAATATAAACACTTAAATTAGGTAATAAAGGAAATGGTAGGTATGGACTAAATCTAATCGGTGTTAAAATTGGATATATAAAATTTTGGAAATATGCGGTCATCCGCTTCTTTTGATTGTCCGTTAGTGCACGATAAGTCGTGAACTTAATATGTTCACTTAATGCGTCAATTTTTTCATGATACACTTCATATTGTTTCTTCACAAGCTTTTGGGTTTGTTTTAAGATGTCATTTAAATATTCTCTTGGTAACATCCCTGACTTCATATCAATATCCGTCATTCTTAATTTTGTTTGTGAGTAAATACCACTAACTCTAATCATGAAATACTCATCAAGATTCGTTGCGAATATCGATAAAAAGCGCAGTTGTTCCAAAAGAGGATTTGACACATCTAGCGCTTCATTTAAGACTCTTTCATTAAATTTTAACCAACTGGTTTCTCTACCTGTATAAACGCGGTTCATCATAAGCTCCTATCATTTGGAGTAAAATGCCTTCCCTGAGACCTGTTTTACAACAAACATAATATTTTGCATGAATAAACTCAAATATAGTTTCAAAAACAATCAGCGATGGCACAATCAAGTCAGCACGACTTGGCGTGAAATTATTAATCTTTCTAATTTCTTCAACAGTTAATAACTGTAATATTTTTCTTGTCCGATTTAATGCTCTAAATCCTAATTTATAACCATGTGTATCCTCATCTCTGCTTGAGAAGAATTTATCAAGTCTAACAAGATTACGACTTGAACCGCCAACGACGATTAATGGCATGCTAACACCTGTTAACCAAGGGATGGTCATTAACTGCTTTCTGACGTATTCACGTATTTGATACGCTTCAGCATCTGTTGGAATTGGTGATGAAATCATTTGTCTTAAAACTACAGATCCAAAATCGAATAAGGCATATTGGAGTGGTTTATTATCTTCAAAATGAACAATCTCAGCAGATCCACCACCTAAATCAAGATATACACCATTTTCTTCATGTTTTAAATAATGATTCATACCTTGAAATCCTAATAGTGATTCTTGTTGTTCAGATAAAACATCAATTGTAATACCTAATTCATTAAACACATGTTTTAAAATAGCTTTTCTATTATCAACCATTCTAACGGTTTGTGTAGCAAAATACTTCACCATATCTACTTTTCTTTTTTTAATGATCTTTTTATATGTTTGAAGAACAGTGACTAGTGCCTCTAATCCTTCATCAGTTAATGAATGATGCTCAACATGGTTACGTAGGCGAACACTTTCTTTGATGTTTAATAACAAATCATAAGATTCGCCTTTTTTTACTTTATACAAACACAATCTAACTGTGTTTGATCCAATATCCACTAACGCAATTTTCTTCATCATTAACCTTCTTATCCTGATTGTTGACTTCTATCCACATTATATCACAAAGATCATACGTATTCGGTGTGCGTTTGAAGCGCATCTTTTCTTTACATTAAACTGACAAATCTTAAGCAATATTCAATTTATGAAGCACTTCTTCATATATAATAAGTGCCTTTTTGCCTTCATCTGTTAATTGATAAATACCACGATTTACACGCTCAAACCACTTATAATAATTCATTTGTAATATATTCACAATTTTTTTATTGTTTAATGTTTCTCGTAAATACTTTGTTGTCTGTGGTCCATCTTTTAATAAATATAATCCTTTTAAAGCAAGTTCTTTATAAGCCGTCATAATTTTTGTTTTTGTCACACCACCAACATTTAGCGATGTAGTTCTTTGATTAAATTCACTGAGTAACCGTTTTTTCTTACGACTTTGTTTTTTCAGTACATATGGATTAGGATCAAATAATACATCCACTGATTCCTTATGCATATCAACTAACATCAGACCTAATGCAAGTCTTCTAATAATGGTTTTCTTTTCATGAAAGTTACTTGAACGTAATACTTTATGAGATGGTTTAGGTACAGCGAGATACACATCATGAGATAGATGCATTCGTTTCAATCCTTGATACATCAGTTTTGTAGATAGTGAGGTTTTCATCTCAACAATCAAAACATCATCATCTTTCATCGCGACGATATCCGCATGCATCACTTCAGCTTTTACATCATAACCATGTTCAATTAAATAAGATTTAATGATTGGAAACATATCCTTTTCCATATAACCACTCCTAAACAAAAAGCCCATCGGGCTTTTTATCAATCATATTCACCATAAGAATCTTCGCGTTCTTCTTTCGCAACGAATCTTGAATATTCAGTATCAAATCTAAAGGCTAACCGAATACCGGCCATACCTTGTCTGTTTTTAGCAATCGATAGTTCAACATCGCCTGTCTTCTTCTCAACATCATGAATATAATAATCACCGCGATATAAGAACATAACGATATCGGCATCCTGCTCAATCGATCCTGATTCACGAAGGTCAGCAAGTACAGGTCTTTTATCTTCACGTTTTTCAACGTCACGGGATAATTGTGATAACGCGAGGACAGGCACATGTAATTCTCTAGCCATTTGTTTTAATGCTCTAGAGATTTTAGCAACTTCTTCTTGTCTATTACCACTTCTAGTATCACCTTTAATTAATTGCAGATAGTCAATGACAACAAAATCCAGTTTTTCTTCTTGTTTCAACTTACGACATTTTGCTCTAATATCTGCAACCGTTACAGCAGCTGAATCATCAAATGCGATATTTAATAAAGATAGTGTTTGAATCCCACCTTCTAAGTGTTGCCACTCAGCAGCAGATAAACTACCTGTCTTAATCTTATTATTTTCAACGTTTGCTTCTGCAGATAACATACGTGCAGCTAACTGTTCATTACTCATTTCAAGGGAGAAGATAGCAACACCCGCATGTCCTTCTTTATTTAATTTCGAAATATTTAAGGCTAAGTTCATCGCTAACGCTGATTTACCCATTGAAGGTCGTGCAGCAAGAATAATCAATTCTTCTGGTTGAAGACCAGCAGTTAATCGGTCTAAGTTATCAAACCCAGTTCTTAAACCAGTAATACCACCTTTTTTATTTCGATTCATTTCTGTTTTTTCTTTAACTTCGATAATGACTTCAGAAATATAAGAAAATTCAGTTGTCTTGCGTTTTTGTGCTAAAGCGAAAATTTCCTCTTCTGCACGTGTAATATATGCTGCAGCATTCTCATCATTTTGATAACCATCATTAACGATATCAGATGCTAATTTAATTACTTGTCTCTTTAAAGAACCATCTCTTACAAGATCGACATAAGTGTTCAAATTTCTAACGGATGGTACGGCATCTGCCAATTCTAATAAATATGGCATACCGCCTACACGAGCCAAATGACCAGATTGTTCAAGCATTGCCGCAACACTTGCGTAGTCAACTTTAAGATTCGCTTCATCGACATCTTTCATTGCTTGAAAGATGAGCATGTGTGCTTCTTCAAAGAAGTCCTCGTTATGAAGTTGGTCTTTTACGGATGTGACTTTTTTAGGATCTAGAAAGATAGCCCCTAAAACTGACCGTTCCGCCTCCTGATGATAAGGTAGCGTTTTTGGCATATTTGGTCTCCTTTTTATGTTAATCAAGTGTTCATATTATACCACAATTCAAGTCTCAATATCGAGTGTTAAAAGATGATCATCATATGGTTTATCATATACTTTTAATACCTTCAGCATTCTTAATGTATTAAATCTGCCATAAGTCTCTTCTTCTAGTTTAAAATGGATTCGACCTGAATGCATAGAACCGCTTCTAACGAGTGGTCCATGCATATGTTTTTTTTAATACATCTAATGCTTCATCCATTCGTGGATCATATGGGTATTTCATACTTGCTAAAAATTCCAATGCTTTTAAGATATCATATTTCCATCATGATGGATATGTAGGCTTCATAATACCTGTAAATAGCGGCATTCCATTTTAAATTGATTTACTTTTCAATAACGTTAATTTCAAACTGTGCTTTTATATCCTTGTGCAATGTAACAAACGCCGTATAAATACCAACAGAGTTAATTTCACTTTGAAGTGATAATTTCTTTTTATCGATGACAATATCATGTGCTTCTTGGAATGCTTCTACAATTTGTTTTGTAGTAATTGAACCAAACTGTTTACCGCCTTTACCAATTTGAATGCCAACAGTAATTGATTTACCATCAATTTCTGATTTTAATTTTTTCATCAATTCAATGTAGCGTTTTTGTTCAGCTACACGTTCTGCTTGTTCTTTTTCTAGTTTTTCAATATTATCATCTGTTGCCGGTAATGCTTTCTTTTGATTTAAAAGGAATTGTCCATAACCATTTGCAACCTCAATGATATCATCTTTCTTTCCTTTACCTTTAACGTCTTCTGTTAAAATAATCTTCATCTGTTCGCCTCCGCCATATTCTAACTCAACATAACCTTTGAGTTTCTCATAAACGTCATTAATTGACGTATGTTTAATTTGAGCTGCAGCACTTGAAAAGTGTCCGCCACCACCAATCATTTCCATTAACACTTGTACATTAATTGTTTTCCAACTTCTAGCCGATACTGCTACGGTTGATTCATCTATTCTTGCGATCGTAAATGAGGCATCAATACCACTTACTTGTAATGCTGTTTCAGACACCTGTGCTAAGAGTGCACGATCATCATAGATTTCTGTCGTTACGATGAATGCAAACCTATTATCAACAATTTCCATACGATCCAATAATTTATTAATCTCCATCGTACGTATATAATCTTTTCGTAACCAAATCTTAACTTCTGCAGGATCCGCACCTAACTCTTTTAGCTTGGATGCTACTTCAAATGTACGTGAAGTAGTTCGATAAACAAAATCAGATGTATCCATGACTAAGCCACCATACATAATTGATGCTTCTAATGGTGTTAATTGTAGACTTGTATCTGACATGTTATAAAAACTACTCATATCAATCAACAATTCAATCGTTGAAGATGCTGAAGGTTCAATAACCGAAAATGCCGCATGAAATCCTTCATCACCAGCACGATGATGGTCAATGACAATCTTTGGTGTTTTCTTTTCACATAGTTCTGGCGCCATAGCAAGTCCAGGTGATTGTGTATCTAATAGGATGAGTAAACTCTTCTCATCCATGATTTCACTTGCTTGCTCGCTCGTTACGGTATGATTGATAACATTTTCAAGCATATCCCTCACTTGACGATAAACCATGGTTGTTGTTCTATCCAATTGATTCTCATTCACAATTAATTTAACGTTTTTATTTGCAACTTTAGCCATATAGTACATAGCAAGCATGGAACCATATGCATCTAGGTCAGCCTGATGATGAGCCATAATAAAAACATCATTCGCTTTTTCAATCATATCTTTAATTGTTAGTGCATTTATTCTAACACTTACTCTTGAGTTTCTAATTGCTGCATCACTTTTTGCACCAAAGTATGCAATCTTTTGATCTTGAATATTAACAACTGCTTGGTCGCCACCACGCTTTTCAGCAAGCTCAACAGCATTTTGTGCATAGACACCTAACTCTTCATAACTGATATCCCAACTAGCAATTCCCATTGAAATGGTGACTCTCACTTTATGATCATTAGAAATTTGCCTAACCTTATCAAGTAAATCAAATTTATGTTCAATCATTAAATCTAAATTGTGTCTATTAGAAACAATCACTAACTTATCATCATCATAAGGTTTCAAGTAACCATCGTATTGATGTGCCCAATCATTGATTGCTGCTAAATAAGCACCTTGCAGTGATGATTGTTCAGAAACATCTAACATGGATAATGCCTCTTCTAAGTTATCTAAATAGACAATACCTAATGCAGGTATGTGCTCATGATAACGATGCTTCATCAACTCTCTTGATGTTTGATCAAACAAATAGAAAAACTTCAAATCAGGGCGATAAGATACATCATAATAGCGTTGATCAATTTGTATGACAAATGCCGTCACATCAACTGTTGTTGATTCATATAATTTTTCATTAACATCTTGTAATCTTCTCCCAGTAACACGATTAGAGAAAATCTTTTGTGCATACGGGTTAGCCCATTTAATTTCGAAATCTTCATCACATGCCAAAATACCAATTGGTAACTCATTAAATATTTCATCCCCAACTTGAGAGACATGATAAGATAACTTCGTCCACATGGACAATCTATTTTGAAGTGTTGCTATTTTGTGTCTAGATTGTTCCGTTACAATAATCGATATAGCGACAAACAACGCAACCATCCCAACGACGAAAAAAACGAATGCTGCAATCGATCCGTCAGTTGCTAGAAGATTAGGAATATAAAAGACGATGCTTAAGACAAAAACTATTGTCGCTACCGTCAAGATAATCCAACGTTTCACGGTTTCACCCACTTTACAATCATTATATCAATAATGATTATTTTATTCAATCAATCAAAATCACATTTAATGAAAGAAAAACCGCTAGCAAAGCTTGCGGTTTCATGTTTTATTAGTCCTTAACAAATGGTAGTAATGCCATGTGTCTTGCACGTTTGATTGCTACTGCTAATGGACGTTGCCATTTAGCTGAAGTACCTGTGACGCGTCTTGGTAAAATCTTACCGCGATCTGTAATGAATCTTCTTAATAATTCAACGTCTTTAAAATCGATATGTTCAACTTTGTTTTGTGTAAAGTAGCAAACTTTTTTACGGCGTCTAAATCCGCCTTTACGATATGCCATTAGTTATCCTCCTCGTTAAAATGGTAAATCTTCTTCGGCAGCAAGTTGTTTACTTGTTTCGTAAAACTCATCATTACTGTCGTTTGATGATGGCTCTGGTTGCGAGTAATCATCTTTGTTGTTATTTGAGCTATCGCCCCTTGTTTCCAAGAACTGTACAGAATCACATACTACTTCTGTGATATAACGCATATTCCCATCGACTTCATAAGAACGTGTTTGAATACGCCCTTCGATTCCTAGGAGTGCGCC
Source organism: Acholeplasmataceae bacterium (assembly GCA_963676765.1). Classification (GTDB taxonomy): domain Bacteria; phylum Bacillota_I; class Bacilli_A; order Acholeplasmatales; family Acholeplasmataceae; genus WOFB19. Next base: position 1,548,173 of record OY781159.1, read on the forward strand.
TTTACGAATATAGTGTGAAAGGTTTTCAGCTTGTCTACGCCAGACAACACATTGAATAAAGTCTGCTTGACGTTCACCTGACTGATCAGCAAATTGTCTGTTTACAGCTAATGTGAAGTTAACAAAGTTAACGTTTGATTGGGTTGATTTAAGCTCTGGGTCTTTTGTAATACGACCAACTAGAATCACGCGATTAATCATCGGTTACTCTCCCTCCTTCACAACAATGTAACGAATTACTTCTTCAGTAATTCTGACAACACGGTTGAATTCTGCTACAGCTTCCGGATTTGCATTAACGAGTAGCCACACATAGTAGCCTTTTTTGTAATGGTCAATTTCGTAAGCTAAGTCTTTTAGTCCTAATTCCTTAAGTTCAAGAATTTCCGATCCACGACTAACGAAGATATCGTTAAAGTTGTTGACGATCGTTTTAATGTTCTCGCTCTCTTCGGTTGGACGGATGATATACATAACTTCGTATTTTTTCATCTTTTTCCACCTCCTTCTGGTCTTTGGTCTTTATTGAATAAAGACAAGGATTTTTCATGCTGGTTAATTATATCATAGAAACCCCTATAATACAATGAAACAAATCAGTTTTTCAATATGATTTTTTCGATTAAACGATATGACAATGCTACTGTCTTTTCAATCGCTTCAACTCGAGACTCTTTATCGAATGAAATAGCTTCTACAATACAGTCTTTTCCACTGCTAACTGCAACATAAGCCTCTCTTTTATCAGAGCCTTCTTGAAGCGTAGGTCCGGCATTACCAGTAATACCAACACCAACATTTGCACACAACTCCAAACGGACGCTTTCAGCCATTGCTTTAGCAACCGCTTCACTCACAATACCATGTTCATACATGAAGCGATAATTAATGCCTAACACATCATATTTCACTGACTCATTATACGTCACCAAACTACCTTTTAACACTTTTGAAGCCCCTGGGTTCTCAACAATTTTATAACTTGCTAACCCACCTGTCATGCTTTCAGAGAAGCCTACGGTTAAGCCGTATTCGGCTAATAACATAAATATATCTTTACCTGTCATGATAATGTAATATCGTATGTGTGAGTCACAAACGTTTCCCCTTCCAGACGGACAATTGTTACAGCAAATGTATCACCGAAATCTGCACCATCTAATATCGCTACTAAGGATGCAATATCTGAAATGGTTGTCCCATCAACAGCAACAATCAAATCAAGTTCTTCTAAAACATCAACAGCATTCCTTGTATAATCAAATCCAGCAACAACAAGTCCTGAAGCACCTGCTTCAAATTGATCCGCATCTCCTGGATAAGTTTCTAAATAATCACTAATTTCAACAACTGACACACCAAGTTTAGGTGTTCTTACAACTTCAATATAGTTTTCTGCTGAAAAGCCTCTAATGACTGGTGCTAATGTATTCATATTCAATGTGTAATTTAAACCTTCAGCAGCAATATCACCATTTTTTGTTGATACCCATGCATCCTTAGCAACATTTAAGCCAATGACATCACCATTTAGATTAAATAATGGTCCACCGCTATTGCCGGGGTTAATCTCAGCGTTATGCATAATAACTAAGTTATTAACATTATTATATGGTTGTGCAGCTAAGCTCACAACACCTGAAGTAATATAATTAAAGTTTTCTAAATCTGCAGGTGTTCCAATTGCATATACATCTTGGCCAGGTATAATTTCAATAGTTGTGTTTTCTGCAATTTGAGTGATTTCTTTCACAGAAAAACTTAAATCTGAAACAAATCTAACTACTGCGACATCATAAAGTGCATTTGCTTGATAATCTTGAATGGGAATAACAGTTTCATCATCACCATAATAGATTTTCATCTCACCACCATCTTCAACAACATGGTTATTTGTGAGTGCATAATACAAATATTCACCATCAACATCTGTATCTTCAACTTGGTAAATAATACCTGAACCATGTCCAGTTTCAGTTTGAACAACAATGACAGATGGTTCGACACTTTGTAACATGTCGAGTCTAACTTGTTCATATGTTGCAGGTGAATTGTATGGATCTTCTGCTCTAAGGTCTAAACAACCCACTAAAGCAAAAGTCATCAATAAAACCATGAGTAACGCTAATATTTTTCTTTTCATACGATCAGTCTCCTAACTTAAATAGATGTTTTGCGTTTTTCGTTGTCTGTCGGACGACTTCTTCTTCCGATATATTTCTTAATCTCGCAATCGCTTTTGCGATGAGCGGTAAATAAGCAGGTTCATTTCTTTTACCACGATAAGATGTAGGTGCTAAATATGGACTATCTGTTTCAATTAATAACCACTCAAGTGGTATCTCTTTAGCAATCATTAAAGCATCTCGACCATTTTTAAATGTTACCGGTCCATCAAGTCCTACATAAAAACCTAAATCAATTGCTTTTAAGGCATCATCCACATTGGAACTAAAACAATGAAAGACACCCCTTACCTTGCCCTTATAAGGCAATACTGCTTGATAAGCTTCCTCAAACGAATCTCTTGTGTGAATCACAAGTGGTAAATCATGCGCTATTGCAATCTTAATCTGCTCATCAAACACTTCTAATTGTTTTTCTAGGTTATCTTTACGCCAGTGAAGATCAATCCCACATTCACCAACAGCAACCACCTTAGGGTGCTCTATATAGGGGATAATTGATTGAACATCTCCTTCATCAGCATCACTTGGATGTATTCCAACGGTTGCGTATAACTCCTCATAAGTGTCTACAATCTTAAGTGCTTTTTTATTGGTTTCATCATCAATGCCAATAACAATCATTGATTGTACACCTTCATGAAAAGCATGTTCGATGACTTTTTCGAGATCTTGATCAAAATCTTCGATGTTTAAATGGCAGTGTGTATCGATCACAAAATCATCTCCTTCGCTTGATATTATTATATCACTTAAAGCATCAAAATGTAGCGCACTAACATATAACCAACATTTTAACATATTCAGTCTAATTTTCAATTATTATTCACCTATGAATTCTTTCATAAAGTCATGCTATACTATAAAAAGAAAAAATAGAAACTATAAACCTAATTTATAATTTCTGTCCTTTTCTTGATTATACGTTTTAATCAAACAGTCTCCAGTTCGATGGTCTTTTCATTTGCAGTTATTCTTTTATATTTAATTATTGGAAGTATCCTTTTAAGCCTTTACTTAATTACCATTTAAAATGTCAATTGATACATTCATTGTTGTTTCATTTTCAGCAGCAATATAAAATGGCTGCCCATCGGCATCAAATGTGATAGAGCCATCAATGGCTGATTTTCGATAAGCATTACCATAAACATAATATACAAATAAACCTTCTTGATCAGTGGAAACCGTTAATAAATCTTCGCCATCTACACTATACATAAATGCTTGATAATCATTATTATCAGATAACATAAATGTTTGAGTTCCATTTTCAGAAATAGTGATTATATCTTCATCAACAGATGTTTGATCATCAATTCTCTCAATCGAGAAACTATTCAATGGAGACTCCATTAACCAATATTGTAAATAATAATAACCCGGTTGCTGAATAAATATATGATTTGTAAATTGATCTTGTAATGATACAGCACTCACAACTCTTACATTTGCATCAATGGACGTTTTGGATGCATCATAAACTTGCCCTAAAGCATTATATGAATGATGATTGACAGTTTCATAATGTCCTTCTTCTAAATAGATACGATAATAAAGCATTGATGCATATTGTGATATGTAATATGATTCACCAACACTAATTAATGGTGCATCATCCATACTCGTTTCTAAACGAATGATATTATCATCTTCATAAATATCAATAGGTTCAAAAGCTGTCGGAACAACTTCTGTTGAAATCAAGTATGTTACGTATTCAATTTTAAGTGGAAATATAATCTCGACATCAATCGTATAACCTTCATCAAAATAAATATCAATTGAAAGTTCAAAATCACTAAAATCATCATCGGGTTTGTAATTCGGATAAATAATACGACCAAAATATGTTTCTTCTATTGAAAATGCTGTTCCTAGATTAATATCCATCGTAAAGTGATCATCATCTATTTTTTGAATGATACTTTGTTCAATCAATTGATCAAATTTTGTGATTCGATCAAATGCCATTGAATCCCTGTCGACTTCGCCTTGAACTAACGCAAACGTCTTATGGTCATCATGTGAAGTTTGATTCATCAATATACTGTGAAATTTGTCTTCTCTTTGTATATACAAATAGTCAAATAACATTTGTTCCTCTGTTCTATAAACATAAAATGGGTCCTGTTGATAATCAAAAGTTGTTGTTCTATTTAACGTTCCTAACAATTCACCATCTGATCGTATCGTTTCCCTTGTAATATTTTCAGTAACCTTTAATTGATTATTTTCTTCAATAAGATCAATTCTTCCTGCTAGTTGTTCCTCTGCTGTATACCATACATTTTCTGCATCGTCAATATCATGATTGTCACATGCAACTAGTGTCAAACTAACAATAAACAATAACATGAATAATGTTGCTTTTTTCATTATATTACTCCTTTTCATCAACCTGTTTTGGCTAAGGTTATATTGATGAATCCCCACCTAAAATCAAGTAACTATTTTTAAATATTTTAACACAAATAACTTAAAAAAACTACCATAAAGTGGTTTCGTTTACTTAATAAATGGCAACATATTAAATATGATGTTTTCATAAGAACCATTAATTATACCATTGCATAGGTCATAATTATGAATGAGTATTTCAAATGATATTGTTATAACCATTATTTGAACATTTATTTTTGTATTCTTTTATGATATAGTTTTGTTAAGAATAACAAACTTAGGGGGATTAAATAGCGTTTAATTTCCGGGACAAAACACTTTGTTCTTTATTGATTTTGAGGAGATTTTATATAAAAAAATACTTTTAGTATGTATATCATTATGTATCGCATTCATTTTGTTGGGTTGTACTGAAGAGACATCGGAACAACAAATGTTATCAAAGATTGAAAATATTGCTAATCAAAATCAATTGGAAATAACAACTTGGATAAAACAGGAATTAAATTCAAATAACGAAACTGTACCCATTCACACAGATTTTTATCAAACATTCCAACAAAAAGATCCTTATTATATTTATACAACTAATATAAAAGCAGAACAATTTAATTGGTTGCCTTCACAATATATGATTACTACATATAACGGTGTAAGGGAACTGACTACATATGCGACATTACATGATCCAAATAAACAATTTGCAACCACAACAGAAAATTTTGATGAGCCACCTGGTACAAAAGAAATTATGGACTATGTCTCAATATTCAAGAATGCAGATATAACGATTATAGATGATCAATATCATACATATAATGTATCTCTATTTCATATCATTATATTTAGCAACAAAACGATGATAATAATTTATCAGCACCGCTTCAATTAAAATAATTTTATCGTGTTTAATCCATAAAAAAAGAGGTCTGAAGACCTCTTTAGTTGTTTTTGTAACCTGATGATTATTCAGTAATTTTAGTAACTGAACCAGCACCAACAGTACGTCCACCTTCACGAATAGAGAACTTAGTTCCTTCTTCTAAAGCGATTGGGTGAATTAATTCAACGTTCATCACTGTATTGTCACCAGGCATAACCATTTCAGTTCCTTCTGGTAATGTAATAACGCCTGTAATGTCAGTTGTGTGGAAATAGAATTGTGGGCGGTAGTTTGAGAAGAATGCAGTATGACGTCCACCTTCTTCTTTTGATAATACATAAACTTGTGCTTGGAACTTAGAGTGTGGATTCACACTTTTAGGTTTAGCCAATACTTGTCCACGTTCTACTTGTTCACGGTTAACACCTCTTAATAATGCGCCGATATTGTCACCAGCCTCTGCATAATCAAGAAGTTTTCTGAACATTTCAACACCAGTACATACAGTGCTCTTAGTTTCACGAATACCAACGATTTCAATTGCATCACCAACACGTAATTGACCACGGTCAACACGTCCAGTAGCAACTGTACCACGTCCTGTAATTGTGAAGACATCTTCAACTGGCATTAAGAATGGTTTGTCAGTTTCACGAACAGGTGTGTCGATGTATTCATCAACAGCAGCCATTAAGTCTTCAACTGATTTAACCCATTTTTCTTCGCCGTTTAATGCACCAAGTGCTGAACCGCGAATAACTGGAATATCATCTCCTGGGAATTCGTATTCATTTAATAATTCACGAACTTCCATTTCAACTAAATCTAATAATTCTTCGTCATCAACCATATCTGATTTGTTTAAATAAACAACCATCTTAGGTACACCAACTTGACCAGCAAGTAGGATATGTTCACGAGTCTGAGGCATAGGGCCGTCAGCAGCTGATACAACAAGAATTGCACCATCCATTTGTGCAGCACCAGTGATCATGTTTTTAACGTAGTCAGCATGTCCTGGGCAGTCAACGTGCGCATAGTGACGTGTTTCTGTTTGATATTCTACGTGCGCAGTGTTAATCGTAATACCGCGTTCCTTTTCTTCTGGAGCGCTGTCAATTGATGAGAAGTCTCTGTTATCAGCAAGACCTTTACCAGAAAGTACTGATGTGATTGCTGCTGTTAACGTTGTTTTACCATGGTCAACGTGGCCGATTGTACCAATGTTAACATGTGGTTTGGTTCTTTCAAACTTTTGTTTAGCCATTTTAATGGTTCCTCCTAATTTGTGCTATATCGAGTATATTTTTTAGTATTTTTTACATACATATTTTATATGATAATACGTTTTTTTGCAAGCAGAGACGATTAATTCGCTCCACGTTTCTTCATTATTTCTTCCATGATAGACTTTGGCGTCTTATCGTAATGAGAGAATTGCATAACAAAGTTAGCGCGACCTTGCGTATTTGAGCGTAAGCTTGTTGCGTAACCGAACATTTCAGCTAGCGGAACATATGCTCTGATACCTACTGCATTACCACTACGCGTCTCTTGAGATTCAAGACGTCCACGACGTGATGTGATATCTCCAATGACGTTACCGACATAATCGTTTGGTGTCGTTACTTCAACGTCCATGATTGGTTCTAATAACACAGGGCTTGCTTTTGTTTTGGTTTCTTTTAAAGCCATTGAACCTGCGATCTTAAATGCCATTTCTGATGAATCGACGTCATGGTAAGAACCAAATTTAAGGGTTGCTTTTAAGTCGATTACAGGATAACCAGCAATAATACCGTTAGGTAGAGCTTCTTCGATACCTTTTTGAACACCAGGGATGTATTCTTTTGGAATAACACCACCGACGATCTTATCAACGAATTCAAATCCTTTACCAGGGTTTGGTTCGAAGTCGACGACAACGTGACCATATTGACCACGACCGCCTGATTGTCTAACAAATTTAGCTTCAATTTCAGCAGCTTCGCTAATGGTTTCACGATAGCTAACTTGAGGTTCAGCAACATTCGCTTCAACTTTGAACTCACGTTTCATTCTATCAACGATAATGTCAAGGTGTAATTCACCCATACCAGCAATAATCGTTTGACCTGTTTCGTGATCAGTGAATGTTCTAAATGTTGGATCTTCTTCTGCAAGTTTTACGAGCGCTACATTCATCTTGTCTTGGTCTTGTTTTGTCTTAGGCTCGATAGCAACATTAATAACAGGTTCTGGGAATACCATTGATTCTAATACAATGTCTCCACCAACTTCTGTTAATGTGTCACCAGTTGTTGTGTTTTTTAAACCAACAACAGCTGCGATATCTCCTGCATAAATCTCTTTGATTTCTTCACGAGAATTCGCGTGCATTTGAAGGATACGTCCAAATCTTTCTTTTTGGTCTTTATTCGTATTGGTCACATAAGAACCAGCATCAATATGACCAGAGTAAACTCTAAAGAAAGTTAAACGTCCAACATATGGGTCAGTCATCACTTTAAATGCTAATGCCGTAAATGGTTCATCATCATTTGGATGACATGCCACTTCTTCACCATCTTCATTATGACCCACCGTAGCAACTACATCCGTAGGTGCTGGTAAATATTTGATTACAGCGTCTAACATTAACTTAACGCCTTTATTCTTGAATGCAGTGCCACAAATAACCGGGAAGAACTTAACAGCTAGTGTCCCTTTACGGATAGCAGCTCTAATTTGGTCATTTGAGATATCTTCGCCTTCTAAGAATGCGATCATAATATCTTCATCAAAGTCTGCAACTGCTTCAATAAGTTCCATACGTTTTTCTTCAGCAATATCTCTTAGGTGTGCAGGAACTTCAATTTCGGTTGCATCTTCTTGAGGCTCACCATCATAGTGATAAGCTTTCATTTCAATAAGGTCAATGATACCATCAAAATCAGCTTCAGCACCAATCGGCCATTGAAGTGGCACAGCTTTAACACCTAAACGATTGTGAATGGTTTTAATTGAGTGAGCAAAATCGGCACCGATTTTGTCCATCTTATTGATAAATACAATGCGTGGAACTTTATACTCAGTCGCTTGACGCCAAACTGTTTCAGTTTGTGGCTCAACACCTGCTTGTGCATCAAGTACTGTAACAGCACCATCTAGTACACGTAATGAACGTGATACTTCAACAGTGAAGTCAACGTGACCTGGAGTATCAATAATATTAATCTTATGGTCTTGCCAGAACGCTGTTGTAGCAGCCGATGTAATCGTAATACCACGTTCTTGTTCTTGCGCCATCCAGTCCATTGTTGCAGCACCTTCATGTACTTCACCAATTTTATGGATTCTACCAGTATGATATAAAATTCTTTCTGTCGTTGTCGTTTTACCAGCATCGATGTGTGCCATGATACCGATATTACGAACTCTATTCAGCGGGAATTGACGAGGCATAATATTCTCCTCCTACCAACGATAGTGAGCGAATGCTTTATTCGCTTCAGCCATGCGATGAACGTCTTCACGCTTCTTCACTGCTGCACCTAAACCTTGAGATGCATCAATGATCTCCTTCGCAAGTCTTTCTTCCATGGTTTTTTCATGACGTAGTCTTGCATAATTGATAAGCCATCTTAGTCCTAACGTTTGCTTACGTGAAGCTCTCACTTCAACCGGAACTTGATAGTTCTGGCCACCGATACGACGTGAACGGACTTCTAATACAGGCATAATATTATTTAATGCTTCATTAAATACTTCGATTGGTTCGCGTCCAGTTACTTCTTTGACACGATTGAAAGCACCATATAGGATGCTTTGGGCTGTTCCTTTTTTACCATCTAACATAATAGTATTAACAATTCTTGTTACTAACTTTGATTGGTAAATTGGATCAGGTAATACGTCGCGTTTCGCGATATGTCCTTTACGAGGCATGGTTTCACCTTCTTCCTTTCATGTGATATGTCAATCTTAATTATTTTTTCTTAGGTCTTTTAGTACCATATTTTGAACGAGCTTGTTCACGGTTTTGAACACCTGAAGCGTCAAGTGTACCACGAACAATATGATAACGTACACCAGGTAAATCTTTTACACGACCACCACGGATTAAGACGACACTGTGTTCTTGTAGTGAATGTCCAATACCTGGGATGTATGCTGTAACTTCAGTTTGGTTTGATAATCTTACTCTTGCATATTTACGTAATGCTGAGTTAGGTTTCTTAGGTGTCATTGTAGTTACACGAGTACATACACCACGTTTTTGTGGAGAGTTATATACAGATACTTCTTTTTGTTTTGAGTTGTATCCATAACCTAGGGCTGGTGACTTAGATTTGTACTTTCTTGTTGATCTTCCTTTTTTAACTAATTGTTGAATAGTAGGCATATCAAGCGGTTCTCCTTTCTTTCACACATATCCATGTGTTTCTTTTTTATGTCTCAAAAATTTTTTTGGCTTTGTTAAGCCAACGTTAATCTTTTTAGTATGTGCGTTTTGCACAGCGTTTTAATTATATAATAAAGGGTTCCAATTGTCAATGAATTTTCACTTATTTTTAGGCGTTTTTTTAGTAAAAAATAAATAGGTTACCGATAGGCAACCTATTCATTGTTTGATTTAACATGTGTAAACCCATATAACATACTCACAATAGCATGTGCCATGCTTGTCGGCAACACCTTTTTCAATGACAAGAAAACTTTATACTTAAACCCAATCACTTTATGAATAGGCATCCGTCTTCTTAACGCAAGTTTTCCAACAACTTTACCAGCATCAGAAACTTCAATACCATTTTGTTCATCCGTTTCCATGACTTTAAGCGATTTAATCACACGTTTTTTATAACGCAAACTTTCATCTTTATTCTTTCTTCTGTTTTGTGTGAAACTTGTTTTTATGTCACCAGGTAAAACTGTGCATACTTGAAAACCATGTGGCTTAAGCTCAATACTTAACGCATCAGAAAATGCTTCTACAGCAGCTTTAGAGCTACTATAAAACGCTTGAAAAGGGATTGCAAATCTTCCTGCAACAGATCCTAGATTAATGATTTTAGGGTGTTTTACAGCATACATATAAGGAAGCGCTGCTTTAATAGATTGAAAGACTCCCATCACATTCACATCGAAAATATATTTTGCATCTTCTATAGACGTTTCTTCTACTGAACCAGCAATCCCCATACCTGCATTATTAATTAAGACATCAATATGTCCTTCAACTTCGCAAATATCTTCATAAGCTTGTTTAAGTTCAGCGATGTTTGTTACATCTGCTTGTATGGCATTCACGCCTTTAGCCACAGTTTTAGAACGTGCAATACCATAAACAGCATGTCCTTTGTTAGCTAACCATGCTGCGGTAGCAAGTCCTATACCAGATGATGCTCCTGTAATTACAACTACTAATGTTTTTTTCAATCTACCAAATCCTTTGTCTCTTCTAAGACGCTAGCAATTTTTTCAATCGCTTCATCCATTTGTTCTTTTGTATGTGTAGCAGTATATGATGTTCTAATTAAACATTCACCTACTGGTGTAGCCGGTGGAACAACAGGGTTAACATAAACCCCATATTCAAATAATAGGTTACAAGCAATCATTGTTCTTATTGGTGTATAGGTATAGATTGGAATAATTGGAACACTTGATTCTCTAATTTCAATGCCTTTCGCTTTTAAACCTTTACGCATATAATCAGCGATTGCTAATAAACTATGTGCACGTTCAGGTTCTCTCTTTAAAATACGAAGTGCCGCTAATGCAGCAGCCGTATTTTGTGCGGGGATTGCTGCTGAGAAAATATAAGGTCTTGAATTATGCCTAATATAGTCAACGACATCATGTTCAGCAACCACGTAACCACCAATGCTTGCTAATGATTTAGAGAAAGTTCCCATAATAATATCTACTTCATCTTCTAAACCAAAATGTTCTGCAGTACCTCTACCGCCATGTCCTAACACACCAAATCCATGTGCATCATCAACCATTATGCGTGCTTCATATTTTTTTGCTAATTTAACAATCTCAGGGAGTTTCGCAATATCGCCAGACATTGAGAAGACCCCGTCTGTAACAATCAACTTACCTTTTTTAGGATCAGCTTTCGCCAATTTTTCTTCAAGATCTACCATATCACTATGATTATATCGAATCACCTCTGCATATGAAAGTCTTGTCCCATCATAAATGCTTGCATGATTTTCTTTATCCGAAAAAATTAAATCATTTCTGCCAGCAATAGCAGAAATAATACCTAAGTTTGATTGAAACCCCGTAGAAAAAATCGTGCAATCTTCTTTATTTAAAAAGGCTGCTAACTCTTTTTCTAATGTTTCATGTAATGCTAACGTACCATTTAGAAACCTTGATCCTGATACACCTGTTCCATAATGCTTTGCAGCTTCTACTGCAGCCTCAATCACTTCTGGATGCGATGTTAATCCAAGATAATTATTTGAGCCAATCATGATTTCTTTATGGCCTTCCATATCAACTTCTGTGTCTTGTTTCGACGTCAAGACATGAAAGTATGGGTAGTATCCTGCTGCTTTAGCCTTTTTTGCCGAGTCATAGGCATAACACTTCTTAAATAAATCCATGGTGTTCCTCACTTTTTATTATTCAGTTAAATTCGTTTTACTCTATTATATACGATAATCGATTAAATGACTTTATATATTTATATATAAAAAACTTTATTTTGAAACTCAAACTGTAAGTTAAGCGCATAACAAAGATATTTATATAGATGATTTCTACCAATATCTCAAGTGCTTTTTTATATAAAAAAGCCTTGACAACTTTTGACAAGGCTAATGATTATTCTTTATTTTGTTAATTCAAATGCAATCTTAGCAGCAAGTCTTGCGTTATTATAAACAAGTTCTAAGTTCGCATGTAATGACTCACCTTCTGTTTGATTCTTAATATAATCAAGTAAGAATGGTGTCGTGTTTTTTCCTTTAATACCGCGTTTATTTGCTTCATTAATCGCGACATCAATCACGTGATCCATCACCTTAGCATCTTGACTAAACTGCTCAGGAATCGGATTAGCAACGACGATACCACCTGTAATACCCAATCCCCATTTTGCGCTTAAAAGATCAGCAATCTCTTTTGCTGAATCTAGGCGGTACGTTACTTTACGACCGCTTGTTCTTGTGTAGAATGCAGGAAGTTCTGCTGTACCATAACCAATTACTTCAACACCTTTGGTTTCTAAGTATTCTAATGTTAAATCTAAGTCAAGTATTGATTTAGCTCCTGCACATACAACGCATACATCGACATTTGCTAGTTCTTCCAAATCTCTTGAAATGTCAAACGTTTCTTGTGCACCTCTATGCACACCGCCAATGCCCCCTGTAGCGAATACTTTAATTCCCGCCATGTTCGCAACCAACATAGTAGCTGATACAGTGGTTGCGCCATTTAAACCTTTTGATATTACATAACCAAAATCACGTTTACTGACTTTCACAACATCTTTTGATGTTGCAAGCAATTCTAATTCATCATCAGTTAGTCCTACTTTAATCACACCATCTAATATTGCAATGGTTGCCGGTACAACACCTTCAGCTTCAATAAGCCCTTCAACATGTTTTGCCATTTCAACGTTAGTTGGATAAGGCATGCCATGTGAGATGATTGTGGATTCTAATGCAACCACTGGTTTACCGTTATCTATCGCTTGTTTTATATCTGATCTAATATCTAGTTTTAAATTCATAATTCAACCTCTTCTAACGCTTGAATAGACATATCATTTGATACAGCATGTTCTGATTGCACAGTTAACACTGCTGCTTTACGTGCATAAGTTAAAGGGTCCAACCCTTTAATCTTGGCATAAATTACACCTGCGAAAAAGGCATCACCTGCACCAGATGTATTTTTAGCGGTTATCATCGTTGAGGGATAATGTGTTGCTTGATCCTTATCCATATAGTATGAGCCTTTTTTACCCAAAGTGATATAAATTTCTTTTACACCTTGACTTAAGAAGTGTTTGGCAAGTACTTCAGGGCTATCTTCTTCTAACATGCCTGATAAATACTGTGCCTCTAACATATTCATTTTTAACGCTGTTATCCGATGTAAGTGAGGTTTAATGCGATCGGCTTTACGGCATGAAATCACATCTACATAAAAAGGCTTCTTATATGTATCAAATATATAAGCGAGTGTTTCTTGATTTAAGTTTGTATCAACAACGATAATGTCCGCATTTTGAAAACTTACATCACGAATCTTAATATCATCTTTACAAACAAGCTCAATATCATCCATTGCTGCTACAGCAACCACATTATCATTTTCTTCGTTAAGAATAGAAACGTATGTGGGTGTATTTTCAGTTTGAATGATTGAAAGTTTTAACATGACATCTTGTGCATTTTGCATCACAAGCTTACGGCCTTCATCTTTACCAACGGGTGTAATTAAGGTTGTATCAATCCCAAGTCTTGCTAAATTCTCAGCGATATTTCTGCCAACACCACCAAGTGATTGTTTTAGATAGCCTGGGTTTGAGTCTGCTAAAATAAGCTTTTCTTTGGGGTAGGCGAACACATCAATAACGGATCCGCCGACGACAAGCACTTTTTCCATAATTATTCCTCCGAACACTGATAACATTATAACAAATTAATGCCTGAAATAGAAGAAAGAGTGCTATTGTTAGCACTCTATTAAACTAAAACTAATTATCTATTTCCAAAACAACACTAGTAGAGGTTTGATATACCGCTTTTTAGTGGTCATCACTTTTTCAGAAAATGAGTTCTTGTATGTAGGTAAAACGCCTACTATGAACAAAAACATACCTGCGCCGATTATTAATATATAAACTATCAGACCAACTATTACTTTGTCTATGTCAACATACTTCATATTGGTTCCTTATTATTCTATTGTAATGTTTACTGACTCTAATTCATCTGAATTGAACACTGACGCAAATATATAGTTCATCACAGGTAGTGCTGACTACAGCACACGGGCTTACAAGTTTACCAAATCGTAGTCCGAAAGGTCTATGTTCCCTATCAAACTATTATTTTTACATAACGTGTATTTACTGTCTGCAGTTCTTAACACGATTTCAATTATTTCCTCAAAATTCTCAAACTTAATTGATGCTATCACATGTCTATCGTTTAAATTTCTAATTTCAATCTCTCCTTTTACCAAATAGATTTGATCAGTTTTGCCAAGAAACGTGATTTTTTTATATCCAAGGCTCGGATTGCGTGAACTCATGAATCTTAAATTAATTTTATTTTTTGATGTCCAATGAAGTCCTGGAAAATTATTTCTGCGTTTGAAATATGTTGATTCAAGAGCATATATATTTTTCATAGATTCCAATGCCTCTATATTATTTACGCTATAATAATTATACAAATAGATAGGAATATCAGTAGAACCTGGAAGTCCCCCTTCTCTTTGACTCATGTCAACCATAAAATAAACATAGCAGTTCTCACCTTGTTGTTGAATAATATCACATTCAATCTTATAAGCATAAACCCCGTGATCTACTAGTTTTTTAATCTGAGGAAACATAGGTTGCGCACGAAGTTTCTTCTCGGCCACCATTTCTTTGTCTAATGATTGAACAATTTTTTTAGCTTGATTTAGCATTTGCCTATGCGTAGTTTGAGGCGCATAGCTACGATCTAAATAGTTTTCATAAGGGTCAAAAGCAAAAAATTCATCTTTTCTATCAATCAGATTAATATAAGCTTGTTTGGCTTTTTCTTTCACTTTAGGAACGAGTCTACCCAACTCCCATTGATAATAACCTAATGATAACCATATCATTAATGGTAAAAGTGTATTCCGTTCTAATATTTCTTTATAATTTTCACTAATTTTTCGTGTGGCTTCTTCACTGGAATCACCATTTTTAAGATACTCAAAATATGCAAGACATATTTCCTCAATCATTAAATTTTCAAAATAATATTTGACACGCATCTCGTTATTTCCCTCCTAATTTTTCCCACCATAATTTTAATTCACTATCCAACTTGTTAATAATTAATGATCCAGGATATCGTCTATTTGATATACTTTTTCTAAGATTATACGGTAATCTCATATCTGAATATGGACTGACATCTATAATTTTATCTGTTCCATGTTGTAAAATCAATCCTGTTTCAATTACACGTGCTTGTGATTCACTCATTGCATGTAATTTATCCATCCTTATGAATTCTCCAAATCTATTCTTGTGTTCCTTAAGTCTTCTATCTAGATCCTTTGTTATTCCAACATAAAATACTTCTTCATATTCATTTATTAGCGTATATACATAATAATTATCTTTATTTTTAGACGAACTAGTAGTTTCGATTTCTTTTGCAATTTCCATCACTCCAGTTGTAAGCATAATCCCTGCCACAACCGCCAGAACGGCAATCGCTACCCAACCGGCTGGTGTAATACCAGCTACTAATGCAGCAAACCACGCCAATTCTCCATTAGTATCCACATACATCAATGGATTGTTGAAACAGTAAGCATACATGTTCGTAGTTCCTAATTGTCCTACTTCACCAATCAATCCATCCGCATTAATAAACCTAGCAATTTCAGGATTGTAATATCTGCTGTTTAAATAGTATAAGCCTAGTTCTGTATCATAACGATAACCACGATATCTATAAGGGTTCGCATGTGCTACATCATCATAACCCGTTGTGCTGTCTATTTTAGTGATATTACCATAAGCATCATAGATGTAATGCACAACAACGTTTCCATTACTGTTTGCAATATGCGTAATATCCCCCATCTGATTGCGAATATAAAAATATTCA